>DATGMN010000041.1:0-187802 GCA_035293585.1 Bradyrhizobium sp. | reverse complement strand
GCTGAAGAAGTATGCCCCGCCGCAGGCGCAAGGCATGACCTTCTCGGAGTCGGGACCGGTGCCCTCGCAGGGCAACATCGCCCAGCAGATCTTCTGGTACACCGCCTTCACCGCCGACATGGTCAAGCCCGGCCTGCCGGTCATGAACGCCGACGGCACGCCGAAGTGGCGCATGGCCCCGTCGCCGCATGGCTCGTACTGGAAGGAGGGCATGAAGCTCGGCTACCAGGACGTGGGCTCGGCGACGCTGCTCAAGTCCACCCCGGTTGACCGCCGCAAGGCGGCCTGGCTCTATCTGCAGTTCATCGTCTCCAAGACGGTGTCGCTGAAGAAGAGCCATGTCGGTCTCACCTTCATCCGTGAATCCGACATCTGGGACAAGTCGTTCACGGAGCGTGCGCCGAAGCTCGGCGGCCTGATCGAGTTCTACCGCTCGCCCGCGCGCGTGCAGTGGACCCCGACCGGCAACAACGTGCCTGACTATCCGAAGCTCGCCCAGCTGTGGTGGCAGAACATCGGCGATGCGGCTTCGGGTTCGAAGACGCCGCAGCAGGCGATGGACTCGCTCGCCGCGGCCCAGGACTCCGTGCTCGAGCGTCTCGAGAAGTCGGGCGTGCAGGGTGCCTGCGGACCGAAGCTCAACAAGAAGGAGACGGCCGAGTACTGGTTCGCCAAGTCGGCCAAGGACGGCAACATCGCGCCGCAGCGCAAGCTTGCCAACGAGAAGCCGAAGGGCGAGACCATCGACTACGACACGCTGATCAAGTCGTGGCCGGCGAGCCCGCCGAAGCGCGCGTCGGCGAACTGAGCCCTCAGCTCGTCATGGCCGGGCAACCGCGCGGAGCGCGCCTCCAAGCGAGGCCCGGCCATCCATCAGAACAAGCGAAGGCCGGGAGCAATCCCGGCCTTTTGTTTTGGCCAGTTGACTCGGGCCGGCCCGCAGGCGCGGATCGCCTCGCCCCGGGAGCGGGGAGAGGCCGACGCGCGGAACGCGCGGCGGGTGAGGGGCTCTCTCCAAGCGTCCAACTCGCGAAGAACCCCTGCGCACGCCGTCGCCCCGGCTTGTGAACCTTTTCAGCCGCCGGGAACACCAAGGGCGGTACGCGCGCTGGGGCTGTGACGGAGACGTGCCGATGAAGGCGGTCAAAGGATTTTGTCGTGTTGCGGTGACGGCCGTGGCCCTCAGCGTGTGGACGGGCACGCCATCCCACGCGCAGGACGACGAGGCAACCCGCCTCGCTCAGAAAGTGGTCGCGCTCTATGAGGCCGGACACTTTGCGGAGGCCCTCCCGCTCGCCCGGCAGTCGCTGGCCCTTCGCGAGAAGGAGCTCGGCCCCGACGACACCAAGGTTGCGACGTCCCTGAACGTGCTCGGCCTTGTTCAATACAGTGCGGGAAATTATGACGACGCCGAGCCGCTGTACAAGCGTTCGCTTGCCATTTTCGAGAAGGCGCTGGGTCCGGAGCGTGAGGAAGTCGCAGGCGTGCTGAACAATCTCGGCGAGCTCTACCGCATGGAGGCGCGTTACGCCGATGCCGAGCCCCTGCTCAAGCGCTCGATTGCCATTCGCGAGAAAACGACCGGTGCCGACACCCCCGATATCGTGCCGGCGCTGAGCAACCTGGCAAATGTCTACTGCAGTCAGGGGCGCTTGGAGGAAGCGGAGCCGCTGCTCAAACGCTCGCTGGCCGTGCTCGAGAAGGCGGGCGGTCGTGACAATCCCGACATCGCGATCGTGCTGAGCAACCTGGCCGATATCTATTCCAACGAGGGCCGTTACGCCGATGCCGAGCGGCTGCTGCACCGCTCGCTGGCCCTTGCGAAAAAGGCATTCGGCCCCAACCATCCGAACGTTGCGCAGGCGCTGAACAATCTTTCGGCCGTAGCATTCAAGCAAGGTCGCTACGCCGATGCCGAGCGCCTCCTGAAGCGCTCGATCGCCATCAACGAGAAGGCGCTCGGTCCGAACCATCCTGAAATGGCCAATCTGCTGCAGAACCTCGGCGATCTCTACAAGGCCGAGGGCCGGATCGCCGACGCCGAGTCTCTCATGAAGCGGTCCGCGGTCATTCGCGAAAAGGCCACGGCGAAACCGATTTGATCGGGTGGCGCACCCGGCGCTGGCATCGCGCCGGGTCCGTGGGAGGCGGCGCCTTTAGGCGCAGAGCTCGGCCATCACCTTGTAGAGATCGGCCTTGCCTTCGAAGCCGATGCCGGGCAGCGGCGGCAAGGTGACGTGGCCGTTCTCCACCCGGACGCTGTCGGGGAATCCGCCGAAGGGCTGGAACAGGTCGGGATAGGATTCGTTGCCGCCGAGACCGAGCCCGGCGGCGATGGCCAGCGACATCTGGTGTCCGCCATGCGGGATGCAGCGCGACGCCGACCAGCCGTAGGAATCGAGCATCTCGAGGGTGCGGAGATATTCGACCAGCCCGTAGCTCAGCGCGCAGTCGAACTGCAGCCAGTCGATGTCCTTGCGCATGCCGCCATAGCGGATCAGATTGCGCGCGTCCTGATGGCTGAACAGGTTCTCGCCGGTGGCCATCGGCTTCGCGTAATGCTGCGCGAGCTCGGCCTGCAGCTCGTAATCGAGCGGATCGCCGGCCTCCTCGTACCAGAACAGGTCGTAGGCCGAGAGCGCCTTGGCGTAGTCGATGGCGGTGCTGGTATCGAACCGGCCATTGGCGTCGACCGCCAGCCGGCAGCCGGCGGGCAGCATGCCGAGCACGGCTTCGATCCGGCCAAGATCGTCTTTCAGCGGCACGCCGCCGATCTTCATCTTCACCACGGTGTAGCCGCGGTCGAGATAGCCCTTCATCTCGTCCTTGAGCTTGGAATTGTCCTTGCCGGGATAGTAATAGCCGCCGGCGGCGTAGACGAAGACCTTGGGATTGGCGGTCCGGCCATGGGTCTCGGCCAGATGCTTGAACAGCGGTTGGCCTGCGATCTTCGCGGTTGCATCCCACACCGCCATGTCGATGGTGGCGATGGCCACCGAACGCTCGCCATGGCCGCCCGGCTTCTCGTTGCGGAACATGGTGGCCCAGATCCTGTGCGGGTCCAGATTGTCGCCGGCCTCGTTGAGCAGGCTCGCCGGCTCGGCCTCCATCAGCCTGGGGATGAAGCGCTCGCGCATCAGGGCGCCTTGCCCATAGCGGCCGTTGGAATTGAAGCCATAGCCCACGACCGGCTTGCCATCCCGGATCACGTCCGTCTTGATGGCCACAAGACTGAGGGTCATCTTGCTGAAATCGATATAGGCGTTGGCGATCGGCGAGGCGATGGGGTAAGTCCGTTCACGGATTTCGATGATGCGCAAGCTGGTCCTCCAGGTTCGGGACAAGGGATGTGGCACTCGATCCAGGGGCGGGGCCAATGCCGATTTCGTATCGTCCAAGGCGTAAACGGCATCGGCCTGGCGGGTTTCCAAGGCCTTGCGGGTCTCCAAGGATTGGCGAGTTTCCCGGGAATGGACCATGGAGCTGATCTGGCTTGAGGATTATCTCGAGCTCTGCCGCACCGGTAACTTCTCCCGCGCGGCGGAGGCGAGGAACCTGACACAGCCCGCCTTCAGCCGCCGCATCCGGGCCCTGGAGGAATGGACCGGGGTCACCCTGTTCGATCGCGCCACGCAGCCGGTTCAGCTGACCGAGGCGGGGCGCGAATTCCAGCCGCTGGCGGCGATGCTGATCCGCCGGATTGCCGACGCCCGCGCCCATGTCCGGGACGTCGCGGCAGCGGAGGCCGCGACCATTCGAATTGCCGCAACGCATGCGCTCTCGCTGATCTTCTTTCCCGGCTGGCTGAAGCGGCTGGAGGCTGCGGGCCTGATCTGCTGCGTGCAGCTGGTGTCCGACACGCTGAATGCGGTCGAAACGCTGCTGCTGGACGGGCGCGCACATTTCGCGCTCTGTCACGTGCACGAGGATGTGCCGCTTCGGCTACCGTCCGCCGAATTCACATCCGTTGTGGTCGCGCACGACCGGCTGCTTGCTTGCGCGGCGCCGAGCCTGGCGACGACGCGAGGCGCCGCGCTCGCGGAGGCGCCGCTGCTCGCCTATGGCGGCGGCTCGGGTCTCGGACGCATCCTGCGCGGCGTCGTCGGCCCGCGGCTGCCACGGCTGCTCGCCGCGCCGTCGCTGACGGCGGATCTTGCGGGCTCGCTGCGGGCCCTGTGTCTGGATGGACGTGGTGTGGCCTGGTTGCCGGCGACGCTGGTCGAGGACGACCTGACATCCGGCCGGCTGCTGCCGGTTGCAGACGCCTCCTGGGATGTGCCGGTCGCGGTGCGGCTGTTCCGGCCGCAGATGCGGCTGACGCCGACGGCGGAGGAGATGTGGCGGCTCGCGCAACTTCCGGACGCAGTGAAGCCGGGCCAATGACGCGCTTTTCGCTTGATGATTGACGGAAGCCGGTGCAACGGGTTCGGATGGCCTCGCGCCCCGCGAGGGCCCGGGGCAAGGCAGAAGAGGCTCGGACCTCGGAGTGACCCATGCGCATGATCTTCCGCTGCGATCCCGCGCTGATCGACCGGTTGCCGCGCCCGGTGCCGGCGCGCACCGCGCTGCCGGACTGGCTGCGCGCGATGCCGGCGAACGCGCATTCCGATATCCATCGCCGCGAGATCCGCACGGTCAAGCAGTGCCCGCCCTTCGTCGACGCCATGGCTTATGGCGTGATGATCCTGTTGCCCTGCGACATCACGGTCGAGCGCGGCGCCTTCTCGTGGGACTGGGATATCCCGGCGCCCGCGACCGCGAACCATCCGCGTGCGCCGCTCAGCTTCCATGTCGCTGCGCAATTCGCCGGCGCGCCGTTCGCGAAAGGCGCGCAGGCTGCGGTCAAGTTCAACAGCTTCTGGACCATCGAGTGTGATCCGGGCTGGTCGCTGTTCGCGACGCATCCGGTCAACCGCGACGACCTGCCGTTCCGGCTGGTCTCGGGCCTGGTGGATGCGGACCTGTTCCACGACGGCGGCATCAATTTTCCGGCCGTTTGGACCGATCCGGATTTTTCCGGCGTGCTGAAAAAAGGCACGCCGGTCGCGCAATGCTTTGCCGTGCCGCGCGGCAATCCGGAGCTCGTATTCGAGAGTTTTGACGAGGCGCACCAGGCGGCCTATTCGCACACGGTCGGCGAGGTGCTCGCCAAGCCCGGCGTCTACCGCAAACGCTTCCGCGCACGGCGGGGCAAGCTAACGACTTAAGTTGCGCCGCAGCTCCTCGGCATCGAGCCATAGTCTGCCATGCGGCGCCGAGGTTAGCGCCATCGCGATCGCGCCGAACATGTCGGGACGCAGGCGATAGGCGGTCGCATAGGCTTCCATGGCGCGATCGGGGTCGCCTTTTTCCTGCAGCACAATGCCGAGATTGAGCGCGGCCTCGGCGTGATCGGGCTTGATCGCGAGCACCTTGCGATAGGCGGCCTCGGCCGCGGCATAGTCGCGCAGGTCCTGGCGGACGACGCCGAGATCGAACCAGACCGACGCCGGCGCATCGCCTGCGGTTGCGCGTTCGAGATAGGAGGCGGCCGCAACGAGATCGCCGTCTTCGAAGGCGAGCCGCCCAAGTCGGCCCGCCGCCTCCTGATGCTGCGGAATCACCTTGAGGATCGCGGCCCAGGCTTCGCGTGCCGGCGCGCGAAAGCCGCCCTGATCGAGGGTGCGCGCCTGCTCCACAAAGGCGTCGCGCTGCGGGGACAGCGCAATCGCGCGGTCGAAATGTGCAAGCGCAGCCGGAAAATCGCCCGCGGCGCGTGCGATGCGGCCGGCCAGCAGCCGCGCCGGCGCGTTGTCGGGACGGGCGTGGATGCTGTTATCGATATGAAACCGCGCCGTGGCGACATCCCGTTGCGCAAACAGCATCGCCGCCAGCAGGTGGCTCAGCATCGGCTCGCGCGGGCTGCGCGCAAGCCCCTGCTCGCACAGCTTGCGCGCCTCGTCGGCCTGCCCCGCGTTGAACGCGGCAGCGGCGCGGCGAACGATGTCCTCGGCGGTGTCCTTCATGACGCCGAGACTAGAACAAACACACGTCGGGAATGAAGCGCGATTCGCCGTGGCCCCTGTCTTTGATTGGGCATGATCTTTTCGGAAAACCGCTACACGCTTTGCGTTGACGCGGCCCGGCGGGTCCGCATCTCGCCCTAATCCCTGCGGCGAACCAGGTCATGGATCATGGCCTGGACATGCGCGAGCCACGCCTTGCGCCGGCCTTCGTCGGCGAGGTCGATCTGCATGTAGTTGGAGAGCGTGTAGAGATTGGCGCGGTAGAAATAGGTCAGCGACAGGATCGAAAGAAACACGTGGATCCGGTCGCAGTCCGCTTTGAACTCGCCCCGTTTGACGCCGCTGCTCAGCACCTGCTCCAACAGGCCGAGTTGCGTGTTGGCAAAAACGCCGCGGATGTTGTTCCTGACATGGCGCCCCTTGAACAGATTTTCCGACGCCAGGATGCTGAGCAGTTCCGGGTTTTCCCAATAATAGCTCCAGTTGAAGGCGATCAGGGCGGCGAGCGCCTCGCGCGGGCGCGTCAGGTCGAGGTCGAGCGCTTCCTCGCGTGCGACCAGGTCGGCATAGCAATGCTCGATCACGTGATGGAACAGCTTCTCCTTGCTGGTGAAGTAGTAATAGAGCATGCGGTCATTGCTCTTGGCCGCCTTGCTGATCCGATCGACCCGCGCGCCGCCGTAGCCTTCGCACGCGAACTCGGCGACCGCGGCGCGCAGCAATGCCTCGCGGGTCTGGTCCGGCGCACGGGTCCGCCGGCGCGGCTTTGCCGCCTTCTTTCGCCGTGAGGCGGCCTTGCCGCGCGGCGGCTCGAGCTCCCTCATGGGCATGTCGGTTTCGTTGGCCATCGCTCGACTCTTGATCACTCAACCCCCGGAAGCAACGCGAGAATCAATGCGGGAATCGTTGCCGGCAGCATGATGTCTGCCTGTTTTTTGGCAAGGTCCGGCCAATTCTTCACCGTTGACAAGCCCGCCGGAACGACATTTCTTATGTAGTAAGTACTACATACATAAGCGACGTTCATTCAAGGGGCCAGCCCCGGGAGGTCGGGATGCGTGCGTGCTTTGCGGTGAGCTTGTTCATGCTTGCGACGGCGGCGATGGTCGGCGGCAGCGCGTGCGCGGCGGAGGCACCGCCGATCCGGATTGGCGACATCTCCAGCTATTCGGCGCTTCCGATCGGGACCCGGGGCTATCGCCAGGGCTGGGAGCTCGCGCGCGACGAGATCAACGGCCGCGGCGGCGTGCTCGGCCGCAAGCTCGAGATCATCGCCCGCGACGATGCCGGCAAGCCCGATGTCGCGATCACGCAGGCCGGGCAACTGGTCGATGCCGAGCAGGTCGACCTCCTGACCGGCACGATCCTCTCCAATGTCGGGCTTGCTGTCGCCGATTTCGCCAAGGAGCGGAAGCTGTTCTTCCTGGCCTCGCAGCCGCTGACCGACGCGCTGATCTGGGACAAGCGCAGCCGCTACACGTTCCGCCTCAGGCCCTCGACCTATACGCAGGCCGCCATTCTGGCGCAGGAGGCCGCGAGGCTCCCGGCGCGACGCTGGGCGACGATCGCGCCGAACTATGAATTCGGCCAGGCCGCGGTTGCGGATTTCAAACGCGAGCTGAAGCGGCTGAAGCCCGACGTCGAATTCGTCTCCGAGCAATGGCCGCCGCTCGGCAAGATCGATGCCGGCGCGGTCGTGCAGGCCATGACGGCGGGCAATCCGGAAGCCGTCTTCAACGCCACTTTCGGCGCCGATCTTGCCAAGCTGGTGCGGGAGGGAACGACGCGCAACGCCTTTTCCGGCCGCGCCGTCGTCAGCATCCTGACCGGTGAGCCGGAATATCTGGCGCCCCTGAAGGACGAGGCGCCCGAGGGGTGGATCGTCACCGGTTATCCCTGGAGTGAGATCGCAACGCCCGAACACCAGGCTTTCTTGACGGCATATCAGGCGCGCTTCAAGGAGCCGCCGAACATCGGCGCGCTGATCGGCTACATCAACACGCTGGTGCTCGCCAAGGCGATCGAGACCGCCGGATCGACCGCGACCGACGACCTCGTCAAGGCCATGGAGCATTTGAAGGTCGCAACGCCCGCGGGTCCCGTGGCGTTTCGCGCCATCGATCATCAGTCGACGCTTGGCGTCTATATCGGCAAGCTCGCGGTGAAGGACGGCCAGGGCGTGATGACCGACTGGCGCTATGTCGACGGCGCCGATTATCAGCCTGCCGACGCCGACGTGCTGGCCAAGCTGAAGAACTGAAGGGACCTGCCATGACGCTGATCGCTCCCCGTAACAGCTGGTATCCGCTCACCTGGTCGCGCGAGGTCACGCGCACGCTGTCCCGCCATCGCATTCTCGGCATGGATCTCGTGGTCTACCGCACCGAAGCCGGCGAGCCGGTCGCGCTCGACGATGCCTGTCCGCATCGGCTGGCGCCTTTGTCCATGGGCAAGCTCAAGGGCGATGCGATCGAATGCGGCTATCACGGCATGACCTTCGGCCGCGATGGTCGCTGTGTCAGGATTCCCGGCCAGCCGATGATTCCGCCGAACGCCCGCGTGCCGTCATACAGACTGCACGAGAAGATGGGGCTGGTGTGGATCTGGCCCGGCGATCCCGCGCGCGCCGATCCGGCCTCGATCTACGACCTGCCGCAATACAGCCAGCCGACATGGCACGCGGCGCATGGCGATGCCTTGCGCATCGACACCAACTATCTCAACCTTGCCGACAATCTGTGCGATCCCGCACATGTCAGCTTCGTTCATCTGTCGACACTCGGCAATTCGGCCAGCGAGGAGATTCCGGTCGAGCACACGTTCGGCGAGCACGGCGTGCTGGTGTGGCGATGGATCAGGAACGCGCCGCCGATTCCGATTTTCGCCAAATACGGCAATTTCCGCGGGCATGTCGACCGCTGGCATTATTACGACTACCAGGCCCCGAGCATTGCCGTGATCGACTTCGGCAGCGCCGATGCCGGCGTGATCGCCGATCCGCAAGCGCGCGATGCGGGACTGCGCATCTTCGCCTGCCATTTCATCACGCCGGTCGATGATCAGCACTGCATCGACCATTGGCTGCATGTGCGCAATTTCGCAGTCGGTGATGCCGATGTCGATCAGCGGCTGCACGCGGATTTCCGCGTGGCCTTCAACGAGGACAAGGAGATCCTGGAGCGGATCGCGCAGGTGGAGCGGGCGAGGCCGGACTTCAAGCGCATCCGCCTCGGCATCGACGCCGCGCCGCAACGCATGCGCCGGATCGTGGAGCGCATGGCCGCGGCGGAGGCCGAGCCGAGGGCGGTGGGTTTGGCGGAGTAGGCGATTGCCGCACGTCATTCCGGGGCGATGCGCCAGCATCGAACCCGGAATCTCGCGCCACAAAACGCGGCCCTTGCGCCACAATCTCGCGATCCCGGGTTCGCTCGCTCGCGCGAGCGCCCCGGAATGACAGTGGCTGTTACTGCGCCGCCTCGGTCTGCAGCGTCGGATAGTCGGTGTAGCCCTTGGCGCCGCCGCCGTAGAACGTGTTCTTGTCCCACTCGTTGAGCGGCGCGCCGCGCTTGAGCCGCTCGACCAGGTCGGGGTTGGAGATGAAGGGCTTGCCGAACGCGATCAGGTCCGCCGCGCCTTCGGCCAGCACCTTGGTCGCCAGCGCGAAATCATAGCCGTTGTTGGCCATGTAGGCGCCGCTGAAACGCTTGCGCAACGACGCATAGTCGAACGGCGCAATGTCGCGCGGGCCGCCGGTGGCGCCCTCGATGACGTGGATATAGACGAGCTTCAACGCATTGAGCTGGTCGACGATGTGGTCGAACAGCGGCTGCGGATTGGAATCGGAGATGTCGTTGGCCGGGGTCACCGGGGAGATGCGGATGCCGGTGCGCTCGGCGCCGATCTCGGCAGCCACCGCTTTCGAGACCTCCAGCATCAGCCGCGCGCGGTTCTCGATCGACCCGCCGTAGGAATCCGTGCGCTTGTTGGCGCCGTCCTTGGCGAACTGGTCGAGCAGATAGCCGTTGGCGCCGTGAATCTCGACACCGTCGAAGCCGGCCTCGCGGGCATTGGCGGCGGCGCGCTTGAAGTCGTCGATGATCCCGGGAATCTCGTTGAGCTCCAGCGCGCGCGGCTCGGAGACGTCGGCAAAGGTGCCGTTCACGAACGTCTTGCCCTTGGCGCGGACCGCCGAGGGGGCGACGGGTGCCGCGCCGCCAGCCTGCAAGTCCACATGCGAGATGCGGCCGACATGCCAGAGCTGGATGAAGACACGGCCGCCGCGCTCATGGACGCGATCGGTGATCTTGCGCCAGCCCGCAACCTGCTCCCTGGAATAGATGCCGGGCGTGTCCTGATAGCCCTGGCCCTGCTGCGAGACCTGGCTCGCTTCGGTCACCAGAAGGCCTGCCGAGGCCCGCTGGCCGTAATAGTCGATCGCAAGCGGGCTCGGCACCATGCCGGGCGGCACTGCGCGATTGCGGGTCAAGGGCGCCATCACCACGCGGTTCGGCAGGGTGATCGGGCCGAGCTTGAAGGGCTCAAACAATTTGGTCGGCGTGCTCATTGGCTTTCCGAGTGAGGTTACAGATCAGCAACAGTTGGGCATTGCAGCAATCCGCGCAATAGCCGGCAGCCATACGCTTTGCGCAGACGAGCCGCGCGGCATGCAGATTGGGAAAATTTGCTCGATTGTCACAGAAGCGAGGAAGACGAGAACTGCCGGGCGCGCCACGATTGCTGTTTTTTTCCTCATTCCGGGTCTGCGCTGCAAAATACAGCGCATCCCGGAATGACGGAGCAAGTGGCAATCAGGCCACCCCGAGGAAATCCCGCTTGCCTATTTCGACGCCATTGTGACGCAGAATGCCGTGGGCGATCGAGGTGTGGAAGAAGAAGTTCGGCAGGGCGAAGCGGTTGAAGAATTGCTGGCCCTTGAGGGTCAAATTGGTGTTCGGCCCGGCCGGGAAGTTGACGTCCTTGGCGTCCGCGCCGTCGAACTGCTCGGGCTTGAACGTCTTCAGATAGTCGACCGTCCTTGCCAGCCGCTGGCGCAACTCATCGAAGCTCTTCTCGGTGTCGGCGGTCGTGGGCACCTCGACATGCGCCAGCCGCGCCGAGCTTTTGCCCGCGAAATCGCAGGCGAGCTGCACCTGCCGGGTGAGGGGCAGCATGTCGGGATAGAGCCGTGCCGACAACAGCACCTCGGGTGCGATGCCCTTGGCCTGGCAGTGCGCCTCGGCCTTGCCGAGAATGCCGGTGAGCGAGTTGAGCATCTGGATGAAAAGCGGAACGGTAGCGTCGTAGAAGGACATGGGATCTCCCTGGGTCGTGTCGTCAGTCGGATGACTTGACGTTCTCACCGCATCGGCGGCAACGCGGCGGCGGGCTGGGCGCGCGGAGTGCCGCGCATGCGCGCGACGAGCTCCGCGGTCGGCCAGGAATCCGCCGGCAGTCCATATTTGATCTGCATCGCCTTGATCGCGGTGCGGCTCTGCTGCCCGAGCACGCCGTCGACCTTGCCGACATCGTAGCCCGCGCGGACGAGCAATTGCTGCAGCTCCTTGATCTCGGCAAACGGCAGCTGCGTCACGGCGCCGGCCGGGCGTCGCATCGGGGCGGCGCCCGCGATGCGGGTGGCGAGATAGCCGGCGGTGGTCGAATAGATCAGCGAATTATTCCACTCGGTGTAGGCCGCAAAGTTGGCATAGGCCAGGAAGGCCGGTCCCATCCGTCCCATCGGCAGCAGCACGGAGGCCGGCAGATCGTCGTTCGGCAGCGGCCGCCCGTCCGGATAGGTCACGCCCAGCGTGATCCATTTCGACCGCGGCTGCTGGATGGTGAGGTCGGCCTGCTCCCACGGAAAATTCGCCGGCAGCCGGATCTCCTCCAGCCACGGCTCGCCGCGCCGCCATTTCAGGCCATTGGCGATGTAGTTCGCGGTCGAGCCGATCACGTCGGGCGCGCTGCGCAGGAGATTGCGCCGGCCATCGCCGTCATAGTCGACGGCATAGGTGACGTAATGCGTCGGCAGGAATTGCGTCTGTCCGAGCTCGCCGGCCCAGGAGCCGAGCATCTCGTCCGGCGACAGATCGCCGCGATCGATGATCTTCAAGGCCGCAATGGTCTCGTTCTGGAAACGCTCGGAGCGGCGGCAATCATAGGCGAGCGACACCAGCGAGGGCAGCACCGGCAGATTGCCCATGTTGGCGCCGAAGTCGCTCTCAAGGCCCCAGAACGCGGCGATCACCGCCGGCGGCACGCCATATTCCTTTTCCGCCCGCGCAAACGCCGCGGCATAGGTCCTGATGTGCTGCTGGCCCTGCTGCATGCGATAGGGCGCGGCCATGCGGCCGGCGAATTCGGTGAAGAGCTGGCCGAACACGCGCTGGCCGCGGTCGCGGTTGACGATGCCCTGGTCGTAGGTCAGGTAGGGCGAGGCCTCGTCGATGGCGCGCTGCGATACGCCTTCGGACATCGCCCGCTGCTTCAGCTCGCCCAGGAATTTCTCGAAGCTCGCGCCATTGTGGCAGGAGGCCGCCCGGAGCGAGGGCGCGGAGGCGGGCCGTTGCGGCGCGGGACCCGGCCGGGCCACGGGCGCAAATTGCGCAAATGCGGCAGATGAAAATGCAAGCACCGCCAGCGCGGCGGTCATCATTCGGGGAAGGCGGGAACGAGGCATTCGGGTACCGGGTCGGGCGCAGGTTTCGCTCGGTCGGAAGTATCCGAATCGTCGCGAAAAGGGAAATCCGGCTGCGGCCACACACCCGTCGGAATCGGTGCGAGCGGCCCGCGACGGCTGCTGGCGACTGTCCGTGTTCATTTTTCAGTCATTAACCACGGCACGATATCGTGGTGGCCCTTCACGGTTTCGCCCTCTAGTGGTGCGCACTATTCTTTCGCTCGCCCGGCGACAATTGGTTTCCTGAAGAATGTTCAGAGACGGCACCTATACCGCATGGTTTCGCACCCCTCGTGGCCAGGGCACGGCCACCGTGCATCTTGCCGAGGGCAGGATTTCCGGCGGCGACAGTTTTTTCAACTATGGCGGCACATACGAGATCGAGGGCGATCGTTTCACCGCGACGCTGACGACAAAACGTATTGCCGACGGGCCGACCACCGTGTTCGGCCTCGACGAGGTCGAGCTGAAGCTGAGCGGCATGTTGCGGGGCGACATCGCCCGCTGCAGCGGCAGGTCCGCGCAGGCCCCCGACCTCGAGTTCGAGGCGATGCTGTTCCTCGGCGAGCAACAGCCGCCGCCTCCGCCGCGTCCCGTGTCGCAGTCCAACATCGCGCAGCTGCCGAAGGCGGCGGGCGATCGCTCGCGCACACGCAAGCCCTTTGCATCGGGACCGTCGCGCTGAGAGCGCGCGAAACGTTCGAAGACGTCATTCCGAACTGCGGGCGAGCGGCCCCCGCTTATGGCGTCACCGCGGCGCCGTCGGCCGCAGGCGGCACGGTTGCAGCCGATGCAACCGGCGGCTCGTTCGGCTTTTCCGGATCGAACCCGAACACGCCCACCAGGTATTTGTAATAGTCCGGCATCTTCTCCTTCAGGCCCGCGCGGGTGAAGGGCTCGTGCACGGTATCCTTGCCGGCCAGGAAGATGCTGGCGGTGACCGCGAAGAATTCCCTGTGGTTGAAGATCGTATAGGATTCCTTCGGGAACAGGCGCTTGCTTTTCGCCTCGGCGTAGTACGCCTTGACGCCGAGATTGTCATAGCCCTGCGGCATCAGGCGGCTGTGATAGACATGCAGGAACTCGTGCAGCAGCACCGGCTCGTCATTGTAGCTCGACATGTACGGGCGCACCATGATGACGCCGAGGCCGGAATCGACCGCAAGCTCGACGGGATCGGGGTTGACCCATTTGTGCAAGTCGTGATCCCAGGCGGTGAGATTGAACGAGCCGCGCCGCTCGCGGTTGGGCACCACGAGGCCGTAGCAGGCCCAGCCGGCGCCGAGCTCGAGACATTCGGTCTCGCTCGATAGAATCGGAACGGTGTGGAAGAATTTCAGGACACGGGGCGAAAAGCCCGCCTTGTCGACGATGTCGAGCTGATGCTTGAGATTGGCGAGCAGCGCCTCGCTGTCCTTGCGATCGGCATTTTCGGAGAGGTCGTAGATATAGCCGTTGTAGCTCTGAAAGCCGTCCGGCGTGGACGCGGCGGCATTGTCGGTCGGCGGGATCTGGATCACGCGCGGCGCGGCATGCGCTGTCGCGATAAACGCGATCGCGAGGAGGGCTGAAACGGCCAATGCAGTACGCATGATGGTCCCCTGCTATCGAAGTGGCCGGCCATGGTGGTTTGTGGTGATGTTGATTTGGCCGGCTCATATAGAGCGAACGGACCTTAACCGACCGGCGTTGCAACCCAGTTAATCGCTGCGCTCAAGGTGTTGCGCGCAATTATGCGGGGATTAACCAAACCGCTCCGCCGCTTCGCGCATGGCGAGATCAGTTCGGCTGATCGCTGCCGGGTCACCTCTCCCCAGCGGGGAGAGGTCGGATTGCGCCTGAGCGCAATCCGGGTGAGGGGCCGCGGCTCGATCGAGGGATCGTTACCCTCACCCGGATTGCATCTGTCGACGCAATCCGGCCTCTCCCTCCGGGCGAGGTGAACCCCCGCCGTTCGAAGCTCATTTTCTCGCCCATTCGCCGACCACGCGATGCAGGTCGGTGAGATGCTCGCGCAGCTGGTCGAGCGCAAAGCCGAGCGCGAAGAAGCGCTCCACGATGTCGCTCGGCATGTCGCGGGTCAGGCCTTCGCGGCGCACGGCCTCGAAAGCGACCGTATAGGCGCCGAAGGCTTCGCCGACGCTGTCGATCGGCGGTGGCGGCATCAGCTCGCGCAAGGCGGCCGCACTCGCACGCAGGAAATCGCTGGTGACGCGCGCGATGTCGGCCATCGCGGGCGCGAGCCGCTCTGCGACCGGCTCGGGCAGCTCGCAGCCGACGGCGCGGCCGAACATCACCATGTCGTGGCGCAGTCGCAGCAGCGTGCGCAGGAGCGGCCCGGTGTCCGGCGCCGAGGTGAGGCGGGCGGTCCGCTCATGCTCGGCCTCGGCGCCGAGGGCGGTGAGCCGCGTGAGCGAAGCGCCGATGCCGTCATTGATGCGGCGCAGGCGCTGCGGATCGGGCGTCCGTCCCACCTCCTTGAGCAGGTCGGCCAGCGCGTTTGCGATCAGGCCGAGCATGCTCGCCGCGGCATCCGTGGTCATGTCGTGGCCGCGCGCGGGAAACACCAGTACCGAGACCACGAACCCCGTCACGCCGCCGACCACGACCTCGAGCACGCGGTCGAGCGCCGAAGCTGTGGGGCTGACATGCTGCATGGCCGGCACCAGCAGCACGATGACCGCGGTGACCGGCAGCACGTTGAAATTGGTCCTGAACGAGGCGATCAGTGCCAGCGGCGCGATCGCCAGCGCCAGCACGCCGAGCAGCGCCCATTCGCTGTCATGGGGAATGAGGATCGCCAGCGCCCCGCCATAGGCGACGCCGAGAAAGGTCCCGACCAGATAGTCGCTCGCCACTTTCAGCGAGCGCCCGAGGCTCATCTGCGTCACGATCAGCGAGGTCAGGACTGCCCAGAGTGGAAGCCGCAAGTGCAGCACCTGCGCCAGCACGAAGGCGGTCAGCGCCGCCACCGTCACCCGCACCGCCAGGATCAGCTGCAGCCGGTACCGGTGCGCCAGCGCCCGGACATGCCTCCACGTCGTTTCCAGGCGCTTTGCGCTATCAGGCATCGGCAGGCATCATCCGTGGCGGCAATGGAGTTCGGTTTAGCGCGGCCCTTGGCGAAAGACAATTTCGACGGCGACTGCTTGGCCATCGCGTTGTTGCCTGAGTGACATAGGCGTTATCCGCTACTGCCGGCGGGTGGCCGCAGCCCTATCGTAACTCTGAGCGCGGCATCCAACGGAGTTTGGCCATGCTGAAGACCTATCACGGCAGCTGCCATTGCGGCGCCGGCTCTACCGACGCCCGGGGTGATACCTTGAGGCGTGTCAATGAGCTGTCCAGGCCGATGTGACAAACAATGAGGAATTCAAAATCGTCGAGGAGGCTCGTATGCCGACAGTCTTTGTTGAAGCACGCCCGAAGGGACGAGACGAGGGAAGCCCAATCGCCGACTTTGTCGTCGAGGATCACGCCGATCACGTGCTGGCGACATGCAAGACTCAGAAGGAGGCGATCGAGTGGGCGAGAGCCAACGGCCATTCACCTCATGTCGCGCGCGTCCGTCATCTCAACGACAAGAAGAAGCCCGATCACTGGCGCGCGGCGTAGCGCTCGCGGCCAAGTGTGCGAAGGCGCACCCGACGGGCAAATCAGGAGATCGGCAAGCTGGCCGTGTTTTCAAGCCGATATGACGCTCGCTGCACATGTTTGGCGCACAATATCGCGTGTGCCAAATCGAAAAATTACCGAGCGGAATCAAGCAGGTTGGACGCTTCAAGATCTGCGGCCCAAAATATAGCGCTTGTCATTTTCTGAAAATCGGCATTTGATTGCGACTGTCCCGCCTCGATGAGAGGGGCGTACGCGTCGTCACGAACGTGAGGTGGGACTGCGGTGGACGGGTCGGTGCTGTCAGACGTGCAGCATCGATGCGGACGGCGAAATCGTGTGGTCCTGGCGCCCCAAAGGCTCGGCGCTGATGCCGACGATGCACAAGCGCATCGCGGCGGGGACGGTGGCAATCGGCAAGGTTCACCGGGGAGATCACGTATAAGCCGTAAACCATCGCGCAGGGAAGGCCGGTTGTCACCGCCTGTACCCTAGGTTTTCGCGCTCTTTGCGCAATTGTCTTGCGCGGGAGCCCCGGGTGCAGCGGCCATCCGGTCTTCCCTGCGCCCTCTTCATTCGGGAGGGCAACGAGGATGCAAAGCTCGGGCGAAACGCGCCGCGAGGATGCGGTCTGCTGTTTGACGTCGGGACGAATGAACCTGTGCCGGTGCTGCTGCAACTCAAGCATGAACCTCTGAGACCAAACGCTGTGGGATCGACCAGATGAAGACGGCCGCGCTCTCCCTCCTTCTGATGGCGCTCGCGCCATGGGTCCGGGCCGCCGAAGACTGCGCAGGCCCCGACGGCCGGGCGATGATAACGACCCTTGTCTCGCATGCGGGCGAAGACCGGCCCGTCAGCATCACCTTTGGAACGAGAGTGGATGGGGTCAAGATTCCCGCTGAGCTCGTTTCGCAACATCCTGATGAGATGACCGTCATCCTGCAGTACGAATTCGACCGTCCGGTCGTGACCAAGACCGGAATCGAGGTCGGGCTGTGGTTTAACCGGCGCTTTGCGCGCGTTGCCATTCCCTTTGCCGCGATCAGGGCCGTTTATGACAACAGGTTGCGCACATGCGTGGCCGGCTAGCGACCACGCCCGGTGGACCAGAGCGAAGTCTTGGGACCTGGATCAAGCGTGCGGCCGGGCGTAGGATCGATGGCAGCGCGCACTCAAGACGCGCCCCATCATCTGAACCGGCAAGGAGGATCCCATGTATGCCGCCATCCGTCAGGCCAAGGCGAGAGCCGGCAGCGCCGAGGAGTTGGCGCGCCGCGTCAAGGAAGGCGCCATCCCCATCATCAGCGATGTCGACGGCTTCCGCGCCTATTACGTCGTCTATGCCGGCGACGACACGGTGACTGCGATCTCCATCTTCGACAAATACGAGCAGGCGGAGGAAGCCAACCGCCGCGCCATCGCCTGGATCGAGCAGAACCTCACGCCGCTGCTCGCAGGCAATGCGAATGCATCCGCGGGCCCGGTGATCGTGCATACGCTGGCGTGAGCCTGTTTCAACGCGCGCGATGTCGTCCCGGCCTTGTGGGAGCCGGGACCCATAGTCACAGGCGGCAGTTGGCAGCGTGAGCTGTTAGACCGTCATTGCGAGGAGCGAAGCGACGCGGCAATCCAGAGTCGTGTGCGGGGCCCTGGATTGCTTCGCTCCGCTCGCAATGACGGGGTTAGGGTGGAGCAAAGCAACGTCTCCCTGGGGTTATGGGCCCCGGCTTTCGCCGGGTGACAGAGAGTTTTGCGCGAGAGCTCACAGCTCCCTTGCATTGGAAAACGCGAACGAGCTCATCCGCCGCGTGTTCTCGTCCAGGATCAGGCTGCGGGTGATCGGCGGCTCGGCGCGCTGGCTGCAGTTTTCGCGCTCGCAGAGCCGGCAGTTGACGCCGATCGGGGTGCCCTCGGCGGTCTCGAGATCCATGCCGGCGGCGTAGACGAGCTTGGCGGCGTGGCGGATCTCGCAGCCGACGCTGATCGCAAAGCGCGGCTGCGGCAGCGGGTGCGGCGCGACGGGACGGCGCACCATCTGCGCGATGGAGAAATAGCGCGTGCCGTCGGGCAGCTCGATCACCTGTTTCAACAGGCGATCCGGCGTGTCGAAGGTCGAATGCACGTTCCACAAAGGACAAGTGCCGCCGAATTTGGAGAACGGGAAGGTGCCGGAGGAAAACCGCTTCGAAACATTGCCGGCGTTGTCGACGCGCAGCATGAAGAAGGGAATGCCGCGCGCGTTGGGTCGCGACAGCGTGGTCAGGCGATGACAGACCTGCTCGAAGCCGGCGTTGAAGCGCTGCGCCAGCACATGCAGATCGTAGTTCAGCGCCTCCGCGGCGGTCAGAAACGCCTGGTAGGGCATCATGACGGCGGCGGCGAAATAGTTCGCGAGCGTGATGCGGTAGAGCCGGCGCGAGGCGTCGTCCAGCGCGCCGGCGCGGCCGAGGATGGTCTCCATCGCCGGGCCGCATTCGGCGAGCGCGATCTGGAAGGCGAGCTGGAACGTGCGCGCAGAGGCCTCAACCAGTTCCGAGATCAGGAGCTGGCGCCGATGCCGGTCGAAGCGGCGCAGCGTCTCGCGCATGACGTCGACCGGCATGATGCGGGTGACGACGGAATGTTTTTCGCGCAATCGCGCCGCCAGCGCCGCATAAAGTCCCTCGGCGGGAACATTGAGCTCGTCGCGCAGATTGTCGGCGGCCTGCTCGAGCTCCGCGAAATAATTGCGATTGGTCTCGATCAGCTCGCGGACGCGCTCGATCGGGTTGGCCTCGAAGCGGGCGCCCTCGTTGCGATCGGCCATTTGCGCGGCCACCATGGTCTCGCCGCGGCGCGCCTCGGTATAGGCCGCATAGAGCCGCTGCAGCGCATGGGTCACGCCCGGGCAGAGCTCGGCGAGGTCGCGCAACTCCTGCTTCGGGAGCTCGATCTGGCGGAACAGGGGGTCGGAGAACACCTCGTTCAGCTCGGCGAAGAAGCGGTCCTCGTCGGCGGTGGCGAGGTCGCGCAAATCGAGGTCGTAGCTCTCGGCCAGCCGCAGCAGGATTTGCGCGGTCACCGGGCGCTGATTGCGCTCGATCAGGTTGACGTAGCTCGGGGAAATGCCGAGCCCCTCGGCGATCTGGGTCTGCGACAGGCCCAGCTGCTGGCGGATACGCCGGAAGCGCGGACCGACGAACAGTTTCTTCCCGCTCTCACTGGGCATGGCAGTCTCGCTGACCTATTTTGTGACAAAACTTACAAAATGACAATTTACACAGAAATGTATGTTACATCGCATCACCAATCGAAATCAAGCTGACTGTACTTATTGCCTGGATTCGCGTTTACCTCCCGCCATGCATTTCGCAGTGCATTGTCAAGAATGTCGAGACTGGCGACACCGTGCTGCAGGTCCGTCGCCGAAAGGATTACGAACATGAACTACCAGCCACGCGGGATTGGCGAACAGGCTCTCCAGGGCCCGGCGTCGTATCAGAGCCAGATCGAGGCGGCCCAGGCGCTCCTCGACGCCCAGCCGACCTGGAACGGGGTGAAGGCCGAGGCCGTCGCGCGGATGCGCCTGCAGAACCGCTTCAGGACCGGCCTCGACATCGCCCGCTACACCGCGGCGCTGATGCGGGCGGACATGGCCGCCTATGACGGCGACCCCACCAAGTACACCCAGTCGCTGGGCTGCTGGCATGGCTTCATCGCGCAGCAGAAGCTGATCTCGGTCAAGAAGCATTTCGGCACCACCGACCGCCGCTATCTGTACCTGTCCGGCTGGATGATCGCGGCGCTGCGCTCCGAGTTCGGCCCGCTGCCCGACCAGTCGATGCATGAGAAGACCTCGGTGCCGGCCCTCATCGAAGAGCTCTACACCTTCCTGCGCCAGGCCGATTCGCGCGAGCTGAACGATATCTTCCGCGCGCTCGATGCGGCCCGCAAGGAGGGCGACAAGGCGAAGGAGAAGGCGCTGATCGAGAAGATCGACAACTTCCAGACCCATGTCGTCCCCGTCATCGCCGACATCGACGCCGGTTTCGGCAACGCGGAAGCGACCTATCTGCTGGCCAAGAAGATGATCGAGGCGGGCGCCTGCGCGCTGCAGATCGAAAACCAGGTCTCGGACGAGAAGCAGTGCGGCCACCAGGACGGCAAGGTGACCGTCCCGCACGAGGTGTTCCTGGCCAAGATCCGCGCCTGCCGCCACGCGTTCCTCGAGCTCGGCGTCGAGGACGGCATCATCGTCACCCGCACCGACTCGCTCGGCGCCGGCCTGACGCAGCAGATTGCCGTCAGCCACAAGCCCGGCGACATCGGCGACCAGTACAACAGCTTCCTCGATTGCGAGGAAGTGACGCCCGAGAACGCCCGCAACGGTGATGTCATCATCAACCGGAACGGCAAGATGCTGCGCCCGAAGCGGCTGCCCTCGAACCTCTATCAGTTCCGCCCGGGCACCGGCGAGGACCGCTGCGTGCTGGACTGCATCACCTCGCTGCAGAACGGCGCCGACTTGCTGTGGATCGAGACCGAGAAGCCGCATATCGAGCAGATCGCCAAGATGGTCGACCGGATCCGCAAGGTCGTCCCGAACGCCAAGCTCGCCTACAACAATTCGCCGTCCTTCAACTGGACGCTGAACTTCCGCTGGCAGGTCTACGACGCGATGAAGGAAGCCGGCAAGGACGTCAGCAGGTACAACCGTGCCGAGCTGATGAAGGCGGAGTACGACGACACCCCGCTGGCGAAGGAAGCCGACGAGCGTATCCGCACCTTCCAGGCGGATTCGGCGAAGCGCGCCGGCATCTTCCACCACCTGATCACGCTGCCGACCTATCACACCGCGGCGCTCTCCACCGACAACCTGGCGCGGGAATATTTCGGCGAGCAGGGCATGCTCGGCTATGTGAAGAACGTCCAGCGCGCCGAGATCCGCCAGGGCATCGCCTGCGTGAAGCATCAGAACATGGCCGGCTCCGACATCGGCGACGACCACAAGGAATACTTCGCGGGCGAAGCGGCCCTGAAGGCGGGCGGCGCCCACAACACGATGAACCAGTTCGGCTAACGGTCGATCCGATCAGTCTGGAGCAGGATGCGAATTCCAGACTGGCCGCGCGACAGCAAACAGGAGACTGACAATGACCACAGGCAGCAATTTCTGGGTGATCGGCGGTGAGTTCGGCTCGATGAACTTCCACAAGCTCGTGGAAGGCTCGGCCCAGGTCAAGGGTCCGTTCAAGAGCCGCAAGGAAGCCGAGGACTGCTGGCGCGAGGTGTCGGAAGAGAACCGTCACAAGGCCGGCGTGCGCTTCTCGATCGTTGAAGAGCCCAACCGCACCGCGGCGGCCTGAGAAAGCTTCATTGCCGGGTAAGTGGAGCCTGGTTGCGACCAGGTTCCATCGACAAAGTGCCCAAGAAGCAAAGCGTCCGAAGAAGGCGCTTGAGATCAATGCCCAAGGAAGCCAAGAGGCAGGCGGCCCCATCCGGACATCCCGGGTGGGGCCGCTTGGCTATGCCAACAGGCGTAAGATGTTGAAAATAAAGCGGCTTTGCGGCAGGCGTGGTTACTGATAGGCTAACGGGACCGAAAATCGCGTTAAAGGGCCGTCAGATGTCAGAGGCGCAGACACCGCAAAGCCTAAGCCAGGCGCGCCCGCTCAGCTTGCGCGACGCGCTCCGCAAGGCCCGCATCGAGGCCGCCGATCGCACCGGCGTCGTGGTCGATCTGCGCGACGCCGAGGTGGCGCGGCTCGAGATCCTCAACGAGGCGCTCGATCCGTTGTTCGCGCAGGTGCCGGCGGAGATCGACCTGTTCGATCGCGGCATCAGCCAGGGCGAGACGCCGCGGCTATGGATCGACGTTGTGACCCATATCGTAATGGGGCGCGACAAGCGCAGCTATCGCTTCGTCCAGGACACCCGCTTCGGCCGCATCGTGCTCGCCGAATCCCATGAGGTGGGTGCGATCGTCGACGCGGTGACCGACTACGTCGCCCGCCGCATGGTCGAGCGCGAGCACGCGCTGGTGCCGACCGAGCCGCCGAAGCCGGCGACCGTGGAGAAACGCCGGCGCAGCAGATTCTGGAGCTTTGCGCTCGGATTCGTGCTGGGTGCGCTCGCGCTGTTCGGTCTCGCGCTGTTGGCAGCGTTACGGAATATGTGAGGCTACTGCCGTCATTCCGGGGCGCCTCGCAGAGGCGAGCCCGGAATCTCGAGATTTCGGGTTCGGTCCTGCGGACCGCACCGGAATGACGGAGGACAATAGACCTACATCAACCGCACCCGATTGAGCTCGACCACGCGCATCGTCTCGTCGAGCCCGCGCACGACCTGCTCGCAACGCCAGCCATTGCCCGCCTGCTCGATCGCGAACAGATTGTAGGCGGCGGCGGGGTGATGGCCGTGGGCAAGCGCCGAGGCGGATGGCACGCCGATTGCGGGAATCCTCCCCTCAGGCCCGTCGACCCAGATGGTGGAGTGAACATGGTCGTGGCCGTGCAGGATCAGCTCGACGCCATGCCGGCGCAGGATGGCGAGCAGGTCCGCCGCATCGGTCAGCCGCTTGATGCGGGATGTCGAGCGCAGCGGATGATGGATCAGGATCACGCGAAACAGCGGCTCGGCGGCAAGGCCTTCCAGCAGCGCCTGCAGCGCTTCGAGCTGGGCGGGACCGAGCGTGCCGGTCGCAAACAGCGGCGCGGTGGGAACGGCGGTGGACAGGCTGATCAAAGCGAGCGGCCCGCGCCGGCGCAGCGAGGGGAATGTGGCTTCGCCCGCCGTGTCGGAACGAAAATAGTCGGCAAACGCTTGCGCAAAGCAATGGCTGGTGGCGCGCACATAGGCGTCGTGATTGCCGGGAATGGCGGTCACCTGCTGCGCGTCGCCCACGCCTTGCAGCCAGCGCGCCGCGAGGGCGAACTCAGCACGCAGCGCCAGATTGGTGAGGTCGCCGGTGACGGCGATATGGTCGGGGCCCTGCGCCTTGAGGTCGGAAATCAGCGCGTCCAGCGCCTCCCGACGATGATATTTGTGGCGGTTGCGCGTCCAGTTGAGATAGCCCAGCGCGCGCTTGCTGACGAGTTCGGACAGGCGCGGCGGCGGCAGCGGCGGCAGATGCGGGTCCGACAAATGGGCGAGCGTGAAAGCGGCCATCATCTGCTTCCGTCGCAGCCTCGCCGTTGCTTGACCACCGCCTGATCCCCCCGCAAAGATGCCTTGTATTCGCAGGCGCGAGCCGCCTATGCAACCCATAAGCACCGCGGCGACAAAGGACCCTGATGCCGGAGCGGACGAGACACCTGCCGCAGCGCCTGCGCAGCCGGATGGAGCCGTGGCTGCGGCGGCTGTTTCACCTCTATTGGCGATTCGCCCGCGGCATGACGCTCGGGGTTCGTGCGGTGGTGCTGGACGGCGACGACCGCGTGTTCCTGGTCCTGCACAGCTATGTGGCGGGCTGGCATCTGCCCGGCGGCGGCGTCGAGGTCGGCGAGAGCATCCTGGATGGTCTCAGGCGCGAGCTTTGGGAGGAGGGACGGATCGAGCCGGTCGGCCAGCCCGTGCTGCATGGCATATTTTTCAACAGCCACGTCTCCGTTCGCGACCACGTCGCGGTCTACGTCGTCAGGCAGTACCGCCAGGACCGGTTGCCCGCGCCCAACCGCGAGATCACGGCCTGCGGATTCTTCGCGCCCGACGCGCTGCCGGAGGACACCACCCCGGGCACGCGGCTGCGGATTGCCGAAGTGCTCGAGGGCCGGCCGCCGCTGGCCAGTTGGCGTCAATAACCCGGCGGTAAGGATACTGCGTCGAGCGCCGGACGGCGCCGGGCCGGAAAAGGCCGCGTAAAGCTCGTCGTGGTAGGCACCCTGGGCATGATATACTGACCGACGGGCCGAAGGAATGACGCTCTCATTGCCGCGGATTGCAGTCCTGGTGCCGTGCTTCAACGAGGAGGCCGCGGTCGCAAACGTCGTCGCAGATTTCCGGAAAGCCCTGCCGCACGCCACGGTGTATGTCTACGACAACAATTCGAAGGACCGCACGGCCGCGATCGCGCACGAGGCGGGCGCGGTGGTGCGCGCCGAACGGCGGCAGGGCAAGGGCCATGTTGTGCGGCGCATGTTCGCCGACATCGATGCCGACATCTATGTGCTGGTCGATGGTGATGCGACCTACGATGCGGCGAGCGCGCCGCGCATGATCGACATGCTGGTCAGGGAGCGCCTCGACATGGTGGTCGGCCTGCGCGTCGACCAGAACAAGGCCGCCTATCGCATCGGCCATCGCACCGGCAATCTGCTGTTGACGCAGTTCCTGGCCGACGTGTTCGGCCAGAGCTTCAAGGACATCCTGTCCGGCTATCGCGTGTTCTCGCGCCGCTTCGTCAAGTCCTTGCCGATCCTCTCCGGCGGCTTCGAGATCGAAACCGAACTGAGCGTCCACGCCCTCGAGCTGGCGCTGCCGGTTGCCGAGGTCGAGACGCCCTATTATGCGCGCCCCGAAGGATCGTTCTCGAAGCTCAACACCTGGCGCGACGGCTTCCGCATCCTCGGCACCATGCTCAAGCTCTACCGCTCGGAACGACCGCTGCGATTCTTCGCGGCGATCGGCATATTCCTGGCGCTGGTGTCGGTCGGCCTCGCGATCCCGATCTTCATCACCTATCTGGAGCAGGGCATCGTGCCGCGCCTGCCGACAGCGGTGCTGTCGACGGGGCTGATGATCGCAGCGATCCTGTCGGTGTCCTCGGGGCTCGTGCTCGACACGGTGACGCGCGGGCGGCGGGAAATGAAGCTGCTCGCCTATCTGGCGCAGCCGCCGGTCGGCGGGGCGTGACGCTCGCGTCAATTCTGGACCGCGCGCGCAGCGGATGCTAAGGCGCCTCGCATGAACGATTTGTCCCTCACCATCGCCCCGGAAAGCCCCAGGGATGCCCAGGCGATCGAGCGGCTGCTGGAACGCACCTTCGGGCCCGGCCGCTTCGTGCTCAGCGCCTACCGCCTGCGCGAGCATGTCGATCCGCTGCTGGATCTGTCCTTCACCGCGCGCATCGGCACGCTGCTGGTCGGATCAATCCGCCAATTGCCGATCTGCGTCGGCGACACCAAGGCGCTGCTGCTGGGGCCGCTCACGGTCGAGCCGCCGTTCCGCGGCCGCGGCATCGGCCGGCGGCTGCTGGAGCGCGCGCTCGGGGAAGCCAAGGCGAAGGGCCACCGACTGGTGCTCCTGGTCGGCGACGAGGCCTATTACGGCCAGGTCGGCTTCAAGAAGGTGCCGCAGGGCAGGGCGACCATGCCCGGGCCGGTCGACTACAATCGCCTGCTGATGGTCGAGCTCGTCGACGCTGCGTTCGCGGGCGTCTCCGGCGCCATCCGTCCCGACTGGGACTTCGCGAAGTAGCTTCGGCTGCGCGGGCTAGCGTCCCTCGCGCAGCCAGGTTCCGGCGAAGGCGCCAAGCAAGAGCAACAGGCCGATCAATCCGGCGAAGATCGGCAGCACGCCGACGCCCTTGACCACGCTGGCATCGCGCAGCCGCACGCCCATCCAGCCGTCGCCGTGGAAGACGCTGGAGGAATGCACCCCGACGATGCGCGGCAGCTCGATGCTCGATCCGTCCGCCACGCGGCGGGCGTCGCCGCCGGTCGCCTGCGTGAGCGGCTTCAGCGTCTCGGTGGTTGAGGTGACCTCGGAAAATTCCTTGGGATTGGTCGGGCCGACATTGATCAGCGCCTTCAGCGTGCCGTCGGTCGCCTGCCACAGTCCGAGCTCGCCT
This sequence comes from Bradyrhizobium sp., assembly GCA_035293585.1. Classification (GTDB taxonomy): domain Bacteria; phylum Pseudomonadota; class Alphaproteobacteria; order Rhizobiales; family Xanthobacteraceae; genus Bradyrhizobium. Next base: position 161,734 of record DATGMN010000041.1, on the reverse strand, counting down.
GCCGGCAGGGTTGCGCGCCACTGGCCGGGCTCGCCCTCGGTGAGGGTCAATTCGCGGGTCGCGCCGGAGGGGGAGGTCACCGTGACCGGCGCGACGCTGTCGGCCATGGTCTGGCGGACGACCTCGAGATCGTGCCCCTTGATGCTGAGCCTGAGCGCCTCCTCGTCGAGATCGGGCTGCTTCATCAGCCAATGCGACATTCGCCGCAACAGGTCGAGATGCGGCCCGCCGCCCTCATAGCCGCGCGCCCACAGCCAGATGTGGTCGGTGAGCAGCAGCGCCACGCGGCCCTCGCCGAAGCGGGACAGCAGCAGCAGCGGTTCGCCGTTGGCGCCCGTCATGACGGGCGGGCTGACGGCGTTGCGGGTGTCGACGGTGCGGAAGAACCGGCTCCAGTGCGGGGGCTCAAAATTCGAGCCCTCGAGGCCGCGCGTCACCGGATGGCGTTTGCCGGCATCCGACAGATGCGCGTAGAACGGCTTTTCGGTCACGCCGACCGGCTCGGCCGGCAGCACCGAATCCAGCGGCGTGCGCCAGATCGAGGTGTTGGAGGCGTAGTCCGGCCCGGCGGAGACCAGGACCGCGCCGCCCGAGCGGACGTAGCGCGCGATATTGTCGAAATAGGCGACCGGCAGCACGCCCTGCCGGGCGTAACGGTCGAAGATGATCAGCTGGAATTCGTTGATCTTCTGCTGGAACAGCTCCCGGGTCGGGAAGGCGATCAGCGAGAGCTCGTTGATCGGCGTGCCGTCCTGCTTCTCCGGCGGACGCAGGATGGTGAAATGCACGAGGTCGACGCTGGCGTCCGACTTCAACAGGTTGCGCCAGGTGCGTTCGCCCGAATGCGGCTCGCCGGAGACGAGCAGCACCCGCAGCTTGTCGCGCACGCCGTCGATCGAGACCACCGCGCGGTTGTTGACCGGGGTCAGCTCGTTCTCGAGCGGCGAAGCCTCGATCTCGACGATGTTCTGCCCTTCATGCTTGATGTCGACATCGACGCTCGAGGTCTGGCCGCTTTGCAGCGTCTTCTCGCTGATGGTCTCGCCATCGCGCCGGATGGTGATCTTGGCGCGCTCGCCGGTCACGCCCTGGTCGTCGAGTCTGTAGGTGATGGTCTGGGTCTGCCCGACAATGCCGAAGCGCGGTGCGGCCGTGATCGCGATGCGGCGGTCGCGCTCGTTCTTGGCGCCCGTGATCAGGGCATGGACCGGCGCCTGGAAGCCGAGCCCGGCCGTATTGGCGGGAATGTCGTGCACGCGCCCGTCGGTGATCAGGAAGGCGCCGGCGACGCGATCGACCGGAACGTCCGACAGTGCGGACGACAGCGCGCCGAACAGGTGGGTGCCGTCCGTCTCGCCGTCGGCCTGTCCCGCCTCGACCACGCGCACCTCGAGCCCCTTGATCTTCTTCAGGGCATCGACCAGCTGGGTGCGCGCCTCCTCGGTCTGCTTGCTGCGGTCGCCGAAATTCTGGCTGGGACTCTTGTCGACCACGACCGCGGCAACCGAGCTCAAGGGTTCGCGGTCCTCGCGCGTGAAGGACGGATTGGCGAGCGCGAGCACGATCAGCGCCAGTGCAGCAACGCGCACGGCTGCGCCCCGCGCCCGCGCGAGCAACAGCACTGCCGCCATCACAATGATCGCCGCGCTTGCGATCCAGAGCACGATCGAGGGAACAAGCGGCGTGAACGCGATGCCGTAGTTCATGCTGCCAACCTATCCGCTGCGTCATGCCCAAGCATGGCAGTCTGACTTGCGCAGAGTGCGTAAACTTGTCTGCGGACCCGGGCATCCACGTCTGTCGCACCCAGCGCCAGGCCGTGGATGGCCGGGGCCAGCCCGGCCATGACGGTTTCATTTGAGGAAAGACTGAGGTTGGTCACTCGCATCCTATTGTCCGAGCCGTTCGATCAGCGCCGGCGCGTGCACCTGGTCGGCCTTGTAGTTGCCGGTCAGGGTGTACATCACGATGTTGACGCCGGCGCGGAAGGCAAATTCGCGCTGCTTCGGCTCGCCAGGGGTGAGCGGCAGCATCGGCTGGCCATCGGGCCGGATCGCCCAGGCGCCGGCCAGATCATTCGAGGTGATGATGATGGGCGAGACGCCGTCGCCGCCGCGTGCCGGGCGCGACGCATTCTCGTCCTCGTCGTCGCGCGGCAGTGCCTCGACCCAGGTCTGGCCGTTGACGAAGCGCCCCGGGAAGTCGCGGAGCAGATAGAACGTCTTGGTCAAGACGTGTTCGCGGGGCACCGGCTCGAGCTCGGGCACGTCGAGGGAGGAGAGGATATCGCGCAGGGTCTGCATGCCCGGCGTCTGCGACGCGCCGTTCTCGCCGGGCGGTGCCTCGACCGCATCGCGGGTATCGAACAGGACCGTGCCGCCCTGCTTCATATAGGCGTCGATCTTGTTCAGCGCGTCCTGCGGCGGCTTCGGCGCGCCGGGAACGATTGGCCAGTAGATCAGCGGGAAGAAGGCGAGCTCGTCATGCGCGGGATCGACGCCGACGGGGTCGCCGGCCTCGAGCGCAGTGCGCTGTGCCAGAAACAGCGTCAGTCCCGCCATGCCCGATTTCACGATCGAGTCCACATCTGCGTTGCCGGTGACGACGTAGGCAAGCCGCGTCTGCGACGTCGCGCGCATGGCAAATTCGTCGGCGCTGTCTGCGCTCTCGGCACGGATCGCCGACGGCATCAGGAGCCCCGCCGCGATCAGGCCGAGCGCCAGTACGGCAGGTGCAGCGCGCCGCCGCACCAGTGCGGCAAGCCCGCCACCGAGCAGCGCGACGACGATTGCATCGAGCAGGAATAGCGCAAGCGCAGCGGTGAGCAGGATGCCGCGGAGATCGCGCGGCTCGGCATTGGTGTAGGTGGCGCGCCGCGCGCGTAAGGACGCGGTGTCCAGCGCGACGATGCGGTCGGCGGCGGCCAGCGTGTTCACCGCGAGCGGGCCGTCCGCGGGGCCATAGAAGCCGGGCGGGTGATCGGATGTGGCGCGGTCGCGGTAATCGGCCGGCAACGGCTTTGCGGTCGAGGGTGGCGGACCGAAGGCGCCAAAACCGTCCAGCGTATGCAGCGGCGCCAGCGTCTCCTTGGCGTTGCTTTGGGCCTCGACGCCGGCGCCGGGATTGGAGGTGTAGCCCGACATATCGACGATGCTGCGAAGCATCTCGACGAAAGTCCCGGACATCGGCAGATCCGACCAGCGCATATCGGCACTCACATGAAACAGGGCGAGGATGCCCTTGCCACGGCGTTCGCCCGTGACCAGCGGCGTTCCGTCTTCGAGCGAGGCCCAGCTTTTGGTTGCGAGCACCGCATCGGGCTCAGCCAGCACCTGGCGGTTGACGGTGACGTCCTTCGGCACTGCAAGCCCTGCGAACGGGCCGTCGGCCGCAAAGGCAGTCAGATGCTGCGGCTTTTCCCAGGTCAGGCTGCCGCCCAGCGTGCGGCCGCCGCGGCGCAGTTTGACCGGCACGAGATCGTCGTCGCCTTGGGCGAGGCGTGGGCCGGCGAAGCGCACCAGCACGCCGCCCTGGTCGATCCAGGCATTGAGCCGGTCGCGCACCTCCGGGGACAGCGTGCCGACATCGGCCATGATGATCATCGGCAGCTTCTGGTCGAGGAACTGGGCCACCGCCTGCTGCGGGGCCACGCCGCGATCGCCCAGGCGCACGTCGGCGAAGGGGCCGAGCGCGCGGGCGAGGTAGAAGGTCGGAGCCAGCAAGGGCTGCGCCGTGTCGCTGGTCGCCCCGGACACGATGCCGATGGCGCGGCGGCGCCAGCGCTTGTCGAGCAGCTGCACTGCGCCGGCGGAGCGCTCGCCGGCGATCTCGAGCCGCGCAATGTCGTTGCGCAATTCGACCGGCAGATCGAAGGCTGCTTCGGTCTCCAGTGCCTGCGGCGCAAAGGCGAAGCGCGCATCGCCGATCGGCGAGCCCTTGGCATCGAGTGCGCGCACCATGCCGCCGCCGACGCCGCTATCGGCGCGCAGCACCTTGACGGTCATCTTCGCCGCCGCATTCTCGGCCGCGGCCAATGCCAGCGGCGACTGCGTGCCGCCCTCATAAATCGTGAGCGTGCGGTCGCCGATGGTCTTGCCGAGTCCTTCGACGAATTCCGGCCCGCGGCCGGTGTCGACGCCGTCTGACAGCCAGGCGATTTCGACGTCGCCGGCACCTTTCAGGAAGCGATCGATCGTGGCAAGCGTGTCTACCCGGTCGATTGAATAGGGCTTCGGCTCGATCTGGCGCAGCGCCACGCGCGCGGCGCCCGCGGTCATCATGGTGATGTCGCGCGTGGGCTCCGACAGCGGCACCAGCGCGACGCCGCGACGATCGGAATCGGCATTGGCGATCAGCTCGTCCGCGGCGCGGATCCGCGCCTCCCAGCTCGAGGCCGCGCTCCAGCCGTCGTCGAGCAGGATCATCAGCGGCGCCTTGTTACCCGCAAGCCCGGTCTGCGGATTCCACACCGGGCCGGCGGCTGCGAAAATCACCAGCGCTGCCGCGGCAAGCCGGAGCGCCGTCAGCCACCATGGCGTGCGCGATGGCGTTTCCTCCCTGGGCTGGATGTCGAACAGCAGCCGGGTCGGCGGAAACTCGATGCGCCGCGGCCGCGGCGGCATAACCCGCAGCACCCACCACAACACCGGCAGGCTCAACAGGCCCGCCAGCAGGAGCGGTTCGGTGAAGGACAGGGGCAGGCCGAAGATCATGCGCTGCGCCCCACTTTGACGTTGCCATGCGTGCCGGCCTTGTTCACGGTCATGCCGCTGTGCAGGAACAACAGGAGCTCTGCGGCCGATCGGTCGGTGGTGTGGGTGGTGAACAGCCAGCCGAGCCGGCCGGTCTCGGTGCGGATCTGGTCGCGATGCAGCGCGACGCGCGCGACATAGTCGCTGACCCAGCGCTCCGCGCGGCCCGCGGTGATGACGCCGTGACCTTCCGGCTCGACGAATTCGATGCGGCCCGAATAGGGGAAGGTCTCTTCCGCGGGATCGACGACCTGCACCAGCGCGCCATGGGCCCCGGAGGCGGACAATCCCGCCAGCATGGTGGTGATCTCGGAGATCGGCGACCAGAAGTCCGATAGCACCACGATCTCGGCCAGCGCCGAAGGCACGAAGGACGGCGGCAGGCTCGGTCGCACCGCATCGTCGTGCAACATTGCCTGCGCCATCTTGTCGATCACTCCCCGACTTGCGGTCGGGGCCATCAGCCCGGGAACGCCGACCCGCTCGCCGCCGGCAACCAGAAGCTCGGCCAATGCGAAAGTGACGATCAGGGTACGCTCGAGCTTGCTGTCACGCGCTTGCCTGGAGGCAAAAGCCATCGAGGGCGAGCGATCCGGCCAAAGCCACACGGTGTGCGCGGCCTCCCATTCCTGCTCGCGGACATAGAGATGATCGTCGCGCGCCGAGCGGCGCCAGTCGACGTTCTGCGACGGCTCGCCCGAGATGAAGCGACGATATTGCCAGAAGTTTTCGCCGGTGCCGGCGCGGCGCCGGCCATGCAGGCCATGGATCACGTTGGCGGCGATGCGGCGGGCTTCGAGCACAAGGCGCGGCAGCGATGCGGCGAGCGTACGGCTTTCGCCATCGGCACGTCGGATTGCAACAATCTCCTCGCCCGCGCTCCTGTTCGCTTCTGCCATCAACCGATCCGGGTCTTCAATTGGCGGATCACGTCCGGAATCGTGCGGCCCTCGGCGCGCGCGGCGAAGGTCAGCGCCATGCGGTGTTTGAGGATCGGCTCGGCGAGGTCGAGCACGTCATCGATGGAGGGCGCAAGGCGTCCGTCGATCAACGCGCGGGCGCGCACCGCAAGCATCAGCGACTGGCTGGCGCGCGGCCCGGGCCCCCAAGCGATCAGCTTGCCGGCTTCGCCCGCGTCCGGTCCGGGACGTGCGGAACGCACCAGCGACAGGATCGCCTCGACCACGGAATCGCCGACCGGGAGGCGCCGCACCAGCCGTTGCGCGGCGATCAACGCATCCGCAGTCATCGCGCCCTTGGCGAGCGTCTCCTCGGCGCCGGTGGTCTCGAACAGGATGCGCCGTTCGGCATCGCGGTCGGGATAATCGACGTCGATCTCCATCAGGAAGCGGTCGAGCTGTGCCTCCGGCAATGGATAGGTGCCTTCCTGCTCCAGCGGATTTTGGGTGGCGAGCACATGGAACGGCTTCGGCAGATCGTGGCGGGCACCGGCAACCGTGATGTGCTGCTCCTGCATCGCCTGCAACAGCGCCGATTGCGTGCGCGGGCTGGCGCGGTTGATCTCGTCCGCCATGAGCAGCTGCGCGAACACGGGACCCGCGATGAAGCGGAACGATCGCTTGCCGGAATTGCTCTCGTCCAGCACTTCGGCGCCAAGAATGTCCGACGGCATCAGGTCGGGTGTGAATTGGATGCGCTTGGCGTCAAGTCCGAGCGTGATGCCGAGCGTCTCCACGAGCTTGGTCTTGGCAAGACCCGGCACGCCGATCAGGAGCGCGTGGCCGCCGGAGAGGATCGTGACCAGCGTGTTTTCGATCACACGGTTCTGGCCGAAGATCACGTTCGCAATCGCGTCCCGGGCGGCGCGAATCTGCTCCGAAACCTGCTCGGCCGAACGGACGATCACATCTTCCAGCTTCTCGACACTCTCCGCCATCCAGTTTGCTCCTTGTCGACGGCGCCAAGACCGCGCCATCATGGCCATCCAGGCCAAAACTTGAACCTATGCTAGACCCGCACAAGCGCCATGTATTCACTGAGTTGAACAATCCCCACCTTAAAGGCTTTTCGGGGTATTAACGGCATCACGATGTGGCGACCGCCCCCCGGGGATTTGCGGGGGAACTCACCGGTAAGCTAACGTCCGACGTCGTCAACTGACGTTCACCAGCGTTTAGCGTGCAGCAATCGTGCCAAATCGCGACAGGTCAAGTTCAGGGTAAACCATGGCGAAGCAAGGGCAGAGCAGCAGCAATCAAGGCCTGGACGGGTTGACGGCTGCGGCCAGGGACGCCGCGAAGGCGAGCGCCGCCGCAAAGGGGCTGCCGCCGGTTCACCTGTGGAATCCGCCGTTTTGCGGCGATCTCGACATGCGAATCGCATCCGATGGTACATGGTACTACATGGGTACGCCAATCGGCCGGCCGGCGCTGGTGCGTCTGTTCTCGACCATCCTCAAGCGCGAGGGGGAGAAATATTTTCTGGTGACGCCGGTCGAGAAGGTCGGCATCCGCGTCGACGATGCGCCGTTTCTCGCCGTGGAAATGCAGACCGGGACGAGCGGCAGCAAGCGCCTGTTGCGCTTTCGCACCAATGTGGATGACTGGGTGGATTGCGATTCCACGCATCGCCTTCGCTTCGAGACCTCGCGCGACGGCGGGCTTACGCCCTATCTCCACGTGCGCGCCGATCTCTGGGCCAAGGTGACGCGCGCGCTTTACTACGATCTGGTCGAGTTGGGCGAGGAGCGAATGGTCGACGACCGTCCGATGTTCGGGGTGGAATCCGCGGGCGAATTTTTCGCGATGGCCGACGCCGAGCAAATGAGGGCTGCGACTTGAACGAGCCGATGCTGAAGCCGCACCCACGTGAGCTGAGCGCTGCGGAGTTTTTCGATCGGGTCCGGACGCGATTGACCTTCGACGTTCCACCCGCTCTCCTCGATCCGGATGTCGTGCCGCCAAGCGGCGATGCCGGCACCGATCGCATGCTGCAAATTCTCGCCCGCGAGCAGCCGATCCGGCCGGCGGCCGTGCTGATCCCCATCGTCGATCACCCTGAGCCGACCGTGCTGCTCACGCAGCGCTCGCCGCATCTCGCCGACCATGCCGGCCAGATCGCCTTTCCCGGCGGCAAGATCGACGCGACCGACGCCTCGCCGCGCGACGCCGCGCTGCGCGAGGCGGAGGAGGAGGTCGGGCTCGATCGCAGCTTTGTCGATCCGCTCGGCTATCTCGGTGTCTACGGCACGAGCTTCGGATTTCGCATCCTGCCGACGGTCGCCCGGGTCAGGCCCGGCTTTTCACTCGACATCAACCGCTCCGAGGTCGACGACGCCTTCGAGGTGCCGCTTGCCTTCCTGATGAATCCGAACAACCATCAGCTTCATGCCAAGGAATTCCGCGGCGTGGAGCGCACCTATTACGCCATGCCCTTTGCCGAGCGGTATATCTGGGGGGCCACCGCCGGCATATTGAGGGTGCTCTACGAGCGGATCTATCTGCCATGATCCGGCAGGCGCTGACCGAGACCGGAATTTTCCTCATTCCGTTTGCGGTCTATGCGCTGTTTCTGATCGCCACGCGCTCCGGCCTTCTGGTACAAACGTCGTGGCCGATCCATCTTGTTGCCAGGCTGGTGCTCGCTTCTTTGTTGTTGATCATACTAAGCCTCGTCATGCTTGCGAATTTCTCCGGCTCGCCGCCGAACTCCACCTATGTCCCCGCGCATGTCGAAAACGGCAAGCTGGTGCCGGGCGTCGAGACATCGGGCGTCGAGAGACCGGGGGGCGAGAAATGACGCCGCCGCAGCCGTCGGACGTGCGCCTGTCGGATGCCCCTTGGCTCGGATCAGGCCCCGCGGCGCGCGTGCTCGGACTTCTCAATGCGGACGGCGAGGAGGCGCGCGTGGTCGGCGGCGCGGTGCGCAATGCGCTGCTCGGCGTTCCCATCGGCGATATCGACATCGCGACCACGGCCGAGCCGAGCGAGGTGGTCCGCCGCGCCAAGGCCGCCGGCATCAAGAGCGTGCCGACCGGCATCGAGCACGGCACGGTGACGCTGGTCGCAGACGGCCACCCCTTCGAGGTCACGACGCTGCGCCAGGACACCGAGACCTTCGGACGCAAGGCCAAGGTCGCGTTCGGCCGCGACTGGGTCGGCGATGCCCACCGGCGCGACTTCACCATCAACGCGCTCTCGGTCGATCGCGACGGCGTGGTGCACGACTATGTCGGCGGGCTCGCCGACATCGCCGAGCGGCGGGTGCGCTTCATCGGCGATCCCAGACAGCGGATCGAGGAGGATTATCTGCGCATCCTCCGCTTTTTTCGCATCCACGCAGCCTTCGGCGCCGGCGAGGTCGATCGCGCAGGCTATCTTGCCTGCATCTCCTCGCGAGCGGGCCTTGCGGCGCTGTCGGCGGAACGGGTGCGGATGGAAATCCTGAAGCTCCTGGTCGCCGACGGTGCGGTCGGCGCCGTGATAGCGATGGCGGATGGCGGCTTTCTACAGGCGATCTTTGGCGGCGTCGCCTATACCGGGCCGTTTGCGGCAATGATCGCCGGCGAGCGGGATCTTGGGCTCCCGGCAGATGCGATCCGCCGTCTCGCCGCGCTTGCCGTAGCCGTGACCGAGGATGCAAGGCGGCTCGCAACGCGCCTGCGCCTGTCCAATGCCGAGGCCAAACGGCTCGATTCCATGGGCCACCGCTGGTGGCGGCTGGCCGACATGGACGAGGCGCTGGCCAAGCGCCGCCTGTACCGGCTCGGCGAGGCAGCCTATCGCGAGCGGCTGTTGCTGGCCTGGGCGCGCGCCGGCGGCAGCACCGACCCGAGACCCTGGCGCGAGCACGCAAGCCTGCCGCAGCGCTGGAGCGCGCCGAAATTCCCGCTCAAGGCCGCGGATTTCATCGCCCGCGGCATCGCCGAGGGACCGGCGCTGGGCCATGTCATCACGCTCGCGGAAGACGCCTGGCTCGCCGCCGATTTCCCGCTGGACCAAGCCGCGCTCGCGACGATCGCAGATCAGGCGGTATCGCGCGTCAACCGCGATCGAGCGTAAGGGATGATTGTCATTCGGGGGCGCCTCGAAGAGGCGAACCCGGAACCTCGAGATTCCGGGTTCGATGCTTCGCATCGCCCCGGAATGACGATGTCCCTCATGACCACCTCCCTTACGGCCACTTCACCTCGGGCGGCAGCGAGGAGAGGATGGAGTCGATATTGCCGCCTGTCTTGAGGCCGAACAGCGTGCCGCGGTCGTAGAGCAGGTTGAACTCGACATAGCGGCCGCGCCGGATCAACTGCTCTTCGCGCTCTTCGGCCGTCCATGGCGTGTTGAAATTGGCGCGCACCAGTCTCGGGTAGATATCGAGAAAGGCGCGGCCGACGCTTTGCGTGAAGGCAAAATCGGCGTCCCAGTCGCCGGAATCATGGTGGTCGTAGAAGATGCCGCCGATGCCGCGCGGCTCGTTCCGGTGCGGCAGGTAGAAGTATTCGTCACACCAATTCTTGTATTTTTCGTAGGGCGCAATTGCCGCATGCGCATCGCAGGCCGAGCGCATCGCGCCGTGGAAGGCGATCGTATCGGGGTCCTCCTGGGAGCGCCTGCGATTGAGCACCGGGGTCAGGTCGGCGCCGCCGCCGAACCAGGCCTTGGTGGTGACGATGAAGCGCGTGTTCATGTGCACGGCCGGGACATGGGGGTTGCGCATATGCGCGATCAGCGAGATGCCTGAGGCCCAGAACCGCGGGTCCTCGGCCGCGCCCGGCATCTGGCCGGGAAATTCGGGGGCAAATTCGCCATGAACGGCGACCGTGTGCACGCCGACCTTCTCGAACAGTCGGCCATGCATCATCGACATCATCCCGCCGCCGCCGGGCGCCCCGGTATGGTCGGTGCGCTGCCAGGGGGTGCGGACGAAGTGCGCGGGCGCCGCCGGATAGAGCGCGGCCGGCGCCTCGTCCTCGAGCTGCTCGAAAGCCGCGCAAATCTCGTCGCGGAGCTGTTCGAACCAGGCCTTTGCGCGGGCTTTGCGCGCTTCGATGTCCGATACGTTCATGTTCGCTCGACGGCTTTAATTGGTTTCCGCATCGGGACCGTAATAGCTGCAGCTTTCGTTGCAACTGTCGCGGTGGACACTGACCTTGGTGACGCGGCCGGCGTGCTGGACGCGGTCCCAGATGAACCGGGACAGGTTTTCCAATGTCGGCGGCCCGAGGGCCTCGACGGTGTTGAGCAGCTTGTGGTCCAGCGCCTTGCTGACCTCGGCAATCCGCCGGTCCAGTATCCCGAGGTCGAGGACCATGCCGGTTGCGGGATCGGGCCTGCCCCGAATCGTCACCTCGGCGCGGAACGAATGGCCGTGGATCTGCTCAGATGCTGCTCCGTAAGTGGTTCCAGAGAGCGCATGCGCCGCCTCGAACCTGAACGATTTGGTCAATTCCCACATGGCTTAGAAAATCGAAGCTCCTATCTGATGTTCAAGGCTTTGTGCGTTTGCACGCTCAGCCGCCATTGCGGATGGCGTAGGCAGTATTCGACCGCTCGCGCAGCGTTCTCGACGACTTCCGGACCATCCATCGGCTGCAGCGAAAAACGCTCAAAGGCGAGACCGACAAACTTCTCGGGCTCGGCACCGGCTTGCGGATAGACCAGCTTGAGTTCCTGGCCGCGCCGTTGCGCGAGCCTGGCGCCTGCTTTCGGGCTGACGCAGATCCAGTCCAGCCCTTCCGGCGCCTCGATCGTGCCGTTGGTCTCGACCGCAATCACAAATCCCCGCGCATGGAGCGCGGCAATCAGCGGGGCGTCGACCTGAAGCAGGGGCTCGCCCCCGGTCAGCACCACATAGCGGTGGTGGTCATCTCCTGTCCATTGCCGGGCGACCGTGTCGGCGAGGTCGTCGGCCGACGCATAGCGGCCCCCCAGCGTGCCGTCGGTGCCGACAAAGTCGGTGTCACAAAACCGGCAGATTGCGCTTGCGCGATCCTCTTCACGGCCGCTCCAGAGATTGCAGCCGGCGAATCGGCAAAATACTGCCGTGCGTCCGGCGTGGGCGCCTTCACCCTGAAGCGTCAGGAAAGTCTCCTTGACGGCGTAACTCACGCGGCTCTCCTCAACTTGCAAAACGGGTTTGCCGCAGCGCTTCGCCGACCGCCATGGCTGCCGACATCGCCACATTGAGCGAGCGAAGCGGCGGCTTGATCGGGATTTTCAGCCGCGCATCGGCTTTCGCCGCGACCTCCTCGGGCACGCCCGCGGTCTCCCGGCCGAACATCAGGATGTCCTGCGACTGGTAGCGAAAATCAAGGTAGGAGGTGGCGCCCTTGGTGGTGAAAAGCAACAGCCGGTAGCCTTGCTCCCGCCGCCACGCCTCGAACGCCTCCCAGGAGACGTGGCGCATCAGGCTGACATGGTCGAGATAGTCCATCCCGGCCCGGCGGAAGGCGTAATCGGAGACCGCAAAGCCTGCAGGTTCAATGATATGGGCCGATACGTCGAGGCATGCGCACAGCCGCAGGATCGTCCCCGTATTGGGCGGAATATCGGGCTGATAGAGCGCGATCTGCATGTGTCGTTCCGGATACGGATTTGCGCAAATATTCAGAGCGCTTGCGCGGATTTCGTGCATTGCACGATTGTTGGCCGATAGCGGGCTTGCGCTCTTCCGGCAAGGGTGCCAATAGAACGATTCAAGATCGCCGCTTGGCCGCTCTGGCTGAAGAAGGCGGTCCATCTGCCGCCGCGGGGGCCGCGGGCGCCGGCAGCCTTTCCGGCCATGCTTTTGGGCGTTTCCGGGGCGGTTCCACCGGCTGCGAAGCTAAGAAAGGGTGTGGAAACGTGACGACAGCGTCTTCGGCGGACCATCCGACACGCCGTGATTTCCTCTTTGTTGCAACTGGAGCGGCCGCAGGTGTGGGGACTGTCGCCACGCTCTGGCCGTTCGTCTCGCAGATGAACCCGGACGCCGCCACGATTGCGGCGGGCGCACCGATCGAAGTCGACCTCACTCCGGTCGCGGAAGGCCAGGACATCAAGGTGTTCTGGCGCGGCAAGCCGATCTACATCATGAACCGCACCAAGAAGCAGATCGAGGAGGCGCGGGCGGTTGCCGTCGACAGCCTCAGGGATCCGCAGACCGATCAGGCCCGGGTCAAGGCAGGCCATGACAACTGGCTGGTCGTGATCGGCATCTGCACCCATCTCGGCTGCATTCCGATTGCCCATGAGGGCAATTACGACGGATTTTTCTGCCCCTGCCACGGGTCCCAGTACGATTCCTCCGGCCGTATTCGCCAGGGGCCTGCACCGCTCAACCTGCCCGTGCCGCCCTACCAGTTCGTCTCCGACACCAAAATTCAGATCGGCTAACGGGCTTCCCCGGGACTTGGTCCCGGGGCCCCTTACGCCGTCGCATGGCCTTATTCCTCAGGATCGCATCATGAGCGGACCCTCCAGTTTCCAGCCTAGTCATCCAGCCTTGAAGTGGCTCGAACGGCGACTGCCGATTTTGAGCTTCGCCTACGATTCCTTCGTCGCCTATCCGACGCCGCGCAACCTGAACTACTGGTGGACGTTCGGCGCCATCCTGTCGTTCATGCTGGCCTCGCAGATCCTGACCGGCGTGATCCTGGCGATGCATTACACGCCGAACGCAGACCTCGCCTTCCGCTCGGTCGAGCTGCTCGTGCGCGACGTCAACTACGGCTGGCTCCTGCGCAACATGCACGCCGCCGGCGCCTCGATGTTCTTCTTCGCCGTCTATGTGCACATGTTCCGCGGCCTCTATTACGGGTCGTACAAGGAGCCGCGAGAAGTGCTGTGGATCCTCGGCGTCATCATCTACCTCCTGATGATGGCGACGGGCTTCATGGGCTATGTGCTGCCCTGGGGCCAGATGAGCTTCTGGGGCGCCACCGTCATCACCAACCTGTTCTCGGCAATCCCCTATGTCGGCGACAGCATCGTGACGCTGCTCTGGGGCGGCTATTCGGTCGGCAATCCGACGTTGAACCGCTTCTTCTCGCTGCATTATCTGCTGCCGTTCCTGATCGCGGGCGTGGTCGTGCTGCACGTCTGGGCACTGCATGTCGCGGGCCAGAACAACCCGGCCGGCGTCGACACCAAGTCCGAGAAGGACACCGTGCCGTTCACGCCCTATGCGACCATCAAGGACGGGTTCGGCGTGTCGGTCTTCCTGCTGCTGTTCGCCTGGTTCATCTTCTACATGCCGAACTATCTCGGCGACGCCGACAACTATATCCCGGCCAACCCAGGCGTGACGCCGGCGCACATCGTGCCCGAATGGTACTATCTGCCGTTCTACGCCATCCTGCGCTCGATCCCGAACAAGCTCGCGGGTGTGATCGCGATGTTCTCGGCGATCATCGTGCTGGTGTTCCTGCCCTGGCTCGATACCGCCAAGACCCGATCCTGCAAGTACCGCCCGCTGGCGAAGCAGTTCTTCTGGCTGTTCGTCATCACCTGCATCCTGCTCGGCTATCTCGGCGCGCAGCCGCCCGAGGGCATCTACGTCATTGCAGGACGCATCCTCACGGTCTGCTACTTTGCCTACTTCCTGATCGTGATGCCGCTGCTCTCCCGGATCGAGACGCCGCGGACGCTGCCGAACTCGATCGCCGACGACGTGCTTGCCAAGGCAGGCAAGGCCGCGCCGATGGTTTCGACCGTGATCGCGCTGATGGTCGCCGGCGGGCTGTTCCTCGGCAGCGCGCAGAGCGCCCGTGCCGAGGACGAGACGCCGCCCTCGCAGTCCTGGTCGTTCGCCGGCCCTTTCGGCAAATATGACCGCGGCGCCCTGCAGCGCGGCCTGAAGGTCTACAAGGAAGTCTGCTCGAACTGCCACGCGCTGTCCTACATCGCGTTCCGCAATCTCGGCGATGTCGGCGGTCCCGGCTATTCGGAGGCGCAGACCAAGGCGCTGGCGTCCGAATACAAGATCAAGGACGGGCCGAACGACCAGGGCGAGATGTTCGAACGGCCGGGGCGGCCGGCCGACTATTTCCCCTCGCCATTCCCGAATGAGCAGGCCGCACGTGCGGCCAATGGCGGCGCGGCGCCGCCGGATCTCTCGCTCATCGCGAAATCGCGCTCCTATGAGCGCGGCTTCCCCTGGTTCATCTTCGACTTCTTCACCCAGTTCCAGGAACAGGGCCCGAACTATATCGTGGGCATCCTGACCGGCTTCGAAGACAACCCGCCGGCGGGCGTCACCATTCCCGACGGCTCGTACTACAACAAGTACTTCCCGGGGCACGCCATCAAGATGCCGAAGCCGCTCTCGGACGGTCAGGTGACCTTCGACGACGGCTCGCCCGCGACCGTGCAGCAATATGCCCACGACGTTGCGACCTTCCTGATGTGGGCCGCCGAGCCGCATATGGAGGAACGCAAGCGCCTGGGCCTGCAGGTGTTCATCTTCCTGATCATCTTTGCCGGCCTGATGTACTTCACCAAGAAGAAGGTCTGGGCCGACGCGCACTGAAGTGGCGTTCGAGCACGACATGCAAGAATAGGGAAGGCCCCCGAATGGGGGCTTTTCTATTAGGGGCACCGTCATTCCGGGGCGATGCGATGGCATCGAACCCGGAATCTCGAGACTCCGGGTTCGCGCTTCGCGCGCCCCGGAATGACGGAGCAAGATAGCTGACTGTGAATTGCGTCCGCGCGCGAGAACCGCCAAAATGGGCGCCAATTCCCCTGTCAGAAAATCCCGCGGAGGAACCATGGGTACGATCATCACCTTCAAGCGTCCGGACGGCAAAGAGGCTTCCGGCTATCTCGCCAATGCTGCGCGCGGCAATGCGCCGGGCGTGGTGGTGATCCAGGAATGGTGGGGCCTGCAGGACCAGATCAAGGGCATGTGCGATCGCTTCGCCCGCGCCGGCTTCGACGCGCTGGCGCCCGATCTCTACAAGGGCATCGTGGTGCCCTATCACGACACCGATGCGGCAGCCAGGGAGATGAACTCGCTGGATTTCATGGATGCCACCACCCAGACCGTGCGCGGCGCCGTGCAGTACCTGTCGCGGAACGGCGCCAAGGTGGGGCTCACCGGATTCTGCCTCGGCGGCGCCGTGACGGTGATCGGCGCCACCAAGATCCCCGAGCTTGCCGCCGGCGTGGTGTTCTACGGCATCCCGCCGGAGCAGGCGGCGAAGCCCGCCGACGTCAAGATTCCGCTGCAAGGCCATTTCGCCACCAAGGACGACTGGTGCACCCCTGCGCTGGTCGACGCCTTCGAGAAGGGCATGAAGGCCGCCGGCAAGTCGCTCGAGCTCTACCGCTACGACGCCGAGCACGGCTTTGCCAACGAGCAGCGGATGACCGTTCATGACCGCGAGGCCGCCGAGCTCGCCTGGGGCCGCGCCACGGAGTATTTCGCCAAGCATCTGGGGTAACGGCGCTTCGATGACGAAGGCATCGAGGCGCGGGCCTATTGGCGGGTGCGTCGGTTCTACGAGCATTCGTCTTCACGACCTTTCGAGGCCGGGCTCCCTTGACGTCCCCCGGCCGCCATGGTGTGTTCCCCCCATGAGCACCGTTTCCCGTCCCGCCGGACTGTGGTGGCCCACCTTCTAGAAGGTGGCCGGTGCGATTTGCTGAAATCTGATCGTCGAAGGCCGCCACCCAGCGCGGCGGCCTGTTCCCTGTCCTGTGTGGCGTTCCCTCGGCAAGTTTCGTAAGAGGATCACATGAACAGGACAGTCTTCTCCCTGCCCGAACGCTCCGACTACCGCAGCCGCGGCGGCCTCGCCGTCACGCGGCTGGCGGAGCAGTTTTCCGGCGGTGCGACCCGGCTCGACGCGCTGATCGAGCGGCTCGACCGTCGCCGCGGCGTGGTGCTCTCGTCGGGCACCACGGTGCCCGGACGCTATGAAAGCTTTGATCTCGGCTTTGCCGACCCGCCACTCGTGCTCGAAACAAAGGGTGTCGATTTCAAGCTTTCGGCCCTGAATGCGCGCGGCGAGGTGCTGATCGCATTCCTGGCCGATGTGCTGCGTGACGAGGCCGTGGTTATCACGGAAAAGGCGGCAGCCGGCCTTACCGGCCGCATCATCCGCGGCGCGGCACCGGTCGACGAGGACCAGCGCACCCGCCGCGCCAGTGTGATGTCGCTGGTGCGCGACCTCATCAAAGGCTTCGGTGCCAATGACGATCCACTGCTCGGCCTGTTCGGCGCCTTTGCCTACGACCTCGTGTTCCAGATCGAGGACCTCGTGCAGAAGCGGCCGCGCGAGGCCGACCAGCGCGACATCGTGCTCTACGTCCCCGACCAGCTGCTGGTCTACGACCGCGCAACCGCGCGCGGCGTGGTCCTGAGCTACGACTTTGCCTGGAACGGCAAATCGACCACGGGCCTGCCGCGTGACACCGCGGAAAGCGCCTATGCCAAAACCCCGCGGCAGGGTTTCGCCGACCATGCGCCCGGCGAATACCAGGCGACCGTCGAGATCGCGCGCGCCGCCTTTGCCCGCGGCGACCTGTTCGAGGCGGTGCCGGGGCAGCTGTTCGGAGAGCCCTGCGAGCGCTCGCCTGCGGAGGTGTTCCAGCGGCTCTGCCGCATCAATCCGTCGCCATACGGCGCGCTGATGAATCTCGGCGACGGCGAGTTCCTGGTTTCCGCATCGCCCGAGATGTTCGTGCGCTCCGACGGCCGCCGGGTCGAGACCTGTCCGATCTCCGGCACCATCGCGCGCGGGACGGACGCGATCGGGGACGCCGAGCAGATCAGGCAGCTCCTGAACTCGGAGAAAGACGAGTTCGAGCTCAACATGTGCACCGACGTCGACCGCAACGACAAGGCGCGCGTCTGCGTGCCCGGCACCATCAAGGTGCTGGCGCGGCGGCAGATCGAGACCTACTCGAAGCTGTTCCACACCGTCGATCATGTCGAGGGCATGCTGCGGCCGGGCTTCGATGCGCTGGATGCCTTCCTCACCCATGCCTGGGCCGTCACGGTGACCGGCGCCCCGAAACTCTGGGCCATGCAATTCGTGGAGGATCACGAGCGCTCGCCGCGGCGCTGGTATGCCGGCGCCATCGGCTGCGTCAATTTCGACGGCAGCATCAACACCGGGCTGACCATCCGCACCATCCGCATGAAGGATGGGCTGGCCGAGGTGCGGGTCGGCGCCACCTGCCTGTTCGACTCGGACCCGGCCGCGGAGGACCGCGAATGCCAGGTCAAGGCGGCGGCGCTCTTCCAGGCGCTGCGCGGCGATCCGCCCAAGCCGCTGTCCTCGACCGCGCCCGATGCCACGGGAAGCGGCAAGCAGGTGCTCCTGATCGACCATGACGACAGTTTCGTGCACATGCTGGCCGATTATTTCCGCCAGGTCGGTGCCAACGTCACCGTGGTCCGATACGTGCATGCTCTCGACATGCTCAAGGACAAGAAATGGGACCTCTTGGTGCTGTCGCCGGGTCCCGGCCGGCCGGAGGATTTCAAGATTTCCTCGACCATTGATGCCGCGATCGCAAAAAAACTGCCGATCTTCGGGGTCTGCCTTGGGGTGCAGGCGATCGGCGAGTATTTCGGCGGCGAGCTCGGCCAGCTTGCCCAGCCGGCACATGGGCGACCCTCGCGAGTTCAGGTGCGGGGCGGGCGCTTGATGCGGAGCCTGCCCAATGAGATTGTGATCGGCCGCTACCACTCGCTCTATGTCACGAGCGACAGCATGCCCGAGGTGCTCACCGTGACGGCCAGCACCGAGGACGGAGTTGCCATGGCCATCGAGCACAAGAACCTGCCGGTCGGCGGGGTGCAATTCCACCCGGAATCGCTGATGTCGCTCGGCGGCGAGGTGGGCCTGCGGATCGTGGAGAATGCATTTCGGCTCGGCGAGACCGTGAATTGAGGATGGATTGGTGTAAGATTGTATCCTCCGTCATTCCGGGCCGCGCCCGGAATCTCGAGATTCCGGGCGCGATGCCCCGCAACGCCCCGGAATGACGTTGATTAGAAAGAGACCTGTATGACTTTTGACCTTGATCTGAAGGCGGCCGTCCGCACCATCCCGGATTACCCTAAGCCGGGAATCCTGTTTCGTGACATCACCACGCTCTTGGCCGACGCCCGCGCCTTCCGACGCGCGGTCGACGAACTGGTGAATCCTTGGGCCGGCTCGAAAATCGACAAGGTCGCCGGCATCGAGGCGCGGGGATTCATCCTGGGTGGTGCGGTGGCGCATCAGCTCTCCGCCGGCTTCGTGCCGATCCGGAAGAAGGGCAAGCTGCCCCACACCACCGTGCGCATCGCCTATTCGCTGGAATATGGCATCGACGAGATGGAGATGCATGCGGACGCCGTGCATCCGGGCGAGCGCGTCATTCTGGTCGACGACCTCATTGCAACCGGTGGGACTGCGGAAGGCGCCGTGAAGCTTTTGCGCCAGATCGGCGCCAATGTGGTCGCAGCCTGTTTTATCATCGACCTGCCTGATCTCGGCGGCGCCGCCAAGTTGCAGGCGATGGACGTGCCGGTGCGCACGCTGATGGCGTTCGACGGGCATTGAGCCGTGCAGCCGAAATGCTGCATCGTGGCGGCTAGCCCTGCGCGTCCGGGAGCGCCGTCTTGCTGAACACGAAATTGTTGCAGTAGCCCTTGGCCTTCCAGAACCATTCGCCGTCCTGTTTCTGATGGACCGCGGCGTCGAAGGTCGCGACCGGAAGCAGGCTGTTGCCGGCGATGAAATGGCCCGCATAGCCGAGCCCGTTCAGATAGGCGAACACGTCCTCGACGCTGAAACCGTCGAGGTGCCGGTTCTCGCATTCGAAAATGAGCAGCGGCGACTGCTCGCGCAGGATGCGCTCGGCGCCCTTGAAGACCTCGAGCTCGGCGCCTTCCACGTCGACCTTGATGAAGGCGATCCGCTCGCCTTGCGCGAAATAATCATCGAGCCGGACCATCGGCACCGAGATGGTATCGAAATCGGTCGCGCCCGCGGTCTTGCTCACCAGCGAGGCGCCCGGCGAGTGGCCTTTCGGCACGAACAGATCGGCGTGACCCGGTTTTGAGAACACGGCCTTCTGCTCGACCGTAACATTGTCGAGCTGGAGGCTGCGGGCGAGCCTGCCAAGCAGCTCTGCGAATTGCGGCTGCGGCTCGAAGGCGACCACCCGGCCTTTCCGGCACCAGCGGGCGAGCCAGAAGACAAAGCTGCCCTTGTTGGCGCCGATGTCGCAGACCGTATCGGTGCTGCGCAGATGCCGGCGGATGAGGCGGAACTCGATCCGCTGGGCCAGGAACCGGGCTTTCAGCCCGCGGACCAGGAAGTGCTGGCTGTCCCGCGACAGCCATGAAACGAGGTTTGGCACGGTCGATGATCTATGATTGCTGCAGGATCAGGCTCAGTTCGAGCTCGCGAAAGGCGAAATAATTGCGCCGGATCCATTGATGGAGTTCGGTCGATGAATCCTTCTCTTGGCGCAGATAGTCGGTGAAGGAGAAGCTGAGCCGGTCGATATAGGTCTTCAGGAATGTCGGCAGCGCGCTCACGCGCAGCACGCGACCCGTCGCGAACGCGTCCGGCAGTTCGCCGCGCACGACAAATTCGTTGTCGACGACGATCAGGCGCGAGGGCGGAAGCTGCCGTTGCAGCGTTTGGTGGCCGCGCGCCGAGACGCGGTCGACATCGGCGGCAAACAGCATGATCGGCGCCACGCGGCGCCGCGCCGCCTCCTTCATGAAACCGATCTCTTCCGACATCTTGAAGAACTCGTCGAAGGCGTGGAATCCGAGGTCGATCACCTTGGCGATGCCGTCATCGACGATGATGCGGTCCATCAGCTGCATCTTGCCGATCGTGTCGTCGATCTCGGCCGTCTCGGTGACGTTCGGCAGGTAGTCCAGCAGCGAGGGTTCTTTCAGGTTGACGTCGAAGGCGGCAACCTTGCCATTCTTGAGCAGCAGGAATTCGGTCAGGAGGCGCGCGATCAGGGTCTTGCCGACCTGCGGGCGCGGCGAGCAGATGATATAGACCGGAGTTGCGGGCATCTTCCGCTATATCAGGCGAAATTCGCGTCCGATCCAGCCCCCAATGGAAGGTGCAGCGAATTATTTTTCGCTGCCGCGCACGCCGACCTTGCCGCTGCCGACGAGGTCGGTCAGCTTGATGCGATCGAACTCGCTCCAGACATTGGCGAGCCAGTGCCGGACGTAGCCCCGCAGCACGAAGGAGTAGTTTGCAGCCTCGTCGCGCGTGCCCTTGTTGGCGACGAATTTGAGGAAGGGAACGGAGGCCACCTCGACCTGCTCGAACGCCATTTCGTTGAGCTTGGGGATGGTCAGCTCGGTGGCATCCTTGATGCGGTGGAAGTAGGAATTATAAGTCGACTGGTCCCACTCGAAGAAGCTGGTGTTGTTGATGAAATTCTTCACCAGGAAATATTTCGCGCCGGTCATGAAATTCGCGGTCTCCGCGATCTCGTCCAACGAGGCGATCGAGGGGCCCAGGATATGGAACACGGCAAAGGTGATCTGTCCGGCCCGGGCGGCATCGAGAAAACCGATATCGCGCAAGGAGGCGAGCGCCGGCGACAAGAGGCCGGCGCGCACGTCGATCACGGTCACCGACGGGCTCGCCGTGTTGAGCGTGTCGAAGATCTTCATCTGGTCGGCCGTCGCCGTCATGTCGACGATCTCGGTGATGTCGGGGTGAAACCGCTTCAAGGTGCCGCGCGGAGACTCGGTGTCGAACGCACGCGTCGGCACGTTGTTGGCGCTGAAATAGTCAAGCACGGTGCGCGAGACCGTGGTCTTGCCGACCCCGCCTTTGTCCGCGCCCACCACGATCACTGCCGGCTTTGCCATGTCCCACCCTCAAGAAAGCTCACGCCGATCGGAAAGCGCGATCAGCCAATCCCCATATCTGCTATGGGCGCGAACATGGCAGAAACAAGGGGGAATTCAAATCAATCGCGCGCCGCTTTCGCCATTGGCACGGAATATGTTGATCTGTCGAGAAAAGATATATTGGAGTCTAATGCGGTCCCCAGGGACCTGTGGGGTTGCCTGCGGGATCGCCCGTAGGATTACCGGCGGGATTTCCCCACGGGCTGTGCGAGGGGGCCGATCTGCCCGGGGTGCCGGCATCGTTCCAGGGCCCGGACGGCAAGGGCGGCGGCTGTTGGCCGCTGTGCGGCTGACCCGCCTGGTCATCCTGCGTGTCCGACGGATGCATGGGCAGAGCGAGCGGGCCGAGATAGTGGCCGCCGGCATATTTCACCAGCGCTTGCACCCGGGCTTCGACGGACGGATGGGTTGCGAACAGGTCGGCAAAGCCTTCGCGCGGGTTGTCGAGGCAGAGTTCCATGACGGCCGAGGTCGCCCCGGGCAACTCGCCGCGGCCTTCGATCTTGCGCAGCGCTGAAATCATCGCATCGGGATTCTTGGTCAATTCGACCGATCCGGCATCCGCCAGATACTCGCGGGAACGCGACAATGCGAGCCGCACCAACTGCGAGAGCGCCCAGGCGAGCACGATCAGGACCACGGCCAGGATGATGATCAGGATCGCGCCGCCGCCCGAGCTCTTGCGATCGCTGCTGCCGGAGTCGGAGGACGAGGAGCCTGATGACCTCGACCAGGACGAGCCGCCGGAGCTCCAGCCCCAACCATTGAAGAACACCCGGAACAACAATTCGGCGAAGAAGCCGACTACGCCCGCGATGACGACGGCGATCACCATCATCTGCACGTCGCCATTCTTGATGTGGGTGAGCTCGTGGCCGAGCACCGCCTCCATCTCCTGGTCGTTCAAGGTGTTGAGCAGGCCGGTGGTGACGGTGACCGCATATTGCTTCGGATTTAATCCGGTCGCATAGGCGTTGAGCGCCTCGCTGTCGACCAGCTTCAGCTTCGGCATCGGAATGCCGCGGGAGATGCAGAGGTTTTCCAGGAGATTGTAGAGCCGCGGCTGCTCCTGCCGCGTCACGTCGGTCCCGCCGGTGACGGCGTCGATGATCTTCTGGTGGAAAAAATAGGCGATCACGATCCAGAGCGCGGCGGCACCGGTCGACAACGGCAGCGAGCGGATCAAGTCGCGCAAGGCTGCCCGCAGGTAATAGTCGGCCGGCGCGCCGGCATCATTGACCACCTCGATGATCAGCGCGCCGGCATAGACGATGACGTAGACCAGCAGGAACAGGCCCGCCAGCAGGATCGTCGAGCGGGTCTTGTTCGCAGCGATATGGGTATAGAGACCGTAGGCGGCCATGCATCAGGCTCCGTCAGGCACCGGCCGCACCGTCATTCCGGGGCGGTCCGAGAGGACCGAACCCGGAATCTCGAGATTCTCAGGTGCGCAATTGCGCACCGTAGTTCGATGCTACGCATCGCCCCGGAATGACGGGAGTCACTGGCATCCCGTTGCGCAAGGCAATGCGCCTCAGAACTTCACGCTCGGGGCAGCCTCGACTTCGGTGCGGCTGGCGCCGAGATCGAAGAAATCCTTGCGGGTGAAGCCGAACATGCCGGCGAACAAGGCGGCCGGCATCTGCTGGATCGAGGTGTTGTACTCCTGGACCGCATTGTTGAAGAAGCGGCGGCTGGCGGCGATCTTGTTCTCGAGATCGGAGAGCTCGGCCGCGAGCTGCTGGAAGTTGGCGTTGGCCTTGAGGTCCGGATAGGCTTCCGACAGCGCGATCAGCCGGCCGAGCGCCCCGCTGAGCTGGGTCTCCGCAGCCGAAACCTGCGCCGGCCCTTGCGCCGACATGGCCGAATTGCGCGCCTTGATGACATCGTCGAGCGTGCCGCGTTCATGCGCCGCGTAGCCCTTGACGGTCTCGACCAGGTTCGGGATCAGATCGTGGCGCTGCTTGAGCTGCACGTCGATGTCGGCAAAGGCCTGGTTGACGCGCTGGCCGAGCGCGACCAGCCGGTTGTAGGCGCCAAGCGCAAACAGCACGAGAACGACAATGATGCCGAGAACGATCCAGCCGGTCGACATGGAAGGGCTCCTGATTGCGACTTTGAGCGGTCAGTTTAGCGGGCGCCGGCCAACAGCGGCGAGGTGGGTATGGTATTGTCTTAGTCGCGCGCAAGGCGGGTTGAGTTCAATGGTTAACCCCTTCAACGGGCTATCTTTCCTCCACCACCGCGCCATCCCCCCAGCGCCAGCGCCGGGCCACCGCATAGCCGGTCTTGTCGCGGCGGGGCACTTTCGCGATTCGGACGCCGTGGGGCGTGCAGAGTTTCGCCGAAACCTCGACCTTGCCGACGGCAGGCTCTGCCAGCACGCGGGCGGGTCGGCTTGGAACGGGCGCGCGGGTCACGATGCAATAGGAAAATTTCTCGTCCTCGAACGGCAATTCCGCGCCCTTGATCGCCTTGTGCGCGCGCGAGCGCGGGAGGCGCTGGGCGAAATGACACCAGTCGGGCGCGATCAGCGGGCAGGCGGAATCGTGCGGGCAGGGCGCGGCGACGCGGGCGCCATTCGCGATCAATTGCGCGCGCGCCGCCACGATCCGCGCATAGCCGGCCGGCGTGCCGGGCTCCACGAGCAGGAGCGCGTCGCTGGTCTTGCTCCACGCAAGCGCGACCAGCTCGTCGCGCTCGGTCTCGGTGAGCTCGCCGATCACATAGCTCGCGACGACGAGATCGGCGGCGTCCGATTGCGCGAGCACGGATCGCGCTTCGCCTGAGCCGTAGTCCAGTTTGCCCAGGCGCGGATCTGCGCGTGCAAGCTCCATTGCGAGCGCGCGCAAGGCGCCGTTGCGGTCGAGCAGGGTAAGGCGTTGCAACGAGGGAAACGCTTCCGCCGCGGCAAAGCTTGCCGTGCCCGGTCCGGCGCCGATATCGAGCAGGCTTTGCGGCGCGAAATCGGGTCGCAGCTCGAAAAAAGCATTCAGGCAGGCGGTGACCGCGGCATAGGTCGCGGGCATGCGCGCCAGCGCATAGGCCAGCGCATCGGTCTCGGTCCTGATCGCGCCGGAGCCGCCGCCGTCGCGGTAGGTTCTCGAAATCACCGCCGCGCGTGCCGCCGCATCATTGCGCGACAGGCCGTGAAGCCTGCCATCGAGCGCGGCTTTCAGCGGAGCCGGCAGGCTGGGGGAGATCATGCCGTCGTCCTCAGTGATTCCGGGGCGATGCGAAGCATCGAACCCGGAATCTCGAGATTCTCAGGTGCGCGATTGCGCACCCTGGTTCGATGCTTTGCATCGCCCCGGAATGACGGTCACCTCGTCACGCGACGTTCTGGTCGAGAATCTTCGTCGCCCCTTCGAGGTCGACCGACACCAGCTGCGATACGCCGCGCTCGGCCATGGTGACGCCGAACAGGCGGTTCATCCGCGCCATGGTGATCGGGTTGTGGGTGATGATGATGAAGCGGGTCTCGGTCGAGCCGGTCATCTCGTGCAACAGGTTGCAGAAGCGTTCGACGTTGTGGTCGTCGAGCGGCGCGTCGACCTCGTCCAGCACGCAGATCGGCGAGGGATTGGTGAGGAACACCGCAAAGATCAGGGCCAGCGCCGTGAGCGCCTGCTCGCCGCCCGACAGCAGCGAGAGCGATTGCGGCTTCTTGCCGGGCGGCTTGGCGATGATTTCCAGGCCCGCTTCCAGCGGATCCTCGCTCTCGATCAGATGCAATGCCGCCTCGCCGCCGCCGAACAGCTCGGTGAACAGCCGCTTGAACTGCGTGTTGACGCTTTCGAAGGAGGACAGCAGGCGCTCGCGCGCCTCGCGGTTGAGGCTCTGGATGCCCTGGCGCAGCCGCTTGATGGCCTCGACCAGGTCGTCGCGCTCGGTGGCGAGCGTGGTGTGCTGGGTCTCGACCTCGCGCAACTCCTCTTCGGCGCGCAGGTTCACCGCGCCGAGCCGCTCGCGGTCGCGGCGCAGCTTTTCGAGATTTTCCTCGATCTCGGCTAGCGGCGGCAGCTCGGTGTTCGGCTCGATCTCGGCCATTGCGGCAACGCCCTGCGGCTCGATCTCCAGCATGTCGTGGATCTCGCGCTCGACATCGGCCAGGCGCCGTCGCGCGCCTTCCATGCGCTCCTCGGCGCGGGCGGTGGCTTCGCGCGCGGCCGAAAACGCCTCCAGCGACGCCTTCGCCATGCGGTCGGTCTCGGCCATCGCGGCTTCCGCCATGGCCAGCGCATCCGCCGCGACGCGGCGGTCGCTCTCGGCATGCTCGATCTCGCTGATCAGCGCGGTGCGCTTTTCGGCAAAGAATTCCGGCGCGTTTTCGAGCTCGGCGCGCTCGGCCGTCACCTCGGTGATGCGGGCCTCGATGGTCTCGACCTGGGAGCCGGCGCTGGCCTTGCGGTTCTGCCATTGGTTGCGCTCGGCGATGATCGCCTGCACGCGGCGATCGGCGAGCTCGGCCTCGCGGGCCAGGGCCTGCGCCTCGGCGCGCACCTGGGCGGCAAGCCGGCGATGGCCCTCGATCTCGCCGCGGACGGCGGCGAGTTGCTGCTCGGTCTCGACGTTGGCCGGCATTTCCTCCAGCGCCGCCGTCGCATTCTGGTGGGCGGCATAGGCTTCGGCGAGGTCGGCTTCGAGGCGCGAGCGCGCCTCGGTGAGGGCCGATTTGCGCGCGGCGTGGCGGTTGATCTCGCGCTCGGCGGCGGCATGGCGCTCGCGCGCGCTGTCGGCCTCGCGCTGGGCGGCGCGGCCGGCCTCCCGCGCGGCGCTTTCGGCGGAGGCGGCGGCGCGCAGTTCGGCTTCCGCCATCTCCAGCGCCTGGCGCTTGGCGGCGAGATCGCCCTTCGCCTGCTCCAGCTCATTTTCGATGTCGACGAGGCGGGCGCGCTCGGCAAGCCGCCGCGCCGCGCCGGTCGGCGCATGGGCCGCCGCGACAAAGCCGTCCCAGCGCCAGACGTCGCCATCGGTCGACACCAGCCGCTGGCCGACCTTCAGCAACGCGGCAAGCTCCGTACCGCGTTCCTTGGCGACGACGCCGATCTGCGCCAGACGCCGCGCCAGCTCCGGCGGCGCCTGCACGCGCGCCGCCAGCGGCTCGATCCCCTCGGGCAGGGCCGGGTCCTCGCCGGAGGCGCCGACCAGCGTCCAGTGCATCGGCGCCGAGGCATCGACCGGCGCGTCGAGGTCGTCGCCGAGCACGGCGCCGAGCGCCTTCTCGAAGCCCTTCTCGACGGTGACGCCGTCGATGATCGGCGGCCACAGATTCTTGGTGGCGCTGGTGACCAGTTTTGCGATGGTGCGCGCCTCGGTCTCCAGCCGCTGCACCCGCTTCTCCGCCTCGGACAGCGGGGCGCGGGACGCTTCCAGCGTCTGCCGGGTGGCCGCATGCGCCTGTTCGGCCGTTTGCGCGGCCATTTCGGCCTGCAGGCGGTTTTCCTGCGCGCTCTCCATGGCGGCGGCGAGCGTGTCGATGTCGCCGAGACCGACGGTCTCCTGCGCGAGCTTTTCCTCCTCGCGGGCAACGTTGGCGATCTCCTGCTCGAGCCGCGCCAGCCGGTCGCGGTGGCTGCGCACGGACGCCTCGAGCTGGTTGCGCTTGGCGGTGAGGTCGGCGAGCGCGGTGGTCAGCTCGGCGAACATCCGCTCCGAGGAGGCCAAGGTCGCCTCGGCCTCGGCCACGCGCTCGTCGACGCCGCTGCGGCGCTCGACGCGCGACTTGATCTCTTCCTTGAGCTCGGCGTCCTCGGTCTCGAGCCGCTGCAAGGCGACATCGGCATCGGAGGTCTGCTGCCGCTCGCGGGCGATGTCGGCGGCGAATTGGTTGAGGCGGCGGTCGAGCTCGCCGACGCGCTCTTTCGCGCGCGCTTCCTCGCGGTCGAGCATGTCGCGCGCATTGTTGAGCCGCTGCAGGGTCGCGGCGGCGCGCGCCTCGGCATCGCGCAGGGCCGGCAGCTCGGAGGCGCGGATCGCCTGGATACGCGCGGCCTCCGCCTGCTCGCGGGTGCGCTCGGCCATATCGCGGACGGTGAGGTCGTGCTGTTGGGCGGCGTCGTTGACCTCGGCATGCGCCTGCATCCAGCGCAGATGATAGAGCGTCGCCTCGGCCTTGCGCACCTTGGCAGCGACCTCGCGGTAGCGGATGGCCTGGCGTGCCTGCTTCTTCAAACCATCCATCTGGCCCGAGAGCTGGCCGATCACGTCCTCGACGCGGGTGAGGTTGGTTTCGGCCGCCTTGAGCCGCAGCTCAGCCTCATGGCGGCGGGCGTGCAGGCCGGCGACGCCGGCGGCATCCTCCAGCACGCGACGGCGCTGCTCGGGCTTGGCCTGGATGATCTCGCCGATCTTGCCCTGGTGGACGAGCGCCGGCGAGCGGGCGCCGGTCGCGGCATCCGCAAACAACAGCTGCACGTCGCGGGCGCGCACGTCGCGGCCGTTGATGCGGTAGACCGAGCCTGATTCGCGCTCGATACGGCGGGAGATCTCCAGGAGCTGGCTGTCGTTGACCGCAGCCGGCGCGGTGCGCTCGGTATTGTCGATGGTCATCACCACTTCGGCGTGGTTGCGCGCCGGGCGGTTGCCGGACCCGGCGAAGATCACCGCATCCATGTCGGCGGCGCGCAGCGACTTGTGCGAGGTCTCGCCCATGGCCCAGCGCAGCGCTTCGACCAGGTTCGATTTGCCGCAGCCGTTCGGACCGACAACCCCCGTGAGGCCGGGTTCGATCACGAAGTCGGTGGGTTCAACGAACGACTTGAATCCGTGGAGACGAAGACGCGTGAGTTTCATAAATCTCGCATTCTCTGTTGGCAGGGCGCGAATCTTCCTTGCCCGACAATACCATAGATGGCACTTCGGATGGGGTGGATACACAACCTCAAGCGCCGTCAAGGCGGCGACAATGGCTGCCCCCAGCCGTCAGAGCAACCGACCCCGGGTGCTTTTCCCAAGGCTTTTGCGAGACTTATGATTGCGGCTGAATCCTGTGGAGGAATCAGCTCTTGAGAAGCGGGTTGATCTTCTTCTCGAATTCCTCGATCGAGGCTTCGCCCTTGATCTTCTCGCCGTTGATGAAAAAGGTCGGCGTCGAATCGACCTTCAACACCTCGCTTGCGTATTTCTGGTCGGCGGCGATCTTGTCGAGCAGCGCCTGGTCCTTCAGGCAATCTTCCACCTGCTGCTGGCTGAGGCCCGCCTGCTTGCCGATTCGGGTCAGGCTCTCGGTGGTATTTTTCATCACCCAATCGCTCTGCGATTTGAACAGGAGGTCGGTGACGGCGAAATATTTGTTTGCGTCGCCATTGGCGATGCAGCGCGACAGCATGGAGCCGGCGGCAGCCTTGATGTCGAGCGGGAACTCGCGGAACACGTAGCGCACCTTGCCGGTGTCGACGAACTCCGCCTTGATCTTCGGGAACACCTGGTCGTTGAACGCCGCGCAATGCGGGCAGGTCATCGATGCGTATTCCGTGATGGTCACCTTGGCGTCTGCGGGGCCGAGCGCCATGTCAGGCAGCGACTGCGGCTTGGCGACATCGGTCGCGCTCTGGGCATAGGCCCCCGAGATCAACCGCAGCGGCGAGAAGCCAGCCAGCGCGGCGAGGCCAGTCAGTGACAGGGCGGTGGTAAAGGCGCGGCGGGTGATAATCACGGTCAGCTCCCGGATTGGCGCATCCGCGCCCAAGAAACAGGTTCCAATTGAGACGCCGTTCGCTAGCCAAAAACGGCCAGCGTGGCAATGGCGGGCTTGGCCGCCAGCTCCTTCGAAAAGCGTCAATTTCGCTTGATCGCGGCCCCCAGCCGCGCCAGCGCATCCTTGAGCGCGTCGTCCTCGACGGCCGAGAGCGTTTCGGCGACCTGTTTCACCGCGGCTGGATCCGGCGGCCGGGGCGGCGGGCGGCGGTTCCGGCGCGACAGCGGCGCCTGGCGCAGCGCGATCCGTCCCACCGCATGCCAGCCGAAGAAGCGGTTGACCCGCTCCAGGATCACATCCGAGCGGTGCTGGATCTCCAGCGCCATCGGGCCCTCCACCCGCAGCACCAGCGTCGCCGGCTCCTGGGGCTGGCCCTCGACCGGCCGCGGCCACTGCATCTTCAGCGGCTCCGCATGATCGGCGATGTCCTTGCCTGCGATCTCCGGCCAACGCGTCACGAGCTCACGCGCGGCAAAGCCCTGCCTGGCATAGGCGTCGGAAAACACGTCGCTGAGCAGGAGCGAAAGCGGTTTTGCAGTGATACGGCCGGGTCTGGACATGGGGCGTTACTAGCATGTCGCAATCGCCGCCGTCATGGCCGGGCTTGAGGGCGAAGCGCCGCCTTGGACCGGGAAGCTCCCGGCTGGCCAGGCGTGGCTGCACCGGAAGAAAGACGTGGATGCCCGGGTCCGGCCCAGGCACGACAGCGAGGGAGTTGCGCTAAGGTGCATCCATGAATCCTGCTGGTGCTATGAAGAAGAGGCCGCGCACTGAAACGGCAGCGGCCGCCGGCCGCCCCGCGCTGCTGCTCGCCTGGTACGACCGCCATCGCCGCCGGCTGCCCTGGCGGGCATTGCCGGGGGTGCGGCCCGATCCGTATCGGGTCTGGCTCTCCGAGATCATGCTGCAGCAGACGACCGTGAAGGCGGTCGGGCCCTATTTCGAGAAGTTCACGGCGCGCTGGCCCGACGTCGCGTCACTCGGGCGCACCTCGCTCGATGAGGTGCTGCGGCTGTGGGCGGGGCTCGGCTATTACTCGCGTGCGCGCAATCTGCACGCCTGCGCGGTCGCGGTGCTGCGCGAGCATGGCGGGGCCTTCCCGGACAGCGAAGAGGGCCTGCTCACGCTGCCGGGGATCGGGCCCTACACTGCAGCGGCGATTGCGGCGATCGCCTTCGACCGCCGCACCATGCCGGTCGACGGCAATATCGAGCGCGTGGTGTCGCGGCTGTTTGCGGTCGAAGAGGCGCTGCCACAGGCCAAGCCTCTGATCCGGCAGCTGGCGGCGACGCTGCTCGGCGAGAGCCGCGCCGGCGACAGCGCGCAGGCGCTGATGGACCTCGGCGCGTCCATCTGTACGCCGAAGAAGCCGGCCTGCGCGCTGTGCCCGCTGATGGAGGGTTGTGCAGCGCGCGAACAGGGCACGCAGGAGAGCTTTCCGCGCAAGGCCGCCAAGAAGACCGGCGCGCTGCGCCGCGGCGCCGCCTTCGTGGTGAGGCGGGGTGAGGAGCTCCTGGTGCGCACGCGCGCCGAGAAGGGCCTGCTCGGCGGCATGACCGAGGTACCTGGCTCCGACTGGATTGCCGAGCAGGATGACAAGGCCGCGCGCGACCAGGCGCCGGCGCTGCCAGGCGTCGTACGCTGGCACCGCAAGACGGGCGTCGTCACCCACGTCTTCACGCATTTTCCACTGGAGCTCGTGGTCTACACGGCGGAGGTGCCTTCACGCACCCGCGCGCCCGCCGGCATGCGCTGGGTGCCGATCGCAACGCTGGCCGACGAGGCCTTTCCAAACCTGATGCGCAAGGTGATCGCTCACGGGCTCGGCGCGCGGGCGCCTCGCTGATCCCTCTGCGCTTCAGGCGGCGTTGGTGCGCGGCACGATCGGCGGCTTGTCATTGAGTGCGTCGACCTGGAAGCCGGCGACCCGCTTGTAGTTGGCGGCGATGTCTTCCAGCTCCTGCCGCGACAGCACGTCGGTGACGACTTCATAGCCGTTGGGCGCGCGCTCCTCGACCAGCTGCATCACCTGCTCCGGCCCGTTGCGGCGGTTGAGCATCACGAGATCGGTCGTCGCCGGCCGCCGCTCGGCCTCGTAGGCAGCCAGCGCCGCGTTGGTCTCGCCATGCGCGAGAATTTCGCGCGTCAGCACCCGGGCATCGAGGATCGCCTGCGAGGCGCCGTTGGAACCGATCGGGTACATCGGATGCGCGGCATCGCCGAGCAGCGTGACGCGGCCGAACGTCCAGCGCGACAGCGGATCGCGGTCGACCAGCGGGTATTCGTAGGCTTGCGGGCAATCTCGGATCAGGGCGGGCACGTCGAGCCAGTCGAAGCGCCAGCTCTCGAACCAGGGCAGAAACTCTTCCAGTTTCGCCGTGCGGTTATAGTCCTCGCGCCGCCATTGATAGGTCGGCGGCATGTGCCGCTCGGCGACCCAGTTGATGCGATGCCTGCCGTTGGCGTCGGGCTGTTTGGAGATCGGATAGCAGACGAATTTCAGGATCTCGTGCCCGGCCATGATCATGGTGCGGCCGGAGAGGAATGCGCCGGCGTCAGTGATGCCGCGCCAGAGGATGCGGCCGTTCCAGATCGGCGGGCCCTCTTGCGGGTAGAGCTTTTCGCGCACGGCGGAATGAATGCCGTCGCAGGCGATCAGCAGCGCGCCCTCGTAGGTGCCGGCGCTGCGGCCCGTGGCCTTGTCGATGAAGGTGGCGCGAATGCCGTCGGCCGTCTCCTCCCAGCCGGTCAGATGGTGGCTGGTAAGGATGTTCTCGGCGCCGAGCCGTGCAACCGCCGCATCCAGCAGGATCTGCTGCAGCATGCCGCGATGGATCGAGAATTGCGGCCATTTGTAGCCGGCCTCCAGGCCGCGCGGCTCGCTCCAGATCGGCTTGCCGTGCTTGGAGAAATAAGCGAGCTCCTTGGTGCGCACGCCGGCTTCGTCGAGCCTGTCGAGCAGACCGAGCTCGATCAGCTCGCGCACCGCATGCGGCAGCACGTTGATGCCGACACCGAGCGGCTTCAGCTCGGCGACGCTTTCGAACACCTTTGCCGGGACGCCGATCTGGTTGAGGCTCAGGGCCAGGGTCAGGCCGCCGATGCCGCCGCCCGCGATAAGTACCGTCATAGGATCCCCCCGAAACTTTGTCGCGGTCTTGGCACAGGGATGGGAGAGAGGGCAACTGCGAAACGCAAGCCGGCGGTGCCGGTTCGGGGATGGACGGTCGGGCGGCGCCCCGCTAATTTGGCGGTCTCCGCACATCGAGGTCATCCATGTACAAGCTCTATTATGCCCCCGGCACCTGCGCGCTCGCCTCGCACATCGCGCTGGAGGAGGCCGGTGCCGACTACAAGGCGGAGCGGCTGGACTTCAAGAGCAACCAGCAGAACAGCCTGGACTATCTCGCCATCAATCCGAAGGGCCGCGTCCCCGCGCTGGTCACCGACCAGGGCGTGCTGACGGAGACGCCGGCCATCCTCGCTTTCATCGCCCAGGCCTTCCCTGCGGCGAAGCTCGCCCCGCTCGACGACGCCTTCCGCTTCGCCGCAGTGCAGGCCTTCAACAGCTATCTCTGCTCCACGGTCCACGTCGCCCATGCCCACAAGGTGCGCGGTTATCGCTGGGCCGCGGAGGAGAGCTCCTTCGCCGACATGAAGCGGATGATCCCCAAGACCATGGGCAGCCACTTCGCGCTGATCGAGCGCGACATGATCAAGGGCCCGTGGGTGATGGGCGAGACCTACACGATCTGCGATCCCTATCTGTACACGATCGGCACCTGGCTCGAGGGCGACGGCGTCGACGTCGCGACGCTGCCGAAGGTGATGGCGCACCGCAGCCGCATGCTGGAGCGTCCCGCCGTGCGCAAGGTGATCGAGGCGGAGAAGGCGTAAGAAAGCCGCACCGTCATTCCGGGGCGCTCGCATCGCGAGCGAACCCGGAATCAGAAGTTGTGGCCTCAGATTCCGGGCTCGCGCTGGCGCACGACCCGGAACGAGGAACCGGACGCTTACGCCACCTTGGTCTTGAGATGGCCGAACATGAGGTTGCGGGCTTCGTCGTCCATCTCCGTCTTGAAGGTGAACTTGTCCTTCAGCGCGATGGCGCGGGAGGCTGCCGGACGGGCCGTGATCTCGTCGACCAGCCGCTTCACGTTGGGATATTTCGCGGCGCCGTCCTCGCCGAGAACGAAGGAGGCCATGCGCGCCCAGCCCCACAGCGCCATGTCGACGATGGTGTAGGTTTCGCCGACCATGTAGCGGTGATGGGCGAGGTGGTCGTCGAGAATCTTGTAGTGACGATGCGCCTCGTATGCGTAGCGGTTCACCGCATAGTCCGTGTCCTTCGGCGCAAAATGCTTGAAGTGCACCGCCTGTCCCGAATAGGGGCCGAGACCGGTCGCGATGAACATCAGCCAGGACAGCAACTGCGCGCGATTGGTGGCGCTGCTCGGCGGCAGGAACTTGCCGGTCTTCTCGGCGAGATAGAGCAGGATGGCGTTGCTGTCGAACACGAACACGCCGTCATCGTCGATCGCCGGCACCTTGCCGTTGGGATTCACCTTGAGGAATTCAGGCTTGAACTGGTCGCCCTTGCGGGTGTCGACCGGCACGGCTTCAAAAGGCAGCCCGGATTCTTCCAGGAACAGCGCAACCTTGTTCGGGTTCGGCGCGCCGTTGAAATAGAATTTGAGCATTGAGGATTGTCCTTCTCTTATGGGCGAGAATTGAGGGGACGCAAGCTTCGCCGCGGCGAGGCGCAGGCTTCCATGCGCAAATTCCGGCAAGTGCGCAAGCGACGAGTTTGTGAGGGCCCACCGCAATGACCGTCATTCCGGGGCTCGCGCAGCGAGAACCCGGGATCTCGAGATTCTCAGGTGCGCAATTGCGCAACCATGGTTCGGTGCTTCGTAGCGCCCCGAATGACAAGGCGATCGGGTTTTGGCTTAAATGCTCAGCCGGCGGCCATCTGACTGCGGATCTCGGCGCGGAGCTCGTCGATCAGCTTCAGGCCCTGCTTGGTCTCGACATGCCAGAAGGTCCAGCCGTTGCAGGCCTCGGAGCCCTGCGCCACTGCGCCGAT
Organism: Bradyrhizobium sp.; assembly: GCA_035293585.1. Lineage (GTDB taxonomy): Bacteria > Pseudomonadota > Alphaproteobacteria > Rhizobiales > Xanthobacteraceae > Bradyrhizobium. The sequence goes on along the minus strand of DATGMN010000041.1, from coordinate 127,362 downwards.
GCGGTGGATGGAGCCGACCTTGTCGCCGAGCATGATCGCGCCGTCGGCGCGCACCAGCGCACCATGCCGCTTCTTGGCGTCGACGAGCTTCGTGCCGGGTATGATCATGCCGCGCTCGATCAGCTCGGAGAAGGCAACCCGCGGCGCCTCGCGCGCGGTCATGAACGGCGCAAGCGTTGCTTCCGGCAGCGGCTCGACCGCGGCGATGCGCTCCCGCGCCGCCTTGGCATAATCGGCATCGCGCTCGAAGCCGATATAGCGGCGGCCGAGGCGTTTGGCGACCGCACCCGTGGTGCCGGTGCCGTTGAATGGATCGATCACGAGGTCGCCCGGCTTGGACGACGATAGCAGCACGCGGGCGAGCAGGCCCTCCGGCTTCTGGGTCGGATGCACCTTCTTGCCGTCCTTGCCCTTCAGCCGCTCCTCGCCGGTGCAGAGCGGAATGAGCCAGTCGGAGCGCGCCTGCACATCCTCGTTGGCGGCCTTCAGTGCCTCGTAGTTGAACGTGTAGCCCTTGGCGTTCTCGTCGCGCGCCGCCCAGATCATGGTCTCATGCGCGTTGGTGAAGCGGCGGCCGCGGAAGTTCGGCATCGGGTTCGACTTCCGCCAGATGATATCGTTGAGCATCCAGAACCCGAGGTCCTGCAGGATGCTGCCGACGCGGAAGATGTTGTGATAGGAGCCGATCACCCACAACGTCGCCGACGGCTTCATCACCCGCCGGCAGGCGAGCAGCCAGGCGCGGGTGAAATCGTCATAGGCGGCGAAGGAGGAGAACTTGTCCCAATCGTCGTTGACGGCATCGACATGGGACTCGTCGGGGCGCTTGAGGTCGCCCTTGAGCTGCAGATTGTAGGGCGGGTCGGCGAAGACGAGGTCGACGCAAGCGGACGGAAGCTTCGACATCTCGGCGACGCAATCGCCGACGATGATGCGGGACGAATCGTCAGCCTCGAAATGAGTGCGGGGCGCCTTTGCAGACGCCCCGCGACGCGACACAACCATGACTCAAGAACTCTGACTCAGGCGACGCTGTCGGCGACGCGGGACTAAACAACCGACTGCGGTCACAATGACCGGGCAAAGTAAAAATCGACTTAACCGGGAAAGTTTTTCACACCACGCCGTGCGCAGAGATCGTGGGTCGCGATCGTTCTGCCGCCAAATATTGACGTGCACTGCGATGCCAAGTTTCCGTTTACGTTCACGCTTTTCGATTTCGTCGTGAGAGGCAGACAAGCCTTGCGGTGATGCAGCGTCCGAATCGCCGCCACTAGGCAATTTTTGCCGGGCAGGCTATTGATTGGCGCAAGAGAAATTTTACGTTTGTGGCGCGCGCGGTGATCGAGGACGCGGCTCGCATGCGTCATTTGATGTTCGCGATGAAATAGAGGAAGGCCGCCATGCGTTACGATGATTTCCGCCGCAGCGACGACATCGAGGACCGCCGCGACGATAGTGGCGGCGGCTTGGGCGGCGGTGGCGGCATCGGTCTGCCGATGGGGGGCGGCGGACTCGGCATCGGCACCATCATCGTGCTCGGGCTGATCGGCTACGCCTTTGGCATCGACCCGCGCATCCTGATCGGCGGCGCCGAGATCCTCACCGGCGGGCAGCAAGCGCCGAGCTACCAGACCGACCGCCGCACCAGCCAGGGCAAGACCGGCGCGCCCACCGACGAGATGGGGAGCATGATCTCGGGCATCCTCGGCGAGATCGACGACCGCTGGAGCGAAGTCTTCAGGGCGAGCGGGCAGAACTACGTCGGGCCGAAAATCGTGCTGTTCCGCAACGCGACCAATGGCGGCCGCTGCGGCATGGCGCAGTCGGCCATGGGGCCATTCTATTGCCCGCCGGATCAAAAGATCTATCTCGACACCGGCTTCTTCCGCGAGGTCGAAACGCGGTTCCATGGCTGCTCCGGCAATGCCTGCAAGTTCACCGCGGCCTATATCATCGCGCATGAGGCCGGCCATCATGTGCAGAACCTGCTCGGCATCATTCCGCGCGTGACGCGGTTGCAGCAGCAGGCCGGCAGCAAGGCCGAAGCCAATGCGTTGCAGGTGCGGGTGGAACTGCAGGCGGACTGCCTGTCCGGCGTGTGGACCAACCGCGAGGAGAAGAAGCGCCCGGGCTTCCTCGAGGCCGGCGACATCGACGCAGCGCTGACCACGGCCTCGGCCATCGGCGACGATACGCTGCAGCGCCAGGCTACCGGGCGTGTGGTGCCCGACTCCTTCACCCACGGCACCTCCGCACAGCGCAAGCAGTGGTTCATGACCGGCTATCAGCAGGGGACCGTGCAGGCCTGCAACACGTTCGGCAATGGGTCGCCGTAGTTTGGTTGGAGGGCAGTCCGGGCCGCCTCTAAGAGGCGAAACCGGAATCTCGAGATTCCGGGTTCGTGCTTCGCACGCCCCGGAATGACGGACGGAGGTTCGCAATGTCGATCGACGAGTCAAAACAGTTCATCCCGCTCAACATCGCGGTCCTGACGATCTCCGACACGCGTTCGCTCGCCGACGACAAATCCGGAACCACGCTTGCCGATCGTCTCACCGCTGCCGGCCACACGCTCGCCGCGCGCGACATTGTCACCGACGATGTCGAGGCGATCCGCGCCGTCGTGAAGCGATGGATTGCGGATCAGGGCGTCGACGTGATCGTCACCACCGGCGGCACTGGTTTCACCGGCCGCGACGTCACGCCTGAGGCCGTCGAGCCTCTGTTGGAGAAGCGCATGGATGGCTTCTCCATCGCCTTTCACATGCTGAGCCATGCCAAGATCGGCACCTCGACCATCCAGAGCCGCGCCACCGCCGGTGTCGCAGGCGCCACCTTCATCTTCTGCCTGCCCGGCTCGCCCGGCGCCTGCCGCGACGCCTGGGACGGCATCCTGGCGGCGCAGCTCGATTATCGCACCCGCCCGTGCAATTTCGTCGAGATCATGCCGCGGCTGGACGAGCATCTGCGCCGGCCGAAGGCGAAGGGCGCGTCGGCCTGAGTCGTGCCGAAGCGGGTGCCTATCTCGACCCGTCATCCTGAGGCGTGAGCGGAGCGAGCCTCGAAGGATGAACGGCCCCGCCGCGGCAGCCGGGCCGTCTCCTTCGAGGCTCGCTTTCGCGAGCGCCTGAGGATGACGGCGATGGGCCGGAGTCCACTTCAATTAAATCACTACACAACCTTCCCAACCAGCGAACTCCACACCGCGCGCCAGATGCTCCGGCACGCCTCGCGATGCAGCCTGCGCGCGCGGCGCTTGTAGAGCGCGACCAGATCCGGCGTGACGCGCAGCGCAGTCTCGCGATGCGGTGCTCTCACAGCTCGCGCTCCCAGGTCTCGCCGATCAGGTTCTGGCCGAAGCTGCGATGCGGCTCGGTTTTCACGAGCGCGAAGCCCGCGTCCTGATAGATTTTTCGCGCGGCGATCAGGATGCTCTGCGTCCACAACGTGATCCGCCGATAGCCGCAGGCGCGCGCGAAGGCGATGCATTCCGCGACCAGGCGCTGCCCAAGCCCCTGGCCGCGCGCGCCCGGCTCGATTAGGAGCAGGCGCAGCTTTGCCACCTCGTCGCTGCCTCTCACCAGGAACACCGAGCCCACCGGCCGGCCGTCGATATCGGCGATCCAGCAGCGCTCGCGCGCGGCGTCGAAGGAGGTGATGAATTTCGCCGCGATCTCCGCGACCAGCGCTTCGAAACTGGCGTCGAAACCGTATTCGCTCGCATAGAGCGCGCCGTGGCTCTGCACCACATAGCCCATGTCGCCCGGGCGCGGGTCGCGCAGGATCGCCGGCGGCAATGCGCGATGCGGTGCCCCGAGCAGCCGCTCGATCACCTCCATGGCGCCGAGCAGCCGCCTGCGGTCCTCGCGCGCAAGCGCTCCCAGCATCAACCCGACATGATCCTGCGAGGTGCGCTCGAGCTTTGCGAAGGCGGCGCGGCCCTTGGCGGTGAGGCTGAGCTGATATTGCCGCCGGTCGGCGGGCAGCGCCTTGCGGCTGATCAGCCCGTCCTCGTCGAATTTCTGCACGATGCGGCTGAGATAGCCGGGATCGAGCCCGAGCTCGAGCCCGATCTCCTTGGCCGAGAGATCGCCGCGATGGGCGAGCTCGAACATCACCCGTGCCTCGCTCAGCGAGAACGGGGTCTTAAGGAGATGCTGGTCGAGAACCTCGAGCTTTCGGGTGTAGAAGCGATTGAACGCGCGGACCGCGGCGATATCCTGATCCGGCTCCGCAAGCGAGGACTGGGCAATGGGCATGGTGCACCTCCAATACGTGCCATTGTCAAATAATTATTTGACAATGGCAAGTATATCGGGGGCCATCACAACATGATGATCCGGCTGTGCAACAGGGTCCGTGAGGAGCGGCCGAGCCGGCGCAACAGCTGTGACTCGGAGACGCGGCCGTCGGCGGCGTAGCCGCCAAGCCGGTCGTAATGCTCGCGCGCGATCAACAGGCCCTGGTCCGTCCGGGGACCGGCGATGGTGCGCGCCAGCCATTTCAGTCCGTCACGGAAGCCTGGCTCGGCATAGGGTGAGCGGGCATAACGGAATACGCCGGCGCGCGGATGATCGCTGGCGGACACGCGCTGGATGAATTGCGAGGTCTCGTCGATCCAGCCGGCATCGAGCACGGCGCCGGCGCGCAAAAACATCAGCCAGGGCGAGCGCGCCTCGCGCGCGCCGGCGGCCAGCGCTGCGGTGCGCGATCCCGCAAAGCGCAGGAAGCGGCAGCCCGCGACGTCGGCGACCCGTTCGATCACGCCATTGTCGATGCCGTCGACCAGCAGCACCTCGCGAACGACGCCCGCCGCAGCCCCCGGCACCAGCGCCGCCAATGTCGCCACCGTTGGCTGCTCGACCCCTTCGGTCGGAATGATCACGCTCAGCATCGAGCCTCGGGCACCCCTGCAACACGAGAAACGTCTGCACTGTTATCACCTTGTCACAGTCAAATCAGCCGGTGATTTGCGGCTTTTTGCGGCAAACGGCCGCCCGCGGGCGCGGGGATGCCACGATAGTAGGAGCAAGGGGCATGCCCCTGAGCGCCGCCGTAAGGGCGAGGGCTCCCCGCGGCGGCAGGGGGCCCACGTCCCTCCAGGCCCGCTCCTTCGGGACGGTGAAAATCGCTAGCCCTGCACAGCCCGTGGCAGGGCCGTATCCGATCTGCCATTTATGCGATCGTTGTCATGCGCCTGCCAGCTCGCGACTTCCGCGAGCTCGGCTTCCGGGCGCGAGACCACGGTCGCAAGACGGCCGAGGAACAGCCTGCCGGTCTCGCCGTCGATGGTGATCCAGTCGCCGCCGGCAACCGGCTGTCCCGCGAGCGAGGCGCGGTCGGCGGCGACATCGATCGCAAGCTCGTCGCAACCGACGATGCAGGGTTTGCCCATTTGCCGCGCCACCAGCGCAGCATGCGAGGTGCGGGCGCCGACCGCGGTGACGATGCCGGCCGCGGCCGCAAAACCCGCGACATCGGCCGTCGAAGTGTCGGGGCGCATCAGGATCACGGGATCGCCCTCGGCAGCCAGGCGCTCGGCGCTTTGCGCATCGAAGGCCGCGCGGCCAACAGCGATGCCCCCGGAGGCGGCGATGCCGGTCAGCACCGGCGGTTGGTCGGCGGCAAGCGAGACCTCAACCAGGGAGCCGAGGTCGATATCCGCGATCCGCCCCAGCGCCTGCTTCCTGTCGATCAGGCCCTCATGCACGAGATCGATGGCAATCTTGAGCGCCGCGCGCGGGGTGCGCTTGGCGGCACGGGTCTGCAGCATCCAAAGCTTGCCATCTTCGACGGTGAACTCGACGTCCTGGACGTCGCGGAATTCGCGCTCGAGCTGTTGCAGCACGCCGCACAGCTCTTTGGTCAGTGTCGGCAACGCCCGGGCAATGGTCTCCTCGGGATCGGGCGTGCGGCGCCCGGAGACGACGTCCTCGCCCTGCGCATCCAGCACGAGGTCGATCACCGGATGCGGCGCGCCGCTGGAGGGATCGCGCGAGAACGCGACGCCGGCACCGGATGCCAGCCCGCCATTGCCGAACACCATGGCCTGCACGGTCACGGCCGTGCCCTTGAGGTCATCGAGCCCCTGCAGGCGACGATAGGTCTGCGCACGCTCGCTCGTCCAGGAGTGATAGACCGCGCGCGCGGCGGCCTCGAGCTGGCGATGGGCATCCTCCAGCCAGGTATCATCGCCGCCTTCAAGCAGGGCCTGCTGGTCGGCCGCCAGCCGCTCCAGCGCCTCGCTGTCGAGCTCGCGGTCGCGCGCCACCGCCTCGCTTGCGGTGAGCTCGGCGACGCGCGCGGCAAGCGGTGCTGGGTCACGGCCGAGCACGGTCTCGCCAAAGCTTTCCAGGAAGCGCCGCCGGCAATCCCAGGCCAGCCGCGGCCGGCCCGTGGCGCGGATCATGCCTTGTACTGCCACCGACGTGCAGCCGACATTGAGCACGGTATCCAGCATGCCCGGCATCGAGCGCGCAGCACCCGAGCGCACCGAGACGAGCAGCGGCCGTCGGTGGTCGCCGAAGCGTTTTCCGGTGACGGCTTCCAGAAAGGCGATGCCTTCCTCGAGGCCGCGGCGCAGGTGCTGCTCGGCATGCGGCTTGCTGTCGATGATCTCGGCGCAGAGCCTGACCGGCAGCACGAAAGCCGGCGGCACGGCCAATCCGAGCGCCGCCATGCGGGCGAGGTTGGCGGCCTTGGCGCCGATCACCTCGGCCGACGGATGCTCCGTGGTTTGCGGTCCGATACGAACGATATGCATGGCAGGTGTCCTCAAATTCACGCCGACAGGTCGGCCATGATGTGCTGGCGCAGCAGATGGCCGAAGCTAGCAAAGCGATCGGTGGAGCGCTCGATGGCGCGGGCGAGCTCCAGCATGGAGAGCGAGGTCGCCACATCGAGCCCGCCGGCAAACACCAGCGCGGTGACCGCGCGCTCCTGGCTGTCGGCGGCATGCTCGGCATCGATCAGGCGCACGACGGCAGCGAGCGCATCCTCGGAATCGGCGCGGCGTCCCTCGGGCACTTGCGCCGCTGCCGCAAGCCCGCATGCTGCAGCTTCTGTTGCCTCCATCGCAATGGCGCAGAGTTCGGCCAGCGCCGGCAGCAACCGCGCATCGAGCGCCGGCGGCGCGAGCGAGGCGATGAAGGCGGCCTGTTCGAGCTCGTCGATCGCCTGTTCGGCGAGATCGACCAGCTGGCCGATGACAGGGCGCGCGTTGAGGCGGGTGGCCTCGGTGCGCGCCTCGAGCGCGATGCGGTCGGCCTTCTGCTCGATGTGGGAGGCACGCGCGGCAAGCTGCTTGGCGTCGGCCGCGCGGCCGGCGCGAAGGGCTGCGACATGGCGGGAGATCGCGGCCACGAGATCCTGCGCCAGGCCGACCTGACGCAGCACGGTGGCGAGCAGCGCGCCGTCGACACGATCGAGGTGCCGCACCAGCTCCGCCTCGATACGGTCGCGCACCAAGCGCGCCGACTGGCCGGCGTTCAATCCCTCGGTCGCGCTGCGCAGGCTCGATTTCAGGAAGTCGATTGCCGCCGCCCGCCCGAGCGCCTGGTCGAGCCGCTCGCCGAAGCCGATGCGGGTCGAGGCCGCGCTGCGCACGGCTGCCGACAACAGCTCATTGCCGCCGAGCTCGAGGAAGGCGCGATGGCCGATGCGGTGCCGTGCCGCCCAGTCGAGCACGCGTATGCTGTCGTCCTTGGCGATATAGTTGCGCAGCAGCTTGCGCGCCTTGTTCCAGTCGATCAGGAACACCAGCGAGCTGCCGACGGCTGCCAGGAAATCGTCGCGCTCGGCGGTGCTTTCGCCCTGGAAGCGGCCGGTGACGAGGAAGAAGGCGTTCTCCTCGCCGAGTCCGGCGGCCGCGTGACGATCGAGTCCGCTCCATTGCGCGCGATGCTTGTCGAACAGGCCGATGAAGAATTTGGCCCGCACCAGGTGCACGTCGGTATAGGTGACCGTCACCGTGTTGGTCTCGACCGCGATGACGACGACATGGGCGTCCGTCGTGCCGATGTCGTTCTGGATCAAGAGCCGCTCGCCCGCGCGCATTGCCATCGTGTCGAGGCCGGGATGGTTGAATTTCAGTCCGCGCGTCGCGTTCAGCCCATGCATGAAGGCTTCGACCGCGGCGCGGTCTTGCGGCTCGAGGCCGAACACATGGGCGCCGTCGATGACATCCTCGGCGCAGGCCGCGGCGAGGCGGTTGAGCGATTTGTGCAGGTCCATCACCAGCCGATGCAGGCTGTCGCGCCCCTCATGCGCCCCGGTCAGCACCGCGACGCGCCCCGTCTCCATCTCCTGGCAGGGCGCCAGCAGGCCGGCGGTGCGGATCGCGGCGAGCCGGGCATTTGCCGCTTCGCCGTCCTTGGGCTCGCCGGCTGTGACGGCGCGGATCATGGTCGCTGCGTCGGCGGCGATGTCCTCCATCAGATCGGCCAGACGAGGGGCGGCGAAGCGGCCCTCGCCCGCGGCATGCGCGCCGTCGATCAGCGCGGCAAGCATGGGCGCCGCAAGACCCGCGGCGCGGCTTTCGACCGAGAGATCGGTGATTGGCGCCTCCGGCCGCGCGGCGCGTTGTGCAGCGGCCTGCAGCGCACTCATCCGCACCTTGATGCGATCGTTGGCGGCAAGGCCTTCCCTGATCAGTGAAGGCAGCAGGATGCTGGCTTCTCCGAGTTCTCTGATGATTTCCGATTTCATGGCACACCGCTGGACAGATTGACTGTCAGCTCTATGCCGCGATCTGCCTGCCGCCTCGTTGCGCTGGATCATTCATGGAACTGTCACATTGGAAGTGCGGCCGCGGTCCTGATCAATTGCTGGTGCGGCTGGCCGGCCAGACCCAGTCTCGGATTTGCGGCATGTCCTCGCCATGCTCGCGCACGTAGCGCGTATGCTCGATCAGCGCGTCGCGGAAACGCTGTTTCACATGCGCCGCTGCAACGTCGAGCCCCGGCACGCGCTCGAGGGCTTCGATGGCGAGATGGAAGCGGTCGAGCCGGTTCAACACGACCATGTCGAACGGCGTGGTGGTGGTGCCTTCCTCGGCAAAGCCGCGGACATGCATCCCGGCGTGATTGGTCCGGCTGTAGGTCAGGCGGTGGATCAAATAAGGATAGCCGTGATAGGCGAAGATCACCGGCTTGTCGCGGGTGAAGATCGAGTCGAAGTCGCGGTCGGGCAGGCCGTGCGGATGCTCCCCCTTCGGCTGCAGCGTCATCAGATCAACGACATTGACGACGCGGATCTTCAGCTGCGGAAGTGCCGTGCGCAGGAGGTCGACGGCGGCGAGCGTTTCCAGCGTCGGGATGTCGCCGGCGCAGGCCATCACCACGTCGGGCTCGGCGTGCGCCTCCTCGGTGCCAGCCCATTTCCAGATGCCGATGCCGGCCTCGCAATGGGTGATGGCTTCGCGCATCGAAAGCCATTGCGGCGAGGGCTGCTTGCCCGCGACGATCACGTTGATGCGGTCATAGGTCCTCAGGCAGTGGTCGGCAACCCACAGCAGCGTGTTGGCATCCGGCGGAAAATAGATGCGGACGATGTCGGCCTTCTTGTTGGCGACGAGGTCGACGAAGCCGGGGTCCTGGTGGCTGAAGCCGTTATGGTCCTGGCGCCAGACGTGGGACGTCAGGAGATAATTGAGCGAGGCGACCGGCCGCCGCCAGGGCAGCGCGCGCGACACTTTCAGCCATTTGGCGTGCTGGTTGAACATGGAATCGACGATGTGGATGAATGCCTCGTAGCAGGAGAAGAAGCCGTGACGGCCGCTGAGCAGGTAGCCCTCCAGCCAGCCCTGGCAGAGATGCTCGCTCAGCACTTCCATCACGCGCCCCTCATGGGCGAGGTGCACGTCGTAAGTCTCGATGCCTTCCATCCAGACGCGATCCGTCGTCTCGAACACCGCGTCGAGCCGGTTCGATGCCGTCTCGTCCGGGCCCATGATGCGGAAGTTACGCGCATCCGCATTGAGTTTCAGCACGTCGCGCAGCAACTTGCCGAGCTCGCGGGTGGCTTCCGCGACGACGCCGCCCGGGCGAGGGACCTCGACGGCAAAGCTGCGAAAATCCGGCAGCTTCAGCTCGCGTTTCAGCAGGCCGCCATTGGCGTGCGGATTGGCGCCCATGCGGCGCTCGCCCTCCGGTGCGAGCGCCTGCAGTTCGGGGATCAGGCGTCCGTTGGCGTCGAACAGCTTCTCGGGCTCATAGCTTCTCATCCATTGCTCGAGCAGCTTCAGATGCTCCGGATTGCCGCGCGGATTGGCGATCGGCACCTGATGGGCGCGCCAGAAGCCCTCGACCTTGAGGCCGTCGACCTCTTTCGGCCCGGTCCAGCCTTTCGGGCTGCGCAGCACGATCATGGGCCATTTCGGCCGATGGAAGGGCTGGGTCTGCGCACGCGCGGTCTGCTGGATGGAGCGGATGCTGGCGAGCGCCACGTCCAGCGCATCGGCCATCAGGTGATGCATCACATTGGGATCGTCACCCTCCACGAAAATCGGTTCATGACCATAGCCTGCGAACAGATCGCGGATTTCCGCGTCGCTCATCCGTCCGAGCACGGTGGGGTTGGCGATCTTGTAGCCGTTGAGATGCAGGATCGGCAGCACTGCGCCGTCATGCACCGGGCTCAGGAACTTGTTGGAATGCCAGGAGGCCGCAAGCGGCCCGGTCTCGGCCTCGCCGTCGCCGACCACGCAGGCGACGATCAGGTCGGGATTGTCGAAGGCCGCGCCATAGGCATGCACCAGCGCGTAGCCGAGTTCGCCGCCCTCATGGATCGAGCCGGGCGTCTCCGGTGCGGCGTGGCTTGGAATGCCGCCAGGGAAGGAAAATTGCCGGAACAGTTTGCGCAAGCCGTCGGCGTCGCGCGTGATGTCGGGATAGATCTCGCTATAGCTGCCTTCGAGATAGGTGTTGGCGACCATGCCCGGCCCGCCATGGCCGGGACCACAGACATAGATGACATTGAGGTCGGAGGCGCGGATCGCGCGATTGAGATGGGCGTAGATGAAGTTGAGTCCCGGCGTGGTTCCCCAATGTCCCAGCAAGCGCGGCTTGATATCGGCAGGGCCGAGCGGCTGCTTCAGCAGCGGATTGTCGAGCAGGTAGATCTGCCCGACGGAGAGATAATTGGCAGCCCGCCAGTAGCGGTCGAGCAGTTCCAGTTCGGTGGCATCGGTTCGTTGTTGTTGTGTTGTCGTGAGCTGCATGCCGACCTCCTTGCGAAAGACCACCAACATTCCGGTTGGCCGTTCGATCCGCTCGCTTTGCGGGCGGAGGATAGAGCGCGAATTTGACGGGGCATGATTGCGCCCAGTCAAAACCGCGTGCCTCATCGATAGGCATTGCGGGCCACAGGGACTGTCATTCCGGGGCACGCGCAGCGTGAACCCGGAATCTCCAGGTTCCCGCTGGCTTTTCCAATCCAACCGGAATGATCTGCACATTCTCATTGTTCTTGATATGTTCTCGAAACGTGCTATCTATGAACCCATGAGTCGAGCATCCTCTCATGCCCTCAAGCGCCCGCCGGTCCCGGTGCCCTCCGAGCCGGCGGGTGCGCCCATGGGCATAGCTAACGTGGGCTTAACTGCCAGCGCAGCGGAGCCAGCGGTCGAGATTGCCCGCGAGCGCCGGCGGGGCCGCGGTGCGCAATCCAATGCCAGCGGCCGCTATGAGGCGGAGACGCGGGTTGCCTTCGATGATGGCTGGCAGAGCCTCGATGAACTGCCGCCGTTCAAGACCACGGTCGCGCTCGACACCGCGCGCAAGGTGATCACGCGCAACGATTCGCCCGATATCGGCTTCGATCGCTCCATCAATCCCTACCGGGGCTGCGAGCATGGCTGCGTCTACTGCTTCGCGCGGCCGACGCATGCCTATCTCGGCCTCTCGCCGGGGCTTGATTTCGAGTCAAAGCTGTTCGCCAAGCCCGACGCGCCGCAGCTTCTGGAGAAAGAGCTCGCAGCCGCGGATTACGAGCCGCGGATGATCGCAATCGGCACCAACACCGATCCCTACCAGCCGATCGAGCGCGAACGGAAAATCATGCGCGGCATCCTGGAAGTGCTGGAGCGGGCGGGCCACCCAGTCGGCATCGTCACCAAATCGGCCTTGATCGCGCGCGATGTCGATATTCTCGCACGCATGGCAAAGCGCAATCTCGCCAAAGTCGCGTTGTCGGTCACCACGCTCGATCCAAAGCTCGCCCGCGCCATGGAGCCGCGCGCCTCCACTCCGGCGAAGCGGCTGGAAGCGCTGCGGCGTCTTGCGGAGGCGGGCATTCCGACCACGGTGATGGTCGCCCCCGTGATTCCTGCGCTCAACGACGCCGAAATCGAGCGCATCCTGGATGCGGCCGCCCATGCCGGCGTCAAGGAGGCTTCTTATGTCCTCCTGCGCCTGCCGCTCGAGGTCCGCGATCTCTTCCGCGAATGGCTGATGGCCAATTATCCCGACCGCTATCGCCATGTCTTCACGCTGATCCGCGACATGCGCGGCGGCAAGGATTACGATTCGCAATGGGGCACCAGGATGAAGGGTACGGGCCCGATGGCCTGGATGATCGGCCGCCGCTTCGAGATCGCCTGCGAAAAGCTGGGTCTGAACAAGCGCCGCTCCAAGCTGACCACGGATCACTTCGTGCGGCCGAAGCGCGGCGGCGAGCAGCTCAGTTTGTTTGATGTGGACTGAATAACGGGAATTAGTCCGAGTTCCCGGTTGCGCGATGGCGTGAGCTGGCGCAACGATCCCGGCCATGAGTCGGGACAAGTCTGTCAAGAATTCAGCAAAAGCCAAGGCGAAGGTCGCGCCGGAGGCGGAGGCCAGGCCGGCGAAAGGTATCATCGCCGTCGCGCCGCCGACCTTTCGCCGCGAGCGGGCGCTGCTCAAGCGCGGCATCTGGCCGGTGGCCGGCTGCGACGAGGCCGGCCGCGGGCCGCTCGCGGGGCCCGTGGTGGCCGCGGCCGTCATCCTCGATCCGAACCGCGTTCCGCGCGGCCTCGACGATTCCAAGCGCCTGACCGCCGAAGAACGCGAAAGATTGTTCGAGAAAATCTGCGCAACCGCCTCTTTCGCGGTCGCCTTTGCCTCGCCGGCTCGAATCGACCGCGACAACATCCTGCGCGCCTCGCTCTGGGCACTGTCCCGCGCCGTGCGCGCATTGCCCGAAGCCCCCAAGCATGTGTTCGTCGACGGCCGCGACAAGGTGGATGTCGCTTGCGATTGCGAGGCGGTCATTGGCGGTGACGGCATCGTGGCCTCGATCGCGGCGGCTTCCATCATCGCCAAGGTGACGCGCGACCGGCTGATGTGCGCGCTGGCCGAGGACTGCCCCGGCTATGGCTTCGAGCAACACAAGGGCTACAGCGTCCCCGAGCATCTGGCGGCGCTCGACCGGCTCGGTCCCTCCGCGCACCACCGCAGCTTCTTTGCCCCCGTCGTCGCCGCGCGGGAAAAGCACCAGCCCTGGACGGTCCACCGCGAGCCAGATCTGTTCTCGGTGGAGGCGATGGTTGAGGTCGACGTGTCCGCCACTCTTTGACACGCGATGACGTCGACCCCTCATACCGAGGCGCCAGCCAACGGGTCCGCGCCGAGCGCGGCCCGATGACAGGCTCCGCTCGCCTCGAATGATGAGCGGCCCGTATGCCGCAGCGGCGCGGCCGCCCCTTGAGGCTCGCTTGCGCGAGCACCCGGGGCGACGGTGACATGGACGCTCGTCCAATCCGCTGCGATTCACACCCCCAGTTGCCTCCGGCGCTTGCGCCCTTTATCAAAACAGATGAGATCGAAAGAGCCGGCATCCCCCGCCTGCTCGGCTGCCGGACGTTTCATGCGTTTCACCTCCCTGGTAATCGAATTGATCCGGGCCCGGCCGCGGCTGGTGGTCTGGATCGTGGTGCTGGCGCAGGCCGCGCTCTGGCTGATCGTGACGCTGCCGTTCTATCACGCCCCGCCTTCGGACCTTGCGTTGGCGCTGGCCTATGGACGGGAATACCAGGTCGGCAGCGAGCTCGGTCCCCCCTTGTCGTTCTGGCTCGCCGACATCGCCTATCGTGCCGCCGGCAATCACATGACCGGTGTGTATCTCCTTGCCGAACTATGCTCGGTCGCGACGTTCTGGATCCTGTTCCTGCTCGGGCGCGCGCTGGTCGGCGGCCAGCATGCGGTGCTTGCCGTGCTGCTCACCATTGCGGTAACGGCATTCGGCGCGCGCACGCTCGATTTCGGACCCGACGTGCTGGCCCGCCCGCTCTGGGCGCTGCTTCTGTTGCACAGCTGGGAACTGATCGGCCAAAGGCGGCGCAATGTGTGGTTCGCCTGGTCGATCGATGCCGGTCTGCTCCTGCTCACGACTCCCGCGGCGATCATGCTGCTGGTGCTGGCCGCAGGCTTTGCGCTGGCGACCGAGGAGGGGCGGCGGCCGCTGCGCTCGTTCGATCCGTTCTTTGCGGTGCTCGTGATCGTGGTGCTGGCGCTGCCCTATCTGATCTTCCTCGTGCGCGCCGATACGCCAAACCTGCACTGGCCGATGCTCGCAGAGCTGAAGCCGCGCGCCATCCATTGGGCCCGGCTGCTCGGCGGGCTCTTGCTGGCCATGGTCGGCATCGCGCTCCTGGTGGTGCTCAATTCGGGCTGGTTCAGCCGCGAAGGCGAGGACTCCCCGACCATCTACCGGACGCCGGTCGCGCTGCTTTCACGCGAATTCGTCTATTTCTTCGCGATTGCGCCGGCCCTTCTGGGTAGCCTGCTTGCCGCCCTGTTCGATCTCGATCGCGTGGTCGGCGGCACCGGTGTGGTGCTCTTGATGTCGGGCCTCGCAGTCGTGGTCGCGACCGGCGATCTCATTCATCTCAGGCGCCAGCGCCTGCTGCGCACGGTGTGGGCGGCGTTCATTGCCGCGCCTGCGCTCGGGGTGGTCGCCGGCGCGCTGTTCCTGCCCTGGACCGGCGCCAGCGAAATCGCAACCTCGATGCCGTCGCGGGCCATCGGCGAGTTCTTCACCGACGCCTTTGAGCGGCGCACCAATCATCGCCTCGCGGCGGTGGCCGGCGACGTCAGGATTGCAAGCCTGATATCGCTGGCGCACGGCCGGCCGCATCTGTTCCTGGATGCCAACCCGAAGGCCTCGCCCTGGATCAACCAGGCGAGCTTCGCCGAGACCGGCGGCGTTGTCGTCTGGCGAGCGTCCGATACCGCCGGCACCGCGCCGCCCGACATTGCGCAACGTTTCCCGGGCCTCGTGCCGGAAGTGCCGCGGTCCTTCGACTGGCTGGTGAACGGACGGCAGCCGACCCTACGGATCGGCTGGGCCATCGTACGTCCGAAGGGGCAGTAGACGCGCGCCGTCATTCCGGGGCGCCTCGAAGAGGCGAACCCGGAATCTCGCGCCGCAACCTCTGGATTCCCGGTTCGCTCGCCTTGCGAGCGCCCCGGAATGATGGCGCGAGGTCTAAGAACCCTGCCGCAGCACCTTCGCGATCGCCAGCAGGTCCTGCCAGGCGAGCCGTTTGTAGGCCGGCGAGCGCAACAGATAGGCCGGGTGGAAGGTCGGCAGCGCGCGGATCACGCGCGTGCCGGTATCATAGTCGAACCAGCGCCCGCGCGTGCGCATGATGCCTTCACGGGTGCCGAGCAATGTCTGGGTCGAGGGATTGCCGAGCGTCACCAGCACGTCGGGATCGACCAGCTCGATCTGGCGCTGGATGAAGGGCAGGCAGATTTGCGTCTCCTGGGGCGTCGGCGTGCGGTTGCCGGGCGGACGCCAGGGAATCACATTGGCAATATAGGCCTTGGTGCGGTCGAGCCCGATCGCGGCGATCATGCGGTCGAGCAATTTGCCGGACCGGCCGACAAAGGGCAGGCCCTCGATGTCCTCGTCGCGTCCCGGCGCTTCGCCGACGAACATGATGCGGGCTTGTGGATTGCCGTCGGCAAATACCAGCCGCGTCGCCGTCGCCTTCAGCGAGCAACCGTCGAAGCGCTCCATCAATTCGCGCAAGCTGGCCAGCGTCGGCGCCGTGCGCGCGGCCTCGCGCGCCGACGCGATCGCGGCATCCGGCGCCGCGGGCGTTTCGCCAGGCGGAACTGAAAGCGGCACGGGCGCGGGCCGCATCGGCTGCGCCGGCGCCATCTCTACTCGTTTCGGAGCGATTTCCGGCTCGGCGAGACGGTTGACCGGCTCATCGGACAGCGCGCAGTCGACACCCGCCTCCAGATAGAAGGAGAGGAGCTCTCGGACGGATAGTGCGGGTTCTGGCGTCATCCTGCGACGGCTTTGACTGGCGAGGGGGACATTTAGGTCAGTTTAGATGCCGTTGCACGCAATTCCATGGTTGTCCTCCCGGTAAAAATCGGAAACAAGGGGCCTCAATCCTAGAGGAAACGTGCCAACCGGGCTGAGATCAGATTATGAGTGGCGAAGAACTTCCCCCGCGCGAATCCATGGAATTTGACGTCGTGATCGTCGGCGCCGGCCCGTCGGGGCTGTCGGCCGCGATCAGGCTGAAGCAGCTCAATGCTGATCTGAACATCGTCGTGGTGGAGAAGGGCAGCGAGGTCGGCGCGCATATCCTCTCCGGTGCCGTGATCGATCCCATCGCGCTCGACAAGCTCGTGCCGGAATGGCGGAGCGACGAAGATTGCCTGCTCAAGACGCAAGTCACCGAGGACCGCTTCTACTGGATGACGGCGACCAGCGCGATCCGGCTGCCGAACTTCATGATGCCGCCGCTGATGAACAATCACCATTGCTTCACCGGCTCGCTCGGCCATCTCTGCCGCTATCTGGCGCGCAAGGCCGAGGCGCTCGGCGTCGAGATCTATCCCGGCTTTGCCGCGGTCGAGGTGCTCTATGACGGGCAGGGCGCGGTGCGCGGCATCGCCACCGGCGACATGGGCATCGCCAGGGACGGCTCGCACAAGGACAGCTTCACCCGCGGCATGGAGCTCGTCGGCAAGTACACGCTGTTTGCCGAGGGCGCCCGCGGCAGCCTCACCAAGCAGCTGATCAACAAGTTCAAGCTCGACGCGAACAGCCAGCCGCCGAAATTCGGCATCGGGTTGAAGGAGGTTTGGCAGATCGATCCCGCCAAGCACAAGAAGGGGCTGATCCAGCATTCCTTCGGCTGGCCGTTGAACAACAACACCGGCGGCGGGTCCTTCCTGTATCACCAGGACGACAACATGGTCGCGGTCGGCTTTGTCGTACACCTCAATTACGACGATCCCTATCTGTCGCCGTTCGAGGAGTTCCAGCGCTTCAAGACCCATCCCGCGATCCGGCCGCTGTTCGAGGGCGGCAAGCGGCTCGCCTATGGCGCGCGTGCGATCACCGAAGGCGGCTACCAGTCGGTGCCGCGGCTGACCTTCGCCGGCGGCGCGCTGATCGGCTGTGCGGCGGGTTTTGTCAACGTGCCGCGCATCAAGGGCGTGCACAACGCGATGGGCTCGGCCATGCTCGCGGCCGAGCATGTCAATGCGGCGCTGGCCGCCGGCCGCGCCAATGACGAGATCGTCGAGTACGAGAATGCCTGGCGCGGCTCGGCGGTCGGCAAGGACCTCTATCCGGTCCGCAACGCCAAGCCGCTGTGGTCGAAGTTCGGCACCATTATCGGCGTTGCGCTCGGCGGCTTCGACATGTGGTGCAACACGCTCGGCTTCTCGCTGTTCGGCACGCAGTCCCACGCTAAGCCCGATCGCGCCACGCTCGATCCCGCCAGGGCGCACCAGCCGAAGCCGGCCTCCAAGCCCGACGGCAAGATCACCTTCGACCGGCTGTCATCGGTGTTTCTGTCCAACACCAACCATGAAGAGGACCAGCCGGTCCATCTGAAGGTTCTCGACATGAACCTGCAGAAGACCAGCGAGCACGACGTGTTCGCCGGCCCCTCCAACCGGTATTGTCCGGCCGGGGTCTATGAATGGGTCGAGGAGGCGAGCGGCCCGCGCTTTGTCATCAACGCCCAGAACTGCGTCCACTGCAAAACCTGCGACGTGAAGGACCCGAATGGCAACATCACCTGGGTTCCGCCGGAGGGCGGCGGCGGCCCCAATTACGAGGCCATGTGAGCGTGCTCCGGAAAAGTGGGCACCGGTTTTCCGAAAAGAGCACGCTCCAACAGAGGGCCAATTACATTTGCGTGAGTCGGCGCGTGGCCTGGTCATCGCCCGGTCACGATAAGGCCACAGTAGAAGGGTTTTGAGGCAGGCGGGGGTGGAGGCGGCGCTTCTGCCAATGGAATAGCCAGCCCAAATCCTTGCGGTTGCGCGTCAAAAGCGGCATTGTTTGGTGCTATTTTGATGCGTCGTCTGCAGACTTGCGACGCCCCGTAGAATTCCTGACACAGCCTGAGGCGAATCTGATGCCCGCTCTCCGTTGCACCCGCTCTTACCTTGCTGCCGTCGCTCTCGCGGCGCTTCTCGTGCCCGGCGCGGTCTGGGCGCAGACGCCGGAACATCCAACGGACAATGCCGCACAGTTCCCGAACGTTCATGACCTGAAGAACCTGACCACCTCGGGCAGCTATCTGGCCGCCCGCCACGCCAGCGTCGAGCGCGATGCGGCGTCGGCTGCGGCGTTCTACCGCTCCGCGTTGCGCACCGATCCGAAGAACAACGAGCTGCTGGACCGCGCCTTCATCTCCTCGGTCGCCGAAGGCGATATCGACGAAGCGGTGAAGCTCGCCGAGCGCATCCTCGCCGTCGACAAGTCCAACCGTGTCGCACGGCTTGTGGTCGGCATCCAGAACCTGAAGCAGAAGAAGTGGGCCGCGGCGCAACTCAATATCAACCAGTCGATCCGCGGCCCGATCACCGATCTCGTGGCAACGCTGCTGTCGGCCTGGGCGGCCTACGGTGCGGGCGATGCCAAGGGCGCGGTCGCGGGCATCGACAAGCTGACCGGGCCGGAATGGTATCCGCTGTTCAAGGATCTTCATGCCGGCATGATCGACGAGCTCGCCGGCAAGGAGAAGGACGCCGGCATGCGCTTCGAGCGCGCCTACAAGCTCGATGATTCCATGCTGCGCGTTGCCGATTCCTATGCACGCTGGCTCTCCCGCAACAAGGACGACAAGGCGGCGGAAGCCATCTACGAGGCTTTCGACAAGAAGCTGGCGCGCCATCCCTTGGTGGAGGAGGGCCTGCGCGACACCCGGGCCGGCAAGAAGCTGCCGCCGCTGGTCGATTCGGCGCAAGCCGGTGCGGCCGAGGCGCTCTACGGCATCGGCGCCACGCTGACGCGCCGCGGAGGCGAGGACCTCGCGCTGGTCTATCTGCAGCTTGCGCTTTACCTCAAGCCCGACCATCCGCTGGCGCTGCTCTCGCTCGCCGATCTCTATGAATCGGTGAAGAAGCCGCAGATGGCGATCAAGGTCTATGAGCGCGTGCCGTCGAGCTCGCCCTTGAAGCGCAATGCGCAAATCCAGCTCGCCACCGATCTCGACAGCGCCGATCGCAGCGACGAGGCGATCAAGATCCTCAAGAGCGTGATCGCGGACGATCCCAAGGATCTCGAAGCCATCATGGCGCTCGGCAATGTCGAGCGCGGGCGCAAGAAGTTCGCCGATTGCGCGGAGACCTATTCAAAGGCCATCGATGCGCTGCCCGACGCGACCGACAAGAACAACATGTTCTACTATTACTACCGCGGCATCTGCGAGGAGCGCTCGCACCAGTGGCCCAAGGCCGAAGCCGACATGAAGAAGGCGCTGGAGCTGCAGCCCGATCAGCCGCATGTCCTCAACTATCTCGGCTATTCCTGGATCGACCAGGGCGTCAATCTCGACGAGGGCATGAAGATGATCAAGCGGGCCGTCGAGCAGCGTCCCGACGACGGCTATATCGTCGACTCGCTCGGCTGGGCCTATTACCGCCTCGGCAATTACGAGGAAGCGGTGAAGAATCTCGAACGCGCGGTCGATTTGAAGCCCGAGGATCCCACCATCAACGACCATCTGGGCGACGCCTATTGGAAGGTCGGGCGCAAGCTGGAAGCGAAATTCCAGTGGGCCCATGCGCGCGACCTCAAGCCGGAGCCGGACGATCTGCCCAAGATCGAGGCCAAGATATCCAACGGCATGACCGAGGAAGCCGCGCCTCCCGCGGCCGCTGCCGCGGACGAGAAGAAGAAGGACGACGACAAGGGCGGCTAGCACCCGGGGTAGAGCGTGACCGTTTTCGGTCACGGCGGGCATCCCTCTTGAACCGTCATCCTGAGGCGCTCGCGCTAGCGAGCCTCGAAGGATGAAGGCTCGGCTGGAGCAGCGGGGCCGTCGCCCTTCGAGGCTCGCCGCTTTGCGGCGAGCACCTCAGGGTGACGGTGATAGTCCGGTGTCGTTCGACAGACGCCGTCAAGCGCCAAAAATACCCGCCGCCCTGCTATTTGGCTTCCCTTGAGCCGGCTTTTCTGAGAATGCAGGGGCCGGAACAAGGGCTGTTTTCCATCTGGATTTGATTGTCGTGACGGCTGAGGCAAAAACGGGGACGCACGCGCTGGTCGATTACGGCCGGGCCAAGGTCAACCTGACGCTGCGGGTGGTGGGACGCCGGGTCGATGGCTATCACGATCTCGAAAGCGTGGTGGCGTTTGCCGATTGCGCCGATCGCCTGACGCTGACCCCGGGACCTGTGCTTGCGCTGGAAACCACCGGCCCCACCGCGAACGCCTGCGGCGACGTGGCGGACAATCTGGTGCTGAAGGCCGCCCGGCTTCTGGCCGAGCGTGTGGCGGATCTCAAGCTCGGGACCTTTGCGCTCGAGAAAATGCTCCCGGTCGCAGCCGGCATCGGCGGCGGCTCGGCGGATGCGGCCGCGGCGCTGCGGCTGCTCGCGCGCCTCAATGAGCTGTCGCTCGACGACGCGCGGCTTGCGGAGGTGGCGCTGCTCACCGGCGCCGACGTGCCCGTGTGTCTTGCTTCGCGCGCCTGCGACATGACCGGCGTGGGCGAGGGGCTGTTGCCGCTGCCCCTGCCGAAGCTGCCGGCGTTGCTGGTCAACCCCAACGTTCCCGTTGCCACCAAGGACGTCTTCACCGCGCTCGGCTTGCGTAACGGGCAGCTTCTGATCGGCGCCACCAGCGTGCTCGAGGCTCCGGCATGGCCAGGCGAGGGTGCCTCCGCCGCCGACTGGATCGCGGCGCTATCGGCCGTCAGCAACGACCTCGAAGCACCTGCCAAGCGCATCCAGCCCGTGATCGGCGACGTGCTGCGGGCGCTGGCCGAGGCGCAAGGCGCACAGCTTGCGCGCATGAGCGGATCCGGCGCGACCTGCTTTGCGCTGTTTGCCTCAGCGGCCGACGCGCAGGCGGCCGCGAAGACGATCGCCGCCTTGCACCCCGGATGGTGGGTGCATGCGGGGGAATTGAGCTAGGCTTCCGCTAGAGCTTCGCTTTCCAGGATGCGTGAAACGCAGCGAAGCCCGTCGACTTTCTCACCAGCGGGATCGGTTTCGCTGCGCTCGACCCATCCTCAGCATCGTACTTGGGGGCTGAACTAGTGTTTGACGTCCTCGAGCACGATGATCGTGCCGGTCAACACCGGCTCATGTGGCGCCAGGCTGGTGAGCGTCGAATCCGCCCAATCGGCAAGACTCACCACTTCGCTCGACACCGCGCCCGGCTGACCCTCGGCCGGAGGATGATCGCTCGGTTCCAGGACCTTGAGCCCGTTCTCGTCGAGAAAGAACGTATGTTCGCCGAATACGTCGGTCAGTTGCGTCACCGCAGGATGGCTGTCGGGAACAACCTGGGCATTCATCTGATTCAGGGTCTGCTGCACTTGCGCCGAATTCAACTTCATGGATCGCTCCTGCTCGTGATTTAGCCAGTCGCCCCCTACGCTCCCTTCCGAACGGCCGCACCGGTCGAATGGTTCACGGCGAAAAGAGTTCCGAAATTGTGAATGACAGGCGGCGCGGAACATCGCGCGCTCGCGATTGCCGTAATTGTATGCGCGATCATGAGGCACGCTCTCTCCGTCCGAGCTTTCGCCGGAACAACGCGGAGAGCTGATTGTGTCGCTGCTTAATGCGATCGCGCGAGGCAGAACGCCACGACCTGCTCCAGCGCCGTCTTCATCGGCGAGGAGGGGAACAGCGCCAGCGCGTCGACGGCCATGGCGCCGTAATGCTGGGCACGGTTCATGGTGTCTTCCAGCGCGCGGTGCTTGGTCATGAGGCCGACGGCATGCTCGAGATCGGCATCGCCGATCTCGCCGCGCTCCAGCGCCTTGATCCAGAAGGCGCGCTCGGCATCGTTGCCGCGGCGGAAGGCGAGCACCACCGGCAGCGTGATCTTGCCCTCGCGGAAATCGTCACCGACGTTCTTGCCGAGCTTGGCCGACTTGCCGCCATAGTCGAGCACGTCGTCGACGAGCTGGAAGGCGATGCCGAGATTCATGCCGACCGAGCGGCAGGCGGTCTGCTCCGCCTTCGGCCGGTTGGCGATGACGGGGCCGACCTCGCAGGCCGCGGCAAACAATTCCGCTGTCTTGCCGCGGATCACGGCGAGATATTCGTCCTCGGTGGTCGCGGTGTTCTTGGCGGCTGCAAGCTGCATCACCTCGCCCTCGGCGATGGTGGCTGCCGCGGCGGAGAGAATGTCGAGCGCGCGGAGCGAGCCGACCTCGACCATCATGCGGAAGGCCTGGCCGAGCAGGAAGTCGCCGACGAGCACGCTTGCCTCGTTGCCCCAGAGCATCCGTGCCGACAGCTTGCCGCGGCGGAGCTCGCTCTCGTCGACGACGTCGTCATGCAGCAGCGTTGCGGTGTGCATGAACTCGACGGCGGCCGCGAGCTTGATGTGACCGTCGCCGGAATAGCCCGACAGTTGCGCCATGGCGAGCGTCAGCATCGGGCGCAGCCGTTTTCCCCCCGAGGAGATCAGGTGATTGGCGACCTCCGGGATCATCGTCACTTCCGAGCCGGTCCGCGACAGGATGGTGGCGTTGACGCGTTCCATGTCGGCGGCAACAAGCTCGATCAGGGCATCGATGGACGCGCCCGAAGGGCTCTCGAAAGGCACAATTACCGCCACGCGGGTCTCCGGTTTTGCTATGGTCGGAACCACAATAGGAACTGCGACGGCAGGCGGCAAGGGCGGCGTCACCTTGACAGCGCTGCGTCACTGCCGCGCAGTGTTGACCGAAAATCGCGAGATCGCGGACGGAGAGGCATTTTGCGGGAATTGGTTCGGACCAACGATATCGTGCTGGTTTCGGCGATCGGCGCGCTGCTCGACGGCGCCAATATCGATCATTTGGTGCTGGACCAGAACATGAGCGTGATCGAAGGCTCGCTCGGCATCCTGCCGCGGCGAATCCTGGTCCATGACGAGGACAATCGCGCCGCGCGCCAGCTTCTCACCGACGCCGGCCTCTCCCACGAATTGCGGCCGGATGAGTGACTTACGTTTGGAATATACCGAAGACGCCTTTCTCGGCGGGCAATTGAAGTTGCGGCAGCCGAAAGCCGGCCATCGCGCCGGTCACGATGCCGTGCTGCTGGCTGCGAGCTGTCGTGCGCGCGCAGGCGAGCGCGTTGTCGAGTTCGGCGCAGGAGTCGGCGCCGCGGGCCTGGCTTTGGCCAGACGCGTCGGCGGCCTGGACCTCGTGCTGGTCGAGATCGATCCGGCCCTGGCCGCGTTCGCGCGTGACAACGCCACGCTCAACGGCATCACGGCTCACATCTGCGTGCTCGACGTCGGCGCGCCGGCGCAAGCCTTTGCGGACGCGGGCCTGCCGCCTGACAGCGCCGATGTCGTGCTGATGAATCCGCCGTTCAACGATGCTGCGCGCCACCGCGCGTCGCCTGATCCAGCGCGTGCATCGGCGCATATGGCGCAGCCGGCGACGCTTGCGCAATGGATTGCGGCGGCGCGCCGTATTCTCAGATCCGGCGGCGTGCTGACGTTGATCTGGCGGGCGGACGGACTCGCGGAGGCGCTCGCCGCGCTCGATCACGGTTTCGGGAGCCTGGCCGTGCTGCCGGTGCATGGCGATGCCGCGAAGCCGGCGATCCGGATTCTGATCCGCGCGTTGAAGGGCGGCCGGGCGCCGACGCAAATCCTGCCGGCGCTGATGCTCAATGGCGCATCAGCGTTGCCGGACAGGCAAGTCGCGGAGATCCTGGCCGGAAAGAGCGTATTGCCGTTGGCGATATCGTGAGGCGCGCGGCTATTGCTGCGCCGGTTCCGTTTTCCGTTCGGGCGTGGCGGTGAAGCGGATCAGCGTCAAAAGGGTACCGATCAGAAGCATCAGCAGATAGATTTTCATGTCCCTCTCCGCCGCGTCATTGCACCGAGGCAACCACTTGGACGCCCAAGGCGTTCGCCTGGATCAATTACATTGGCGTGATAAGAAATGGTTAATTTGAGGTAACAGAATGGCCGAAGATTTGAGTGTTCGTGGTGGATGGCGCGGCTGGGTCGACCGCGGGCGGGAATGGTTGCCGGCGCGCCTGCGTCCCGGCACCGCAGTCGTGCCCGTGGTGCGGCTGGCGGGCGTGATCGGTGCGGTGACGCCGCTGCGGCCCGGCATGACGCTCGCCGGCCTGGCGCGTGTTCTGGAGCGTGCCTTTTCGGTCCGGAATGCCAAGGCGGTTGCGCTTCTGATCAACTCGCCCGGCGGCTCGCCGGTGCAGTCGCGCCAGATCTATCTGCGCATCCGCCAGCTTGCCGAGGAGAAGAAGCTGCCGGTCCTGGTCTTCGTCGAGGATGTGGCGGCTTCAGGCGGCTACATGATTGCGTGTGCGGGCGACGAGATCTTCTGCGATCCGTCCTCGATCCTCGGCTCGATCGGCGTGGTCGGCGGCTCCTTCGGCTTCCAGGAGGCGATCAAGAAGATCGGCGTGGAGCGCCGGCTCTATACCGCGGGCGAGCGCAAGGCGACGCTTGATCCGTTCCTGCCGGAGAACCCCGATGATGTCGGGCGGCTGAAAGCGATCCAGCGCGACATCCATGGGATTTTCATTGCGCTGGTGAAGGCAAGCCGCGGCGCGCGGCTGAAGGGCGCCGACGACGAGCTGTTCACCGGCGAATATTGGGCCGGCGACAGGAGCGTGGCGCTCGGCCTCGCCGACGGTATCGGCGACCTCCGCTCGACGCTCCGGGCCCGCTACGGCGAAAAGGTGGTGACCCCCCTGATCGCGCCCGCCAGCGGCATGCTGGCCGGCCTGCTCGGCCGCCGGGCTCCGGGGGCGGGCGCGCTGGGTCTCGACGGCCTGGCCGGACTTCCCGATGATTTGATTTCGGCGCTGGAGACCCGGGCGATCTGGGCCAAATTCGGCTTTTGAAACAAGGCGCCCGGCCGGGGGCCGCGCCATTTTGTCCGCGATGCGGCGATTGCGGCGCGGCCTCGGCTGCGCGACAATGCGGTTCGGGGCGGAATGAATTTTGAGGATCGGACCGATGCCGCCGTTCATCGCATTCGCGGGCGTACTGGGTGGCCTGGCGATGGTGCGCTGGGCCTATAAAACGGCTCTGCGGGTCAACCAGGAGCTTGAGGAGATGCGCCTGTCGCGGGTCGCCGAAGCCGCGCATCTGGGCGAAGTCCAGACGCTCCGGCGCGATCCCGTCACCGGCACCTACCGGCCGGGCTAGGGGGCCCGGGCCGAATGGCCGCGTGACGCCGACCCGTCATCCTGAGGCGCCGCAGCGAAGCGGAGGCCTCGAAGGATGAACGGCCCCGCTGGCGGAGCCGGGCCGTCGCGCTTCGAGACGGCCGCGTTGCGGCCTCCTCGGGGGGACGGTTCTGTTGGCGGGTTTATGCCCTCGCGCCTTGCCTTGAAGCGCCGCCGCCGATACGGTCCCGCGCGTTTTCCTGCCCCGCGAGACCTGTTTCGACCATGAATTCCCTCAGCCCGCATATGCGCCCGGATCGCTCGTTCCAGGCCTTCATCCTTGCGCTCCAGACCTTCTGGGCCGAGCAGGGCTGCGTGATTCTGCAACCCTACGACATGGAAATGGGCGCGGGCACCTTCCATCCCGCGACCACGCTGCGGGCGCTTGGGCCAAAGCCCTGGAATGCAGCCTATGTGCAGCCCTCGCGGCGGCCCAAGGACGGCCGCTATGGCGAGAACCCCAACCGCATGCAGCATTATTACCAGTTCCAGGTGATCATGAAGCCGTCGCCGCCGAACCTTCAGGAGCTGTACCTGAAGTCGCTCGCCGCAATCGGCATCGATTCCTCGCTGCACGACATCCGCTTTGTCGAGGACGATTGGGAGAGCCCGACTCTCGGGGCCTGGGGACTGGGCTGGGAATGCTGGTGCGACGGCATGGAAGTGTCGCAGTTCACTTACTTCCAGCAGGTCGCGGGCGTCGAGTGCGCGCCGGTCGCGGGCGAGCTCACCTATGGGCTCGAGCGCCTTGCGATGTATGTGCAGGGCGTCGACCGCGTCTATGACCTCAACTTCAACGGCCGCGACGGCGCCGAGCGCGTCACCTATGGCGACGTCTTCCTGCAGGCCGAGCAGGAATATTCCCGGCACAATTTCGAATATGCCGATACCGCGATGCTGTTCGAGCAGTTCCGGATGGCCGAGGAGGCCTGCAAGAAATATCTCGCCGCCGGCTGGCGCGAAGGGTCAAACCGCAAGGAGCATCTGATGGCGCTGCCGGCCTATGACCAGTGCATCAAGGCGAGCCACGTGTTCAACCTTCTCGACGCCCGCGGCGTCATCTCGGTGACGGAGCGGCAGAGCTACATCCTGCGTGTGCGCGACCTGGCGAAGGCTTGTGGCGAAGCCTGGATTCACACCGAAGCGGGCCGCGCCGGCGGTTGACGCCC
Source organism: Bradyrhizobium sp. (assembly GCA_035293585.1). Classification (GTDB taxonomy): domain Bacteria; phylum Pseudomonadota; class Alphaproteobacteria; order Rhizobiales; family Xanthobacteraceae; genus Bradyrhizobium. Next base: position 100,565 of record DATGMN010000041.1, on the reverse strand, counting down.
TCGATCGACCATTCGCTGAGCCGGCCCGTTTTGCAAGAAACCGTGGAATTCAATGCCCGATCTTCTGCTTGAACTGTTTTCCGAAGAAATTCCCGCGCGCATGCAGGCGAAGGCGGCCGAGGATCTGCGCCGCATGGTCACCGACAAGCTCGTCGCCGAAGGCCTGGTCTACGAAGGCGCCAAGGCCTTTGCGACGCCGCGGCGGCTCGCGCTCACCGTCCACGGCATTCCTGCGCGCCAGCCGGATTTGAAGGACGAGCGGCGCGGCCCGCGCGTTGGCGGGCCCGAAGCGGCGATCCAGGGCTTTCTCAAAGCCACCGGTCTTGCCTCGATCGACGAAGCGACGATCCAGAAAGACAAGAAGGGCGACTTCTATGTCGCGCTGATCGAGAAGCCCGGCCGCGCCGCGATCGATGTGCTCGCGGAAATCCTGCCCGTCATCATCCGCACCTTCCCGTGGCCGAAATCGATGCGCTGGGGCGCGCGCTCGGCCAAATCAGCCTCGCTCACCTGGGTGCGGCCGCTGCATGCGATTACTGCGACCTTCGGCCTGGAGACCGAAGAGCCCGATGTCGTGAAATTCGCCGTGGACGGCATCGAGGCCGGCCAGACCACCTACGGCCATCGCTTCATGGCGCCCTCAGCCATTCAAGTGCGCCGCTTCGAGGATTACGACGCAAAGCTCCTGAATGCCAAGGTCGTGCTCGACCCGCAGCGCCGCAAGGACGCCATCGTCACCGACGCGCGGCAACTCGCCTTCGTGCAGGGCTTCGATCTGGTCGAGGATCCGACGCTGCTCGACGAGGTCGCAGGTCTCGTCGAATGGCCCGTGGTGCTGATGGGATCGTTCGAGATGGATTTTCTCTCCATCCCGGGCGAAGTGATCCGCGCCACCATCCGCAACAATCAGAAATGTTTTGTCGTCCACGATCCGAAGACGGGCAAGCTCGCGAATAAGTTCATCCTCACGGCCAACGTCGAGACTGCCGACGGCGGCAAGACCATCGTCGGCGGCAATGAGAAGGTGATCCGCGCGCGGCTGTCGGACGCGAAGTTCTTCTACGAGACCGACCTGAAGACGCGCCTGGAAGACCGGCTGCCGAAGTTCGACGCAATCGTGTTCCACGAGAAGCTGGGCACGCAAGGCGAGCGCATCGCGCGGATCGAGCGGCTGGCCGCGGAGATTGCGCCGCTGGTCGGCGCAGATGTTGAGAAAGCCAAGCGCGCCGCGAAGCTTGCCAAGGCCGATCTGTTGACCGAGGTCGTCGGCGAATTTCCGGAGCTGCAAGGGCTCATGGGCAAGTACTACGCGCAGGCCCAGGGAGAGGACGCATCCGTCGCTGCGGCCTGCGAGGAGCACTACAAGCCGCAGGGGCCGAACGATTACGTGCCGACTGATCCGGTGTCGATTGCGGTCGCGCTCGCCGACAAGCTCGATACGCTGGTCGGCTTCTGGGCGATCGACGAGAAGCCGACGGGCAGCAAGGACCCGTACGCGCTGCGCCGCGCGGCGCTGGGCGTGATCAGGCTGATCCTCGAAAACGCGCTGCGGCTGTTGCTGATCGGTCTTGCCAAATCCGCGCTTGGCGGCTTGCCGGAAAAATACGTCGCGGGCGCTGATAAGCTTCCAGCCGATCTGCTCGCCTTCTTCGCCGATCGCCTCAAGGTGCAACTCCGCGAGCACGGCGCGCGGCATGATCTCGTCGATGCCGTGTTTGCGCTCGAGGGGCAGGACGATCTCCTGATGGTCGTCCGCCGCGTCGAGGCGCTTGCGGCGTTCCTCGACACCGATGACGGCAAGAACCTGCTCGCGGGCACGAAGCGCGCCAGCAACATCCTCGCCATCGAGGAAAAGAAGGACAAGCGGAGCTTCGACGGCGCCCCCGATACTGCGCTCTACAGGCTCGACCAAGAAAAGGCGCTGGCCAGGGCCATCGAGCAGGTGAAGGCTGATGCCAGCGCGGCGGTGGCGAAGGAGGATTTCGCCGGCGCCATGAGCGTGATGGCCAAGCTTCGCCCGGCGGTCGATGCCTTCTTCGACAAGGTAAAGGTCAACGACGACGATCCCAAGGTCCGCGAGAACCGCCTCAAACTGCTCAACCAGATTCGCGCCGCCACGCGCGCGGTTGCCGATTTCTCCAAGATCGAAGGCTGACGATGGATCGTGCGACGCTTGCGGCTTACGACAACGACGCAGCAGCATTTGCCAAGGACTGGCACGAGCAGCCGGCCGCGACCGATCTGCACGACGTCGTCACGCGCTTCTTCATCAGGGCGGGCAAGACAGCCGATATCGGTTGCGGCAGCGGACGCGAGGTCGCCTGGCTCAACGCCAACGGCTTTGCCACCGACGGATTTGATGCGTCCAAAGGCCTGCTGCGCGAGGCGCGGGCGCGCTATCCGCATCTGAAATTCCTCCATGCCGAATTGCCCGAGCTGGACGGCATTGCGCCCGGCAGCTACGACAACGTGCTGTGCGAGACCGTGATCATGCATCTCGAGCGGGCGCAGATCGGACCGTCCGTGCGTCGGATGCTCGAGCTGCTGGCCTCGTGCGGCATCCTTTACCTGAGCTGGCGCGTCACGGAGGGGACGGACCTGCGCGACAAGCAGGGCCGGCTCTATGCGGCCTTCGACGCAAAACTCGTCCGCGACGAATTGTCGGCCACCACGACACTGCTCGATGAAGAGGTGGTCAGCGCCTCATCGGGCAAGACCATTCATCGGCTGGTGGTGAAAAAATCCGCATGATGCGTTGAAAAAGAAAAACCCCGCCCGGCGGGGGGGACCGGGCAGGGCTTCCTTGTCCGGGCGCCGCTGCGACAGTCCGGACAATTGGATGTATTCGCGCGCAGGCCGGCTCGTCGCCGACACGCCAGCGCCAATGCCGCAACCCCCCGGATCGTTCCCCGGAACAGCGCTTCTCGTGCGCAAGAATTTTCGGCAGTCGCAGCCCGCGGCGGAACCGCATAGTGTCTCCCGGCGTCTCCTATTCCCCAGCCGGCGCCGCTAGGATGCGGCCGCCGAATCGACTACGCCGCCTCACGTCACGCAATCCGTTCCAGCATCACGTCGCACGTCACTTTACGTACGTCACTCGGAGAAAGTTGTATGGTCATCACCGCTGCGCACCTGCCTGCCATCGTGGCTCTGATTGCAGGCATATTGATCCTGATCATGCCGCGGCTGCTCAACTTTATTGTAGCCATCTACCTGATCTGCGTCGGCCTGCTCGGGCTCGGTCTGCTGCGCTGGCTACACCTGTAACGCGGCGCAAGCCGGTATCCAGCTTGCGCAGACCCGCCCAAAATGGTGTAAGGCGCGCAATTTCCGTCACCTAGAACCCTCCAGCCGGGATCGTTGCAAGTCATGGCCAAAGCCCTCGCGAGATCGAAGAAAATCGCTGCGAAATCAAAGCCATCCACGCCAACCCGGGGCAAGCCGGCCCCAGTGGCGCCGGCGCGAAAGGCGGTGAAGAAGGTGGCGTCCAAGCCCGAGTCGGCGCCAAAGAAGGTCGCCGCGGCTGCGCCTAAAAAAACGGTGGCTAAAACAGTGGCCAAAACGGTCGTCCCCGCGCCGAAAAAGGCCGCGCCGCCCGCACCGGCGGCGAAGGCAGGCAAGTGGGTCTATACCTTCGGTGACGGCAAGGCTGAAGGCCGCTCCGAAATGCGCGACCTGCTCGGCGGCAAGGGCGCCAATCTCGCCGAAATGGCCAATCTGGGCCTGCCGGTGCCGCCCGGCTTCACCATCCCGACCTCGGTCTGCACCTATTTTTACGCCCATGAGAAGACCTATCCGAAAGAGCTGAAAGCGCAGGTCGAAAAGGCGCTCGATCATGTCGGCAAGCTGACCGGCAAGAAATTCGGCGATGCCGAAAATCCGCTGCTGGTCTCGGTGCGCTCCGGCGCCCGCGCCTCGATGCCGGGCATGATGGACACCGTCCTCAATCTCGGCCTCAACGACCAGACGGTGGAGGCGCTGGCGGAGATGTCGGGCGACCGGCGCTTTGCCTATGACAGCTACCGTCGCTTCATCACCATGTATTCCGACGTGGTGCTCGGCTTCGAGCACCATCATTTCGAGGACATCCTCGACACCTTCAAGGATGGCCAGGGCTATTCGCTCGATACCGACCTCACCGCGGACGACTGGGTCGATCTCGTCGGACAGTACAAGGATGCGGTGGCGCGCGAGACGGGCAAGGACTTCCCGCAGGATCCGCACGACCAGCTGTGGGGCGCGATTGGCGCGGTGTTTTCATCCTGGATGAACGCTCGCGCGGTGACCTATCGCAAGCTGCACGATATTCCGGAGTCGTGGGGCACTGCGGTCAATGTGCAGGCCATGGTGTTCGGCAACATGGGCGAGACTTCGGCGACCGGTGTTGCCTTCACCCGCAACCCCTCGACCGGCGAGAGCAAGCTCTACGGCGAGTTCCTGATCAACGCCCAGGGCGAGGACGTGGTGGCGGGCATCCGCACGCCGCAGGACATCACCGAGGACGCGCGCAAGGAGTCCGGCTCCGACAAGCCGTCGATGGAATCGGCGATGCCGGCTGCCTTCGAGGAGCTGACCCGCATCTACACCATGCTGGAGAGGCACTACCGTGACATGCAGGACATGGAGTTCACGGTCGAGCGCGGCAAATTGTGGATGCTGCAGACCCGCTCCGGCAAGCGCACGGCCAAGGCCGCGCTCAGAATCGCGGTCGAGCTTGCCAATGAAGGCCTGATCAGCAAGAAGGACGCGGTGTCGCGGATCGATCCCGCCTCGCTCGATCAGCTGCTGCATCCGACCATCGATCCCGCGGCCAAGCGCGATGTGATCGCCACCGGCCTGCCGGCGTCCCCGGGCGCGGCCTCGGGCGAGATCGTGTTCTCCTCCGACGAAGCGGCCAAGCTGCAGGCCGATGGCCGCAAGGTCATCCTGGTCCGCATCGAGACCAGCCCGGAAGACATCCACGGCATGCATGCCGCCGAAGGCATCCTGACCACGCGCGGCGGCATGACCTCGCATGCCGCGGTGGTGGCACGCGGCATGGGCAAGCCCTGCGTCTCCGGCTGCGGCAGCATCCGCGTCGATTACGGCCGCGGCACCATGAGCGTGGGCTCGCGCACCTTCAAGACCGGTGACGTCATCACCATCGACGGATCGCTCGGCCAGGTGCTGGCGGGACGCATGCCGATGATCGAGCCCGAGCTGTCCGGCGAGTTCGGTACGCTGATGGGCTGGGCCGACGAGGTCCGCAAGATCGGCGTGCGCGTCAACGGCGACACGCCCGACGATGCCCGCACCGCCATCAAGTTCGGCGCCGAAGGCATCGGCCTGTGCCGCACCGAGCACATGTTCTTCGAGGAGACCCGCATCCGCACCGTGCGCGAGATGATCCTGGCCGAAGAAGAGCAGGCGCGCCGCGCGGCGCTGGCGAAGCTGCTCCCGATGCAGCGGGCCGATTTCGTCGAGCTGTTCGAGATCATGAAAGGCCTGCCGGTCACGATCCGCCTGCTGGATCCGCCGTTGCACGAGTTCCTGCCGCACACCCATGCGGAGATCGAGGAAGTCGCGCGCGCCATGAACACCGATCCGCGGCGGCTCGCCGATCGCGTCCGCGAATTGTCGGAGTTCAACCCGATGCTTGGCTTCCGCGGCTGCCGTCTGGCGATCGCCTATCCCGAGATCGCCGAGATGCAGGCGCGCGCCATTTTCGAGGCCGCGGTCGAGGCCGGAAAGCGCACCGGCAAGGCCGTCGGCCTCGAGGTGATGGTGCCGCTGATCGCGACCAAGGCGGAGCTCGACCTGATCAAGGCGCGGATCGACGCCACCGCCCAGTCGGTGATGCGCGAGACCAACACCAAGCTCAGCTATCAGGTCGGCACCATGATCGAGCTGCCGCGCGCAGCGCTGATGGCCGGTGAGATCGCGGAGTCCGCGGAGTTCTTCTCCTTCGGCACCAACGACCTCACGCAGACCACTTACGGCATCAGCCGTGACGATGCCGCGAGCTTCCTGTCGACCTACATCGCCAAGGGCATCTTCGACGTCGATCCCTTCATCTCGATCGATCGCGAAGGCGTGGGCGAGCTGGTGAAGATCGGCGTCGCGCGCGGCCGGAAGACGCGGCCCGGCCTCAAGGTCGGAATCTGCGGCGAGCACGGCGGTGATCCGGCCTCGGTTGCGTTCTGCCACGAGACGGGACTCGACTACGTCTCCTGCTCGCCCTACCGCGTACCGATCGCGCGCCTCGCGGCGGCCCAGGCTGCGATCGGCAAGGCCGCTGCCAGCACGGCGTGAGTCTCGGTCGTCATTGCGAGGAGCGAAGCGACGAAGCATTCCAGGGCCGCGCGTGAGGCCCTGGATTGCTTCGCTTCGCTCGCAATGACGGCGAGCCATGTTCACACCGTTCAGAGTTCCTTCACCATTCGCGTTGACGCGATCTTTACCACTCGTATCGAAGCCGCATTTACCAAGGCGTCCGATGTCATCGCGCGCAGCCGCGTGCCGGCTTGCCTGTGTCCCGCCCGCCACGCCGATTAACGCCCCGGCAACCTAAATTGGCTACTACCGGAAAAGATCGAATTGCACGGATGTACTGCGTTCGATTTTCGACGTGAGTAAAGCGTTGCGTGAGCGTATCGATGTCTGTCGTGCGTAACCAGCCGAAGGGCGCGCGGTTCGCGTCCTTCGGTCTTGGCCTTTGCATCTTCGCGTTGATGCCGAACCAGATCGGCTACCAGGACATCGCTTCGCTCCTGGCACGCCAGCCTGGCGTCGCCGAGCTTTGGCAGAAGCGGGTGTTCTCGGCGGCCGCGTCCATTCAGCTCGCCACCTACAGTTTTGCGCGTCCGATCGGCACCTCGGCGCCGGAGAGCGCGACCTACCGTCTCGCAAGCCTCGAGCGCGCGGCCGGCATCACGGATGCGACGCCGCATAATCCGATTCTGCAGGCGCCACAGCGCTATCAGGCCTCCGATTTTCCCACGGTCAACCGCACGCTGAAGGGCGACCGCCTTGTGGTCGTGCCGCCGGCCGCCCCTGCCGAGACCATCGTGCCTGCACCGGCCGGGAGTGCCACGCCCGAGCCGAGCCAGCCTGCAGCGGCTGCTCCCATTCCGGCATTGCAGAGCCCTGACACGCCCAATGTCTCCGCGGCCGGCGCCAAGACTGCGTCGGTTGCGCCGGCTGATGGCGGCAAGCTCGATCCGGAGCTGCAAGACGCGATGAACGCGCCGCCGCTGCAATATGATGTCTCGATGTCGCTGGAAGCGCATCCGCTGAACGATATCAAGAACGCGCCGGCAGCAGCGCAGGCGCCCTCGCAAGAGGACGGCTTCGACGTCAAGACCGCGAGCCTCTACTTTGGCCGCGCCTCGCTCGGCGGCGGTTACGAGAACATCGAGCGCTGGCAGCCGGGCGAGGAGCCGTTGATCGTCTCCCCCGACGCGCTGCCCGATCCCGACATGAAAGCGACTGCGTCGTTGCCGTTGTCGGGCGACGCGCTGCGCGAAACCGAGAGCGGCGAGAGCATCGCGCCGAAAGGCGAAGTGAACGCCGACAATCAGCAATCCAAGTCGCCGGCCGAACGGCTCGGCCTGACCGACCCGAAATCGCGCGCCAAGGCCGAAAAATGCCTCGCCGAAGCGGTCTATTTCGAAGCCCGCGGCGAGGCCGTGCGGGGCCAGATCGCGGTCGCGCAGGTGGTGATGAACCGCGCCTTCTCGGGCTACTATCCGGCCACCGTGTGCGGGGTGGTGTTCCAGAGCAAGTACCGCCACCCCGTCTGTCAATTCACCTTCGCCTGCGAGGTCAACACGGAGATCATCCGCGAGCCCGACATGTGGGAGCGGGCGAAGAAGATCGCCAAAGCCATGCTCGACGGGCTGATCTGGCTGCCGGAAGTCGGCAAGTCGACCCATTACCACGCCTATTACGTGCGTCCGTCCTGGGTCGCCGAGATGAAGCGGATGTACAAATTCGGCGTCCACACCTTCTATCGGCCCAAGGCCTGGGGCGACGGCAGCGACGCCCCGAGCTGGGGCACGCCGCAGCAGACGGCTGCAATCTCGGCGGAGCTTGCCGAGGAAGCCAAGAGCGAAGCCGAGCTCAATCCGAATTCGGTGAGGCGGTAGGGTCTTTACCTCGCCCCGCTTGCGGGGAGAGGTCGATGCGAAGCGTCGGGTGAGGGGGACTCTCCAAGCATTCCGCTCGTGGAGGCAGCCCCTCACCCCGACCCTCTCCCCGCAAAGAGCGGGGCGAGGGAGAAGACTCACGCATCGATGTCCAGCGCCACGTCGAAGTTCGGGGCCGAATGCGTCAGCGCGCCGGACGAGACGTAGTCCACGCCGGTCGTCGCGATGTCCGCGATCGAATTGAGCGTGACGCCGCCGGAGGCTTCCAGCACGACGCGGCCTCGCGCCATGTTCACCGCTTCCGAAAGCGTCGGGATGTCCATGTTGTCGAGCAGCACCGCGTCGGCGAGGCCGGTGTCCAGCACCTCGCGCAGCTGCGCCAGCGTATCGACCTCGATCTCGATCTTGACGAGATGGCCGGCATGGGCGCGGGCGCGCTCGAGCACCGGCTTGATGCCGCCGGCGACCGCGATGTGATTGTCCTTGATCAGGATGGCGTCATCGAGCCCGAAGCGGTGATTGAAGCCGCCGCCACAGCGCACGGCGTATTTTTCCAGCGCGCGGAGTCCGGGCGTCGTCTTGCGGGTGCAGCAGATACGCAGCCGCGTGCCGCTGGTGTTGCGCACATAACTCGATGTCAGCGTCGCGATCCCCGAGAGACGGCCGACGAAGTTGAGCGCCGTGCGTTCGCCCGTCAGCACCGCGCGCGCGGGTCCCGCGATCGTCATCAGATGCACGCCGGCGGTCACCGCCGCGCCGTCGCGCACATCGGCCTGCACTTGGATTTCGGGGCAGAGCTTTCGAAATACGGCGAGCGCCAGCGGCAGGCCCGCGATGACGCCATCCTGGCGCGCGACCATGACGGCGCGCGCCGCGGTCGTCTCCGGAATGGTCGCAATCGAGGTGATGTCGCCGGCGCGGCCGAGATCCTCATCGAGCGCGCGCGCGACGGCGTCGTCGAGGGCAAGCGGGGACAGGAATGCATCGGGATGCAGCAGCGAGGTTGCGGTTGTCATAAGAGGGTTCTCCTTTATGCCATGATCGGCTGCGCGGCGTGGCGCGCGCCGTCGCTCAGCCGGTCGGCGATCTCGCGCGCTTCGACCAGCGTGATCACGGTGCGGTGGGCAAGAGCGCTTTCGGTTGGATAATCGGAACGGAAATGCGCGCCGCGGCTCTCGCGGCGGCTGAAGGCGCCGGCTGCGACCAGGAGCGCCGTGGTCGCCATGTTGCGGAGCGCGCTCGTGCCGCTGTCGCGCTCGATCGCGGCAAATGTGCGCACCGCGTCCGCAAGGTGTTCACCGTCCCTGATCACGCCGACATGCGAGGTCATCAGCTTGCGCAGAGTTTCGGCCGATCGCATCGGCACCGCGCTGTCGCGCGGCGCCGGCTGCTCCGCGAGAGCGCGGGCCGGCGCGGGCTGTGTGCTGCCCGCAATGTCCTCGGCAATCCGTGCGGCATAGACCGCAGCTTCCAGCAGCGAGTTGGATGCGAGCCGGTTGGCGCCATGCGCGCCGGTCGACGCCACCTCGCCGCCGGCCCACAATCCTTCGATCGAGCTGCGGCCGCGCGCATCGACCGCAACGCCGCCCATGTGGTAGTGCGCGGCCGGCGCGATCGGGATGGGCTGCGTCGCGGGATCGAGGCCGCCGGCGATGCAGCTCGCGTAGACGGTCGGGAATTTTTCGGCAAAGCGCGGACCAAGCGCTGCGCGCGCATCGAGATAGGCGCCGCGACCGGCGGCTATCTCGGCGAACACGCCGCGGGCGACGATGTCGCGCGGCGCGAGCTCTGCATCGGGGTGACGAGCCAGCATGAAACGCTCGCCTTTGCCGTTGATCAGGGTGGCGCCTTCGCCGCGCAGCGCTTCGGTTGCCAGCGGCGCCGGATCGCGGCCGACCATGATCGCGGTCGGATGAAATTGCACGAATTCCGGATCGGCAATGACCGCACCGGCGCGGGCGGCGATCGCAAGGCCCGTTCCCGACGCCTCCTGCGGGTTGGTCGTCGCCGCATAGAGATGACCGATCCCGCCGGTCGCGAGAACGATTTTCCGCGCGGCGGCGATCAGCGGTCTTGCCGCGGGCTCGGCGCGCTTTCGTAGTTGCACGCCCGCCATCGCATCCTGTTCGACAAGCAGCGCCTCGGCGACAAAGCCTTCGATCACGCGGATCGACGGTGTCTTGCGGACGGCTTCCGTCAACGCCGCGATGATCGCTTGTCCGGCCATGTCGCCGCGCACATGCACGATGCGCCTTGCCGAGTGCGCGGCCTCGCGGCCGAGTGCGAGCCTGCCTTCGAGGTCGCGGTCGAAGGGCACGCCATAGCGCAGCAGGTCCTCGATGCGGCCGGGGGCCTCGCGCGCCAGCGCCAACGCGACCTCCTCGTCGACAAGGCCGGCGCCCGCCGCGATGGTGTCGGCCGCATGCGCTTCCGCACTGTCGCTTTCGGCTAGCGCTGCGGCAATGCCGCCTTGCGCCCAGGCGGACGACGCGCCTTGCCCCAGCGGCGCCGCCGAGATCACTGTGACCGGCCGCGGCGCGAGCTTCAGCGCGCAGAACAGGCCTGCAAGTCCGCCGCCGATGATCACGACATCGTCGGTGTTGGTCAGGGTGTGAATTGAATTGTTCATGGATTTGCTCCGCCGTCGTCTCGCATTCGCTCCGCTCGCTTGGGACGCCGCTTCAATGGTTCAGATTGATCATCCGCTCGACCGAGCGTCGTGCTTTCTCGGCAATGTCAGAATCGACCACGACCTCCTCGCGCAAATACAGCAGGCTCTCCAGAATGTTCGCCAGCGTGATGCGCTTCATGTGCGGGCACAGGTTGCACGGCTGCACCATCTCGACATCCGGCAGCTCCGCGCGGACATTGTCGGCCATCGAGCATTCGGTGATCATCACCAGTCGTCGCGGGTGTTTCTCGCGCACCCATTTGATCATGTGTGCGGTCGAGCCGGTGAAATCGGCTTCCGCCAGCACGTCGGGCGGACACTCCGGATGCGCGATGATCTGCACGCTCGGATCGGCTTCACGATAGGCACGCAGCTCGTCGCCGGTGAAGCGTTCATGCACCTCGCAGGCGCCTTTCCAGGCGATGATCTTCACGCTGGTCTTTGAGGCGACATATCGCGCCAGATACTGGTCGGGCAGGAAGATCACCGTCGGCGCGTTCAGGCTCTCCACGACCTCGACCGCATTCGACGAGGTGCAGCAGATGTCGACTTCCGCTTTGACGTCTGCGGAGGTGTTGACATAGGCGACCACCGGCACGCCGGGGAAACGCTCGCGCAACAGCCGCACGTCTTGAGCCGTGATGCTCGCGGCCAGCGAGCAGCCGGCGCGTGGATCCGGGATCAGCACGGTCTTGTCCGGATTGAGGATCTTCGAAGTCTCCGCCATGAAATGCACGCCGCACTGGATGATGGTGGAGGCCTTCACCTTTGTGGCCTCGATTGCGAGCTGCAGCGAATCGCCGGTGATGTCGGCGACGCAATGGAAGATCTCCGGCGTCTGGTAATTGTGTGCGAGGATGACCGCATCGCGCGCGGCCTTGAGCTCATTGATCGCCTTTACATAGGGCGCCATGAGTGGCCACTCGATCGGCGGGATCACATCTTTGACGCGCTCATAGAGATGCGCCGTGGCGCGCTCGACCTCGTTCGTCCATTCGAGCCGCGGCATCGGCAATGCGCGGGCACGCGCGGCGCCGTTCGCCTTGGTGTGGATGGGAATGGCGGGGCCACGTGCGGTGGCGGGGAAGTCGTTGGGCCCGTAGATTCCAGCAATCGGCATGACTGCCTCCCTTTCTCTGGCCTCAGGTCACAAATATACTCAAGTTGAGCATATCATGAGCCCGAGAAATCCGGCCGCAAGGGCCGGTGGTTCTTGTCGGTGGTTCGGTTTCGCCAAGCCAGTCCGCTACACTGGGCTGGCTCATTTCAAAGCCTTTATACTCATATCGAGCAAAATAAACATAGCAGGACCCCGGCGGCTACGCCAGTCGTTCCCCCGATCAATTCGGCGTGGTCGACATCAGCGTTTTGCAGGGCTGCTCTGCGAAACAAAATTTCCATCGTATGACGCTTGGCTTTTCATGCAGATGCATTAACTCGTCCGGGACCGCGGCCACCGATTCCAGAAGCCGCCGCCGGGAGCAGACGGGGGAGTTTTTGATGTCGACAACCGTGGGCGACCTTCGGCCGGCTCCTGCCGCTTCGAGCTGGCGCACGCCGCTTGTCATCATCGCCTGCGGCTGTGCGATCGCATTGCTCTCTTTCGGCCCGCGCTCGAGCGTCGGCTTCTTCATCAAGCCTATCGGCCAGGACTTCGCCTGGGGCCGCAACGTCTTCAGCCTCGCGATCGCCTTGCAGAATTTGTTATGGGGCTTCGGCCAGCCGCTTGCCGGCGCCATTGCCGATCGTTTCGGTCTGCTGCGCGTGATGATCGTGGGCGCGCTGCTTTACGCCGGCGGCCTTGTGCTGATGCGCTATTCGGCGACGCCGCTCTCGCTCGATCTCGGCGCCGGCGTACTGGTCGGCTTCGGCCTTGCGGGGTGTTCGTTCAACCTCGTGCTGTCGGCGTTCAGCAAATTGCTGCCTGCCGAGTGGCGTGGGATTGCGCTCGGGGCGGGCACCGCGGCGGGCTCGTTCGGCCAGTTCGTGTTCGCACCGTTTGGGGTGGCGCTGATTGACAATTTCGGCTGGCAGACCGCACTGATGGTGTTCGCCGGCCTGATGCTGCTGATCATCCCGCTGTCGCTCGCGATCGCAACGCCGGCCGCGGAGCCCGCGAAGGCCGGTAGTGCGGACCAGCAATCGTTCAAGACTGCGCTCGCCGAGGCCTTCGGGCACCGCTCTTACGTGCTGCTGGTGCTCGGCTTCTTCACCTGCGGCTTTCAGCTCGCCTTCATCACCGTGCACCTGCCGCCGTTCCTCGCCGATCGCGGCATCAGCGCGCAGACCGGCGGCTGGGTGATCGCGGCGATCGGACTGTTCAACATGGTCGGCTCGCTCAGCGTCGGCTGGCTGCAGAATTTCCTGCCCAAGCGCTACATCCTGTCGGCGATCTATTTCACGCGGGCGTTGGCGACCATCGCCTTCATCTCGTTTCCGATCACGCCGACTTCGGCGATCCTGTTCGGTGTGATATCCGGCCTGACCTGGCTGTCCAGCGTGCCGCCGACCTCGGCGCTGGTCGCCTTGATGTTCGGCACGCGCTGGTTTGCGACCCTTTATGGCTTTGCCTTCGTGAGCCATCAGATCGGTGGCTTCCTTGGCGTCTGGCTGGGCGGCATCGTGTTCGAAAGCTTCGACTCCTACACGCCGGTCTGGTGGCTTTCGATCCTGTTCGGCGTGCTGTCCGCGCTGATCAACCTGCCGATTGTCGAGCAGCCTGTTCCGCGGGCCGTTGCGCAGGCCGCCTGATGCGATAAAACCCCTGCAAGCAGATATTCAGGGAGTTTTGCCGTGGCCACCTTCAGGGCAATCAGGATCGACAAGGCGGACAAAGGCACCACCGCCGCGCTCACCCGGTTCGACGAGGCCGAGCTGATGGATGGCGACGTCACGGTCGCCGTCGAGTGGTCGACGCTGAATTACAAGGACGGCCTTGCCCTCACCGGCAAGGCGCCCGTGGTGCGGCGCTTTCCCATGATCGCCGGTATCGATTTCGCCGGTACGGTCACGCAATCCTCCCACCCCGCCTGGAAGGCCGGCGACAAGGTCGTCTGCACCGGCTGGGGCATGGGCGAGACCCATCTCGGTGCCTATGCCGAGAAGGCGCGGGTGAAGGGCGATTGGCTGGTGCGCCTGCCGGACGGCCTGTCCGCGCGCGAGGCGATGGCGATCGGTACTGCCGGCTTCACTGCCATGCTCGCCGTGCTGGCGCTGGAGAAGCATGGGCTGACACCCCAGGCGGGGCCGATGGTCGTCACGGGCGCCGCGGGCGGCGTTGGCTCGGTTGCGACCGCCGTGCTGGCCAAGCTCGGCTATCACGTCATTGCCTCGACCGGGCGGCTCTCGGAAGCGCCCTATTTGAAGGGCCTTGGCGCTGCCGAGGTGATCGACCGCAACGAGTTGAGCGGCCCGGCCAAGCCTCTCGCCAAGGAACGCTGGGCAGGCGGGGTGGACAGCGTCGGCTCCACCACCCTCGCCAATCTGCTGTCCATGACCCGGTATGGCGGGGCGATCGCCGCTTGTGGGCTCGCCGCCGGCATGGACCTGCCGTCGTCGGTCGCGCCGTTTATTTTGCGTGGGGTGTGCCTTCTCGGCATCGATTCCGTGATGTGCCCGCTGCCGCAGCGGAAAATCGCCTGGGAACGCCTGGCGCGAGATTTGGATCGGGCCAAACTCGCTGAAATCACACATGAAATTGGCCTCGACCAGGTCTTGGACATGGGCGGCCAAATTCTCGCCGGCCAGGTCCGGGGGCGCGTTGTGGTAAAAATTGTCTGAGGATCTTCAGACTTTACCAACCAAGCTGCTCCAATGTTGCCACGGTTGGTATGGTAAGTGGCGGGTAAAGAAGGCAGCCTTTGCTCGCGCTTGGGGTCAGTTTGGAGTTGCAGCATGCTTGCGCGTTTTCTGTTGGGCACCGTTACCGCCGGCGCCATGATCGCACCCGCGCTCGCAGGGACGATGACCGCCGAGGAGGCGCGCAAGTTCGTCGCCGGCAAGGTCTTCGCATTCACCTGCTTCGACGGCACCCGCGGTGCCGGACGTATCCTCGATGACATGGGCGCCACCGGTGCCGTGCAATTCTCGGGCTCCGGGCCCATCCGGCATATCCGCCTGCCCGGCAATACGCTGCAAATTCGCGGACAGGCCGTTTGCGCCTCGCTGCGGGGGCTGCCATTCGAGCCCTGCTTCAATCTGGACAAGACCGACGAAGCCAGCTTCCGCGGCTCGGTCTCCGGCATGAGCTTCGCCTATTGCGACTTCCATCACGCCGGCGGCGCCCAGATGCTGATGGCACGCGCGGTGGCCCGTCCGCATTCGCATCACGCGGAGGAGACCGGATCGGTTGCGTCGTCGCACGCGGAAGTTGCTTCGCGGGTGGAGACGCCAACAGTCGAGAGCGGCAAGATCGAGCCGGTCAGGTCCGAGCCGGCTAAGGTCGAGGCCGCGCCCGAGCTTCGCCGCTCGACCGAGTGATTTTATCGAGCAGCTGGCCGTAGTCATACGGTCCGCTCCTTTCATGCCTTGGTAGTATTGCCGGTCCAGTTTTGCGCGGGGACGGGCCCAACGCATGGGTCAATAATGGCGACTTATTTTTTCCGGATCAGCCACGGGCACTATTCCGGAGCCTCCGATCTGCCGTACGAATTCGAAACGCGCGAAGCCGCTTGGAGCGAGATGAGAGCGGTTTGTGCCAATCTCGTCGGCGGCATAGCAAAAAGCCTCAAGCCGAACGCGGAATGGCAGATGGAGCTGCTCGACGAAGCCAAGGAGCCGGTATTCCGGATCCGGGTGCTGGGCGAGGCGCTGGATTGACGGCCGGGATCTGTCTCGCCACGCGCAACGTGCTCGCAGGTGTTGTACTACCTCGTTTTTCTGCACGGATAAGTAGTAGTACGAGGCCCCGATTAACCACCGACTTGGAACTGTGCTCTATCCTCAGATTGTAAGCGCAGCCGCTCGCGAATTGCCGAGCAGGCACGATGTCGCGCCAAGCGACCGCGCTCAGCATGCACGCATTCCGGGGATCATCAGTCAGGACATTATTGTCATGTCGAAACTTTCCATTCGCATCAAGATCGCAGCCGTCATCACCTTCATGCTGGTGCTGATGTCGAGCCTCGGCGTGCTGGCGGTGCGCAGCATGGGGGCGATCAACGATCACACGGTTGACATCGCCGAGAACTGGCTGTCCAGCGTCCGCGTGCTCGGCGACCTGCGCGCCGACATCAATCTCTACCGCATCGGGCTTCGCGCGCATGTGATGGCGGAGACGGCGGAGGAGAAGGACGCCGCGGAAAAGAGGTTGTCGGGCATCCTCGACAACATCGGAAAAGATCGCAAGGCGTACGAGCCGCTGATCACCTCGCCGCAGGAGCGCGCGCTGTATCAGGACTGGTCGAGCGCCTGGGACAAATATGTCAAGGGCGTGCAGGAGGTCATAGATCTCTCGCGCAAGAGCATCGGCCGCATTCCGCACGAGGCCAACGAATTGCTCAACAAGTCGGTGGCCGTCATCGCTCGCGAATCCGACCAGATACTCAAAAAGGATATCGACCTCAACAATGCCGGCGCCGACGCCGCGACCAAGAATGCGGCTGACAGTTACAACCTCGCCTTCAGGATCGTTGTCGCCATTGTCATGGCCGCGATCGTCTCCGGCGTTGCCGTAGGCTTCTATTTGGTGCGCGACGTTTCGAATGGCATCGCCTCCATCGTGCGGCCGATGCAGGCGCTCGGCGACGGCGATCTCTCCGCCGAAGTGCCGCACCGCGGCGAGCGGACCGAGATCGGCACGATGGCCGACACCCTGCAGGTGTTCAAGGATGCCTTGATCGCCAAACGAGCCGCCGACGAGGCGGCGGCGCGGGATGCCGAGGCCAAGATCGAGCGAGGTCGAAAGGTCGACCACATCACGCGCGAGTTCGAAGCGGTGATCGGCAGCATTGTCGAGACGGTATCCTCGGCCTCGACCCAGCTGGAAAATTCCGCCGACACGCTGACCTCGACCGCGAACCGGGCGCAGCAGCTGTCCACCGCCGTCGCGGCGGCGTCCGAGGAGGCCTCCACCAACGTACAATCGGTGGCCTCTGCAACAGAGGAATTGTCGTCCTCCATTCGCGAGATCAGCCGCCAGGTGCAGGACTCGGCGCGGATGGCAAGCGAAGCCGTCGACCAGGCCCGCGCGACCAACGACCGCGTCGGCGAGTTGGCGCGGGCGGCGAGCCGGATCGGCGACGTGGTGGAGCTGATCAACACCATCGCCGGACAAACCAACCTTTTGGCGCTGAACGCCACCATCGAGGCGGCCCGCGCGGGCGAGGCCGGCCGCGGCTTTGCGGTGGTCGCCGCCGAGGTGAAGGCGCTTGCCGAGCAGACGGCAAAGGCAACCGGCGAGATCGGCCAGCAGGTCACCGGCATCCAGTCCGCGACGCAGCAGTCGGTCGGCGCGATCAAGGGGATTTCGGAGACCATCGAAAAGTTGTCGGAGATTTCCTCGGCCATTGCCGCCGCCGTGGAAGAGCAGGGGGCCGCGACGCAGGAAATTTCCCGCAACGTGCAGCAGGCCGCACAGGGCACGCAGGAGGTTTCCGCCAACATCGCTGACGTGCAGCGCGGTGCGACCGAGACCGGCTCGGCCTCCTCGCAGGTGCTCTCGGCAGCGCAAACCCTGTCCACCGACAGCGACCGCTTGCGGCGCGAGGTGAGCCAGTTCCTGGGCTCGGTTCGCGCGGCGTGAGGGGGTCATAAAGCCTGAGGCGTCGCCGGCGGCGGCTGGCTTTGCCGCCGGAACAGGATCTTCTGGTACAGCCAGCCGATCGCGACCAGCACCAGGCCGAGGCAGATGAAGGACAGCGCGCGGTAGACACCGGTCAGCGTGGACATGTCGATCAGGAAGGCCTTCATGATCGTCAGTGCAATCACCACGGCGGATGCGAGCCGCGCGCGCTGCGAATTGACGAGAATGCCGACACCGAGCAGCACCACGCCGAAGGCGAGCCAGGTGATGGAATAGGTGTATTGCTCGGCGCCGGTGGTGATCCCGATCTGGACAAACGGTCCGTGATAGAGCCGGCGCACCTCGAGGCTCGTATAGGCCAGCGCAAACACCAGCGCCCCGCCGGCGATGGTGTTGGCATAGGCTGTCGGTCGTCGCCCCGCCACCGCATAGGACAGCAGCAGCATCAGAACGGCCGGCAGCGCGTAGGCGAGCAGCAGCAGGTTGATCGCGGCGCCGTCGAGCGAGACCGAAATCCAAGTCAGCATCGGGTTTTCCGCGAGCAACAGCCCGAACACGCCGACGATGCCGGCGAACACGGTGAGCAGCACCGCGCCGACATTGTGCACCACGCTGCCGGTTCGGATGCGCAGCCGCTCCAGACCGATCGCGAGCCCAAGCGCGACGCAGACTTCGAGCGCGGTCTCCGCAAGCGATGGAACGGCGCGATAGATGTCGCCGCCATAGATCGCATGGCGGATTTCCGTGAAGGCGAACAGCACCGTGAACAGGATCGCCGCCGCCTCGACCGCGCGTAGCGGGGGATCGTCGCCACCCGGGCGCAGGAAATGGGCGCCGAGCCAGAAAGACGCGGCCGGCACGCCATAGCCCCACAACAGCCAGTTGAAGATCGGCGTGGTGCCGATATCGTCGCCGGCAATGCGCGGCTCATGGCCGACCCGCGCCACCACGATGGCGGCGAGGATCGCAGCCAGCGTGCGCAGGAACGGAATCGGCCGCTGCATCGCAATCCAGGCCGTTCCAAGCGACATCAGCGCCAGCGCAATCGTCAGCCAGCCCTTGTCCAGCGCAAATGTAAAGCCAAGGGCCAGCGCGCCGAGCGTGCCGGTCGCAAACAGCGCGGTCGAAATGGCAAGGCCGGGGCGGGGTTCGCGGCGGCTGAGAGCTTCGGTCGCGGCAGCGAAGGCCGCCGCCAGCAGCGCCGCAAGGATCGCAAACGGGATCGAGCGATCGAGATGGGCGATGCGGGCATAGAGGGCGATCAGCAGCGCGAGCGGCATGAACACGGCGGCCGACGACCATACCACCGGCACGATGGCGTTCGCGGCGCGGCCCTGGGCGAGGAAGCCAATCGCGCCGAATCCGAGCGCGAAGATCGCCGCGATCGTCATGTGGAGCGTGACCGACTGGTCGGTGGCCGCGGGGCCGCCGATGCCCGGCAATGGGCCGCCCGGCATCACCAGAAGGTCCGGATTGCCGCGCACCGCCCATTCGGCAAATAGGATGAAGACGAACAGCGCCGCGGCGGCAATCGCGCCGGTGGCCGCCGGCGCAAGCCAGGCGACGACGAAAGTCGCGGCGACCAGCAAGGTGAAGACGATCAGGGCGGAGTTTGCATGTTGGCTCGCAAGCACGATCAGGAGCGCGCCGAGCAGATATGCGCCGAGCGACATCGACGAGATCGGCTCGATCCGCTCATCCGCGATCGGCGGCCCGAACATGAAGCCGCAGACGACGAGCAGGCTTGCGATGGTGAAGCCGGCGATGACGTGGAAGGCGTAAGGGGCGACGTCGGGCGGATCGAATGTCAGGACCGGAAGGATCCAGAGCAGCGCAAGGACGATGGTGGTGACGGCGAGCCATCGCCACAGCCGCATTCGCGCGAGCCCCAGCGCCGCTGCGGTGACGACCGCAAGGTAGATATAGAGCGCCCAGAAGTCCGGCTTTTCCGATGACACGAGGATGGGTGTTGCAAAGGCGCCGACGACGCCGAGACCGGCGAGCGCCGGTCCGTGCAGCAGCGCGGCCGCGAGCGTGCCGAGGGCGACGAGGCCGAGCAGGACGAAGGCGGTGGCCGGCGCAATGAAATCATAGAGCGCGTAGGCGGCATAGACGGTGGCGAAGGCGACCGCCGTCCCGGCCGCGGTCAGGATCGCCGGAATGTTGGCGATCGGCAGCGCCTCGATCTCGGCGATGCTCTCCCTGCGGCGGGTCCACTCGCCGACGCCGAGCAGCGCCAGCGCGAACAATCCGCCAAGGAAGGTGCGCACGCGCGGACCCAGCAGGCCGGCCTCGATGGAGTAGCGGACCAGGAAAAAGCCGCCGAGCGCGAGCGTGAGCCCGCCGATCCACACCACCCACCGCGTGCCGATGCGCTCTTCGAAGCCCGGCTCGGTGGCCGGCAGCGGCGGCAGCGGCGGCGGTGCGACGGTCGGTGCAGGGATCTCGGCCTCGGCAGCCGCAGCTTCCGGCGCAAGCGGCGGAGGCTCGGATACGGGTTGGACGGTCGGCGCGGGCGCAGCGGACTCGACCGTCGGCTCATGGGGCGTCGGTGACGGCACGGCGCGCGCCGCCTGCTCGCCGGCAGCCTCGAGCAGGTCGAGCCGCGCCCGCAGCGCATCGATCTGCTTGCGCGAGCGTCGGGCGACAAAGAAGGCGATCACCGCGATCAGCAGCGCGAAAAAATCGAACGGTGCGTCCAGTATTGAATCGAGCATCGGTTTCCTTCAGCGCCGGCCGCGGACCCGCAGGCCAGGAGCTGGGCGCTCCTGCAGCACTTCGCGGCGAAACCGAAACAATGCAGCGGGCCGGCCGCCGGTTTGTGTCGACATCACGCCGGTCGGTTCGACCAGGGCCGTGGTTTCCACCAGCCGCCGGAAATTCTGCTTGTGCAGATGCCGTCCCGAGATCGCTTCCACCGTGTGCTGCAATTCGGTAAGTGTGAATTCGGCCGGCATCAGTTCAAACACCACCGGACGATATTTCAATTTGGCGCGCAGCCGTGCGATTCCGGTGGCGAGAATCCGGCGGTGGTCGAAGCGCATTGCAACGCCGAGCGCGGGAAGCCGCTCGCGCGCCAGCGCCGCGGGCCGGCCGTCGCGCCGGGCCTCCTCGACCAGGCCTGCCTCATAGAGCAGCTCATAGCGGTCGAGCACGCGCTCCTCGTCCCAATGCGCATCTTCGCCGCCGAAATAGAGCCGCACGCGATCCCGGCGGGACAGCGGACGCGGCGTCGCCGCATCCTCGCCACGCGCCGCCCATTCGTCGAGCGCGGGCAGGATGTCGCGGGCGATGATCTCGGGACGGGTCTCGCGCCAGTCCTCCCAGGGGAAGTAGCGGTACCAGGGCTCGAAACCGGCACCGGGCGCGGGCGTCACGCTGCCGGCGGCTCTGGTCAGCGCCAGGTAGCCGATCGAGACCACATGGGCGTCGGTATCGCTCAGCTGCGCGTGACGGCCGCGGTCGCCGAAGGTGTAGAGCTGCTCGACATAGCCGAGTTGCAGTCCCGTCTGCTCGGCGACCCAGGCGCGCAAGCCGATCTCGAAGGTGCGGTGCGCGAGCGCATCGAACGGACCGAAGGGGAGCCCTGCGAGCTTGCCGTCGTCCTCGGCTGACGCGGTCAGGATCAATGGCTCGTTGCCCTCGATCGCGACGATGGCCGCAGTCAGGCCGATCTCGATCGGCTTGAGTGGCGTCTCGCTCATTCCCCCGTGCCTCGAATCCGGTTGATTTGAGATCACCAGGGTAGCACGCGGCTTCAGTCGAGCTCGAGGTGGAACGGCACGCCCTCCACCATCATCGAGGCCGGCCCGATCGCATCGAGCGCGCGCAGCATGCGCCCGTCGCGGCCGAGCGCCCGGTCGGCGAGGCTGACGATCAAGCGGTTGGGCGAGGCGATCGGGGAGGCCGCGCGGATCCGGCGGGCGATCTCGATCTCCTCGCGATGCGGGTTGAGCGCGCAGGCCGCCGCAAAGGCGCTCGCCGTCGAGCGGCTGACGCCGGCCCAGCAATGAATGACCAAAGGCGCGCCGCGGTCCCAGCCGCGCACGAAATCGAGCACCTGCGTGACATGTTCGTCCGAGGGCATGACAAAGCCGTCCATCGGCTCGGTGATGTCGTCGACCGAGACCTTCAGATGGTTCTCCGGCCTGATCGATGCCGGCCGCTGCACCTGGTCGACCTTGCCCATCACCGTCAGCACGTGACTGGCGCGCGTCTGGCGGACGGTCTCAGGCAGGGCGGCGAGCGAGCAAACGTGGATCATGGTCGTCCTAACTTCCCGGGTCGGGTGGGCAAAGCGAAGCGTGCCCACCATCTTCTTGTTGCGGCGGGAAGGTGGGCACGGCGCCGAGCGCCTTTGCCCACCTTACGGTTCGGATATGCCGCCGTGAAAGCACCTCCGGCCGTGCCATTCAAGCCTCCAGCGCCTTGAATCGGGCCAGGAACCGCTTCTCGGCTTTTGCCGCGCTCCAGGGTGTCAGATAGTCCTCCCTGACCGGGTCGGGCAGGCCCGGATCGCGGCCGAACAGGCGTCTTGCCTCCTCCCTGGAAAAGCCGGCCAGTTCCGTGGCCTCGAGATAGGCCGCACCGCGGTCGGCTGCCTTGATCTGCTTCTCCATCGCAACAGGGATCTGCGGCGGCAGCCCGAAGCGGATGTGGATCGCGGCCAACAGCCGCTTCTCCACCGCCTTGTAGTCGCCTCCCAGCACCGCCTTGAACGGCGAGATCATGTCGCCGATGACATATTCCGGCGCGTCATGCAGCAGCGCGGCCAGCCTGACCTTGGCATCGATATTGGGATTTTCGGCGCGCAGCACCGCTTCCACCAGCAGCGTGTGCTGGGCCACCGAGAAGATATGCGCGCCCGAGGTCTGGCCGTTCCAGCGCGCAACGCGGGCGAGGCCATGGGCGATGTCGGCGATCTCGACGTCGAGCGGGGAGGGGTCGAGCAGATCGAGCCTCCGCCCCGACAGCATCCGCTGCCAGACGCGGGTATCGGCGCTCCTGTCCGAGCTCATCTGGCGCAGGCTCATTTGACCGCAAGGCGCGGCTTGCGATGCGCTTTTCCGCAAGCCTCATGGCAGAAGCAGGTGACGAGATGATCGTTGACGAGGCCGGTCGCCTGCATGAAGGCGTAGACGATCGTCGGGCCCACGAACTTGAAGCCGCGCGAGGACAGCTCCTTGGACATCTTGATCGACAGCGGAGTCGAGGCCGGCACGCTCGCGGTGGTCTTGAACTGGTTGACCTTGGGCCGGCCGTCGACGAAGTCCCATAAAAACGTCGAGAAGCCAGGGCCTTCCTCCATGATCTTGAGATAGGACTTCGCGCTTTCGATCGTGCCCT
This sequence comes from Bradyrhizobium sp., assembly GCA_035293585.1. Taxonomy (GTDB): domain Bacteria; phylum Pseudomonadota; class Alphaproteobacteria; order Rhizobiales; family Xanthobacteraceae; genus Bradyrhizobium. The sequence goes on along the minus strand of DATGMN010000041.1, from coordinate 77,680 downwards.
CGATCTTGGCGCGGTTGCGCACGATGCCGACATCGTTCATCAGCGCATGCACCTTTTTCGCATTGTAGCGCGCGATCTTCGCCGGCTCGAAATCGTCGAAGGCGCGACGGAAATTGTCGCGCTTGCGCAGGATCGTGATCCAGGACAGCCCGGCCTGGAAGCCGTCGAGGATCAGCTTCTCGAACAGTGCGCGGTCGTCATGTTCAGGCACGCCCCATTCAGTGTCGTGATAGGCGACATAGAACGGATCCTCGCCCGGCCAGGGGCAGCGCGTCTTGCCGTCCGGATGCAGGCGGGCGGAGCGGCTCATGCGGCGCCCTGCTTGTTGGCGTTGAGCACGGCCTCCGGGTCGGCCAGATGCAGCGGCAGCCCGCCCGCCGTGAGCGGCTGGCCCGCGGCAAGCGCGTCCGCGACGCGGTCGGTGCGCACCAGTGCGAGGCCCTTTTCGCCCGCGGTCGAGCCGATGGTGCCGACCGGCTTGTCGCCGGCGAGGATGCTGGCGCCGGCCTCCGGCGAGGGACCGTCGAGAATGATCCGCACCGTGCGGGTGCGCGCGGTGCCGCGGTGCTGCATGCGCGAAACCACCTCCTGGCCGACATAGCAGCCCTTGTCGAAGTCGACGCCATGCAGGCGGTCCATGTTGGTCTCGTGCGGGAACGCGTCGCCATAGATGAAGTCGAGCCCGCCGCGCGGCACGCCGCAGGCGATGCGCTGCGCCTCATAGGCGCTCGCATCGACGAGGTCGGCGCCGATCAGGACGGCGACCTTCCCGGCCAGCTCCTGCGGCGCCAGGATGCGATATCCGAGCGCTGCCGCGCGCGGGTCGGCGAAGGTCAGGTCCGGCTGCATGGTGAGCTCGCCGCCCCAGGCGGCGATGACGCCGAGGCTGTCGCTCAAATTCTCCACGGTGACCTTGGCGCGCAGCTTGTAGAAGCGAAGCTTGTCGGCGAGCGCCTGTGCGAGCACGCGCGGACAGTCGAACAGGAAGCCGCCGCCATGTCCGGCCGGCGCCTCCGTGATCAGGAAGTCGACGATGATCTTGCCCTGCGGGGTCAGCAGCGCGCCGAATTTCGCCTGCCCAGGCTTGAGCCCGGTGAGGTCGGTGGTGACGATGCCGTTGAGGAAATTGCGTGCGTCCTCGCCGGACACTTTCACCACGCCCCGGTCGGGAAGAAGCGCTGCCTGCATTTGCGGTCTCTTGAAGTTCTTGTTGAGCGGCAAGGAGCCGATAGTCATCTGCAAGTTAAGCCGCCGGGCTGCCGCCAACAAGGCCTGTGGACGGCCTGGTTCGGTTCAAGCGGCGCGTGAGGCGGCAGACGGCAGCAGCTTGGTGTCACTGTAAAATCCGGGCGTCGGTTGCATCGGGGCCTTCATGGTTCGAGACGGCGCTGGCGCGCCTCCTCACCATGAGGATGTAAGAGCGGCCACGACATGACAGCCGACACGACTTCTCATTCTCGCGGCGCATTCCGCCCGAGTCTTGCATCGTCCATACCCTCGAAAACAGAGGGAGCAGGGAAGGCCGGGTGGCCGCTGCACCCGGGGCCTCGCGCAAAAGAGATTTGCGCGAGCGCGAGAACCACAGGTACAGGCGGTGATCACACCGGCCTTCCCTGCGCAATGGGTTACGGCTTATACGTGATCTCCCCGGTGAACCAGCGTTTGCCACCGTCGCCCCCCGCGAAGCTTTTCAGCTTGCGAGGACTTAGCGCTGCATGGGCGCGCCAGGACCACACGACTTCGCCGTCCGCGTCAGCGCCGCACGTCTGACGGCACCTCCACGTCCACCGCATTCCGCTCCACGTTCGTGACGACGCGTACGCCCCTCGTGTCGGAACGGAACGTGGAGGAGTAGATCATCTTTTTCGGAAAAACGAAAGATAATATTTTTCGCGCGAGGGCTGGACAAATCGAAAGACGTTAAGTCGGAAAAAGCGAATTGATTTGCCCGTCGGGCGCGCGCCGCAGTCTCTCGTCATTCCCCGCGAAGGCGCAGAATCCAGTATGCCGCACCCGCTTGATTGAATTGCTGACGTCTCTGGAATAGCGGATCGCCCGCTTTTGCGGGCGATGACAGCGGTGCCGGGGTCTACTGCCGCGCCAGCGCCAGCGAGAATTCGCCGTTGCGGACGCGTGCGGGCAGGCCTTCCGCAAACTTCGCCACCGCATCCTCGCCATAGGTGGCGACGAGCTCGGCAAGCGCTGCGAACAGGCTCGCTTGCGCCAGGCAGTCGCCGTCGACGCCGTCATGGCGCGCTTCGGCCCAGGCCTCGTTCAGATAGGACAGCGCCGCCTGCTTCTGCTCGTGATCGGGGAGGGGCTCGCGGGCGAGATGAAAGGACATGTGTCAGCGCTTGAAACAGGAGGGACAGAACTGACGCGTTTTATGACAAGTCAGGCGCGTCGAAGGCTGGTTTAGCACGCGCGGCGCACCCGCCTAGAGCAGTTCTTTAGGAAAGGTTAACGCGTGTTGATAAATCAAGAGGGTGGTTCCGGGACCGAGACCCGGCTCCGATACGGCTTGTCACCCGTCATGCGGTTGAGCTTGTCCCCCGTCGCCCTTCGAGGCTCGCTTTCGCGAGCACCTCAGGGTGACGGGTCGGAAACCGGTGCGTAGGATAGGCAGACCGCAGCGACACCCATCACCTTTTCAGTGCCTCCGAACGACGGGTTGTGCTGCGCTCCACCCATGCCAAATTTCTTCACTTCACCTCAGAGCGCGTGAAAACAGTTCGACCCGTCATCCTGAGGCGCCGTAGCGCAGCGAAGGCCTCGAAGGATGAGCGGCCCGGAGGCTGCAGCGGGGCCGTCGCCCTTCGAGGCTCGCTTTCGCGAGCACCTCAGGGTGAGGGTGATAGACGGGAGGCCGCTTCGGACTGAAGCAAAACGTCGTCGCTAATTCGCGTACCTTGCGGTCAGGTCGCGCGAGATCTTCGAGCCTTCCTCGACATAGCGGCGGATGGCGACCAGGGCGGCCGGGGTGCAGGTGCGGTAGGTCTGCTGGAAACCGTTATAGCCGCGGTTGAAGGCGGCGATCATGCGGGAGCGGCGGTCGCCCGACGGCGTCTCGGCATCGATCAGCGCCTGCATCTGGTTGCGCCATTTCGCCCCTTCATTGCTGCCGCAGACGCCGCGCAGATAATGCAGCGCACCGAGGATCTCGGCGAGCCGTTGCAGGTCGCCGTCGAACGGCGCTGCCGCTGCGGTCCCTGCAGCCCCTTCCTCGGCGGCGCGAATCGGCGCAGCAAGGCTCAGGCAGATCAGGATGAGGGCGAGGAGGCGTGCTGGCATGGATGAGGTCCGATAACCGCCTGATAGCCCCTTAATTGCGCATTAAGCAAGGCGCCTGGCTTGCGGAAATCAGGCCTTTATTAACCGTTCCGCGGCTTCCAGCACCTCGGGCAGCCCTCCGGTGACCTTGAGGTCGCCGAGCGCGGCCGGCGCGAGCCATTTGAAATCGTCATGTTCATCGTTGAGCACCGGCTCGTTGGCCCGCCAGCGCGCCGCGAACGACATGATCACATAATGCCCGCCGAGACCCGCCGCGGGCAGCACCTCGCGCCAGCCGGCCAGCCCCACGATGTCGATGCGAAGCCCGGTTTCCTCGTCGACTTCCCGCGCCAGCGCCTGATGCAGCGATTCGCCGAATTCGACCCGGCCGCCGGGCAGCGAATAGAAGCCCTTGCCGGGCGAGCGCGCGCGCCGGACCAGGAGCACCTGGCCATCGCGAAAGATCGCGGCGCTGACCGCCAGCTGCGGGCGCTGATGTGGGAACGGCTCGCCCATCAATGGGTCATGATGTAGTCGACATTGCCTTCGGTGCCGCCATTGATAATACCGCCCGTGGCCTGCACCAACTCCTTCAGCCAGCTCAGCGCCTGCACCGCGAGCTTGGCGCGGGTCGAATCCTGATTGACCTCGCGCATGGCCTGGCTGACCGCGGTCAGGATGTTGGTCATAAGTTCCGTCATGTGGTCGAATTCGGCGCGCAGCTCCGGCTCGGCGGACTCATAGGCCTCGATTGCGAGATCGCGGCCCTTGAAATTGGAGGCGATGAAGTGCTCCGCATAGGACAGCGGGCGCCACTCCAGGAAGTCGGTGGTGCATTCCGGCATGTCCGGAATCAGCTCCAGAAGCATGATGGCTTCGTTGAAGTGATTGAGGTAGTCGGTGGCAAGCCCCGTGCGCGGGTTGATGTTGGCAGCCTTCAGGGTCGCGGCACGCGTGGCCTCGTCGAGGCCCATCAGGTGCTGCGTTGGCGGATGCGCGGGGGGTGTGGCCAGCGAGGTCATAATCGGCAGTGTTGCCATGCAGGGTTAAAAGCGGCTGAACGGATAGCTATCTGGGCTTCAAGAATGTGCGGACGGTTTGTGATTACCTCGCCTCCCGAGGCGCTGCGGCGGATCTTTGGCTATCTCGAGCAGCCGAATTTCCCGCCACGGCATAATATTGCTCCGACGCAACCTGTACCTGTCGTGATTGTCGAGAATGGCGCGCGGCATTTTCATTTAATGCGATGGGGTTTGATTCCGTCCTGGGTCAAGGACCCCCGCAAATTCACGCTTCTGATCAATGCACGTTCCGAGACCGTGGTGGAGAAGCCCGCGTTCAAGAACGCGATCCGGCGCCGGCGCTGCCTGATTCCCGCCGACGGCTATTATGAATGGCAGGTCGTGGACGGCCGCAAGCGGCCTTTCTTCATCTATCGCCGGGATCATCGGGTGCTCGGGCTTGCAGGTGTGGCCGAGACCTGGATGGGGCCGAACGGCGAGGAACTCGACACGGTGGCAATCGTCACCACGGCGGCAAGCCCGGAACTCTCGGTGCTGCATCACCGCGTTCCCGTTGCGATCGAGGAGGCCGATTTCGCGCGCTGGCTCGATTGCAGCGAGGACAGTGTCGAGCCGGTGCGCGCACTGATGGTTCCGCCGCAGGACGGCACGTTCACCTGGCACGAGGTCTCGCGGCGCGTGAACCATGCCGACAATGACGACGCGCAATTGCTGCTGCCGATCACGGATGAGCAGCGCGCCGCGGAGGAGGCGCCGAAGGTCGCGAAGCGCGCAGTGCGCAAGGCCCCGCCGCTTGCGAGCGATGACGGGCAGGGGAGTTTGTTTTAAGGTGCTCTCGCAATCGCCGCTGTTCGATCGTCATCCTGAGGTGCGAGCACAGCGAGCCTCGAAGGATGAACGCCCCGCAGCCGCAGCCGGGCCGTCGCCCTTCGAGCCTCGCGTTCCGCGAGCACCTCAGGATGAGGGGCGGGGACTTGTCGGGACCGAGGCATCTCCAGCTAGCGGAAAATCTGCAGCGCGGCGTGCTGCAGCAGCATGATGGTCTTGGCATCCACGATGCGGCCGTCCGCGATCATGGCCAGCGCCTCGTCGAAGCCGAGCTCCAGGACCTCGATGTCCTCGCCTTCATGGGCGAGCCCGCCGCCGTCGCCGATGCGCATTGCGGGCTCGTATTCGGCGACGAAGAAGTGGATCTTCTCCGTCACCGCGCCCGGGCTCATGAAGGCCTCGAACACCTTGTGGACGTGGTGCAGGCGATAGCCGATCTCCTCTTCCGCCTCGGCACGGATGCGATCCTCGGGCGAGGCGTCGTCGAGCAGGCCGGCCGCCGCCTCGATCAGGAGATCGTCGTAGCCGTTGACATAGGTCGGCAGCCGGAACTGGCGCACCAGCACGACCGATCGGCGCGCGAGATTGTAGGGCAGGATCGCCGCCGCATTGCCGCGATCGAACACGTCGCGCGTCATGCTCTGCCACTCGCCGTCATTGCGGCGCCAGTCGAAGGTGATGCTTTTCACCGTGCCGTAATGGTCGGTGAGCAGGCGCTCGCCCTTGAGGCGGATGCGGTCGGAGATGCTCATGGCGGACCTGTCTGTTGCTATCAGGGCGTCAGCGGACGGCCGTCGAGCCACTTCGCGAACATCACGCGCGGCTGCTCGCCATAGCCGATCGATTCATAGAAGGCGCGCACGGCCGTGTTCTCCGGCCGAACCAGCAATTGCACCTTTTCGATGCCGGTCTGACGCAGCCAATCCTCGGCCGCCTCCATGATGACGCGGCCGAACCCCTTCTTTTGCCGGGTGGGATCGACAGCGACGTAATAGACCCAGCCGCGATGGCCGTCATGGCCGACCAGCGCGGTTGCGACGATCGTCTCGCCGTCGCGTCCGATCAGGATGGTCGCGTTGGAATCTTTCCGCGCCAGCGCGATGTCGGCCGCCGGCTCGTTCCAGGGCCGTGTCAGGCCGCAGCGCTGCCACAGGCTGACGACGGCGTCGACATCTCCGTCCTCGATCGGGGCGATCGAGAGCGGCAACACAGGATTTGACATTTTCAGAGTACCTTGCCGGGATTCATGATGCCGAGCGGGTCGAGCATGGCCTTGACCGCGCGCATCAGCTCGATCGCGACCTTGTCCTTGACCTCGGGCAGCTCGTCGCGCTTGAGCACGCCGATGCCGTGCTCGGCGGAGATCGAGCCGCCCATCTTCAGCACGATGTCGAAGACGACGGCGTTGACGTCATGCCAGCGCGCCAGGAAGTCGGCCGGCTCGGCGCCGACCGGCTGGCTGACATTATAGTGGATGTTGCCGTCGCCGAGATGGCCGAACGGCACCGGCCGGGCGCCCGGGATCAGCTTCACCACCGCCGCATTGGCCTCCGCGATGAAGGCGGGTACGGCGGCGACCGGCACGGAAACGTCGTGCTTGATCGAGCCGCCCTCCGGCTTCTGCGCCGCGGACATCTCGTCGCGCAGCTTCCAGAAGCCGAGCCGCTGACTCAGGTTCGCCGCGATCACGGCGTCGTCGATGATCTCGTCCTCCAGCGCCTTGCCCAATATGGCCTCCAGCGTGCCGCGGGCGTCGTCGCGGGGCGAGGACAGCTCCATCAGCACATACCAGCGGTGCTTTTCGGCGAGCGGATCGCGCACGTCGATGCCGTGGCGGATGGAGAAGTCCACCGCGATCTCGGAGAGCAGCTCGAAACTCGTCAGCGTGCCTGCCGCCTCGGCCTGCGACAGCGAAAGCAGCTTCAGCGCCGCCTCCGGCGACTTCAGGCCGACATAGGCGGTCTCGATCGCACGCGGCTTCGGGAACAGCTTCAGCGTTGCCGCGGTGATGATGCCGAGGGTGCCCTCGGCGCCGATGAAGAGGTTCTTCAGGTCGTAGCCGGTGTTGTCCTTCTTCAACTTCGACAACAGGTTCAAGACGCGGCCGTCGGCGAGCACGACCTCCAACCCGAGTGCCATCTCGCGCGCGACGCCATAGGCCAAAGCAGCGGTGCCGCCGGCATTGGTGGAGAGGTTGCCGCCGATGGTGCAGCTGCCTTCGGCGCCGAGCGACAGCGGGAACAGCCGATCCGCTTCCGCGGCGCGCTGCTGGGCGACCTGCAGCACCACGCCGGCCTCGCAGGTCATGGTGTTGGAGGCGGGATCGACCTCGCGGATCTTGTCCATCCGCTTCAGCGAGATCACCACCTCGCCGTGATGCGGGGTCTGGCCGCCGACGAGGCCGGTATTGCCGCCCTGCGGCACCAGCGCGATTCGGTGCGCGCTGGCGAGCTTGCAGATTGCAGCGACGTCCGCGGTCGAGCCCGGGCGCAGCACGAGCTGGGTGCGGCCATGGAACAGATTGCGCTCCTCGGTGACGTAAGGCGCGATGTCGGCCTGGTCGGTCATCGCATATTTGTCGCCGACGATCTGTCGGAATTTTGCGATCAGTTCGGGCGAGAGCGGCGGAATGGATGGCTGGGCGATATTCATCGTTGGTCTTTCGTGTTCCTCGTTCCCGCCGTTTATTCCCGTCCGGCGGCTGCGCGGCGCAGCCGGTCGTTGATGGCTTCGCCCAGCCCCTCCGTCGGAACCGGCATCACCGCGATGGTCGGCACGCCGCGCGCGTCCAGGCTGCGAAGATAGCCAAAAAGATGGGTCGCGGCTTCAGCCGTATCGCCGGTTTCGGACAGATTCAGCACGGCCGCGGCCTTGTCCTGTCCCGGGATGGGCGCAGCGCCGAAGGCGAGCAGGGCTTCGCCGGGTGTGATGCTGTGCGCATCGAGCCGGACCCGGGCGCGCGGGGCGTAATGCGAGGTCAGCATGCCCGGCGCCAACGGCTGGCTGTCGTTGCTGTCGGCCTCGAGCGGGGGACGGGCGAGCGATCTTCCGAGCACGCGCTCGATCTCCTCCCGCGCCAGCCCGCCCGGTCGCAGCAGCATCGGCCGCTCGAAGCAGCCGACGATGGTGGACTCCACCCCGACCGCGACCGGACCGCCGTCGACGATCAGGTCGATCCGGCCGGCCAGGTCGCTCTGCACATGGCTGGCTGTGGTCGGCGAAACATGGCCGGACAGGTTGGCCGAGGGCGCCACGACCGGCTTACCCAAGGCTTTCAGGATGGCATGGGCGACCGGGTGGGCGGGGACCCGGACGGCGATGGTCTCGAGGCCGGCGGTGGCGAGATCGGCCACCTCGCAGGTTTCGCGCCTGGGCAGGACCAGCGTCAGCGGGCCCGGCCAGAACGCCTGTGCCAGGGTGATGGCGGTGGCATCGAAGCGGGCGAGCCGGTGGGCGCTGGACAGCCCGTCGACATGGGAAATCAGCGGATTGAACAGCGGACGGCCCTTGGCCTCGTAGAGCCGCGCAATCGCGGCCGCATTGGTGGCGTCGGCCCCCAGGCCGTAGACGGTCTCGGTCGGGAACGCCACCAGTCCGCCCTCGGACAGGCGCCGGGCAGCCTCGGTCACGGAAGCTGCATTCGCCGGCAGCAGTCTGGTGGTCAGGGCAGTTGTCATCGTTTGAGAAAAAATCCTCGAATTCAGCGGCTTGCGGTGGGCGAAACCCGACGCTATAAGCCGCCGTCTAAGTCGGAGTGTGGCTCAGCCCGGTAGAGCACTGCGTTCGGGACGCAGGGGTCGTAGGTTCGAATCCTACCACTCCGACCATTCTTTCAAGCTCTTATAGTTTCGATGTTTTTTGTGCGCAACGCCATGCGCGATGATTTGGGGCGCGACAGCCATGTCCGTCGATCCCAAGGCATCAGCCAAGCGCGTTGCATCGCAAACGGCGGTCCTCGGAATAAAGGTCGGACGACGCCCGGTCGGCGGGCGTCGCCACCTTGCGGCTATGCCCGGCGCTCCAGATAGGCTGCCAGCATCGTGCGTGCGTCGGCGCTTCGCCTGGCGCGCCAGGTCGCGTCCTTGAGGTCGACATTGAACTCGTTCGACAGCGTATGGACGTTGGCGAGGTGAAACTGGCTGAGCGCTGCGATCATGACATAGAGCCGCAAGGGGTCGATGTCGGCTGAGAGCCTGCCTTCGGCCACGCCGCGGGCGAGCAGGCGCTTGGTCATGGACAGCACCGGCGAGGACATCTCGTGAATCCGCGGCGACTTCTTCATGTAACGGGCCTTCATCAGGTTCTCGGCGCGGAGCAGGCTGACGAGATGAAGGTTGCGCTCGAAATGACCGTTCATGAAGTCGAACAGTTTCAACAGGCCGTCGAGCGGATCGAGATGCTCGACATCGAGCGTGAGCTCCTCGGTCCGGAGCGCGCCGAGGGCACTCTCCAGCGTTGCGACGTAGAGCCCCGATTTGCTGCCGAACTGCTCGTAGATCATCCGCGGGTTGCTGCCGGCCTTCTTGACGATGCGGGTGATGCGGGCGCCGGCATAGCCATGGGTCGCGAACTCGACCGTTGCGGCGCGCAGGATCTCGGCGCGGTTCTGCTCGGCGGAGCGGCGCGGCCGCCGCTGCGGCTTGTCGGCGGCTTCAGCCAGCGATGGCAGGCGCGTGGTCATCAAGCTGCCGTCCCGGCCGGGACAGCGGCCCAGCCGCTTGCGGGATCGAGCAGCGCGCGGTCGTGACCGGCGGCGGCTACGATCGACAGGCCGACCGGGCAGTCCTCGACCGTTGCGGCCGGCACGGTGATCTGCGGCAGGCCGGCATGGCCCGCGATCGAGGTGAGTGTCAGCGCGCGCCGATAGAATGCACCGATCTCCTCGCCCGCGGCGTCCTTCGGCAAGGCGATGCAGGGCGCGGTCGGAATGACGAGGGCGGTCCCATCGGCCAGGAGCGCGCGCAGCCGGCGCGCGAAATCGGCGCGGCGCGGCGCGAAGCGTGCGACATCGTCCGCGGTGATCGTCGCCGCATCGGCAAAGCGTGGCGCGATCGCAGGGCCGAAGCCCGGTCGGGTCGCGCTGATCCATGGGCCGAGCTCGCGCCAGATTTCCGCGCCCTGCAGGACGCGGTAGCATTCGAGCCAGTCGCTCTCCTCGCCGTCGAACAGGGTGATCTCGCCGGCAATGCCGAGCGGCTCGCATGCCTTGCGGAGCGCGGCGGCTGTGGGTGCATCGGCAAGCGCAAAGGCATCGCGAACCAGGAGCAGCCGCCGCAGCCGCGCCGGCGCCGCTACCGGCAGCAGCACATAGCCCACGGCCGCGAGCGTCGCGAAGTCGCGGGCGAACCAGCCGATCGTGTCATAGGACGGCGCAAACGGAATCACGCCGGCGAGCGGAATCGCATCATGCGTCGGACGGAAGCCGAACAGGCCGCAAAAGCTCGCGGGCACCCGCACCGAGCCGCCGGTATCGGTGCCGAGCGCGACATCGACGAGGCGCGCGGCGACCGCTGCGGCCGACCCGGACGAGGAGCCGCCGGGGATGCGGTCCGGACAGGCCGGGTTCAACGGCGTTCCGCAATGCGCGTTGACGCCTTCGAGGCTGAAGGCGAGCTCGTCGGTGATGGTCTTGCCCGCCAGGCTTGCACCGGCGGCAAGCAGCCTGTCCACGGCCGGCGCGGACGCTTGCGCGGGCGCATGCGTGCGCAGCCAGTCCGGATTGCCGCCGCCGGTGACGAGGCCTGCGACATCGATCAGGTCCTTCACCGCAAAGGTGAGACCGCTCAGCGGGCCCGCCGCCGTCGGCTGCAACGTGACGCGCGCACCCGGCACGAATGCGCCGGCGTCGCTCCCGCTCTCCCGCCTCATGGCGCCGATGGCGTTCACCCGGCGCGCTTGCCGAGGGCCGCGATGATCGATGCGGAATCGGTCACGAAGCCAAAACACTTCTTGACGTTCCAGATCGTGGCCTCGGTGCAGAAATCCGGCGAGGTGGTGGCGCAGCAATCCTCGACCAGGATGCAGCCATAGCCGAGGAAGTTGGCGTCGGTCAGCGAATGCAGCACGCATTGATCGGTGTTGACGCCGGTGAACAGCACGCAGTTGACGCCGAGATTGCGCAGGATGCTGTCGAGCGGCGTGTCCCAGAAGCCGCTGATGCGGTATTTGTCGACCTTGATGTCCTGCTTCTCCTGCGGCAGCTCGTCGACGATGGCCGCAGCCCATGAATCCTTCTCCAGCACGCGCGCGCCGCTGCCGGGAAGCGGATCGCCGAGGCCGGTGCCCGTGCCCTTTGGCTTGTAGAGATGGATCTGGTTCGGCGGCATGTTGGCGAGGTCCGGCCGGTTGCCCCAGTTCACCCAGATCACGGGCACGTCGGCCTTGCGCAGCGCCGGCAACAGCCGCTGCAGTGGCTCGATCGGCTTGCGGTCGGGGCGATAATCGCCGCCGATGTGATCGACCCAGCCGCCCTTGGCGCAGAAATCGTTCTGCATGTCGATCACGACGATCGCCGTGCGCAACAGATCGAGCGTGACGTTCTGCGGCGCGCAGGCGATGGTGACCGGCGCCGGCGAGGGCTGCGGCATCGCCATGTTGACCTCGCTCTCGCTCGCATACCAGGCGAACTGCCTGCCAAGGCCGAGCTTGCCGCCCGACATCGGCGCGCCGCGCTGTTCACTCGCTGTCATGATGGTCTCCTGTGTTCCGTCGCTCGTGCGAGGCCTGCAACCAGGACTGCAGGCAATTGCGTCGTTGCCGACAGCGATTGCAAGTTCGCTGCCAACGCCATTTCAGCAGGAAATTCAAGGCGCATGCCGTGGCCGCGGCGAGGCCTTGCCCAGGAATCCGACAGATGCCCGCACGACCTGGATTAAAAGTAAGCATTTGTTTGTTTCCAGCCGTCCTTGGGCCGGAAAACGACAGCGAATTCAATGTCATGATTTGTGGCACGGCGCTTGCTGCGGGGCAGTCGCCGGACGAATTTCAACATTGTGCGAGGGGTTTTTCATGAGGTCACGTCGTTTGGTTCTGCGAGGCACGGTGCTCGCTGCCGCAATGGTGCTGTCGTCGACGCTGGCTCACGCCGATGCGCTCAAGGTCGGCATCCTGATTCCGGGCTCGAAGTCCGACAAGGGCTGGATGGAGTCGAGCTATGACGGGTTGATGGCCGCCGAGAAGAAATACGGCGACAAGATCCAGGTCCAGATGATCGAGAACATCAACTATGCCGACATGGATCAGGCGCTGACCAATCTTGCCAGCAAGAACGAGCTCGTGATCGGCGTCGGCGGCCAGACGCAGGCCTCGGTCTACAAGATCGCCAAGCGCTTCCCGAAGGTTCACTTCTCGATCGTCGGCGGCAATGAGGGCGACAGCGCGCCCAATGTTGCGGGCTATGACGTCAGGCAGGCGGAGATCGCCTATGTCGCGGGCGCGGCGGCTGCGATGCTGTCGAAGACCGGCGCGATCAGCTATGTCGGCGGCCTGGAGATTCCCTCGATCGTCAATGCCGGCAAGGAGTTCGGCAACGGCGCGCGGTCGATCAATCCGAACATCAAGTACACCGAGAACTATACCGGCGATTTCGACGACGTGGCGAAGGCCAAGGAGGCGACGCTGGCCGCGATCGCGCAAGGCGCGGACATTCACTACCACATCCTCAATCTCGGCCTGCGCGGCATGGAGCAGGCGGCGAAGGAAAAGGGCACCCACATCATCGGCAGCTACACCGACCGCTGCGGCACCGATCCGCTCTATGTCGCCTATTCCATCACCGGCACGGGCTTCCAGGTGCAGTATGCGATCGACGAGGCCGTCAAGGGGACGTGGAAGGCCGGCTACAAGGAGTTCGGCCTCAAGATGGGGCCTGAAGCCTCCAGCATGGTGATCTGCGGTGCGACCGCCGAGCAGAAGGCCAAGCTCGACCAGATCATGAAGGATCTCCTCGACGGCAAGATCAAGACGCTGAAGGGCTGATCGCCGATGGCAAGCACCTCGCCGGCGCCGGCGGAGGGCCCCGCCGAGCCGCTTCTTGCGCTCTCCGAGCTCACCAAGCGGTTCGGCAGCTTCACCGCGCTGTCGGATGTCTCGCTCGAGCTGCGCCCGGGCGAGGTGCATTGCATTCTCGGCGAGAACGGTGCCGGCAAGTCGACGCTGTGCAACCTGATCTTTGGGGTGCATCGGCCCGACGGCGGCACCATGCGCTATCGCGGCGCGCCGTACCGGCCCGCAGGGCCCGCCGATGCGCTGGCCCAGGGCATCGCCATGGTGCACCAGCATTTCAGCCTGGTCGGCGACATGAGCGTGGTCGACAATGTCCTGCTCGGACGCCAGCGCGGCATCCTCGATCGCAAGACGTGCGCGAGGCAGCTTGCCAAGCTCGCTGACGAGTACGGCCTGCCGCTCGATCCCTTGGCCAGGATCGACGATCTCTCCGTCGGCGAGCGACAGCGGGTCGAGATCGTCAAATGCCTGATCCGCGATCCCCGGCTGTTTGTGCTGGACGAGCCGACCGCCGTGCTGCTGCCCGACGAGATCGCGGCGCTGCTCGAGGTCTGCCGCCGCGTCGCGGCGGGCGGCCGCGCGGTGGTGCTGGTCACCCACAAGCTCGCGGAGATCAAGAAGGTCGCGGACCGCGTGACGGTGTTGCGCGCCGGCCGCGTGGTGGCGACATCGAGCGAGCCGGCCAGGGAGATCGATGCGCTGGTCCGCGCCATGATCCAGGGCAATGTCGAGACGCTCGACAGCTCGGCGGCCTCGGTGCTCGGGCTCGAGACGGTCACGCATGTCGCGCACCAGCCCGCGGAGAAATCCCGCATCGAGGCGCTGCAGATCGACGGCCTGACCGTGAAGGATCATCAAGGCGTCACCCGGCTCGACAATTTCACGCTCACGGTCGACCGCGGCGAGATCGTCGGCGTCGCCGGCGTCGAAGGCAACGGCCAGAGCGAGCTCACCGCGGTGCTCTCGGGCATGATGGCGCCGACCGAGGGGCGGATCTATCTGGGGAAGAACGAGCTCACCGGCCGCTCGCCGAAGGAGATCACCGCGGCCGGCATCGGCATCGTGCCGGAGGATCGGCACGCCACCGGCTGCGTGCTCGGCATGAGCCTTGCGGAGAACATCTATCTCAACCGGCTCGACGAGTTCACCCGTTTCGGCTTCCTGCGGCGCAGCGCGCTGGAGCGCGAGGCGTCGGCGCTGATGCAGCGCTTCGACGTGCGCGCCCGCGGGGCCGCCGCGCTGTTCTCGAGCCTGTCGGGCGGCAACCAGCAGAAGGCGGTGCTGGCGCGCGAGATCACGCTGCCGAACCTGTCCTGCCTGGTCGCGGCGCAGCCGACGCGCGGCCTCGACGTCGGCGCGGTCGCCGCGGTCTATGGCCACATCCGCGCGGCCTGCCGCCGCGGCATCGCGGTGCTCCTGGTGTCCTCGGAGCTCGACGAATTGCTCACGGTGGCCGACCGCATCGTCGTGCTCTATCGCGGGCGCATCATGGGAGCCTGCGCCGCCGATCCGGCGCGGCGCGAGGCGATCGGCGCCATGATGGCGGGGCATGCGCAATGACGGCGGTCAACCAGCAGCCCCGTCCTTCCGCGCTGCCGCGCCTCGCGTTGCGGCCGACGCTCCTCGTTCCCCTGCTTGCGGTCGCCTTCGCCGCGGTCATGGGGCTCGTCTTGATCGCCATGATCGGCGTCTCGGTGCCGAACGCCGTCGCAGCCTTCATCGACGGCACCATCGGCTCGCCTTACGCGCTTGCCGCCTCGCTCAACCGCAGCGCCGTGTTCGCGCTGGTCGGATTCGGCTTCGTGCTGGCGAACCGCGCCAACCTCACCAATGTCGGAGGCGAGGGCCAGATCGCGGTCGGGGGCATTGCCGCAACGGCCGTGGCGCTCTACGGCCATGTCGCCGGCCTGCCGCTCGGACTGGCCTTCATCCTGCCGACGCTTGCCGCCGTCGCCGCCGGCGCGCTGTGGGGCGGCTTGGCCGCGGTGCTGAAGGTCAAGTCCGGTACCAACGAGGTGATCTCGACGCTGCTGCTGTCCTTCATCGGCGTGTGGCTGCTCTATTGGTCGGTGCAGTCGACCGCGCTGTTGCGCAAGCCGATGACGAGCTCGGCGACGCTGCCGGAGTCGCTGGAGATTCCCGACGAGACCAAGCTGCCGCTTTTGACGGGCGATTACTCGTTCCCGGTTCATGTCGGGCTGCCCCTGACCCTGGTGCTGGCGGTCGTCGTCTGGGTGATCCTGTCCAGGACCATTCTCGGCGTGCGGCTGCGGGCCGTCGGGCTCAATCCGGTGGCGGCCAACCGCGCCGGCATATCCTATGCGCGGACGGTGATCTTTGCGCTTGCGACGGCCGGCGCGCTGGGCGGGCTGGCGGGGGCGATGATGCTCCTCGGCGAGCAGTATACGCTCAAGGACGGCTTCTCCTCGGGCTATGGATTTGACGGGCTGGTGGCCGGACTGCTGTCGCGCGGCTCCATCCCCGGCGTGCTCGCGGCCTCGGCGCTGTTCGGCTTCATGCGCTCGGGCGGCATCAACATGGAGATGGTCGCGGCGGTGCCGACGGCACTCGTCGTCGTCATTCAGGGCCTGATCGTGATCACGCTGGCGGGCGCCGCGCTGTTCATCGAACGATGGGAGCGGCGATGAGCTGGGACTTGTTCGCGGTGTTTCTCGGCTCCTCGATCCGGCTGGCCACGCCGCTGTTGCTGGCCGGCATCGGCGAAATGGTCAGCGAGCGCGCCGGCGTGCTCAACATGAGCATCGAGGGCATGATGCTGACCTCGGCCTTTGCCGCCGCGGTCGGCGCCTGGGCGACCGGCAATCCCGTGATCGGACTCGTCATCGCCATCCTGGCGGTGCAGCCGGTGGCGCTGCTGCAGGCAGCGCTCAGCAACTCGCTGCGCGCCAACCAGATCGTATCGGGGATCGGCATCAACCTCCTGGTGCTCGGCGCAACCACGCTGGCCTATCGCGAGATTTTCGGCGCGCGGTCGCGGGCGGAAATTCCCGGCCTTGCCAAGGTGAAGCCGCCGCTTCTCGGCGACATTCCCCTGATCGGCAGCGCGGTCTTCGAGCAGGTCTGGCTCCTGTATGCCGGGATTGCCGTGATCGTCGTGACCGCGCTGGCCTTGCGCTACACCGCGGTCGGGCTTGCGATCCATGCTGCCGGCGCCGAGCCCAAAGCCGTGGACAAATCCGGCCTGTCGGTGACCCGCATCCGTTATGGCTGCGTGCTGTTCGCGGGCTTCATGGCGTCGCTTGCGGGGGCTTTTCTCTCGATCGGCGATATCCACACCTTCACCGAAGGCATGACGCGCGGCGCGGGCTATCTCGCGATCGCCTCGGTCATCTTTGGCAAATGGCGGATCGGGGGAACGATTCTTGCCTGTCTCCTGTTCGGCGCGGCGACCGCCCTGCAATTCCAGCTTCCGGCGCTCGGGATCGAGGTTCCGAACGCGCTGCTGATCATGCTGCCCTACCTGCTGGCTCTGCTTGCGGTCGGCGGGCTGGTCGGCCGCCAGATGGCGCCCCCCGCGCTGGGCGAAGCCTATCAGCGGTGATGGCGCGTTTTCTTCACGCGAGTCGGTATCCACGTCGCTCGAGAACGCTCCAACGAAATCAACAGCTTGGACGAGAGACTGGGCGCGCCGGGTGCGCAGGCCCGGGAGGCGGCGCCTGGGGCCACGGTCCCGGCGCGTTGTTTTTTCGTGAGCCCGCCCAACGTGAGGGCTCTCACGCTGAAATCACGATACGCTTCGCACACTGGCGCGCGTGAAGGGTGGTTCAGGACCATCCGCCAGATGGGGCGAAAATGAGTGCTGAGTCAGTTATTTACTATCTGAATCGCCAGCCGAATTGCGAGCCTGTCGAAGATACCGAATGGCTATTTTCGGCTTTGGGCCAGTTCACGGGATCCGAGCTCCGTGAATTGCTTTACGTGGCCCAGGAGCCCGGTTTTTTTGAGCTGATGCGAGGCATTTTCGCCCTGTCCGAGGAGGGCCGGGCCGCGTTGGAGGAGTTCCTGGGTAAAACCGACCCCCAGCCGATCAATGTGACGGTCGAGGGGGACGGACGCTGCGTCCTGTCCCGGACTGCGCCCGGGGGTCATGGAAAAGCCGCGCTGAAGATCGTGTCTTAGTTCCCGCATCGCGCTCAAGTTGTGCTAGGGTCACGTGTGACCTTAACACCAGCTCAGGAGCCAGCGATGTCAGGGAGGAAGCCGGATTCGCTTGATGCCACGGTGGGCGCCAAGATCCGCGTGCTGCGGGTCAGCCGCGGGCTCAGCCAGACCGATCTGGCCGACCGCATCGGCGTGACGTTTCAGCAGGTGCAGAAATACGAGAAGGGCGCCAACCGGGTTGGTGCCAGCCGCCTGTCGCAGATCGCCAATGTGCTCGGCATCTCCGTGGGCGATTTGTTCGAGCAGTCGCGGCACCGGCTGGGCGATGCCAATTCGCCGTTCAAGCTGCTGGTCGAGCCCGGCGCCATGCGCGTGCTCAAGGCCTATGCCCAGACCACCGACCCGCGGCTGCGGCGCGCCATCGTCAACCTGATCGAGGGCATCGCCAGCCGCTCGGCCGCGCGCCGCGGAACGCGGCGAGGCGAAGAGCGGCGACGCAGCTCGCTGGCGCGCGCCTGAAGCGCCGCGCTTCGGTCATCTATCGAGCATGATCTGCCCGCCAAGCCGCTGCGCATTTTGTGCTGGCGCGGCGTTCGGATCATGCAGCGGCAAGCGGCAGACGAGCCGCAAATCATGCGGTGGCCCGCAGCGCTACCCGTTGCTTGAACGGCTGGCTGCTCGGGAAGAACTCGCCGATCCAGCCGCACCGGCGGGCTTCGATATGCCAGGCCATCGCTTCCGCGGAGAAAGGGGCAGGGTCTGGAATGTCCTTGCGGATTTCCTTGCCGTCGAGCCAGCCGCAACTGTGCGAGTAGCGCGTCTCGCAGACCAAGCGGATGTCGTCGCGCTGCTGCAGCACGGCGTAGCCGTCAGCCGGAAAGAAGGTGCCGGCGAGCTCGATCGGCATCGGCAGCTGGCGGACCAGAAGGAACGTGCTGGTCGCGTCCGTCTCGGATTCCGAGGCCAGGACCGCGACCATGCTGTGCTTGGGCCTGATCGCCTCGGGCGCGTGCAGTCGAGCCGGATCGAGCTGGATGCCCGTGGTTGCAATCGACAGGTACTCGCCTTCGGGACCCCAGCGGCAGGCAATGAGCCATTCCCGGCTGCGGGTGCGGATCAGGCTTGGCTTGGCGTAATCCGACCGGGCAATATCCGCAGAAAGGGCAATGACGAAGGCTTTGGCAGGCATAAATTCCTCCGACTCGTCGGCGCACATTAGCTTTGCCGCAAATTGTTCTGCCCGGCGTGAGTGCACCGTGAACGAATGCAAGATTGATTTTGATGGATAGGCTGTTTGCGACAGCGGCTGCGCTCTTGCGCGGTCAACAACCGGAAGGTGCCGCGCGCGGCGAGGCGCTGGGCTTCTTGCAGGAACTTGGCTATCGGCTGCCGGCCGAAGGCGGCCCAGAGCACGAGACGCTGCACCGCGCCCGGCTCCTGGAGGCGGGCGGCCAATTTGTCCGGATGTTCCAGCTCGGCGCGCCCGAGGCGCCGGGCCTGTTCTGCTTCGGCGCCGAGGTCGATCCCGCGTCGATCGACCCGATCCACCGCGGCAGCGCGCTGCTCAGCGTCTCCGGCGTGGGTCTTTCCATGCACGAGGCCTTTCAAAGCTGTGTCGGCGAGGGGATCGAATATCTCTCCCATTTGCAGAGCGGCGACGACCGGCTGGTTCCTGCCGGCGCGGCCGGCGGAGCTGCGCGATTGCTGCCGGATTTCGTCGCCGGACTGGCCGGCAGGTCCGACCCGCAATTGTCGTGGTGCGCGGCGCGGCGGCTGACCGACGGGCGCGAGGTTTTGCTTCCGGCGGACCTCTGCCTGCGGCGGCCGGAGGCCCGGCGGGACTTTGCCGTCCCGTTTCCGCTCAGCATCGGCTCGGCAGCGGGCACCTCCCTGGACGGCGCCTTGCTGCATGGCCTGCTGGAATTGATCGAGCGCGATGCGGCGAGCCTGTGGTGGCGCGGGGGGCGTCTCCCGCGCGCAGTCGATGCGTGCGGCGTCGGAGCCGAGGCCCTGCTGCAATCGCTGCGGCCGCCGGGATTTGCGCGGCGGCGCAGCTGGCTGCTCGACATCACCACCGACATCGGCGTTCCCACGGTTGCGGCGCTCTCCTGCGGCTCCGACGGCTACGGCCTTGCCTTCGGGCTCGCGAGCCGGACCACGCTTGCACGTGCCGCGCGCTCGGCCATGCTCGAGATGTGCCAGCTGGAACTCGCCTATGCGGTGATCGAGGCCAAGCGTCGCGAGCGCGGCGACGCCGGGCTCAATGCCAAGGACCGCCTCCATCTCGACCGCGCCGGCAAGATCAATGCGGATCGGTGCCGGCTGCTGCAAGCTGGTCCTGAACCGGCAGAGCACATCTCCATTGACGCCTCCGAGCCGCGCGCCGTTGTCGAAATCCTTGCTCGACGGCTGGAAACGCTCGGAATTGAATCGTTTTTTATCGATTTGACGCGCCCGCGCTTTACCGTGCCGGTGGCACGCGTGATGGCGCCGGCGCTGGCGATCGAGCCGTCCGAAATTGTGACACCGCGGCTTGCCGAAATGATTGCGCGCACCGGCGGCGGTGCGGTCTATACTGGCGGGGTTGCTCTGTTATAGCTTTTTCCAATGCATGCACCCCGTGGCGAGATCGTCTTGATGGAAGGTAGGGCAGGCTCCGCGGCAAGGCTCGCGGAGCCGGCGCCCGACAGCGCGCCGCGCCTTGCCTTGTCGCTGGTGGGCCGCCTGTCGATGCGCTTCCAGGGGCGGCCGGTGGAGCTGCGCACGCGCAAGGCCGCGGCCGTTCTCAGCTATCTCGCGCTGTCCGAGACCAAGCAGGAGAGCCGCGAGCGGCTGGTCGGCCTGTTGTGGAGTCGCTCGGACGAGGAAAAGGCGCGCGCGTCGCTGCGCCAGGTCATCATGGAATTGCGCACCGTGCTGGGCGAGGCCGGCTTCGACGGCCTGATCGCGGGACGGCTGTCCATCGGCTTCGAGCTGCATCGGGTCGCGGTCGATGTCGAAACCGTGCTGCAGCTTGCCGAGAGCGCGCGCGTCCATCCTTTGCTGCTCGACACCCCGCGGCTCGACGAGCGGTTGCTCGAAGGCATGGACGACCTCGACCCCTCGTTCCGGGTCTGGGTGCTCGCCAAGCGCCAGACTATCCGCGAGCGGCTGATGCGCGGCCTCGAGACGGGCCTCGGCGCGGCGGATGTCGGGCCGGAGATGCGCAAGAACATCGCCTCCGCGATCGTCAACCTGGATCCGACGCATGAGCAGGCCTGCTGCCAGCTCATGCAGGCCCATGCCGAAGAGGGCGACGTCGCGGGCGCGCTGCGCATCTACAAGGCGCTGTGGGATCTGCTGGACCGGGACTACGGCATGGAGCCGTCGAAGGCGACCGAAGAGCTCGTCGCCCGTATCAAGCTCGGCGAATTCGATACGCCGCTCTCCGAGCGCCACACGGCGCTCGCACGCGTCGGACGCGAGGTCGGTGCCGTACACCACGCCGGACAGCCGCCCATCCTTGCCGGCCGGCCCCAGCCCGTCTCGACCAAGCCGCGCTTGGTGCTTCAGCCGTTCGCGATGCACGGCATCGATGCGGAACGCGCGCATCTCGTGCAGGGCTTCAGCCTGCATCTGGCGGCGACCCTGGTCCGCTTCCGCGAATGGAGCGTGGCCGATCGTCCACCCGCAAACGTGGTGCTGCCCAATCCCGACTCCGTGCCCCAATACTGCATCGAGACCACCGCCTACCAGGCCGGCAACGAGATCAACATGGTGATGGTGCTGAAGGATGACACCATCGGCACCTATGTCTGGAGCGAAAGCTTTCGGCTCGGACTGGACAACTGGTTCAAGATCCAGCAGCGCGTCGTCAATCGGATCGCAACCTCCCTGAATGTCCAACTCTCGGTCGACCGGCTCAGGCGGCTGGCGGGCGAGCCCGACGTTTCGCTCGACGTCTATGACCGCTGGCTTCGCAGTCAGAACCTGCTGTCGCGATTGGAGCCTGAAAACTGGCGGCGGGCCGTCGCGATCCTGCGTGACGCGATTCGTGAAAGTCCCGCCTTCTCGCCGTGCTACAGCGGCCTCGTGCAAATGAACAACATCGAAACGTTCGTGCATCCCGGATTGTTTCGCGACCTCGGCAAGGCAAGGGAAACCCTCGAGCTTGCGAAATTGGCCGTGCAACTGGACCCGCTCGATTCGAGAGCGCATCTGTGCTGCGGCTGGTCCTATGCGCTGGCGCTACGGGAAGCCGAGGCGGCACCGCATATGGAGCTCGCCTGCGAATTGAACGACAACGATCCGTGGACCCTGGTCTCCTGCGCTCACTATCACGCGTTCTGTGGATCGCTTGACAAGGCCCGGCAGCAGGCCGAGCAGTCGCTGTCGCTTTCGCTGGCGCCATCGAACCTGGAATGGAGCTACCACGGCATCATTCGCTTCCTTTGCGGCGACTATCGGGGCGCCGTGGAGGCCTGCGACCTTGCGCGTGACATCACCAAGACCCTGCCGGCGTGGCGGGCGGCGGCCTTGTTCCATCTCGGCGAGAAGGACAGCGCGTGCGAAGCGGCTAATCGTTTCCTCAACGGCATCCGCTCATTCTGGGTTGGATCGTCAGCCCCGACCGATGAGACGATCACGCGCTGGGCGCTGCAGGCGCACCCGATCAGCGTGCGCTCGCGATGGGAGACCTTGAGGGACGGACTGCGCGGCGCGGGGCTTCCGGTCGAGGGCATCGAGCCGCTGTCCTCGTAGCAGCCCGACCATCGCCGCACCGGCAGGCCCTGAAACACCCCCGAAATCGCGCGAGCGCCCGGTCCCCTGCCGCGAACCCGATCCTCGCTCTCTTCCAGTCGGGATGGACAGCCCTGCGCGACGAGCTGCGCCGCGCGGGGCTTCCTGCCGAGGGCATCGTCCGACCATTCCTGCGACCTAACTCTCAGGCGCAGTTGCTGATGGTGTAATCGCCGATGCGTTCGGCATGCACCTTGAACTTCTCCTCCTCGGGGATGACCGGATCGATGCCGTTGAACAGGCGCTTGTAGAACGGCGGGATCGGATAGGTCGACCCGGCCTCGCTCAGCATCGCCTCGGAGTCCTCGATCATGACCTTGGGCGGCAGCTTCAGGAGCAGCGTCTCCTGGTCGGAGGTCACGAACTGGATGTGCTTGAAGCGCTCCGGCACGGTCGCGAACACCTGCGCTTTCGCGAGCTGCTCCTTGAACTGCTCGACGGTTTCCGGCACCGGATATTCGTTGTCGTCATCGAGATAGTTCTTGCCGGTCGACCAGGTCTTTACCAGCTTGCCCCAACGCTCGTGATTGGTGATCTGCAGCCGTTCGATACGCATGTTCGACTCCTCCGGTTTGCGTGAGACGGATTGATTCCGCTTCACAAAAAAGCGGGCACGGCCTGCTTCAGGTCGGCAATCTCAGCCGTGAGTTCCACCAGCTGGGCCATGTCCGCAATATCGGCAATCTCCGAAAAAACATTCGCGCCGTAATAAGTCCTGGAAATGTCGGCGAGCTGGGCGGCAAGCGGGCCTGCGCCGTGTCCGACCGAGCCGCGCGCGCCCTCGAGCGCAGCGAAGATGACTTCCGCCGTGATGATCGAGCCGAGCGGGCCGAGATGCAGGCCGGCGGCGGGCTGCTGATGCATCGCTTCGAACAGGACGAAGAACGGCAGCGGCGGATCGTTCGAGAGGGTCTCGATGTCCTCGTCCTTAAGGCCGCCATAGGTCGGCGCCGCGGTCAGCCATTCACGCAAGGCGCGCACGCGGTAGGCGCGATCGGCGAGCAGCCGCGACGGATTGACAAGGTCGGGCCTGCGCCGCGCGATCTCGGCGATCAGCGCATCGACCGACCACATGCCGGCAAGGGCCGCGCCGAGCAGATCGCGATAGAGTAGCCCGACGCGCTCGGTCGCATCGAAAGCATAGAAGATCCGGTCGTTGCCGAGCGCGTCGCTGAGATAGGGGCCGATGCGCCGGCTGAGATTCGGCGCCGAGCCGTTGATCGGAAAGAACCTGGACCACTGCACCATCCAGCTTTCGTCGAGCGGCATGTTGACGGGATCGTTGGCGCTGGATTTTTCCAGCGTGTTGTTGAGGTCGTGCCTGGTCAGGTCGTTGATGCGGTATTCCGGCCGCACCATGGCATGGCCGAAGCGGAAGGCGCCGTGGGAGAACTCGAACGGGATCTGCCAGTCGCCGGCCGTGTGCCGATCCATGAACCACGGATTGGCGCTCGAATAGGCGGCATGGATCGCAGGGTGCAGCACACGGGCCAGCACGTCGCTGCGGATGATGTGGTGATAGACCGCAGTCAGCGCATCGCGCGCGCAGAGGAAGCGCTTGTAGGCGGCGCCGAAGCGGCCGTTGGCATGGCTCACCGGCTCGCCGCGGCGGGCGAGGTCGACCAGCGCGTTGTGCAGCAGCGCGAACAGTGCCGTCATCTGCGAGATGATGGCGTGGTCGTCGTTGCGGGCATCGGCAAGCAGCGCCTCGGTCAGCGCGATGCGTCCGCCCTTGTCGCGCGCGACGCCGGTGAGATCCTCCACGCGCGTCCGCGCAATGTCGCGGAACGGGCATCTCGCGCTGGCGTTTGCCGGATCGCCGCCACCGGCGATCCTCCAGCGCATGCGCCCGAGGCGCAGCTTGGTGCGGCGGTCGTCGGTGGGCGCGTCGAGCGCATAGAGATGCGGCGATCCGACCGGGCCGTGGCCGTATAAACTCTCGAGCAGGAGCGGTGCGCGGCGTGCATTGGCAACCGTGTCGAGCTCGCCTGTGATCGACAGCGGCATCGCCGAGTGCACGAGATCATGGGCGATGAATTGCAGAAGATAGGTGTAGCCCGACGGGATGGTCGGATTTTCCCAATGCTCGATCGATGAATCCTGGTGCGAAGGCCAGCTGATCTCGGCGTCCATCCGCCGCGACAGACGGTTCATCAGCGCGCGGATCTCGGGAAGATGCGCCGGCGATTGCAGCGGATCGACGCCGAACGCGCGAAAGCGCTGCGAGGGAAGGGGCGAGCCGAACAGGTGTCGAAAGCCTGCTGCCGATGCGATCGCGGCATCGCGGCCGGTCGATGCGGCGGAGGTCTTGAGCGAGGATGCATCGATGCTGCGTGCGGCCATCACAAGTCTCTCGCGGTCGGTTTCCTGCCGAGCTTGCGAAGCCTGCCGTGAAATTATCGTGATTTTTGCGGGCTTTTTGCGGCTTTGCTCCGGCTCTCAAGCGTCGGAGTCGGCGCTGATCATGATGCGATGTGGAGTGTGATGCAGCGAAGGCCGCGCAGGCAATCGCGCAAGCCGCGTCCGGTGTCTGCGAGAATTAGTCTATTCCCGGATCAGGCTGCACACCTGATGCAGATCGCGGGCGATGCAGATGCAGAGATCCTCCATCTCGGCATTCGGCAGCAGCAGGTCAGGTACCATGACGGTCATCATACCGGCGCGGGAGGCCGCGCGGACGCCGTTATGGGAATCCTCCAGCGCAAGGCAGAGGGCTGGATCGACGCCGAGCCGGTCGGCGGCCGTCAGAAAGGGATCGGGATTTGGCTTTCCCCGCACATAGTCGCCATGCGCGACGATGGTCTGGAAACGACCATGCAGGCCGTGCGCATCGAGATGATGCCGTGCATCGTCGTGGCGCGAGGATGTCGCGATGGCCCGCGGCAATTGCAGCTCGTCGAGCAGGTCGAGCAGCTCGGCGACGCCCGCCTTGAGATAGAGCTCGGCTGCGGTCGCCGCGCGGAAGCGCTGCGCCGAGCCGGCCCAGAAGCCGTCGAAATCGAACGCCGGTCCGAACTGCTCGGCGAAGCGGGCGCGCGTCGCCTCGCCGGGAAGGCCGATGGTGGCAAGATAGAAATCGAGCGGCAGGTGATAGCCGGCTTCGCGCGCCACCGCGATGGCCGCATCGCGGTAGATTGCTTCGGTATTGAAGATGAGGCCGTCCATGTCGAAGACGACGGCGTGAACCTTGCGGGGAAGGGGCATGGCGAAGCTGGGGGCGCTCAATCGGTCTGCGTCAGACGCTTATAGCGGAAGTCGCAATGGCTCGCGCCCTGCATGATGGTCTGCGTGCGCGTCAGCGTGACGTCGGGACCAAATCCCTCGGCGGTGTCGAAATCCGCGCTGCAGACAAGCAGGAATCCGAGCTCGGGCTCGCCGAGCTCCTTGTAGAACTCCGCATATCTGCATCCCGTCACGTCGATCTCGAACGCATCCCTCGACTGCTCGATCACCTTGTAATCGAGGGCGTCGCCGCGGGCGTAGGTGGAGAACGCGGACGCCATGGTGTTGCCGAGGTTCTCCTCCTTCCGCGACCGCCAGAACTCCTCGCCGTAGCGGCGATAGGTTTCACCGAGGGCGCGCCGCACGAGGGCATTGGCCCGCTGCTTGCCCAGCTCCGCCTGCATGGCCTTCACGAGGGGGACCAGGACCTGGGCCTGGATCTTGGCTTGCTGAATGACAGGGATGGTCACGCGCGATCTCCCGGGAGCTAGTTGAAGGCCATGCCGCCGCTCATCGCGATGGTCTGGCCGGTCATGTAGGGATTGTCGATCAGCATCATCACGGCCTTGGACACTTCCTCGGGCTGGCCGAGGCGGCCGAGCGGAATGCGGCTGGCGAGACCGGGCTGGCTCTTCATCATGTCGGTCTCGATCAGCGACGGCGCAACCGCGTTGACGGTGATGCCTTCTTTCACGAGTCGCGCGGCATAGCCGCGCATCAGGCCCTCCATGCCGGCCTTCGATGCATTGTAGTGCGGGCCGATTGCGCCGGCACCGCGCGCGGCACCCGAGGAGATATTGACGATGCGTCCCCATTTCCTTTCACGCATCATCGGCAGCACCGCCTGCGTGCACAGGAAGACGGATTTCAGGTTCACCGCGATGGTCTGGTCGAAATCGGCCTCGGTGAGGTCGTCGACGCCGCGGGTGATGGCGATGCCGGCATTGTTGACGAGGATGTCGATCGGCCCGAGCCCGGAGGCCACCTGTTCGACCATTCGCGCGACTTCGGCTGCCTGGGAGACGTCGGCCTGGACGGCGAGCGCCTTCGCGCCCGCGCGCCGCAGCGCGTCGACCACAGCATTGGCCTCGGAAGCCTGCGCGCGATAATTGACGGCGACCGACGCCCCCGCCCGCGCCAGGTCCTGCGCGATCGCAGCGCCAATTCCGCGCGAGCCGCCGGTCACCAGCGCCACGCGTCCTTTCAATGTGTCAGGCATTGTCGTCTCCGCTCAATCCGTGCCGGCTGATGCGGAGGTGAATCTATGCCGGCAGGGCAGGCAAACAAGACGCAGAAAGGTCGGGTCTCGCCCGCATTCGGTTCCCGCGGGCGGCCGGCTAGCGCCAGCGGTCGCGCATGCGCGCGGCGATGTCGACGCGCGGGCCCTGGCTCGCGGCCCTGGCCGCAGCCTCGCTCGCCTTCGGCCAGCTGGTGCGCTCGAACAATTGCAGCAGCTGCTCCGGAATGAAGCGGGTGCGGGCGGCGTAGAGATGGCGGTCGCCTTGCGCGCTCTGGTTATGGGTGAAGAAGCGCTGCGGCACGATCAGGTGCAGATCGTCCTTGGCGCGGGTCATCGCGACATAGAGCAGGCGGCGCTCCTCCTCCATCTCGGCCGAGGTGCCGACACCGAGGTCGGAGGGGATGCAGCCGTCGACCACGTTGAGCACGAACACCTGCTTCCATTCCTGGCCCTTGGCCGAATGGATGGTGGAGAGGATGAGATAGTCCTCGTCGAGCAGCGGCACGCCGGCCTGGTCGCTGGTCGCGTCCGGCGGATCGAGCGTGAGCTCGGTCAGGAACCGCTCGCGCGAGGCGTAGCCGGTTGCGATCTGCTCCAGCTGCACGAGATCGGCGCGGCGGGTTTCCGCATCCTCATGGATGCGCTCGAGATGCGGCTGATACCAGAGGCGGGCGAGCTCGAGATCGGCCGGCCAGCGGCAATCGCGCAGATTCGCCAGCGTCTCGACGAAGGACGTCCAGTCGCTGCCGGCGCGCGGCGGCGCCGGCAGCGCGCACAGCGCCGCGGCCGGGTCGGCGCTATCGGCGATGCCGTCCAGCACCTTCTGTGCGGTGGCGGGGCCTATGCCGGGCAACAGATGCAGGATGCGGAAGCCCGCGATGCGGTCGCGCGGGTTCTCGGCAAAGCGCAACAGCGCCAGCATGTCCTTGACATGGGCGGCATCGAGGAATTTCAGGCCGCCGAACTTCACGAACGGGATGTTGCGGCGGGTCAGCTCGACCTCGAGCGGGCCGGAATGCGAGGAAGTGCGGAACAGCACGGCCTGCTGCTTCAACAGCGAGCCCTGCTCGCGATGTGCCAGGACCTGCTCGACCACGTAGCGCGCCTGGTCGGCCTCGTCGCGCAGCGCGACGAGATAAGGCTTTTGCGCGGAGGTCCGCTCGGTCCAGAGATTCTTGGTGAAGCGCTCCTTGGCCAGGCTGATGACGCCGTTGGCGGCGGCCAGGATCGGCTGGGTCGAGCGATAATTGCGGTCGAGCGTGACGATCTCGGCGCGCGGGGTGAAATGGTCGGGAAAATCGAGGATGTTGCGCACGGTGGCGGCACGGAACGAATAGATCGACTGCGCGTCGTCCCCGACCACGGTGAGGCCGCTTCCCTGCGGCCGCAGCGCCAGCAGGATGGAAGATTGCAGTCGGTTGGTGTCCTGATATTCGTCGACCAGCACATGGTCGAAGCGCGCGCCGACTTCTGCCGCAAGATTTGCATCCGACATCATCTGCGCCCAGTAGAGCAGGAGGTCGTCGTAATCGAGCACCTTCTGCGCCTGCTTGGCCTCGACATAGGCCGAAAACAGCTGCTTCAGCTCGGCCGCCCAGCCGGCGCACCAGGGATAGGAAAGGCCCAGCACCTTTTCGAGCGACGTGTCGGCATTGACGCAGCGGGAATAGATCGCAACGCAGGTGCCCTTGGCGGGGAAGCGGCGCTCGGTCCTGGACAGGCCGAGGTCGTGGCGGACCAGGTTCATCAGGTCGGCGGAATCCTCGCGATCATGGATGGTGAAGACGGGATCGAGCCCGATCCGCTCGGCATATTCGCGCAACAGCCGGGCGCCGATGCCGTGAAAGGTGCCGGCCCAGGTGAGCGCGTCGGTCATCGCCGACGAGGTCTCGCCGATCACCTTGCGCGCGATGCGCTCGACCCGGGCCTTCATCTCGCCGGCGGCGCGGCGGGAGAAGGTCATCAGCAGGATGCGGCGCGGATCGGCGCCGTTGACGATCAGATGCGCAACGCGATGGGCCAGCGTGTTGGTCTTGCCGGAGCCCGCACCGGCAATGACCAGGAGCGGACGCGCCAGCGCATCCGCCCCCACGCCATGCTCGACGGCGCGGCGTTGCGCGGGATTCAATCCATCGAGATAGGTCGCTGCCGCAGCCTGCACGAATCGCCCCTTCGGGACAGAATCAGCGATTTCGGTGGCGAGGGCAATGATCTCTGCTCAGCGCTCGTCAGGGCTCAGTTCCCAATAAGCGGGCTGGCCAAAGCGCTGCTCGAGAAACGCCAGGAAGCTGCGCACCTTGGGCGAGACGACTTTCTTGGGCGGATAGACGCCCCAGATGGCGGGCTCGGCGCCCGGCGAGATCAGCCAGTCGTAATCGCCGAGCAATGGTGTGAGCGTTTTGGCGCGCAGATCGGCGCTGACGAGCCAGGTCGGCAGCAGCGCAATGCCGAACCCCGCCAGCACCGCGTCGCGCAACGCGTCCGCATCATTGGTGCGCAGCCGCCCATGGACGTCGATCTCGGAGACGGCGTGCGACGGGTCATTACGCGCGCGGCAATACCAGGCTTCGCCCGGCTGGACGGCGAGTGCCAGGCATTGATGGTGGCGGAGATCGGCGGGCGTTCGAAGCGGCGGTGCGCGATCCAGATAGTCGCGACTTGCGACCAGCACCCGGTGCAGCGGCGCCAGCTTCTTCGCAATCAGCGAGGAATCGACCAGCGCGCCGATGCGAATGGCGACGTCGGTTGCGGTTTCGATCAGATCGACGGTGGCATCGGTCAGCGTCGCGTCCAGCCTGATGTCGGGATAATCAGCAAGATAGGCCTGCATGTGCGGCATGATGTGGTGGCGGCCGAAGCCGGTGGGGATATTGATGCGCAGCAGGCCCTGCGGGCGCGCATTCAATGAGCGGGTCGCGCTGCGTGCGTCGTCGACCTCCGCCAGGATCAGGCTTGCGCGCTCATAGAACAGCCGGCCGGCCTCGGTCGGATTGAGCCGCCGGGTCGAGCGGTTGAGCAGCGCCGCGCCGAGGTCGGCCTCGAGCCCCGAGACATAGCGCGAGACGGTCGAGACCTTCAGCCCGGCCTCGGCTGCCGCCCTGGAAAAGCTGCCGAGCTCGATCGCGCGGACGAACGCGGTCATTGCCTCGAGATAGTCCATCTGGTCCCGACCTTTCCCTTTTCTGCAACAATCATTTGCGGGTTGGGCGATTTCCGATTCAGCCGATTTGGACCATTTTAGCCGTCGAAGCTTCGAATTTACAGCCAATCCATAAGGATTGGCGAGATTTCGAGGTTCCGCCGAGAGGCGGTCGACCGGTCATTTTTGCAAAGCGGGGACGTAATCCAATGATCGCAGCCATCCTCCTGCTCATCGCTTGCGAGCTGGTCGGCGAGGTCGCGCGGGAGGCGCTCACGCTTCCCGTTCCCGGACCTGTCATCGGCATGTTCCTGCTGGCGGCGGTGCTCAGCGTCCGCAAGGACCGGCCGGAGCGGCCGGCGATCCCCGCACCGCTCGGCAGCACAGCCGAGACCCTGATCAGCCATATGGGCCTGCTGTTCGTGCCGGCGGGTGTCGGCATCGTCGCGGAGATCGGCGTGCTGCGCGCGGAATGGCTGCCGATCGTGGCCGGGCTGATCGGATCGACCGTGCTCAGCCTGGCCGTGACCGGTCTCGTGATGCATTGGACCACCAGCCCGCGCCGCGAAAAGCAGCCGCGCAGCGAAATCGAGCCGCGTCGCGAGGTCGGTCCGACGCTCGCCGTCGTGCGCGCGAGCCGGCAACGGAGAGTGCCGTGAATCAATCCCTGGATCATTCCCTGAATCACTCCCTGCAGCATCTGTGGACGCCGCTGGCAGCCACGCCTCTGCTCTGGCTTGCGGTCACGCTCGGCGCCTACGTGATCGGCCGCGCGGTGCAGCGCGCCTGCAATGGTTCGCCCTTTGCAAGCCCGGTGCTGATCGCGATTGCGCTGGTCGCCTGCGTCTTGCTTGCGACCGGTACCAGCTACAAGACCTATTTCGAGGGCGCGCAGTTCATCAACTTCCTGCTGGGGCCGGCGACCATTGCGCTGGCGATCCCGCTCGCGCGCAATGTGCGGCTCATTCTCGCCAACTTCTCCAGCGTGGCGCTGGCGCTGCTGGCGGGGTCTCTCACATCGATCGTGAGCGGCTTTGCCATCGTCTGGCTGCTCGGCGGCTCGCGCGAGGTCGCGCTGTCGATGGCGCCGAAGGCGGTGACGACGCCGATCGCCGTTGCAGTCTCCGCGCAGATCGGCGGCGTGCCGGCGCTGACCGCGGCGCTTGCCATTCTCGGCGGCATTCTCGCCGCCATCGTCGGCCAGCACATGCTGCACGGCCTGAAGGTGAAGGACTGGCGCGCGCATGGCCTCGCCGCCGGAATCGCCGGCAGTGCCGTCGCCGCGGCCCAGGTCGCCGCGCGCAACGAGCTCGGTGCCGCCTTCGCCGCACTCGGCATCGGGCTCAATGGTCTTTCGACGGCCATTCTCGCGCCGGTGCTGGCGGGGTTCTGGCACTGAGCGGCCCATCGCAGCGCTTCGATTGCACGCGATCCTGCCGCCATGCCTCACCGATTTCACAATTGCCATGGATATGCGGGAGGGGAACGTGGACGCGCGTTTGCAATGAGGCGGAAATACGGCGGGACATCGCCGGCCATCCGTGTCCCGTAAGGATACCGGTTCTGGCTGTTGCAAATCGATTTGGGAATGCTGTTGCGTTAGCGTGACAGTCACGAATCAATGCTGTGGTAGCTTCATCGCTGCTCAACCGGACGGATCGTGCGATCTTCAAAACGGTTCGTGCCGGTCGCCTCGCAGGGGGGGACCTCGGAATGAACCAGCTGTTCCGGCCGTTGCCTTGTTTGTGTGTATTGGCCGTCCTCGCGGGCACGTCGGGCGCTGCGATCGCCGCTCGCCACAAGCCGGTTACCCATGACAAGAAGGCCGAGGCCCCGAGCGATGCGCGCCAGGCGCGCACGCCTTCGAAGAGCGCGTCTTCGCCGAAGAACGTGTCTTCGCCGAAGAAAGAGGCTGCGACCAGGAAGGACAAGGGCAGGAAGCAGCGCGTCGCCGACAAGCGGCACAAGCGGGACAAATCCGACGAGGACGATACGCCGAAGTTCACCGGCGATCTCGGCGCGCTGAAGGATGCCATTGATCTGTCGCGCCAGGCCAAGACCGGTGACGCGACCGATGCGGAACGGAAGATCACCGATCCCGCGGCACGGAAGCTCGCCGAATGGTTCATCCTGCGCCATCCGGATTCGCAGGCGCCGTTTTCCCGCTATGCCGCCTTCATCGCCGACAATCCCGACTGGCCCGGCGTCACCCTGATGCACCGGCGCGCCGAGGCGCGGCTGTGGCAGGAGAAGATGGATGCGGCGACCGTGCACGGTTTCACCGGCGATCATCCCTTCACCGCCAAGGGCAAGTTTGCGCTCGCCCGCGTGCTCGTCAACGAAGGCGATCGTGACGGCGCGCAACGCCTGGTGCGCGAGGCCTGGCGTTCGGAGGAGTTGACCGAGCGCAGCGAGAGCGATGCGCTCGATGCGTTTCATGACCTGCTGACCCGCGAGGATTTCGTCGCGCGCATGGACAAGCGCATCGGCGCCAAGGACATGGGCGCCGCCATGCGCGCCGCGCACCATGTCGACGACAATGCGGTCACCATCGTGAAGGCCTGCAGCGCGGTGAAGGGCAATGACGACAAGGCCGGCGACCGGCTCGACGAGGTCGCGGCCGAAGCCCGCGACGATCTCGGCTATGTGCTGTGCCGGGTGCAATGGCTGATGAAGAAGGACAAGATCGCGGAGGCGAGCCGGCTGGTGCTGGCGGCGCCGCGAGCGACCATGCCGCTGCAGGACACCGACGAATGGTGGAAGGTGCGGCGCGTGCTGGCGCGCAAGCTGCTCGATCAGGGCGACGTCCAGGGCGCCTATGAGGTCGCGCGCACGGCGGCCACGCCGGCCAGTGACAACTTCCGCTCCGACCAGCATTTCATGTCGGGCTGGATCGCGCTGCGCTATCTCCACGATCCGCGCACGGCGATGGCGCATTTCGTCCATATCGACGAGGGCTGCGCCAACCCGATCACGCTGGCCCGCGCCAATTACTGGCGCGGCCGCGCCGCGGAGGCACTCGGCGATCTCGCGACCATGCGGGTGAATTACGCGGCGGCGGCGCGGCAATCGACGGCCTATTACGGCCAGCTGGCGCGCGCACGCCTCGGCATGACCACCATGGACCTGCGCGAGGCGCAGGCCGACGATACGCAGAAGACGAAGCCGTCGGACGAGATCGTGCGCGCCGCCGACATGCTCTACACGCTCGGCGAACGCGACACCGTCGTGAGCTTCGTCGTCGATCTCGGCGAGGACTCCAATGATGTCGCGACGCTGTCGGCCGTGGCCGAGGTCACCGGCCGCCACAATGACGCCCGCGCCATGCTGGAGCTCGGCAAGGCGGCGCTGGGACGCGGGCTGCCGGTGGACGCTTACGCGTTCCCGACCATCGGCATCCCCGAGCATGCGGCCGTGGGACCTGCGATCGATCGCAGCGTCACCTTTTCCGTCGCCCGTACCGAGAGCGACTTCAACCAGAAGGACAAGTCCTCGGCCAATGCCGTCGGCCTGATGCAGGTCACCCCGGAAGCCGGGCGCGACACCGCAAAGCGCTTCGGCGTGGAATATGACTGGGACCGCATGGTCTCCGATCCCGTCTACAACACCCAGATGGGCGAGGCCGAGCTCAGCGCGCTGCTCTCCGAATACAAGGGCTCGCACATCATGACCTTCGCCGGCTACAACGCCGGCCGCGGCCGGGTGCGCGACTGGATCAAGGCCTATGGCGATCCGCGCGATCCCAATGTCGATCCGGTCGACTGGGTCGAGCGCATTCCGTTCTCCGAGACGCGCAACTACGTGCAGCGGGTGATGGAAAACCTCGCGGTCTATCGTGCCCGCTTCGGCAACGCTGACCCGTTGATGGCCACCACCGACCAGCGCGCGATCTCGCAGGAAGCGACGGCCTCGGTGCCGATGCCGTAGCACAGGCAATCGCGCGCGCAGTCGCGCTCTCCTGCAAGAGGCGAGGGCACCGCAAGGCGCAACGCGTCGTCCTTGTCCAGGCGCGTGTTGACGCGCTTGGCTTCTCCGCCATCGGTTCCGTCGCTTATGCCGTTCCGGCTGATGAAGCGCCGGCGGTCTGTCGCCGAATGCCGCTCACATCCCGGTGACGTGTTTCGTCCGGTGCGCACGACGAAACAATGGATGACAAGACGACACCATTTCTGCCCGCCATGAAGTCGGCCGGATACAGGGGCTTGCATAAGATCGAGTGTGAGCGAATGCGGGTTTGATCATGCTTGGTGCGATGACGTTGCCTGATCGCGTCGCCTGAGCGCGACGAACTAGTTATCGCTTTCGGCGTTGCGGGCGCTATCCGGCGCTCGCGATGCCTGCGGTCTTGCGTGATTCAAATCACGGCAGGGGGACTCCGGGCGCGGCAAGGATCGCTTATCCGAGGGACGAAGGCGTAGCTATCAACCCAGCCCAAAGGAGCATGTCATGTCAACCCGCACGATCGGCATCGGGGCCGCAATCCTCGCCCTGGTGGCAATCGCCGCCATCATCCTGCCTGGACCGGCATCGCGCCTATCCGAGTTGTTCAGGAAATCACCGAACGAGCGCGTCACCGAAAGCTTCGAAGCCGTCAAGGGCATGGCCCCGGTCGCTGACGATCTGAAGATCGCGCTGTCGTCGCTGAGCCAGAGCGTGCAGGGTGCGCACAAGCCGCCGATTCAAGCCGAAGGGCATTGATCGGTCGTCGATCCCGACACGGTCCGCTCATGACAACATGGTGGCGAGCAGGAGAAGGGCGGCTTCGGCCGTCTGCTCCAGCGCGCCGAGCACGTCGCCGGTCTGGCCGCCGATCTGACGCCGCGCCAGCAGGGCCAGCAGGATGCCGATTGCGGCAAGCAGCCCGACGCCGGTCAGCATCGCGCCGAGGCCAAAGCCGATGGACAGCGCGACGATGCCGAGCCCGAGCGCAACCGCGATGCTGATCGGCGGCGGCTGTCCGGCGCCGCTCGAAAGCCCGTCGCTGCGCGCCGGCGCGACCAGGCTCATGAAGGCGGGCAACACCGACCGCGCCGCGCCATGGGCGACGATCAGCGCGACCATGACGGCGCGGGTGTTATCCAGTGCGGCGAGCGCGCTCCAGCGCAACAGCAGCGACAGGCCGAGCGCGCAGGCCCCGAAAGTGCCGATCCGGCTGTCGCGCATGATCTCCAGCTTTTTCTCGCGCGTCCTGCCGCCGCCAAAACCGTCGGCGGTGTCGGCCAGCCCGTCCTCATGCATCGCACCGGTGAGAAGGACGCCGGCGGCGAGCGCCAGCACGCTTGCCGGGCTTGGCGCGATGTGCAGCCGCTCGGCGAGCCAATAGACCGTGCCCGCGATCAGGCCGATCAGCGCGCCTGCGATCGGAAAGGCCCAGCTGGCGCGGGCCACGTCGCCTTCGCCGACGGCGGAAGGCGCGACCGGCAGGCGGGTGCAGAGCGAGATCGCGATCCGCAGGTCGCGCAGCAAGCCTTCGAGCCTTGCCAGGGATTTTGCCAAGGACCTTGCCAGATCATTCCCCGTGTCGTCTCCGGCCGGCATGCGCTACTTCACCCGCATCGGCAGGCCCGCGACCACGAGCTCGACCTCGTCGGCGACGGCCGCGATCATCTGGTTGAGCAGCCCCGCGGCATCGCGGAACTCGCGCGCCAGCGCATTGTCGGGCACGATGCCGGAGCCGACCTCGTTGGTCACCAGCACCACCGGGCTGTGCTGCGCCTCGAGCGCTTCGGCAAGGCGGCCTGCGTCCTTCGCCCAGTCGCGCCGCTCATGCATGAGGTTGGACAGCCAGATGGTCAGGCAGTCGACCAGCCGCGCGCCGCCGCCGTCGGTTGCGTTCAGCGCCGCGACCAATTCCAGCGGCGTCTCGTGCTCGATCCACTCTTGACCGCGCCGCGCCTGGTGTCTTGCGATCCGCTCGCGCATCTCGTGATCGAAACCTTCGGCGGTCGCGATATAGACCGGCTTGCCGGCAAATTCCCGCGCGCGCGCCTCGGCCCGCGTGCTCTTGCCTGACCGCGCCCCGCCGGTAATCAGGATGATTGGCATGACCCCTCCACTCGACCTGACGCAGTAATCCATTCTGCGCGCGATGACAAAGCCTATTGCCGGCGCATCGGAGGCTTGCGCTGACGGCCTCTTCTCGCGCACAGAGGGGGCGGACAGATGGAGGTGTGATTGGATTTTGCGGCGGCCATGGTGGTTGCGCTGGTCATCGATGGTGTCGTGGGCTGGCCCGGCGCGCTCTATGCGCGCATCGGCCATCCCGTGACCTGGCTCGGCCGGCTGATCGGCGCGCTGGATCGGGGTTGGAACAGGGACGGCGATGGCTTTGCGACGCGGCGTCTTGCGGGTGTGGCCGCGGCGCTTGCGGTGATTGCGCTTGCAGGCGCGCTCGCTTTCGCGGTGCAAGCCGCGATAGACCCAGGTTGGCCGCGGATTCTGCTGGTCGGAATCCTGGCGTGGCCGTTTGTCGCGCTGCGCTCGCTCTACGAACATGTCGCCGCAGTGGCAAGGCCCCTGCGGGCAGGCGATGCGGAGGGCGCGCGTCATGCGGTGTCGATGATCGTGGGGCGCGATCCGGCCCGGCTCGACGAAGCCGGCATCGCCCGCGCGGCGATCGAGAGCCTTGCCGAGAACAGCTCCGATGGCGTGGTGGCGCCGATCTTTTGGGGCGCGCTGTTCGGGCTGCCCGGCATTGTCGGCTACAAGGCGATCAACACGCTCGATTCCATGATCGGCCATCGCGACATTAGGCACGCAGCCTTCGGCTGGGCCGCCGCCCGCATCGACGACGTTGCCAATATCGTACCGGCGCGGCTCACCGGACTTCTGTTCGCGCTTGTATCCGTGCGCGCGCGCGACGCGTTCGCCTGCATGTGGCGCGATGCGCGCCATCATCGCTCCATCAATGCCGGCTGGCCGGAGGCAGCGATCGCAGGCGCGCTTGCGGTGCGGCTGTGCGGGCCGCGGGTCTATAACGGCGAGTTGGCGCAGGAGCCGTGGCTGAACGAAGCCGCCCGCGATCCCGAAGGCTCCGATGTGGCGCGGGCGCTCGGGCTCTATGTTCGCGCGATGGGGCTGTTTGCGGCTCTTCTGATCGTCCTCGCGCTGGTGTAAGGCTTCCGCCCATGATCGATCACGGCGGAAATCTCGATGTCGCGCGCGCGCGCTTTGGCGGCGCGCCTGCCGACTGGATTGACCTGTCCACCGGCATCAACCGGCGGCCTTATCCGGTGCCGCAACTGCCCGTGCATCATTGGCACGCGCTGCCGTCGCGCACCGAGATCGAGACCCTGCATGAGGCGGCGCGCGAGGCCTATCACAGCACCGCCCCGTTGCTTGCCACCGCCGGCGCGCAGGCGGCGATCCAGCTGTTGCCGACTCTCGCGCCGGCAGGCCGCGCGCGGATTCTCAGCCCCACCTATGGCGAGTTCGGCCATGTGCTGCGCAGCGCGGGCTGGGCCATCGAAGGCGTCTCGGATCTCGATGCCCTCGCGGGCGCCGATCTGGCCGTCATCGTCAATCCGAACAATCCGGACGGACAGCGTCATGATCCGAACGCGCTGCTGGCGCTGGCATCGCGGGTCGGCCGGCTCGTCGTCGATGAGAGCTTTGCGGATGCCACGCCCGAACTGTCGCTGGCCCCGCGGGCCGGGCGACCGGGGCTTCTGGTCCTGCGCTCGTTCGGCAAATTCTACGGGCTTGCGGGCATCAGGCTCGGCTTCGTGCTGGGCGGCGAGGCCGATATCGCCGCGTTCGCAAGCCTGTCAGGGCCGTGGCCGGTCTCGGGGGTGGCCATCGCGATCGGCCGCGCCGCGCTCTCCGATCGCATCTGGGCGAGCGAAACGCGCGCCCGCCTGTTCCGCGACGCGGCGCGGCTGGATGGGCTGGCGCGGCAGGCCGGATGGGAGCTGATCGGCGGCACGCCGCTGTTCCGCCTCTATGAGGCCGGCGACGGCGTGCTCGCGCAGGAACGCCTCGCGCGCGCGCAAATCTGGTCGCGCGTGTTCAAGGACCGGCCCTCCTGGCTGCGCCTCGGACTGCCGGGCAATGAGACGGAATGGCAGCGGCTGGCTGCGGCGCTGGCGGGGTAGCGCGTTCCACGTCAAGGCGAACAGGCGCCGCATCGCCACCTTCCCCTGGAGGGGGAAGGTCGCCCACACCGGCGATGCGGAGCGTCGTCGGGGCGGGCGGGATGGGGTGGCAGTGCATCGGCAAGGTCAATCCGTCGATGGCGGTTGTTCGAATTCACCGTTGAGGCCATCTGCGTGGCTTCACCCCACCTCGCTCGCATTGCATGCGAGCGATCCTCCCCCTCCAGGGGAGGATGAAGAAAAAATGCTACCGCGCCAGCCGCAGCAACCCATCCACGTCGAGATGCGTCTCGATGTGATCGGCGAGCGCGTCGAGCGCGCTTTCGATCCTGGCGCGATAGTGCTCGTTCGACGCCGCCACGCCGAGCCGCGCGAGAAAGGCGCGGCGGAAGAGGTCGGACGTGAAGAGGCCGTGCAGATAGGTGCCGTGCACGAGACCGTCGGCAGAGACGGCGCCTTCTCCCTGCCCATCGACAAAGGAAAACGGGCGCGCGCGGTCGGCGCCCTCGGTGCGGCCGATGTGAATCTCGTAGGCGTCGAGCGCCGCCTTCGTCGCGGCATGGACGGCATGGACCCGCGTCAGCGCCTTTTCCGGCGTCATGACCGTTGCGACATCGAGCAGCCCCAGCCCCGGCGTTTCGCCGGCCGGTCCCTCGATGCCCTCGGGGTCGGTCACGCTTTTTCCCAGCATCTGGTAGCCGCCGCAAATGCCGAGCACATGGCCGCCGCGGCGACGATGCGCGACAAGATCGATGTCCCAGCCCTGCGCGCGCAGGAAATCGAGATCGCCGCGCGTCGACTTCGCGCCGGGCAGGATCACCAGCCTCGCATCGCCCGGAATGGCCTCGCCCGGGCGCACCATCACCAGATCGACGTCGGGCTCGAGCTTCAGCGGATCGAGATCGTCGAAATTGGCGATGCGCGACAGCGCGAGAAACGCGATTCTGCAGCGGCCGGGCTTGCGCGCATCACGCAGCCCGAGTGCGTCTTCCGCCGGCAGCTCCGCGGCGCGCGGGAAATACGGCAACACGCCGAAGCCGCGCCAGCCGGTGCGCGCTTCGATCAGCCTGTAGCCGTCGTCGAACAGCGTCGGATCGCCGCGGAACTTGTTGATGAGGAAGCCCTGGATCATGGCGGCGTCGTCGGGGTCGACGACGCTTTTGATGCCGACCAGTTGCGCGATCACCCCGCCGCGATCGATGTCGCCGACGATGATGACCGGAACGTCGGCGCGCCGAGCAAAGCCCATATTGGCGATGTCGTTGGCGCGCAGGTTGACCTCCGCCGGGCTGCCGGCGCCCTCGACCAGCACCAGGTCGGCCTGGGCCTTCAGGCGCGCGAAGCTTTCCAGCACCGCCGGCATCAGCGACGGCTTCAGCTTGGCGTAGTCGCGCGCACGCGCGGTGGCGACGCGGCGGCCCTGCACCACGACCTGTGCGCCGACATCGGTCTCCGGCTTGAGCAGGACCGGGTTCATGTCGCTATGCGGCTCTATTCCCGCCGCCAGCGCCTGCAAGGCTTGTGCGCGGCCGATCTCGCCGCCATCGCAGGTGACGGCCGCATTGTTCGACATGTTCTGCGGCTTGAATGGACGCACGCGATGGCCCCGCCGCGTCGCAACGCGCGCAAGACCCGCGACGACGAGCGATTTGCCGACGTCGGAGCCCGCTCCCTGGATCATCAATGCGCGCGCCATGGGAAACCTCGACGTCGCGTCAGAATTCCACACCCGGCTGGGCCTTGATGCCGGAGCGGAACGGGTGTTTGACCAGCGTCATCTCGGTGACGAGATCGGCGAGGTCCATCAGCTCCTGTTTGGCATTGCGTCCCGTGAGCACCACATGCGTCAGGGGCGGCTTCGACTCCCGCAGGAACTCCACGACCTCGTTGATGTCGAGATAGTCGTAGCGCAGCGCGATGTTGATCTCGTCGAGCACGACCATGCGCAGGCGTGCATCGCTGATCAGCTCCTTCGCCTTCTCCCAGCCGGCCTTGGCGGCGGCAACGTCGCGGGCGCGGTCCTGCGTCTCCCAGGTGAAGCCTTCGCCCATGGCGTAGAACTGGCAGAGCTCGCCGAAATGGCCGGTCAGCAGCCGCCGCTCGCCGGTATCCCAGGCGCCCTTGATGAACTGCACCACGGCGCATGGAAAACCATGCGCGACACAGCGCATGACCATGCCGAAGGCGGAGGAGGATTTTCCCTTGCCGGTGCCGGTGTGGACGATGATCAGGCCCTTCTCGCCGCTCTTCTCGGCCATGATGCGATCGCGCGCGGCTTTCTTCTTGGCCATCTTTTCGGCGTGGCGTGCGCCCGAGGTCGCATCGTCGGCATCCGCGGCCAGATCATGATCGGGAGCCATGGTTCACTCCTTCGGCTTGACAAGTGGCACGCTTGGGCGAATTGTCGCGCGTGCTGGTTCCTGTCCTATGACAGGCGAAGAGGGAATGCGATAGGGCCGAAATCGCCCGAAAAGCAGCCGCCCCCGCGACCGTGACCGGAGAGATCCCCACGCGCCACTGATTCTCTTCTTCCTTTGACGGGAGAGGATCGGGAAGGCGGGGATCGGTGGACCGTTGAAGGGTCCTGCTCCGCAAGCCGGGAGACCTGCCAGCACTTGTTTTGGACGACCGGCGGACGGGGTGTTCCGCGACGGGGAACGAACCGTGTGCTCCCGGTTCGTCTGCCTCATCGCCTCCGCCGACATCAAGTAAGGAAGGCGAAATGGCGGTCACGCTTCATGTCTGCATCACCTGCCGCGCAGGTCAAACCGTCCCCGAAGGCGAGAAGCCGCCGGGCGCGCGGTTGCGCGACGCCATTGTCGAGGTTGGCGTGCCCGAGGGTGTCAATCTGGTGCCGGTCGAATGCCTCTCCGCCTGCAGCCAGGGCTGCTCGGTCGCGCTGAGCGCGCCGGGCCGCTGGGCTTACGTCTATGGCCGGCTCTCGCAGGACAATGCGCGCGACGTCGTCGCGGGGGCCGCGGCCTATGCGGCAGCGCCCGACGGGCTCGTGCCCTGGCGCGCGCGTCCCGAGATCTTCCGCAAGCAGTCGCTTGCCCGCATTCCCCCTGTCGTCGCTTTGCCGGAGGCCGCCGAATGACCTCGCTTGCGAAAATCCCCGTCACCGTCATCACCGGCTTTCTCGGTTCGGGCAAGACCACGCTGATCCGCCACCTCATGAGCAACGCGAACGGCAAGAAGCTTGCCGTGCTGGTCAACGAGTTCGGCAGCGAGGGCGTCGATGGCGAGATCCTGAAATCCTGCGCGGATGCCAATTGTCCCGCGGAGAACATCGTCGAGCTTGCCAATGGCTGCATCTGCTGCACGGTCGCCGACGAGTTCATCCCGACCATGCAGAGCCTGCTTGCACGGAGCGTACCGCCCGATCACATCCTGATCGAGACCTCGGGCCTGGCGCTGCCGAAGCCGCTCCTGAAGGCGTTCGACTGGCCGGAGATCAAGTCGCGCATCACGGTCGACGGCGTCATCGCGCTTGCGGACGCCGAAGCCGTCGCGGCGGGACGTTTTGCGCCGGATCCGGCCGCGGTCGACGCGCAACGCGCGGCGGATGAAAGCCTCGATCACGAGACGCCGCTGTCGGAGGTGTTCGAGGACCAGATCGCCTGCGCGGATATCGTGCTGCTCACCAAGGCGGACCTTGCCGGCGAGGCCGGCGTTGCCGCGGCAAGACAGGTGATCGCGGCGGAAGCGCCGCGGCCGTTGCCGATGCTGGCGGTGACCGACGGGGCCATCGATCCGCAGCTCATTCTCGGGCTCAACGCCGCCGCCGAGGACGATCTCGCCGCGCGGCCCTCGCATCATGACGGCGAGGAGGATCACGAGCATGATGATTTCGCCTCGGTCGTGGTCGAGCTCCCTGAAATCACCGACATCGATGCGCTGGCCCGCGCCGTGGGCCGGCTCGCGCGCGAGCAGAACGTGCTGCGCGCGAAGGGCTATCTCGCGGTCGCCGGCAAGCCGATGCGGCTTTTGCTGCAGGCGGTCGGCGAGCGGGTACGCCACCAGTTCGACCGGCCTTGGGGCGCGAGCCCGCGTATCTCGAAGCTGGTGCTGATCGGCGAGCAGGGCGATATCGACGAGGCCGCGATCAGAGCGGGGCTTGGTATTTGAACGA
This sequence comes from Bradyrhizobium sp., assembly GCA_035293585.1. GTDB lineage: Bacteria > Pseudomonadota > Alphaproteobacteria > Rhizobiales > Xanthobacteraceae > Bradyrhizobium. The sequence goes on along the minus strand of DATGMN010000041.1, from coordinate 35,829 downwards.
TGCACGTCGTCTTTCGCGAGAGCCATGGGCTTGAGGAGACTGCCGTACCTGTCGATCTCGCACAGGATGCGGCCGATCTCGTCATGCTCTCGTTCTCCGACAGCGACCTTGCGGCGTTCGCTGCGGGCTGGCGGCGTGGGCGGAACAGCCTGCCGAGCCTGCGGCTCGCCAATCTCGCCAGCCTGAAACATCCGCTCTCGGTCGATACCTATATCGAGCGCACGCTCGCCCACGCCCGCGGCGTGCTGGTGCGGCTGATCGGCGGAGAATCCTATTGGGCCTACGGCCTCGCCGCCTTGCACGAACTGGCGAGACAGCGCGGCATCGCACTTGCCGTGCTGCCGGCCGACGGCCGCGATGATCCGAGGCTCGACGAGCTCTCGACCCTGCCACATTCGACATTGCGGCAATTGAAGGCCTTGTGCGACACCGGCGGCGCTGTGGCCGCACAGGCTGCGATCGCGCAGCTCGCGCTGGCCTCGGGGCTGTATGCGGGGCCCGTGCTGGGCGAGCTGACCGTTCCGGACATGGGCTTCTACGATCCCGCGCGCGGCGTGCTGGTGTCGCTGCCGCAGGCCGACGGCCGGCCGCATGCGTTGGTCAGCTTCTATCGCGCCTATGTCACCGCGGCCGATACCGCGCCGGTCGATGCGCTGATCACGGCGCTCCGGCAAAAGGGTTTCGATGCCTATGGCGCCTTTGTGCCCTCGCTGAAGAGCAAGGGCGTCGCCGGCTGGCTGACGCGCCATTTTGCCGAACGGCCGCCTGCCGCCATCATCAATGCCACCGCCTTCTCGGCGATCGGTGATGACGGCACGACGCCGTTCGATGTCGCCTCCTGCCCGGTGTTCCAGGTCGCGCTCTCGACGGCGCGGCGCGAGGACTGGGCGGCATCGCTGCGCGGGCTGTCGGCTGCCGACCTCGCCATGCATGTGGTGCTGCCGGAGGTCGATGGCCGCATCTTCGCGGGCGTCGTCAGCTTCAAGCAGGTCCGCGCGCGCGATGACGAGCTGCAAGCCCCGCTTGCCGCGCATCAGCCGGACGAGGCGCGCGTCAATGCGGTGATCGATCGCGTGGTGGCGTGGTCACGCCTTGCGATGCTGCCCAACCGCGACAAGCGGCTTGGCATCGTCCTCTCCAGCTATCCCGGCCGGCCGCACCAGATCGCGCATGCGGTGGGACTCGATGCGCTGGCCTCGACCGAGGCGCTGCTGTCGGACCTCGGCGCAAGCGGCTTCGATGTGCACGTGAGCGGCCCGCTCGCGCCGGCGCTGCAGAAGGAAACATTGAGCTGGAGCGTTGCCGCGTATCGCGCGACGCTCGCCACGCTGCCGCGCGAGCTGCAGAACGATCTCGCCGGCGCCTGGGGCGCGCCGGAGGACGATCCGCAGGCCGCCGGCGGCCATTTCCATTTCACTGCAGTCAGGCGCGGTCATGCCATCGTCGCCGTGCAGCCGGAGCGTGGCGAGGCAGCACACCGCGACGCCGACTATCACGATCTCGCGCGCATTCCCCGCCACGCCTATGTCGCCTTCTATCTCTGGCTCCGCGGTCAGGGCATTCACGCGATGATCCATATGGGAGCGCACGGCACGCTGGAATGGCTGCCGGGCAAGTCGGTCGCGCTGTCGGATGCGTGCTGGCCCGAAGCGCTGGTCAGCGCTTGTCCCATCATCTATCCCTTCATCGTCAATGATCCCGGCGAGGCGGCGCAGGCCAAGCGGCGCTTGTCCGCCGTGACCATCGGGCATCTGCCGCCGCCGCTGGCGGCAAGCCGCTTGCCCGGCAATCTGGTGCGCCTCGAGCAATTGCTGGACGAATATTCGACCGCCGACGGGCTCGATCCGGCGCGGCGCGGCCGTCTCGTGGCGGCCATCCGCGACGAGGCGCGCTCCGCCGGCGTTGAGCAGGACCTCGGGCTCGACGCCTCTGCGTCGGCTGCAGAGGCAATTCTGCGCATCGACCGTTTCGTCTGCGATCTGAAAGAGAGCCAGTTCGGCGACGGGCTGCACGTGTTCGGCCGCGGCCAATGCGGCGAGGCGGAGCGGGGCGCGCTCATCGATGCGCTCGAAGGCAAACGGGTGGCACCGGGGCCAGCGGGCTCGCCGTTCCGCGGGCGGCGCGACGTGCTGCCGACCGGCCGCAATCTGTTCGCCGTCGATCCGCGCGCGGTGCCAAGCCGCGCCGCGCATGCACAAGGCATCAAACTGGCCGAGGAGCTGCTGCGGCGGCATCTGCAGGACCACGGCGATTGGCCGAAGGGCCTGCTGGTCGATCTCTGGGGCTCCGCAACCATGCGCACCGCGGGCGAGGAATTTGCCATGGCGCTGCAGCTTGCGGGCGTCGCGCCGCGCTGGGATGAGGCAAGCGGTCGCGTCACCGGCTACGAAATCATCCCGCTGGCCCAGCTCGGCCGGCCGCGCATCGATGTGACCTTGCGCATCTCCGGCCTGTTCCGCGATGTCTTCGGCAATCTGGCGCAGCTGTTCGAGGCGGCGTCCGGCGCATTGGCCGCACGCGATTTCGAGGGCGAGGAGAACCCATACGCTCAGCGTGGCGCCCGCGTTTTCGGTCCGCGGCCCGGGCAGTATGGTGTCGGAGGGTTTGCCGCACGCGATGCATTGACGCGCGCGGCGCGCGATGCTGCCGGCGAAGCCTGGCTTGCCGCGTCGTCCTGGTCGGTCGCAGCAGGTGGCGAGATGACGCCGGACCGTGCCGGCATCGAAGCGCGGCTCAGGAGCGCCGACGCTTTCGTGCACGTTCAGGACCTGCCGGAGACGGATCTGCTGCTCGCCGCCGATTATCCCGCGCATGAAGCGGGACCTGCGGCCGCCGCGGCTCATCTCGGCGCGACCCCGCCGGCGCTCTATCATCTCGACGCGACCCGGCCGGACGCGCCGCAGGCGCGCACGCTGCCGGAGGAGATTTCGCGCGTGGTGCGCTCGCGCGCCGCCAATCCTGCGTGGATCGCCGGCATGATGCGACACGGCTTCCGCGGCGGCGCCGAGATCGCGGCGACGCTGGAGCATATGGCGGCGTTTGCGCATCTCGCCGACGCCGTGCCGGCGCATCTGTTCGATCTGTATTACGATGCGACGCTCGGCAATGACGAGGTGCGAGCCTTTCTTGCCCGCGAAAACCCGCTCGCGCTGGCGGCGATCGAGGATTGCTTCGGTCGCCTGCACGATGCCGCGCTCTGGATCACGCGGCGCAACTCGATCGCCATTTCGCTGCGGAAGGCGTCATGACCGCAGTCGCGATCAAAGGCTGGTGCCCCAGCGCCCATCGTCCGATGCAATCGGGCGACGGGCTGGTTGCGCGCATCCGCCCGCGGGGCGGGCGGCTGTCGGCCACTCACGCCGTTGCCATAGCCGAACTGGCAGAGCGTTATGGCAACGGGCTGATCGATCTGACCGGCCGCGCCAATCTGCAGATCCGTGGCCTGCGCGCCGACGGCCATGAGGCACTGCTCGCGGCGCTGGCGGAGCTCTCGCTTGTCGATGCGGATGCCGATGTCGAGACCGAGCGCAACATCCTCGTTGCCCCATTCTGGCGTGACGGCGACGACACCCAAGCACTCGCGATCGCGCTCGAGCGGGCGCTGGGCGCGCGCGCCCTTGGCCTGCCGGCCAAGTTCGGCTTTGCGGTCGACTGCGGCGAGACGCGCCTGCTGGCGCAGGCCTCGGCCGACATCCGCATCGAACGCAGCGCGGATGGTGGCCTGATGCTGCGCGCGGACGGCGTGCGGCATGGGCGCGCCGTAACACGCACGGATGCAATCGATCTCGCGCTGGCATTGGCGCGATGGTTTCTGGCATCCGGCGGCGCGAGCGGCGGGCGCGGGCGCATGGCGGCGCATATCGGCCGCGGGGCGAAATTGCCGGACGCGCTGGCCGGCAACGCTGTGCCGGCACCGGCCTTGTCGCCGCCGGTCCCCGGTGTGTGCGCGGACGGCGCGCTGGTCGGGATCGCCTTCGGACAATTGCAGAGCGCGACACTGAAATCCTTGAGCGAGCGCGCGGCCCACCTGCGCATGACACCGTGGCGCATGATGCTGCTCGAAGGCCTGCGCGAGATGCCCGCGCATGACGGCATCGTGGCTCGCGCCGGCGATCCGCTGCTGCGCATCGCCGCCTGCACCGGTGCGCCCGGATGCGATGCCGCTCATGCCGAGACGCGGGGGCTCGCGGCCGCGTTGGCGCCGCATCTGCCACCGGCAGCCCGACTGCATGTCTCCGGCTGCGCCAAGGGTTGCGCGCATCCCGGCAGGGCCGACGTCACGCTGGTCGCCACCGTCGACGGCTTTGACATCATCCGCGACGGCACGACGCGCGATGCGGCGGCGCAGCGCGGCGTGAGCCGCGCGGGCATTGTGGCCGATCCGCGTGCGGTGCTGGAGACGCGCTGATGCCGCATGTTTATGAGACCGATGGCGCGGCCATCTACCGGACATCCTTCGCGACCATCCGCGCCGAGGCTGACCTGGCGCGCTTCCCGGCTGACGAGGAGCCGGTGGTGGTGCGCATGATCCATGCCGCCGGCATGGTCGGCCTGGAACGTTTCATCCGCTTTACGCCAGGCATGGCGCGCGCCGCGCGCGAGGCGCTCGCCGCCGGCGCGCCGATCCTGTGCGATGCGCGCATGGTCTCCGAGGGCATCACACGCGCACGCCTGCCGCGGAACAATGCGGTGATCTGCACGCTCGACGATCCCGCCGTGCCCGGTCTCGCGCAATCCATGCGCAACACGCGCTCGGCCGCGGCGCTGGAATTATGGCGGCCGCATCTTTCCGGCGCGGTGGTTGCGATCGGCAATGCGCCGACCGCGCTGTTTCATCTGTTGAACATGTTGGAACATCAGGACTGCCCGCGACCGGCGGCGATCATCGGCTGCCCGGTCGGCTTTGTCGGCGCCGCGGAAGCCAAGGCGGCATTGATGGCGGCGCCGCCTGTACCGGCGCTCACCGTCGAGGGACGGCTCGGCGGGTCCGCGATCACGGTGGCCGCCGTGAACGCGCTTGCAAGCAGGAGCGAATGATCATGGGGCGCATCATCTGCTGCGGGCTGGGGCCCGGCGATCCCGATCTGATGAGCGTACGCGCCGATCGCGAGATTCGCGCCGCCACCCAGATCGCTTATTTCCGCAAGAAGGGCCGGCCCGGCCAGGCGCGCCGCATCGTCGAGGGAATTGTTTCGCGCGACGTCTCTGAGTATCCGATGGAATACCCCGTGACCACCGAGCTTGCCTTCGACAGCGACGAATATGTCCGCCTGCTCGCCGATTTCTATGACCAATGGGCCGACCGCCTCGAACGGCTTGCGCGCGAAGATGACATCGTCGTGCTCTGCGAAGGCGATCCCTTCTTCTATGGCTCCTTCATGCATCTCTATTCCCGGCTGCAGGGCCGCGCCAAGGTCGATGTGATCGCCGGCATTCCCGGCATGGCCGGCTGCTGGAATGTCGTGGGACAGCCGATCGCGCTCGGCGACGACGTGATGACGGTGTTGATGGGCACGCTGCCCGAGGAGGAGCTCAATCGCCGCGTCAACAACGCGGATGCGCTCGTCATCATGAAGACCGGGCGCAACCTCGCAAAGATCCGCCGGGCGCTTGAGGCGGCCGGCCGGCTCGACCAGGCCTGGCTGATCGAGCGCGGCACCATGCCGGGCGAGCGCGTCGCGCGGCTGAGCGAGATCGAGCCGACCGATTGTCCCTATTTCGCGATCGTGCTGGTGCATGGCCGCGGACGGCGGCGGGAGTTTTGCGAATGACGGGTCGGCTGGCCATCGCGGGGCTTGGGCCGGGCGATTCGGCGCTGATCACGCCGGAAGTCTCGGTTGCACTGGCGGAGGCGACCGACGTGCTGGGCTACGCGCCCTACGTCGCCCGGGTGCCCGCGCGCGAGGGCTTGCGACTGCATCCGTCCGACAACCGCATGGAGCTCGACCGCGCGCGCGAAGCGTTGAAGCTGGCGGCCGAAGGGCGCAGCGTCGTTCTCGTTTCCTCCGGCGATCCCGGCGTGTTTGCCATGGCATCAGCCGTATTCGAGGCGCTGGAAGCCTCGCCCGAATGCCGCGACGTCACGATCCGCGTGCTGCCCGGCGTCACCGCGATGCTGGCGGCAGCCGCGCGCGCAGGCGCGCCGCTCGGTCACGATTTCTGCGCCATCAATCTCTCCGACAATCTCAAGCCATGGCAATTGATCGAGAAGCGACTGCGGCTGGCGGCGGAGGCCGATTTTTCCATCGCACTCTATAATCCGCGCTCGGCGAGCCGGCCGGAAGGCTTTGCGCGCGCGCTCGACGTGCTGCGCGAGGCCGGCTGCGGCGAGCGGCTCGCCATCTTTGCCCACGCGGTGACCACGCCGAAGGAGCGCATCGAGACAGTGCCGCTGAACGACGCCCGCCCGGACATGGCCGACATGGCGACATTGGTGATCATCGGCAATTCGGCGACACGCCGCGTCGGCCGCTGGGTCTATGCCCCGAGGCGCGCGTCATGATGGAGCCACGCCAGCACATCCTCGACATGCGCGACCCGCGGACGTTCGGGCAGTTCGGGGCGCGCGATCATGATGACGGGAAGGCCGAGTTCCCGCGCGGCGTCGATCTTGGCGCGCGCACCAAGGCCACCGGCGTTGCGGGCAACCAGCCATGCGATGTCGCGCGTCTGCATCAGCGCACGGTCGTCTTCGAGCGTGAAGGGACCGCGCGAGACGATGATCTCGGCATCGGGCAAAGGCAGCGTGCCGTCGGGCTCATCGACAAAACGCAGCGTATAAGCATGCTGCGGCTTGGCGGCGAACGGCGCCAGATGCTGCCGGCCGATGGCAAGGAACACCCGCGTCGGCGCATCGGGCAGCGCCGCCACGGCGGCAGCGATGTCGGCGACCTCGATCCAGCGATCCTCCGTCGTGCGCGTCCATGGCGCTCGCTTGAGTGCGAGCAGCGGCGTGGTCGTCGCAGTGCAGGCTTCGACCGCATGGCGGCTCATCTCGGCGGCGAAGGGATGGGTGGCGTCGATCACATGCGTGATGGCTTCGCTGCGGATGAACTCGGCGAGCCCCGCCGCGCCGCCGAAGCCGCCGATGCGGGTCGGCAGCGCGTGAGGCAGCGGAATTCTGGTGCGGCCCGCATAGGAATAGATCGCGTCGATCTTCGCGCGCGCGAGAGCGTCGGCGAGCCTGTTGGCGTCGCCCGTTCCGCCCAGAATGAGTGCGCGCGTCATGAGTGAACCTTCAGCTCTTCCCTGGTTGACCATCGTCGGCATCGGCGAAGATGGCCTCTCGGGGCTGTCGGACGCAAGTCGAAAGGCGCTTGCGAAAGCCGAGATCGTGTTCGGCGGCGAGCGGCATCTGGCGCTTGCCGATGCGGCTGCTCGCGGAAGGGCCTGGCCGGTGCCGTTCGACATCGCGCCCGTGCTGGCGTGTCGGGGACGGCCGACGGTGGTGCTCGCCTCGGGCGATCCGTTCTGGCATGGCGCGGGCTCCGCGCTCGCCGCGAAACTGTCGCGGGAGGAGTGGATTGCGTATCCCGCATTATCCACATTCTCGCTCGTCGCCGCGCGGCTCGGCTGGGCGCTGGAGGAGACGCTCTGTGTCGCGCTGCATGCGGCGCCATTCGAGCGGCTGGTTCCGCTGCTCGCCCGCGGCGCACGCATCATCTGCCTGGTGCGCGACGGCAAGGCCGCGGCCGACCTTGCGGGCTGGCTCACCGCGCGCGGCTGGGGCTTGTCGCGCCTGTGGGCGATGTCGGCGCTCGGCGGCCCGCGCGAGAGCATCGTCGAGCGCAGGGCAGGCGACTATGTCGATGCTTCCGCGCCGAGCCCGCTCGCGATCGCGCTGCAAGCCGAAGGCGCGGCCGGCCTGCCGCGCTGCTCCGGTCTGCCGGACGATCTCTTCATCCATGACGGCCAGATCAGCAAGCGTCCGATGCGCGCGCTTGCGCTCTCCGCGCTGGCGCCGCGGCCGAACGAGGTGCTGTGGGACGTCGGCGCGGGCTCCGGCTCGATCTCGGTCGAATGGGCGCTGGCGGGCGGACGCGCGATCGCGATCGAGGCGCGCGAGGATCGCGTCGCGAACATCCGTGGCAATGCCGGCGCATTCGGGCTTGCACACCGGATCAAGGTCATTGCAGGCCGCGCGCCCGACGTGCTGGCCGGGCTGGACAAGCCCGATACGGTGTTTTTCGGCGGCGGGCTGGACGCTGCGATGTTCGCGCATGCTTGGTCGCTGCTGCCGCATGGCGCGCGCATCGTCGCGCATGCGGTGACGCTGGAGACCGAGGCGCTGCTCACGGACTTGCAGAGCCGGCATGACGGCATGCTGATGCGGATCGAGATCGCCCATGCGGCGCCGCTTGGCGGCTTCCGGTCCTGGGATGCATCGCGCGCCGTGGTGCAATGGAGCGCCGTGAAGGGAGCGGGTGCATGACGGTGCATTTCATCGGCGCCGGTCCCGGCGCGCCCGACCTGATCACGCTGCGCGGACGCGACCTCATTGCAGCTTGCCCGGTCTGCCTTTACGCCGGGTCGCTGGTGCCCCAGGAGATCCTGGCGCATTGCCCTGAAGGCGCGCGCATCGTCAACACCGCGCCGCTGTCGCTTGATGCGATCATCGATGAGATGAGGGCCGCGCATGCGCAAGGCCAGGACATCGCGCGGCTGCATTCCGGCGATCTCTCCGTGTGGTCGGCGATGGGAGAACAGCTGCGCCGGCTGCGCGAGCTCGGCATTCCCTTCACCGTCACGCCCGGCGTGCCGTCCTTTGCCGCGGCGGCCGCGGCGCTGCAGGCCGAGCTGACTTTGCCCGGCCTCGCGCAATCGGTGGTGCTGACGCGCAGCTCGGGGCGGGCGAGCGCGATGCCGGAGGGCGAAAGGCTGGCGGCATTCGCCGCAACCGGCGCAGTGCTCGCGATCCATCTTTCCGTGCATGTGCTGGACAAGGTGATCGCCGAGCTCATGCCGCATTATGGCGCGGACTGCCCGGTCGCCGTGGTCTGGCGCGCGAGCTGGCCGGACGAAAAAATCCTGCGCGCCACGCTTGGCACGCTCGATGCGGCGCTTGGCGAACAGCTCGAGCGCACCGCGATCATCCTGGTCGGCCGCACCATCGGCGCGGATGAGTTTGCCGAGAGCAGGCTCTATGCCGCCGATTACGACCGCCGCTATCGTCCGATCGGTACCGCGCCGCGCTTTCCGGAGACGACGTGATGCCGCGCGCGCTTCTCATCTCGGCGCCGGCCTCCGGCACCGGCAAGACCACGTTGACGCTGGCGCTGGCGCGCGCCTATCGCGATCGCGGGCTTGCCGTGCAATGTTTCAAGAGCGGGCCTGATTATATCGATCCCGCGTTCCATGCGGCCGCGACCGGCCGGACCTCCGTCAATATCGACAGCTGGGCGATGCCGCGCGAGACCATCGCGGCGCTGGTTGCGCGCGGGCAGGACGCGGATCTCGTGCTCGCCGAAGGTTCGATGGGCCTGTTCGACGGCGTCGCGACGCCGGGACGCTCCGGCACCGGCGCCAGCGCGGATATCGCGGAGTTGATGGACTGGCCGGTGCTGCTCGTGCTCGATCCGGCGGGGCAGGCGCAGACGGCCGCTGCCGTCGCCGCGGGCTTGCGCGATTTCCGGCCGGGCGTACGCGTCGCGGGCGTCGTGCTCAATCGCGTCGCGAGCCCGCGCCATGAGGACCTGATCCGCCGCGCGATGGCAGGCGTGAACATTCCGGTGTTCGGCGCGCTGCCGCGGCATGCGCCGATTGCGTTGCCGGAGCGGCATCTGGGGCTGGTGCAGGCGGAGGAGCTGCACCGTCTCAACGATTTGATCGGTGAGGCGGCGCGATTGGTGGCAGAGCGGGTTGATCTCGATGCGCTGCTTAAGCTGGCCGAGGGCGCGGCAGGTCTTGCCAAGCTCGACGCATCCCGCGAGCGGCGTATCACGCCGCCGGGGCAGCGCATCGCGCTGGCGCGCGATGCGGCGTTCTCCTTCATCTATCCGCATATCCTCGAAGGCTGGCGCGCGGCGGGCGCGGAGATCATGCCGTTCTCGCCGCTCGCCGATGAGGGGCCCGATGAAGGCGCCGATGTCGCCTGGCTGCCCGGCGGCTATCCGGAATTGCATGCCGGCCGGCTGGCGGCGAACGGCAATTTCAGCAAGCGCCTGCGCGCCTTCGCGGAGACTCGCGCCGTGCATGGCGAATGCGGGGGCTATATGGTGCTCGGCGCGGGACTCGTCGACAAGGAGGAGAGGCGCCACGCCATGACAGGCCTGCTCGGTCTCGAAACCAGCTTTGCCAGGCGCAAGATGCATCTCGGCTATCGCAAGGCTGCGCTGACATCGCCGATGCCGGGCTACGGCGCCGGCGCGCAGCTGCGCGGCCACGAATTTCACTATGCGACCATTCTCGCCCAGCCCGATGCGGCACTTGCGAGCGTCCGCGACGCCAATGGGACCGATGTCGTCGAGACCGGCTCGCGACGGGGCAAGGTGTCGGGCACATTCTTTCATCTCATCGCGGAGGACAGGTGAGCGGTTTTGTATCCTTTGTCTCGGCAGGTCCCGGCGATCCCGAGCTGCTGACGCTGAAAGCCGCCGCGCGGCTCAAGGCGGCCGACGTCGTGCTCTATGACGACCTCGCCTCCGGCGACATTCTGCATCATGGCCGCGCGGGCGCGCGGCTCGTTTCTGTCGGAAAGCGCGCAGGGCGGCCGTCGGCGAAGCAGGAGCATGTCAGCCGCCTGCTGGTCGACTATGCCGCAACGGGCGCTGCCGTGGTGCGGCTGAAGTCCGGCGATTGCGGCATCTTCGGCCGGCTCGAGGAGGAGATCGAGGTGCTGCGCACCGCCGGCATCGCCTACGAGATCATTCCCGGCGTCACCGCGGCTTGCGCGGCGGCCGCCGTTGCCGGCATTCCGCTGACCCGGCGGCACACCGCGCGCCGCGTGCAGTTCATCACCGGTGCCGACGTGCGCGGCGAGCTGCCCGACGATCTCAACTGGGCGGCGCTGGCCGATCCGCATTCGACCACCGCCGTCTACATGGGCAAGCGAACCTTTCCGGCGCTTGCCGCCAGGCTGATCGAGCATGGCCTGCCGGCGGATACGCCGGCGCTGCTGGCCGAATCCGTCGGCCACGCCGACCAGCGTTTTGTCCGCACCACGATCGCGGCGCTTGCCGGGCAGCTTGGCGCAGAGAGCATCACGGCAACCGCCATCATCCTGTTCGGCTCGCTCGCGGCCGAAGAGCCATGACGCTGACGCTGTCCCTGATCGGCATCGGCTGCGGCGATCCCGCGCATCTCACCCGCAAGGCGGTCGATGCGATCAATGCCGCCGACCTCATCCTGATCCCGCGCAAGGGCGAGGAGAAATCCGATCTGGCCGATCTCCGGCGACAGATCTGCGCCGACGTGCTGACCAACGAGGCGACGCGGGTGGTCGAGTTCGACCTGCCGGTGCGCGACAACGCGCGCGAGAACTATCGGTCCGGCGTCGACGACTGGCACGATGCCATTGCCGCGATCTGGTCGCGCGAGATCGGGCAGCATCTCGGCAGGGAAGGGCGGGTGGCGCTGCTGATCTGGGGCGATCCCTCGCTGTATGATTCGAGCCTGCGGATTGCGCGACGGCTCGATCCGCTGCCGCAGCTCGAGGTGATCCCGGGCATCACCGCGATCCAGGCGCTGTGCGCGGCGCATGCGCTGCCGCTCAACGAGATCGGCGCGCCGTTTCTGGTCACGACCGGCCGGCGCCTGCGCGATGGCGGCTGGCCCGCCGGTGTCGACACCGTGGTGGTGATGCTCGACGGCGGCACGGCGTTCGAGGTGCTCGAGCCAAAGGACATTCACATCTGGTGGGGCGCCTATCTCGGCATGCCCGATCAGATCGTCCTGTCGGGCGCGCTCGCCGATGTCGGCGCGACGATCATCGCCGAGCGGCGCGCCGCGCGGGAGCGGCACGGCTGGATCATGGACAGCTATATCTTGAAGCGCAGATCGGTGTGAGCGAGCCAATGCACGACAAATGCCTGCCCGGCTGGGTTTACGAAGACTGTCCCGCCTCCTCCGCGCATCATCGTGAAGCCGCCCGCGCGCGGCAGGATCGGTTGACAAAGCCGACCGGCGCGCTGGGACGGCTGGAGACCCTGGCGATCGAGCTGGCCGGCCTGCAGCATACCGAGCGGCCGCGTGCGGCACATGTGCCGATCACGGTGTTTGCCGCCGACCATGGCATCGTCGCGCAGGGCGTCTCCGCCTATCCGCAGGAGGTGACCATCGCGATGATGGCGAATTTCTGCGCCGGAGGCGCGGCGATCTCCGTGCTGGCGCGCGAGCTCGGCTCGCGGCTCGAGATCGTCGATGCCGGTACGCTGGCGGAAGCGCCGATGAATGGCGTCGTCACCGACAAGCCGCGCCGCGGCACCCGCGATTTCAGCCGCGAAGACGCACTCGAAGCGGCCGAGCTTGCCGTTGCTTTCGACTGCGGCGGGCGCGCGGTTGCGCGCGCGGCCGCAAGCAGGCCCGATCTTCTCATCCTCGGCGAGATGGGCATCGGCAACACCACCAGCGCCGCCGCCATTGCCGCCGCGCTGCTGCAAGTGACGGCGGAGGCGATTGCAGGCCACGGCACCGGGATCGATGCGGCGGGCCGTGCGCACAAGGCGCGCGTCATCGACGCGGCGCTGGGGCGGCGTGGACTTGCGGCGGACAGCTTGCCCGAGCGCGTGCTGTGCGCGGTCGGCGGACTCGAGATTGCTGCGATCTCCGGCGCCATCATCGCCGCGGCACAACGGCGCATTCCGCTGCTCATCGACGGTTTCATCGTTACGGTCGCGGCACTTGCGGCCACGCGGCTCAATCCCTCCTGCCGACCCTATCTGATCTTCTCGCATCGCTCCGCCGAGCAGGGGCATCGCCTCGTGCTGGACGCGCTTGATGCGCGCCCCTTGCTGGATCTCGACTTGCGGCTCGGTGAGGGCTCGGGCGCCGCCCTGGCGCTGCCGCTGGCGCGCGCCGCGTGCGCGCTTCACGTGGGCATGGCGACGTTCGCGGAAGCTGCGGTGCCGGATCGCAACGGATAAGTTGGCGAGTTCGGGGTTGAAGCGGCGCCGTAGCGAAGATTACCTCTCCCGCATGGGAGAGGTCGATTTGCGATAGCAAATCGGGTGAGGGTTACGGTCGATTGAGGGAACTGCGGCCCTCACCCGGATTGCTTCGCAATCCGACCTCTCCCCGCTGGGGAGAGGTAAGAAACCGCGACCGACGCGCTCGGCCCGCCAGAAAGCCGCCGTCGACGGCGACCACCGTGCCGGTCGCATATTGCGAGGCCGGCAGGCGCGAGACGGAGGGATGCATCACGGTGAACCTCTGCTATTTTGCCGAGCGGGGCGGGGCGGCGGTAGATTCGCGCACGATCAGCGAATAGTCGACCTCGTGATGCATGATGGTCTGCTCGCCGGCGAGATGCCGCACCAGATATTCGCCGGCGCGCTGCCAGGTCGCAGCCGTCGGCACCTGGATGGTTGTGAGGCTCGGGCGCAGATGCCGGCTCCAGTCGAGATCGTCGAAGCCGACCACCGAGAGCTCGCGCGGCACGGCAAAGCCGCTTCGCTCGGCTTCGAGCAGCACGCCATAGGCGATGACGTCATTGCCGCAGACCACCGCGGTCGGACGCTCCTTCAGGCTGAGCAGATAGCGCGCGGCCTCGCGCGCATCGTCCAGTGTGTAGGGCACCTCGACATGCCATTCGCGCCGGATCGGCAGATTGTTCTCGGCCAGCGCGCGATGGAAGCCGGCAACGCGGGCGCCGGCGCGATCGTTGTTGCGCTGGAGCGCGGAGACGATGCCGATCCGCTTGTGGCCGAGCTCGATCACATGCGACGCGGCGCGGTGCGCGGCGCCTTCATTGTCGGTGCCGACGCAGGGGTAGGGCCGGTCGGGCCGGTAGACGCCGACATTGATGAAGGGAATGCCGGTGTCGGCCAGCATCTTGCGCAGGGCGTCGTGATGGCAATCACCGCGCAGCACGAGACCGTCGACGCCGCGGCTGATCAGGTTGCGCGCCTGCTGCAGCTCGACGTCGAGATCGTAGCCGCTGGTGGTGAGGAACAGCATGTAGCCGACGGAGGAGAGATATTTCTGCAAGGCGGCGATGCCGCGCGCGAACATCGTGTTGTCGATGGTCGGCACGATCGCGCCCAGCGTGCGCGAGCGGCGCGACGACAGTGCCCGGGCCGGCGCATGCGGGATGTAGCCGACCTCTTCCACCGCCTGCGCGATGCGCGCACGCAGCGAGGCGCTGACCGTGTCAGGATTGTTGAGCGCGCGCGAGACCGAGGCGATCGAGACGCCGGCTTGCGCCGCGACCGCACGGATGCCTTGCTTGGAAGCTTTCTCGGACGCCAAGGCCATCTTGAAGCAGACGATGTCGGAAATGTAACGTTACATTGAAATATTGATCCTCCGCCGCTTCGATGTCCATCTTTATTTGCAGGAGATGTCATGCTTTGGGCTGCCTTGACAGCGGTTGCCTAGGGCCTAGGATGAAACCGTTTTCAAATGGCCGGCTTGAACCGGCGAAGGCGAAACAACGCCCGCGATCAGGGAGGATTGCAATGACGGCCAGGGCCGCACTCGCGCGCTTCACCATCTCCTGTCTCGCGGCCGGCATGGTCGCTTCAGCCGCGCAGGCGGCCGATTTCGACTGGAAGAAGTTCCAGGGCAAGACCGTCACCTTCCTCGCCAACAACAATCCGGTGTCGCAGGCGCTGCTGGCGCACAAGGCCGATTTCGAGAAGCTGACCGGCATGACGCTCAAGGTCGACAGCTACCAGGAGCAGCAGATGCGCCAGCGCCTGGTCACCGTGATGAATGCGCATAGCGACGAGGTCGACGTCTTCATGACGCTGCCCTCGCGCGAGGGCGCGCAATTCGCCGCCGCCGGCTGGTATGCCGATCTCGGCGCGATGACCAAGACCGAGGTCGCGCCGGACTATGATTTGGCGGGCCTCAGCCAGGCGCTCCTGAAGGCCGCGACCTATGGCGGCAAGCTCACCAGCCTGCCGATGAACATCGAGGGTCCGATCCTCTATTACCGCACCGACGTGTTCAGGAAATGCGGCGTCGACGAGCCGAAGACGATTGCCGATGTCGAGGCCGCCGCGAAGAAGATCAAGGCCTGCGACAATGTGCTGACGCCGTTCGTCTCGCGCGGCCTGAAGCCGGCGGTCGCCTACACCTTCTCCAACATGCTGCACAATATCGGCGGCAGCTACATCATGGACGGCAAATCCGCGCTGTGCTCTGCGAAGGGCAAGGAGGCGCTCGACACTTACAGCCGCCTGCTGCGCGAGTACGGGCCGCCCGGCGTCGTCAATTACAGCTTCTACCAGATCTCCGCGCTGTACCGGTCGGGCCGCGCCGCCATGGCCTTCGAATCCTCAAACGAGCTGCGCACCGTGATGGAAGGCGGCGAGCGGCTGAAGGACACCGCGCTGATTCCGTTCCCGGCCGGCGAGGCCGGGCAAGTGCCGACCGCGATCGGCTGGGGCATGGCGGTGTCCGCCACCAGCAAGCAGCCGGATGCCGCCTGGTACTTCGTGCAATGGGCGACGAGCCCGGCGGTGCAGAAATTGATGGCCGTGCAGGGCATCGCGCCGCCGCGCTCGTCGGTGGCCGATGATCCGGACTACCGCAAATGGATCGAGGAAGAGCCGGTGCGCAAACGATGGCAAGCCGCGCTCGACGTGCTGGCCGCGAAGGGCTCCTCCGAGGTCGGCTATCCGATCGTTGCGAACCCGGAATCGCGCGAGTTCATCGGCCAGGCCGTGCAGGATCTGATCCTGAACCAGAAGAGCGTCGACCAGGCCTGCGCCGACGCCGACAAGGCGCTTGATGCGCTGATTGCCCAGAAATAGGCAGGAAAAGGACCCGGCGTCTTGCGAGGGGCGGCCGGGCGTAACGTGATGGCGGCAGTCGAAAGCGTCGCGATGGAGCAAGGTACTGAGGCGTCCGCGCACGGCCGGCAGCGGCTGGAGCTTGCTGCGCTGTCGGCGCCGGCGGTGCTGTTCACCGTCGGCATGATCGCGTTCCCGCTTGTCTATACCGTCTGGCTGTCGTTCCAGAGCTTTTCGACCACCGGCAGGCAATCCTTCGCCGGCCTCGCCAACTACGCCAAGCTGGTTTCGGACAATGAGTTCTGGCACGGGCTGTGGGTGACGCTTGCGCTCTATGTGCTGTCGCTTTTGCTGCAACTCGTGCTCGGGGTGTGGCTGGCGCTGGTGCTGTTCCACGCCAGGCGGCTGTCGGGCATCGTGCGCTCGCTCTTCATCTCGCCGTTCATGATGCCGCCCGTCGTTGCCGGCATGATGTGGCTCGTGATCCTCGATCCCTCGCTCGGCGCGGCCAACTACGTCCTCACCTCGCTCGGGCTGCCGCCGTCGGACTGGCTGGCGTCTCCCGTCTGGGTGATCCCGACCGTGGCGCTGATCGACAGCTGGCAATGGACGCCCTATGTCGCGCTGATCGTGCTGGGCGGCCTGCAATCGCTGCCGCCCAGCGTCTACGAGGCCGCGCAGATCGACGGCGCCTCGCCGTTCAGGACCTTCCAGCGCATCACGCTGCCGCTATTGTTGCCGACCATCGTCACCGCGACCATCCTGCGCAGCGTCGACCTGTTGCGCTTCTTCGACATCATCTACATCACCACCCAGGGCGGCCCGGGCAATGCGTCCAATACGCTCAACATCTACGGCTTCCGGGTCGGGTTCGAGTTCTTCAACATCGGCTATGCGTCGGCGCTGATGCTGACGCTGACGGCGATCGTGTTCGGTGCGGTGCTGGCCTTCAACCGCCTGCGCAGCGCGGTGGCGTGGTGAGGGCCGATGAACGGAAGCCCGATCAGCGATGGACTGTTGCGCCGACTGAACACGCTGCAGCTTGTCTTGGCCGGCATTCTCATCATGGCGCCCGTGGTGTGGATGGTGCTCTCCTCCCTCAAACCGTCGTTCGAGGTCACGGCCTATCCGCCGACGCTGATCTTTTCGCCGACGGTTGAAAATTACAGCCAGCTGATCAAGTCCACGCCGTTCTTCTCCTATGCCGTGAACAGCCTGATCGTGACCATCGGCTCGGCCGGGCTCGGGCTTCTCTTCGGCATTCCGGCGGCGTTTGCGGTGTCGTGGACGCGCGTCGTTTGGCCGGCGATCCTGACGCTGGCAGCGCGGATGGCGCCCGGCACGCTGTTCCTGCTGCCGTGGTATGTGATGTTCCGGCAGGTCGGCCTGATCGGCTCCTACACCGCGCTGATCCTGAGCCATGCCGTGATCACGCTGCCGATCGTGATCTGGGTCTTGCTGCCGTCCTTCGACAACATCCCGCGCAGCGTGTTCGAGGCAGCGCAGGTCGACGGTTGCAGCATCACCCGCATCCTGTGGCGGATCGCGCTGCCGCTGGTCGGCTCTGGCGTTGCGGTGGCGGCGATCCTCGCCTTCGTGTTCTCCTGGAATTACTTCCTGTTCGCGCTGGTGCTGTCCAACGGCGACAGCAAGACGCTGATCGCGGCCGCGTTCAATTTCGTCGGCGAAGGCTCGACCAACTGGGGCGTGCTGATGGCTGCCGCGACGCTGATCGCGCTGCCGCCGCTGGTGCTGGCGATGCTGGTGCAGCGCTGGCTGGTCGCGGGCCTGACCTTAGGGGCGGTGAAAGGGTAGGTGAGTGTCATGACGGCTCCGGTGCGTCCCAATTCCATCATGCAGGCCGCGGTGTTCCACGGCCACGAGCGCATCACCATCGAGCGCGTGGCAATGCCTGACGTCGCCAAGGGCGAGGTGCTGGTGCGGGTGTCGCGCACCGCGCTGTGCGGCTCGGACTTCAAGCTCTGGCACAAGGGTGCGCAGTTCACCGCAGGCCATGAGATCTTCGGCGTGGTCGAACAGCCCGGCCACCGCATGCACGGCAAGCGCTGCGCGGTCTACATCCCCGTCCATTGCGACCGCTGCGCGGCCTGCCGGCGCGGCGACACCCAGATGTGCCTGGAGGTCTCCAGCCTGATCGGCTGGAACAGGCCGGGTGGCTATGCCGAATATGTGCCGGTGCCGGAGAACTGCCTGTTGCCGGTGCCCGACGATATCGAGGATTCTCTCGCGCCGCTTCTGCTCGACGTGATCGGCACCTCGGGCCACGCCGTGCGCTTCGCGAGCCGCATCGTGCCGCCGAGCGAAGCCGGGCCGGTGCTGGTGACGGGCGCGGGGCCGGTGGGCCTCGGCGTCGTGCTGGCGCTGAAGAGCTTCGGTTTTGACGATATCCGTATCTCCGATCCCAACGCGACCCGGCTGACCATCGCGCAAACCTTTGGCGCGAAACCGTATCCCGTGGGCGATACCTCGCAACGCTTTGCGCTGATCGTCGAATGCTCGGGCGCGCATGCCGCGCGCAATCTCGGCATCGAGGTGGTGCTGCCGCACGGCGCGGTGGTTCTGGTCGGCGAGAATGCCGCGCCCTGGACTATCGCCGAGGGCCCGGTGTTCCGGCGCAAGGATTTCTACATGATCCGCACCTTCTATTTCCCGATCGGGGATTTCGCGCCGAATGTCGAGCTGCTGCGCCGCTACAGGGACGAGTACTGCGTCCTCGTCGACGGCGAGTTCGGCCTCGCCAGATTGCCCGAGAATTTCGCCCGTTTCGCGCAAGGCGAATTGATCAAGCCCGTGCTGGCGCTGGATTGAGCTGCGATGGCCTCGATCTCGATCCGCAATCTGGTCAAGCGCTACGGCAATTACACCGTGATCCACGATCTCAACCTGGAGATTGCCGATCATGAGTTCGTGGTATTCGTCGGCCCCTCCGGCTGCGGCAAGTCGACGTTGCTGCGTATCATCGCAGGTCTCGAGCCGATCAGCGCCGGCGAGCTCTATATCGGCAGCGAGCGCGTCAATGGCGTGCCGGCGGCGCGGCGCGACATCGCCATGGTGTTCCAGGACTACGCGCTCTATCCGCATATGCGGGTCTACGAAAACATGTCGTTTGCGCTGGAGCTGCGAGGGCTTCCCAAAGCGGAGATCGATGCGCGGGTGAAGCGCGCGGCGGCGCTGCTGCACATCGAGCCTTATCTCGACCGCAAGCCGAAGGAGCTCTCCGGCGGCCAGCGCCAGCGCGTCGCCATGGGCCGCGCCATCGTCCGCAACCCGAAAGCGTTCCTGTTCGACGAGCCGCTCTCCAACCTGGATGCCAAGCTGCGCGGCCAGGTGCGGGCCGAGATCAAGGCGCTGTCGCAACAGCTCAAGACCACCATGGTCTTCGTCACCCATGACCAGGTCGAGGCTATGACCATGGCCGACCGCATCGTGGTGCTGCAGTCGGGCAGCGTGCAGCAATATGATACGCCGGAAGCGGTCTATGAGCGGCCGTCGAACCAGTTCGTCGCCGGCTTCATCGGCTCGCCGACCATGAACTTCTTTCCCGTCGAGTTGCGCGGCGAGGGCGTGGCGCTGTCGCATGACGGCACTGCGGTTGCGCTCAATGGCGACAGCCAGGCGCGGCTGAGGAGGGCCGGCGGCAAGGCCGTGCTCGGCATCCGGCCAGAGCATTTTGCGGTGGCGCCCAGCGCGTCCGCCGGCATGCCCATCGCCGTCAAACTGGTCGAGCCGCTGGGCTCCGACACCCTGATTCATTTCGATCTCGCCGGCGCTTCCGCGATCGCGCGCGTCGATCCGGCATTGCGGCCGCGGGTCGGCGATCGCCTGGCGTTGTCACCGCAACCCGGCAAGACGCATCTGTTCGATGCCGACAATGGCCAGGTGCTCTCGTGAAAGGTCTTGTCGTGAAAGGTGCTGTCCTGAAGGTGCCGTCGTGACCGCGCAAGGAGCCGCCTGGGATGCATTTGCGGCCCGCGCCAGGGGCGCGCGCATCATCTGTCTCGGCCTGTCCGCGCTCGACCAGATCTGGCAGGTGGAGAAGCCGTTTGCCGGCGGCAGCGAGAAGATCCGCGCCGGCGAATATGCCACGACTGGCGGCGGCATGGCGGCGAATGCGGCCGTCGCGGTGGCGCGGCTCGGCGGGCGGCCCGCCTTCTGGGGCCGCGGCGGCGACGATGCCGCGGGACATGAGATGCGCGAGGGGCTGTCGCGCGAAGGCGTCGATGTCAGCCATTTCCGGCTGTTTCCCGGCGGACGCTCCTCGGTCTCCGGCGTGATCGTCGACCAAAACGGCGAACGCCAGATCGTGAATTTCCGCGGTCGCTTTCCGGCTGAGGCCGACTGGCTGCCGCTCGAAGAGGTCGCAGGCGCTGCCGCCGTGCTCGCCGATCCGCGCTGGGTCGACGGCGCGGTCGCGCTGTTTTCCCGCGCGCGGCGATCGGGCATTCCGACCATCCTCGATGCCGACATGGCCGAGCGGAATGTGTTCGAGCAATTGCTGCCGCTGACCGACCACGCCGTCTTCTCCGAGCCGGCGCTGAAGAATTTTGCCGGGACGGCCAACGATGCGGCGCTCAGGAGCATCACCCGCTTCGATTGCCGCGTCGTCGCCGTGACGCGCGGGCGTGACGGTGTGAGCTTCATCGAGGAAGGCCGCCTGCATCAGCTGCCCGCATTCCCGGTCGATGCCATCGACACCACCGGCGCCGGCGACGTGTTCCACGGCGCCTATGCCTTTGCCATCGGCGGCGGGCTTGCGGTTGGCGAGGCGATGGCGTTTGCCTCCGCCGCGGCCGCGCTGAAATGCACCCGCGCCGGCGGCCGCGCCGCGATCCCCTTAATCGACGATTGTCTCGCTTTCATGAGGACCACGCGATGAGAACGATTGGAAAGAACCGCGGCCTGGCGCGGCTTGCAGATGCGGGCGGCCATTTTCGCATGGTCGCGCTCGACCAGCGCCCGCCGCTGTTCGAGGCGATTGCGCAGGCCAAGGGCATCACCAGGGATCAAGTCGAGTATGCCGACGTCACCGCGGCCAAGCGGCTTTTGGTCGAGGCGTTGTCGCCATATTGCAGCTCGATGCTGTTCGATCCGAATTTTGCCGTGCCCGCCGCGATCGATTTGTTGCCGCCGCGCTGCGGCCTGATCGTGACGCTGGAGGAGCACCGCGTCGAGGAGACGCCGGGCGGTCGCAAATCTCGCGCGATCGCCAATTGGAGCGTGGAGAAGATCCGCGCCATCGGCGGCGATGCGGTGAAAGTGCTGGCCTGGTACCGGCCGGATGCCGACAGAGCGGTGGTCGAGCATCAGCAGAAATTCGTGCGCGAGATCGGTGAGGATTGCGCGCGTTTCGATATAGCTTACGTGCTGGAGCTGCTGGTCTATCCGTTCCTCGGCAGCGCCAATCACACCGCCGATTATGTGGAATCGCCCTCCAAGCTGCCGCAACTCGTAATCGACAGCGTGCACGAGTTCGCAAGGCCCGAATATGGCGTGGACCTGCTGAAGCTGGAAAGCCCGCTCGCCGCCAATTCCCTGCCGCCGCGCGATGGCAGCGCCGCGGCGAAAGCTGCACAAGACCAGTTCGACGCCATCGGCGATATTTGTGCCGAGCGGCGCATCCCCTGGGTGCTGTTGTCGGCGGGGGCTGCGCCCGATCGGTTCGAGCGGGTGCTGGACTATGCCTATGCGGCGGGCGCGGGCGGCTTCCTTGCGGGGCGGACCATCTGGCTCGATGCCGTGCGGCGGCATTTCCCCGATCGCGCCGCGGTTGCGGCGAGCCTGCGCGAGGATGGCGTGAGGGTGCTCGAAAGCCTCAACGCGCTGACAAAAGCGAAGGCCAGGGCCTGGGCCGCGCATTACCCGCAATTTGCCGAGATCAAGCAGGAAGGCGACTTCGCAAGGGCGTATTGATCTCCCCCTGTCTTCTCCCTCTCCCCGTTCTTCACGGGGAGAGGGTAGGGGTGAGGGGCTTTATCCGCGCCTTCGGACCGAGATCAGTGCGCGGAGACTCCCCCTCACCCGTATCGCATCTTCGATGCGATACGGCCTCTCCCCGTGCGCGGGGCGAGGCGAGGAAGGATCAACAAC
Organism: Bradyrhizobium sp.; assembly: GCA_035293585.1. Taxonomy (GTDB): domain Bacteria; phylum Pseudomonadota; class Alphaproteobacteria; order Rhizobiales; family Xanthobacteraceae; genus Bradyrhizobium. Next base: position 13,828 of record DATGMN010000041.1, on the reverse strand, counting down.
ACGTGTTGTGCGAGGCAGGCAGGCCCGCGCTTCCTTGACAGATGCGGCGCGAGCCGTTTCCTTTGTCGCCTCCAGGGTTGGGGGCGATCGAAGATAGATGCAGGACGAGCCTCTCACGGTCCGACGACGCGACCTGCTCTCGCTGATCGGCACGATGGCCGGCAGTGCCGCGATGTATCACGCGATGACCGCGCTCGGTTTTGCCTCGGAATCCCGCTACGACGGCCCGATCCGGCTGGAGGGCGATCCGAAAGGGGCCTCGGTGCTGATTCTCGGCGCCGGTCTTGCCGGCCTGACGGCGGCGCTGGAGCTGCGCAAGGCCGGCTACAAGGTGCAGGTGCTGGAGTTCAACAGCCGACCGGGCGGCCGCAACTGGACGCTGCGCGGCGGCGATACTTTCGTCGAACTCGGCGGCGCCAGGCAGACCTGCGCCTTCGCGGACGGCCTCTATCTCAACCCGGGCCCGTGGCGGATTCCCTATCACCACCGCGCATTGCTGGATTATTGCAAGCGGCTCGGCGTCGCGCTCGAGCCCTTCATCCAGCTCAATCACAACGCCTATCTTCACGCCTCGCGCGCCTTCGGCGGCGCGCCGCAGCGAATCCGCGCGGTGAAGGCCGATTTCCAGGGCCAGATTTCGGAGCTGCTGGCGAAAGTCGCAAGTCAAGGCAAGCTCGATGAGGCCGTGTCCAAGGAGGACAAGGAAATCCTCCTGCTTGCGTTGCAATCCTGGGGCGCGCTCGACCGTGACTATAGATACGACGCGAACCTGATCACCTCCGAATATCGCGGCTACGCCAAGCCGCCGGGTGGCGGCCTGTCGGCCATGCCACAGCCGAGCGAACCCGTGGGCCTGTCGGAGATCCTGAAGTCGCGGCTGTGGCGCTATCTGCAGAATTTCGCCAACTACAATTTCCAGACCACGATGTTCCAGCCGGTCGGCGGCATGGACATGATCGGCAAGGCCTTTGCGCGCGAGGTCGGCGATCTCATCCGCTATAATGCCAAGGTCACGGAGATCTGGCAGAATGATCGCGGCGTCACCGTGACCTATGTCGACGCTCAGAAGCCCGCCGCGCAGCCGCAGAAGATGACCGCCGATTGGTGCCTGTGCACGATCCCGCTGTCGATCCTGAGCCAGCTGCCGATCAATGTCGGCGCGGCGATGAAGGCGGCGATCGACGCCGTGCCCTATGCGGGGTCAGTGAAGATCGGGCTGCAGTTCAAGCGCCGCTTCTGGGAGGAGGACGACGCGATCTATGGCGGCATCAGCTATACGGATCTGCCGATCCGCCAGATCGCCTATCCCAACAGCGGTTTCAACAGGAGCGGGCGCGGCATCCTGCTCGGCGCCTATCTGTTCGAGGGCGCCAATTCCTTCGAGTTCACGGCCATGCCGCCAGACGAGCGCGTGGCGCGCGCGGTCGAGTTCGGCGCGGCCATCCATCCGCAATACAAGTCGGAGTTCGAGACCGGCATCGCGGTCGGCTGGCACCGGGTGCCGTTCACGCTCGGCTGCAGCGGCGAGTGGTCGGAGGACGCGCGCAAGCAGCACTATCGCAATCTCTGCGAGATCGACGGCCGCATCCTGCTCGCGGGCGAACATGCATCCGCGCTGCCCGCCTGGCAGGAAGGCGCGATCCTCTCCTCGCTCGATGCCATCGGCCGCTTGCATGACCGGGTGATCAAGACATGATGTGGCGCACGACGCTGAGCGTAAGGCAGGCCGCAGGCGTGCTGCTGGCGGCGCTGTCGATGCAGCTGATCTGGCCGGCGCTCGGCGCCGACGATGCACCGCCCGTCAAGAGCCGCACCTTCTCCTCCGGCTACCGCTTTGTCGAAATGAGCGGCGAGGAGCTTTATGTGAACGTCTGCCGCGGCTGCCACATGGTCGATGCGATGGGCGCGAGCGGGGCCGGCAGCTACCCGTCGCTGGTCACCAACCGCAATCTCGAAGCCAGCGGCTACGCCATCGATCTCGTCCTCAACGGCCGCCGCGCCATGCCGCCGTTCGGCGAGATGATGAGCGACGACCAGATCGCCGCCGTCGTGAACTACCTCCGCACCCATTTCGGCAACAGCTATCAGGATGCCGTCACCGCCAGGGATGTGAAGGCGGCGCGAAGGTAGACGCTTCGCGAGTAGCGCGGGTCGCTTTGCGTTGCATGCCGTTGGGGTCAATTGATCGCCGCGACGTACACCTCTCCCCGACGGGGAGAGGTCGGATTGCGCCGCGCGCAATCCGGGTGAGGGGACTCAGCGTTCACGAGGGACCGTAACCCCTCACCCGGATCGCATCTTTCGATGCGATCCGACCTCTCCCTACGGGAGAGGTGTAGGAGTTTCGGGCTCGAGCCAATCCATTTTCAATACGCGTGCGTCCGCTTCTTGTGCCGGCCGGGCCCGACCTTCGGTCCGGCATAATAGGGATTAACCACGCATTGTGCCGCGCGGCCCGATGCCGAGGCCTGACACTGCGGAATCGAGGTGTAGGCGCACTCGAAATAGTAGTCCACCATGCTCTGATAGACCTGAAGGCAGACCGGATAGTTCGGATCGTAGGTCTGCGCCCGTGCAGGCGCGGCCAGCGTGACCATCGCTGCCAGGATCGTCCAGGCCGCCGTTCGGACGAGGGGGAAAGATCGTGTTCGTGTCATGCTGATGCCTGTTTTCTGACGGCTGCCGTCCAGCCGTCGATAGGGGCGTCTATAGTCGGAGCGCGTGTTATTTCTTTGTCGCGACCAGGGTCTTCAGCTCCGCACGGATGCGTTCGACCACGCTTTGATAGTCGCCGGCCTTGCTCTGCCTGAACAGGCGCGCGGTCGGATACCACGGGCTGTCGTCGCGATCGAGCAGCCAGCGATAGTCCGGCGTGAAGGGCAGCAGGATCCAGGTCGGCCGGCCGAGTGCGGCGGCGAGATGGGCGACGCTGGTGTCGACCGTGATGACCAGATCGAGGCAGGAGATCAAGGCGGCCGTCTCGGCAAAGTTTGTGAGCTCGGAGCTCGGGTCGAGAATGGCGGTGCCGGCAAGGGTTGCGCTGTCGTCCGGCCGCGGGTCCTTTTGCAGGCTGATGAAGGCCGCATCGACGTCGAGGATCGGCGCAAGGCGCTTGAGCGCGATCGAGCGGTTGCGGTCGTTCATATGGCGGGGGTTGCCGGACCAGACCAGGCCAACGCGCAGACGGTCGTGGTCGCCGAGCCGCGCCGCCCACGCCTGCAGGCGATCGGCGGGGGGCGGAGGCAGATAATTTGCGCCGTGGGGAATCGTCTCGAGAGTGGTGGAGAAGGCGAGCGGCAGGCTGGAGATCGGGCAATAGGTGTCGAACGGCGGCAGCACCGCCGATTTCGCCAGACATTGCGCCACGCCCGGCATGCCCGCAAGCAGCGGCCGGGCCGCCTCTTCGACCGCAAGAACCACGCGCGCGCCGCGCGCGGCGACGAGCGGCACATAACGCACGAACTGGATGGTGTCGCCAAGCCCCTCATCGCCATAGAGCAGAATGGTCTGGCCTGCGATGTCGCCTTCGCCGAGCCAAAGCGGCTGCAGGAATTTCGGGTAGCTGATCGGGAGAGCCGGCAGCCGGAAGCGGGCCTCGCGTCCGGGCCAGCCGGCCGCGAAATTGCCCAGCAGCAGGTTCAACAGCGCGGTGTCCCAGGTAGCCTGCGCGTTGTCGGGATCGATCTGCATGGTGCGGCCATAGGCGGCGAAGGCCTCGTCGAAGCGATGCAACAGGGTGAGCGCGTAGCCCTTGTTGTTGAGGGCGCCGATGAAATCGGGCGAGACCTGCAGCGCGGAATCGAACCAGGACAGGGCCTCCTCGCAACGGCCGAGCGCGGCAAGGTCGCTCCCGAGATTGTTCTGGATGAAGGGATCCTGCGGATCGAGCGCATGGGCGCGCTGGTTGTCGCTCAAGGCCTCCTCGAACCGGTTGAGGCCGTGCAGCGCCATCGCGCGGATGTGCAAGACCGCGGGATCGTCCGGTTTGAGCTTCGTGCAAATGTCGAGACAGGCCAGCGCCTCCTCGAGGCGGCGTTCCTGCTGCAGCATCACGCCCGCTTTATACGCGGCATCCCAATGGGCGGGATCGATCGCAAGCGCACGTTGAAAGCTGGTGATCGCCTCCCGCGGGCGGCCGCACTCGATGCAGGCGTTGCCGAGATTGTGCCACAGCGATGCATCGCCGGGCTGAAGCTGCGCCGCCTTGTCGAACACAAGCAGCGCATCATCGTTTCGCTTGAGGTTGAGCAGTGCCGTGCCGAGCAGCGTCAGATAGCCGGTCCTTGGCTGGCGCCGGATCGCCTGCGATATCCATTCGACCGCGTGGTCGAACTGGCCGGCGTTGAAACAGACCAGCGCCATGAGATGCAGCGTCTCGGCATTGTCGGGGTCTCTCTCCAGCGCCTGCCGGCAGCAGAGCTGGGCTTCGAGATATCGACCTGCGCGCAGATGGTCGAGAACGGTCTGATGGAGCGCAACGCCCATGGTCGCCGCCGGGTCGGCCTCAACTCCCTCGGCAATGGCCGTCTGCTCGCGATGATCCATGATTTGCGCGTTCGAGATGCTCTGGTCTAGGTGATTCTCTGCCGGATAGTAATACTACAACGGCCCGTAAATCCCGATAGAGCGAGGCGCTATTCGATCACCTGGTCGGCGCGCGCGAGCAGCATGGGCGGAACGTCGAGGCCAAGCGCCCTGGCGGTCCTGAGGTTGACCACCAGGTCATACCGGCGCGGTGCCTGGATCGGAAGCTCGCGCACCGCCGCTCCTTTCAGGATGCGGTCGATATAGTTGACCGGCGCACGGATCAGCTCGTCCCAGACGAACGTATAGGACATCAGCGCACCGTTCTCGACCGCGCCAAGCACCGGGTTGAGGGCCGGCAGCTTCAGGCGCGCGCATTGGGCGACGATGTGATCGCGATGGCCGTTGGCGAACGGCTCGGGAATGACGAGCAGGGCGCTATGCGGCGTGCGGCTCAGGGCCTCCAGCACCGTCTCGGTCTCGCTGTCGCTATGCGTGCGGCATTCGACGATCTCGATGCCGTGGCCGGCGTCCCGGGCGGTCGCGACCAGGCCGGGCGCGTAGGGCGCGGTGTCCGGATTGAACAGCACGCCGATGCGGGCGACGTCGGGAACGAGCTCGCGCAACAGCTCGACCCACTTGCCGCCGATGGCGAAATCCCAGGTGACGAAGCCGGTGACATTGCCGCCGGGATGGCCGAGGCTTTCCGCCAGCCCAAAGCCCACGGGGTCGATCAGCTGGGTGAAGACGATCGGGATCGTCGTGGTGATCTTGTGCAGCGCCAGCGTCGCCGGCAGCCCCTGGGCGTAGATCACCTCTGGCGCCAGCGCGACCAGCTCGGCGGCCGAGGCGCGGGTGTTGGCGAGATCGCTGAGCGCGCCGCCGAAGCGATAGTCGATCCTGACATTGCTGCCGTCGACCCAGCCGGCCTCGCTCATGGCCTCGCGAAACGGCTTGATGAAGGCCTGCGCCACCGGCGCATCGGCATTGGCGGCCAGTCCCACCAGCGCGCCCACATGCCGTATCCGCTCGCTCCGCTGGGCGCTCGCCGCACGCGGCTGCCGCATGACGGCTGCGCCCGCAACGGCAGCCAGGAATCGCGTCGCTTCATCTTCAAATCCGGCTTCTCAAATGCGGTTCTCAAATCCGGGCCAAACTGATCCAATGGGCTTTGCCGACAGCGGCTTGCCGACGCATCAAAGACAGGAGAATGTGATGAAGTCCAGAGTCCCGACCGCAGCGCTTGCGCTTCTCGCCGGCCTTGCCGCGTGCCAGGCCGCGTTGGCCGATGTCGTCAGGCACCCGATTCCCAACTCGAGCTTCCCGATCGCGCAGTCCGTCGAGGTCTCGGGCGACGTCACGACCTATTATATCAGCGGCCAGGTGCCGCCTGTGGTCAACAAGGATGCCGACCCCGCGACCCCTGCCGCCTATGGCGACACCAAGACCCAGACGGTCGGCGCGCTCAACCGCATCAAGGCGATCCTGGACGGCCTCGGGCTGTCCATGGGCGACGTGGTCAAGATGCAGGTGTTCCTGGTGCACAGCCCGGCCGCGCCGATGGATTTCAAGGCCTTCATGGAGGGCTACACCCAGTTCTTCGGCGGCAGCCAGCCCAACCTGCCGGCGCGTTCGGTGGTCGGCGTCGCCGCGCTCGCTAATCCGGGCTTCCTGGTCGAGATCGAGGTCGTCGCGGTGAAGAATGCGAAATAGGTGGTGCGCGGCTGCATAAAGAGGTGAGCTCGCCGGCTTGCAAACGACCGCCGCTGCAGCCAGAAATTGGTCAGAGCCCAATCCCACGGAGTGCGAGATGCCCCGATCCTTCCAACGCTTGGCCCTTGTCTCGACCGCGCTGGCCGCGCTGCTGCTCGCTATGCCCGGTCGTGCGGACGAATTGAGCCCGCAGCAGCAATTTGCCCGCGACATCTACAAGGAGCTGGTCGAGATCGACACCACAACCGCGACCGGCGACACGCTGGCGGCAGCGCAGGCGATGGCGGCGCACCTGAAGGCGGCGGGCTTTGCCGATGAGGACGTGCATGTGTTCTCGCCGGCGCCGCGCAAGGGCAATCTGGTGGCGCGGCTGCATGGCTCGGGTGCGCGCAAGCCGATCCTGCTGCTCGCCCATCTCGATGTCGTGCCGGCGCTGCGCGAGGACTGGACGGTCGACCCGTTCAAGCTGACCGAGAAGGACGGCTACTTCTATGCGCGCGGCTCCAGCGACGACAAATACATGGCATCCAGCTTCGTCACCAATCTCATCCGCTACAAACAGGAAGGCTACAAGCCCGATCGCGACATCATCGTGGCGCTGGAGACGGATGAGGAGATCCTCGACGCCGACGCGCTCGGCATCCAGTGGCTGATCAAGAACCACCGCGACCTGATCGACGCCGAGTTCGCGCTGAACGAAGGCGGCGGCGTCGGCATGGAGAACGGCAAGGCGACCCGGGTCTCCGTGCAGACCACCGAGAAGGTCTCGGTGAGTTTTGCGCTCGAGGTGCGCGACCGCGGCGGCCACTCCTCGGTGCCGCGCAAGGACAATGCGATCTATCATCTCGCCGAGGGATTGGTGCGGCTGTCGAATTTCTCTTTCCCGCTGCACCTCAACGACACCACGCGCGCCTATTTCGGCAAGATCGCGCAGCTCGAGGGCGGCCAGACCGCGACCGATATCCGCGCCATGCTGGCCGACAAGCCGGACATGGACGCGGTGGCGCGGCTGTCCGAGCACGCCGGCTATAATGCCCTTCTCCGCACCACCTGCGTCGCCACCATGCTGAGCGGCGGACACGCCGTGAACGCGCTGCCGCAGACGGCAGGCGCCAGGGTCAATTGCCGGATCATGCCGGGCGAGCCGGTCGCCGACGTCAAGGCGACGCTGGAGCGCGTGCTTGCCGACGACAAGATCGCGGTGACTCAGACCGACAACGGCGTGATCAGCCAGCCCTCGGCGCTGAACGAGGAAATTTTCGGATCGATCGAGAAGCTGTCGGCGGAGTTCTGGCCTGGTGCGCTCGTCGTTCCCGTCATGAGTTCGGGTGCCACCGACGGCAGCTATCTGCGTAACGCCGGCATCCCCACCTACGGCCATTCGGGCCTGGCCAACGACATCAACGATTTCCGTGCCCATGGCAAGGACGAGCGGGTTCCCGTCACCTCGTTCTACCGGGGCGAGGAATATCTTTACCGGCTGGTCAAAATGTTGTCGGGTGGGACGTCTTAAATCGGGAGCAGGGCAGGTATTTGGGCCGGCGGTTCCAGCCGGGTCGGTCAGACCGCGGCACTGCGCAAGGTCGATTGCGATGCGGATCAGTCTCAAGATAGTCGCCGCGTTCCTGCTGCTGGCGGCGGCATCCAGGGACGCTGTGGTTGCGGACGAAGTTCTCGACCTCGAGATCCGCATCGGCAATGTCATGCCCTATACCGGGGAGCTTGCCGCCTTCGGCACCATCGGTCGCGCCGAGGCGGCCTATTTCGACATGATCAACGCGCAAGGCGGGATCAACGGCCGCAAGGTCAAATTCATCTCCTATGACGACGGCGCCGATCCGGTGGCGACGCGGGAGCAGACCCAAAAGCTGGTCGAGACCGATCATGTGCTGCTGATGTTCGGCTCGCTGGGCACGCCGCAGAACCTCGCGGTGCGGCCCTATCTCAACGAGCGCAAGATCCCGCAGTTGTTCATCGCGTCCGGCGACGAGGAATGGAGCCATCCGAAATCCTTTCCCTGGACGCTCGGGTTTCCGCCGACCTACCGCTCCGAGGGCCGCATCTACGCCAACTACATCCAGGCCTCCTATCCCGAGCGTCGCATCGCGGTGCTCTGGCAGAACGACCAGTTCGGCCGCGACCTGTTCCGCGGCCTGCAGGAAGGGCTCGGCGACTGGGCGCGCATGATCGTCACCGATGTCGCCGTCGAGGGCACCGAGAAATCGCTGGATGCGCAAGTCGACGTGTTGCAAAGCTCGGGCGCGGAGGTGGTGCTGCTCGATGCCGCCCCGCCGATGGCGGCCAAGGCGCTGCGGCGCATGAACGACATCGGCTGGCATCCGGTGCTGCTGCTCGACAATGCCTCGGCCTCGATCGCGCAGACGCTGCGGCCGGCGGGACTCGAGAATTCGATCGGCGTGATCTCGACGGCGTTCCTGAAGGACGCCAGCGATCCCGCCTGGAAGGACGACCCCGCCATGCAGGCCTGGTCGGCGTTCATGGACAAATATTATCCCGATGGCGACAAGGCCGACAGCAATGCCGTGTACGGCTACGCCTCGGCGGAGACGCTGACGCAGGTGTTGAGACAATGCGGCGACGACCTGTCGCGCGAGAACATCCTGCGCCAGGCCACCTCGCTGAGGAACTACCATCCGTCGATGCTGCTCCCCAGCATTGCCGTCAGCACCGGGCCCTCCGATTACCGTCCGATCAAGCAGATGCGGCTGGTGCAGTTCGACGGCTACACTTGGCAACCGATCGGCGAGGTCATCGAAAGCGCCTTCGTCGGGACCACCGGGCAGGACCGGCCGAATTGAAAGCGCCGAATCGGCTTTTTGGCCGCCGCGCGCGGTTCCGTATGGTTACGGAGGCGGTTCAAATTATAGTCTGCGACAAGGCCGCGCAGTAACCTTGAGGGCAGCTTGACGGCTGGCGAGCGGCGGCAGGCGTCCCTAAGTAAGGCATAGTCCTTATTTGAGCGAGCGTGATCGTTTCGGAGAACCGTCAGATTTCTCCGGGGCATGCTCGAGTTCCGTTTTCAGGAGGCCAGAATGGTCCTGAGGGGTGCTTTTTTTGCTGTTGTTGGCGCCGTGCTGATCGCGGGCGGCACAGCCTCGGCGGCCGACTACAAGCCGGATGATTTCCTGACCCTCGACCTCTCCAGGGCGGTGTTGTCGCCGAAGCCGCTCGGCCCCGAGAGCACCTTCGCGCCCGTTGCGGTCGAGGCCAAGGGCGACACGGCGTCCGGCGTGCTGGCGCAGAACAGCGCGAGGAAGGTGGCCACCGAGCGCGTGAACAGCGTACCCGCCCGGGCCGAGCTGACCCCCGCCGCCCGCCATGACGGCCGTCTCGTGGAGGCGCACAGCGGGAAGCCGCGCGGCGCCGCGCGCGCCCATCTGGCTCACCGGCACGGCAATCCGTTGAACGCCGAGGCCATGGACACCCGAATCCAGAAATGGCCCTGCAATCCCGATATGGGCGGCATCTGCGCCTGGCAGCGCTAGGGCTGCGAGTCTGACACTTCATTCCGTCATTCCGGGGCGCCGCGTCAGCGGCGAACCCGGAATCTCGAGGTTGCGGCGCGAGATTCCGGGTTCGCCCTTCGGGCGCCCCGGAAAGACACCGAGTGAATTGAATCAAGCGTCTGGGTCACAACACTAGGACGGTCGGGCTTTTCGGTTGCTCGAGCCGAGGACTCATCGTTTCCCGTCACTCTGAGAGCTTGCGCAAGCGAGCCTCGAAGGGCGACGGCCCCGCTGCGGCATCCGGGCCGTGCATCCTTCGAGGCCGACGCTTCGCGCCGGCGCCTCAGGATGACGGTGCGACAGAGGCGGGTCGATAGAGACAGTCGATAGACAAGTCGAGAGAGACAAAGTCGCGACTTCTTGATCCCCGGACGGCTTGATCCGCGGCGATGGCTGCGGGCAGACTGGTGCTGGCGGTTCCGCCGGCTCAAATCATCTCAATCGTTGTATTCTCACGTGCCGGCCGTCCGGCGCTCGCATCGTGACATTCGGGGGCGACCATGGATCATCTGCAAACTCAGGGCATCAGTCTGCCGCGGCTCGGCCTCGGGACCTACCGCATGCAGGGCGATGTCTGCCGTGCGGCGGTCGAGAGCGCGCTGGCGCTGGGCTATCGCCATATCGACACCGCCGAGATGTACGGCAATGAGGAGGCGATCGGGGCGGCGATCGCGTCCTCTCGCGTGGCCCGCGACGAGCTGCATGTCACCACCAAGGTCTGGGTGGAAAATCTGGCGCCGGACGCGATCCGCCGCGCCTTCGATGCGAGCCTGGACAAGCTCAAGCTCGACGCCGTCGATCTCTACCTCGTGCATTGGCCTTCGCGCAGCATGAATTTGGCGAGCGTGTTCGAGACGCTGTTGAAGCTGAAGGAGCAGGGCCGCACCCGCGCCATCGGGGTCGCCAATTTCACGCTGGCGCTTTTGAAGACCACGGTCGAGGAGATCAAGGCGCCGATCGCCTGCAACCAGATCGAGTATCACGTCATGCTCGACCAGTCGAAGGTCAAGGCCTATCTCGACGCCAGGAAGATCCCGCTGGTCGCCTACTGCCCGCTGGCGCAGGGCCGCGCCGCCAGCGACGAGACGCTGATCCAAATCGGCAAAAAGCACAATGCGAGCGCCGCGCAAGTCGCGCTGAAATGGCTGCTCGACCAGGACAACCTCGCCGCCATCCCGAAAGCCTCCCGCAAGGAAAGCCAGCAGGCCAATCTCGATGCGCTGAAAGTGACGCTCGACGACGACGACCGCAAGGCCATCGCGCGGCTGCCCAAGGACAAACGCTTTGTCAGCCCCGGCTTTGGGCCGGATTGGGATTGACCCTCGGTTCGCATTTGTATTGCGCCGGCGTCGGCTTCTTGGTGGCGACGAATTTACCGTCCTTGATGGTATATTCGCCCTTCTCGCTGCGATTATAGATCGCGCGCAGGCCGCCGTCGGGCTGCCGCATCAGGCCAACCTCGCGCTTCTGCCTGATCGCGGGGAAATAGACCTCGAGATTCATCATTCCGTCGGCCGAAACGTCGGCCGCGAGCACCTGGTTCTCGTCCCTGACGTCGCCGAAGTCGCGGCGGTAGACGACGCTGCCGTCCGGGCCGATCTCATAGGCCAGCACCGTGCCGTTGGCGTGATCCGGGGGCAGGGCGCAGTCGACCGACCACGGCCCGAGCAATCCCCATTGGCGTGCGGTCTCGGCAATCGGATCGTCGGCGGATGCGGACGAGACAAGGCTTACAAGAAAGGCAAGCCCGAGCGCGAGCCCGGCAAAGCGTCCGATCACCTGTTGCGCCCCCTGTCCGTCCGGCGGTTCGAAAACCTATAGCAACGACTTGCGAACGCTCGTGTCGGAATTTTGGCGAGATGCTGGAGCGGGCCACCAGGCTCCCCTGCGGGAGCGGTCGACAGGGGCCGGCATTTGATCCGCATCAATGCGAAAGCGCCGTGCTGGCCGATGATGTCAGCCCGAACCGTAGGGCTTCACGTGACCAGTCAGCCAATGTCATCGCTTGCGCCGGTGCTTTCCGGCCCGGCCGCCCGGGTCTCGCTCGATGGGCGGCCTCTCACCTATTCCGAAACCCTGTTCTTGAAGCAGCTCGGCGATCGCCTGCGTTCGACGCGCCTGCGCCGCGGCCTGTCGCGGCGGGAGCTCGCACGCCGGTCCGGCATTTCCGAGCGCTACATCGCCCGCATCGAGGGCGGCACCGGCAATGTTTCCATCGTGCTGCTGTTGCGCATTGCGCAAGCGATGCGCGGGGCCGAGGCCACCTCAATGCTGGGAGGCGAATGTTGGGAGAGCTGGTTCTAGCCGCCAAGGTCAGCCACGTTCCGTCCCTGATGCTGTCGGAGGTTCCCGGCAGCCCGCTGCGGGAGGCGCGGCGCGATGCCGTCGAGGCCTTGCGCCTGCTGGGCCGCCGCGCCCGCGAGCGCCGCGTGACCAGCTTCGTGGTGTTCGACACCCACTGGCTGTCCAATTTCGGCTATCACATCAACGCCAATCCGCATCATCGCGGCGCCTTCACCAGCCACGAGGCGCCGCACATGATCCAGGATCTCGGCTACGACCTGCCGGGCGACACCGCGCTCGCCGAAGCCATCGCGGCCGAGGCCGCCAGATTCGACCTCAACGTGATCGCCCACAAGGTGCAAAGCCTCGGCCTCGAATACGGCACCATCGTCCCCATGCACTACATGAACGAGGACGGTTGGGCCAAGGTGGTCTCGGTGGCCTCACCTTTGTTCACCACACTGGAGGAAAGCCGCGCGCTCGGCGAAGCGACCCGGCGCGCGGTCGAGGCGTCGGACGAGCGCGTGGCCGTGATCGCGAGCGGCTCGCTGTCGCACCGGCTGTGGCCCAACAAGAAGCTCGGACCGGAGGCCTGGACCTCGATCGCCAGCGAGTTCAACCGCCAGGTCGATCTGCGCGTGCTGGAATTGTGGCGCGAGCGCCGCTACCGCGAATTCCTCGACATGCTTCCGGACTACGCGCTCAAGTGCAACGGCGAGGGCGGCATGGCCGACACAATCATGCTGTTCGCAGCGCTCGGCTGGAGCGACTATCGCGGCGAGGCCGAGCAGCTCTGCGATTATTTTCCGTCGAGCGGCAGCGGCCAGGTGAACGTCGAGTTTCATCTGGGGACGTGAAGGCGGAGCGTGCTGCCTGTTGTTGTGCGCTCGCCCATCGCAACCGGGGTTTACCCCGGTTGCGCATCGTTGAATGCGCAAGTCGGGCAGGCCCGACCTGCGGTGGGAGAGGGCAGCTCCGCTGGCAGAAACAGATGCGCTTGGGTGAGGGGTCTCTCTCCACGAGCCCCAGTGAAAAAAGCTCGCCCGCGGAGACAAACCCCTCACCCGGAAGCATCTTGCGGTGCGTTCCGGCCTCTCCAAAGAGGTGAGAAGCGGACCGCAAATGCGGCGCCTGATCCGATCCCAACCTTCAAGACCGAAGCGAAATCTCCGAATCCTCCTGCGCTTTCGGCGCAGCTTTCTGCTGCGCATTGTCATGCGCGCAGGCGTCATGCCTCATGCGTTCTCACGTGCATGACATCAATCGCACATGGTCGAGCGTTGTCGGATGCAAGCTCATCCGACGCAAGCATCGATGCATGGAACTCGCGGCTATCTCCGGTTGTGCTTGACGGAATGATGACGCCAATACCATCGCGACCAAAAATTTGTTCGCGGCCGCGCGAAATGCTTGGCGGAATAAAGCAACGCGCCCGGCGTCTTTGCGCATTGTGAGCGTGTTGATAGCGGCTGCCCACACCATCGAAGCTCTGCTTCGGTGGGCCGAATGCCGCGTGCTGAACCGCAAACTAACTTTGATATCATTTTTTGACGATTTGCGTTTCGTTGTCGCGGCCCAACCCATTTCAGGAGGATGAGGTCATGGTACGCCTACCCAAGCTTCTCAGATCGTTTTCCACACGCCGTTCGTTTCTGCGCTCCGGATTGGCAGCGCCGGCCGTGATCGGCGCAAGCGTTGCGATCCATCCGTCGACAATGGCCTTTGCCGATGCTGACGGGCCGACATATGGAGACATCAGCATTCTGCGCTTCCTTGCAGCG
>DATGMN010000040.1:0-53523 GCA_035293585.1 Bradyrhizobium sp. | reverse complement strand
ATCGGTCTCGGCACCGTCATCGGTCACGAAGACTTCGCCGTGCTGATACGGCGACATCGTGCCTGGATCGAGGTTGAGATAGGGGTCGAGCTTGCGAAGCCGGACCTTGTAGCCGCGGGCCTGCAGCAGCGCGCCCAATGCAGCTGATGCCAGACCCTTACCGAGCGATGAAACCACGCCGCCGGTGATGAAGATATACCGCGCCATGGGACTTAACCTTTAACGCCGTTAACGCGATTCGCAAAACGAATCGGGGCCTGCGGCCAATTTTCGCCGCGGCTGTGGGTGAATCGAAAAATGACAGTATTGTCAGAACGTTGATGGCGATCCCAGATGCAGGATGGTAGCCGCCATCCTGCATGGCCACCCTGCTTTATTGCGAGCGCCAGCCTATTGCGATCGCGGGGCCTGCGGCGCAGCCGGGGCCTGGTTCTGCTGCTCGTCGGCCTTTTTCAACGTATCGAGCACCCCGCCGCCACTGGTCGGCGGCACGACCGGCGCGACCCCGCCCGGCTGGGTCTGCGACGCCGGCTGGGTACCGATGATCGAGGCCGGCTTGCGGTCGAGGCTTGCGAGCCAGGACAGCAACAGGCTGGTCGCGAAGAAGCCCACCGCCAGGATCGCGGTCGTGCGGGTCAGCAAATTGGCGGTGCCGCGGCTCGACATGAAGCCGGCGCCGCCGCCCATTCCCAAGCCCCCGCCTTCGGATTTCTGCAGCAGCACCGCGCCGATCAGCACGATGACGATCATGAGATGAACGACAATAACGACAGTCTGCATCTTAACCTTCCGTCACAAGCACGACGGGCGGCCCGGCGCGGGCTCAAGCGAGGTGGCTTGCGGGGTTCAATGAAGTTGCGCGGGTGTTACACGAATGGAAGCGGCAAAGCCACCCCCGAACCGCTGCGCCCTTTAGCTAGGGGCCGGCGCTAGCCAGGACAACCCTGCGCGATCGCAAGAAAATCGGCCGCCTTCAGGCTGGCCCCGCCCACCAGGGCACCGTTCACATTGGCGACCGCCATCAGCTCGGCCGCGTTGGACGGCTTGACCGAGCCGCCATAGAGAATGCGCATCCGGCCGCCCTCGTCCTTGAACCGCCCGGTGAGAAAATCCCGGATAAACTTATGAATTTGCTCAACATCTGCGGCCGTAGGGGTCCGGCCGGTTCCGATCGCCCAGATAGGCTCATAGGCCACGACCAGATTGTCTGCCCTGGAGCCGTCTGGAAGCGACAGGCTGAGCTGGCCACGCAGGACATCGAGCGTCTGACCGGCATTGCGCTCGCTCTCGCTCTCCCCGATGCATACGATGGCAACGAGGCCTGCGCGCCAGGCCGCTTCCGCTTTTTGGCGGACCAGGGCGTCGCTCTCGCCATGGTCGGCGCGGCGTTCGGAATGGCCGACAATGATGGCGGTGGCGCCGGCGTCGGCCAGCATCTCGGCTGCGATATCGCCGGTATGCGCACCCGCCGGCTTGGGATGGCAATCCTGGGCGCCGACATTGACTGCGGTGCCACGGGCCTTCTCGGTGAAGGCCGCAATCAGGGTCGCCGGCGGGCAGACCAGGAGGTCGGCCTTGGCGGCGACCGCAGGCGCCCCGGTCAGCATGGCCTTGAACTCGCCCTCGGCTGCCTTCAGCCCATTCATTTTCCAGTTGCCGGCGATCAAGGGCCGGATGGCTTCGGTCATAGCGTTGTCCCCGCGAAAAACGATTTTGAGCATCCGCTAGCAGAGCCGCGCGGCCAGTTCCAGATCGGAACAGGGTCTTGAGGGTTTCTCAAGGGCTTAACGCGGATCTTTCGTTTAAAGTCCCAAGGTTGCGGCGGCTCTCATGCCACTTTATGATGCCAAATCAATTCGGTGACGCCCTTTTGCAGCAGCGCTATAAGCGCGGCCACCGGTTCCCCTAAAGACAAGTTGGATCTCATGCTTCGAGGATTGCGCAAGGCCTCATCAAACTGGCTCGGCAAAACCATTATGACGATTGCCATGGGGGCGCTGATCGTCAGTTTCGGCATCTGGGGGATTGCCGACATTTTCCGGGGCTTCGGGCGGTCGACATTGGCGACGGTCGGCAGCACGGAGATTTCGACCAACGAATTCCGCCAACTTTACACCGACCGGCTGCAGCAGCTCGGCCGTCAGTTCGGCCGTCCGCTGACCCAGGAGCAGGCCCGCGCCTTCGGCTTCGACCGTCAGCTCCTGGAGCAGACGCTTGCGGAAGCAGCGCTGGATGAGGAAGCCCGCCGGCTCGGGCTCGGCCAATCCGACGCCGAGACCATGCGCATCATCTTCTCGGATCCGAACTTCAAGGGTACGAACGGACAGTTCGATCCGCAGCGCTTCCAGTACATGATCCGCCAGTTCGGCTTCACCGAAGCGCGCTATCTCGCCGACCAGCGGCGCGTCTCGTTGCGCCGGCAGATCGCGGGCAGCCTCTCGGCGGGCCTCGAGCCGTCCAAGACGCTCATCGAAGCATCGAGCCACTTCCAGAACGAGCAGCGCTCGATCGCGTACATCAAGCTCGGCGCCGCGCAGACCGGCACCATCGATCCGCCCTCGCCGGAGGCGCTGGCCGGCTATTTCGACGAGCACAAGGCGCAGTTCCGCGCGCCCGAATACCGCAAGATCGTCTTCGTCGTGCTGACGCCGGAAGATATCGGCAAATGGTCCGACGTCTCCGATGAGGATGCCAAGAAGCTCTATGAACAACGCAAGGAGCATCTGGGCACGCCGGAGAAACGCGAGGTGTCGCAGATCGTGTTTCCCAACATGGACGAGGCGACGGCCGCGCGCGCACAGATCAGCTCGGGCACGTCGTTCGACGACATCGTCAAGGAGCGCAAGCTTGCTCCGGCCGATGTCGATCTCGGCCTGGTGAGCAAATCAGGCATTCTCGATCCCGCCTTTGCCGACGCCGCGTTCACCCTGCCCTCGGGCGAGGTGAGCCAGCCGGTGCAGGGCCGATTTGGCGTGGCACTCATCAAGGTCGGCACGATCCAGCCGGCTACGCAGCCGAGTTACGAAAGTCTTGCCCCGCAGATCAAGCGGGAGATCGCAACCGCCCGCGCCCGCGATCAGGTCGCCAGCCTGCGCGACAAGTTCGAGGACGAGCGCGGCGGCGGCGCGAGCGTGACGGAAGCGGCCCAAAAGCTCGGGCTCGCTGCGACCACGATCGACGCGGTCGACCGTACCGGCAAGCAGCCCGATGGCCAGCCCGCCAATATTCCGCAGGGTCTCAACGTGGTTGCACAGGCCTTCAACAGCGATGTCGGCGTCGACAATGAGCCGATGTCGTTCCGCGGCGGCTATGTCTGGTACGACGTGCTCGGCATCACCCCGCCGCGCGACCGCACCCTCGACGAGGTCAAGGACCAGGTCGAGGCGCGCTGGCGCGAGGACCAGGTCGCCAGCCGCCTGCGTGCCAAGGCGACCGAGCTCGTGCAGAAACTCGGCGAGACCGGCAAGCTCACCGAGGAAGCCGCAAGCCTGGGATTGAAAGCCGAGACCGCGACCGGGTTGAAGCGCGACGGCTCCGTTCCCGGCCTGCCGTCCAACGTGGTCGCCGCGGCCTTCAAGACTGCCAAGGACAGCGTTGCGCAGGCGGCGGGCGACAGTGACAGCGAATGGATCGTGTTCCGCGTCACCGACATCACCGTGCCTCCGGTCGACTTCGCCTCGGACGAGACCAAGAAGCTGAAGGAGACCTTGCAGCGCACGTTGAGCGACGAGCAGCTTGCGGCCTATGTCACCAAGCTGGAGAAGACCATCGGCACCAAGATCAACGAGGAGGCCTTCGCGCAGGCCACCGGCGCCGGCAGCAGCAACTAGGCAGTGTCGAGTAACGCGATGGACGACTTCAAATCGATCATTGGCAAAGTCGCCACCGGCGCCACGCTGAGCCGCGAGGAAGCAGCTGACGCCTTCGACAGCATGATGTCGGGCGAGGCCACGCCGTCGCAGATGGGTGGCTTGTTGATGGCGTTGCGCGTGCGCGGCGAGACGGTGGATGAGATCACCGGCGCGGTGTCTGCGATGCGCGGCAAGATGCTGCGCGTCAGCGCGCCCGCCGAGGCCGTCGACATCGTCGGCACGGGCGGCGACGGCTCGGGGTCGGTCAATGTCTCGACCTGCGCGTCCTTTATCGTCGCGGGCTCCGGCGTCCCCGTCGCCAAGCACGGCAACCGCGCCCTCTCCTCCCGCTCCGGCGCGGCCGATGTCCTGGCATCGCTCGGGGTCAAGATTGACCTCAAGCCGGACGAGGTCGGCCGTTGCGTGCGCGAGGCCGGGATCGGCTTCATGTTCGCTCCCGCCCACCATCCGGCCATGAAGAATGTCGGCCCGACCCGGGTCGAGCTCGCCACCCGCACCATTTTCAATCTCCTGGGTCCCCTGTCCAATCCGGCCGGCGTGAAGCGGCAGATGGTCGGGGTGTTCTCGCGACAATGGGTGCAGCCTCTGGCGCAGGTGTTGCGGAATCTCGGCTCCGAATCGGCCTGGGTCGTGCACGGCTCCGACGGCCTCGACGAGATCACGCTGACCGGTCCGACCTTCGTCGCGGCGCTCGAGAACGGCGAGATCCGCACCTTCGAGGTCACGCCCGACGAAGCCGGTCTGCCGCTCTGCACCAGCGATGGGCTCAAGGGCGGCGATGCCGATGCCAATGCGGTGGCGCTGCAAAGCGTGCTCGACGGCATGCCGAGCCCCTATCGCGATGTCGCACTGTTGAACGCGGCGGCCGCGCTGGTCGTCGCCGGCCGTGCTAGGACCCTGAGGGAAGGTGTCGAGATCGGCCGGAAATCGCTCGACAGCGGCGCCGCCGCGGCCCGGCTCAAGCATCTGGTTGCGGTCTCCAACAGCTAGCGCAGAGCGCCCGCAATGTCCGATATCCTGTCCAAGATCGAGGCCTACAAGCGTGAGGAGATCGCGAGCGCCAAGCGCGCGCTGCCGCTTGCGGATGTCGAGACGCTGGCGAAAAGCGCGCGGCCGCCCCGCGGCTTTCTCAACGCCATCCGCAGGAGAATTGCGGCCGGCGATTACGCGCTGATCGCCGAAATCAAGAAGGCCTCGCCGTCCAAGGGTCTGATCCGGGCGGACTTCGATCCGCCTGCGCTCGCCAAGGCCTATGAAGCGGGCGGCGCGGCCTGCCTGTCGGTGCTGACCGACACCCCGTCCTTCCAGGGCCATCTCGATTTCATGGTGGCGGCGCGTGCCGCGACCAGCCTGCCGGTGCTGCGCAAGGACTTCATGTTCGACCCCTATCAGGTGGCGGAAGCGCGCGCGCATGGGGCGGACTGCATCCTGATCATCATGGCCGCGCTCAATGACGGATGCGCACGCGACCTCGAGGCGGCGGCGATCGCCCATGGCATGGACGTGCTGATCGAGATCCACGATCGAAACGAGCTCGACCGCGCGCTCAAACTTCGCTCGCCGATGATCGGCATCAACAACCGCAATCTGCGCACCTTCGAGACCACGCTTGCGACCAGCGAGGCGTTGGCGCCGCTGGTCCCGAAGGATCGCGTGATCGTCGGCGAGAGCGGCATATTTGCACCTGCCGACCTGGCGCGGCTCGCGCGCGTCGGCATTTCGACGTTCCTGGTCGGCGAGAGCCTGATGCGGCAGGCGGATGTGGCGACGGCGACGCGGACGCTGCTCGCCCGCGACCCGGCGGCTGCCACTGGAACGCGATCATGACGCGCAAGGCGCCCGAATCCTCCGCCCTCACCCATATCGACGCCTCCGGCGAAGCGCGGATGGTCGACGTGTCGGAAAAGCCCGCTACCGAACGGCTGGCCGTTGCGGAGGGGCGTGTCGTCATGAGTCCGGCAACGCTGGACCTGATCGTCTCGGGCAATGCCAAGAAGGGCGACGTGCTCGGCACCGCGCGGATCGCCGGCATCATGGCGGCGAAGCGGACCGCCGACCTCATTCCGCTGTGCCACCCGCTGGCGCTCTCGAAGGTCACTGTCGACATCACCCCCGATGCCGCCCTGCCCGGCTGTCTGGTACGTGCCAGCGTCAAGGTGACCGGGCCGACCGGTGTGGAGATGGAAGCGCTGACCGCCGTATCGGTGGCGTGCCTGACCATCTACGACATGATCAAGGCCGTCGAACGCGGCGTCCGCATCGACGGCATCCATCTCGTGGAGAAGCTGGGCGGCAAGTCGGGTCACTACCAAGCCTAAAGATTTCGGCCGCCGCATTTCGCAGGCCATTGATTGCCAGTTCCCGGAAGAACAGCGGGTGCGCGGTGTTGTCCTCGCAAGCGGTCAGCTATTTCCCCGACGGAGATCAGGCCATGTCGCTGCTCAGACCACTCGGTGCGCTCGCCGCCCTTGTCTCGACCTTCAGCCTGATGCCCGCACACGCGCAACAGGCGATGTCCGAGCCTGCCTATTGCGCCTTCTTCTATCCAAATGCGAATTGCCAGAACAAGGGTCCTGGCAATCCCTACACGGACCCCAATTACAGGCGCAACGGCGGCGAGAGCTCGGGACAATGGCCGGGCGGCGAGACCGTCGGCCTCGCCTCCAGGCGGAGCCGCCGTGATCACGTCAACGCGCAACCACGGATGCAGTGACGGGACAACTCCATCTCACTGCGCGGCGTGCTCACTTGCGCCATAGGCTCTGCACCGGCGCCACGTCGCAGGTCGCGGAGCGTCGACTCTTTACCATCCATTAACTCAGCTTGCTAACGGCGCCTTTCATCTCGGTGGCGTAGCAATGTCGCAGGCCGCGACTTCAGATTGAAGCCTGCTTCCCGTCGTGGCAGCCGACAAGGGCCTGCGATGACCAGCGAAGCTCCCCCGATCGAGAAAGACGCTCTCGCGCGTGGCGGTCCGATCCGCTGGCTTGTGGTGGGCGGCCTGCTCCTGATCGGATCGATTGCCATCGGCGCTGCGATCATGGCCGGCAACTCGCGCGAGCTTGCGCTGCGCGGCAGCGAGCGCGAGCTCGAGAACACCGTGCTCTTGCTGGCGCGGCATTTCGATCAGCAGTTCCAGGATTTCGGCGCCATCCAGCGTGACATCTCGGCCTTCGTGCGATCCGCCCGCATCGACAGTGGCGAAAGCTTCAGGCAGAGGATGTCGAGCGAGGACGTCCATGCGATGCTCAAGGCCAAGGTCGGCGCACTGTCCTATGTCGGCGGCGTCACCCTGTTCGATGCCGACGGCACGCTGATCAATTCGTCGGCGATCTGGCCGGTGCCGGCGGTCAACGTGGCGGACCGGCCTTACTTCCGGCGCTTCAAGACCGACCCGCACGCCCCCGATCTGCTCGTCGAATCGGTGCACAGCCGTATTACCGGCACGTGGACCACGGTGATCGCCCGCAAGCTGACGGGACCGAGCGGCGAGTTCCTCGGCGTCGCGGGCCGCGGCATCGAGCCCGCCAATTTCGAAGGCTTCCTCGCCTCCGTCACTCTCGGCCCTGACGCTGCGATCTCCATGTACCACCGCGACGGCACGCTGCTTGCCCGCTATCCCCATGCGCCCGAGATGATCGGGCACAATTTCAGGCGGATCGAGTCGGATCAGCGGCGCATCTTCGATTTGCCCCACTTCACGGTGCGCCTGACCAGCCCGATCGACGGCCAGGAGCGACTGGTGGCATCGCGCGGACTCGCCAATTTCCCGATCGTGATCGTCGCCACCGTCACCAAGTCCGCGGCGCTGGCCGGCTGGCATTGGCAGGTGGGCGTCCTCCTTGCCGTGGCCGGCGCGTCGGTCCTTGCCATTGCGACGCTGCTGTTCCTGGTCGTCCGCAAATTGTCGCAGCAATACCGCGCCTCGGAGCAACAGCTGACGCTGGAGAAGCAGCGCCTCGACCGCGCCGTCAACAACATGACGCAGGGACTTCTGATGTTTGATGCGTCCGAGCAGCTCGTGGTGCGCAACCAGCGCTACCTCGACATGTACGCGCTGTCGCCCGAGGTGGTGAAGCCGGGCGCCGGCTTCCGCGACATCATCCGCCACCGCAAGGCAATGGGCTCCTTCGCGGGCGACGAGGAGGCCTACATCGCCGCGGTGCTGCGCGAGGTCGACCGCCGCACGGTCAGCATCATCGAGATCCCCGACGGCCGCTCCGTGCAGATCATCAACGAGCCGCTTGCCGACGGCGGCTGGCTCGCCACCCATGAGGACATCACCGCGCGCCGCCGCGCCGAGCAGCAAATCGCCCACCTCGCCCATTACGATGCGCTGACCGATCTGCCCAACCGCGCCCTGTTCCACGAGCGGCTGCAGCAGGAGCTCGCCAACGTCGCGCCCGGTCGCGGGCTTGCAGTGCACTTCATCGATATCGACGAGTTCAAGAGCGTCAACGACACGCTGGGCCATCAGGTCGGCGACGAGCTGTTGCGATCGGTGGCGGCAAGCCTCAACCGCTGCATCGGCGTGCGAGACTTTGTCGCCCGCCTCTCCGGCGACGAGTTCGCCATCGTGCAGATCGCGATCGAGACGACCGACGAGGTCACGAGCCTCGCGACCCGGGTGCTGGTCGCGATCAGGACGCCGTTCGATTGCCTCGGTCATCGGCTGACCACCGACGCCTCGATCGGCATCGCCCTCGCGCCCGACCACGGCTCGGACCTCGACCAGATCCTGCGCAATGCGGATCTGGCGATGTATGCCGCCAAGGCTGCGGGACGGCGCACGTTCCGCTTCTTCGATCCCGAGATGGAGGTGAAGGTTCGCGCCCGCCGCCAGCTCGAGGTCGACCTGCGCGAGGCGATCGCGGCCGGAGGTCTCGAGGTCCACTACCAGCCTTGCCTGAGTCTGCAGGACGATCGCATCACCGGCTGCGAGGCGCTGGTGCGCTGGCGCCATCCCGAGCGCGGCGTCATCTCGCCCGCCGAGTTCATTCCCATCGCCGAGGAGAGCGGACTGATCATCGCGCTCGGCGAGTGGGTCCTGGCGACCGCATGCACGGACGCCGCGCGCTGGCCCGCGGACGTGCGGCTTGCGGTCAACGTCTCGCCGGTGCAGTTCAAGAGCGGCACGCTGGCGCTGAAGATCATGGCGGCACTCGCGGCATCGGGCCTGCCGGCAGAGCGCCTCGAGCTCGAGATCACCGAGGCCGTGCTGATCCGTGACGACGAGGCCGCGCTTGCGATCCTGCATCAGCTGCGCGCCATCGGCGTGCGCATCGCGCTCGACGATTTCGGCACCGGCTATTCGTCGCTGAGCTATCTGCAGCGCTTCCCGTTCGACAAGATCAAGATCGACCGCGTCTTCGTCAACGATATCGCCGCGCCCGGCAGCGGCTCGTCCTCCATTGTCCAGGCGGTGGTCCATCTCGCCAGCGCCCGCCACATGGCGACGACCGCCGAAGGCGTCGAGACCGAGGCGCAGAAGCAGTTGTTGCGCGGGCTCGGCTGCTCCGAGATGCAGGGCTATCTCTTCAGCGCGGCCAAGTCGGCCGATCAGATCGGCGAGCTGTTCGCCGCCTATTGCGGCGGTGAAGCCCTCCAGCAACAGCAAGGGCGGCACACGGCCGCCCTCTGATCTCTCGTCTGACCCGTCGTCCGCGCCTCAGTTCGGCACGGTCGCCTTGGCGGCGCCCGGCGCGTCGGCATTGACGGTGACGCCGCGCAGCAGATCGTAGGCGGCGTGCAATGCCTTGTCGTCCTTCTCGTCCGGCGGCACGTAGGACTGCGAGCCGGACTGCTCCTTGCCCTCGGCCGACAGATGCCCGCGCATCGAGGCCTCGCCCTTGGTGTCGGTGCGGCCCTTCAGCTCGTCCGGCACGTTCTGCAGGATCTCGATGTCGGGGGTGATGCCCTGGGCCTGGATCGAGTGACCCGACGGCGTGAAGTAACGCGCCGTCGTCAGCGCCAGCGCGCCATTGCCGGCGCCGAGCGGGATGATGGTCTGGACCGAGCCCTTGCCGAAAGACCGCGTGCCGATCAGGGTCGCGCGCTTGTGATCATGCAGGGCGCCGGCGACGATTTCCGACGCCGAAGCCGAACCGCCATTGATCAGCACCACCAGCGGCTTGCCCTTGATGAGGTCGCCGCCGCGCGCGGTGAAGCGCTGGGTCTCCTCGGGATTGCGGCCGCGGGTGGACACCACCTCGCCGCGGGGCAGGAACGAGCTCGACACCGAAACCGCCTGGTCGAGCAGGCCGCCCGGATTGTTGCGCAGGTCGACCACGAAGCCCGCGAGCTTGTCGGCCGGAATCTGCTTCTCGATATCGCTGATCGCCTTGTGCAGGCCGTCGGTGGTCTGCTCGTTGAAGGAGGTGATGCGGATGTAGCCGATGTCGCCGCCCTCGGTGTGATAGCGCACCGGCTTCACGCGGATGATCTCGCGCGTGAGGGTCACGTCGAACGGCTGGTCCTTGCCCTTGCGGAGGATGGTGAGCTTGGTCTTGGTGTCGGCCGCGCCCTTCATCTTGTTGACAGCCTGCTCCAGCGTCAGGCCCTGCACCTGCTCGCCGTCGATCTGGCTGATGAAGTCGCCGGACAGAAGCCCGGCACGCTGCGCGGGCGTATCGTCGATCGGCGCAACGACCTTGACCAGGCCGTCTTCCATCGTGACCTCGATGCCGAGGCCGCCGAACTCGCCGGACGTCGTCTCCTGCATCTCGCGCCAGGCCTTGTCGTTCATGTAGCGCGAATGCGGATCGAGCGAGGTCACCATGCCGTTGATGGCGCCCTCGACCAGCTTGGAATCGTCGGGCTTCTCGACATAGTCCGCGCGCACCCGCTCGAACACCTCGCCGAACAGATTGAGCTGCGAGTAGGTGTCAGCACCGGCTGCCGTCGCCCGCGCGATCAGATGCGCGCTCTGCGGACCCGTCACGAGCAGGGTCAGGCCTACGCCGGTCAAGGAACCCATCAAGAAAAGCCAATTCTTTCGCATCGCCGCCGCTGCCTTCCGCGCTTGAGCTGATCCTGCCGCCCCGATCGGACCAAGTATGATCGAAACGAGATGCTCACAATAGCTTTCTGGTTTCTTCAAGGCCAATCTGCCAAGTTGACGGTTTTGTGCCAAAGCCGCGCCGCGCCCGCACGCCCAGCCAATAGCCGAATTGCGGGGGCACGTTCCGGAACACGTCGGCAGCGCCCAATTTCAGGGCAGCATCCATCGGCCAATTGGGATTGTTGAGGATTTCCCGCCCCACGGCGATCAGATCCGCCTTACCGTCTTGTAAGATTTGCTCGGCCTGGTCGCCGTGGATGATGAGTCCGACCGCCATGGTCATGATATCGGCATGCCTCCGCACATAGTCGGATAGCGGTACCTGGTAATTGAATTTGATCTCGTTGCCGAGAATCGGGGCCTGGTCGGAAATGCCCCCGGAGGAGCAGTCGATCACGTCGACGCCCCGGGTCTTGAGGATTTTCGCGAGCCTCACGCTGTTCTCCGGTCCCCAGCCTGCATGGTCCTCCACCGACAGCCGCACGAACAGCGGCCTGGTCTCGGGCCAGTGGGCGCGGACGGCCTCGGTGACCTCGATCAGGAAGCGCATCCGGTTCTGTTCCGAACCGCCATACTCGTCGGTACGCTGGTTCGACAGCTCCGAGAGGAACTCGTGCACGAGGTAGCCATGGGCGCCGTGCAGCTCCAGCACCTCGAAGCCGGCCGCATGCGCCCGACGCGCGGCCTCGCCCCAGGCTTGAACCAGATCCTTGACCTCGCCACGCTCCAGCGCCCGCGGCACCGGCCATTTGTTGCTATGGGCGATGGCGCTGGGCGCAACCGGCGTCCAGGCGTCCCAATCCCCGATCTCCGCCTCGATTTCGGGCGTGCGCTCCAGCGGCCCGCCACCCTCCCAGGGCCGGGACGCGCGCGCCTTGCGGCCGGAATGGCCGAGCTGGATGCCGGGCACGGCGCCCTGCTGCTTGATGAAATCGGTGATCCGCTTCAGCGGCGCCACGAACGCATCGTCCCAGAGGCCGAGGTCGCCGATCGTCCCGCACCCGCGCCGCTCGACCTTGGTCGATTCGACGATCACGAGGCCCGCGCCGCCGGCGGCGAACTTGCCGGCGTTGACCATGTGCCAGTCGGTCGGAAAGCCCCTGACGGCGGAATATTGGTGCATCGGGGGGACCACCACCCGGTTGCGCAAGGTCACGTCCCGGATCGAGAGCGGCGTGAACAATCTGGGTCCGGTCATCCGCTCTCCCTCGGGTCCTCTCGCGGCGCTTCCCTGCATCGCCTTTTCTGCCCTCATCCTAGGCCCGACTTCGCGCGCAAGCCATGCAAAATTGGCAAGCCTTGCAGGACGAGAGGCTTGCCAAACGAGAGCCTTGCAAAATTAGGATGGCACGAAGCCTCGCGACGCGATACGCGGGAGGTATAAACACGCATCACAAATCCGGGAGGGATTTCATGAACGACGCGACGGCGCTTCCGCCAACCCGGAATGTCGAGCTCGGCGCCAGCAACGAACCCTTCCAGAACCTGCACGAGTTCGTCCGCAAGGCGCGCGCCAATCTCAACCAGAATGCCTGGGACTACATCATCGGCGGCGCGGAGACCGAGACCACATTGCGGCGCAACCGGATGGCGCTGGACGAGATCGCATTCCGGCCCCGCGTGCTGCGCGACGTCTCCACGGTCGACGCGTCGGTCGAGCGGTTCGGCCGCAGGATGCGCCTGCCGGTCATGATGGCCCCGGTCGGCGCGCTGGAAATCTTCGAACCGACGCTGGCCGCCGCCGCGGTCACCAAGGCCGTCGGACGCTTCGGCGCTGCGCACATGCTGAGCTCGGTCACCGAGCCCGGGCTCGAGAAGGTCGCCGAGGCCGCTCCCGACGCGCTGCGCATCTATCAGCTCTATGTCCGCGGCGACGACGCCTTTGTCGAGGATGTCGTCAGTCGCGCCATTGCCAACCGCTACACCGCCTTCTGCCTGACCGTCGACACCGCCCATTACAGCCGGCGCGAGCGCGACATCGCCAAGCGGTATGTCCGCGAAAGCCGGCTGCGCTCGACCGGCGGCGACTTCCAGAAGGCGTTGAGCTGGCGGACGGTGAAGCTGATCAAGGACAAGTACAAGATCCCGCTGATCATCAAGGGCATCGCGACGCCCGAGGACGTCGCCATTGCGCTCGACCACGGCGTCGACTGGATCTATGTCTCCAACCATGGCGGCCGCCAGCTCGACCACGGGCGCGGCGCCATGCATGTGCTGCCGGAGATCGTGGACAGCGTGAAGGGGCGCGCCAGGATCATGGTCGACGGCGGCTTCTGCCGCGGCTCCGACGTGGTGAAGGCGATCGCGCTCGGGGCCGACATCGTCGGCATCGGCCGCCTGCAATGCTGGGCGCTGGCCGCCGCCGGCGAAACCGGTGTGCTGCGCATGCTGGAGCTTCTGGAGGACGAGGTGATCCGCACCCTTGGCCTGCTCGGCGTCACCTCCTTTGCCGAGCTCAACGGCTCCTATCTGCACCAGGCAACCGCGGCCAATGCGCCGAGCGTGTTCAGCGCGTTCCCGCTGCTCGACATCGAACCGTACCGTTATTGAGCTATAACGGCGGGGATCGATCGAACCGTCAGACGAGTCGTCCATGTCCCCTGCCCAACTCTCGCCCGGCGCTGCCGATGCGCTGCTGTTCGACCTCGGCCGCGTCGTGATCAACATCGATTTCGGCAGGGCGCTGGCCTGCTGGGCCGGTCATGCCGGTTGCGCGGCCACCGATCTCGCTGCGCGCTTTGTGCCGGACGAATCCTATCGGCATCACGAGACCGGAAAGCTGAGCGACGCCGAATATTTCGCGGCGCTGCGCGCTTCGCTTGGCATCGGCATTTCCGACGCGCAGTTCCTGGAGGGCTGGAACGCGATCTTCGCCGGCGAGATGCCCGACATCGCCGACCAGCTCGCGCGCGCGGCCAGGCACCTGCCGCTTTACGCCTTCTCCAACACCAACGCGGCGCATGTCGCGCATTTCGCCACGGTCTATGCCGACGTGCTGAGCCATTTCCGCGAGATCTTCCTGTCCTCCAGCATCGGCCTGCGCAAGCCCGACGCGGCCGCCTACGACCATGTCGTGAGAGCGATCGGCGTCCCTGCATCCCGCATCGTGTTCTTCGACGACGTCACCGAGAACGTCGAAGGTGCGCGCGCGGTCGGCATCCATGCCGTGCAGGTGAAGTCGCCGGCGGATATTGCGCAGACGCTCGCGGCGCTGGGGATCTGAAGCTCTCTCCGTCGTCCCGGCGAAGGCCGGAACGACAGGGCTGGATTTCCCGCACTCGATCGGCGAACTCCGTCATTGCGAGCCAACGGGTCCGGCCTTTGGCCGGCCCGATGACAGGCTCCGCGAAGCAATCCAGAGTCGTGCGCGCGACTCTGGATTGCTTCCGCCTACGCGCAAGCGCGCTTCGGCGGACGCGGTCGTCGCGTTGCTCCTCGCAATGACGTGGAGAGAGCGTGGGCTCGCGTTCTCGCGACGGCATTCGCCCGAGTTTTGCATCATCGCCGCCCTCCTCGAAGACAGAGGGCGCGGGGAAGGCCGGGTGGCCGCTGCACCCGGGGCTCCCGCGCAAGAAAAAATTGCGCGAGCGCGAAAACCTAGGGTACAGGCGGTGATCACACCGGCCTTCCCCGCGCGATGGTTTACGGCTTATAGGCGCTCTCCCCGGTGAACCAGCGTTTGCCACCGTCGCCCGTGCGATGCGCTAGCATCGTCACGCGCTTGGCGCGGCATGGGCGCGCCAGGACCACACGATTTCGCCGTCCGCAAAGGCCGCCGTACGTCTATCGGCGCCTTCCCGTCCATCGCATTCCGCTCCACGTTCGTGACGACGCGTGACGCCCCTCTGCAATCGGAGCGGAACGAGGGCAGTGAACCGCAATTTCGGCGAAAACGAAAGCAGATTATTTCCGCGCGCGCATCTTGAACGGGCCAATCGTCTTGATGCGGCTCGAGAAATCAGGCTTTGCGCGCACGCGGTCTTTGCGTCCGGCGCCGCCTTGGGGCGACGTCGACGCACCCCACATCGCACCCGACGGGCAAATCAGACGGCCAGGCACGCTATTTGTCGGATGGATAGCGAAAAGCACCAGACAGTCGGGCCAAACGCGAATCGCGGCGTCCCTACCAGGCCCACGGAGGAAGCGTCACCTCTTGGCTCCCATAGCGTATTACCGGCACGACGGGCGGGCCGTACGGATCGACGCGGTCGTCCTCGGGGCGATAGCGATATCGCGGAACGATATAGGAGTCCCAGTAGGGCCGCGAGACGGGCACCCTGACGACGAGTCTCGCCCGCGGTTCACGAACGACTCTGGCCTCCTGCGCATCGGCTGCGCTGGTGAACATTCCCGAATGACACAGCACCAGGGCCGTTCCGAGAGCGAATGCTGCGGTTTTTGTTCTCATGCCACGGCCTCCTTGCCACCGAGCCAAGTTAACGAGCGCCTGCTCGCGCGGCAAGCCAATTCCCTCGGTCTTGAATGACGCATTCTGCGGCGGGCACAGCCGAAGCTGCTTGATCCCGCTCGACAGAAGCGCAAATAAGGGGCCAGATTCGCACACGACTCGGTGATCATTGGTCGATTGAATGCAAGATCATATTGGCGTGGCCGCCGAGGCGAGGGACGACCTTCGATCCGCCGGCCTTGATTCGGTAAGCACCCTTCCCGATTTGCTGGCATGGCGGATTCAACAGACGCCATCGGGCGAAGCCTATCGCCACTTCGATCGCGAAAGCCTCGCCTGGAAAAGCCTCACCTGGCAGGCCTTCGGCGAGGAGGTGCGCAGATGGCGCAAAGCGCTCGTCCGCGAGAACCTGGCCAAGGGCGAGTGCATCGCGATCCTGATGCCGAACGGCATCGAGCATATCGCACTGGATCAGGCGGCGCTGGCGCGCGGACTGGTGCCGGTGCCGATGCATGCGCTCGATAATCCCGAGAGCATTTCCTACATCCTGCGCGACTCCGGCGCGGCGCTGCTGCTGCTGAACTCGGCCGAGCAATGGCGGGCCATCGTCAAATCGGGCGATCCCGGGCTCAGCCTGCGGCGCGTCGTGTATGCAGAGGCGGAAACGGCCGACTTCGCCGCGGACAGCCGCCTGATCACCCTGGAGCGATGGCTCGCAGCCGCATCCAATGCACGGGACAGCGAGCGCGACGTCGACTTGCGCCCCGGCGACCTCGCCGCGATCGTCTACACCTCGGGAACGACGGGGCGGCCGAAAGGCGTGATGCTCTCCCACGAGAACGTCGTCTCCAACGTGAAGGCCATCGCCAAGCGCTTCCCTGCGCATCAGGGCGACCTCTTCCTGTCCTTCCTGCCGCTGTCGCACACATTCGAGCGCACCGGCGGCTATTACTTTCCGATCGCGGCGGGCGCATGCGTCGCCTACTCGCGCTCCGTCAAGGAGCTGCCTGACGATCTGAAGCAGGTGCGGCCTACGATCCTGATTTCGGTGCCGCGCATCTACGAGCGCTTCTATGCACGCATCATGGAACAGCGGGCGGCACGCGATGTCGTGCGACGGGCGATTTTCGACCTGGCGATCGCCGTCGGCGGCCGTCGTTTCGATGCCCGCCAGCACGGCAAGTCGCCGGCGCTGTTCGACGAGCTCGCCTGGCCGTTTCTTCAGCGCGCCGTCGCCCGTCCGGTGCTGGCAGCGCTCGGCGGGCGGCTGCGGGTGGCCTTGAGCGGCGGCGCGCCGATCGGCGCCGAGGTGATCCGGCTGTTCCTCGCGCTCGGCCTCGACATCCTGCAAGGCTACGGCATGACCGAGTCCTCGCCGGTCGTTGCGGTGAATACGCCCGACGACAATGACTATCGCTCGGTCGGCCGGCCGCTCGACGGCGTCGAGGTCAGGCTCGGCGAGAACGACGAATTGCAGGTCAAGGGCGCGAACGTGATGACGGGCTATTGGCACCGCCCGGACGACACCGCGCGCGCCAAAGGGGCCGATGGCTGGCTTCACACCGGCGACCAGGCGCGGATCGAGAATGGCCGGATCTTCATCACCGGACGCATCAAGGACATCATCGTCACCTCAACGGGGGAAAAGATCGCGCCCGGCGACTTGGAGACCGCGATCCTGGCCGATCCGCTGTTCGCCCAGGTCATGGTGATCGGCGAAAATCGTCCCTATCTCGCGGTGCTCGCCGTGCTCAATCCGGAAGCGTGGGAGCGCGAGAAAGGTCGCCTTGCCGAGAACGCCCGCGCCGAGTTCCTGCGCAAGCGGATTGCCGCGGCCGTCAAGGCCTTTCCGGCCTATGCCACGCCACGGGCGGTGTGGTGGACCACCGAACCCTGGACGACCGATAACGGATTGCTCACCCCGACCTTGAAGAACAAGCGGAACAACATCGAGACCCGCTTCGCCGCCGAGATCGCCAAGCTGTACCGGCACCGGTAGGCCCGGGCGGCGACAGAAAAATGGCAACAACGGCTGGGAACCATTTCGGCGCCTCCGCGTTAAGGCGCCGATGCCGTGCCAGCCCGCGGCTCACCGTCCGGACGGCCCCGACCCAGTTTCCAGTTTCTGGATCGGGGCCGTGGCGCAAGAGCATGATTCGGAAATCGATCGTGCTCGAACAAAGAGATCAGATCATGATCTGAACGGCGTGATCCGAAATGCGCCGATCAGCCCCGTGTCGCGAGCCGCCTTGCCTTCGACTGTTCTCCAAAGGGACAATTCCTCGACATCAAGGGCAAGGGCGTGTCCTTTGCCGAAAACGTGTTCCATGAATTTCGGCACGACAGAAACATGCAAGTCTGGGTCAGTCATCGACAAGGCCGCCATCGGGCGGCAGCTTTAGGGCTGACCGAGAAAGCGGGCCGCCACCGCCGGCGTCAGCGGTATGTCAGCCAGACAAACAGGGCCGAGACCAGGACGATCGCGATCGCAACCGCCATCCAGTTCTGAAACGGGATACCGAACACCGGGAATTGCGCGACAAGCCACTCATCCATGACCCTGACTTTAGCTGCGCGAGCTGACGCCGACCTTACATGTCCCGGTCGAAAATGCCGCATCTGTCCGGCTCGTAAAGCTGGATCGCGCCATGGGAGTGGCCGGAACGATTGGGCTCGGCGACGGCCGCGGCTTTGCCTCCCCGCCTCCAGTGGGATAGAACGCGCGGAGCAGCGATCCCCACGGGGACGCAAGAGATGCGGAGTTTTGTCCCTTGGCCCTGATGCCGGTTGCCGAAGCGCTGGCCGCGATCCTGCACGACAGCGAACCGCTCGATGAGGAAATGGCCGCGCTCGATCTGGCCCATCACCGCACGCTGTCGCGCGACGTCGCGGCGCGGCGCACCCAGCCGCCACAGGCGATGTCGGCGATGGATGGCTATGCGGTGCGCGCGGCCGACGCCGCGGCAGTCAACACGCGGCTCAGGGTGATCGGCGAGGTCGCCGCCGGCCGGCCCTTCGATCGCGCAATCGGCGCGGGCGAAGCGGCGC
This sequence comes from Bradyrhizobium sp., assembly GCA_035293585.1. GTDB lineage: Bacteria > Pseudomonadota > Alphaproteobacteria > Rhizobiales > Xanthobacteraceae > Bradyrhizobium. Next base: position 35,135 of record DATGMN010000040.1, on the reverse strand, counting down.
GCATCTTCACCGGCGGCGTCATTCCCGACGGCGCCGACGCGGTGGTGATCCAGGAAGATGCGGTTGCCGACGGCAACAGCATCACCATCACCGAAGCCGCCATCACGGGGCGGCATATCCGCCCCGCCGGGGTCGATTTCCGCCAGGGCGACGTGCTCCTGAAGGCGGGCAACCGCCTCACCGACCGCGACCTGTCGCTTGCGGCCAGCATGAACTATCCGGAATTGCCGGTGCGGCGGCGGCCCCGCGTCGCGCTGCTCGCCACCGGCGACGAGCTCGTGATGCCCGGCAACGAGCCCGGGCCCGGCCAGATCGTCTATTCCAACGGCTATGCGCTGCGCGCGCTGATGCGAAGCGAGGGCGCCGAGACGGTCGACCTCGGCATCGCCGCCGACACCATGGCCGCGACCACCGCCGGCATCCGCGCCGCGCGCGAGGCCCAAGCCGACATCCTGGTCACGACCGGCGGCGCCTCGGTCGGCGACCATGATCTCGTCAAGAAGGCGCTCGAGATGGAAGGCGTCGCGATGGCGTTCTGGAAGATCGCGATGCGCCCGGGCAAGCCGATGATGCATGGCCGGATCGGTTCCATGCGGGTGATCGGCGTCCCCGGCAATCCCGTCTCCTCCTACGTCTGCACCTATCTGTTTGTGGTGCCGCTGATCCGCGCGCTGCTTGGCAACACCATCGTCCGTCACAGCCCCGAGTCCGGCGTGCTTGGGCGCGACCTCGGCGCAAATGACCAGCGCGAGGACTATCTGCGCGCGGTCATCGAGACCCGCGCCGACGGCCGGCTTGTCGCAACGCCCGTCGACAAGCAGGACTCCTCGCTGCTCGCCAATCTCTCGCGCTCGCAGGGCCTCGTGATCCGGGCGCCTTTCGCGCCGCCTTCGAAAGCCGGCTCGCCCTGCGACATTTTGCGGTTGCCGGAATAAGTCCAAGGCCCGATTGAAACGCTGTTTGAAACGTCGGTCGCCTGACGCGTGACCCGGCGCACGCGCGCATTCAATTGCGAGCATCGATCAGTTCCGCAACTTGCCGCGGGCTTCATTTGCTATTTGACGTCCGACGCAAAGCCGTGGAAAGTCGAGCACAAGCAAAAAACAATTCGGGAGGATGTGATGGGCACCGTCCTGTCCACCACGGACCTGTCGCGCTCCGCAACGGAGGCGCGTCGTGGCTGTTGAATCGCCGCCTGTGCCGGCAAATGCGCCCCGCTTTCGTTTTGCACTTGCCAAGCCGAGCCAGGAGCAGATCGTGCTGCTGATCACGATCGCGCTGGTGATCGTCTTCGGACTGACGCTGAACGGCTTTGCCACCGTTGCCAACCTGCTCAACCTGTTGCGCTCGATCTCCATCCTCGGAATTCTCGGCCTCGGCATGGGGCTGATCGTGATCAGCCGCGGCATCGACCTCTCCGAGGTCGCGATCATGGCGGGCAGCTGGTCGATCGGGCTGATCGAGATCCAGCACGGCATGCCGATCGGATTGGCCTGTCTGGTCGCGCTGGGACTTGCCCTGATCATCGGCGTCGTGAACGGCATGATGGTCGCCTTTGTCGAAGCACCCGCACTGTTCGTCACGCTGGCGGCGGGCTTCGTCATCTATGGGCTCGCGTTCTGGTTCGCGCCCGCCTGGGTGGTCTATGCGCCCAAGGATGCGCCGTCGCTGATGTTTCTCGGCGCCGGTCGCGTGTTCGGCGTGCCGGTGCCGATCTTCGTGTTCGCCGCCGCGGCGTTGGTCATTCATCTCTTCCTGTCGCAGACCTCGCTCGGCCGCTTCATCTATGCGCAGGGCGACAACCCGGAGGCTGCGCGCCTATCCGGCATCGCGCTGCGCCCGCTGATCGTGCTCGAGCACGTGCTGGTCGCGGCTCTCGCCTGGATCGCCGGCCTGGTCTGGATCGGCACCACCGGCAGCATGCAGATGGCGATCACCCAGGGAACGATGATCTTCGACGTCGTCCTCGTGGTCGTGATCGGCGGCATCAGCCTGGTCGGCGGCCGCGGCGGCGTGTTCAGCGTGGTGGTGGGCTGCGTCCTGATCGGAACGCTGCTCAACGCCTTCACCATCATGGACGTCAACAGCGAGGTGCAGAACATCATCAAGGGCATCGTGCTGCTGGCCGCGATCGTGCTCGACAATTTCCTGCATCCGCGCGACGAGGAGACCGCGCGCCAGGGAGACTGAGGATCAGGACGGAACGTCAAAAGAGCGGCCGAACGGGCCGTCGGGACAACTTCAAATCAACAAAAGCAGGGAGGAGTTCATGATTTCGGGTTGGAAATGGACGGCAGTCTCCGCAGGCATCGCGTTTGCCGCATTGCCGCTGCTGGCGGCGGCACAGGAGGAAGGCGGCACCAAGACCGCTCGCGAGCTGCGCGGCGACTATGACAAGGCGCTGAAAGGCAAGACCATCGCCTATCTGCCGATCGCGCTCGGCGTGCCGCTCGCCGACGAATGGGGCCGCGTGGTGCAGGAGGAAGCCGAATGGCGCGGCATGAAATATGTCGTGCGCGATCCCAACAACAACCCGTCGGCGATGCAGCAGGCCCTGACCGCGCTGGTCGACCAGAAGCCCGACGTGCTGATCGTGCAAAACCCGAGCGTCACCCTGCTGATGAAGGATCTCAAGCGTGCCGAGGCCCAGGGCACCCACGTCATCCAGATCAACATGTCCTCCAACTACAAGTCCGGCGCCTTCGTCGGCGCCGACTGGAACGAGGTCGGCCGCATGCTGGCGCAGGACGTGGTCAAGGAATGCGGCACCGGCTCCGGAAAATCCGGCAAGGTGCAGATCGTGCAGGGCGAATTGACCGCCGCCGCCAGCGTCGACCAGGTCGCCGGCATCATGGACGTCTTCAACAAGGATCCCGCCATCAAGGTGGTCTCCAACCAGGCCGCGAACTGGGACGCCAACACCGCACTCAACACCACCGCAACGGTGATCCAGCAGCATCCGGACCTCTGCGCCAGCGTCGGCTTCTGGGGCATCATGGAATCGGGTGCCGCGCAGGCGATCCGCAACGCCGGCAAGATCGACCAGGTCAAGGTCTACGCGTCGGGCGAAGGCTCCCAGCTCGACTGCGACCAGGTCAATCAGGGCAACTTCTACAAGTTCTTGAGCTACAAGGCGACCGAGCAGGGCCATGACCTGATGTTCGCGGCCGAGACGCTGCTGGAATCCGGCGACAAGCCCGGCACCAGGCATCTCGAATTCTACACCCGTCCGATCTGGCTCGACAAAACCAACGCCGGCGGCGCCAACTGCTTTGCGCTGCCAAAGAAATAACGGCTCGAAAAAACCGCCAGCCCGTGCGCAGGCGGGCTGGCGCCTTCTCTTTCCGAGGTGTTGATCGATGTCGATGGCGGTGGATTCCTTTTCCGCATCTGTCAGGCGCTTCTCGCCGCGCCTGTTGTTGTCGGAGCTGCTGCTGAAGCAGTGGTTCGAGCCGGTGATCCCCTTCACCGTGATGATCGGGCTGTGGCTGTATTTCGCGCTGACGGTTCCCGACTATGCCACGGTGCAGAACACGCTGTCGCTGCTGCGGCTGTTTGCCGAGTTCGGCTTCGTCGCGCTCGCCATGGGCTTCTGCCTGATCTCCGGCGGCATCGATCTGAGCGTCGGCGCGATCTTCGCGTTCTGCAATTTCTCCGCGCTCTATTTCCTCTATGTCGCGGAGCTGCCGGTCGGCCTCGCCATTGCCGCAACGCTTGCCGTCGGCGCGGCACTCGGCAGCATCAACGGCTTCCTGATCGGCTTCCTGAAGACGCGGCCGTTCCTGACCACGCTTGTCACGCTGATCATCCTGCGCGCCTCCGTCAACCTGCTCAACACCAGCTACGCCCAGGTGTTTGCGACCAACTCGGTCGACAGCGATTCCTGGGATTTCCTCGGCGTCGGCAGCGTGCTCGGCATTCCCATCAATGCCGCCACCCTGTTCGTCGTCCTGCTCGTCTGCCACATCTTCCTGTCGCGCTCGCGCTATGGCTGGCATCTCACCGCGATCGGCGCCAGCCGCAAGGCGGCGCGGCACGCCGGCATCCGCGTCCGGCTGATCCTGTTCTTCACCTATGTACTGTCGGGCATGCTGTGCGCGGCGAGCGGCATCTTCTACGCCGCACGCCAATCCTCGACGGATTCCACGACCGGCGTGGGCTGGGAATTCCAGGCGCTGACCGCGGTGGTGCTCGGCGGCGTCTCGCTTGCCGGCGGCAAGGGCACGGTCTGGCGCGCCATGATCGGCGCCCTGATCATCTTCCTCCTGATCAACGGCCTGGTGCGGATGGGCATCCCCGGCTACGTCACCTCGGCGGTGATCGGCATCATCCTGCTTGCCGCCGTCGGCATCGACGTCAAATGGGCGAAGAACCGCGGCAAGGCGATCCAGAAGATCTATGTCAATCCGGCCTTCGTGGCGTTTGCGCCCGCGCCGTCGGTGCAGGCTGGCTCGACCTCGCCCTACGCCCAGAACGACCGGCTGATCGCAGCGCAGGCCATCGGGCTCGACCAGGTCGAGGGTCCCGAGGACGTCATCCTCGACCGCCAGGACCGACTCTATGGCTCGACCCGCGACGGCAACATCATTCGCTTTTCCGGCCCCAATTTCGAGACCCGCGAGGTGTTTGCCCATATCGGCGGCCGGCCGCTCGGCATGCAGTTCGACAAGGACGAGAACCTGATCGTCGCGGTTGCCGGCATGGGCGTCTATGGCGTCAGGCCTGACGGGGAGGTGTTCAAGGTCACCGACGAGACCAATCGCACCTGGTACAAGCTCAACGACGATTCGCGGCTGCGGATGGCCGACGATCTCGACATCGCCCCCGACGGCAAGATCTACTTTTCCGACTGCACCACGCGCTACGAGATGACGACCAACACCCTCGACATTCTCGAGGCGCGGCCCAATGGACGCATGGTCTGCTACGATCCGAAAACCAGGACCACGCGCACCATCATCAACCATTTCTACTTCCCGAACGGCGTCTGCGTATCGCATGACGGCAAGTCGCTGCTCATCGCCTCGACCTCGCTGTGCAAGGTCTTCCGCCACTGGCTCGAAGGCCCGAACAAGGGGCGCACCGAGGTCCTGATCGACGAGCTGCCGGGCAACCCTGATAACATAAACCGCGCCTCCGACGGCAATTACTGGCTGGCGCTGGTCGGCATCCGCACCCCGACCTTCGACCTCGCCGCGCGCAAGCCCGGCTTTCGCCTGCGCATGGTCAAGCAGGTGCCGACCGACGAATGGCTGGCACCGGCGCTCAACCATGGCTGCGTGCTCAAGTTCAACGAAAAGGGCGAGGCGCTGGAATCCTGGTGGGACCCGACCGGCATCTCGCATTCGACGCTGACCTCGATGCGCGAGCACAAGGGCTATCTCTATCTCGGCGGTCTCGAGAACAACCGCATCGGTCGCGTCAAGCTCAACGGCGTCGACGAGGGCTGGAGCGGCTACGAGGCCTATTGGGGCGGCAAGAGCCGATTGCAAAAAGCAGATTGAACAGGTGAAGGGCCGTGGGATTTCTCGATCATTTGGTGCGCGACATCAGAAGCGTCATCGATCGCGACGGCGAGCAGAATGCGATTCCGCCGCTCGACGGCGCGCTGAGCCCGAACGACCGGCTGGAGGCCTGCGCGGTGATCGGCGATCCCCTGCCCGGCCTCGACGACGTCGTGGCGGCTCCCGACGGCGCGGTGTTCGTCTCCGCAGGCCCGCGCGTGCTCAAGCTTTCGGGCCCGGGCTTTGCGAACCGCACGCTGGTCACCGAGTTCGATAGCGAGGCCGGCGGGCTTGCGCTCCATCCCGACGGGCGGCTCATGGTCTGCGTCGCAGGCCAGGGATTGGCCGCGATCGATCCGGCGAGACCTGTTCCGCACTGGCTCCAGAACTGCGACGGCCGGCCGCTGGCCGGGCTGTTGTCGGTCGCGGCAGCTCCCGATGGCCGCATCTTTGCCGTGGAAGGAAGCCGCGCGCGGCCCCCCGCCGAGTGGCGCCATGACCTGATGGAAAAGCGGCACAATGGCCGGCTGATCGTCTGCGGCGCCGCGCTCGATGGCCCCACGACCTTGCTCCGCGACCTCCACTACCCCTACGGGATCGCGATCGAGAGCGGCCAGCTCTGGTTCACCGAGAGCTGGGCGCATCGCGTCAGCCGCCTGCCGCTGCCGCAGAACGGAAGCGCCGCGCCGCAGATCGTGTTGCGCAACCTGCCCGGCTATCCCGCGCGGCTACATGGCGACGGACGCGGCGGCTTCCACCTCGCCCTGTTCGCGCGCCGCACCCATCTGATCGAGTTCGTCCTGAAGGAGGACGATTTCCGCACCGAGATGATCGCCACCATCGCGCCGGACCACTGGGTGGCGCCGGCCTATGCCGGAGGCGCCGACTGTCTCGAGCCGATGCAGATCGGCGGCGTCAAGGCGCTTGGCATCCAGAAACCCTGGGCGCCGCCCCGCTCCTACGGCCTCCTGGTGCATCTCGATGCCGATGGCGAGCCGACCTCCTCGATCCATAGCCGCGCCGGCGGCCGTTTCCATGGCATCACCGCCGCCTGTGCGACGCCGCAAGGCACCCTGATCGCCTCCCGCGGCGCGGGATGCCTGCTGCTCGAGCCCGGAGAGATGCGATGACCGAGTTCGCCCCCTTGTCGCAGCCGGCAGCCGACGCGGTGCCCAAAACCCGCGAGTCTGCCCATGAGCCCGTGCTCAAGGTCGTCAACGGCGCCAAGGTCTATGGCGGCGTCCATGCCATCGAAGGCGTCAGCTTCGACCTCTTTCCCGGCGAGGTCCATGCGCTGGTCGGCGAAAACGGCGCCGGCAAGTCGACGCTCTGCAAGGCGATCGCAGGCGCGATCCGCCTCACCTCGGGCGACATGTTCGTCGACGGCAAACGCGTCGATTTCGAGCAGCCGCGCGACGCGCTCTCGGCCGGCATCTGCATGGTGTACCAGGAGACGAGTCTGGTGCCGACCATGACGGCGGCGCAGAACATCGAGCTCGGCAATGAGAAGCTGCTCACGCGCTTCCGCACGCTCAACATCCAGGCGCAGCAGCTGTTGCAATCGCTCAACTTCCATGTCGATCCGGCAACGCCGGTGGCGCTGCTCGGCACCGCCAAGAAGCAGATGGTCGAGATCGCGCGCGCGATCTACAACAAGGCCCGCATCATCATCTTCGACGAGCCGACCGCGAGCCTCACGCCGGAGGAGATCGTTCACTTCTTCCATCTCGTCCGCGACCTTCGCGCCCGCGGCGTCGCCATCATCTATATCAGCCACGCGCTGGAAGAATCGCTGCAGATCGCCGACCGCATCACCGTGCTGCGCGACGGCCGCCTGGTGATCACCGCGCCCGCGAAGACGCTGACGCGGGACGCGCTAGTGCAGCACATGGTCGGGCGCCATGTCGCGCAGGCCGTCTATGGCGGCACCGAGCGGCGCACGCATCAGCGCCGCGAGAAGGTGCTCACGGTCGAGAACGTCACCATGGGCATGGTGGTCAAGAACATGTCGTTCTCGGTCTATGCCGGCGAAGTGGTCGGCATTGCCGGGCTGATCGGCTCGGGGCGCACCGAGATCGCCAAGATCGTGTTCGGCGCGCTCAAGCGCAACCTCGTCAATGGGGGCACCATCCGGCTCCGCGGCAGGCCGATCCGCTACCGCGTGCCACGGCAGGCCATCGACGACGGCATCGCCTACATCACCGAGGACCGCAAGGCCAACGGCTTCTTCGAGACCATGGTCGTCGACGACAATGTCTATATCGGCAAGCTCGCGACCCGGGCCGGGTTCAGCTTCCTGCTCTCGCGCGCGCGGCGGTCGAAGCTCGCCAATTACTGGGTCGAGCGGCTCAAGATCAATGCGCTGCAGCGCAAGGCGCGCATTGTGGAACTGTCCGGCGGCAACCAGCAGAAGGTCGTGCTGGCCAAATCGCTGGTCCAGGACCCCTCGATCATCATCTTCGACGAGCCGACCCGGGGCGTCGACGTCGGCACCATTCCGCACATCCATGCCGAGATCAGACGGCTCGCCGACGAGGGCAAGGCGGTGGTGGTCATCTCGTCTTACCTGCCGGAGATTCTCGCCGTCTCCGACCGCATCCTGGTCGCGCGCACCGGGCGCATCGTCGCCGAATTCGATGCGGCGGAGGCGACGCAGGACAAGATTCTCTACGCCGCCGTGCATTGAAGAGGCCGTTGATTCGCGCCTCGCAATCGTCGTCGACTGCCGCGCGGCGCCGTCGCGGCGTCCGATCTGCCGCGCTGCGCAGCAGCCTGGACGCGCCGCCGCAAGTTACGCGCAGGCTCCCGCGAGGCGGTGCAGAATCGTCCGAGCCGATCGGCCGCAGGCCAGGCGGCCTTGGCGAAAAGCCGCTGCGGCACAGGCATTTCTCGCGTTTCTGCCGCGTGCCCGGAAAGCACGCAGGTGACCGCGGCTTGCGGCCGGGCGCGGGGCGGGACTAAGCTTGGTTTCGGCGTCAGTCACGCCGGCAAATCGCGTTCATCAGAAATTAAGCAGTTGCAGAACACATATCGTACATATAGTGTACGTTCATGATTTGTTTCGAGTATCTAGGGGAGCTGACGGCAGTTCAGGACCTCGGCTCACCCGGACTTTCGGATCGTCGTTGAACGGCAAGCTAATTGGGGATTGGTCGCGATGCTTACGCGCAAACAGTACGAACTTCTGCGTTTCATCAATGAGCGGCTGAAAGAGGCCGGCGTTCCGCCCTCCTTCGACGAGATGAAGGATGCGCTCGATCTGCGCTCGAAGTCCGGCATCCACCGTCTCATCACGGCGCTCGAGGAGCGCGGCTTCATCCGCCGCCTGCCCAACCGCGCCCGCGCTATCGAAGTGATCAAGCTGCCCGAGTTGTCGCCGGGCGGTGCCCGCCGCGGCTTCACGCCCAGCGTCATCGAGGGCAATCTCGGCAAGTCCCGCGGGCCCTCGCCCGCCGACGATGGCGAGCGCCCGGTGGCGGTTCCCGTGATGGGCCGCATCGCGGCCGGCACGCCGATCGAGGCGTTGCAGACCAGGAGCCACACCATCAGCGTGCCGCCCGACATGCTCGGCTCTGGCGAGCACTATGCCCTCGAGGTGCGCGGCGACTCCATGGTCGATGCCGGCATCCTCGACGGCGACATGGCGTTGATCCAGCGCAACGAAACCGCCGACACCGGCGACATCGTGGTGGCGCTGATCGACGACGAGGAGGCAACGCTCAAGCGCTTCCGCCGCCGCGGCGCCTCCATCGCTCTGGAACCGGCGAATACCGCCTACGAGGTCCGTATCCTGCCGCCCAACCGGGTGAAGATCCAGGGCAAGCTGGTCGGGCTTTACAGGAAGTACTAGTGTTCTGACCCAGACGCTTGATTCACTCGGTGTCATTCCGGGGCGCCCGAGGGGCGAACCCGGAATCCCGCGCCGCAACCTCGCGATTCCGGGTTCGCGCTGACGCGGCGCCCCGGAATGACGGAATGAAGTGTCAGAGTCGCAGCACTAGGATTACCTCGCGCGCTGCGTCCAAAGATGCGGCGCGCACGATGTGGGCCTGTCGGAAAAGCGATTCCGACAGCGTGTGACGTTGTGTCACCAGCAACATCCGTCGCGCATACAGGATGCGCGTCTTGCCGAAAACAATCGCACACAGTCAAACGGATGTGATCGCACTTCGCGCGTGCGGGCCGCATAATCGCCCACAAGCCCCGACAAGCTGAGGGGCTTCGTCCACTCCGATAGAGGCCTGCGCCTCGATGAGGGAGCGTGGGTTCGCTATCGCAATTGGGCTATCTCAAAAGCGAGGAGCAATCCGATGTGTGACTACAGCCTGCATGCCGTGGCGTCGCGTCCCGCCCAGGTCGGAGAAACGCTGATCACCACGACGTTCCGCGGTACCTCCACCCGCGGCTTTGCATCAGAGAGCGACCCGACGGTCGCGGTCTGCATGATGCCCGGCACCGAGCTCGCCTTCGCCGACAACGTCCGCTACGACAACCGCTGGATCTGGACCCGGACGGTCAATTTCCGCGTCGGGAAGTTCAACACCATCGACACGCACATTCCCGATCGTCACCACGACTCGATCGAATTCCCGGATGGCAGCCATGTGCTGGTGACCCTGCTCTGCGAAGGGCAACGGGTGACGGTGCTGCAATTGCCGGTCACACATACCGCTTCGACGCCGTCGCATGCGGCAGAGACAGCGCCCACGACACGGCGGCTGCCGGTCGGCTAGAGCCGGCCTTTGGTCAGTCGATGGTCCCGCCGGCTTTTGTCCGGCGGCGCCGTCGTCTGTGTGCGTCAGAACAGGCAGAGTAGCGTAGGCCACGCTGCGTGGTCGGCATCGGTGCGAGCCGGGAGCCGGGACTCAAGCGCAGATTTTGCAGCGCAGGCTTTCCAACAGCAGGCTCCAACAGTGGTGAACAAGATCACATGGCAGAAGGCGGGGCACGTGACGCAGCCCGGCCGCTACATGTTCACCTTCGGCTGGCTCATCATCACGCCCGAGGATTTGCGCGTGTGGGAACAGTTTCCGGACGCGGCCTTTACGCTGGTCCCCCTGCCCCGACCGCACAGCCCGGACGGCAGCTCGCAAGACCAGCCGCAAGACACCCCGGACGCCGGCATCGTGGCCGAGGAATTCCATCTCGGCGCGTTCGAGATTCCGCTGCACAACATGTCGGGACCCGCAAACGACCCACATGGCGAGGCCTGAGCGCCCGACGCGGTGTCGAGCGAAGCGGGCACCGCTTCGCGTGAACAAAACGCGGCAAAACAAGACTGTCGAGCTTCGGTTCTGATTCGATCAGAAACCGAACGGCATTAGGTTCCAACCTGCGCTTGCACAAGGCCGGATTGTTCGGTCCGGCTAAACAGTCCTTTCCACTTTCCATGGCTACTCCGCATCCTCGCAACGCATTACCTCAGCCGCACGCCAAACACCGAAGCCTCCCCGCTTCGAAAAGCGCGACTATGAGGAGACACCCCATGCGCAAGACCTTGTTGACCACCGTCGCTGCGATGACGATCGCGGCATCGACCGTGCAGATTGCGACCGCCGCCGAGACCCACCACGCCCGCGAGGTGCACGCCGCGACCAGCCAGCAATTCCGCAACGCCAACAACTCGGCCGCAGCGCCCGCGGCATCGGGCGAGCTCGGCGTCTATTCCGGCGGCTGGTCCGCACCGGCCGGGCAGTAATCGCTCCCGATCGCTGACCCCCAGCGATCCCGCCGCCCTGGCCCCGAGTGCCCGCGAAAGCGGCGCTCGTGGGCGGCGGGTCTGGCGCCCATCGCGCGGCACCACCGATCAATCATCCGGCTGCAAATCATTCTCGGACGGCGTTGCGTCCTTGCCCGGCGCGGCCTGCGGGCGCGACAGCGTCGCAGCGTCGGCGGCAACGTCGCTGCTTGCCGGGGCCCACGCCCGGTCGAAGCCGCGCGGTCTCACGGCGTCGACGTCGAAGCCATCGGCCTTGCGCCGCAGCGCCAGCGCGCCCTGTCGGCGCAACCGGTCGCGATCGATGACGGCGGCCGCACAGTCGGGCGGCGGATGGCGGGCGCTGATGATCAGGGTGGCACGGTCGCAATCATCCGACAGCGCTTCCGCGCTGTTGGCATGCGTCACCAGCGCGCCGTCGGCAAGCGCCGCAACGCAGCCGAGATTGTCGCAGGAGACGCCGTTTGCAAGCGTTGCATCGCCAGGCACGCGCGCGTCGGCGTCGGCTGCGAGCCATTCCTTGACCAGAAACGCGTCCTTGCCGGTCTGCATCAGATGCAGCGCGCCGTCGCGGCCGCGCACCGCGACGCTGCGGCCATCGCCTGATACCAGCACGTCGGGCTGCGGCACGACCAGCGCCCAGACCACGGCAAGGCAAAGCAAAAGCGCGCCCGACCAGCGCAGCGGCGTGCGCAACAGGCCCATCAGGATGACGCCGATGGAGGCTGCGATCAAAGGCCCGGTGCCAAACGCCGCCATACGGCCGACCGCGCCGGGAAGTGCGGCAACCCAGCGCGTGACCGCTATCATCCAGTCGATGCCGATCCCCATCAGCCACCAGAACACGCCGTCGAGGCCGAACGGCATGGTGAGAAGCCCGAGCAGGCCCGCCGGCATCACCAGCGCCGAGACCACCGGCATCGCCGCGAGATTGGCGAGCACGCCATAGGGCGTGACGCGATGAAAATGGAAGGCGGCGTAGGGCGTGGTGGCAAGTCCGGCGACCAGCGAAGCCAGGACCAGCATCATCATCTCCCGCCCGCCCCACAACGCGATGCGGGTTGCGGTCGAACTGTCGGGCGTCGCGAATAGACGCGGCATGCCGAGCTGCACCAGCGCCACCAGCCCCAGCGTCGCGGCAAAGGACATCTGGAAGCTCGGATGCACCAGCGCTTCGGGCGCCATCGCCAGCACGATCATGGCGGCAACGGCAAGCGTGCGGAAGGTGACGGCGCGGCGGTCGACGATGACGGCGATCAGGACCACCGCCGTCATAAAGAAGGAGCGCTGGGTGGCGACCTCGGCGCCCGACAGCAACAGATAGAATGCCGCCGCAACGAGCGCCGCCGCCGCCGACCATTTCTTGATCGGGAACCCGACCGTGAGCCCCGGCACCAGCGCGAGCAGCGCGCGCACGGCAAAGAACACGACGCCGGCGACGACCGCCATGTGATAGCCCGAGATCGACAGCACATGCCCGAGGCCGGAGATGAACATCGCATCGTTGACGGGCTCGGTGATGGCGTCGCGCCGGCCGGTGAGCAGTGCGGTTGCGATCGCGCGCTCGTCGCCGTCGAGGCGGGTGCGAATGCGCCCGTCGATGGCGTCGCGCAGGCCCTGCATGAACGCGGCATAGCGCAAGCCGAACCCGCCGCTCTCGGGTGGCTTTGCCACCGTGATCGCGCCCATCGCAAAGCCGGAGGCGCCGATATCCTGGAAGAACATGTCCCGCGCGAAATCGTAGGAGCCCGGCCGCAACGGCGACAGCGGCGGCATCAGCCGCGCCTTCAGGCTGACAAAGCTGCCGACATCGGGCGCGGCGCCCTTGCGCACCGACAGCCGCACCCGCGCAAGCCTGATATCGCCGCGCGGCAGCGCCATGTCGGTCACGCGCAGCACGAAGCGGTCGGTGCGCTCGCGAATGTCGCGGGTCTCGACAAAGCCCGACAGCGACACGTCGTAAAGCGGCCGGGCAAGCACGGTATGCGCGATCCACGCTGTCCTGACGGTCGCGGTGGCAAAACCCGCAGCCGCGGCCGCTGTCAGCACCAGGACGGCAAAGTATCTGTGCCGGCGCAGCAGCAAGGCGGCCGCGCACAGCGCGATCGCAAGCGGCACCGCTGCGACGAGAGCCGGCTCATGGTCGGCCGTGAAATAGACCGCGATGCCGGCGCCGAATGCCACCGGTACCCAGGGAAACAGCCGCCCTGCCCCGGCCTCCGCGCGCGCCCAGCTCGTGAGCCGGGCAACAAGGGCGCTCCAGACGTCGAAGCCTGCCGGCGCCAGCGGGCCTGCCTGCGCAGCCCCGCGCGGCGGCCACGTGCCTGCGATCCCGCGCACCCTGCCGCCGCCCCGCTCCGCCATGCAACGCCACTGCAAAAGGACACTCTGGGGCGCGATGCTACCTGACGTAGGAAGCCGCCAGGAAGAAGAACAAAGCAGGAATCAGGGGGGAGATCGGCGCTGCCGAGTTCCGCATCGACATAAAAGTTGATGTGGCGAATCCGAAAGATGACTTGATTGTCACTTCTTCTGCCGGGGCGCCAACTCGTTCGAGCAAAAAACCGATGACTGATCAGCAATTGACCCTGCAAGCCGTCAGCGAGGCGCAGTCGATCCTCGAGGAGTACCTCGAGCCGCGCCCCCACACCAACAACGAGCGCATCCTCGACAAGTTGGTGGAGGTGCTCGAACGCCCCGAGCTCGTGGTGGCCGTGAGCCGGCTACAGCAACGAAGCAGTCCCTGAGGCGCTTCCGATGATCAAGCACAAGCTTCCCCCCGCCGCTTTGGCCATTTGCATCGCAACCTTTCCGTTCATCCCGATACAGGCCGCACAGGCGAAACAGCAATGCAGCGCCGCAGCGTCATCGGATCAGCACGGATACTGGTCCTGGCGCATCATCGATGGACGCAAATGCTGGTATGAGGGCAAGCCCATGCTCTCCAAGTCGTTGCTGGAGTGGCCGGCCGAGACCTCGGCGCGGCCGGATCCCGCGACGCCGACCCCGAGCTCGGCCACCCAGATGCGCAGCGATCCCCTGGATGCCCAGGCCTGGGAGCCGGCGCCTTCGGATACGTTCGAGACGCTGTGGCGCCAGAGGATCGAGCAGCATTAGGTCATCGGCCGCGCGGCGCGGACGCAGCGACCGGAGCGCCCTCCGGTCGCGCCGTGCATAGTGAACCAAACCTTAACTCGGGATTGCTATGGTTTACACGGTCCGGGCGGTGACCGCCCGCGTAAACGAGAGCAGCCGCCATGCCCCTTGAAATGCTGACATATGCCGAGCTGGGCGAACGGCTCAAAATCTCGCCCGAAGCCGCAAGGGCGCTGGTCAAGCGGCACCGGTTGCCGCGTTCCCGCTCCAATGACGGCAAGACCCTGGTCCAGGTCGATCTCACCGAAATCAACCATTCGCCCGTCGCCCGCCCCTCGCAGGCACCGGCCGGTCACCAAGCGGTCGCCGCCCTCAAGCAACGAATCGAGGCGCTGCAGGCCGACCTGGCCGAGATGGAAGCCACGGCCCGCGGCCATCGGGCGGACTTTGAACGGGAGTGCGAGCGCACCAACAAGCTGTTGGCCGAACTGCTCAAGTCGAGCGTGGAGACGCTGGCGGCCCGGGAGAAGGCGGCGCGGCTGGAAGGGCAGCTGTCGATGCTGACGCAGCCCTGGCGGCGCCGGCTGGTCGATGCCTTCACCCTTGCCCTGCCGCTTGCCGCCTCCAGCGTGCGCGAGAGCGTCGGGCGCCTGGCCCGATCGAATTGATGCGGATGCTGCCTACGCCCTGAACGTATCCACCGGCACCGGCAGCCGCGTGACGGGGTTTTCGACCGGCTGGGCGGGGCCCGCCTTGGGCGGGTTGGCGGCGTGCTTGCGGTGGGCCTTTTCCGCGGCGTCGGCGCCCGCATAGGCGGTCGCCACCACGGTTGCGATCACGAGGACGGCGAGCTTGCGCATGTCAGACCTCCCCTGGGTTCGGCTCGAGCGGATTTCGGCTGCGATCCTGCACGCCATGCTGTGATCCGGATCACGCCTGGCGCGCGCAAGAGCCGGCCTCACCCCTTGCCGCCGACTTCCTTCGCAAAGGTGTCGCGCAACCCGATGGTTCGGTTCAACACCAGCTTTGCGGGCGTCGAATCCCTGTCGCGCACGAAATAGCCTTGCCGCTCGAACTGCATGACCTCGTCCGCATTGCCTTCCGCGATCGCGGGCTCGATCCGCGCGTCGGTCAACACCTCCAGCGACTGCGGATTGATGTCGGCGGCGAAATTCGACGCATCCGGGCTGGGCTTGGCAAACAGCTGGTTGTAGACGCGGATCTCGGCCGGCCGCGACTGCGCGGCCGACAGCCAGTGCAAGGTCGCCTTGACCTTGCGGCCGTCGGGCGCGTTGCCGCCGCGGGTCGCGGGATCGTAGGTGCAGCGCAGCTCCACCACCTCGCCCGAGGCGTCCTTGATCGCCTCCCGGCACTTGATGAAATAGGCGTAGCGCAGCCGCACCTCGGCGCCCGGCGACAGGCGGAAGAACTTCTTCGGCGGGTTCTCCATGAAGTCCTCGCGCTCGATATAGAGCTCGCGGCCGAACGCGATGCGGCGCGTCCCCTTCGAGGGATCGTCGGGATGGTTGACCGCCTCGAGCTCCTCGCTTTCGCCTTCCGGATAATTCTCGATCACGACTTTCAACGGCCGCAGCACCGCCATGCGGCGCAGCGCGGTGCGGTTCAGCTCCTCGCGGATGGAGAACTCGAGCATGCCGACATCGACCACGCTGTTGGCCTTGGCGACGCCGATGCGCTTGACGAAGGCGCGGACCGCCGCCGGCGGCACGCCGCGGCGCTTGAGCCCGGCGATGGTCGGCATGCGCGGATCGTCCCAGCCGGAGACGTGGCCGTCACGCACGAGCTGGGTCAGCACGCGCTTCGACAGCAGCGTGTAGGTCAGATTGAGGCGCGCGAACTCGTACTGATGCGGGTGCGAGGGGACCGGCAGCTTGTCCAGGAACCACTCATAGAGCGGCCGGTGATCCTCGAACTCCAGCGTGCAGATCGAGTGGGTGATGCCTTCGATCGCGTCCGACTGGCCGTGCGCATAGTCGTAGCTCGGATAGATCGACCATTTGTCGCCGGTGCGCGGGTGATGCGCGTGCAGGATGCGGTACATCACGGGGTCGCGCAGGTTGATGTTGGGCGAGGCCATGTCGATCTTCGCGCGCAGCACCCGCGCGCCGTTCGGAAACTCGCCCGCCTTCATGCGGCGGAACAGGTCGAGATTCTCCTTGGGCAAGCGGTCGCGGAACGGCGAGTTCCTGCCGGGCTCGGTCAAGGTGCCGCGGTTGATGCGAATCTGCTCCTGCGTCTGGTCGTCGACATAGGCGAGCCCGGCTTCGATCATGCCCTCCGCCCACTCATAGAGGCGATCGAAATAGTCGGAGGCAAAGAACAGGTTGTCGCCCCAGTCGAAGCCGAGCCAGCGCACGTCGGCCTGGATGGAATCGATATATTCCTGCTCTTCCTTGGTCGGATTGGTGTCGTCGAAGCGCAGATTGCACTGTCCGCCGAACTCCTGCGCGATGCCGAAATTGAGCGCGATCGACTTGGCGTGGCCGATATGGAGGTAGCCGTTCGGCTCCGGCGGGAACCGGGTCACGACCCGCTTGTATTTCTGGGCCGCGAGGTCGGCCTGGACGATGTCGCGAATGAAGTCGCTGCCCGCCTCTGCCGTGTCTGCGGTCGCCGGTTCTAAAGTCATTCTGTCGTCCCTGAGAAGAGCGGAAAGCCAGCGGCCCTTGTGCCAAATTCGCTCCGATGAGCCAAGAGCACAGATGAGAGCACAGATGAGGGCACATCCGAGGCCTAAAAGGGTTATCCGAGCCCCCAACCAAGCCTTTAGTTATGCAGCGGTCCTGTTATACACCACCGCCGCAACCGCCAACGACCCGCATATCGCATGACCAACTCCGTCGTCACCCGCTTCGCTCCCTCGCCCACCGGCTTCCTCCATATCGGCGGCGCCCGCACCGCGCTGTTCAACTGGCTCTATGCCCGAAAAGCCGGCGGCAAGATGCTGCTGCGGATCGAGGACACCGACCGCGAGCGCTCCACCGAGGCTGCGATCGCCGCCATCCTCGACGGGCTGAAATGGCTCGAGCTCGATTGGGACGGCGAGGTGATCTACCAGTTCAGCCGCGCCGCGCGCCACCGCGAGGTCGCCGAAGCGCTGCTTGCCGCCGGCAAGGCCTACCGCTGCTACGCCACGCCCGAGGAGTTGCAGACGATGCGCGAGAAAGCGCGCGCGGAAGGCCGCACGCGGCTTTACGACGGCATGTGGCGCGACCGCGATCCGTCCGAGGCGCCCGCGGGCATGAAGCCGACCATCCGGCTGCGCGCGCCGCTTTCCGGCGAGACCGTGATCGAGGACCAGGTGCAGGGCCGCGTGGTCTGGCAGAACGAGAATCTCGACGACCTGGTGCTGCTGCGTGGCGACGGCACGCCGACCTACATGCTCGCCGTCGTGGTCGACGACCACGACATGGACGTCACCCACATCATCCGCGGCGACGACCACCTGATCAATGCCGCGCGCCAGAAGCAGATCTATGACGCCATGGAATGGGCGATCCCGAGCATGTCGCACATCCCGTTGATTCACGGGCCCGACGGCTCGAAGCTGTCCAAGCGCCACGGCGCGCTCGGCGTCGACGCCTACCGCGCCATGGGTTATCTGCCGGCCGCACTGCGCAACTACCTGGTGCGGCTCGGCTGGAGCCATGGCGACCAGGAGATCTTCTCGACCGAGGAGATGATCGCCGCCTTCGACCTCTCCGGGATCGGCCGCTCGGCGGCGCGCTTCGACTTCGCCAAGCTCGAAAACCTCAACGGCTATTACATCCGCCATGCCGACGACGCCTCGCTGGTGCGGATGTTCGAGGCCGTGCTGGACCATGTCCCGCAAGGTGCCGAGCTCAAGCCGAAGCTCAACGATCTGACCCGCGCCCAGCTTCTGGCAGCCATGCCGAGCCTGAAGGAGCGGGCCAAGACCCTGATCGAGCTGATCGATGGCGCCTATTTCATCTTCGCCGACCGGCCGCTTGCGATCGAGCCGAAAGCACAGGCGCTGCTGACACCGGAGACCCGCGCATTGATCGGCCGGCTCCGCGCCGCGTTGGAAGCCGTGGATTCCTGGGGCCAGGACACCACGGAAGCCGCCATGCGCGCCTTTGCCGAGGCCAATGGGCTCAAGCTTGGGGCGGTCGCCCAGCCGCTTCGGGTGGCGCTGACCGGCAAGACGACTTCGCCTGGTATATTTGAGGTGCTTTCGGTGCTGGGGCGGGCGGAATCGCTGCAGAGACTGGCCGATCAGGCGTCGACTTAAGTCGGCCTTTACCTCTTGAAGCGCCTATCTTGCAGCGCACATAGCAATAAGATACCCATTGCGCAGCGCGCCTGGAACAACCGGCTGCCCGCCTCCTCACCTAGTCCGGACAGGCTCAGCCGGCCGGCCTTCGACAACGATCTCATCGGGGACTCACGATGGATGCATCCAACGCAAAAACTGCAACGCTGACGGTCGGCAACAAGACCTACGATCTCCCGATTCATAGCGGTACCGTCGGTCCCGATGTGATCGATATCGGCAAGCTCTACGGCCAGTCCGGCCTCTTCACCTACGACCCGGGCTTCACCTCGACGGCGAGCTGCCAGTCCAAGATCACCTATATCGACGGCGACGCCGGCATCCTGGAATACCGCGGCTATCCCATCGAGCAGCTCGCCGAGCATGGCGACTTCCTCGAGACCTGCTATCTCCTGCTCTACGGGCAGCTTCCGACCCCGGCGCAGAAGAAGGATTTCGATTTCCGCGTCACCCACCACACCATGGTGCATGAGCAGATGGCCCGCTTCTTCCAGGGCTTCCGCCGTGACGCGCATCCGATGGCGGTGATGGTGGCTTCCGTCGGCGCGCTCGCCGCGTTCTATCACGACTCCACCGACATCAACGATCCGAAGCAGCGCATGATCGCCTCCATGCGCATGATCGCCAAGATCCCGACGCTGGCGGCGATGGCCTACAAATACACCATCGGCCAGCCCTTCGTGTATCCGAAGAACTCGCTGAAGTTCGCCGAGAACTTCCTCAACATGTGCTTCGCGGTGCCGTGCGAGGAATACAAGGTGAGCCCGGTGCTGGCGGACGCGCTGGAGAAGATCTTCATCCTGCACGCCGACCACGAGCAGAACGCCTCGACCTCGACAGTGCGCATCGCCGGCTCCTCCGGCGCCAACCCGTTCGCCTGTATCGCCGCCGGCATCGCCTGCCTGTGGGGCCCGGCGCATGGCGGCGCCAACGAGGCGGCGCTCAACATGCTCTACGAGATCGGCACGGTCGACAAGATTCCGGAGTTCATCAAGAAGGTGAAGGACAAGAACTCCGAGGTCCGCCTGATGGGCTTCGGCCACCGCGTCTACAAGAACTACGATCCGCGCGCCAAGATCATGCAGAAGATGTGTCATGCGGTCCTCAAGGAGACCGGCCATGGCGACGATCCGATGCTCAAGGTCGCCATGGAGCTGGAGAAGATCGCGCTGTCCGACCAGTACTTCATCGACCGCAAGCTCTACCCGAACGTCGACTTCTATTCGGGCATCACGCTGAAGGCGATGGGCTTCCCGACCTCGATGTTCACCGTGCTGTTCGCGGTCGCCCGCACCGTCGGCTGGATCAGCCAGTGGAGCGAGATGATCGAGGATCCGCAGCAGAAGATCGGCCGTCCGCGCCAGCTCTATACCGGGCCGGCCCGCCGCGACTACATCCCGATCGACCAGCGCAAGTAAGCCGCGCGGATCGAACGTCACGACAAAAGCTCCCGTCCGAAGATGACCTCTTCGGACGGGATCTTTCTTTGCCTCCTTCGCGCCTCCATTGCTTGCGACCAAGCCGCGCCTCGCGAAGGAGTTTGAAAGATGCTGACCCGCCGCCGCTTCACGACGACCACGCTCGCAACGATCGCAGGGACGACCGCCATCGGCTGGCACGGCTCCGCCCGGTCGTCGCAAAGCCCCTTCGGCGGCCTCTCCGACATCTTCGCCGGGATCGAGGCCGACAGCGGCGGCAGGCTTGGCGTTGCCGTGCTCGATACCGCGACCGGCGCAACGACGGGCCATCGCCTGGACGAGCTGTTTCCGATGTGCAGCACCTTCAAGGTGCTCTGTGCGGCGGCTGTTCTCGCCCGCATCGATGCCGGCAAGGAGGAACTTACGCGCTCCGTCAAGATCACCCCGGGCGATCTCCTCGCCTATGCGCCGGTGACGAAACAGCATGCAGGCGGCGAGATGACGGTTGCCGAGCTCTGCGAGGCGGCGATCACGCTCAGCGACAACACCGCCGCCAATCTCCTGCTTGCGAGCCTGGGCGGACCATCTGCCGTCACCCAATATGCGCGCAGCATCGGCGACGCCGTGACGAGACTGGACCGCATCGAGCCGGAGCTCAACTCGGCCGATGCCGGCGATGCCCGCGACACCACGACGCCGCAGGCGATGGCGCGCGACCTCATGACGCTCACGACGGGAACGGCGCTCTCGCCCGCCTCGCGCGAGCTCCTGACCGGCTGGCTGGTCGGCTGCAAGACCGGTGACGCAAGGCTGCGCGCCGGCCTTCCCGGCAATTGGCGGATCGGGGACAAGACCGGTTCGGGCGAGCACGGCACGCGCAACGACGCTGCCATCGCGTGGCCTCCGGGCCGCGCACCGCTGGTGATCACGGCCTATCTGACCCAGATGACCGCCGGCGAGGACAGGCGCAACGCCATCTTCGTTGCGATCGGCAGGGCCGTCGCGGCGGCGATCGCCGGCTGACCGCCGGACTACTCCGACCGGCGTCCCTTGCGCATCGTCGCGAGCACGATATCGGCTGCGCGCACGCTCGGCGGCTCCTTGCCGGTCGACATGACGGCATCGATGGTCCGGAAGGCCTCGACCTGCCGGCGGCGCTCGGGCGTGTGGGCGAGGATCGCGCGCAAGGCGCCGGCGAGGTTCTCGGCCGTGCAGTCCTCCTGCAGGAACTCCGGGATCACCTCCTCGCCGATGACGAGATTGGCGAGGATCACCGACTGCACCTTGATCGCGCGGCGCAGGATGAAGGCCTCGAGCCCGCCGACCTTGTAGGCCGTCACCATCGGCACGCCCGAGATCGCAAGCTCGAGCGTCACGGTGCCGGATTTGGCGAGGGCTGCGCGCGCGCTCCGGAAGGCTGCGCGCTTCTCGGTCTCGCCCATCACGATGGCGGGCTTGATCGGCCAGTCCGCGACGCCCTCACGCACGGTGTCCATGAGGTGCGGCATGGTCGGCAGCATCAGCTCGAAGGTCACGCCTTGCGCGTGCAACTGCCCGAGCGCCGCGCCGAACACGGCCAGATGATGCCGGACCTCGCTGCGGCGGCTGCCGGGCAGCACCAATAGCACCGGCGGGTCGCTGTCGCGGCGCGCCTGCTCGGCCGCATTGGGCCGCAGGCTCGCGAGCTGCTCGGTCAGGGGATGGCCGACATAGCTGCAGGGCGGCCCGGCCAGCCGCTGATAGGCCGCCGGCTCGAACGGCAGCAGCGCCAGCACATGGTCGACATAGCGGCGCATGGCGCGCGCGCGGCCCTGCCGCCAGGCCCAGACCGACGGCGAGACATAGTCGACGATCGGAATGGAGGGATCGCGCGCGCGAACGCGGCGGGCGACCCGATGGGTGAAATCGGGACTGTCGATGATCACGAGCACATCGGGGCTGGCCGCAAGCGCAGCCTCGGTGGTCTGCCTGATCAGCCGCAGGATCTTCGGCAGCTGCTTGACCACCGCGGCGAGGCCGACGATCGACAGCTCCTCGATCGGAAACAGCGTGGCGAGGCCTTCCCTCGCCATGGCGCGACCGCCGACCCCTTCGAACACCACCGCATCGCCCAGGCGCTGCCGCAGCACCTTCATCAGCGCAGCGCCCAGCCGGTCGCCGGATTCTTCGGTGGCGATCAGGAATATCCGCCGCCCGACCCGCCCTGTCATGCGTGCCATCACGCCGGCACGCCCGTAACGAACAGGCCGGCCTTGTCGGCCATGTCGATCATCGCCTGCGGATCGGCCAGCAGGGTGCTGCCCGCGACCACGGCAATGCCGGCAAGCTTTGCCCTGGCTGCGCCCTCGACGGTGCGCGGGCCGATGGTCGGCAGGTCGAAGCGCAGATCCTGGCCGCGCTTGGGCGCCTTCACCAGCACGCCGCGGCTCTCCCTGGCGCGGATGCGGCGCTGCTCGCGCAGGCTCGCGATCCGCGCGAGCAGCCCGTCGGTGCCCTCGATGTCCTCCACGCCGACGACGTGGCGATCGATCACGACCACCGCCTGCCCGATGTCGAACGGGCCGAGCGCGGCGAGCACCTCGCGTGCAAGCGCGACATCGGCACTCGCGTCCGCATCGGGTGCCGTGCGGGTGAGGCAGCCCTCGGGCGTGAGCAGGTCGGGTGCAATGTCCTTGATGCCCACCATGCGAAAGCCGTCGCGTTCGAGGATCCGGCCGATGCCGGATAGCAGATGGTCGTCGCCGCCGCGGAACGATGTCCACACCTCGCCCAGCACGCGCAGCGTCCCCCAATCGAGGCGGATTTCGGAGAGCGCAGGTCGCGCCAGCGTGCCGATGAAGATGAGATCGCGGCAACCTTCGCTGCGGAACAATCGTTTGGCGCGCCCGAGCTGGCCGACCGAAATCCAGTGATGGCGAAAGCGGTCGAGCCGTTCGGAATCGCAGGCGCCGCGCAACGCAAACAGCACGGGCGCGATGCCGCGCTGTTGCAGCGAGTCGGCAACCGCAAACGGCATCACCCCGCCGCCCGCGATGACGCCGACCGGCGAAGAGACCTGCTCGGCGGCGGATGCCATGCGCTAGTCCTTCGGCGTCGCGGCGGGAAGGCAGAGCGGCCGATGCTTGCCGTTCGCAATGAAGGTCAGGATGTCGGCAATCGCGGGATCCTCGCCGGCAAGCCCCTGCACGGATGCGAGCCGCTCGGCGAACACGCCGGGGCCGTGAAACAGCTTCTTGTAGAAGGCACGAACGGTTGCGAGCCGCTCGCGGGTGAATTTGCGCCGCTTCATGCCGATGACGTTGAGGCCTTCGAGCACGGCATACTGGCCGTTGACGAGGCCGTACGGGATGATGTCGTCGCGCACGCCGCAGACGCCGCCGACCATGACCTGCGAGCCGATCCGGGTGAACTGGTGCACGGCGGAGAGGCCGCCGATATAGACCTGGTCGCCGATCTCGCAATGGCCGCCGAGCGTCGCTGAAGTTGCGAAGATGACGTTGTTGCCGACCATGCAGTCATGACCGACATGGCTGTTGTTCATGAAGAACCCGGCATTGCCGACGCGCGTCAACCCGCCGCCCTTGATGGTGCCGACATTCATGGTCACGCCTTCGCGAATGGTGCAGCCGGACCCGATCTCAAGCCGCGTCGGCTCACCACGATAGCTGAGATCCTGCGGCGGCCCGCCGAGGCCTGCGAACGGCGAGATCACGCAATCATCGCCGATCGTGGTGTGGCCCATCACCGAGACGTGGCCGACCAGCTTGCAGTTCTTGCCGATCACGACATGCGGCCCGATCATGCAGTACGGCCCGATCGCAGTGCCCTCGCCGATCACGGCGCCATCCTCAACGCGTGCGGTCGGATCGATTGTGCTCATCGACGAAGTCACCCCAGCCTGTCCCGATTTCGTTTGATTTTCCGGTGGTTAGCCTGCGGACTCAACCCTGTCCAGTGACAGATGATTACGCCGTGTTGCGACGAGGCGCGGCCCGTTTTTGATCGAAGCAAGGCGGCGTATAGTCCCTGAGGTGCTCGCGACAGCGAGCCTCGAAGGGCGACGGCCCGGCTGTCGCAGCGAAGCCGATTCATCCTTCGAGGCCTCCGCTTCGCTCCGGCGCCTCAGGATGACGGGTCGAAAAATCTCGCGCGTCTCGGGAGAAATGGGCCGCGGCAATCAATCCGTCAGCATGGCTCCGACATCGGCTTCCGCGACCACCGCGCCGTTGACCCTGGCGTCGCCGTGAAACCACCACATGGTCTTGCGGCGGCCGATGGAGCGCATGTGATACTCGACGGTGTCGCCGGGCATCACGGGCTTCCTGAATTTGCACTTGTCGATGGTCAGGAAGTAGACCGCGCGCGGCTTCTCGGTGCCCTCGACCGACTTGATGCCGATGACGCCGGCGGTCTGCGCCATCGCCTCGATCATCATCACGCCGGGATAGACCGGACGCTCGGGGAAATGGCCGAGAAAGCACGGCTCGTTGAAGGTGACGTTCTTGATGCCGATGCCGGAGTAATCGGCGCGGATGTTGATGACCTTGTCGATCAGAAGCATCGGATAGCGGTGCGGAAGGGTCTTGAGGATGTCGTTGATATCGACCATCTCGAACCTGATCGGTGACTCCTCCATCACTCCCGCCCCTCGTCTTTCGCCGGATTCGTCTTCGTTTCCTGGGCGCCGTCGCGCACCAGCCGCTCCACTGCCAGAATCTCCCGGAACCATTGCTTGGTCGGCTTGGCGAAATGCCCGCCCCAGCGGCCGCCCGGGGGGATGTCGTCCTTGACCGCGCTCATCGCCGTGACCTGAGCCCCGTCGCCGATCTTCAGATGGTTGTTGATCCCGACCTTCGCCCCCAGCGCCACATTGTCACCGATGGTCAGGCTGCCTGCGAGGCCGATCTGGGCTGCCAGCAGGCAACGCCGGCCGATGGTGACATTGTGGCCGATCTGGACCTGGTTGTCGATTTTGGTGCCTTCGCCGATGACCGTGTCGCGCAGGCTGCCGCGGTCGATGGTGGTGCCGGCGCCGATCTCCACGTCGTTCTGGATCAGGACCCGCCCGGTCTGCGGCACCTTCTGATGGCCTTCGGGGCCGAAGAAGATGAAGCCGTAGCCGTCCTGGCCGATATGGCAGCCGGGGTGAATCAGCACATTGTTGCCGATCAGGGCGCATTGGATCGAAGTATGCGCGCCCACATTGCAGTCGCGGCCTATCTTCACATTGGCGCCGATCACGGCGGCGGCGCCGACGACGGTGCCCGAGCCGATCTCGACATTGGCGCCGATCACGGCCAGCGGCTCGACAATGACGTCATCCTCCAGCCGGGCGGTGGGGTCGATGACGGCGGAGGGCGCGATCCCGACGCAACCGAACCAGGACTGCGGCCGCAGCGCATCCTGATGCAGGTCGCGGGCGATCTGGACGAAGACACGGAAGGGCTGGTTCGCGCGCAGCACGGCGACATGGGGCGGCACCCGCGCCTCGAAGCGCGGGCTGACCAGAATGGCGCCGGCTTTGGTCACGGCGAGCTGGTCGACATATTTGAGATTGTCGAAGAAGGCGAGATGCATGGGCCCCGCTTCGTCGAGCGAGGCCAGTCCTCTCACCGTCTGGTCGGCCCGCGATGGGTCGACCAAAACAGCCCCGGTCGACGCGGCGAGCTCGGCCAGCGTCGATAGCGGGGGTTCTCTGAAGAACGCGGGCTGCGCCATTCCCTCCGTCACAATTTGCGCTGCGAACCGCATGATCCGGACCGGCGCGTCGGTCCCGCCGCTCGGAAAAGATCATGCTCCATCAAAGACATCTAAAGCGCGACGCGATTCAACTCAATCGCATCGCGACTTCTCGTGCGGATCAGAAGCTGGTGCCACCGCCGAACTTGAACTGCTGGACGCGGTCGAACTGACCCTTGGTGAGCGGCACGGCGTAGTCGAAGCGCAGCGGACCGAACGGAGACGCCCAGATCAGGCCGATACCAACCGAGGAGCGGATGACCTTGCTGTCGTCATACACGAGGCCCGTACAGGTGCCGGCGCTGTAGGCCGGCGGCTGGGTCGGCGCAATACAGTTCCCCGTGCCGCCCTTCTGCGTCGCAGGCGTCGTGATTTCGCCGGTCGCAAACCATTGCGTCGGACCCTGATAGTCATAGAGACCACCGGCGTCGGCATAGACCGCGCCCTTCAGACCCACTTCCTTGGGCAGGAACCAGAACGGCATCTGCAGTTCGAACGACGCACCCCAATACTTGGTGCCGCCGATGGCGTCCTGGGTGCCGAACGGATTGATATCGCGCGGACCGATGCCGTTGGGCGCGAAGCCGCGGACCAGGTTCGGGCCCATCTGGAAGTGATCCAGCATGCGCAACTCATCGTTGCCCACCTTGTTCAGGATACCGCCCTGCAGGTGAACCAGGCCGACGATGTCGGAGACCAGCGGGGTGTAGTATTTCGCGTCGATCTGGCTCTTGAGGTAGGTGACGTCACCACCGACGCCGGCGAAGTCCTGCTTCCAGTCGATCAACAGACCGTCAGTCGGGTTCTTGTTATTGTCGAGGGTGTTGTAGTTGAGCGTATAGCCAATCGCGGAGGTGATGCTGGCGCCCTGGGAGAGCTCCTTGCGCACCGGCAGCGAAGCCTCGCCGTCGCTGTAGCACCACAATCCGATGCCGGACGTATCCGTGGCGGTCTGCCCTCCTGATGTGAACGTGCCGCCGTTGGGGGCACCTCCATTGGCAGCCACAAAGGCCGGCGACGGGTTGAAGGCGAGCAGGCCGTTATTCGAATTGTTGTTACAGTTGTCGAGGTAGTACGGCAGCGAAATCTGTTGCTGATAGATCGAGTAGCGCAGCTGCATCGACAGGTCTTCACGCAGCTGCAGGCCGAGCCGCGGGCTGAAGCCCACGGTCTTGGTGCCGTAGGCGATGTAGGAGTTCGCCATCTGCTGGCGGTAATAGGCATCGAGGCCGAGCGCGACGCGGTAATCGAGCAGATAGGGCTCGACGAACGACAGCGACAGGCCGCGGGCATACTGGCCATAGGTCACGGCGGCCTTGGCGAACAGGCCGCGGCCGAGGAAGTTGCGCTCGGAGATCGAGACCTCGGCCAGCGCCCCGTCGGTGGTCGAATAGCCGCCCGACACCGAGAAGTCGCCGGTCGACTTCTCCTCGAGATTGACGTCGAGGACCACCCGGTCGCTGGACGAGCCAGGCTCGGTGGTGATCTTCACGTCCTTGAAGTAGTCGAGGTTCTTCAGGCGCCGCTCGGCGCGGTCGACCAGCGCGCGGTTGTAGGCGTCGCCCTCGGAGATATCGAACTCGCGGCGGATCACATAGTCGCGGGTGCGGCTGTTGCCGCGAATGTTGATGCGCTCGATATAGGTGCGCGGACCCTCATCGATCGAGAACACGATCGACACGGTATGGGCGTCGAAGTTGCGGTCGCCGCGCGGATGCACCACCGCGAATGCGTAGCCGCGGCGCGAGGCCTCGATCTGCATTTCTTCGACCGACTTTTCCAGCGCCTCGGCGTTGTAGAGCGAGCCGACATACACCCGCGACATGCTGGAGAGCGTATTTGCGTCGAAGTTCGGGATGCTGGATTCGTATTTGACCGAGCCGACGCGGTATTGCTGGCCTTCCTCGATCTTGAAGGTGACGAGAAAGCCCTTCTTCTCCGGGTCGTATTCTGTCAGCGCGGCCACGACCTGCACATCGGCAAAGCCGTGCTTGAGGTAGAAGCGGCGAATCAGGTCGCGGTCGGCCTCGACGCGATCCGGATCATAGACGTCGCCATTGCCCAGGAAGCTCAGCCAATTCGACTCGCGCGTCTTGATGACGTCCCTCAGGCGGTAGGACGAATAGAAGCTGTTGCCGACGAATTCGATCGACTTGACGCCCGTCTTCACCCCTTCCTCGATGGTGAAGATGAGGTCGACGCGGTTGTTGGGCTGCTCGATGATTTCGGGCGTCACATGAACGTCATAGCGGCCCGAGCGGCGATAGATCTCGGCGATACGCTGCGCGTCCGACTGCACCATGGGACGGGAGAAGGTGCCGCGCGGCTTGGACTGGATCTCCCCGGACAGCTGCTCGTCCTTGACCTTCTTGTTGCCCTCGAAGGCGATGCGGTTGATCACGGGGTTTTCGACCACGACGACAACCAGATGGCCCCCCACCCGGTTGATCTTCACGTCCTGGAACAGGCCGGTCTCGATCAGCGCCTTCAGGCCGTCGTCGACCTGCCCGGCATCAAGCTGGCCATTCGGACCCGGCTTGAAATAGGAGCGAATGGTCTCGACCTCGACCCGCCGGTTCCCCTGGACCTCGATGCTAGCCACCGTCTGGGCAGCCGCAGGCGCGGGCACAAAAGCAGCCACCAGCGCGGCAGCTACCGGCACGGCGAACATGATCAGGGCGGCGAGTAAGCCCCCCCGCACTCGCATTCCAAACTTCATGCGCAACGCGCCCTTGTCATTCCATGCCGGATCGTAACCCCCACGACCCGACAGATTCTCTCTACCGCTCTGCTTCTAGCCAAATTCGCCCGAGGGGCAAACGCTACAAGAGGCTACAATTCCATTTTCATTCCAAGACGTTGCTGTTGGGCAACGCCACAAAAAAGCCACCTCACGATGCCGCCAGGTGCAGGATGTCGTTGTAGGTGGCAAACACCATCAACATCAGCACCAAACCGAGCCCGATTCGGAACCCCATTTCCTGCGCCCGCTCGGATAGCGGGCGGCCTCGGACCGCTTCAACCGCATAGAACAGCAGGTGCCCTCCATCGAGCAGCGGAACCGGGAACAGGTTCAATAGACCGATGGAAATCGACAGAATCGCGGCCAGCTGGATCAGACCAGGCAATCCCCCCGTCGCTGCGACCTGGCCGGATATCCGCGCGATTCCGATCGGCCCCCCGAACTGATTCGCCTGCTCATGGCCAACGAACACCCCGCCGATATAGGCGAGCGTCCGGTCGACCACGAACCAGGTTTCCTTCACCCCCAGCCACAATGCGGTGGCCGGATCGACCCGTTCGGTCAGGACATCGCCGGCCGCGGTCTGGCGGGTGATGCCGAGCACGCCAATCCGGTGCAGATTCCCAAAGGGGTCCTTAACTTCCCTTAACTCGGGGGTGCCGTCGAGTTCGACCGTCGAATCACCCCGCTTGACCACGAAGTGCAGCTTTTCGCCGGCATGGATCGAGACGATCCGCTGCATGTCGGTGAAGGTGTCGATCTTGCTGCCGTCGATCGACTGCACGATGTCGCCGACCTGGAACCCGGCAGCGGCGGCGGCGCTCCCCGCCTCGATCTTGTCGACGCGAGCCGTGGTCGAGGGCTTGCCGAAGAAGGTGAACAGGCAGGTGAAGATCACGATCGCCAGGATGAAATTGGCGATCGGGCCTGCGGCGACGATGGCTGCGCGCGGGCCGACCTTCTTGTGATGGAAGCTGCCCTGCTTCTCCTCCTCGCTCATGCTGGCGAGCGCGTCGGCCGACGGCGTCGAGGCTTCGGTGTCGTCGCCGAAAAATTTCACATAGCCGCCAAGGGGCACCGCCGAGATCTTCCAGCGGGTGCCGTGGCGGTCGTTGAAGCCGATCAGCTCCGGCCCGAAGCCGAGCGAGAAGGTCAGCACCTTGACGCCGGCACGCCGGGCGACCCAGAAATGGCCGAGCTCATGAAAGAACACGACGATCGTCAGGACAAACAAAAACGGGACGATGTAACCGATCAGACCATGGCCTAAGACATTGAAACCATGGATAAAAAATTCCGTCATGGGATTTCCCTCAAGCAGAGCCTGGGGCCCCGTCCTCAAGCCTCTAGGATGCCTTTAAGGCAATTTGAGGCAATAGGGAGGCGGCCAGATTTCGGGCGTTATGGTCAACGGCGATGGCTTCGTCGGCCGAGTGCAGCGGGGCCAGATTGCTGGACCGAACCCAGCTGTCGATGGTCGCCTCGACCAGCCGCGCAATCGCGCCGAACCTGATCTTGCCGGCAATGAAGGCGGCCACCGCGACCTCGTTTGCCGCATTGAAGACCGTGGTCGCGCCCTGTCCGGTACGTAGCGCCTCATAGGCCAGCCGCAACCCCGGAAACCGCTCGAAATCGGGCGCCTCGAAGGTGAGCTGACCGATCTTGGCCAGATCGAGCCGCGCCGACGGACCCTTGATGCGGTCCGGCCAGCCCAGGCAATGCGCAATCGGTATGCGCATGTCGGGCGCGCCGAGCTGGGCGACCACCGAGCGGTCCGAGAACTCCACCATGCCGTGGATGATGGATTGCGGGTGCACCAGCACCTCGATCTCGTCCGGCTTCAGCGAAAACAGGTAGGCGGCCTCGATTACCTCGAGGCCCTTGTTCATCATCGAGGCGGAATCGATCGTGATCTTCTGCCCCATGCTCCAGTTCGGATGCTTCAAGGCCTGCGCCAGCGTCGCCTGCTCGATGTCGGCGGCGGCCCAGGTCCGGAACGGCCCGCCCGAGGCGGTGATGATGACGCGGACCAGCTCGTCGCGGTTGCCCGACGCCAATGCCTGGAACAGGGCATTGTGCTCGGAATCCGAGGGCAGGATGCAGGCGCCCGCTTTGGCGGCCCGCTCCATGAAGAAATCGCCCGCACAGACCAGGCACTCCTTGTTGGCGAGCGCAACGGTTGCACCGCGATCGACCGCGGCAAGCGCCGGTTTCAATCCGGCGGCGCCGGACACGGCGGCCATCACCCAGTCGGCGGGGCGTGCCGCGGCCTCGATGATGGCGCTGTCCCCTGCCCCGCATTCGATGCCGGTGCCGGCGAGCGCCTCGCGCAACTCGCTCAGGCGCGCGGGATCCGCCACGGCCGCAAAGCGGGCGTTGAACTCGCGGGCGAGCTTTGCGAGCCCCTGCACATTGCTGTTGCCGGTGAGAGCCTCGACCCGGTAGCGGTCGCGCGCACCGCGCAACAGGTCCATGGTGCTGTCGCCGATCGAACCGGTCGCACCCAGCACGGTGACGCTGCGGACATTCGCAGCCGCTGGCCTGTTGTTACGCAATGGAACGGGGTTCATCGTTTCACCAAACCATAAGACCGCGGCCAATGCCATCGGCACCGTGCCGCACAAATCCGAAAATCGCAGCCAGCACAAGCACGGCAACCAGGCTGTCGAGCCGGTCCATCAGCCCGCCATGGCCGGGAATGATGTGGCTTGAGTCTTTCACCCCGAAGCGGCGTTTGACAGCGGATTCAAAGAGATCGCCGAGCTGGCCGGCGACCGAGAGCACCCCGCCGAGGATCAGCAGCGGCACCAGCCGCCCGATCCCGCTGGCGGCAAAGCCGGCCGCAACCGCGAGGCTCCCGACGAAGCCGCCGACGGCGCCGGCCCAGGTCTTGTTCGGGCTGACCCGGGGCCAAAGCTTCGGACCGCCGATGCCGCGGCCGGCGAAATAACCGCCGATATCGGTCGCCCACACCACCAGGAGCACGAAGACCAGCGCGGCGAAGCCCATCTGCTGGTCGGCGCGCAGCGACAACGCGGCGAACAGGGCGCTGCCTGCATAGAGAAATCCCGCAACCGCCCAGGGCCGGCCTTGCGCGGAGAGCGCGGCGACGGCGGCAAGTCCCGCGACCGCCGCAAGCGATGCGAGCTCGAAGCGAGCCAGCGCAAGACAGGCGCCGGTCAAGGCCAGGGCAATCGCCCCGGTTACGGCGACGCGCCTCTGGTGCAGGACGCCCACCACCATCAGCCATTCGATGAACAGACCGACCACCGCAAGCGTGACCAGCGCAGCCCACGGCACGCCGCCGACATAGGCAGCGCCGAGCACCAGCGGCACCAGCACCACGGCCGCCAGCACGCGCATCAGGAGATTGCGCGACGCAGATGCAGCCGGCTGCGCCGCCACGGCCTCGCCTTTGCTCACGATGCGGTTTTCGCCACGACGCCGCCGAACCGGCGCTCGCGTCTGGCAAATTCGGCAATCGCGCCTTCCAGCGCAGCCTTGTCGAAATCCGGCCAGTGCATGGGCACGAAGACGAGCTCGCTATAGGCCGCCTGCCACAACAGGAAATTCGACAGCCGCTGCTCGCCGGAGGTGCGGATGATGAGATCGGGATGGGGAATATCCGGCGCGTCGAGCGCGTTGCCGAGCGCCTCGGCATCGATCGTATCAGGGTTGCGCTTTCCTTCCGCGACCTCGCGCGCCAGCCGCTGGGCGGCGCGCGCGATCTCCTGGCGCGAGCCGTAATTGAAGGCGACCACGAGCGTAAGGCGATTGTTGTTGCGCGTCAGCTCCTCGGCCTCGCCGAGCAGCGCGCAAATGTCGGGCTCGAGCCCTTCACGCTCACCGATCACCCGCACCCGCACGCCGTCGCGATGCAGGCTCGCCAGATCGTTGCGGATGAAGCGGCGGAGCAGGCCGAACAGGTCGCCGATCTCGGCGGCGGGCCGCGACCAGTTTTCCGACGAGAAGGAGAAAATGGTGAGATAGCCGATGTTCAGCTCATGCGCGGCGCGCACGATGCGCCTGAGCGCGTCGACCCCGCGCCGATGGCCCTCGGCCCGCGGCAGGCCGCGCGACGCCGCCCAGCGCCCATTGCCGTCCATGATCAGGGCGACATGCAGCGGCGCATCGGCGCGATCGGCCTCCGGCGCGATCGGGGCTGCGTTGGACATCGGACGGTCCTTTAAACCGTGAGAATTTCTTTTTCCTTGGCCGCAAGCAGCTGATCGATCTCGCCGATCACCCCGTCGGTCGCCTTCTGTACGTCGGCGGCGAGGCGCTCGGAATCATCCTCGGAGATCTCGTGGCCCTTTTCGAGCTTCTTGACCAGGTCGAGGCCGTCGCGCCGGACGTGGCGGACCGCGACCTTCGCCGCTTCGGCATATTTGTGCGCCACCTTGACGAGCTCCTTGCGGCGATCCTGGTTCAATTCCGGAATGCGCAGCCGCAGCACCTGGCCTTCGGTCGCCGGCGACAGCCCGAGATTGGAATCGATGATGGCCTTCTCGACAGCCTTCACCATGGTCTTGTCCCAGACCTGCACCGAGATCATGCGCGGCTCGGGCACGCTCACGGTGGCGAGCTGGTTCAGCGGCATGTGGGTGCCGTAGGCGTCGACCTGCACCGGCTCCAGCATCGAGGCCGAGGCGCGGCCGGTGCGCAAGCCGTTCAGTTCGTGCTTGAGCGCCTGGGTCGCGCCCTGCATGCGGCGCTTCAATTCGTTGATGTCGAACTTACCCGTGGGCATAACGCTCTCCCGTCATTCTCAAATTTGACCCGGCCGAAGCCGGCGCGATCCGCCGACGCCCGATCCGCGTGGCGCCGGCCTGTTCTTGCGATCAGCCGGCAACGATGGTCCCGCGTCCCGTGCCCGACAGCACGGCACCGATCGAACCGGGCTCGGCGATCGAGAACACGATGATAGGCAGTGACGTCTCGCGGGCAAGCGCGAATGCGGTCGCATCCATCACCTTGTAGCCGCCCTCGATCGCCTCGGTATGGGTCAGGCGGTCAAAACGCTTGGCGGCGGGGTCCTTTTTGGGGTCGGCGCTGTAGACCCCGTCGACATTGGTGGCTTTCAGCACCGCCTGGGCGTCGATTTCGGCAGCACGCAGCACGGCGGTGGTGTCGGTGGTGAAAAAGGGATTGCCGGTTCCACCGCCGAGCAGCACGATCCGGCCTTCCGCCAGATGTTTTTGCGCTGCACTGCGGGTGAACAGATCGCAGATCTCGGGCATGACGAAGGCCGAGAGCGCCTTGGCCGCCGCGCCCTTGTTCTCGATTGCGGCTTCCAGCGCGAGGCAGTTCATGATGGTGGCGAGCATGCCCATGGTGTCGCCGGTCGTGCGCGACACACCGCGGGCGGAGCCGCCGCGCACCATGTTGCCGCCGCCGACCACCACCGCAATCTCCGCACCGAGCTGTTGTGCGGCGATCAGCTCGGAGGCGATGCGATCGACTGTCGGCTGATCGATGCCGAAGGACTGCTGGCCAGCGAGATATTCGCCCGACAGCTTGACCACCACGCGTCGATAGACCGGCTCAGCCATTCGCATTCGCCTCGCTTGCGCATCCGCCTCCGGCGCGCGTGCCGGAGACGTCACTACACACGGCTTACTTCTTGCCGCTGGCGGCCGCGACTTCGGCGGCGAAGTCGGATTCCTGCTTCTCGATACCCTCACCGAGAGCATAATTCACGAAACCGGCGATTTTGACCGGCCCACCGACCTTGCCTTCGGCCTCCTTCACGGCCTGCGCGACGGACTTGCCGCTGTCATGGATAAAGGCCTGCTCGAGCAGACAGACTTCCTTGTAGTAGGTCTTCAGTCCGGAATCGACGATCTTCTCGATGACGTTTTCCGGCTTGCCCTGCTGGCGGTACTTGTCGGCCAGCACGTCCTTCTCGCGCTTCACGAGCTCCGGGTCGAGACCGGCCGGGTCGAGCGCCAGCGGCTTGGCCGCAGCGACATGCATCGCAAGCTGACGGCCGAGCACCGCGAGCTCGTCGGCCTTGCCGGGCGACTCCAGCGCGACGATGACGCCGATCTTGCCGGCGCCTTCGATGACGGCGTTGTGGACGTAGCTCGACACCACGCCCTGGCTGACCTGGAGCTCGGCTGCCCGGCGCAGCGTCATGTTCTCGCCGATGGTGGCCACCGCATCCGCAATCGCAGTCTCGACCGTGACGCTGCCGACCTTCGCGGCCTTGATCTTCTCGACATCGGCGCCGACGTCGAGCGCCACCTGGGCGATCATCTTGACCAGGCCCTGGAACTGCTCGTTGCGGGCGACGAAATCGGTCTCGGAATTGACCTCGACCACGACGCCCTTGGTGCCCTTGGTGAGCGCGCCGATCAGGCCGTCGGCCGCGACGCGGCCGGCCTTCTTGGCGGCCTTGGAGAGGCCCTTCTTCCGCAGCCAGTCCTGCGCGGCCGTCATGTCGCCGCCGGTCTCGGTGAGAGCGGCCTTGCAATCCATCATGCCTGCGCCGGTCGACTCGCGCAGGTCCTTCACCATCGCTGCGGTGATAGTAGCCATTGCTGATTTTCCTTTTGCCTGTCCGGACCGAGAACGGCGCGGCTCAACCGCCACGCCGCCCCAG
>DATGMN010000039.1:0-370091 GCA_035293585.1 Bradyrhizobium sp. | reverse complement strand
GCGGCAACCGCACGCTTACGCAGATCATTGGAAATTGGTCGGACCATCGATGCTGGCCTCCAGCCCAGCCAGCATCTTGAATCATATTCGCCCGAAATCGGGAATCCCTCCCGATTCAATTAAGTTGTGAACCGCTCTAGGCGCGCAGATCGTTCTCGTGAAGCGCGAGCCTCGTCTCTCGCGCGAGATCGACGAGGGAGGCACAGAACATCAGCAAGGCAGCCATGAACAGGATTGCGACACCATATTCATGCGCAAATTGCAACAGCGCGCTAACAAAGGCGACGATGATGATCAGGGCCGTGAAAATTGCGGCTACTATCGCGGAGAACAGCGACCTGTTCAGGAGTGCGGCCTGGCGTCTCAGGCGGGGCAGGTCGGACTTGAGAAATGATCTGGACGTATCATTCTCGGGGATGCCATGAATGAATTGGGCGCGGTCGATCACGCGGTTGATCCTGGAAAGCAGGACCGAAATGAACGAGGCGACCGCACCCAGCAGGAACGCAGGTGCGGCAACGTTGCCGATGATGCGTGCCAGCTGGTCGATGGACGGCGTGACAGGCAGAAGCTCAGTGACACTCTGCATTTGCCGTCCATGGTCGGTGTTCGGTCATTGCAGCGGCTCGACCGTCGCGGCCATGTCCGGTGCCCGGCTGACGCGATAGCTGGCGTTGCTGCATGTCAAGACCCAGACGGCACGATCCGGCCTGGAGCGCTTGCTGTCTCGGTGTGCGCCGACGGCTTTGTCGCAGACGAACCCTTGCAGGCGGATCTGGGCCGCGAGCATGTCGCCGGGTGTTTCGGCCATCGACGGCTGGGGTGCCACCAGGCTGCAGACCAGCACGGCAAAAGCTACTCGCATCGAGGTGATGGGTTCAAGCATGTGTCCTCTCTTGAGAGGTGATGGATCCTTAGGGGGCGCGGGAGATGAATCCCGCGCCGACCAGAGGCCGATGATCAATCGTGGGCGTTAGCAAGCGCCCGCTGCATTCGCTGGCGATCCTCCGCGGCCAGTTGCTCCGGCCCGGTCTTGATGGTCAGCTTGTCGATGGTGCCGGTAAAGCGGAACGGCAGTTTGTAGCTGTCGTCCACGCCCGTGCGGGTATCCATTCCGATGTCGAAGGACTCATCGATCGCCATCAGGAACGGAATGGTATGCTCCATCTTCTGCTGTGACAGCACCTTTCCGTCGACTGTCAGCACACCGGTGCCGCTCTTGCCGAGACCGGGTCCGTCGTACTTGAAGTCGAACACGATGGTGTGCTTGCCGGGCTCGAGCGCTCGGCCGCCCAGCCAGTCCTCCGCGCCGACGCCGCCCTCGAAGCGATAACGCTTCAGGTTGAGCAGGTTGTACACAAACACCGGCCGGCCGCCGAGCAGGTACAGCCCATAGCCGCCGAAACGGCCGCCCATGGTGGCGATCATTCCCTCCGCGCCCGCTGCGGGAAGCGTGATGTCGGCGGTGATGGTGTAATTCCGGTTCAGGAGACTGGGAGCGTTGCCGATCGGAATGTCCACGTTCTCGCCCGTGTAGACGAACTCGGATCGCCCCGCGGTTCCGCTTGGCCGCGGCGTCAGCAGGCGCGGGAGTACCGAGTTGTCCAACGGAAAGACCTGGTACTTCCTGGCCTCGGCCGCGAAGGTCGCCTGCAACTCCTTGAGCTTCTCGGGATTCCTTGCCGCCAAATCGTTGTTCTGCGAGAAGTCATCGGCAATGTTGTAAAGCTCCCATTTGTATTGCTCGATCGGCGGCAGTGCCCTCGTGCCGACCAGCCAAGGAGGCTCCGGCGGCGTCGTGGCCGCATACCAGCCTTCGTGATAGATGCCGCGGTTTGCGAACATCTCGAAGTACTGGGTCGTACGCTTCGACGGTGCCTCGGCGTTCGCCTTGTCGAAAGTGTAGGCCATGCTCACGCCCTCGATCGGCTTTTGCTTGATGCCGTCGACCATGTCGGGCGCCCTGATCCCGGCCGCGTCGAGGATCGTGGGCACGATGTCGATCACGTGGTGGAATTGCGTGCGTATGCCTCCGACCTCGTTGATGTGGCCCGGCCATGAAATGGCCATACCCTGCCGTGTCCCGCCGAAATGCGACGCGACCTGCTTGACCCATTTGAAGGGCGTGTCGAACGCCCACGCCCACGGCACTGCCATGTGCGGGTAGGTCTGTTCCGAACCCCAGGATTCGTAGTACCGTAAATACTCGGCCTCCGGCAAATCGAGCACGCCATTGGCGACGGTCAGCCAGTTTGGCGTACCCATCATCGAGCCTTCCGCGCTCGTGCCGTTATCCCCGTTGATGTAGATGACCAGGGTGTTGTCGAGCTTGCCCATGTCCTGGACGGCCTGGACGACCCGGCCGATCTCGTTATCGACATAGGCAGTGTAGGCCGCGAACACGTCGGCCTCGAGGATCACGATCTTCTTCTTCACCTCGGAGAGCGAGTCCCACGTCGGCAAATCGTTCGGCCAGGGCGTGAGCTGAGTGTTTGCCGGCACGACCCCCAGTCGCTTCTGGTTGGCGAAGATCTGCTCGCGCAGCTTCTCCCATCCTTGGTCGAACAGGTGCAACTTGCTGATCTTGTCGATCCATTCCTTGGTCGGCTGGTGCGGATCGTGCGTCGCGCCGGGCACGTAATAGACGAAGAACGGCTTGTCGGGCGCGGAGGCATTGAGCTCCTTCATGTATTTGATGGCCTCGTCCGCCATGTCGGTCACGAGGTTGTAGTCCTTCCGGCCGATCCAGGGATAAATCGGGGTGTGGTCGCGGAACAGGTACGGCGTCCACTGGTCGGACTCGCCGCCCATGAAACCATAGAAATACTGAAAGCCCATTCCGCTCGGCCACTGATCGAATGGGCCCGCCGCGCTGTACTGGAAGGACGGCGTGTTGTGGTTCTTGCCGAACCACGATGTCGCGTAACCGTTGTCGCTCAGGATGCGGCCGATGGTGGCGTTCTCCGGGCCTATGATGGAGTCATAGCCCGGGTAGCCGGTTGCAAATTCGCTGATCTGGCCGAAGCCGACCGAATGATGATTGCGTCCGGTGATCAGCGCCGCGCGCGTTGGCGAACAGAGCGCCGTCGAGTGGAATTGCGTGTAGCGCAAGCCGTTCTCGGCGATGCGATCGAGCGTCGGCGTCGGGATTACGCCGCCGAAAGTGCTCGGAACGCCGTAACCGGAGTCGTCGGTCATGATCAACAATACGTTCGGCGCCCCCTTGGGCGGCACCACGGTCGGAGGCCACCAAGGCTTCGAGTCCTTGGCGTCTTCCTTGATCACGCCGCCAAACGCGGGCGGCGGCGGCGGAAGCTGATCGCCGGGAATTGTCGTGGTTGCAGCCGGAGAGCCCGGCGGCGGTGATGATGGTTCAGCCTGCTGTGCAAGCGCGCCTGCCGAATTGGCGACAGTGAGTATGAACACAACAAGGAAGGATCGACCAATGGTCATTGCGGTACCTCCCTGAAAATGGAACATGATCCGACAGGCTCGGCACATTTTCGTTGACCTGGATCAAGCGAGTTGCAAATCGGCTGATGCGCGGCTGCTTGTTGAGACAGATCAAGTGCGAGGAGCCGTCGCCGCCGCAGCATTTCGTAGCAAACACGAGCCGCGGTAAGATGATGTTGGCTCACAGGCTCAATAATCCTGTAGCGGGGGCGGTGCTGGCGATTGGCATCGTCTCGGCGATATCTGCCGCTCTATGGAGATCGCAACCGGCGAGTTATCCCCTCGGCGTGAAGAGCGATCGTCTTGACGCGACGCCCGGAGCCGATTGTTCGTTCGCGATGTGGCCTTATGGCTGCGACTGGCACTTGAATGCACCGGCTGCGCCGCCGAAGCACTCCAAGTTCGGCCGGCGTCGCGAATACCGTCACAAGTTCATGTGATTTCTTTCATGACAACTCGCGGATCGCCGCGCCAAGACCGAGGGTATCGGCGCCGTCAGGATCCGCGCCGGTGTGGCACTCAACAGCTGGGCTGCTTTTCGGAAGGGTGAGTATCTCTACAGGTTCGGCCCTCGGAACCGGCTCTGCGCTTGCCTTGCCGGGACGACGGTGAGAGCGGAATAGCGCTGCCT
This sequence comes from Bradyrhizobium sp., assembly GCA_035293585.1. GTDB lineage: Bacteria > Pseudomonadota > Alphaproteobacteria > Rhizobiales > Xanthobacteraceae > Bradyrhizobium. Next base: position 366,007 of record DATGMN010000039.1, on the reverse strand, counting down.
CCGCGGGGTTGGTCAGTCGAGCATCACAACTGCTCCGGAAAGGACGGGTCATGCCGAACATCCTCACCACTCTGCCGCGCCTCTTTGCCGGCCTCGTTCTCTTCTCCACCGTCGCAGTTGCCCAGCAGGCGCAGACGGTGCGCATTCGCGGCACCATCGAGGCGGTCGATGGTCCGGTTCTCAGCATCAAGACCCGTGAGGGAAGCGATGTGAAGGTGAAGACCACCGACGATGTCGCGGTGTTCGGCGTGGTCAGGACCTCGCTCGCCGAGATCAAGGCGGGGTCCTATATCGGCGTCACCGCGATGCCCGAGCCCGATGGCACGCAGAAGGCCGTCGCGGTGCACATCTTCCCGGAAAACCAGCGCGGCGCGGCCGAAGGTTTCCGACCCTGGGACCTTCGCGCCAACTCCACCATGACCAACGCCACCGTTGCGGAGACGGTCAAGGGCACCGACGGCCAGCACATCCTGGTCAAGTACAAGGAAGGCGAGAAGAAGGTGCTGGTGCCGCCGGAGACCCCGATCGTCACTTTCGTCGCTGGCGACAGGTCGGAGATGAAGCCGGGCGCCAAGGTCATCATCTTCGGCGCGGTGAAGAAGGACGACGGCACGCTGGAAGCCAGCCGCGTCAATGTCGGCCGCGACGGCATCACCCCGCCGATGTGAGCGAACTGCTGTCGCAACGAAGGTCCTCTGCACGAGTCGTCCCGGCGAAAGCCAGGACCCATAACCGCAGGCCGCAGTTGTTTGGCTCAGGCTTCATCTCGTCATTGCGAGCGGAGCGAAGCAGTCCAGGGCCATGCGCACCACACCGGATGGCTTCGTCGCCTTGCTCCTCGCAATGACGGAGGAAAGAGATGCGCGCGACAACTAACGCCGGGGGAGGCCGGTCCCGGCGCGGCGCGCGCGGGCCTTGCGGTGAAAAAAGGGAACATCTGGCGGCCTTGCTCCTTATCATCCACGGGCTGGCACCTGGAATTCCGGGCGGCCCTGGCTCCGCGCCCGTTTGAGATCATCGGATGACGGCGATCGCCTGACGTGCTGATCTCGAAGGTTCGCGTGGTGATTCCCAAATCCATCAGGCCGCAATCCCCCGAAGAGGTCACCTCCGTGATGGGCGCCGCGGCGCTTGCCATCCTGGGCCTGATCATCGTCGCTGTGCTCTATATGGGGCGCGAGGTGTTCGTGCCGGTGGCGCTCGCGATCCTGCTGAGCTTCGTGCTGGCGCCGCCGGTGAACCTGCTGGAGCGCATCCTGGTGCCGCGCGCGATCGCGGTCGTCGGCGCCGTGCTGTTCGCCTTCGCCATCATCTTCGGGCTCGGGAGCCTGATCGCGACCCAGCTCAACCGCCTGGCCGGCGACCTGCCGCGCTATCAGACCACCATCGAGAGCAAGATTCAGTCGGTGCGCGGCGTCACCGGCGGCAGCTCCACCCTGGAGCGGGCCGCGGGCATGCTGCAGGATCTGAGCAAGGAGCTCGACAAGCCCAAGGCGGGGCCGGCCTCCGACACCCGCAGCTCACCGCTCACCGAGCCGTCCGCGTCGAAGCCGGTGACGCCGATTCCGGTCGAGGTGCGGCCGCCCGATCCCGGCGCGCTGGAGAGCCTGCGCTCGCTGATCGCGCCGCTGGTCTCGCCGCTGGCGACCACCGGCATCATCATCATCTTCGTGATCTTCATCCTGCTGCAGCGGGAGGACCTCCGCAACCGGCTGATCCGGCTCGCCGGGACCCACGATCTGCAGCGGACGACCGCCGCACTCGACGATGCCGCGCGGCGGCTAAGCCGGTTGTTCCTGAACCAGCTCCTGATCAACACCGGCTTCGGCGTGCTGATCGGCGCCGGCCTGTGGCTGATCGGCATTCCGAGCGCGATCCTCTGGGGCATCCTGGCCGCGGTGCTGCGCTTCGTGCCCTATATCGGCTCGGTGATCGCGGCGGCGTTTCCGCTGGCCATCGCTATCGCGGTCGATCCCGGCTGGTCCATGCTGATCTGGACCGCCGTGCTGTTCTTCGTCGTGGAACCCTGCGTCGGCCAGGTGATCGAGCCGATGGTGTACGGCCGCAGCACCGGCCTGTCGCCGGTGGCCGTGGTGGTGTCCGCGACCTTCTGGACCGCGCTGTGGGGGCCGATCGGGCTGATCCTGGCGACGCCGCTGACGGTGTGCCTCGTCGTGCTCGGCCGCCACGTCGAGCGGCTGGAGTTTCTCGACGTGATGTTCGGCGACCGCCCGGCGCTGTCGCCGCCCGAGATCTTCTACCAGCGCATGCTGGCCGGCGATCCTACCGAGGCGGCCGAGAAGGCCGAGGAGTTCCTGAAGGAGCGCTCGCTGTCGTCCTATTTCGACGAGGTGGCGCTGAAGGGCCTGCAGCTCGCGCAGTTCGATCTCGAGCGCGACGTGCTGGACTGGCCGCGCCTGCTCAGGATCCGCGACACCGTCAACGAGTTCGTCAGCGATCTCTCGGATCAGCCGGATCATGAGCCCGCGAGCGGACAGTCGACCGGCGACGCCGAGGCGGTCGCCGCGGTCGAAGTCGCCGCGGCCGAGGGCCCCTACGCCGACCTGCCGGTGCTGCAGCCGGCCGATCTCGCGCCGGAATGGCAGGGCGCGCATCCGCTGCTGTTCATCGCCGGACGCACGCCGCTGGACGAAGCGGCCGCGCTGATGGCCGGCCAGCTCTGCACCGTGCACGGCCTCGCGGCGCGGGTCGAGGGCGCCGACGCGCTGTCGACCGCCAACATCTTCCGGCTGCAGACCGACGGCGTCGCGCTGGTCTGCCTGTCCTATCTGGACTCCGGCAATGCCGCGCATATCCGCTACGCGGTCCGCCGCGTTCGGCGCAAGCTGCCGCGCGCGATCATCGTGGTCGGCTGCTGGATCGCCGACGACAGCGCCGAGCGCCTGGACGCGCTGCGTGACGGCGTCAAGGCCGATGCGATGTGCAGCAATTTCAGGGAGGCCACGCGCCTGTGCGTCGCGGCGGCGCGGCCGCCCAATCCCGACGCGCCCGAAGCGCGTGCCGACGCCGCCGGTCAGCCGACCGATCGCGTGCAGACGCGGTCCTGAGCGCAAGAACCCCGTCGCCGCGGCGCGTGGGCACGCAGCCGGCGCGCGCTCTGCCCGCATCCCGGTCCGGAACATGCCGTGCGCATTGGAACTAATGCTCCGCCTGCCCATTGTCGCGGCACACGAGGAACGGCAATCGCCGCAGGCGCTGGAGAATTCGATGGTTGAATCACTTGTTACCGGCCCGCGGGCCGAGCTCGACGAACCCGGCGTGTCCGGGGTGTCATGGGGCGCCGTCGCGGCGGGCGCGGTCGTGTCCTGCGCGGTGAGCCTCGTGGTCCTGGCGCTCGGCGTCGGCCTCGGCCTGTCGGTGGTCTCGCCCTGGTCCGGCTCGGGCGTCTCCGCCACGACCTTCAAGATCGGCAGCGGGCTCTATCTCGTGGTGATCGCGATGCTGTCGTCCTCGATCGGCGGCTACATCGCCGGTCGGCTGCGGCCGCGCTGGATCGGCGTCCACAGCGACGAGGTGTATTTCCGCGACACTGCGCACGGCTTCACGGCCTGGGCGTTCGCCACCGTGTTGGGCGCGATCCTGCTCGCCTCGCCCGCCAGCAGCCTGATCGGCGGCGCTACGAGCGGCGCGGCACAAGGCGCCGCAGCAGCTGCGCAGAACGCGGGCCCGATGGACGGCTATGTCGACGGCCTGCTGCGCACCGAGGCGCCGGCGAGCGGCAATGGCGCGGCGACCACCGATCCCCGCCCCGAGCTCACCCGGCTCCTCACCACGAGCCTGCGCAGCGGCGCCGACATCAAGCCGGCCGATCGCGACTACATCGCGAAGGTGGTCGCGGCGCGCACCGGCCTCAGCCAGGCTGATGCCGAGAAGCGGGTCAACGACGTCATCACCCAGGCAAAATCCGATATCGATGCGGCCCGCAGGGCCACCGCGCAGCTCGCCTTCTGGCTCACCGCCTCGCTGCTGATCGGCGCCTTCTGCGCAAGCCTTGCCGCGACCGAAGGCGGCGCGCTGCGGGATGGCACCGCGCAAGCCGGCCTGCCGGCCCGCAGGACGAGTCCCAATCCCATGGTCAACGCACAAACGAGGTAACCAACATGCCCATTCTTCTCTGGCTGGTCGGCATTCCGATTCCCCTCATCATCCTGATCATGCTGCTGCGGTGAGATAGCGACCTTCGCGCGACGGCCTCGGATGAGGCCTGGCTGATTGATCCTCACTGACGGCCTGCACGCCACGCCCGGTGGTCGGGCGCGCAGGCCGCCCGGTTTTATTCTTTTGCTGGAGATGCACGTGGCCAAACAATCCAAGCTTCTGGTCGATCTTTTTCACGACACCCTCAAGGACGTCTATTTCGCCGAGAACAAGATTCTCAAGACCCTGCCCAAGATGGCCAAGGCGGCGCAGTCCAAGGAACTGAAGGCCGCCTTCGTCAAGCACGAGAAGGAGACGCGCGGCCAGCTCAAGCGGCTCGAGCGCGTGTTCAAGATTCTCGGCAAGCCGGCCCGCGCCAAGACCTGCGACGCCATCATGGGGATCACCAAGGAGGGCGCGGAGATCATGGCCGACTACAAGGGCATGCCCGCGCTCGATGCCGGGCTTCTGGCCGCGGCGCAGGCGGTCGAGCATTACGAGATGTCGCGCTACGGCACGCTGCGCAGCTGGGCCGGCGAGCTCGACATGCCCGAGGCGCAGGCGCTGCTTGACGCCACGCTGAAGGAGGAGAAGGCCACCGATGCGGCGCTGACGACGCTCGCCAAGTCGGTCGTCAATGTGGAAGCCGAGGCCGAACTCTAGTACGGCTCTGACCCGTCATTCCGGGGCGCCGCGTCAGCGGCGAACCCGGACTCTCGAAGTTGCGGCGCGAGATTCTCAGGTCCGCATTTGCGCACCGCAGGTCGCCCTTCGGCGCCCCCTGTCGCGCACCTGATCACACCGCCAGCACGTGATCGTCGATCTCGGCGATGGTGTTGACGCCGCACAGCCCCATCGTCGTCAGCAGCTCCTTGCGGATGATGTCGATCGCTTTTTCGACGCCGGCCTGGCCGCCGGCGCCAAGCCCATAGGCATAGGCGCGGCCGATCATGCAGGACTTGGCGCCGAGCGCCAGCGCGCGCATCACGTCCTGTCCGGAGCGGATGCCGCCGTCGAACATGATCTCCATCCTGGAGCCGACGGCATCGACGATCTCCGGCAGCACTTCGATCGACGATTGCGCGCCGTCGAGCTGCCGGCCGCCATGATTGGAGACGACGATCGCCTGGGCACCGACCTTGGCGGCTTCTTCGGCGTCCTCGACGTCGAGGATGCCCTTGATGATCAATTTGCCCGGCCAGATCTTGCGGATCCAGTCGAGATCCTTCCAGGAGAGCGTGGTGTCGAACTGCGATGCAGTCCATTCCGACAGCTTGTCGAGATTCTCGGTGTTTTTGACGTGGCCCGCGATGTTGCCGAAGGTGCGGCGCTTGCCCTGCAGCACGCCCGCGACCCAGGCCGGCTTGCTGGCGAAATCGAGCAGCTTGGACAGCGACCATTCCGGCGGCACGCTCATGCCGTTCTTGATGTCGGCATGGCGCTGGCCGATCACCTGCAGGTCGACGGTCAAGACCAGCGCGCTGCATTTGGCGGCGATGGCGCGCTCGATCAGCTCCTTGATGAAGCCGCGATCCTTCATCACATAGAGCTGGAACCAGAACGGCTTTTGCACCGCTGCCGCAATGTCCTCGATCGAGCAGATCGACATCGTGCTCTGCGTGAAGGGAATGCCGGCGGCCTGCGCGGCGCGGCAGGCATGGATCTCGCCGTCGCCATGCTGCATGCCGAGCAGTCCCACCGGCGCCAGGATCAGCGGCATCGTCGAGGGCTCGCCGAGAATGGTGGTCGCGGTGTCGCGCCTGGAGACGTCGACCAGGATGCGCTGGCGAAACTTGATCTTCTGCAGATCGTCGCGATTGGCGCGCAGCGTCTGCTCGGCATAGGAGCCGCGGTCGGCATAGTCGAAGAAGGCCTTCGGCACCCGCCGCTTGTGCAGCAGGCGCAGATCCTCGATGCAGGTGATGTGCTTCATGACCGTTCCCGCCCCTAACGTTCGTTTTGGAATTGTCCGCCTTGTAATCGCGATGCGCGATGTCATCTAGCACGGTTGAGGCGCCTGCCAAATTGAGCCGGCGCATGGAGGCTCTGATGTCCCGGTCTGGTTCCAAGCCCAAGCATGACACCAACCAAGCGCGCGAGGGGGCCGAGTCGCGCGAAAAGCAGCGGATGGAAGAGGCCCTTGAAGAGGGGCTGGAAGAGACCTTCCCGGCCTCAGACCCGGTCAGCGTGGCCCAGCCGCTGGAACCCAAACGCCACCCCTGAGATCCCGAAATCGCGGCAAAATACAGCATTAACAATATCTTAACGGGAGCGCTGGGCGGCCCGGCGGCCGTAATCATTCATCATATTTTTTGAAGCGCTTTTAGCAGCGAAGGCATTATAAGGCCCCGAACAGGTGGGACTTTACGGAAAGGTGGGACCTTGACGTAGGTCTTGGGGCCGGCTCGCAAGTTATGCGAGTATGGGACGCATGCTGGGGGTCATATGAGCCGCAACTATTTCGGTACCGACGGCATTCGGGGACGCGCCAACGGCCTGATCACGCCGGAGCTCGCGCTCAAGGTCGGACAGGCTGCGGGATTGGTGTTCCAGCGCGGCGAGCATCGCCATCGCGTGGTCATCGGCAAGGACACGAGGCTGTCCGGCTACATGATCGAATATGCCATGGTGGCGGGCTTCACCTCGGTCGGCATGGATGTGCTGCTGGTCGGTCCGATGCCGACGCCGGCGGTTGCCATGCTCACCAAGTCGATGCGCGCCGATCTCGGCGTGATGATCTCTGCTTCGCACAACCTGTTCGAGGACAACGGCATCAAGCTGTTCGGCCCGCAGGGCTTCAAGCTCTCCGACGATGTCGAGCGGCAGATCGAGCAGCTGCTCGGCGAATCCCTCGACAAGCGCCTGGCGCAGAGCGCGAGCCTCGGCCGCGCCCGCCGCATCGACGGCGTGCACGACCGCTACATCGAATTCGCCAAGCGCACCCTGCCGCGCGATCTCTCGCTCGACGGCCTGCGCGTCGTGGTCGATTGCGCCAATGGCGCCGCCTACAAGGTGGTGCCGGAAGCGCTGTGGGAGCTGGGCGCCGACGTGATCTCGATCGGCGTCGAGCCCGACGGCTTCAACATCAACAAGGAATGCGGCTCGACCTCGCCGGAGGCGCTGGCGCGCAAGGTGCGCGAGATGCGCGGCGACATCGGCATTGCGCTTGACGGCGACGCCGACCGCGTCATCCTGGTCGACGAGCGCGGCCACATCGTCGACGGCGACCAGTTGCTCGCGGTGATCGCGCAGAGCTGGAAGGAAGACGGACGATTGGCGCGGCCCGGCATTGTCGCGACCGTGATGTCCAATCTCGGCCTCGAGCGCTTCCTCGAGGGGCAGGGGCTCGAGCTGGTGCGCACGCCGGTCGGCGACCGCTATGTGCTCGAGCAGATGCTGGCGCGCGGCTACAATCTCGGCGGCGAGCCGTCCGGCCACATCATCCTGTCGGACTATGCCACCACCGGCGACGGCTTCGTCGCGGCGTTGCAGGTGCTCGCCGTGGTGCAGAAGCTGCGCCGCCCGGTCTCCGAAGTCTGCCACCGCTTCGATCCGCTGCCGCAGATCCTCAAGAACGTGCGCTACAAGAGCGGCAAGCCGCTGGAGGATGCCGAGGTCAAATCGGCGATCACCGACGGCGAGAAGCGCCTCAACGGTCACGGCCGGCTGCTCGTGCGCTCCTCGGGCACCGAGCCTGTGATCCGCGTCATGGGCGAAGGCGACGACCGCATCCTGGTCGAGGACGTCGTCGATACCATCGTCTCCGCGCTGGGCCACGCCGCGGCAGCCTAAGCAGCCCCGCGGCAGCCTGACGGACTGCCGCGGTTGCGGCGCGCTTGGACTTCCCACCAATCGCTCGCCGCGTCGCTCGAAAACGCCTTAGCGATGCCGGGCCTGGATTCGATTCATCGATCCGCCATGCGCCATCACGAGATGACCCGGCCGGTATGACGCGTAAGCGGTGCGTACGGCGCGGTGAATCGGGGCTGCCGCAAAGTGCCGGTATCCGTACTGCCGGTAAGCGTAGTGCCTGTAGCCCCAGGACGGAGCCGCATAGGCATAGCCGTAGCTGGGCGCATAGCCATAGGACGCGTAGCCGTAGCTCGGCGCATAGTCATAGCTGACCGTGTAGGCCGGGCCGACATCGTAGTCGTAGGCGTAGCCCGGTCCGTAAACCGGATAGCCGTAATCATAGGCATAGGGGCCGTAGCCGTAATCATAATAGGGCGCGGCTAGAGCGGCTCCGACAAGGGCGCCTGTCGCAAGACCGAGGCCGACGCCACCCCATCCCCAACCGCGGTGAAAGCCACCCCAGCCTCCTCCGCCGTGGAAGCCGCCCCAGCCGCCATGGAAGCCGAAGGCGTGAGCAGTGGTGGGAAGGCTTGGAACGGTTGCGGCGACAAGCGCCGTTGCGAGGGTTGCGGCTGGCATTTTCATCACACGTCTCCTGATGCACATGCGTTGCAGAAAATGCACGGGCAAGCACCGCCCGACACGCATCTTCATTGATGCCCGAACGCGCGTGAAATCGAAGCGTTCCTGCCGTCGCGGCAGCGCCTGCATTCAACTTTTGTGGAGGTGTTCAGCTGATCGCGCGTCACGATTTCCAGCGCGCATCGTGATTGGCGATCCTGACGATGGCGGTTGAAGTCGGGTTCCGGCGCTATCGCAGTGCGCGCAGATGATCCGGCCCGGATCAGCGCCCGGTGAACTCCCGGACTTGCCGGGGCTTGCGCCGGAACGACGCGTCGATTTGCGCTGCGCCGCATGCACTTCGAGCTGCATCGCAGGTATCGCGGTTTGGCGCTGGTTCGCCGCGCGGCCGGCCTGTAGGAACAGAGGATTGGGTCCGTCCATTTTCCACTTTGGGGCGCAACGTTGAACAAGACCGTCGTCGTATCGCAGCAAGCGCCGACCGAGCCGGTTGCCGTGAAGGACGCCGCACCGTCGCTTGCGGCCAGGGCCGCCGCGCCGGCCTACATCGTGCTCGCCGGGATCAGCTTCTCGCATTTTCTCAACGACACCATGCAGTCGCTGATCGCCTCGGTGTATCCGATCCTGAAGGACAATTACGCGCTGGATTTTGCGCAGATCGGACTGATCACGCTGGCGTTCCAGTTCACTGCGTCGCTGCTGCAGCCGCTGGTCGGGCATTTCACCGACAAGAAGGCGCAGCCGTTCTCGCTGTCGATCGGCATGGCCTCGACCTTCTTCGGCCTGCTGCTGCTTTCAGTCGCGCATCATTATCTCGTCATTCTCGTCGCGGCCGCGATGATCGGGCTGGGCTCGGCGGTGTTTCACCCGGAGTCGGCACGCATCGCGCGGCTCGCCTCGGGCGGCCGCTACGGCTTTGCGCAGTCGGTGTTCCAGCTCGGCGGCAGCTTCGGCACCTCGATGGGCCCCGTGCTCGCGGCGCTCATCGTCGTGCCGTTCGGGCAGGGCAGCATCGCCTGGTTCTCCTCGATCGCCTTCATCGCGATCGTGCTGCTGTGGCGGATCGGCCTCTGGTACAGGCCGCAGATTAGGGCGCGCAAGACCGCTCCGATCGCGAGCGATCCGCATGCGCCGAGCGGCAGGCGCGTGCTGGTCGCGCTCGCGGTGCTGGTGGCGCTGTTGTTCTCCAAGCAGCTCTACGTCTCGAGCCTTTCGAGCTATTACATATTCTACCTGATCGACAGGTTCGGCGTCTCGACGCAGGCGGCGCAGATCTATCTCTTCATCTTCCTGGCGGCGAACGCGGTCGGCGCCTTCTTCGGCGGTCCGCTCGGCGACCGGTTCGGGCGCAAGATCGTGATCTGGTTCTCCATCGTCGGCGCGCTGCCGTTCACGCTGGCGCTGCCACATGTCGGACTGGCGGCAAGCGCGGTGCTCTCTGTGATCATCGGCCTGATCATCTCCTCGACCACGTCCTCGATCATCGTGTTCGCGCAGGAGCTGGTGCCGCATCGCTTCGGCATGATCTCGGGCGTGTTCTTCGGCGTTGCCTTCGGCATCGGCGGGCTCGGTGCGGCCGTGCTCGGCAAGGTCGCCGACCACACCTCAATCGAATTCGTCTATCAGGTCTGCGCCTTCCTGCCGGCGATCGGACTGCTGGCGGTGTTCCTGCCGAAGATGCCTCGCGCGCATTAGCGCGCGGGCGAGTGGCGAATGGCGAGTGGCGAATAGATAATAGTGGACAGGCGCGCGGGCCAGCCTCTTCAGCGTTCGCTACTCGCTACTCGCCGTTCGCCTCCTTCACCAATCGTTAGGAATCGGCGCGCGGTCCACGCACTGACAACGCGGTCGCTCAGAGATTATCAACCTTAAAAATTAGGGTTAAGCGCCGCTTAAGTTTTTGATGGCATCGTCCAGCCGTGGGTTTTCACGTGAGGCTTTCCTGTCTGCCTCACTGGCTAAAAGGACGAAGCCAATGCGTAGCGTTAAGTCTCTGTTGGCCGCGGCAGCGGCGTCGATGATGTCCACCGCGGCGTTCGCCGCCGATCTGCCGATTGCGGCGCCCCCGATGTACGCGCCGCCGCCGCCCGCCGAATTTTCCGGCTGGTATCTGCGCGGTGACGTCGGCATGACCAATCAGCGGCTCAAGTCGCTCACCAGCACCGACCCGAACGCCGCTGCGTTTACGTCGACTGGCATGGGCTTCGACAGCTCGATGCTGTGGGACCTCGGTGTCGGCTATCAGTTCAACAACTGGTTTCGTGTCGACGTGACCGGCCAATATCGCGGCCGCGCCAACTTCCACGGCACGCAGTTCGCCCCGGCCGGGGTGTTCGGCCCGACCTTCGCCGAGAACAACAATTATTCCGGCAGCAAGTCCGAGACCGTGATCATGGCCAACGGCTATGTCGATCTCGGCACCTGGTGGTGCGTGACGCCGTTCGTCGGCGGCGGCCTCGGCGCTTCGTACAACCGCATCAGCGGCTTCCGCGACGACGGCGTGATCTACAACGGCGGCGTGCTCAACAACAGCGTCACCTACGCCGCCGACGCCGGCAAATGGAATTTCGCCTGGGCGCTGCACGCCGGCCTTGCCTACCATGTCACGCCGAGCGTCACCGTCGAGCTCGCTTACAGCTACATGAACCTGGGCGATGCGACCACCGGCGCCAACAGCAACTTCGCCGGCTCCGCGGTCGCGCAGAATCCGTGGACCATGCACAACATCACCTCGAACGACCTCAAGCTCGGCGTGCGCTGGGATCTCGACAGTCCGCTGCCCCCGCCGCCGCCGCCGCTCATTCGCAAAGGCTGATTTCGCCCTTCTCCTTTCAGGAGTCGTCGACGGCGCGGGATTGTCCCGCGCCGTTTTCTTTGGAGGGCTGAACGACTGCGGCGAAAACGCGAATATCATGCGGCAAAAGCGGCCTGCGACAACCATTGGTTAAGGTTAACGGGCGATGATCAGACGCAGTGTGGAGTCCGATTTGGAGCGTTGCGATGCGTAGGTTCTTGCTGGCGGCGGTGATGTGCGGATGCGTGAGCGCCGCGAATGCCGCGGATCTTCCCATCCTGCGCGGCGGCTTCACCGACGGGCTGACGACCTCCAACGTCAACTGGGAAGGCTTCTATATCGGCGGCCAGGCCGGCTACGGCTCGTCGGACGAGAACTTCACCGGCTCCAACGCGAACATGATCGCTGCGCTGCTGGACCACAATGTCATCCAGGAAATGCAGGTGTCGTCCTGGAATCTCGGCATGGGTAAGCAGTCGGCGCGCACCTCCGCCTTCGGCGCTTTCACTGGATACAACTGGCAATGGGACGACGTGGTCCTCGGCCTCGATGCGAGCTGGATGCACGGCTCCTTCGGCGGCACCTCGAGCGCCTTCAAGTCCCTCGTCAGCGGTGCCGCGCTGTCCGACGGCAACTTCCATGATGTCGCCGTCACGTCGTCGTCTTCGATCTCGATCTCCGACATGGCAACGTTCCGCGGCCGCGCGGCCTACGCTTTCGGCAGCTTCCTGCCATACGCGTTCGGAGGCTTTGCGCTTGGAAACGCGGATATTGTCCATTCCGTCTCCATCCATGACCAATATGCGCCGACCTATGCCGCTGCCACGGCATCATGCTCGAGCGGGACGCCGCCGGTCTGCTATACGTTGGCGGCATCCGACGCCCAGCACAATCACCTGATCTATGGCTACACCGCCGGGCTGGGCATCGACATCAACATCGTGGGCGGGCTGTTCGTGCGCGCCGAGTACGAATATGTCCGCTTCACGACCAGCGTCGACACCAGTATCAACACGGTGCGCGCCGGCCTCGGCTACAAGTTCTGAACCAGGGCATCTCGAGCGGCCGTGTTGACAGTGTGGCCTTGCTCTGTTGCTCTGCCGTCTCACCAGGCGAGGCGGCAGCATGAAGATTTTCGGCGACGGCAATTCCGGCAATTGCCTGAAGGTGAAATGGGTGTGCGATCACCTCGGGCTGGCCTATGACTGGGTCGAGATCGACACCATGCGCGGCGAGAGCCGTACCGAGGCGTTTCTCAAGCTCAATCCGTTCGGGCAGGTGCCGACGGTGGAGCTCGCGGACGGCCGCACCTTGGCGCAATCCAACGCCATCATCCGCTATCTCGCCCGCGCCAGTGACCTCATTCCCGCCGACGCCTTTGCGGCCGCGCGGATGGATGCCTGGCTGTTCTGGGAGCAGTACAGCCACGAGCCCTATGTCGCGGTGTGCCGTTTCCAGATGGTCTATCTCGGCAAGCCGCAAAGCGAACTCGATCCGAACCTGGTCAAGCGCGGCTATGCCGCGCTCGATCAGCTCGAGCAGCAGCTCGCGCGCACGCGCTATCTCGTGGGCGACAGGTTCTCGCTTGCCGATGTCGCGCTGCTCGCCTACACGCGCGTTGCGCATCAGGGCGGCTTCGATCTCGCCCGTCATGGCGCCATCCGGCGCTGGATCGCCGACGGCGAGCGGCTGCTGAAGCTTGCGGCTGCGCGCTGAAGGAGGGCCGGATATGCCGGATATCATGACTGCAGACGCCGTCACCATCCGCCGTGCCCGCCGCGAGGACATCGACCGGATCGTCGCCATGCTTGCGGATGATGCGTTGGGACGCGCGCGCGAGCGGATCGAGACGCCGCTGCCGGACAGCTATTTCCGGGCCTTCGCGCGGCTCGATGCGGATGCGAACATCAAGCTCATGGTTGCGGAGGAGGCGGGCGCCGTGGTCGGCTGCCTGCAGCTCTGCATCCTGCCGGGCCTGAGCTCGCAAGGCGCCTCGCGCGCCCTGATCGAGGACGTCAGGGTCGACAGCGGCCGCCGCAGCCGCGGCATCGGCGAGCAGCTGGTGCGCTGGGCCATCGCTGAGGCCCGCGCGCAAGGCTGCAAGCTGGTCGAGCTGTTGACCCACAACACCCGCGTCGACGCCCAGCGCTTCTATGAACGATTGGGTTTTGCCCGCAGTCATGTCGGAATGACGATCAGGTTTGAGGGATGATGCGAATCTGGACGCAAGCGCTTATCTATCACCGCCACCCTGAGGCGCCGTAGCTCAGCGGAGGCCTCGAAGGGCGACGGCCCGGCTTGCTCTCACAGCAGGGGCTGTCCATCCTTCGAGGCTCGCGTGCCGCGAGCACCTCAGGATGACGGTGACGGAGGCGTGATCGCGTCGACAGGTCTTGGCAGCGAGGTCCGCAAATGTCGTCGATCCATCCGTTGACCGCGCTGGCCGTCGTGCTGGCGACCGCCGCGACCGATGCCGTCTATGTGATGTTCACCGCGTCGGTCGTGGCGCACAAGCGTGTGCCGGCGGCGACCTGGAGCAGCATCTGGTATCTGCTCTCGTCCTTTGCGGTGATCAGCTACACCGAGAACTGGATTTACGTGCTGTTCGCCGCGGTCGGCTCCTGGATCGGCGCCTTTGCGTCGATGACGTTCCTGCACCGGCCGGGCGGAGCAACCCCGCCGGGCGCCCCGCCGGAATGATGCGTTGTGCCCATCAATCGCGCGTGAGGCGCGCGAAGTTCCTTGACCGGATCAGGCGATTCCCGTAAACGCGGCGGCGGGACACCTCCCCCCAACGGGAGGCTTACTATCTGGAAGGATAGATGATGACTGCAGCGAAGCCCGCTCAGCGGCCTGTCGTGCCGCATTTCTCGTCCGGCCCCTGCGCCAAGCGCCCCGGCTGGACCCCCGAAAATCTCAAGGACGCAGCGCTCGGCCGCTCGCACCGCGCCAAGATCGGCAAGAACAAGCTGAAGCTTGCCATCGACCTGACCCGCGAGGTGCTGGAAGTGCCGGCCGACTATCGCATCGGCATCGTGCCTGCCTCCGACACCGGCGCGGTCGAGATGTCGCTGTGGTCGCTGCTCGGCGCGCGGCCCGTCACCATGATCGCCTGGGAATCCTTCGGCGAGGGCTGGGTCTCCGACGTGGTCAAGGAGCTCAAGCTCAAGGACGTCACCAAGCTCACCGCCGCCTACGGCGAAATCCCCGATCTCGCCAAGGTCGATTGCAACAGCGACATCGTCTTCACCTGGAACGGCACCACCTCGGGCGTGCGCGTGCCGAATGCGGATTGGATCAAGGCCGACCGTCAGGGCCTGACCATCTGCGACGCGACGTCGGCAGCGTTTGCGCAACCGCTCGACTGGGCCAAGCTCGACGTCGTCACCTTCTCCTGGCAGAAGGCGCTGGGCGGCGAGGCCGCACACGGCATGCTGGTGCTCTCGCCCCGCGCCGTGGAACGGCTCGAGACCTACAAGCCGGCCTGGCCGCTGCCGAAGATCTTCCGCATGACCAAGGGCGGCAAGCTCAACGAAGGCATCTTCGTCGGCGAGACCATCAACACGCCATCGATGCTCTGCGTCGAGGACTACCTCGATGCGCTGAACTGGGGCAAGTCGATCGGCGGCCTGAAGGCGCTGATCGCGCGTGCCGATGCCAACACCAGGGTGATCGCCGACTGGGTGGCGAAGACGCCCTGGATCGATTTCCTCGCCAAGGACGCCTCGATCCGCTCCAACACCTCGGTGTGCCTGAAGTTCACCGATGCGGCGATCACCTCGCTGAACGCCGACGCGCAATCGGACTTCGTCAAGAAGCTGGTTGCGATGGTCGAGAAGGAAGCCGCCGGCTTCGACTTCGCGCATTACCGCGATGCGCCGGCGGGCCTGCGCATCTGGTGCGGCGCCACCGTGGAAGCAGCCGATGTCGCGCTGCTCACGCAGTGGATCGACTGGGCCTTTGCCGAGTCCAAGGCGCAGCTCGCGAAGGCCGCCTGAAGACAGGGTATCGAGGCCGCCGCGAATAGCGGCCTCGCTAGCGTCATATCAATCAAGTTCATGACCGGGCATCAACCCGGTCATTCATTGCAATGAACCCGCGGGCGAAGCGCGCCGGGCGCGCGACGCCGATCGAACGCATCATTGACCCACGGATCACACCCATGTCCAAACCCAAAGTTCTCATTTCCGACGCGCTGTCTCCCGCCGCCGTTCAGATCTTCAAGGACCGCGGCGTCGAGGTCGACTTCCAGCCCAATCTCGGCAAGGACAAGGACAAGCTTGCCGAGATCATCGGCGACTATGACGGCCTTGCCATCCGCTCCGCCACCAAAGCGACCGCCAAGATCATCGAGCGCGCGAAGCGGCTCAAGGTGATCGGCCGCGCCGGCATCGGCGTCGACAATGTCGAGATCCCCGCCGCCACGGCAAAAGGCATCATCGTGATGAACACGCCGTTCGGCAACTCCATCACGACCGCCGAGCATGCCATCACCTTGATGCTGGCGCTGGCGCGCGAAATCCCGCAGGCGGACGCCTCGACGCAGGCCGGCAAGTGGGAGAAGAACCGCTTCATGGGCGTCGAGATCACCGGCAAGGTGCTGGGGGTGATCGGCTGCGGCAATATCGGCTCGATCGTCTGCGACCGCGCGCAGGGCCTGCGCATGCGGGTGATCGGCTTCGATCCGTTCCTGTCGCCGGAGCGCGCCAAGGACATCGGCGTGGAGAAGGTCGAGCTCGACGAGCTGTTCCGGCGCGCCGATTTCATCACCCTGCACACGCCGCTGACCGAGAAGACCAGGAACATCATCGACGCTGCGGCCATCGCCAGGATGAAGAAGGGCGTGCGCATCATCAACTGCGCGCGCGGCGGCCTGGTCGACGAGCAGGCGCTGGTCGATGCGCTCAATTCCGGGCAGGTCGCGGGCGCCGCCTTCGACGTGTTCGTCGAGGAGCCCGCGACCAAGAACGTCCTGTTCGGCCATCCCAACGTGATCTGCACGCCGCATCTCGGCGCCTCGACCACGGAGGCGCAGGAGAACGTCGCGCTGCAAATCGCCGAGCAGATGTCGGACTATCTGCTCTCCGGCGCCATCTCCAACGCCATCAACTTCCCTTCGATCACGGCCGAGGAAGCGCCGAAGCTGAAGCCCTTCATCAATCTCGCCGAGAAGCTCGGCTCCTTCGCGGGCCAGCTCACCGAGAGCGGCATCAACAAGGTGCAGATCACCTATGAGGGCCAGGTCGCGGAGATGAAGATCAAGGCGCTGACCTCGGCGGTGCTCTCGGGCCTGTTGCGGCCGATGCTGGGCGAGGTCAACGTGGTCTCGGCGCCGGTGGTTGCGAAGGAGCGCGGCATGGTGGTGGACGAGGTGGTGCGTGCCGCCCAGAGCGACTATGAGAGCCTGATCACCGTGACGGTTTCGACCGAGCGGCAGGAGCGCTCGGTGTCGGGCACCGTCTATCACGACGGCAAGCCGCGGCTGGTCGACGTCAAGGGCATCCGGGTCGACGCCGAGTTCGGCAAGTCGATGATCTATGTGACCAACGAGGACAAGCCGGGCTTCATCGGCAAGTTCGCAAGCCTCCTCGGCGATGCCAAGATCAACATCGCGACCTTCCATCTCGGCCGCGTTGCAGCCGGCGGCGACGCGATCGCGCTGGTCGAGGTCGACGGCGCGGTGCCGGCCGACCTGCTCGCCAAGGTGCAGGCGCTGCCGCAGGTCAAGCAGGCCAAGGCACTGGCGTTCTGACCAGAGGCGGGAGCGTTCACCTCTCCCCGTCGGGCCTCGCCGGGGAGAGGTCGGACTGCACCGCCAGATGCAATCCGGGTAAGGGGTTAAGGTCCCCGGCGCAACTGTGCCTTGCTTTGCTTGCGCTAAGCGTAATACGACCTCGAAAGAGCGACAGCAATCCATGTCGTTTGTCCATGCGTGGCATTCGCACGTTCGATGACGATGTCCCGAACGGTAAAATACCCATCCGATCTGGTAAAACGCGATACTATTTCTTAAGTGTAGAGCGACGCACCATCGATGATGTCGCGCAGCTCAAGCGCGCGGTTGGCTCTTTGAAGTCCAGATAAATCGGCGGATCTTCTTCAGTCCTTACGGGTAGTGGCCGCAATCGATTCGGCGGCCACCGGTATTTTTGCTGGATCAGAACATGTCGGTGAATCCTCCTTTCAGAGGTGAAATATATGTCGTTGACGACGACGCGGCTGCACGCGAAGCGCTATCGCAGGCGCTGCGCGATGCCGGTTACGAGGTGATTCACTTCGCGGATGGCGCTGCGCTGTTGACGGAAACCAGGATGCGCACGCCCGCCTGCATCTTTCTCGACGCTCATGTCGAGGGCAGCCCGCTGGAGCTGTTGAAGAAGCTTCGCATCGAGGATTGTGCCGCCCCGATCTTCGTGGCGTCCGCGCGAGCCAATATTCCGATGGCAGTCGATGCGATCAGGAACGGCGCCTTCGACTTCATCGCGAAGCCGTTCTGCGCCAGCGAGATCGTTGCCCGGGTCGATGCGGCGATCGGGACGCAGGCCCGCGTCGAGAGCGTGGAGGAGATCAGGCAGATCTCGCAACGCCTCGAGGCACGCCTGACGCCGCGCGAACGCGAGGTGTTTGCCTTCATCGCGACGGGCAAGACCAACAAGCAGATCGCGCGCGAGCTCGGCCTCAGCGCGCGCACCGTCGAAGGCTACCGCGCCAGCATCATGCGCAAGGTGGGTGCGAAGAACGCGACCGAGCTGGTGCGCCGCGTGCTCGATTCCGGCCGTGGCGGCTGAACCGGCCTCGACGGGTTTGCGGTCTCCGCTTCTGCGGATATGCGCTCAGTCGCCGCGCGCGATCCAGCTGTCGCCCAACTTCACATATTTGCGTTTGACCGCCGCCCAGGCAACGCGATGGGCGCTCTTTTCGCGCTCCTCGGGCCCTTCCTGGCCATATTGGTCCCAGGCGCCGTTGAAGGCGCCGACATAGATCTCCTGCGCATGCGGCGGCAGATGGCTCCGCACCGATGCCGGCAGGTCGTCGATCGTTGAATACGGCACGCATCCCCTCCCGAAATCTTCAATATGAAATCTTTGGTACATTGAAGCATTCGGCCGGCTGGGGCGATTGATCCAGAGCA
Organism: Bradyrhizobium sp.; assembly: GCA_035293585.1. Lineage (GTDB taxonomy): Bacteria > Pseudomonadota > Alphaproteobacteria > Rhizobiales > Xanthobacteraceae > Bradyrhizobium. Next base: position 347,489 of record DATGMN010000039.1, on the reverse strand, counting down.
AATCGTGGGAACCGCGGCCTGCTAGCAAAGTTGGCTCACGGGTCCGTGCGCCCTTCGCTTTCCGGAGCATCAAGATGGAATCCGACCCTTCCCAGCGCAAGCAAGCCGTCGCGATGGGCTACATCTTTGCAGCCGCCATCGGCATGCTGTTGCTGCAATGGGTGTTTGCCGCCTACAACACCGTCGACACCATTCCCTACAGTCAGTTCGAGCAGCTGGTCAGCGAGGGCAAGGTCGCCGAGGTCGGCGTCGGCCAGGATTCGATCCAGGGCAAGCTGAAGGAGAACGAGAAGCTGCCGAGCGGCAAGCAGGCCTTCGTCACCGCGCGCGTCGATCCGCAATTTGCCGAAAGACTCGCGCAGAAGGGCGTCGTCGTCAACGGCGTGCCCTCGGGCGGCTTGATCCAGACCATCCTGTCCTGGGTGGTGCCGGCCCTGATGTTCTATCTGGTCTGGATCTTCCTGTTTCGCCGCGTCGCCGAACGGCAGGGCTTCGGCGGCCTGATGTCGATCGGCAAATCCCACGCCAAGGTCTATGTCGAGAAGGACACCAAGGTCACCTTCGCCGATGTCGCGGGCGTGGAGGAGGCGAAGTTCGAGCTGCAGGAAGTGGTGCAGTTCCTGAAGGATCCCGCAAGCTATGGCCGGCTGGGCGCGCATGTGCCGAAGGGCATCCTGCTGGTCGGCCCGCCCGGCACCGGCAAGACGCTGCTGGCCAAGGCGGTCGCGGGCGAAGCGGGCGTGCCGTTCTTCTCGATCTCGGGCTCCGAATTCGTCGAGATGTTCGTCGGCGTCGGTGCCGCGCGCGTGCGTGATCTGTTCGCGCAGGCGCGCCAGGCCGCGCCCTGCATCATCTTCATCGACGAGCTCGATGCGCTCGGCCGCAGCCGCAGCCCTGGTGCTTTCGGCGGCTATGACGAGAAGGAGCAGACCTTGAACCAGCTGCTCGCCGAGCTCGACGGCTTCGATCCCTCGACCGGCGTCATCCTGCTGGCCGCCACCAACCGTCCCGAGGTACTCGATCCGGCGCTCTTGCGCGCCGGCCGCTTCGACCGCCAGGTGCTGGTCGATCGGCCCGACAAGAACGGGCGCATCGCCATTCTCAAGGTGCATATTCGCAAGATCAAGGTTGCCGGCGACGTCGATCTCGACAAGGTCGCGGCCCTCACGGCCGGCTTCACCGGCGCCGACCTCGCCAATCTGATCAACGAAGCCGCGATCGCGGCGACGCGGCGCAAGGCAGCCGAAGTCTCGTTCGACGATTTCACCGTGGCGATCGAGCGCCTGGTCGCCGGCATCGAGAAGAAGAGCAGGGTGCTCGGCGAGCATGAACGCCGCCGCGTCGCCTACCACGAGATGGGCCATGCCCTGGTTGCCGCGAACCTGCGCGGCGTCGATCCCGTGCAGAAGGTCTCCATCATCCCGCGCGGGGTGGGCGCGCTAGGCTACACCATGCAGCGGCCGACCGAGGATCGCTTCCTGTTGTCGGCGAGCGAATTGAAGAACCGGATCGCGGTCCTAATGGGCGGCCGCGCCTCCGAGCAGCTGATCTATGACGGCGACGTCTCGACCGGCGCGGCCGACGATCTGCAGCGTGCCACCGAGATCGCAATCGAGATGGTCACCAAATACGGCATGGACCCGACCATCGGCCAGCGCACCTATGCGCCGAAGCCGCAGATGTTCCTGCAGGCGGCGCAGGACCAGGTGGTGAGCGCCGCGGACGCGACGGGTCGCGAGATCGATCTTGCCGTGCGCAGCCTGATCGAGGATGCGGATACGCATGCGCGCGCGATCCTGGAGTCCCATCGCGCCGACCTCGAGGAGGGCGTGAAGCTTCTGATCGCCAAGGAGACGCTGACGGTCGAGGATTTTCCGCCGCTCGCCGCGCTGCCGTCGCGGGACGGTATTGCGGACGGGGCAAGCGGGCCCGCACGTTCGCGTGCACCGGTCCAGGCTTCCTGAGCCGGCTTTTCTCGCCGACGGCAAATCTCCGTGCAAGGAGGCTAGCTGTTCGGCCCGCGATCCATCGGCACCGGCTGCCAGCGCTGCAGGCGGGTGGTCTGCAGCACCGCCGGGTTGACGCAGCTTGCCGGCCACAGTCCCTGCAGCACCAGCGACAATTCGTGACCGACGCGGCGCTTGCGGGCCTCGTCGAAGCGGGCGGAGGCGGAGGCGACATGGGCGGTCAGCGTCACGTTCTCCATCCGCAACAGCGGATTGTTGTGCGAGGGCGGCTCCTTCTCCAGCACGTCGAGCGCGGCATGCGCGATCCAGCCCTCCTGCAGCGCCTTGATCAGCGCTTCCTCGTTCACGGTCGCGCCGCGGCCGGTGTTGATGAAGATGGCGTTCCTCTTCATCTGTCGGAAATGCCGCTCGCCAAGCATGTGATGCACCTCGGGCCGGGCCGGCGCATGCATGGAGACGAAATCCGATTGCGACAGCACTTCCGAGAGCGTCGCCGGCAACACGCCGTGATCGTAGATCAGCGTCTCCTGGATGAAAGGATCATAGGCCATCATGCGCAGGCCGAACGGTGCTGCGCGCTTCGCCACGGCGCGTGCCACGCGGCCGAAGGAGATGAAGCCGAGCGTCTGCCCCATCAGGCGCGGGATCTTGAGCAGCGCCGGCCGGCCTTCGGACCAGCGGCCTTCGCGCACCATCTTGTCCTGCTCGACCAGGCGGCGGAAGCCGGCCAAGAGCAGCATCATGGCGTGATCGGCGACTTCCTCGATGAAAGTGTCGGGGATGTTGGTGACGGGAATGCCGCGCGCGGTCGCGGCCTTCACATCGACCGAGTCGACGCCGACGCTGCCCAGCGTGATGACCTTGCAGTTCTCCAGAGCATCGATGATGGCCTTGGTGATCGGCATGCCCTTGGCGTAGATCGCATCGGCCGTCTTCGCAGCCGCAATAAATTCCGCCTCATTGGCGGGCGCCTCGACGATCTCCGCGCCGATCGGCTCCAGCGCTTCCATCTCATAGGCATAGCCGCCGCCGGGGACCGTGAAACTCGCCGCCTTCGGCGTCACCACCTTGAATTTTGCCATTCGCTTGCTCCCGATTTGCCGTCCCGTTTGTCCACGGGCTTGTTGTCGCCACCATCAAAGCACGGTGTGGGGAGATCGGACTAGGCGGCGACGGCGCATGGCATGCCGGCGGCGCGCGCTCGCCGGCACACCGGGGCGATGCCGACACGCCAAGGTCGCGTCATGTAGATAAATCGCCCTGGAAGAGAAACCCACGGGCGTCCGGCCACATCCCGCGCCTCCCGGCAATCAAAAATTGCACACAGTGCGACCAGCGCCGCATTGGTGGCGAAGTCGCGCCGAGATGGCACAATCAACCGCATTTCTACTGAGACTTCGTAACACGGCGCTAAGGGATTTCACCCTAACGTGACCGCACCTCTCTCCCTTTGCTTAATGACCTGCCCCCGTGTTTTTGGAATTGCCGGAGAAGAAGCAGTGACGCTGAACAATCTGAAGATCGCCCCCAAGCTCGGCATCGTGGTCGGGGTTGCCCTGTTCGGCCTCTGCCTGTCCGGCGCGCTGGCTCTCTATCTGATGCGCGAGGAGATGTTCAATGCGCGCGTCGAGGAAATGCACGCGATCGTCGACATGGCGCGCAACATGGCGCTTGGGCTGCAGAAGGACGTCGAGGCCGGCAAGCTCACCAAGGAGCAGGCGATCGCGCAATTCGGCGCGCGCGCCAATACGCTCAGATACAACGACGGCAGCGGTTATCTGTTCGGCACGACCTATGATGGCGTCACCGTGCTGTCGCCGAAGCCGTCCGAGATCGGCCAGAACCGCGGCGATGTGCTGGTCAACGGCAAGAACGTCGGCAAGGAGTGGCGGGATGGGGTGCAGGCCAAGGGCGAGCACACCATGTTCTACGATTATGTGAAGCCGGGCCAGGAGAAGCCGATCCGCAAGGTTGGCTATTCGGTCGCGATTCCCGGCTGGAACATGTATGTCGGCACCGGCGTCTATCTCGACGACCTCGACGCCAAGCTCGCCTCGATCGCCTGGCTGCTCGGCTTTTCGGTGCTCGGCATTGCGATCGTTGCCGGCAGCATCGCCTGGCTGCTGGGCCGCAGCATCTCCGGTCCGCTGAATCTGCTGGGCGCGCGGATGCGGGCGCTCGCCGACGGCAAGCTCGACGGCGACATTCCCGGCGTCGGCCGCGGCGACGAGGTCGGTGCCATGGCGGCGACCGTGCAGATCTTCAAGGACAACGCCGTGCGCGTGCACGAGCTGGAGCAGTCGGAGGCCGAGACCCAAAAGCGCGCGGCGGCCGAACGGCGCTCGGCGATGGAAAATCTTGCCGCCGATTTCGAGCGCAGCGTCAACGGCATCGTCCGCTCGGTCTCGACGGCTGCCGCCGGCATGCAGTCCACGGCGCAGTCGATGACCGCAACCGCCAGCGACGCCAGCGCGCGCGCCGCAACCGTCAGCACCGCCTCGCAAAGCGCCTCCAACAATGTTTCGACCGTGGCATCCGCGGCAGAAGAGTTGTCGAGCTCGGTTGCCGAGATTTCCCGGCAGGTCAGCCGTTCCTCCGAGATCGCAAGCAAGGCGGTCGGCGATGCCGAGCGCACCAACGCCACCGTCCAGGTGCTCTCGACGGGCGCGGAGAAGATCGGCGAGGTGGTCAAGCTGATCCACTCGATCGCCGCGCAGACCAACCTGCTGGCGCTGAACGCCACCATCGAAGCGGCACGCGCCGGCGAATCCGGCCGCGGCTTCGCGGTGGTCGCGTCCGAAGTGAAGGCGCTGGCCAACCAGACCGCCAAGGCCACCGAGGAAATCTCGGGCCAGGTCGCCGCCATGCAGTCCTCGACCAATGACGCGGTTGCCGCCATCAACGGCATTACCCAGACCATCGCGCAGATGAACGAGATCACGGTAAGCATCTCGGCCGCGATCGAAGAGCAGGGCGCGGCGACGCGCGAGATCGCCCGCAACATCCAGTCGGTCGCGGCCGGCTCGAACGAGATCAATTCCCATATCGGCGGCGTCACCGCCGCAGCCGCGGCCACCGGCACGGCGGCGTCCGACGTGCTCTCCAATGCGCGCGAGCTCGACAACCAGTCGGGCATGCTGCGCAGCGCCGTCGAGGGATTCCTCGCCAAGGTTCGCGCCGCCTGACGAACTTTGTGATGAAATGAGACCAGTCCCGAATTTGCGGAGATGATGTCGTGAAGCTCAACAACATGAAAATTGCGCCCAAGCTCGGCATCGTTGTCGGCGTCGCCCTGGTCGGGCTCTGCGTCTCCGGCCTGCTCGCCGGCTATCTGATGAAGAGCGAGCTTTACAATGCGCGGGTCGACCAGACCAAGGCGATCGTCAGCGTGGCCCGCAACATGGCGCTCGAGCTGAAGCGCGAGGTCGACGCCGGCGAGATGACCAAGGACCAGGCGATGGCCCTGTTCCGCAAGCTCGGCAACGCCATGACCTACGACAATGGCTCCGGCTATCTGTTCGGCACGTCCTATGATGGCATCACCCAGCTCGCCCCGGATCCCAAGCAGATCGGCATCAACCGCATGGATGTGGTGACCAACGGGCGGAAGCTGTCCTGGGAGCTGCTGAACGGCGTCAAGGCCAATGGCGAGATCCTGCTTCCCTACGAATATGTGAAGCCTGGTCAGGAAAAGCCGATCCGCAAGATCGGCTATGCCGTGGCGGTCCCCGGCTTGGACATGTATCTCGGCACCGGCGCCTATCTCGACGACCTCGACGCCAAGCTGTCGCCGATCGTCTGGTCGCTGGGCCTCTCCATCCTGGCCATCGCGATCATTTCGAGCGCCGCCGCCTGGCTGATCGGCCGCAGCATCAGCGCACCGCTGCACCGGCTCGGCAGCCGGATGCGGGCGCTCGCCGACGGCAAGCTCGACGGCGACATCCCCGGCGTCGGCCGCGGCGACGAGGTCGGCGAGATGGCATCGACCGTGCAGATCTTCAAGGACAACGCCGTGCGCGTCCACGAGCTGGAGCGTGCCGAAGCCGAGACCCAGAAGCGCGCCGCGGCCGAACGGCGCTCCGCGATGGAAAATCTCGCCGCCGATTTCGAGCGCAGCGTCAACGGCATCGTCCGCTCGGTCTCGACCGCTGCCGCCGGCATGCAGTCCACCGCGCAGTCGATGACCTCGACGGCGAGTGACGCCAGCGCGCGCGCCGCGACCGTCAGCGCCGCCTCGCAGAACGCGTCCAACAATGTGGGCACGGTGGCGGCCGCGGCTGAAGAGCTGTCGAGCTCGGTTGCCGAGATTTCGCGCCAGGTCAGCCGGTCCTCCGAGATCGCAAGCAAGGCGGTCGGCGATGCCGAGCGCACCAACGCCACCGTCCAGGTGCTGTCGACGGGGGCGGAAAAGATCGGCGAGGTGGTCAAGCTCATCCACTCCATCGCGGCGCAGACCAACCTGCTGGCGCTCAACGCGACGATTGAAGCGGCGCGTGCCGGGGAATCCGGCCGCGGCTTCGCAGTGGTTGCGTCCGAAGTGAAGGCGCTCGCCAACCAGACCGCCAAGGCGACGGAGGAGATTTCCGCCCAGGTCGCCGCCATGCAGTCCTCGACCAGCGATGCGGTCGCCGCCATCAGCGGCATCACCCAGACCATCGCCCAGATGAGCGAGATCACCAACTCGATCTCGACCGCGGTCGATCAGCAGGGCGAGGCGACGCGGGAGATCGCGCGCAACATCCAGTCGGTCGCGGCCGGCTCGAACGAGATCAATTCGCATATCGGCGGCGTCACCTCAGCAGCCGCAGCCACCGGCACGGCGGCGTCCGACGTGCTCTCCAACGCGCGCGAGCTCGACAACCAGTCGGGCATGCTGCGCAGCGCCGTCGACGGCTTCCTCGCCAAGGTCCGCGCGGCTTAATCTGTCTGCACCCGCCCCTGGAGGGGGCGGGTCGAGCGCGCATATAATGCGCGATCGGGGTGGGGTGACAGTCTCTCCGCATCGACTGTGCAAGCGTGGAGAGGCTGTCACCCCACCCCGGTTCGCATTTCGCTTCGCTTCATGCGAACCGACCCGCCCCCTCCAGGGGCGGGTGCAGCCAGAGCCGGTTGCGCAGTTTCCTATCCCTTCCCCGCGCCCCGGCGCGAGGCGATGACGACGCCGGCGAGCACCAGCGCATAGCCGATCAGGTGAAACGGCTTGAGCGCCTCGCCGAGCAGCAGGATCGCCATCGCCGAGCCGAACACCGGCACCAGATGGAAGAACGGTGCGGCCCGGTTCGGCCCTATCAGCGCAATGCCGCGGTTGAAGAAGAGATAGGCGAGCGTCGAGGGAAAGATCACGACATAGCACAACGTCGCCAGCGTCAGCGCGTCCGGCTTCAGCGTGAAGCCGGCACCCGCTTCCCAGATCGCGAATGGCAGCAGCATGGCCGCGCCGCAGCCGGTGGTGAAGGAGATCAGCGACAATTGATGCGTCACCGGCCGCCGCGTCATCAGCGCCGAATAGAGGCCGAAGGCGAACAGCGAGCTCGCGAACATCAGGTCGCCGCGGTTGAGGCGGATGCCGAGCAATGCGGAGAAATCGCCGCGCAGGATGATGGTGAGGACGCCGGCGAGCGAGATCAGGATGCCGGCGGCTTGCGCGCGCGTCAGGCGCACTCCGAACAAGGCGAGCGCCCACAATGCGACGAACAGGGGACCGGCGGACTGGATCAGAAGCGCATTCAGCGCCTCGGTATATTGCATTGCCCAGTAGGAGATCGCGTTGTTATAGGCAAAGCCCGTCGTCGACAACAACAGCATCAAGGGCAGGTTCTTGCGCAAGGTCGGCCAGTCGCGCCGCAGATGATCCTTGGCAAACGGCAGCAGGATCAGGAACACGCCGATCCAGCGGATGCAGGACAGCGTCAGCGGCGGCACATGGCCCGCGACATAGCGCGCAAGCACGATGTTGCCGGCCCAGAACAGCGAGGCCAGGCCGAGCAGGAGATAGGGCTGGTTGTTGAGCCAGCTGATCGGGGAGTGATGCTTGGATGCGGCGGACAATGTGGGCGTATTTGCGCCGGAAGCGGCGCGTGCAGCAAGGTGGCGCGGCGAATTGGTGATATGCTCTCTCGTCGTCCCGGCCTTCGCCGGGATGACGGCGAGAGGCGTACTACGTCTCCGGCCCGGACAGCGGGATGTCGCGCTCGGCGCGGAAGACGTTGCTGTAGAGGTTCGCAATCCACTGTCGCCCTGCGGAGGTGACGTTGAGATAGTGGATCGCCTTCTGGATATGCGGGGCGACGCTGTTCCAATAGAATTGCGGGTAGAGATTGACGATATCGGCCGGTGAGGAATAGCCGAGCTGGCGATTGAGCCCGGTCTCCTCGAACTCGCAATACAGCGCATTGGTCTTGCGGATGTAGTGCGGATCGCCCAACTGGCCGATCAGGTCGGCCGCGCGCAGCAGCGCGGCCTCCTCGTCCCAATGTTCCTCCTCGCCGGGATTGGCGGGAAAGCGCGTGCCCTCGATGGCGCGCGCGATGCGCTCCTTGTCGAGACCCGCGATGCCTTCGATGCGCGCCATCGCAAAGATCTTGGAGCGGTCGACATGATAGGGCAGCAGCGCCGCGTCCGAGGCCCCGCGCGGCAGCGCGATCTTGCGCCCCGACGCGTCCGCGACATAGCCGTCCGCATCGTCGTCCGGCAGGAGCCCGCGCACATAGCCGATGTCGTGGGTCAGGCAGGCGATGATCACATGCGCATAGTCTTCCGCGAGCATGTGGTGACGCAGCGCGCGGCCGCGCATGATGTCGTGGCCGGCCAGCGTCACCAGCATGGTATGCTCGACATTGTGAAACAGCGCGTCCGAATTGCCGATGCATTCGATGGCGATACGCGCGATCGAGGGCACCATCTCGGCGAGATGCGCCTGCGATGAGCCGAAGCGGCGGCGCATGTAGCTCCCCAGGAATTCGCCGAGCGCCTCGGCCACAAGCTCCGGAACGGTCATCATGGCGCGGGCCCTCGAACATCGCTTTCGGCGGGCGGCAAAAGGTTCGTGCTCAAAGAGCTGCCCGCGACCACCCTGCAGGATAGCGTCGCGTTATGACACAATCGTTGCGCCTGCCCGGAGCATCTTCCTACCGGCGGACAGGCCGTTCAGGCAAACTGCTTGCGCGAGGCGACGAACACGCCGGTCAGGACCAGCGCGAAGCCGACGAGGTGGAATAGTTGCGGGTGCTCGCCCAGGAACACGATCGCCATCACCGAGCCGAACACCGGCACGACATGAAAGAACGGGGCGGCGCGGTTGGCGCCGATCAGCTGGACGCCGCGGTTGAAGCACAGATAGGCCAGGATCGAGGGAAACACCGCGACGTAGAATAGCGTCAGCAGGTTCGGTCCATCGATCGCCATCACCGGACGGGCGTACAATTCCCAGATCAACAGGGGGAGGAGCGTGGCCGCGCCGGCGCCGAAGGTGAAAGCGGCAAAGGACAGGCCATGCATCGGCGGCCGCTTCAGGGTCAGCACCGAATAGAGCGCGAAGATGATGAGCGCGACGGTGAAGATCAGATCGCCCTTGTTGAAGCTGATCGCCGACAGCGTGGTGACGTCGCCATGCAGCAGGATCACCAGCACGCCCGCAAGCGACAGCAGGACGCCCAGCGCCTGCGCCAGCGTCAGCCGCACGCCGAGCAGGATCAGCGACCACACCGCCACGACCAGGGGCGCCGCGGACTGCAGCAGCAGGGTGTTCAGCGCCTGGGTATATTCGAGCGACCAATATTGCAGGGTGTTGAAGGCGCCGATGCCGGTGATGGCGATCACGATCATCAGCGGCAGGCCTTTGCGGATCGCAGGCCAGTCGCGCACCAGATGCTTCCAGGCAAAGGGCAGTAGCAGGAGGAAGGCGAAGAACCAGCGCAGGAAGGCCAGCGTCACCGGCGGAATGTGTCCGGCGGCAAGCCGGCCGACAATGGCGTTGCCGGCCCAGCACAGCGCGGTGATGCTGAGCAGGATGTAAGGCTGGTTGGCGAGCCAGACCTGCGAGGGGGCGGCTGCGCGCGAGGTTTGCTGGGAAACCGACATGAAGCGGGTGGGCCTTGGCGTCACGATGCCGCGGCCTCGGCCCGGCCTGGACAGCCGGGCCGGATGATCGACCCGGCCAGCTTAAAAACACGGAATCGCAAGGCCGGGCAATGGCCCGCCGCGCATCGCGACCATGCACCCGGAGAGATTGTCTGGGGTCATGGAACCCGCGTTGGGCGGCACGCCACGGTCACCGGCTCAGGCTCAGACATAGCCGAGCCAGCGCCAATAGGTCGCCCCGAGCAGCATCACCAGCGCAAGCGCGACCAGCGTGATCACCACCCCGGTGCGGACGAAATCCCGCGCCTCGAAGGTCTCCGTGCCATAGGCCAGCATGCTTTGCGGCGCATTCACCACCAGGATGAAGCCGAACGAGACCACGAATTGCAGCAGCATGGTCATGCCGACGATGTTGATGCCAGGCGTCGCCACGTTCTGCAGCACGGCGATCACGATCGGGATCATGGCCGACGCAAGCGCCGTCGCGCTGGCAAAGCCGAGATGGATCAAGGTGAGGAACAGCGTCAGGACGCCCAGGATGAACAGGGCGCTCGCATTCTTCAGGCCGAATTCGGTCACCGCGAGATCGGCAAGCCACGCCGCGCCCCTGGTCTGCAACAGCGCCGTGCCGACGCTGATGCCGATCCCGAACAGCACCACGGTGCCCCACGGAATTCTCGGCTGCGCATCCTTCCAGGTCATGATGCCGATGCCGGGCAGGAACATCAGCGCCACGGCCGCGATGGTGGTCGTGGACGTGTCGAGCTTGTGCAGCGCGCCCTCGCTTGCCCAGAACATCAGCAGCGTCAGCGAGATCGCCAGCAGCTTCTTCTCCGCAATCTTCATCGGGCCGAGTTCGGCCAGTGACTTGCGGATCGCTTCGCGGCCGCCGGGAATGTCGGTCACCTCGGGCTGCATCATCCGCGTCATGATGAAATAGAGCGCGATCGACATCAGGATGCCGAACGGGGCAGCCGCGATGAACCATTCGCCCCAGGTGATGGACTGGTGCAGCGTCTTCTCGATGAAGCCGACCGCGACCATGTTCTGGGCGGAGGCGGTCTTGATGCCGACATTCCAGATGCTCGCGGTCTGCACCGTCGTGATCATCAGCATGCCGGCGAAGGCTCCGCGCCTGTTGACGCCGAAGGCCGCAATGATGCCGAGCGTGATCGGCACCAGGCAGGCGACGCGCGCGGTGGTGGATGGCACCAGGAACGCCATCACAAAGCCGACCAGGATGGCGCCGATGACGACGTGATGCACCTCGCCGCCGACCCGGGAGAGAATGGTGAGCGCGATGCGCTTGTCGAGCCCGGTTGCGGTCATCGCGGCGGCCAGGAACAGCGCCGAGGCGACCAGGGCGAGCGCAGTGTTGGCAAAGCCGCTGAATGCGAGCGACAGGCCGGTGCTGGTGCCGAGCAGCACCTTCGGGTTGGCGGGATCGGGCGACAGGCCGAGCAGCAGGGCCATCAGGGCGGCGATGACGATGGCCGAGACGGCGTAGTCCAGGGCTTCGGTCATCCACACGATTACCGCAAAGGCAAGCACCGCGAGCATGCGCTGGCCGGCGACGGACAGCCCTTCCGGGGTCGGCAGCAGGGCGACGAGGACGAGCGCCGCAACGGCGAGCACCAGGCCCCAATTGGCGCGCAGCCAGCTTGGCCGTGCCGGCGTGGGCGCCTCGACGTTTGCCGGTCTCGCCGCGACCTCGACTGCAGTCATGCCATTTTCTCCCCATGCGACTGCGCCGATCATCGCCGGCTTTGGCGCTTGGCGGTTGCGCAGGATCAAGCGGAGGGCGGAGGCGGAACGCGGTTGCCTCGCCTTGACAGGGACGGGAGCGGCTGAACCGATGTCGGCGGCCAGGATCGATCCGACAAGATCGATCCGCCAAGATCGCCCCGCCAGGCGAGGTTCGATCATCCCTGTCAGGATCGGGGAGATGAGGCAGCGATTTTCGGGCGCGCTCCCCGGCAATGACCGATCCCTGTCGAGGGGGAACCGTGCGCCCAGCCTTCGACTTTACGACCGCCGCCACTTTGCGGACATAAATTTTACGGGGATATCAAAGGCTTGGAGGCGTCCCGGAAGGCCCGAAAAACCCCGTTCTTGCTTGCGTCGCCTGCCCGCTTCCTTTATCCGGGTGTCTGCCCCCTCGGCGGAGCGGCGATCGATGCCGCGGGCCCGAAGGGCAGGGGGCTGATCAGGGCGCTCGACCTCGAGGAAGGCGGCAGGCCGCCGGTTTTCTCGGGGCAAATCGTGCGCCTTTATGCGACGTTGCAAAAGGAAGTGTCCGCGCATGGCCAATGTTGTCGTCGTCGGCGCCCAGTGGGGCGACGAAGGGAAGGGCAAGATCGTCGACTGGCTGTCGGAGCAGGCTGACATCGTCGTGCGCTTCCAGGGCGGCCACAATGCCGGCCACACGCTGGTCATCAACGGCGAGACCTACAAGCTTGCGCTATTGCCGTCCGGCGTGCTGCGGCCCTCGAAGCTTGCGGTGATCGGCAATGGCGTGGTGTTCGATCCGCAGGCCTTTCTCGACGAGGTCGAGAAGCTGAAGGGGCAGGGTGTCGCGATCAGCCCGGAAAACCTGCGCATCGCCGAGAACGTCACTCTCATTTTGCCTCTGCATCGCGAGCTCGATTCGCTGCGTGAATCCTCCAATGCGGGTACCGCGATCGGCACCACCCGCCGCGGCATCGGCCCGGCCTATGAGGACAAGGTCGGCCGCCGCGCCATCCGCCTGATGGATCTCGCCGATCTCGACACGCTGCCCGCCAAGATCGACCGCCTGCTCGCGCACCACAATGCGCTGCGCCGCGGGCTCAATCTGGAAGAGTTCGACGGCCGCACCATCCTGCGCGACTTGTCGGTGATGGCGCCGAAGCTGCTGCCCTATGCCGAGACGGTGTGGCGGCTCCTGGACATCAAAAAGCGTGAGGGCAAGCGCATCCTGTTCGAGGGCGCGCAGGGCGCGCTGCTCGACGTCGACCACGGCACCTATCCCTATGTCACCTCCTCCAACACGGTGGCGGCGCAGGCGGCGACCGGCACCGGGATGGGCCCGGGAGCGGTCGGTTATGTGCTCGGCATCTGCAAGGCCTATACGACCCGGGTCGGCCAGGGGCCGTTCCCGACCGAGCTCACCAACGAGATCGGCGAGGAGATCGGCCGCCGCGGCAAGGAATTCGGCGTCAACACCGGGCGCAAGCGCCGCACCGGCTGGTTCGATGCGGTCCTGGTGCGCCAGACGGTGCGGACCTGCGGCATCAACGGTCTTGCGCTCACCAAGCTCGACATTCTCGACGGCTTCGACACCATTGAGGTCTGCACCGGCTATAAGCTCGACGGCAAGGAGATCGATCATCTGCCGGCCGGCGAGGGGGCGCAGGCCCGCGTGGTGCCCGTCTACGAGACCATCGAGGGCTGGAAGCAGCCGACGGCCAAAGCGCGCTCCTGGGCGGACCTGCCGGCGCAGGCCATCAAATATGTACGGCGGGTCGAGGAACTGGTGGGTTGCCCAATCGCCTTGCTTTCCACGAGCCCCGAACGCGAGGATACTATCCTCGTCCAGAATCCGTTCGAGGCTTAACGGGATGTAACCGGGACGTGCGCATAGTAAACCATGGCTGATTACTACCCGCTCATCGCCCGCGCTATCGCCGGATTGGACCCCAATGCTCCCGGCGAGAGCCGCCGTGCGCTCTATGAGCGGGCACGCGCGGCCCTGATCGCGCAGTTGCGCAGCGTCGATCCGCCCTTGAGCGAATCCGAGATCACCCGCGAGCGGCTGTCGCTCGAGGAGGCGGTCCGCAAGGTCGAATCGGAGGCCGCCCAGCGCGCCCGCGATGCCTCGCGGACGGGCGTCGGGGCGACCCCCGCCGGCGTGCCGCGCGCTGGCGATGCGCTGCGCCGCTCCACGCCGCGTCCCTCCGAGCTGGGTGGAGGGCCCGCAAGCCCGCAGGCGCCGAATGCGGCGCCGCGGCCGCGCCCGGCTGCACCGCCGCCCCCGGGACCTCAATCGCGGACCGACCGGCCGCCGCTCGGAGCGGACGTCCCGCCGGCGCCGGATCTCGGGGCGCGGCCGCCCCGCAGCCCCCGCAGCGAGCCGCCGCCTCCACCGCCGATCCTCGGTCGCGAGCCTGGCCGTGACCGGCCGCTGCCGCCGCAGGGCGGCGGGGCGGACGAGCTGCCGCCGCCGAGCCGTGACCGTGCTGCGCCGCCCCGCCGTGGTGCCGACCCCGGTGGCCCGCCGCCGGCCCCCGTGCGCGGCTTCCGCGACATCACGGCGGATACCGATGATCTCGGGCGCGCCGCAGCCCAGGCGAGCCGCGCCGCGCGCAAGACCTACGCCAACGTGCCATCGCCGTCGCCGGAATTCGATCGCCTCGAGCCGAGCCTCGACGATCAGGACGGCGAGATGGACGCGCCCTATTCCTACGACGAGTCGATCGAGGAGGCCGAGCGCTACGCCCCCCCAGGCTCCGGCCCGCGTCAGCGCGTTGCGACCGACCGCGCCGCCGAGCCGAACAAGCGCGCGCGCACCGGCGCCACGTTTCCGTTCCGAAGCGCGATCGCCGTCGGCATCGTGCTGATCCTGGTCGGCGCCGGCATCCTGTGGGGCAAGTCGGCGGTCAGCCTGGTCAGCGGCCTGTTCAAATCCGCGCCCGCTGTCGAAGCGCCGAAGGATACGTCCGCGGCGCCGCAGGCCAAGCCGAAGATCGCCGATCGCGTCGGCCAGCCCTCCTCGACGTCGGAGCAGGTCGCTCCCGTCGCGCAGCGCGTGGTGCTGTATGACGAGGATCCGTCCGATCCCAAGGGCAAGCAATATGTCGGCTCGGTGGTCTGGCGTACCGAACCGGTGAAGGCGGCCGGCGGCCAGCCGGGCGACATCGCCGTGCGCGCCGACATCGACGTGCCCGACCGCAAGTTCAAGATGACGATGTCGTTCCGCCGCAACACCGACTCGTCGCTGCCCGCGAGCCACACCGCCGAGCTCACCTTCATCCTGCCGGCGGATTTCGCCGGGGGCGGCGTTTCCAACGTGCCGGGCATCCTGATGAAGTCGAACGAGCAGGCGCGCGGCACGCCGCTCGCGGGCCTCGCGGTGAAGGTGACCGACGGCTTCTTCCTGGTCGGCCTCTCCAATGTCGATGCCGACCGCTCGCGCAACATCCAGCTGCTGAAGGAACGCTCCTGGTTCGACGTGCCGCTGGTGTACTCGAACCAGCGCCGCGCCATCATCGCGATCGAAAAGGGCCCGCCCGGCGAGCGCGCCTTCGAGGACGCGTTCGCGGCCTGGGGGGAGTGAGGGGGCTTCGGCCTGAAGCGGGCGCAGCTCTCTCACCGTCATCCTGAGGCGCTCGCGCAGCGAGCCTCGAAGGATGGACGGCCCCCGCTCTCTCAGTCGGGCCGCTCATCCTCCGAGACGGCCGCGTTCGCGGCCTCCTCAGGATGACGGGGAGAGCCGGAACGCCTCCCGCAATTCTTGTCCTTGACCTCCCGGCCGCCTGCTATAAACGCGATCGAGGAGCGAGGGGCCGTCATGAAGCGTTATTTGATCTTTGCCGCGATCGGACCGTTTTTGGGCGGGTTCTGGCTGTTGCTGACCTCGACGATGATGTCCGGCTATCTGCACGGCGCGAGCTGGACCGAGATCGGCAAGCTGCTCGCCGTGTTCTTCAAGACGCTGCAGTACAGCTACCTGTTCGGCATCCTGCCGGCCCTTATGCTGGGCGCGATCGACGACATCCTATTTCACGTCAAGCGGCTTGTGCCCGCGCTTCGCGTGCTGCTGGTCGGCTGCATCGGCTTTGCCGCAGCCGAATTGACCTACGGCTCGCGCGGCCCGGACAGCGGCGTCCTGCAATTCGTCATGTACGGGCTGGTCGGCTTCATCCCCGCAACGCTGTCGTCATTCCTCGCGCATCGCTATGCCGACGCGCAGCAGCAGGCGGCTGCGGCGTGAGGTCGCCCGCGGCCATGAGCGGTGCAACTTGTGCTCTGCCTTCGCGTTGACCCGGAATGACCATGCAGGATGACGACGTCAGATTTCGCGGCCGCGCCGATGCGGAACGCACCTCGCGCGCGACGTTCTCGCACGCCGAGGCGCGCGGGCCGGTCATCGACCAAGAGGGGCGCGAGATCCCCGCCGACGCGTTGCGCCGCAAGGGCGCGTTCCAATTCGATTTTGCGACCGCCAATCCGTTCGGCAATCTCAGCCGCGAGCAGCGCCTGCAGCGGCTGGAGATGATCGCAAAGCTGCTGGACGTCGCCTTCATCCTGCCGGGCACCAAGATCCGCTACGGCGTCGACGGCATCATCGGGCTGATCCCCGTCGTCGGCGACATCATTGCGACCGCTTTGTCGCTGTGGGTGGTGCGCGAGGCGCGGGCGCTCGGGGCGCCCTGGCATCTCACCGCGCGCATGCTCGGCAATGTCGCGGTCCAGGGCGTGGTCGGCGCGGTGCCGGTCGCGGGCGATGCCTTCGACGTGCTGTTTCGCGCCAACATGCGCAATGCCCGCCTGTTGCGCCGCTGGCTGGAGCGGCAGCCGCACTGAACCGGCCAATCATCAGCACCGCCGCCGGCTCCCTCTCCCGGCAAGCGCGGGGCGAGGCGGGCGTCTCGCCGCTCGATCCCCGAAAACGAAAAAGCGCCCCCGGACCGTCGTCCGGGGGCGCTGCTTGAAAGCCGTAACCTGAGCTTTACGCGGCGTCCTTGTCGCTGGCCTCGGCGGCAGCGCGCTCACGGCGCGGCAGCGGGAACGCCTCGCTCTCATAGAGCGAGCGGATGCCGCTCTGGTCGAAGCGGGCTTCCTCGACCTGCAAATAGGCGCCATTCAGCGAATCCGCCGGCAACTCCTCGATCGCGAAGCGTACTGCTTCGGCCGCGGTGCCAAATCGCCGATAGGTAAAGCCCGCGCGCTTCTTCTTGCGAATGGCGGCGGGAAAAAGTTCGGCGGAAGTGTTGAAGTTGAACGGACGCATAGGACGCATGGTCGAGGACCTCTTCTCTCTTCTTGGCGCTAGCGCGAGCTTGGGATTTGGATGGCGGCCAGGCCGTAACCAGCGGCCGTACCGTGCATGTCATGTCAGCCCCCAATATAGGCTTTCTTGACAGAATTGCGAATCCTGAAATCGGAAACCGTGAATCGTGATTCCGTTTACCGAAACTACAGAAAATTAAGTATTTTCAATAGGTTGAATGGTCAAATCTTGCCCAGCAGCACCAGCACCAGCAAAACGACCAAAATCACCCCGCCGAGCCCGATGCCGGAATGGCCGAGCCCATAGCCGTAGCCGCCGAAACGGCCGCTGAAGCCTCCGACCAGGTAGATGATCACCAGGATGATCAGGATCAGCCCAAGGGACATGCTACTCTCCCTGTCAGGCGATTGCCAAGAGCCGGTCCGCCGCGCTGACCCGGACAGCAAAGCACATTCTCGCGGGCCGTTCCACGCGAGAAGGCAGGGCGGCGCAGGAGTGCCGCCCGGCTGATTTTTGCACGCTCACTCGTGTGGGCCTGTTGCGCGACAGTGCCCACAAGAGGAGAACGCTCGCGGTCGGACTGATTGGGAAGGCTACCGCGGCTTCAGCTTCAGCGCCGCCGAGTTGATGCAGTAGCGCAGGCCGGTCGGCCCCGGGCCATCGTTGAACACATGGCCGAGATGGCCGGCACATTTGGAGCACAGGACCTCGGTGCGGATCATGCCGTGGCTGTAGTCGGTCTCCTCATCGATATGGCTCTCCTTCGCGGGCTGCGAAAAGCTCGGCCAGCCGCAGCCGGAATCGAATTTGGCGTCGGACTCGAACAGCACCTGGCCGCAGCCGGCGCAGACATAGCTGCCCGGGCGCTCCTCATGCTCATACTCGCCGGAGAACGGCCGTTCGGTCGCCTTTTCGCGCAGCACCGCATATTGCATCGGTGTCAGCTCGCGCCGCCATTCCTCCTCGCTCTTGGTGATCTTGTCGGTCGTCGTCTTGCTGTCGGACATGGATTCTCCTTCGAGCTTCAGGCTGCCTCACCGTCATCCCCGCGCAAGCGGCAAAGCCGCCCGTCACTGGAGGCGCTTGCGATCGCGAGCGTCGACGGATGAACGGCCCCGCTGCCGACAGCCGGGCCGCCGCCCTTCGAGACGGCCGCTGCGCGGCCTTCTCAGGGTAACGGGGACAGATGAAGCCCCTTCGTTGCTACACTCAAAAGCCCTGCGCTAGTTCGAAACGCTGCGCACGAGTACAGGCTTCTCCTGATAGTTCTCGGCGAACAGCTTCTTCAGGTTCTCGATCTTGGGCAGGTCATTATAGGCGATATAGGGCTGACTCGGGTGCAGGGTCAGGTAGTCCTGGTGATAGCCTTCGGCCGGGTAGAAGGCCTGCAGCGGGCCGACCTTGGTGACGATCGGCTTGGGATAGACCTTGGCGGCATCGAGCTGGGCGATATAGGCCTCCGCGGCCTTCGTTTGGGCGTCCGAGGTGGTGAAGATCGCCGAGCGATATTGGCTGCCGGTATCCGGGCCCTGCCGGTTCAGCTGGGTCGGGTCGTGCGCGACCGAGAAGAAGATCTGCAGGATCTTGCCATAGGAAACCCTCTTCGGGTCGTACTTGACCTCGACGGACTCGGCATGTCCCGTGGTCCCGGTCGAGACCAGCTCATACTGGGCGTTTATCTTGCTGCCGCCGGAATAGCCGGAGACGGCGCTGACGACGCCCGCCGTATGCTGGAACACACCCTGCACGCCCCAGAAGCAGCCGCCGGACAGCACCACGGTCTGGATGCCGTCGGAGGCGGGAAGGTCGGTCGCCGGCGGGGGGATGACCACCGCGTCCTCGGCGGCCCTGAGCGGCGCGAGGGCGAAGGCGGCCACCGCAAGCGCGCCGGCGGCAGCGGCAAGGAGCGAAAGACGGCTGAAAGGGCGGTTCCGCATGGCTGATCCTCTTTGAGGCGGTGGGGTCAAACTTAGAGCGAAGGGCGCGGGCTGAACAGCCGCGTATTCCCTGTCGCAATGCTTCCAAGATACGGCGGCTGCCCGGCCGTTGTTACGGGCGAGCCCACACGTCTCCGTGAATTGTGAGCGTGGCCAAGGCCCGCTTTTTCAATTTATGGGGGAAGACATGATTGACCAGCAATTTCAATGATGGTCATTCCGGGGCGCCTCGCAGAGGCGAACCCGGAATCTCGAGATTCTCAGGTGCGCAATTGCGCACCGTAGTTCGCATCGCCCTGGAATGACGGCGCCGACAGTCAAACCACCACGCTCAACCGCTTTGCCGCCCGTGTGATGCCCGTGTACAACCAGCGCGCGCGGCTGTCCTGGAAGGCGAAGCTCTCGTCGAACAGCACCACGTCGTCCCATTGCGAGCCCTGCGACTTGTGCACGGTCAGCACATAGCCGTAGTCGAACTCGTCATAGGGCTTGCGCTGTTCCCACGGGATCTGTTCGACCCCGCCTTCGAAGCAGTCCTGGCGCACCGAGACCTTGGTCACCTTGCCGCCGAAATCCTCGTCCGGCATCACCCGCATGGTCATGATCCGCGACGTCTTCGAGCGCCCTTGAGTGCGCGAGCGCACCCGCCAGAGGCCGCCGTTGAACAGGCCTTTCTTGCGGTTGTTGCGCAGGCACACCAGCTTGTCGCCGGCGATGGGCAGGGGATCCTCGATGTTCTGCCGCTGCCGCATCCGCATGTTGTAGGCGCGGCGGGTGTTGTTGCGGCCGACCAGCACCTGGTCGGCCTTCATGACGCGATCCGGATCGAGGCCCGAGCGCGGGATCACCTCGCTGTCTCCGAAGGTGCCGTATTCCAGCGCACGGCCCTCGCGCACGTCCATCGACATCCGCACGATCGGATCGTCCTGCGCCTGGCGGTGCACCTCGGTCAGCATGGCGTCCGGCTCATCGCCGGTGAAGAAGCCGCCGCCCTGGATCGGGGGCAATTGCGCGGGATCGCCGAGCACCAGCAGCGGGCAGTCGAACGACAAGAGGTCGCGGCCCATGTCGGCATCCACCATCGAGCATTCGTCGATCACGATCAGTTTTGCTTTTGACGCCGGCGCGTCGTCCCACAGCTCGAAGCTCGGCTGCTCCTCGCCGCTCTCGCGGGCGCGATAGATCAGGGAGTGGATGGTGGAGGCGTTGTCGCAACCCTTGTTGCGCATCACGAGCGCGGCCTTGCCCGTGAAGGCCGCGAACTTCACCTCGCCGTCGACGCCCTCCGCAATGTGCCGGGCGAGCGTGGTCTTGCCGGTTCCGGCAAAGCCGAACAGGCGGAACACCTGCGGCGTGCCCGATCGGCCCGGTTTGGCCTTCAGCCAGTCGGCGACGGCCTTGAGCGCGGCATCCTGATGCGGGGAAAAGGTCGGCATGGTCCAGCAGAGAATCGGCGCCGCCTGCTGCGGCGCGGACCCGTGAAACTAGCCATTCGCGCCGGCGACGCAAGCGATTCGAGACCCTCGCCTGCCGCCCGCTACTGCCAGCCCGGAACACCGCGCATGTCGGGCAGGTGGTGGGCGATGCCCTTGTGGCAGTCGATGCAGGTCTTCTCGCCGGTGAAGAGATAGCGCTCATGGGCGACTGCGGCGCGCGGCGACTGCTTGGTGATGTCCATGGATTGCGCGCTGTGGCAGTTGCGGCATTCCAGCGAGTCATTGGCCTTGAAGCGCGCCCATTCATGCAGCGCAAGCTCCAGCCGCTTGTCGGTGAACTTGTCGCGATTGTCGATATAGCCGAACAGATGGCCCCAGACCTCCTTGGAGGCCTGCATCTTGCGCGCGATCTTGTCGGTCCAGTTGTGCGGAACGTGGCAGTCCGGGCAGCTTGCCCGCACGCCGGAGCGGTTGGAGAAATGGATGGTCGTCTTCAATTCGGCAAAGACATTGTCCCGCATCTCATGGCAGGAGGTGCAGAATTTTTCGCTGTTGGTCAATTCCAGCGCGGTGTTGAAGCCGCCCCAGAAGATCACGCCGGCCACGAAACCCGCGAGCACCAAGATGCCGAGCCCGAAGATCGAGCTTGGGCGGAGCAGCACGTCGAGCAGCTCCAGCGCGAAATTCCACACCCGCCGCAACGCTCCCGGGCGCGCCTCCGGCTTGTCGGTCGCAGTCATCGGCGCCCACCCGGGCTGGCGCGGCTGAGCAGCGTGTCGATGTCGACGAAATCATTGCTGACGGGCGGCGTAACAACATTCTGCGGCACGTGGCACTCGGTGCAGAAGAAGCGCCGCGGCGAAACCGAGGCGAGGAACTGGCCGTCGCGGTCCATGAAGTGGGTAATCGACACCATCGGCGCCTGCGACTCCGCGGTCCGCGCGCGGGCATGGCAGGACAGGCATTTGTTGCCGTTGATGTCGATCTGGTAGCCGTCGATGGAATGCGGGATCACCGGCGGCTGTTCGGGATAGTTGCGCGTTTCCCTCTCCGCGGTGTTGCGGGTCTGCGGCATCGGGCTCGCCGGCCCCTCGTCATTGAGCGGGGTTGCCCCGCGCAGGCCCGAATTGAGCGTCTGCGCCGCGAGCGTGCCGGTGCCGGCTGCGATCGCGGCAACGAGGAAGATGATGGCGGTGTTCCTGACGGTTGTCCTGGTCATGGCCGTTACACCTTCTCGATCCGCACGGCGCATTTCTTGAAGTCGGTCTGCAGCGAAATCGGATCCGTGGCGTCCAGCGTCACCTTGTTGATGAGCTTTGATTCATCGAACCAGGGCACGAAGACGAGCCCGCGTGGGGGCCGGTCGCGGCCGCGGGTCTCGATCCGGGCGCGGACAAAGCCGCGGCGCGAGATCACCTTGACCTCGTCGCCACGCCTGAGCTTGGCGTCCTGCGCATCGTCGGGATGCATGAAGCAGACGGCTTCCGGGAACGCGCGATAGAGTTCCGGCACACGCCGCGTCATGGTGCCGGAATGCCAGTGCTCCAGCACGCGGCCGGTGGAGAGCCAGTAGGGGAAATCATTGTCGGGCGATTCCGCCGGCGGCTCGTAGGGCAGCGCGAAGATGCGTGCCTTGCCGTCGGGATAGCCGTAGAACTGGACACCCTTGCCCTGTTGCACATAGGGATCCGAGCCCTCGCGGAAACGCCAGCGCGTCTCCCGGCCGTTGACCACGGGCCAGCGCAGGCCGCGCTCGCGGTGATAGGCGTCGAACGGCGCGAGGTCATGGCCGTGGCCGCGGCCGAACGAGGCATATTCCTCGAACAGGCCCTTGTGCACATAGAATCCGTACGCCCTGGATTCGTCATTGGCGTAACCGGGCTCGATGTCGGAAAGCGGAAACCTGTCGACCACGCCGTTCCTGTAGAGCACGTCGAATAGGGTCTTGCCGCGGTATTCCGGCTTCTTCGCGATCAGCTCCTCCGGCCACACCTCCTCGATCTTGAAGCGCTTTGAAAACTCCATCAGCTGCCAGAGGTCGGAGCGCGCTTCGCCCGGCGCATTGACGAGCTGATGCCAGAATTGCGTGCGCCGCTCGGCATTGCCGTAGGCGCCCTCCTTCTCCACCCACATCGCGGTCGGCAGCACGAGATCGGCGGCCAGCGCGGTCACCGTCGGATAGGCGTCGCTGACCACGATGAAATTCTCTGGGTTGCGGAAGCCCGGATAGGTCTCCTCATTGGCGTTGGGACCGGCCTGGACGTTGTTGTTGACCTGCACCCAATAGGCGTTGAGCAGGCCGTCCTTGAGCATCCGACTCTGCAGCACGGCGTGATAGCCCGGCTTGTCGGGGATGGTGCCTTCGGGCAGCTGCCAGATGTGCTCGGCCTTGTCGCGATGCTCCTTGTTGGTCACCACCATGTCGGCGGGCAGGCGGTGCGAGAAGGTGCCGACCTCGCGCGCGGTGCCGCAGGCCGACGGCTGTCCGGTGAGCGAGAACGGGCTGTTGCCGGGCTCGGCAATCTTTCCGGTCAACAGATGGATGTTGTAGACGAGGTTGTTGCACCAGACGCCGCGGGTGTGCTGGTTGAAGCCCATGGTCCAGAAGCTGACCACCTTGGTCTTCGGATCGGCATAGAGCTCGGCCAGCGCCTCCAGGCGGTTGAGCGGCACGCCGGACATTTCGGCCGCCTTCTCCAGCGTGTAGTCGGCGACGAAGGCCTTGTATTCGTCGAAGCTGATGTCGGTTGCGTCATTGGCCTTGGTGCGGCCGGTCGCCTTCTTCTCCAGCGGATTTTCCGGACGCAGGCCATAGCCGATATCGGTCTGGCCGCGCTTGAACACGGTGTGCGCGGCGACGAAGTCCTTGTTGACGCGGTTGGTCTTGATGATGTGGTTGGCGATGGCGTTCAGCAGATAGAGGTCGGTCTGCGGCTTGAACACGAGGCCGATGTCGGCGAGATCGAAGGAGCGGTGCTCGAAGGTCGAGAGCACGGCGACGCGGACATGCGGGGCGGAGAGGCGGCGATCGGTGACGCGCGTCCACAGGATCGGGTGCATCTCTGCCATGTTGGAGCCCCACAGCACGAAGGCGTCGGCGGCCTCGATGTCGTCATAGCAGCCGGCCGGTTCGTCGATGCCGAAGGTGCGCATCATGCCTGCAACCGCTGATGCCATGCAGTGCCGCGCATTGGGATCGATATTGTTGGAGCGGAAGCCGGCCTTGAACAACTTCAAGGCCGCGTAGCCCTCCCAGATCGTCCACTGTCCCGAACCGAACATGCCGACGCCCGCGGGCCCCCGCTTCTTCAAAGCCGCCTTGAACTTCTCGGCCATGATGTCGAAGGCTTCGTCCCACGAGACGGGCGTGAACTCGCCGTTCTTGTCGTACTTGCCATTGGTCTTGCGCAGCATCGGCTGCGTCAGGCGGTCGTGGCCGTACATGATCTTGGAGAGGAAATAGCCCTTGACGCAGTTGAGGCCGCGGTTGACCTCGGCCTTGATGTCGCCATGGGTCGCGACCACGCGATTGTCCTTGGTGGCGACCATGACGCTGCAGCCGGTGCCGCAGAAGCGGCAGGCCGCCTTGTCCCACTTCAACTCGCTCTCATCGCGCTCGGTGACGAGGTTGGCGGCGAGTGCGGGAGCAGGCATGCCGGCGGCGGCGGCCGCGACGGAAGCCGCCTGCAGCTTCAGCATCTGGCGGCGGTCGAGTTTGGGTTCGCTCATCGGTATTCTCCGGGCCGGCGCAAATCAGGCGACGTCGATCGCATGAAAGACGAGCGCTGCCGCATGCACATGCGGCAGCATCGTGATGGTGGTGAGTGTAGAGCCGAGGCTGGACGCATCCGGCGCATCGACCACGACGACGAGCTTGCCTCTCGGATCACGGCCATGGATCTCGCAGCCCGGAAGCGCGAGGATTGCGGCCGCGACCTCGTCGAGCTGCTCGGGGCGGGCCTGCACCAGGATGCTCGCGATCTCGCCGCCCGGAGGGGCGACCACGCGTTCGGCGCAAAGTACGCGGCCGGTGATCAGGCTCCTGCGATCGATGGCGGGGGATTGGGCCATGTTGATGGTCCTCGTTCGGAATTGGCTAATGCGCGGAGGGCGGGCCGGGAGGCCCGGCCATCATCTGATAGACCCAGATGGCGAGCCCGTAGCTGCCGACGGTTGCGACCGCCAGCGCCGGCATCAGCACCGCCGTCAGGAACAGGAATGCAAAGATTTCCATGCGCCGGCGGCGCGAACGCCCGCGCATGTCGGGGTCTGCGACCGACACGTGTTTCTCTCGGAGGTTTTTCGGGAATGAAACGGCATCAGGGCCGTCGCCTGATTTCATCCTAGGCGATTCGGCCGGCATTCCCGTTGATTTGGATCAAGCCGTTCCAATTGGCGCTGGCCATCTGGCCTGGATCTCCCGCTGAGCGGAATTGGCCTGCCATGGACTTGGTCGGGCCGCCCGCTAGTATGTCCCCAACAAGAAAAGCCGAAGCGGGAGGCGCCGATGAAGTTCGGGATCTTCTACGAGTTGCAATTGCCGCGGCCGTGGGTGGCGGGCGACGAGCTGACACTCTACCAGAACGCGCTGACGCAGCTCGAGACCGCCGACCGGCTTGGCTACGACTATGCCTGGGTGGTGGAGCATCATTTCCTCGAGGAGTATTCCCACTCGCCCTCGCCGGAAGCCTTTCTCGGCGCGGCCAGCCAGCGCACCCAAAACATTCGGCTCGGCCATGGCATCCTGCAGCTCACGACGAACCATCCCGCCCGCGTCGCCGAGCGCGTGGCCGTGCTCGATCTCCTGAGCCGCGGCCGGTGCGAGTTCGGCATGGGCGAAAGTGCCTCCATCACCGAGCTCGAGCCGTTCGGCCGCGACATGGAAACCAAGCGCGAGGTGTTCGAGGAGGCGGTCCGCGCCATCTTTCCGATGTTTCGCGATGGCGGCTGCGAGCATCACGGCAAGTATTTCGACATGCCGTTGCGCAATGTGGTGCCGAAGCCCGTGCAGAAGCCGCATCCGCCGCTGTGGATGGCGTGCTCGCAATTGCCGACCATCGAACGTGCCGGGCAGAACGGCTTTGGCGCGCTCGGCTTTCAGTTCGTCAGCGCCGATGCGGCGCATGCCTGGGTGCATGCCTATTACAATGCGATTACCAAGCGGCTGAACAAGCTCGCCGACTACGAGATCAATCCGAACATGGCGCTGGTGTCGTTCTTCATGTGCGCCAGGACCGATGAGGAGGCGCGCCGCCGCGCCGACGGCGCCACCTTCTTCCAGTTCGCGCTGCGCTATTACGGCGCCGCGCAAAACCGCCAGCGGCCGGCGCCGGGCACGGTCAACATGTGGGACGAGTACAACAAGTGGAAGCGCGACAATCCGGATGCCCAGGAGGCTGCGTTGCGCGGCGGCCTGATCGGCTCGCCCGAGACCATTGCCAGAAAGCTGCGCCGCTTCCGCACCTCCAACATCGACCAGGTGATCCTGCTCAACCAGGCCGGCAAGAACAGCCATGAGCACATCTGCGAGTCGCTGGAATTGTTCGCGCGCGAGGTGATGCCGGAGTTTCGGCAGGATCCCGAGCATGAAGCCTGGAAGGCCGGTGTGATGAACGGCGAGATCCAGCTCGAGGAGATCGACACCAAGGCCTTCACCGACCGCTACGGCAAGCTGGCGGTGAACGTGGCGCCGGCGAAGGTTGCTGCGGGAGGCTGACCACAGGCGCGCTGCTCGTTATTGTGCCCTCTCCCGCAAGGGGCGAGGGCACTATAACGCGCAGCGGTGCTATTGGCGGCCTTTTCATCTAAACAGATAAGCTTTTCACATCTGCGTGGTGAAAGAAATTCGCTGCGCACTGTCGGTTCACGAAAACAAACGCGGTGCGTGACCCGCCTGCGAGAGCGCGGGCGTGCTTATTTTCGTGCGGCGCTCGACAGCTTTTTGCACGCGCATCATCTTCGATCTCACACCGGCGCAGCCTGTCGCGCGCGGGGCATCGGAGATCAACATGAAACGTCGGGAATTCCTGCAGCTGTCGGCTGGAGCTGTTGCGGCCCTGGTGTCGGAACACGCGGCCGCGCAAACCTCGCCCAAGGAAATCCGCATCGGCACCCAGAAGGGCGGCTTCTTCCCGGCGGTGCGCCAGCGCCGCACCCTGGAAAATGCGTTTCAGAGCGAGGGCATCGAGATCAAATGGATCGACTTCCAGTTCGGTCCGCCACTGCTCGAGGCCATCAATGTCGGCAGCGTCGATTTCGGCTACGTCGGCGATGCCCCGCCGATCTTCGCGCAGGCCGCGAGCGCGCGCATCCGCTACGTTGCCGCGGTGAAGCAGGAGGGCAGCACGCAGGCGATCATTGTGCCGAAAGACTCGCCGATCAGGACACTGGCTGACCTCAAGGGCAAGCGTATCGCGTTCGGCAAGGGCTCGAGCGCGCACAATCTACTGGTTGCGGCGCTGGAAAAAGCGGGCCTCGGATGGAGCGACATCACGCCCGCGCCGCTTGCGCCCGCGGATGCAACGGCCGCCTTCATCAAGGGCTCCGTCGATGCCTGGTCGATCTGGGATCCCTATCTTGCCCTTGCCGAGCTCAAGGAGAATGCCCGCGTCGTCGTGTTCGACAAGGACGTCCACAAGCCGAATTCCTTTTATATCGCAGGTGCCGATTTCGTCGACCAATATCCCGCGCTGGTCACGAAGTTGAACAATTTGTTCGCCTCCGAAGGCGTATGGGCCGACCAGCATCATGAGGAGGTTGCACGAGCGCAAGCGGAAGCGACCGGTGTCGACATCGAGGCCATCAGGCGCTTTGTCGACCGCTCGGTCTATCGCGTCGGGCCCGTCGACGACGAGGTGATCCAGACCCAGCAGGCGGTTGCCGATCGCTTTGCGCGGCTCGGCCTGATCCCGAAGCCGGTGAAAGTGGCCGACATCGTCTGGAAATGGACGCCCGGCTCGTAGACCGCACGCCGGCGCATGAAGCCGACATGAAAAGCTTTTCGAATCTTATTGGAAGGCGCCTGCGCGCCGTCCTGCTAGTCAATCTCATCCGTGCTCCGCGAAACGCGAGGGAACCAACATGAAGCATCTCGTCAGCAGCTGGATCGCGCGGGCCGTGCTCTCGGTCTCGCTCGTCGCAACCACCGTCAGCGCCTCCTATGGCGAGGACAAGACCATCCGGATCGGCTTCCAGAAATACGGCAAGCTGGTGCTGCTGAAGGGCCGCGGCACGCTGGAAGAAAAGCTGAAACCGCTCGGCTACAACGTGCTCTGGACTGAATTTCCCTCCGGCCCGCCGCTCCTGGAAGCGATGAATGTCGGCTCGATCGATTTCGGCATCACCGGCGAGACGCCGCCGATCTTTGCGCAGGCCGCCGGCGCGCCGCTGGTCTATCTCGCGTTTGATCCGCCGGCGCCGCGGGGCGAAGCGATCCTGGTGCCGAAGGATTCGCCGCTGACGTCGGTGGCGGAGCTGCGCGGCAAGAAGGTCGCCCTCAACAAGGGCTCCAACGTCCACTACCTCCTGGTGCGGGCCCTGGAAAATGCCGGACTGAAATACACCGACATCCAGCCGGTCTATCTCGCGCCGGCCGATGCGCTCGCTGCCTTCTCGCGCGGTTCCGTCGATGCCTGGGTGATCTGGGACCCCTATGAGGCCGCCGCCGAAGCTTCCACCGGCGGGCGTATCCTGGCCGACGGCACCGGCCTCGTCCCCAACTACCAGTTCTATTTCACGTCCAGGAAATTCCTCGCCGAGAATGACAGGGCCGTCGATGTCGTGCTCGAGGCGCTCAACGACACCGACGACTGGGTCAGGAACCATATCGAGGAGGCTGCCAACCAGCTCAGCCCCTCGGTGGGGCTGCCGGCGGCGGTGCTCGCCGTATCGCTGCGGCGCGAGGCCTACGGCATCCGCCCGATCAATGACGAGGTGATCGCGAGCCAGCAGCGCATCGCCGACACGTTCTTCGCACTCGGGTTGGTGCCGAAATCCGTCACCGTTTCCGATCTTCAGCGCAAGCAAGGTTCATGATCATGACCGCACCAAAATCGTCCAGCGCCAACATCCTCTGGTTTCTGCCGACCCATGGCGACGGCCGCTATCTCGGCACCACCGCCGGCGGCCGCGAGGTCAATTTCAACTATCTGCGCCAGATCGCGCAGGCAGCCGACCAGCTCGGCTATTACGGCGTCTTGCTGCCGACGGGGCGCAGCTGCGAGGATTCCTGGATCGTCGCCTCCAGCGTCGCCCCCTTCACCGAGCGGCTGCGCTACCTCGTGGCGGTACGCCCTGGCCTGCAGTCGCCGTCCGTTGCGGCACGGATGACGGCGACGCTCGACCGTATCTCCAATGGCCGTCTGCTGATCAACGTCGTCACCGGCGGCGACCCCGTCGAGAACAAGGGCGACGGCGTGTTCATGAGCCATGACGAGCGCTATCAGGTCACCCGCGAATTCCTCGAGGTCTATAACGACCTGCTCGCCGGCAAGACCGTCAATTACGACGGCAAGCACATCCGCATCGAGGATGGGCGGCTGCTGTTCCAGCCCCTGCAGTCGCCGCGCCCGCCGCTCTATTTCGGCGGCTCCTCGGATGCCGGCATCGATGTCGCGGTCGACACCGTCGACAAATATCTCACCTGGGGCGAGCCGCCGGCCCAGGTTGCGGACAAGATCGCGCGGGTGAGGGCGGTCGCGGACCGGCGCGGCCGCAAGCTGTCCTTCGGCATCCGCCTGCATGTGATCGTGCGCGAGACCAACGCCGAAGCCTGGGCCGCCGCCGACGACCTGATCAAGCATGTCACCGACGAGACCGTGGCAGCGGCGCAGAAGATCTTCTCGCGGATGGATTCGGTCGGCCAGAAGCGCATGGCCGAGCTGCATGGCGGGCGGCGCGACAGGCTCGAGATCAGCCCCAATCTCTGGGCGGGCGTCGGGCTCGTGCGCGGCGGTGCAGGCACGGCGCTGGTCGGCGATCCCGAAACGGTGGCGGCGCGGATCAAAGAGTATCAGGATCTCGGCATCGATACCTTCATCATGTCGGGCTATCCGCATCTCGAGGAAGCCTATCGCTTTGCCGAGCTGGTATTCCCGCTTCTCGAGCTGGAAGCAGGCGGCCGGGAGGATGGGAACGTCGCGCGGCTGCGCGTCAACACCGGGCCGTTCGGCGAGACCATCGCCAACGAGCACCGTCCTCTCATCAAGGCATCGCAGTCATGAGCCTGATCGAAAGTCTGCCGCGCGTCCGCGGCGTACGCTTGCCGCGCGCCGATGGCCTTGTGCAGTGGATCGTGCCGCTTGCGATCATCGTGCTCTGGCAGGCGGCCTGCAGCGCTGGGCTGGTCCCATCGCGTGTATTGCCGGCGCCGAGCGACGTGGCGCTTGCGGGCTGGAAGCTCGCGCGTTCCGGCGAGCTTGCCACCAACATCTGGGTCAGCTTCTGGCGCGCGGGCATCGGCTTTGTCATCGGCGGCGGCATCGGGTTTGCCTTTGGCCTCGCAAACGGCCTGTCGGAATTGTCCAACAGGCTCAGCGACACCACGCTGCAGATGGTGCGCAACGTGCCGCATCTGGCGCTGATCCCGCTCGTCATCCTCTGGTTCGGCATCGACGAGACCGCCAAGCTGTTCCTGGTGGCGTTGGGGGTGTTCTTCCCGGTCTACATCAACACGCTGCACGGCATCCGCACCGTCGACCCGCAGCTGATCGAGATGGGTCGCATCTACGGCATGTCCGACCGCGAGCTGTTCACCCGCGTGATCTTTCCCGGCGCGTTGCCCTCGATCTTCGTGGGCCTGCGCTTTGCGCTCGGCATCATGTGGCTGACCCTGATCGTCGCCGAGACCATCGCGGCGTCCTCGGGCCTCGGCTACATGGCGATGCAGGCGCGCGAATTCATGCAGATCGACGTCGTCGTGCTCTCGATCCTGATCTATGCCCTGCTCGGCAAGCTCGCCGACAGCCTTTCGCGCCTGTTGGAGCGGTTGACGCTCGCCTGGCACCCCGCCTTCCAGAAACGTTGAGAATGTCCATGCAGGAAGCCCTTCAATTTCGTGCCGACACCGAGGCGCTCGCGCCGACCGGCTTTGTCGAGGAGGCGCGGGCGCTGCGCCGCCAGCCGGACGCGCCGCATCGCGGCCTGCCCCTGACCATCCGCGGCCTGAAAAAATCCTTCGGCGATCACGAGGTGCTGTGCGGCATCGACCTGCACATTCCCGCCGGCCAGTTCGTCGCCATCGTCGGGCGCTCCGGCTGCGGCAAGAGCACGCTGCTTCGCCTGATCGCCGGGCTGGAGGCGATCGATGCCGGCACGATCTCGTTCGGCGAGGCCGCCAGGTCCGAGGATATCCGCGTGATGTTCCAGGAGCCGCGGCTGCTGCCATGGGCGCGGGTGCTCGACAATGTCGAGGTCGGCCTTGGCCGTGCGCGCAAACTGCCGGATGCCGCGGGGCGGGCCGAACAGGCGCTCGCCGAAGTTGGCCTCGCCGACAAGCGCGCGCAATGGCCCGCGGTGCTGTCGGGCGGACAGAAGCAGCGCGTGGCGCTGGCCCGTGCGCTGGTCGGCCACCCCAGGGTGCTCGCTTTCGACGAGCCGCTCGGCGCGCTGGATGCGCTCACCCGCATCTCCATGCAGCGGCTGCTGGAGCGGGTGTGGCGTGACCAGGGCTTCACGGCCATTCTCGTAACGCATGACGTCTCTGAGGCGGTGGCACTGGCGGACCGCGTGCTGGTCATTGAAAATGGCCGGGTCGCGCACGATATCGACGTGACCATCCATCGGCCGCGCCAGCGCGGCGCGGCGGAGCTTGCGCGGCTCGAAGGCGCGATCCTGCGCGAGCTCCTGAAGGGCGGCGACGATCCGGCGGTTTAGCAAAGAAGCTGAGAATGACGATGAGTCCCGCTGAGATCATCAAGCTCGATCGCGAGGTTTCCGCCGCCGATTTCCGCGGCGCGATGCGTCATCTCATCGGTGCGGTCAGCGTGATCACGGTCGGGCGCGGTGACGACGTCTCCGGCATGACCGTCACCTCGATGTCCTCGCTCGCGGTCGATCCGCCATCGCTGATCGTCAGCGTCAATCGTTCGGCCTCGTCCTGGCCGCTGCTCAAGACATATGGTTTCTTCGGCATCAACATCCTGGCCGCCGACCAGCGCGACATTGCCGAACGCTTCTCGGGCAAGGGCGGCCTGAAGGGCGCCGAGCGCTTTGCCGGCGCGGAATGGACCACACGCGCCGCGGGCGCGCCGCTGCTGGTTGGCGCGCTGGCTGCGATCGACTGCGAGGTCGAGGAGATCATCGAGCGCCATTCCCATGGCATCGTGATCGGCCGCGTCCGCGAGGTGCTGCTCGCCCCGAGCGGCCCGGCGCTGGCCTATTGGCACGGCGACTATCTCGCCATCGATCGCGACGAGGATTTCGCGCGGCTGGCGGACGTCGGAGCTCCGGCGCCGCGGGCCTGCAAGGGATAACCATTCCTCCTCGCGGCAAGCGGGTGTGAGCGAAGATGCGGCTCTGGCCTTTTGCCGCACTCCGCCCTAAAACCGCCTCATGAACCTCCCGGCGGAGACCATGAAGCGCATCGCGACCTGGGCTTTCTACGCAATCAGCACGCTCGCGATCCTCTATCTCGCGCTCTATGTCTACGCCGCCTTCAAGGGCCGCACCCTGCAGCCCGGCGACCCCATCCACATATTCCGCAACCCGGACGCGCCGGATTATTCGTGAGGTCTGGAGCGAGTAGCATTCGGATGCCGCCGGTACGACGCCGACGCGCAAAAACGACAATGGCCGGGCCTTCGCCTCGCCGACGCGGCTTCGGCCGCGCAGGCGGGACGATTTGCATCGATTGATCCGAGACCAGCTACCCCACCATCGGCATGCGCGGATATTCGCCTGTGGTGTTCGGCGGCGGGATCGGGACGCCGACGTCGGCATATTCGTTGAGCTTGTTGCGCAGCGTGCGGATGGAGATGCCGAGAATGTTTGCCGCATGCGTGCGGTTGCCGAGGCAGTGCTTCAGCGTCTCCAGGATCAGGTCGCGCTCGACGTCGGCGACGGTGCGGCCGACCAGCGCGCGCGTCACCTGCTCGGCGGCGAGCGTGGCATGGGCGACGGCGGGCGGCGTCCTGGCGATGTCGAGGCGGTCGCCGTCCGGCGTCAGAATGGCGTCGGGGCCGATCTCGTCGCCCTGCGCCATCAGGACGGCGCGGTGCATGGTGTTTTCCAGCTCGCGGACGTTGCCCTGCCAGCGGTTGACGGTGAGCACGCGGCGCGCGTCCGCCGAGATCGGGCGCACCGGCACACCGTTGGCGTTGGCATATTTCTTGGCAAAATGCTGGGCGAGCTCGAGGATGTCGGCGGGACGCTCCCGCAAGGGCGGGATCTTCAGGTTCACGACATTGAGGCGGAACAGAAGGTCCTCGCGGAAGGTGCCTTCGCGCACCGCTTCGGCGAGATTGCGGTTGGAGGTCGCGATGATGCGGATGTCGACCGGCACCGGGCGCGTGCCGCCGACGCGGTCGATCACGCGCTCCTGGATGGCGCGCAGCAGCTTGGATTGCAGCCGCACGTCCATCTCGGAGATTTCGTCGAGCAGCAGCGTGCCGCCGGTCGCTTCCTCGAACTTGCCGATGCGGCGCGCGACCGCGCCGGTGAAGGCGCCCTTCTCATGGCCGAACAATTCGGACTCCAGGAGGTGCTCCGGGATGGCCGCGCAGTTGATCGAGATGAAGGGACGCTTGGCGCGGCCGGAGCGGGAGTGGACGTAGCGCGCCAGCACTTCCTTGCCGGTGCCCGACTCGCCCGTGATCATCACCGACGCCTCGGACCCGGCGATCTGCTGGGCGAGCTTGATCACCCGCGCCATCGCATCGTCCCGATAGACCAGCTCGCGGGAGTCGTTGGCGACCGCTGCGAGCACCGCTGCGATCAATTCCGGATCGGGCGGCAGCGGGATGTATTCCTTGGCGCCGGCATGGATCGCGGCCACCGCGGCGCGGGCATCATTGGTGATGCCGCAGGCGACGATCGGCACATGGATGTGCTCGGCTTCGAGCCGCATCACGAGATCGCGGATGTCGAGCCCGACATCGACCAGCAGCAGGTCGGCGCCCTTGCCACCGCGCAACACCCGCATCGCGAGCTCATGGTCCTCGGCGTGGGTGACGGTCGCGCCATTGTCCATGGCGATCTTGGTCGCGGTCGTGAGCTGGCCCTTCAACGTGCCAACAATGAGAAGCCGCATTCTATTCTCCTTTACATCCGTTCGCGTCGTCCACGACGCGGATCCCTCTGTCCAATGTCATTCCCACCCCAATGTGCTTTGCAGTCCTCAAGCGCGTTCCGAATTGATGATTTCCGTCATGGTGACGCCGAGCTTGTCTTCCACCAGCACGACCTCGCCGCGCGCCACCAGGCGGTTGTTGACATAGATGTCGATGGCCTCGCCGACGCGGCGGTCGAGCTCGAGCACGGTGCCGGGCCCGAGTTTCAACAGTTCGCCGACCTCCATCTTGGAGCGGCCGAGCACGGCGGACACCTGCACCGGCACGTCAAAGACGGCTTCGAGATCCGCGGCAATGCGGGCGGCCTGTTCGTCTTCATTGTAGGCGACGTCGCTCGCGGGCGGCGCGTCCGCGGCGTTGAGGTCGGGCAGGGGGACCTGGGTGTCGGTGTCGCTCATTTTCTAATCCGCCTCTTCCTATTCCGATTTCCTGGACGCGATGTAGCGTCCGACCAGCTCATTGATCTTGGCGTCGATGGCTGTGCGCTCCAGCACGACGCCGCCGTCGGCCCATTCGATCCGGCAGTCGCCGGTTGCGATGTCGGGCTCGGCGAGAATGACGAGGCGTCCCTGGAAGCCGCTTTGCTTGGCCATCTTCTCGATTTTCTCATGGGCCGATTCGTAGAGGCCGTCGTTGATGCGAACGACCAGATGCGGGGTTGAGACGAGGTGGGAGAAGCAGTCCCGCACCAGCCCTTCGATCTCGGCAAGCGGCTCGGCCGCGATCAGCTCGCTGCAGAGCTTGCGGGCGACCGAGACTGCGACGTCGACGGCCTCGGTCTCCATGCGCCGCTCGATGCCGGCAAAGCCGCCCGCGATTCCCTGCAAGCTGATCTTGATCTCCTCGAGTGCCAGCGCCGAGCGGCGGTCGCTTTCGGCCTTGGCCTCGCGCTGTCCCGCGGCAAAGCCTTCGCGATGGGCGCGGGCCTCAGCAGTGGCGATCTTCTGCGCCACCTCGGCAGGCGTTGCGGCACGCTCGCGCCGGTCGGGAGCGGAAAAGTCGGTGTCGAACAGGAATTTTGCGGGTGCGGCCATCAGTACACCAGCTCGTCGTCGGCGCGGTTCTTGGTCAGCATGATCTCGCCCTTGGCGGCGAGATCCTTGGCGAGGTTGACGAGCAGCGCCTGTGCCTCGTCGACGTCGCGCAGGCGGACCGGGCCCATCGCGCCCATGTCGTCCTGCAGCATCTTGGCGGCGCGGGAGGACATGTTGCC
Source organism: Bradyrhizobium sp. (assembly GCA_035293585.1). Lineage (GTDB taxonomy): Bacteria > Pseudomonadota > Alphaproteobacteria > Rhizobiales > Xanthobacteraceae > Bradyrhizobium. The sequence continues at coordinate 312,580 of DATGMN010000039.1, read as the reverse complement.
AAAGAAGAAGTTGCGGACCTCCTCGTTGGCGCTCTTGAGGGCGACACCGAGCTTGTCCTTGTCGACATTGCGCATCAATGTCTGCGCCGAGGCCGAGTCGAGCTTGATCAGGTCGTCGAAGGTGAACATCAAGGCCTTGATGCGCTCTGCCGACTCGCGGTTTTCCTCTTCCAGCGCGGTGATGAAGCGGGTCTCGGTCTGGCGGTCGAAATTGTTGAAGATTTCCGCCATCACCTCATGGGCGTCGCGACGGCGGGTCTGCGACAGGTTGGACATGAACTCCACCCGCAGCGTCTGTTCGACCCGCTCGATCACCTCCTTCTGCACGGCCTCCATCTTCAGCATGCGGCCGACCACGTCGAGCGCCATGTCCTCTGGCAGGATGGCGAGCACGCGCGCGGCATGTTCCGGCTTCAGCTTGGACAGCACCACGGCGATCGTTTGCGGATATTCGTTCTTCAGATAGTTGGCCAGCACCTCTTCCTGGACGTTGGAGAGCTTCTCCCACATGTTGCGCCCCGCGGGGCCGCGGATCTCGTCCATGATGCCGGTGACGCGGTCGGCCGGCAGATATTGCTGCAGGAGGCGCTCGGTGGCGTCGAAAGTGCCCATCAGCGCGCCGGAGGCCGACATGCGCGAGACGAATTCGATCAGCATGTTCTCGACGGTATCGGCTTCGACGGTGCCGAGCGTCGACATTTCCATCGACAGCTCGCGCACCTCTTCATCGTCGAGCAGCTGCCAGATCTTGCCGCCATATTGCTCGCCGAGCGCCAGCATCAGCATTGCCGCGCGTTTGGGGCCCGGAATCTTCTCCTTCGGCTTGCCGCTCTGGCGCTGCGCGAGGTTCGCGATGACGCTGGTGATGTCGTTGGCGTTTGCGGTCTGGGGGACGGCCATGGCGGGCTACTCAGCGGGTTCGTTCAGCCATTGACGGACAATGGCGACGGTTTCGTTGGGATTGCGGTCGGCCAGTTCGCCCACCCGATGCACGGATTGGGCGTGGACCTGACCCTGGACCTGGGCGACATCGAGCAACTGGGTGGCTCCGGGACCGCCGGGGATCAGCGCCTGGCCGGTGGCGGCTGGTGCGGGAGCGGGGGCGACCGGCTCCGGCAGGGCCGGGGTCGGGGCGACGAGCGCTGCCATCTCTTCGGAAGCGAGGATGCGCTTGACCAGCGGGCGCACCACCATGAACAGCACCACGAGGCCGAGCACCATCATGACGCCGAGCTCGATGACGTACATCACGTCATCCTTGGTGAACTGCAGCATGCCGAGAATGCCCTGCGGCTGCTCGATCGGGGTGATCGCCGGCCCTTCCGCGAATTTCAGGTTGACGACCTCGACCTGGTCGCCGCGCTTCTGGTCGAAGCCGATCGCCGAGCGCACCAGGGCCGCGATCCGGTCGAGTTCGTCCTTCGAGCGCTCCTTGTAGACGAGTTCGCCTTTTTCATTCTTGGAATAGGCGCCGTCGACCAGCACCGCGACCGAGATGCGGTTGACGCGGCCGGCTTCCGTGACCTCGGTCTTGGTGGTGCGGGAGATCTCGTAGTTGTTGGTCTCCTCGGTCTTCTTGCTCTGGTCGCGGGCGGCCTGCTGGTTGTTGTTCTGCTGGGCGCCCGGCAGCTCGTTGCCGACCGTGACCTGACCGTTGCTGTCCGTCGTCGCCGACTGCTCTTCCCGGGTCTGGCTCGAGCGCAACACGCGGCCTTCGGGGTCGAACTTGTCGGAGGTCTGGGTGATCTTGTTGTAGTCGAAATCCGCGGTGAGCTGGACGCGGGCGCGGCCCGCCCCGACCACCGAGGAGACGATGTCCTCGACCTCCTTGCGCATCCGCTTCTCGTACGCCGCGCGACGCTCGTCGCCGACCTGCTGGTCGGGATCGGAGGAGGCGCCGTCGGCGAGCAGCTGGCCCGATTCGTCGACGATCGAGACCCGCTGCGGCTTCAGGCCGGAGACCGAGGAGGCGACGAGATGACGAATGGCACGGATCTGCTGCGGCTCCAGCGTGCCGCGCACCCGCACCACGATCGAGGCGGACGGTTCGGGCGTCTCGCGCGAGAACAGCGGCCGCTCGGGCAGCACGAGATGCACCCGCGCCGCCTGGATGCGGTCGATCGAGGAGATGGTGCGGGACAGCTCGCCCTCGAGCGCCCGCAGATGATTGATGTTCTGGACGAAGCTCGTGGTGCCCAGCGCGTCCGATTTGTCGAAGATTTCGTAGCCGACGCCGCCGCCCTTGGGCAGGCCGCCTTCGGCGAGCTTCATGCGCAGCCGGGTCACCTTGTCCTTGGGCACCATGATGACGCTGCCTTCGTTGCGCAGCTCATATGGAATGCCCTGGCGGTCCAGGTCCTTGATGATGCTGGAGGAGTCCTCCAGGCTGAGATCAGTGAAGAGGGTGGTCATCTGCGGCGTCGTGACCCGCATGATGACGAAGGCGAAGAAGCCGATAAGCGCGGCCGTAACCGCGACCATCGCCATCAACCGAGCAGCACCCAGCCCTTTAAGGAAGTCCACGAGACCCTGCAAAACCCGCCCCAGTTACCTGTCGACTGCCGGAGCCGATCGACATTCGCGCGAGCTCCCGGCGGGGCGCTCGAGCGAATGGCGAAGCTCGGTCAGAAGCTTCCAATGCCGATGGCCGTTCCCCTGACCTCTGCGAGATTCGCCGATGTCAGATTCGGGCCACTGGGCAATTATTGCCTAGGCTATGGTTTCAATCTGGTTAACGAAGATTAAGGGCTGGCGGATTCCTGAGCGTCGTCGTTGAGACATGAAAAAAATCGGCCTCGCAGAACGAGGCCGATTTTTTTCAAATTCGGTGCAATCGTGGACTTACTGGCGATATTGCTGGATGCGGGTGGTGCGCAGGCCGGCCAGGCCGTGCTGATCGATCGAGAACTGCCAGGAAAGGAACTCGTCCACGGTCAACGTGTAGCGGCTGCAGGCCTCTTCGAGGGAGAGCAGGCCGCCTCGCACGGCGGCGACCACTTCGGCCTTGCGGCGAATGACCCAACGTTTGGTCCCGGGCGCGGGCAGGTCCGCAATCGTCAGCGGGCTGCCGTCGGGCCCGATGACGTATTTCACCCTCGGGCGATGGGGTTCTGTCATGGCGTACTCACAAACTCTTAACCACTGAACTCACGCTACAAACGTACGCTCAGCGGCTTAAAATTTGCCTAAGCCCAAGGCGTCAATGAGATTCTCCTTTGACAGAATCGCAATATTTCGATCTTCCCGGGATTTCCGGCCGAAAACGGCGGGAAAACGTCAACCAATTGTTAACCTTTCGGCCGCCGGCGGCGCCCAAACCGCCACTAGCCGGAGATGCCCTTGATCTGATTCACCGTGTAGGTCTGGCCTGCGATCGTCAGAAGGGGTGGGGTCTGGGTGAGGTCGACCGAGGAGACGACGCCCTGGATGTCGGTCGAGACGGCCACCGAATTGCCGGAGCTGTCCTGGGCCGTTGCCGTCATCTTGTACTTTCCGTCCGGCCATTGCGTGCCGTCGTTGCCCTTGCCGTTCCAGCTGAAGGGCTGGGCGTCGCCTGCGGTCGCCGAGTAGTTGCCGGTGAAGACGGTCTGGCCGGAGCTGTTGGCGATGGTGACGGTGAGCGTGCAGTTCTTGGGAATGTCGAGAGCCCAGTTCGCCTGCGAGTTGGTCATGGTCGCCGTCGAGCCGTTCACCGTCGCCGTCTTGCCGACAAAGCTCAGCGCCTGGGTCGACTGCGCGCTCTGCTGCAGCGAGACCAGGGTCGATAGCGAAGAGTTGGTGTTGAGCTGCTGCTGAACGCCGGCGAATTCGACCAGCTGCTGGGTGAACTGGTTGGTGTCCAGGGGATCCAGCGGGTTCTGGTTCTGCAGCTGCGTCGTCAGAAGCTGCAGGAAGCTCTGGAAGTTGCCTGCGATCTGCTGCGTGGCAAGCGCATTGGTGGCGTCGGCTGTAGAGCTCGAGGACGACGAGGGTTGGGGCGTGGTGCCCGAAACGATCGGGCTTGCTTTGGTTGCTGCGCCTGGGACGGTCATGTCTCTCTCCTCAGACCCTGATATCGATGCCGCCGCTCGATCCGAGCATGCGACCGTATGACTGGCCTGCGATTGCGGCGGGCATGCTGGTCTCGTCGCTGACGATCAGCTTCTGCGCATTGCCCGACGTCTGGTTGCCGTTGTTCTGGCTGGACGACGACTGGTCGCGCAGGCTGAACTGAAGCCCGCCGCTGTCGGTCTTCAGGCCGGCATTGTTGAGGGCCTGCTGCAGCTGCGGCGCGTCCTGCTTCAGCATGGACAGCGTTTCCGGCTTCTCCACGATCAGATGCGAGGTGACCTGGCCATTGCGGGCGACGTCGATGCGCACGTCGATGCGGCCGAGATCGGCCGGATCGAGCCGCACTTCGAAGTGGGTCTTGCCGCTCTGCGCGGAGGCTGCGATCTCGACGGCCAATCCGCTCAATGGCACGGCCGCGCCCGCAGTTGCGACGGTGACGGTCGGCGTGGTCGCTGCCGCTTGCGTCATCTGGGAAATCTGTTGCGGCAGCGCCGCGGCCTGCGCGCTTGGATCGGGCGTCGTGGTTTGCTGTGCGGTGGCAGCCGCAAGGGCGCCCTGGTCGTGGGATGCCGAGGTGCTGCCCTGCGGCTTTTCGCCATTGACCGCAGTCACGAACGCCGCACCGGCATTCTGATTGCCGGCGGCCGCGACCTGGGCCGCGGCATTGCCGTCGGCCGGCTGGGTTGCGGCTGGCGTCGTGGTCGCCGTTGCCGCGGTCGAATCGGAGGTCGTCGTCGTCGCGGATGTCGTGGCCTGCGCTGTGGCCGCAGTCTTGGAGACGCTTGCCTTGACGTTGGGTTGCGGCGGGACGGCGCCGCTGGCCGCAATGCCGAGACCTACCGTTTCAGGAGGAGCGCCATCGGTCGCCGGCGCGCCCGCGGCCGTACTGGCCGTAGCGGTGGCCGTGCCGCTGGCATTGCCATTTGCAGTAGCCTGGGCCTGGCCCGTCAGGCCTGTCGCCGTGGCAGCGGACTTGCCCTGGCCGGCTTGCGCGACCAGCCCGGCAACAGTCGAGAAGCCGGTGGCGCCAGCGCTGCTCGCGATCGCAGCCGTCGCGGTCGAATCGCTGCTGGCCGGCGTTGCAGCATTGGTGATTGCGGTCGGGTTTGCGATCGCGGTCGCGACAGGGGTCGGGATCTGGGTCGTCGTCGCGCCTGCTTGAGTCTGGGCGGCAGAATCGGTCTGGGCCGTGCTGTCGTCGGCAGATTTGCTCGACGACTTGCCGGTCGACTTGCCGTCACTGCTCTGACCGCTTCCGGATTTGGCGGTCGACGCGGCCGCGTTGCCGCTGCCGGCCGGATTGTTGCCGGCCGCGTTGGCGTTGCTCTGCTGGCCGGGACCGTTATTGGAATTGGAGCTGGAGTTGGACGTGTTTTGCGTTCCGGCCGAATTGCCGGACGCGCTGGAATTGCTGGTCTGGGACTGCGACTGGGTGTTTGCGGCAGCCTGGGACGTCGCGGCGGGTTGCGGCGCAGGGGATTGGGTGTTGGCGGAATCCGAGGCGGAATCGCCATCGATCAGCGACGCAAAGCTCTCGGCCCCCGTCGAGGCCGAGGGGGTGGGCTGAACCGCTTTCGTGAGCGCGCCGAGTTGCGCGCTTGTTGCTGCATCGAACTTAACGCTGACCACGGCTCGCCTCTCGCAATGAAACTCCGTGGCATAAGTGAGCAAGGAGTGGGCCAGCCACGCTCAGAAAAAATATATATATATTTCATATACTTATGCGGCTGTCCGAAACCTGACCGGCCCGCTTTTTCTGCCGCCCGGCAAGAATTGCCGCCATGCCACCGGCTGCGATTGCCTCGCGAGGATACGGCCTATATTAAAGAGGCGCCTCGTGAGCCGTTTTCCGCTTCAAGCCCCTTGTTCGGAACCGCCCCAGGAGGCTCCCCGACCCCTGATAATGGGCCCTTGTTCGTGAATTGGCTTTTTTGATCGCGGCCGGCCGCTTTGGCAAAGCGGGCCTTCCGGGATCGCTAGTGTGACCCGCAACCCATGCTCAACAGTCTCGATCTCGAAGGCCGTCCGCAGGACACCAGGGTTGTCGTCGCCATGTCCGGTGGCGTCGACTCCTCGACCACGGCTGCGCTGTTGAAGGCAGAGGGCTACGACGTCGTCGGCATCACGCTGCAGCTCTACGATCATGGCGCGGCCACCCATCGCAAGGGGGCCTGCTGCGCCGGTCAGGACATTCACGACGCGCGCAACGTCGCCGAGCGGATCGGGATCCCGCATTACGTGCTGGACTATGAAGACCGCTTCCGGGAATCGGTGATCGACGTCTTCGCCGAGAGCTACGCCTCGGGCGAAACGCCGGTGCCCTGCATCGAGTGCAACCGTGCGATCAAGTTCCGCGATCTGCTCAAGACCGCGCGCGACCTCGGTGCGTCGGCGCTCGCCACCGGCCACTACGTCGCCTCGCGCCGACTTGCCGACGGCTCCCGTGCGCTTGTTTGCGCGGCGGATGCCGAGCGCGACCAGAGCTATTTCCTGTTCGCGACCACGCGCGAGCAGCTCGACTATCTGCGCTTCCCGCTCGGCGACATGACCAAGCAGGAAACGCGCGAGCTGGCGCGGCGCTTCGGCCTTGCGGTCGCCGACAAGCATGACAGCCAGGACATCTGCTTCGTGCCGACCGGCCGCTATACCGACGTCATCACCAGGTTGCGGCCGCATGCGATGGATCCGGGCGAGATCGTCGACAGCGACGGCAACGTGCTCGGCCGTCACCAGGGCATTGCGCATTTCACCGTCGGCCAGCGCAAGGGGCTCGGGATTGCCGCCGGCAGCCCGCTCTATGTGATCCGGCTGGATGCGTCGAGCCGCCGCGTGGTGGTGGGGCCGCGCGAAGCCTTGCGCATGGACCGCATCACGCTGCGCGACGTCAACTGGATCGGCGATGGCGACATCGATCGCGCGGTCGCGGGCGGACTCGAGGTCTTCGTGCGCGTGCGCTCGACCCGCGCGCCGCAGCCGGCCTGGCTGCGGGCTAGTAACGGCCATTACGAGGTCGAGCTGGTGGCCGGCGAAGAGGGCGTCTCGCCAGGACAGGCCTGTGTGTTCTATGACGCGCCTTCGGGCCAGGCGCGGGTGCTCGGTGGCGGCTTCATCCAGAGCGCGGCCAAGCGCACCGCGGTCTCGGCAGCGGCGCGGCCGCTGGTCGAGGCGGTGCGGGGCTAAAGTAGCGTTCGGGGGGCGTTGAGGGGATGGCTGCCGATATCGACCGCGCAGGGGTCGAAAAGGCCTATGAGCGCTGGGCGCCGGTCTATGATCTGGTGTTCGGCAAGGTGTTCGACAAAGGCCGGCAATCCACCATTGCCGAGGCTGATCGCATCGGCGGGCGTATTCTCGATGTCGGCGTCGGCACCGGGCTGTCGCTGTCGGACTACTCACGCGAAACGCGCATTTGCGGCGTCGATATTTCCGAGCCGATGCTGCGAAAGGCGCAAAATCGCGTGCGCGCGCTCGGCCTCTCCAATGTCGAGACGCTTGCGGTGATGGACGCCAAGCACCTCGCCTTCGCCGACGGCTCGTTCGACGCAGTGGTGGCGCAATATGTCATCACGGCGGTGCCGGACCCCGAGGCGACGCTGGACGATTTCGTTCGCGTGCTCAAGCCGGGCGGTGAGCTGATCCTGGTCAATCACATCGGCGCGGAAAGCGGTCCGCGCCGGGCCTTCGAGCTTGCCTTTGCGCCGCTGGCGCGCCGGCTCGGCTGGCGGCCGGAGTTTCCCTGGCAGCGGCTGGTCAACTGGGCGGCGAGGCATGGCGGGGTCACGCTTGCCGAGCGTCGCCCGATGCCGCCCCTGGGTCATTTTTCACTGATCCGCTACCGCAAAACGTAATGTGTGAGGCCGGAACCGGCGGCCGGCCAGAGTCGTTCTTGCTCCATGAGAACGAAATCGATCCTGATCCTTGCCGCGATCGCGGCGGCATTCGGCGCAGCGCATGCGCAGGCGCCGCCCGCACCGGTGACGCCGATGGCCGAGACCGCAGCTTCCGAGCCGCAGCGGCCCGCCGACTGCTCGCCGATGAAACCCGGGCCGGGAGGCCCGAACGCGTCGGAAGGCACGACCGTCGGCCAGGCCAATGAGGCGCTGGGCGACAAGCTCGCAAAGTCCAACGGCGTGCTATGCCCGCCATCGGGGGTCGACCCGGAAATGCGGGCGCCGACGCCCGAAACCGGCACCACCCCGGTGATCCCGCCGCCCGGCAGCCCCGGCGGCAATCCCAACGTCCAGCCGAAATAGGCCGGTTTCAACGGGGCTTGGCCTGGAAAGGCCGCCGCAAACGGCTTGTCTCAGAAGCAGTTGACCGACCTCCTCGGCTTGCTTGACAGGTGCAAGACCACCTCCTTATATGCCGCCCGTTCGCGCCGCCGGCTCTCTGGCAAGCCCTGCGGCGACGCTCCGTGGCGGGGTAGCTCAGCTGGTTAGAGCACGGGAATCATAATCCTGGGGTCGGGGGTTCGAGTCCCTCCCCCGCTACCACCTTTCCCCACACTCCTTTGACCTGGTTTGGATAGGCCTTTTCCCCGAGTAGGGCATTTAGCCGGCCTGAGATCTCCACGGCTACACCGCCTGGGCGCCCTGGGTCGCGGAACACAGTGACCGTCTCGACGAGGTCTCTGATGGCTTCTGTGGCCTCTCCGTCGCCCGCACTAACACCTTTTGCCAGTGCTTCTTCAAGCCGACCGAGTTGCTCCTCATATCGTTTGAGGATGGCCGGATGCAGCGCGACCTCTTTCGATATGGGCGGTTCGCTCTGCAACTCCTGAGATATTCTCTTTCGTTCGGCATCTAAGGCAGTCGATCGCGGTCCGAGAACGGATGGATCGCCATGTCCTTTGGCAATCGCGTCCACCAGCCGTTCGATTTCCCGGTTCAATTGCCCAAGCTGCTGCTCAAGGCGCTGCCGTTTTGCATGTGATGTAACTGCGAGGCGCTTTCGCTCATCGAGATACGTGCGTACGTACTCCGAAATAACCTTCGGCGCGCGCAATTCGGCCTTTAGCCCGCTGAGGACTGCACTTTCGACCGTGTCTAAATAAAAAGTCTTGGGGTCAGGACACGTCCCGCTCTCCGTCGCTGCCGAGCAGCGAATACGAACGCGCCCTGATTTGTCCCGCCCATTGGTTGCCATGCCCGAGCCGCATGAGCCGCAACGGAGCAGGCCAGATAGCATCCGACGGGGCCGACGTTGATGGCTTGGGTGGGCGCGACCGCGCTCCTCTTTGCGTTGCTGAGCAGCTGTGAACAGCTCTGGACTGACAATTGCAAGATGCGGCACTTCAGCAACCTGCCAGTCACTCTTCGGATTTGGTCGTGACAGGCGCTTTCCCGAGTCGGGATCTTTCACCATCCTAACTTTGTTCCAAACGAGGCGCCCTACATAAAGCTCATTCTGCAGAATGCCGGCGCCCCTCTCAAAGTTGCCATTAATTGTTGAAGCATTCCATGCCCGCCCACGCGGAGGTGATACCCTCTCCTTGTTGAGATCGTGGGCGATTTCGCGAGGCGTTCGACCGTCCACGTATTCCTGAAAGATACGCTGGATCACCTGTGCCTCGGTCTCGACGACGGCCCGTTCGCCGCTTTTTCCGGCGACCGCGGCGTATCCGTATGTCAGACCACCTCCAGCCAAACCTTGCTTGACCCGCCCTGCTTGGCCACGACGCACCTTGTGAGCGTTGTCCTCACGATAGAGTTGTCCGACCAGACCGCGAAGACCGACCAGCACGGTGTTAACGATGCCCTCGTGAACCGCCCGGATCTCGATCCCGAGAAAGGATAGCCGCTTATGAATGCCTGCGAGATCTTCCATGTCGCGAGAGAGGCGATCTAAAGCTTCGACGATCACTACGTCAAAGGATCGCTCCCGCGCTTGGTCCAACATCTGCAAAAGGCCTTCGCGTCCCATGACCGAGCCACCTGAACGGGCCCGATCTTCATAGGCACTGACGACAGTTAAGCCTTCGCGCTCAGCATAGCTTTGACAAAGTGAAAGCTGATCTTCAATCGAACGCTCATTTTGAAGATCGGTTGAGAATCGAGCATAGATCGTCGCTCTCTTCTTTACCTCCTCGATCGGCGAGCTCTCTTTCATGATCTTCCCTCGCGGCCAGACGGGCAAGTACGCGCGCGAGGCGTAAGATCGCCTTGTCTGGATTCGTCTGCAAGGACAATTTGCGATGCGCGTCCCGCACGATCGAACCTCTAGGTCATCGCGCAACTCAACGAGGTGCACGCACCTGCGCTGGCGTCAATCCAAAAAATGTCGGCGGCGGTGATCATCCCGAGCATCATGCTCTGGCGATGCCCTAAGCGGAACAGGTGCTAGGAGCTCGTCGTGCAATTGGATGCTGCGGCGAAGAAAAGGCGATGGAGTCTGGGACGGCTTTGCCCGCCGAAGTGCTTGCTGCTAGGGAGCGGTACATCCAGCTCTTGGCACCTGGCAGATACTGGGAGCGAGATTGCGGCGCCGTCACCAACAGACTGTGACCAGCCATTGATTTTGTGGCTAGTTCGGCCTGGGTCGAACCTGCAGCCAGACCGTTATGAGCGGCAGGATATCGATCAGGTTCGTTGATTTTCATGCGTTTTCGTTCGAGTTCGATCGCGTTCGTCGCGCTTCGTTAACGCCGTTTCTGCTGCGAAACTGGTGCGGTTCGCCCAAGGGGCTGATTACCCGAGCTCGCGGCGTTTGAGAGAACACTTCTGCCTACGCTCGAACTAAGCTCCAGGTCGAGGCATGCTTCCGGGACTTTGGCGATGTTCAGCGTGGCGGCCGATCACTTCCTGTCTACCACAATAAGAAAATCATCTCATAGCTAGTCTGTACTTCGCTAGCGAAGCGCCGAGTCAAGCGTGGCCCAAGCGAACGAAAGACAACTTTCACTCGGCGCGGATACTACCCTGCTTCCCACTGCGTCGACTGGGGTAGGCGGCCGTCGTGAGCCCGACCTCACTCGTTCGAGCGGCCATTTGTCAGTTTGCGCATCCGTCGAGCGCGATTGTGAGTTGTCCATGGTGATCTTCCCCACAGTCGGATCGCCATCGGGGGCTTCACCACCACCTGTCAACTGAGCATTCTCCCAATTCGTGAATACCGTCATCGAGCCTCCGTAGCCTGCTGATGTAGTTTGATTTTTCTTTACACTACCAGGTTGTATAGCCACACTTTTCGGTATATGATACCCCAAATTTCCCGCGGCAGGAGCCAATCCAGGCTCTCTCGCCAACCTTAGATGTACTGCTAGCGATTTACGACAAGGCCCCAGCTGCCCAGCGATACATTTCATGGGTAACCGCAGCGAACGGGCTGATGCAGAAATGACTATGGCAAGTGATCCGCTTCGCTCCCCGGCCGGCAGTCGGCGCTGTTGCATCAGCAAGCGACGATTGTCTGTTTACTGCGGTCGAGCCCGTAGCGCTAGCTTCCGGTCGAAACGGATATGAGGGCGTTTGACCCAGTTTCGAGACAGGCAATCGAGCGATTTGGCCTAGCAAACAGGCTCGAACGGTGGATGGAGCTCTTAACGCCGCCGAACGCTTTGATCGTCACGCTCACCGGAGGATTCCTGCTTCTGCTGATTGCGTTCGTTCTTCGACTGGGGATTGGGGTCTACGATACCGCGCTTCCGGTCTCGCCCGGGAAAGAAGTCGGCTTCGACGTCGCGCCAAACTGGTTCATCGTCTATTTGATCCTGTTTCCGCCGTACGTTTTCTTATTTGGTCAAGTCATCTCGAACTCGAAGGCCTTCTTTGCCGAGGCAACCCAGCCAAAGAAAGGTCTCATTACGAATGAGGAGGGCCTGGAGTTATCGCGCGGCGAGGTTTTCAGGAAATGGCAGGATCATCTTCGGCCGTTGTCGTTCAGCCTCTGCGTGCTTTTGATCGGCGTCATGATTTCGTCGATCTTGCAATGGCTTTACGGATGCCTGGGAGTCTACCTGCGGAGTGAATCCACCGCCAACCCGGTCGATCAAGCGGCCGTACTTGACGGCGAAGTCGTCGACTGGTCGACCCTGACGTATGTCCAGCCGTCGACAGAATGGGCAAAGATAACGACGTTACTCTTTTCTGCTGGGGCCTTCGCCTATATGGCGATCGCATTGTTTGTCTATCTCGCAATCCTTGCCTACTACGTCTTCGTGTGCTGGTTCGTCATGCGTCTCGCCAGCGATACGGTCGACAGCGAAACGCGGTTGATCATTCGCGGCAACCGGCCGTTCAATTACTTCTCGGAATTGTTCAATTACATCTTCGCGGCCATCATATTGGGGTTGAGCGCTGGCTACTGCATGCGCCTGCAAGCCCAATACCTGAGTTCGGGTGAGGCGACGATTTTCGCGTATGCTTTCACCGACTTTCGATGCGTGGTCGGCGTTTTGAAGGGTGGTAGTTTATCAGACTGCCGGCTGCCCAAGACGTGGCACGAGGTGGCTTCTGCAATTGGTAACCGGGAGACCGCGTCTTCACTTACAGCCTTCGGCGAGGCCGTCTATACGTTCGCGTTGTTCGCAACATCCATTTCGCTTCTATGGCGCGCCTTCAATTTAACCAAGGCCAATTATCTCGAACGGATAGCCGACCCACACTGGCAACGCGCTGTGAATATCAAATACGACGCATCATTCGTCGAAACAATAGACAATAGCACCTTCTTCTCGACCATCGCCCCAAACTACATGCACTTATCTGCCGCGCTCGGCCTGCTTGCCGTTGTTATCACCGTTCCGTATTTGGGGGCTGTCTACCTGATGACCGTCGTTTATGCGTTTACGTCGCTGATCCGAAATCGCCGTCGCGGCGTAGATCTCAGACCTACCGTGGATTCGATCTATACCGAATCCCCCTTCAAGGGGACAGCACTTGCGGAAGTTGATCGCAACGAGATCGTTCTATTTCTAGGCTTCCACCATTCTGATTATGGTTCCGGGTCCTTCCTGGAACATGTTGTGGAAGAGGCGGCTGTTCCCAAGAAATTCCGAGATCACATCAAGAATCAAATCAGGAATGACCCCGATCCTCCTACGAAACTCGTAGAGGTCGCTCTGAGTTACGAGCCGTTGGACGCAGGAAGATCGACCGTTTTGGGAAATATCCTTGTCGCGATGTTTGAAAAGGTCGGCCTCGAGTTTGGCTGCTTCATTGCGATGAAATCGAAAAGTTGTGGCCTCATTCGCGATCCGGCGGTCTTGGCAAGGCTGAATACCGCATGTGTGGGATGGAGAGACGCGAAGAATAAGTGACACGGGGGCAGGCGATGGACCATTTTCCGAAACTCGAGGACTATCTGAATTGCATGCAGTGGGAGGACGCCGACAAGAAATGGTTGGTGGAGTTTTGGGCCGACGCGGCGGCGAATGACCCCATTGATGCAAAAAGTTATTTCAAAGGCCTCATCGACAACGCTGATTTGACGGCCGCGTTTAGGCGACAGGTGGCGGGTGTTTGGCAGGGAGATAGCGGCCGGGACGCGCTTCGCCTTTTCGGATGGGCCTGGAATCGCGGCGTGAATCCGAAAGACCCGCGCTTCACGACTCTTGCAAGCATCATCCTTCCGGGTCTGAAAGACGCTGGTACGGACAAGGCGCTCGGGCTGGCAGCGCTCATCGCCAAATATAAGCTCATCGCCAACAAGACGATCGCGCAGGAATTCGCGTGGCGATACCAGGTGCCCTCCAGCGCGCCGCCGATCGGCCCTGGTGAGAGCCTCGGACCGGACTTTGCTTGGAGAGGGCCTGAAGACGCGCTGCAACTCCAAGGCCTTTTCGGAGACGAACCGGCAGAGTATTTCGTCAAATTCCTCATGCTTGCGGTGGTCGCTGCATCGGCTGTCTGTCGTGTGGAGATTGCTCCCAAGGATGGCAATGCACCAGTCATCCGAGGGACGGGCGTTCTGATCGCGCCAAGGCTGGTGCTTACGAATTATCACGTGCTTGGCGAGACTGACGACGATGTTTCGGCGGCCGCCAAACACACCCAGCTTCGCTTCGGCGCCTTGACAAATTCCAACGTGCGCGGCGAGGAGGGCCAGTTGGTGCCCGTCGTCACGGCGCTGGAGATGAGCCCGCCGGCCAAAGACGACTTCGTGCTGCTCGAGGCCCATTCCTCGATCGGCGACCGCATGGGACTCGTGCCGGCCGTACTGAGCTCCGAGCCTCCGCCTTCGGAAGGTGACGGATTCCACATCCTGCACCATCCCGGCGGCACGGCAATGCGAGTCTGTATCAGCAAGAACGGCGTTGCAAAAATACTTCAGGACCAGGGGAAGATTCAGTATTTCAGCAAGACCTCGCGCGGATCCAGTGGGGCTCCCTGCTTCAACGACAAGTTCCAGGTCGTCGCGCTTCATCACGCGGTGCGATCGCGCTTTGGAGGAGTCATCTGCCAGGGCATCCTGATCGGCGCAATTCGCGACAGACTTGAACAACACCTGTGATCTGACGTCTCGCTACGCCAACGTTCATTCATGCGACGATGCTGGAAGGAGAAACTATGACTCGACGCGTTGTCACGCTACGGTACGAAGCGCTTAATAAAACGGACCAGGTCGACACCTATTTCGACAAGGTCGTCAAATATATTCCCACCGACATCGTCGCTGCTTGGGTCGCAGTGACGGGTATCGTCAAGGGGGCGGCCAACATCAATCCGGCGACGACCCTATGGATAGCCTTTGTAGCCGGCGTCGCTATCACCTTTATGTGGACCTGGAGGCAGACGAGCAAGGCCGGTCAGCCTCCGGTCTGGAAGCAGATCATCATCTCGACCTTTGCGTTTGTTGTGTGGGTGATTGCGCTCGGCGGTCCGCCCTTCGAAGTCAACAGTGCCATAGGAGCGATCCTGCTGATTGGATTCACTTTGGTCGCGGCGCTGTTCGACCCTTGAGGCTCGCCCCTCCCTTCCGATGCCTGTCCCCTTGCGCGGAGCACGAAGAATGGGTTTGACGGAGAACTTTGTCGACGAACGAGAGGAAAAACTTGCACGCATAGACGATGCGCTCAAGGACTCCGGGCGTTTTCGTCTGGGCGCATTCGAGGGACCGGAAGCCGGAGAGTTCGGCGGGGTCGATGCCATGATCGCCGCAGTCAACGAGAAGCTGCGGGACCCCCTCAAGTTCTTCGGAGCCGAAAGCGAACCGCGCAGCGTCCGCCTGAGTCAAAATGTACTCGAGTTCGACTCTATGGGGCTGACCGGCAGCGTCAACGATGTCGCACGCGCCACCGTCCATGTATCAGGACGCAAGCGTCGTCGGGCAGCCATTATCGTTCCGCATTGGAATGGTCGTGAGGATTCCTACGATGCCATGGCCCGGGCGCTGTCCTGGTTCGGATTCTCTACCTTTGTACTCACCTTGCCGCATCATCACGTGCGTAGCGCCACGGCTGAACGTCAAGTCGCAAACGAATTTCTCAACGCCGATCTGGGCGCGGCGATTCGCTCAGTCAGGCAATCGGTATGCGATGTGCGGTCGCTCGTCACATGGCTTTATACCGAGGGATACGCAGAGGTACACCTCATCGGCGTGAGCCTCGGGTCCTGTGTGGCCGCGCTTGCCGCTGCTTTCGATCCACGACTGATCAGCACGAGCCTTTTCCTGACTGCGGGCGACTTTGCCGAGACGGTGTGGAACGGCCGAGCTACTCAGCATATTCGGGCGACCCTGGACCCGTGTATCGAATTTGCCCAACTCAAAAGCATCTGGGCCATCATCAGCCCGTCGTCCTTTCTCGATCTTTTTCGCAAAAACGAGGTAAGGCTGCTCATGGTCAATGGGCGACGTGACAAAGTCGTCCCCTTCCATTCGACGGTGCGCTTCGTAAACGAGTTAAGGACAGCGGGCGTGAACGTTCAATGGCGTGTGCTTCCCTGCGGTCACTACACCCTCGCAGATCCTCCGTTTAGTTGGTGGTCGCTACTCCTTGCGGTTTGGTTCATGAGCCGGTCGCGCAAACGGCTTTAGGCTCCACGAGAGACTTCCCCGGCGTTCGTTCCGGGCCGGACTGGCCTTCGGCTGGGGGAACATGGTGCCGCGAAAAGCGGTGATGCCGTGAAGTCCGCGAGCATTTGGAATCATTGGTGGGCCCGGCAGCCGCCATATGAAGCTGCTTTTCTTGAGGGATTTCTTGGCTTTATCAAGATGTTGATTCAACGAATACCAACAAAAATACCAACAAAGTTGCCAAGGGAAGAAGATCGGTCCCCCGGCATGCAGTCGCCAGCCGCGGTCGTCCATCCGATCGAGCTACGAAGGTAGCTCGATCGCTATCAGGTCGGGAAAGTATTTTTGAAGTTGATCCGGCACGAGCTGGTCGATTGTCGGTGCCACGGCTGGCTCTAGCAGGTCGTCAGAAAACTGCCTCGCGATGGGATGAAAGGTCCGAATCGTTACGCCGATCTTGAAGGTCGCGTTAGCCGGTTACCCGCTGTTGATTATCCGCATGCATGTAAGCGAAATTCTGCCGACGCTGCATTCGCCGACGGGAGGGTGCGACGGATCGACTGATTGCTCGACGACGGCTCGATCGAGATCGGATTCGCCTATCACGAGGGCGACGTAACCGTTCTCAAAGTCAGTGGAATACTTCTTCAAGAGCCTGGAAGGTCAATCTTGCATTTCGGCGATAATATCTAGCGAGGTCCGTGATCGAGCTGGCTTTCATCCAATTCGCTCAGGTGCCGGAGCCGTGCCAGAAACGCGGCAAGGTCGGCAGCGTAAAACAACGTCTTCTTGCCAAACTTGACGCGTTTGAGGTCACCTCGTTTGACCGCTGCGTACAGCGCAGTACGGCCGATACTGAGCAACTCAAGCGTCTCGTCGACTGCGTATGCCACTTTCGTAAAGCCGAAGGCCGAAGGGTCGATTGGATCAACTCCGGTTCTCTTATCGTTGTCCACACTCGACACGGTCTTGTTCGTCGAAAACTGGTTATGGGATTTGCCAGGGTGAGCCATGGCGCGCATTGTGTCATGCGTCTTGGCGTAAATGAACAGCCCAAGTCTGCGCTGTGCTACGCTATGGCAACCCCTCAGCGGATTGTGCCGTTGCTCGATGACGCACACGATCTCCGCGATGGCTTTAGCAGTTTCGGCAAGCCCGCGGCGGGTGGATTCCGATGAGCTTCGGACTGGCGGTTGAGCCGATTGGTTTCCTGCATATAGGCACGCATGCCGGCGATCTCCGACGTCATCATGCGCTCGCGCAGCCTGTCAGCACGCGGCTTCCAGAGCCTTGCAGTGCACGGCTCGGGCGTTGTCGCCGCCATTGCCAAGCACATGATTGGTGCAAGCATAGCGGTCCGGGTCGGGAGCGCTGTGCGCCCCCGACCCGCCTTTGTCTGCTTGGATAGCCCTAACCGGGGCGGCGTCAGGCCTTCAAGGCCGAAGCCGCGAAGCGGGGGCGCGACAGCGTCAGCCTTTACGGCCTGAGGCGGGCCCGGTTCACTGCTGTCAGCAGCAAAAGGATATGCGGCCCGATGGTCTGGCCGAAGGCTGGCAACCACCGACCTCACTGGACCTGATCGAACTCGCGTTTCGGACGCCAGGATACCGGATCGGCGATCCATCGGTTGATGTCAGATTCATGCCAGCCGGTCCCGTTGATGCTGATCTTGATCTGTGGCGGGAACGTGCCTTCGGCGATCTTGCGGTAGATGGTGGATCGGGACAGCCCGGTTCGGGAAAGGACAGTTTTCAGGCGGATGATCCGGTCCGGTTCGCGCATGGCCGCGCTGCCTCCTGCTGGTTGTTTCTGACGGCTCCTGAGACCAGAGAGGCAGGCGCGCAAGGACGCGCAAGAGGATTTTACACGGCACCGTAGTGTGGCGAAGTATCGGCGGTTAATCGGATGGGTCAAATTCCGATGCCCCGGCCTCGGCCGAGGTCGATGCCGTGGGTGAAGGCTAATTCCTGGCCGAGCCGGCGGCCTGATTCGAACGCGATGCCGAGCTCCTGCTTGCGATTGGCGAGGATGGATTCCAGTTGCGGATCGCGTTCGAGGCTTTTGGCCATGTCGCCCATCGCCGAGCGCGTCGACCTGCAGCCGGACATATCGCCCGCCTGATACTGGCGCTGGCTGGTCTGCTTGAGCTCCTGCCAGCGCTCCACGAAACGGTCGGCGCGGCGGCTGGGATCGATGCGTAACTCGGTTTCGAGCTGGAGGGCGCGGATGGTGCGGTTGACCCGGCCGCCAGCCGCCTCATGGGCAAGCTCCGGGTTCTTCTTGTAGGCGGCTTCGGCATCGACCGAGCCATAGGGCCGCACATCCTCGAAGACCCGGCGGGATTTTTGCAGTTCTTTCACCTGCTCGGGACTTGCCTTCCCGCCCATCTCCTGCGCCTCGAAGATCGCATCCACGGCGCGGGCATGGCGCACGAGTGCTCGGGTCCGCAACCTGCGCATTTCCTTTTCCGGGTCTTCCGCGACCTTCCTCTCCGGCGCTTCGGTCTCGCTCCGCTCGGCTTGCGTACCGCTCCTTTCCCTTTCCGGCGTTTCCCGCTCCGGCCTCCGTCCGCCATCCGGGCCGACCACCTCTCGAGGAGAGCGAACACTGTCGAAGATATTGCGTACCTTCTCGGGTACGACCTTGCGCACGATCTCGGCCACGCGCTCGCGGAAGGTGATCCCCCGCCGCTCGGCGTAGCTCTGGATCGGATCGGCACGCTCGTAGTCCGAGGCCATGTCCTTCGCGCGATCGCGCGACAGGGTGCGGACAAGCCGGTCCTGACCTACAAAATCGTCGCGGCCATAATGCAGGTCCATGCCGTCGCGATGCCGCGACAGGGCGACATAGCTACTGTGGGCATCCATGCCCGGCGTTGCCAGCACATGGGCTCGGTCCACCGTCATGCCCTGCGCCTTGTGGATGGTCGCGGCATAGCCATGGTCGATCCGGTTGTAATCCTTGAGGTCGAACCGAACCGATCGGCCGTCGTCGGTCTGCACGACCATAGATTGCGGGCTGACCTGCTCGAGGGTCCCGAGGGTACCGTTCTTCACGCCAAGGCCGCGCTCATTTTGCAGGAACATGACGCGGTCTCCGCTGGCAAAGCTTCGCTCGCCGCGCTCGACCGCCACACGCACCTCATCGCCCAGATCGCCGTCGGCCCGCATCCGCTCCCGCGCGGCCTCGTTGAGGGCTCGGACCTCGTCGTTGGTGTGGGTGAGAATGATACGGCTGCGCTCTGGCGCCGCCTGCCGGTCGTGGTCCCAGCCCTCGATCAGATCGGCGCGCGCCTGCTCGCGGGTTTCCGCCTCGTGCACCATGCCCCGGGAGCGGTAAGCCGCAAGCGCATGACCGGTTCTGCCCGTCGCCAGATAGCGCGTGGCGTCGCGCTGCCAGTCCTCGCGCTGTCGGCGCACCTCGCCGATTTCCACACCGCCGTGGCGTTCATGGATCGAGCGGAACGACGCCCCCGCCTCGATCGCTTGCAACTGTCTGGGATCGCCGACCAGCACCACCTTTGCGCCGGCCTCAGTGGCATGCGACAGCACGCGCTCCAGTTGGCGCGTGCCCACCATGCCTGCCTCATCGATGACCAGAACATTGCGGATCGTGAGCAGGTCGCGGCCCTGTTCCCAGCCATGCTCCATGCTGGCGATGGTGCGCGACGCGATACCCGATCCGCTTTGGAGATTTTCCGCCGCAATGCCGGAAAGCGCGACGCCCCGGACCTTATAGCCGGCCGCTTCCCAGGCCTCCCGCGCCACGCCCAGCATGGCGCTCTTTCCCGTTCCGGCATGGCCGACCACGACTCCCAAATCGCGCCCATCCGTGACGTGCGTCAGGGCGTCGACCTGTTCGCCGGAAAGGACAAGACCGCGCGCTTCCGCTCGCGCCAAAGCGGCTTCGCGATCCGCATCACCCACCGCATGGCGATCCTGCTCCGCCATCAGTTCGGCGGCGCGGTGGAGGCGCTGTTCCGCCTCGATCATCTCGCGGGTCGTGAAGCGATCCTCGCCGCGAGCGTCCTTGCCGAGTTCGACCAGATTTGGCGCGCTACGCATCGCGCTCATGACCTCATTGAACTGGTCGAGACCATCGCTGTGTCGGTGCGCGAACCTCGCCATGTCGCGCTGCGTGAAGGTCGATTGTTGCTGGGTGATCGCGTCCAGCCCAAGGGAGGGATCGTCGATGATCCGCGCGCCATTGCCGCGCGCGATCTCGCGGTGCATGTCGGCACGATCGGCGGCCTCGATCCCTTCGCCTTCGATACGCTGCGCCGGCGCGCCGATCTGGCTTTGCGGCTCCAGCGCGATGCCCTGTGCCTCCAGACTGCGATGGTCAATGCGCGCGTCGATGTCGAGCTCGGCCAGGCGCTCATTGGCGATCTCCGCCCAGCGTTCGCGCCAGCGCTCCACCATCCCAATGCGGTTCCACTCCCGCACCTTCTGGCCAAAGCCGCTCTCGTCCACCGCGCGCATGGTCAGCATGACATGGGCATGGGGCTTGGGCATGCTGCCCTCGGCCATATCCCAATGCACATTGAGATCGGCAATCATGCCCCGATCGACGAATTCGCCCCGAACGAAGTCGCGGGCCAGTTCGATCCCTTGAGCCTGTGTCATCTCACGCGGGATGGCAAATTCGATCTCGCGGGCAAGCTGCGCATCCTTGCGGATTTCAAAGGCCTCGACATCGTTCCAGAGCCGCTCGCGGTCGCTCCATTCCTTGGGCGCATTTTCCGGCAGCATCACCTCGGAATGGACGAGGCCGCGCTTGGCGGAAAAATCCTGGTCACGGCCGAGCCGCTCGTCGCGCAGCCGCGAGCCGGAGCGGTAGGCGGCTGACGCCACCGCGCTGGAGCCGGACTTGCGGCCAATGACCTTGACGTGAAGATGATAGATCGCCATAGCGACGAGATCATCTACAGGGCGAAGCGCACGTCGGCACGACGTATAAGCGCGCCCTCCCTCAAAAAAATCTCGGGAGGGACTACCGCGTCCCAAGCCGTCCTGACGACCTTACAGCATTGTGCCGGGCGCTCGACTATCTTTTCTCCATCAACACTGATGGAGGCGCCGATGCGCAAGCCACGTGACTTTGATGCGGAATTGAAAGCACTAGGGGACAAGGCGCGCGACCTCAAGGGCCGTAAGGTGCAGCAGCTAGGCGAATTGGTCATCGCTACCGGGGCAGATAGCCTCAGCGCTGACGAACTGGCGGGCGCGCTGATCGTGCTAGCTGAGACAAAAGAGGCCGGAAAGAGGGAGGCTTGGGCCAGGCGCGGGGCCGCGTTCTTTCAAGGCCGGTCGCGGCGAACTGCTCCGGCACCTGACCGCGACGCTGGCGGCGGTCCGGCGCAACCAAGCAGCACGCAGCCGGCATCAGGCCGCAAAGGCGCGACATGACATGCGCATGTGGCGGGTCGAGCGCCGCAAGCGCACGCGGCACCTCATCGAACTCGGCGGTCTCGTCGTCAAAGCCGGGATCATCGAGTTGACCGGCGATGATCGCGCCATCATCCTCGGCGCGCTGCTCTGGATGGCAGACAAGCTCAAAAGCAATCAAGGCGAACAGGCGCGAGCGCTCTGGGCGGCGAAGGGAATGCAGGCATTCGCTGTGGAACGGACCACAGATGCGCCCACCGTCTCGAGGGAAACACCACAGGACCGGGCATGACCGATGGCAGACGACGCAGGACTCCAAACATCGCGGCGCTGTCCGCCATCGCACAATTGGGCGCCGGTGGCGCCGGATCCCTGGGTTACTCTCGGACGCTATTCACGGCTGCGACGCGCGCGACCTTCAAGCAGCATCCGTGGGAGGATCAGCCCAAAGGTTATGGCCAGCATGACCAGAAATGCCGTGGCGCCATTTGAGGCGATGTTCGTTAGCAGAGTTGCCGGCGCACGCGTTCCCATCGAAATGAGCTCGACGATCGCGCTTGCTGCCTGGAAGAGAAAGAAGCCTGGAATCATCGAGACAACTGCAGAAAACGCGAGCGCAGCAAAGGGCAGATGCAGGCGGTCGACGACCGGCGTGACGATGATGCTCACCAGAATACAGGCAATGAGCGCTCCGGTCGCAACATTTGCCCCCGCGAGCGAGATCAGTGCCCAGCGCGCGGCGTGCCCGAGCATGCCGGCCACAATGGGAAACGGTAGCATGCGCCATGGGATGGAGAAGAGGGCGCCGAAGGACGCGACCGCTAACCCTGCCGCAATCACGTCAGCCACGAACGGTACGGGCGCGGAAGGCCCCGCGGCCGGAAATGCTGCGCCGCCGGCGGTGAAGCCCAACAGCAAGCCGAAGCAGATCATAAGCACGGTAATGCCGGCATAGGTCAGGCGAGCGATGCCAAGTGTGATCCGCGTGCGCGCCAGATCGATCGCACCGTTTAGAAGATGCGGTCCAGGCACCAGCACCATGCAGGGGCAGAATGCGACGAGGGCGGGTGCGATCGGCTGACGCACGCCGATACCGGCGCCGGCAGCCACGATACCGGCGATGAGGGCAGCACAAAGCGGCTGGATGAAAGGGTTGCTGCTGAAGCGTGATACCCGGCGGCGGACGAGCGTGCCGAGGGCGGCGCTCGTCGCGATGAGCATCAAGCTCTCGACATCGAGCGCGCCGAAGATGACTCCGAGCGCGGCCGCGCCGATGGCTGCAAACGAAGTGAAGTGCAGTGTGGACACCGGTGGAAGACTTCCGGCCGACAGCAGTGCCGGCCGTGCTTCTTCAGCGCGTAGCGTGCCATCGCACAGGCGGTCCACAATGGCCGTGATCGCCAACACCCGATTCATGTCCATGCCGAGAGGCTTGGTCGCAACGATCTCCGACAAGGATGTGCCTTCGAGCTCGATCGTAAGCTTGTCCCAATCCGGTAGCACCCTCACCATCACACCGAGGGCGCGCCCGAGGCGTTCGGCGGTGACCACCGTTCGCTCCGTCGTCTGCCCGTGAGTGAACAGCAGCGTGGCGGCTAGCGCGATTATGTCCAGCACTGCTTCGCGCGTGTGAACCTCGAAGTCAGGCTGCGATGGTCGAAATGCGCCTGCCATTGCAGATGAGCCTCAATGTTCCGAATGCAGGCTCGCGCCGCCGATTGCGTACGACGCGATATCCTCTTCTAGTGTCCGGCGCTCTGTCCGCCGTCGACGTGCAGGATCTCGCCGGTGGTGAAGGTTGCACCTTCGAGGTACAGCACCGCATCGACAATCTCGCTTACTTCGCCCATCCGCCCGATTGGATGCAGCCCCGCCAGGAATTCATACATTTCTGGCGCATGCATGGGCGTTTTGGTCGCGCCAGGCGCCACAGCGTTGACGCGGATTCCCCGGCTTGCATATTCGACTGCGAGCGACTTGGTTGCCGCGTTTAAGCCGCCTTTCGTCAGGGCTGCTAACACCGACGGCGCGCGGCTGCTCACGTTCTCGTCGAGACTGCTCGTGATCTGCACGATGTGCCCGGATCGCCGCTTCAGCATTTCCGCCACAACACGTTGAGTGATATGGAAAAAGCCGCTGAGATTGATCGCCAGCATGTTGGCATAATCTTCGACCGTATATTCGGTGAATGGCTTTCCGATGAAGATGCCGGCATTGTTGACAAGCGTGTCGACGCGGCCGAAGCGCTCGATCGCCTGCGACACAATTCGTTCCCCGGTCTTCGGGTCCGCGATGTCTCCAGCAACCGCCAGGATATCCCGATCAGCCGGCTGCCTGATCGAGCGAGAATTCGCGACAATGCGAAAATTGCGCTCGCGATATGCCTTGACCAGAGCGCCGCCGATACCTTGCGACGCGCCGGTGATAATAGCGACTTTCTGCTCTGTACCCATGATGGGCCTCCATGTTCTCTGTTGCGGGCGAGCACGCCCGTCGCGCTTGCCTCGTTACTGTGCGGTCCAGCCGCCATCGACCGAGATTGCCGTGCCCGTGATCTGGTCTGCCGCAGCCGAACAGAGGAAGGCCACGGTGCCGCCCAGCTGCGAGGGAGAGACAAAATCCAGAGATGGCTGCTTCTCAGCCAAAATCTCCTCGGCTGCTTCCTTCTGGCTTATGTGCTTTCGTGCGGCGATGTCGCAGATCTGCTTTTCGACCAAGGGCGTTTGCACCCAACCCGGACAGACCGTATTGCAAGTGACGCCGCTGCCGGCCGTCTCCAGGCCGACCACCTTGGTCAGTCCGACCAGTCCGTGCTTGGCCGCAACGTAGGCGGCCTTGTGTGTCGACGCGACCAGGCCGTGCGTCGAAGCAATGTTGACGATCCGTCCCCAACGCTGCTTTTTCATCTGGGGAACCGCCGCGGCAATCCCGTGAAATGCGGCGGACAGATTGATGTCGAGAATCGCATTCCACTTTGCAGCAGGAAAATCCTCGATCGGCGCGGTGAACTGGATGCCGGCATTGTTCACAAGAATGTCGAGCCGCCCGAACTTCTCAATCGTTTTGGCGATCAATCCGCGCACGGCTTGTTCCTTTGACATATCGGCGCCGTCGTAGACGACACGAACGCCATGCTCGCGTTCGATGCCGCCTCGGATCGCCTCAATCTCACCGGCGTCACCAAACCCGTTCAGCACCAGATCGGCGCCGAGGCCGGCCAATTCCTTGGCGATACCCAGTCCGATGCCGCTAGTTGACCCGGTGACGATGGCTACTTTTCCCTTCAACATGGGGATCTCCTTCCAAGGTTAAGACAAAAGAATTAGGCGGCGGTCGCTGCTCTTGCTTTGGCCGGCGGCACCGCACGGAACGAGATCGCAAGCCTGTTCCATGCGTTGATCGTTCCGATCAGGATGGTCAGGTTCACGGCTTCCGCTTCGGAAAAGTGGTTGCGAAGCTCCTCATAGGCATCGTCGGGCGCATGCGTTTCTGGGATCAGCGTCACCGCCTCGGTCCAGGTCAGCGCCGCCCGTTCGCGATCGGTATAGACGGGCGCCTCGCGCCAGGCGTTCAGGAGATAGAGCCGCTGCTCAGTCTCGCCATGCTTGCGCGCATCCTGGGTGTGCATATTGATGCAGAAGGCGCAGCCGTTGATCTGGGAAGCGCGGGTCCTGACAAGCTCGATCAGTGGCTGCTCGAGGCCGGATGACTGGATTTGGGTCTCCACGGCGGTGAGCGCTTTGATGGTCTCAGGCGCGGCCTGGTAGAAGTTCATGCGTGGCTTCATGGTCGTTCTCCTTTCGGGGTTGAAGATGGTCAGTGGCCGCCGCTGACGTCGATGCGGTCGGGCTTGGTGAGCATTAGCGCCGCGATCAGGGCGACGATCTGCGAGACGCCAAGCAGATAGAAGGTGTCGCTGAAGCCGAGAATGAAGGCCTGCTTCTGGATGATCTTGCCGATCGCCACATAGGCGTGGTGGACGGCATCGACGCGATCGATCACGCCATGGCTCATGAAATACTGTGTCAGCTGGTCGATCCGAGCGCGGGTCGCCTGCTCGAACAGCGTGACCGGCTGCGAAAGCACGTTGGAGTGATATTGCTCGCGCTTGGTGAGCAGCGTCTGCAGCGCGGCGATGCCGATCGCGCCGCCGAGGTTGCGCATCATGTTGAACAGGGCGGACGCGGACCCGGCATTCTCCGCTTCCATTCCCGCGGTCGCAACGCTTGATAGCGGCGCAAAGACGAGAGCTTGGCCAAACGCGCGGATCACGTTTGGCCAGAACAGCTGATCGGCCGCATAGTCGTTGGTCATATAGATGTTCATGAAATTGGACCCGCCGAACAGCACAAAGCCGATTCCGATCACAAGGCGCGGGTCGAACCGCCGCATCAGGCGAGGTACCAGCGGGATCAGCAGGAGCTGCGGCAGGCCAGTCCAGGCCAGTACCATGCCGATCTGCTCGGAGTTGTAGCCCTGGATGCGGGACAGATAGACCGGCAGGATATAGACCGAGCCATAAAGCGATACGCCGAGCAGGAAATTTGCGAGCACGCCGAAGCCGAAATTGCGACGGAACAGGATTCTCAGATTCAAGAGGGGCTTGCTCACGCTCAGCTCGATCACGAGAAACAGCGTCAACGCAATTGCAGCGATCACGGCCAGCCGGACGATAAAGGGCGAGCCAAACCAGTCGTCCTTGTTGCCTTCCTCCAGGACTGTCTGAAGAGCCGCGAGCCCGATCGCCATGGTAATGATGCCGGCCCAGTCGCCCTCGCGCAGCAGTGAAAGCTTCATGGGCTTCGCTTCCAGCGAGAAGAACAGCATGGCGATCATGATCGCGCCGGGCACGACGTTGACATAGAAGATGTATTCCCAGCCGAAATTCTCGGTGAGATAGCCGCCGATGGTCGGGCCGATCGCCGGTGCGAATGTCGCCGAGATAGCAAACATCGCTAGTCCGATCGGCTGCTTCGGCTTCGGCAAAAGCGTGATGATCAGCGTGAACGCCATCGGGATCAGAACGCCGCCGGTAAACCCCTGTATTGCGCGGAGCACGATCATCTGGGACAGGTCCTGCGCCATCGCGCAGGCCGCTGAGAACACCAGGAACAGGAACGCGTTGGTCAGCAGATAGAGGCGAACCGAGAACACCTGGGAAAGCCAGCCGCTGAGCGGAATCACCACGATCTCGGCGATCAAATAGGACGTCGAGATCCAGCCGCCGTCATCGATGCCGGCGCCGATCCCGCCCTGGATGTCGGCAAGCGAGGCATTGACGATCTGGATGTTGAGAACCGCCATGAAGGCGCCGAGCGTCGCGCCGATCACCGCAAGCCAGGTTTTTGCGGAGACCGCGGCAGCAACCGCAGCCGCGGAAGGCGGATGTTCGCTCGTAGGAATGGAGTCAACAGTGATTTGCAGAGTGGTCATGATTGTTTCCTCGCAGACGAGGGCGATGCACTCGCAGCGATCAGCCGCGAGGTTGCGGGCCGCGCGAGGCGAGACGCTTTTCGGCGTCGCGTTCGGCAACGACTTCCGACTTGGTATTGACCGTCGGCACCGCTGACATGCCCGGGCGCAAGAGGCCCTTCAGGCTCTGCCCGTCGAGCACGATCTTGACCGGCACGCGCTGCACGATCTTGGTGAAATTGCCGGTGGCGTTGTCCGGTGGCAGCAGGGCGAACTCCAGACCGCTCGCTGGCGACAGGCTGTCGACGTGGCCCTTCAGCCTGATCGAATGAAAGCTGTCGACCCGAAGCTCGACCGGCTGCCCATTGCGCACGTGGGTGAGTTGGGTTTCCTTGAAGTTCGCGACCACATAGACTGCGTCCAGCGGCACCACCGCCATCAGCTGCGTGCCGGCCTGGACATATTGGCCGACGCGAAGCGTTCGCGCGCCGACCGTGCCGTCGACGGGCGCGGTGATCTGCGTGTAGGACAGATTCAGCGCCGCCTGCTGCTTGAGGGCGCGGGCGTGATCGAGCTGGGCCAGCGCCTGGGCGCGTTGGGTTGAAAGTACCTCGATCTTCTTGTTGGCGGCGATCAATCCTGCCTTGCCTTGCTGCAACTGTGCGGTCTGCGAGCGCAGCGCGGCGTCGGTCTGCTGGGCGCGTTGAATCGTGCCTGCACCCGATTTCATCAGATCGTCGTACCGCGTGCGTTCCTCCTTGGCGAACTTCAGAATGGCCTCGGTCGCATCGACCTCGGCAGCCTGTTGTTGAATGATCGGCTCCTGCAATTCCATCTGCGCATCGAGATTCTTGACCGCAGCTTCAGATGCGGCGACATCTGCCTGCGCTTGTTTCAGTGCGGTCTTGAAATCGCGCTCGTCGATCCGCGCCAGCACTTGGCCCGCTTTCACGGGTTCGTTGTCAGCGACGAGGACCTCGCCAATGTAGCCGGACACCTTCGGTGCGATGATCGTGGAGTCAGCCTTCACATAGGCATCGTCGGTCGTTTCCAGATAGCGACCGGTCGTGATGTAGTAGTGGCCGAATGCGGTAGCCTCGGCGACACCGAGGGCCGTGGCTAACGCGAGTGCGGCGCGCCGGATCGCCTGACGTGAGGGGCGAAGGCCGGCTTTGATTTCTTGCTCAGGCGCATAGGAAAGAGTTGACATGGCTTCCTCCGAAATCAGGGGATGGTGCTAAGTTTTAGTCGCGGCGATGGACGTCATGCGTGACGATGCCGAGCTCGCGAGGCGGCAGGTCCAGGCGGTGGGGTTCGGCCAGCGTGCGGCGGATGTCCTCCAGCCCGCTTTGCCAATGCGCGCGCATCGCACTCAGCCCGAACTCGTAGTCCTTCGAGTGGCCTTCAAAGGTCTTGGATTGGTAGATCAGATGGATGATGTTGTGGGAGCTGTTGCGGGCCAAATCCGTGATGGCCTGCATTTCCGGATCCCGCTTCGCGCTTTCCGGCAATTTTTCGATCGTTCGTTGCAATGCCCGGCGCATCTCCTGCATCCGCAGCGCCTGGTTCGTAATGGCGCGCGTCCGGCTCGAATATTGAATGTCCTTCTGGCGGCTCGACACCTCCATCATGTCGTGGGGAACACGGCCCCTTGCGGACCAGAGATCAACCTGAAATGTCAACGTCTCGCCCGGCTCGCCGGACAGCACGCGGGAAAGAGGTGTGTTCCAAGCCACGCCGCCGTCCCAGTAGTGCTCGCCTTCGATCTCGATTGCGGG
Organism: Bradyrhizobium sp.; assembly: GCA_035293585.1. GTDB lineage: Bacteria > Pseudomonadota > Alphaproteobacteria > Rhizobiales > Xanthobacteraceae > Bradyrhizobium. Next base: position 284,004 of record DATGMN010000039.1, on the reverse strand, counting down.
AAATGCCGGAGGCAAAGCACCGGACGCCATGAAATGCTTCGGCGTCAGCCGGCGTTCGGCGGTGTCAAAATAGGTCAGATTGCCGGTGCGGACGTTGACCGCGCCGATGCTGACGCGCACCTCTCCCGAGTTCAACAGGTTGAAGTCGACGAACCGCTCCAGAGTCTGGCTCAATGGCGCCGTGTCATAGAAGCTTGTTGATGCATCGCCTGAAAAGGGCGACCAAAACGGTGAGGGGAAACGCGGCTTGAAGAAGCCGGGCTGCCCATGGAACAAGGCCCGCATCGCGGCAAACGCATTTTGCATCGAACGCAGGTCGAAGGCGAACGGCAAGGCGTCACCAAGGCCTTCGCCGGCGGGCCATCCTGCCGGACAGGCACAGATTGTCTCCCAGAACTCGCGTAGACGGCCCACTCGCTCAGCTTGCGGCGAACCGGCGATGATGGCGGCATTGAGCGCGCCGATCGAAATGCCGGCGACCCAGTTCGGCCGGATACCGGCCTCGTGCAAACCCTCATAGACTCCGGCCTGATAGGCCCCGAGAGCTCCGCCACCCTGCAGTACGAGGGCGACCACATCATACGGCAGCGGCCTTGATTGCTGCGGCTCAGAGCTGATTTGCTCGCGCATCACCTTCAACATTTGCAAACTCCCTGTGTTGCGGCTGATCCGATCAGCCAGCGTTCGCTTCGATCAAGATTTCGGAATCGAGCCGTCGTGCCACCCGATTTGACGACAGGTAGTCGTGGACTACGGTGCCCAGCCCGAGAGTCAGGTCGGCGACGAGGTGCTTGGCTGACAGCACCTGGAGGACCGGAAGCTCGGCGACGGGGGCCAGGGCATGCGAATAGAGGTCGAGCGCGGCCGGTCCGCTCCATGCGCCATTCACGGTGATGTCTTCGAGATGAAAGCGCACCAGCTCGCAGACGCGCGGTGTGCCGTCGACATGCGGGATGATCTTGAGCAGAAAATTCGGTGCACCCAGCTTCCTCGCTTCGGTGGCGGCGTCGAGGGTTCGGTGCTTGTAGCCCATGGTGCCGGTCGCGATGCGGACCGAGCCGTAGTTCAAGGTGCCGACCAGCGTGTCGATCTCGACCGCGAGCTTCGGCTGCGCCAGCTTCTTGGGAAAGCCCCACAGCTCACGCCCGCCCGCAATGGGCGGATGGTTTTTGAGGAACATCTGATGGGTGAAGCCGCCCGCCTGGCCCTGATAGGATACCGGGACGACCTGGCCGCTTTCGGTGTAGTCACCGAAGCCGGTTGAGTCAGGCATGCGGATGAATTCGTAATTCACCACCGGCTCAATCAGCTCGAGCGGCTCCGGTACGATCCGTCGCAGCGCCTCGGGATCCGTCCGGTACTGGATGATGAAGTATTCGCGGTTGACGAACCGATATGGCCCGGGTGGAAATGCCGGGTTCGTCAGCGGCATCGCAAACGCGGTGGTGCGGACGGTGTCATGTTTCATCGCGGTGAGCTCCAGATGGATCGATCTAGGGCGAACCGCGCTTCCGGGCGGGAAGCGCGGCCCGTGTCGCGTGCGGCGCCTACAACTCGCTGACATGCTCCGGATCGGCGGCCGCTAGCGCAGCGGCGCGTTCGGCCGGTGGCGGATAGATCCACACGGTGTTGATCTGTTGTTTGGTCTTCTTCGCCTCTTCGCCGACGAACTTGAGCTGCCGGTCCCAACCGAGCGTGAAGACCGCGCCGGCTTCACCCAGGTCCAGACAGGTGGCGTATGCTTCCTGGTGATACGGCCTGGTCGGGACTCCCAGGAGCTCGGCGGCGGCATTGTTGCCGGCAAAGGCGCCCATCCGCGTGGCATGCTGGCAGGACATCAGCGCATAGTTGCCGACATCGTCGCATGCCGCCCTGGCGGCATCGCCTGTAGCAAAAACGTTCGGCACTTCCGGCACGCGCAAATCGCGGTCGACGAGGAGCCGGCCCAGACTGTCGCGCTCGGCGGGAATCTGCTCGGTCAGTGGCGCTGCCCGCATGCCCGCTGCCCAGATCACAGTCTCGGCTTCGATGCGCTCGCCGGTGGACAAGGTCACACCGGATTCATCCAGCGAGGCGACACCTGCGCCGACTCGGGTTTCCACGCCAAGCTTGTGAAGTGCATCTTCGATGACGGGGCGCGGACTTGAGCCCATGTCCGGTGCAACCTTGCTATTCCGATCGACGATAACGACGCGCGGCTTGGCATTCTCACCGAAGATCGCGCGAAGCCGGGAAGGCATCTCCGTCGCCGTTTCGATGCCGGTGAACCCGCCGCCCGCAACGACCACCGTGTCGCGTCCGTTGATTGCGGGGCGATCGGCCAGGCTGTGAAGATGCCGATCGAGCGCAATTGCATCGTCGAGTTGGTCGACGCTGAAGCCATGTTCGGCAAGGCCGGGAATATTAGGGCGGAATAGCCGGCTGCCGGTGGCTACGATCAATCGATCGTAGGAGAGGCTCTTCTTCGCGTCTTTGGCGGAGACGATTACGACCGTGCGAGACTTGGTGTCGATCGTCTCCGCACTGCCTTGCACGTAGACAACATCGATGGACTTGAGGACATCCTGCAGCGGCGCTGTCAGTGTCTCGGGCTTCGATTCATAGAGCCGCGGACGAACCACGAGCGTGGGCTCGGGTGCAACCAGCGCGATCTCGAGCTGCTCGGGCGAAGCGCCATGGATGTCGCGCAGGCGGGCGGCCGAAAGTGCAGCATACATGCCGGCAAAGCCGGCGCCGATGATGACAAGTCGCATGTGATTTACTCCTGTGGTTGATTTTCTGGGGCGAGCGCGCGCCACCGCCGCCGCTTTCACGGCGAGCTTCCTGCGATCGACGATGGCGGGCGGGGGTGAACCGAGGTCGTCAGTTCTTAAGGCGAGGAACAGCTCGCCATCGACGACGCTCGCAGTGGCCAGCCGTGGCGAAAGAAAATCGGCTGAGCGGCGGTCGACCTCCAGTCGGCGTATGGGAGCTGGACGCCGTCCTTGGTCATGCTGGACATCGCCGAGTTGGTTATCCTTTGCAGGGACTGCGGTGGAATTTCCACCTCCTCGCCGGTCGCTGAGGTAAAGCGAACTGCCAGTGAAAGTCCGTACACGAGTGCGGTGGCAATGACCCTCCGTCGCGGTGCGATTGCTAGGAGGGCGACACGGTGCTTCCAGGTCATTGGTTGTCTCCGTCCATTGTCAGTGTTCGATGCCGTAGTTCTACTGGATCGAAGCCGCAGCTGCGCCAGAGCGATTGCGCTACCTGCAGAGCGATTGCTGCTACCGCATGCGCCGTCGCCAATCGCTCGGGGTTTCGCCGGTCAGTTTCTTGAAGGCCGCGGTGAACGCAGTTTGGGAAGCGTAGCCAAGTTGTGCGGCCACCGCCGCGATCGACGCCTCGGTATCGCGCAGCTTGTTCATGGCCTGCTCGAGTCGCTGCTGGCGCAGCCAGGCATGAGGCGAAAGGCCGGTGCTTTCCTTGAAAGCGCGGCAGAAATGGAAGCGCGAGAGGCCGGCGTCAGACGCGAGAGCCTCAAGAGAGACGTCAGCATCGCTGTCCGAACTTAAGCGCTCGATCGCGCGTCGCAGAGCATGAGGGGACAGTCCGCCCATGATCGGCTCGAACGTAGTTGGCTCGCCGGTGTGCTCAGCCAGGATGCGTGTGGCCAGGAGATCCGTCAGTCGCTGCCTGAACAGCGCATCCAGGACCGCATTGCCCTCCAACGCATCCGCCGCACTCATCAGCAATGCGGACGTGATGGGGTCGGCATGCCCCGTCCGTTCCAGAAGATCGCCGGGAACGGGTGCATCGGCTTCGCGGGCAACGCGTTCGAGCGTTTTGTGCGGAAGATAGAGCTGGATGACATCGACGGCGCCAGGGATGTCCCATCTGGCGCTCGAACCAGCGGGGATGATCGTCACAACTCCGGAACGTGCCGTTCCAATCGCAACCGATTTCCCGTTGCGCCGCTCCAAGCGCTGAAGGCCTGTCGGGTAAGTCATGATGACGTGGTCAGTCATGGGTTCGACCACGTCGTGCAGAGCCCCATGCTTCCAATGGGCGATAGCGCCACTGGAAGGGTCTGAAGCCATCTGAAGCGGTGCGGTCTTGAGGACGCGCGCCATCTCTGCGTTGGCGGGGCGCCGCTCGGCGACTCGCGAATCGCTGAGGCGCGCAGTGGGCGTCATCGGCAGAGCCTCCAAAGGATCGTGCTCGATCGGCTTCTTCATGGATCTGTCCTCGCATTCGGGAGGCATTTCGTTAACTGCAGGGAGATGTTGCTAACGGACGCGCCGCCGCCAATCGCTCGGCGCTTCCCCGGTCAATCGTCTGAACGCCGCGGCGAAGGCGGTCTGAGAGGCATAGCCAAGCTCCGCCGCCACCGAAACGATCGACGCATCAGTATTGCGCAGCATATTCATGGCTTGCTCGAGCCGGTATTGCCGCAGCCATGCATGAGGCGAGAGCCCGGTGCTCTCCTTGAAGGCGCGGCAGAAGTGGAAGCGCGACAGGCCGGCATCGGAAGCCAGGGCATCGAGCGAGACGTCCGCATCGCTGTCCGAGCGCAAGCGTTCGATGGCACGGCCCAGGACCTTCGGGGAGAGTCCACCCGTGGTCGGCTGGAATGTCGTTGGCGAGCTGGTGTGCGCAGCCAAGAGGCGCGTGGCCAGGAGGTCTGTAAGCTGATGCCTGAACAGCGCATCCAGGGCCCGGTTGCTCTCCAGCGCGTCGGCCGCGCTCAAGAGCAATCGGGACGTAATGGCGTCGGGATGCGCGGTTCGCTCCAGGAGGTCGGTCGGCGTACGCGTCACGGTTTCGTCGGCGACGCGGCGCAGCGTTGCGTGAGGAAGATAGAGCTGAACGACATCAACAGGTTTCGGAATGTCCCATCGGGAGCTTGATCCTTCCGGAATGATGATCACGACCCCGCGACGAAACGTTCCTTTCGCAACTGTTTGTCCCGATCGCCGCTCCATGCGCTGCACCGAGCCGTTGTAGGCCATGATCACGTGGTGGCTCATGGGCTGGACGACATCGTGCAATGGGTCATGTTGCCAGTGGGCGATTCCGGCACCGGAGGAGTCCAATGCCATACGGATCGGCGTGGTGTGGAGGACGCGCGCCATTTCGGCATCGGCGGAACGCTGGTCGGAGACCGGTCGGTGGCCTTGGCTTAGCTCGGAGGCGGTCGATGGATTCTCATGCGCAGAATCGTGCAATGTCTGTTCAATCATGGCGGTATGCTCGTTTCAGAGGAGACTGCACTCGCGTCGCCGGTGTGAATTACGGGCTGGAAGCCGTTGCTTCTTTTCTGCTCGATCCGCCAGGCGCCGCGAGCTCTTGGCGCGCGTTCTAGGCCCGTAGGACTACGGGGTCTTTCCCAAAGCGGCTCGGCTTTTCCCGATTCTGCTCAAAGCGCTTCGAAGTGACATTTTGTGATCTGTTGCTGCGGACCTTCCGTCAGATTGACAGGAGGAAAAGTCGCACGGAACATTGAAATCACTTCGGAAATTCGCTTTGTGGCAATCGAGGCGGCCGACGATCACAACCGCAATTCAAGGGGCCGCAAACCTAGACCTCCGCACTGCGATACCGGATAATGCGCACCGACTTTGCGGCGACAGTCAGATGAGCTGCCCGGTCAAAATTCCGCGGATCGGCCGATCGAAATGGCACAGGCGAGCACCTTCGGACAGAGGGTTGGACGGTACTTGCATCTGAGGGATGCACCGTCCTCGCTGATCACGCGTTCACTGCGCGGCGTCGATCTTGCAGTCACGGAAACCAAGACTGACAACCCCGTGCCGGGTCTTTCCGGTTCGTTGGCCGATGATGCATATCTCGTTAGCCTGAAACTTCAGGACTATCCGGATTGCGAGCTCTGGGCGCACGGCAAGTGTGTCACGATGGCTGACGTCAGAACCGGCACGACGTGGCTGTACGACCTCAGGACCGATCCGCGCTATATCATCGACAAGCCGTCCCATTCGCTCCATTTCTATCTTCCGCGTTCGGCGCTTGACGGAATCGCTGAAGAAGCCCGCGCGCCGCGCATTGGGGACCTCGCGTGTCAGTTTGGCTCCGGCCATCAGGACGGCGTCATGCGCCATATCGGCGGCTCGCTGTTGCAAGCGCTGCGCCAGCCGGCCGAGGCCAACCAGCTTTTCGTCGATCACATGATGCTTGCGTTCACCGCGCACGTCGCGCAAACCTATGGCGGACTGCAGCGCGTTGCCGATCAGGCCCGTGGTGGGCTTGCCTCGTGGCAGGTGAGGCGAGCCTGCGAAAAGCTCGACTCCGATCTCGGCGGGACCCTTTCACTGCAACACATCGCGGCCGAATTCGGTCTGTCGGTCAGCCACTTTTCACGCGCATTTCGCATCTCCACCGGCTTGCCGCCGCATCAGTGGCTGCTTCGCCAGCGCGTGAAGGCGGCCAAGCAATTGATGAGCGTGCGTGACCTGCCGTTGGCCGAGATTGCGATATCGGCCGGATTTGCCAACCAAAGCCACTTCACCAAGGTGTTCTCGGCCCAGGTCGGCGTCAGCCCGGCGGTGTGGCGCCGTGAAGCGATGGGCGTCAGGGACAACGCGACGTGATCGTTCAATCGGCGCCAATACCAAGCCTATATGGGCACAGGCTCGGGCAGGTCTTCCATCTGAAGAAGGCGCCCGCGCTGATCACGCGTTCGCTGCGCAGCGCCGAACTGGCCGTGACCGAAACGCGGAATGACAACCCTGTGCGGATGCTTTCGGGCTCATTCCCCTCCGAGGACGCCTATCTCGTCAGCCTCAAGCTTCGCGATTACCTGGACTGCGAATGCTGGGAATGCGGACGATGCGTCATCAAGACCGATATCCGCGCCGGCGCGACCTATCTGTATGACGTAAAGCGCGACCCGCGTTACGTGATTGACAAGCCGTTTCACTCTCTCTTTTTCTATCTGCCGCGCTCGGCACTGGACGACATTGCCAAGCAGGGCGGCAGTCAGCGCATTGGCGAACTCGGCTACCAGCCCGGTATCGGCCATGACGATGGTGTCGTCCGTCATCTCGGCGCGTCACTGCTCGAGGCATTGCATCGGTCGGACGAGACCAACCAGCTCTTCATCGATCATATGATGCTCGCGCTCACGGCACATGTCGCCCAGACCTATGGGGGACTGACGCCAGCCGCCAAACCAAGCCGCAGCGGGCTTGCCCCCTGGCAGGTGAAGCGCGCCTGCGAAAGGCTCGATTCCGATCTCGGCGGGACGCTTTCATTGCCGCAGGTCGCGGCAGAGTTCGATCTCTCGGTCAGCCATTTCTCACGTGCGTTTCGCATTTCCACAGGCCTGCCGCCGCATCAGTGGCTGCTTCGCCAGCGCGTGAAGGCCGCAAAACAATTGATGACCGTGCGCGGCCTGTCGCTGGCCGAGATCGCGGTGTCGGCCGGCTTTGCCAATCAAAGCCACTTGACGAAGGTCTTTTCGGCGCTGGTCGGCGTCAGCCCCGCAGCCTGGCGCCGCGAAGCCCTTGGCGCCGGGGATGGCGAGACGTGAGCGTGGATCAGCGGCGCTGCGCCAGTGAAATGGCGTATGCGGCCTGGCGCGCCGCAAAGATCTCATCCGGTGGATAGCCGATGCCCTGGGCGAGATTTGCCGGATTGAAGACGGATGCGTCACACAGCTCGTTCGCTTCAGTCGCGGTGATCACGATTGTTCCGAGCCGCACCGCCTCGCGACTATCCTCGTCAGGCCATCGGATCGTGACATCCAGGACAGGGTCATCGGGGCGGCCGAGCAGCGCCATCAGGCTGAAGCGGATGTCGCCGGAGGTAATCCGGCTTTCGAGGTCGCCGTGCAGGACGTCGGCTGACTCCGCCCTTACTTCGCCCTTGGTCGTCGCGTCGTTGCTTGCAACCGGGGCGACCTTGAATTTGATGAACTGCGTCTCGCCGCTCGCATTCGTCGCGGGAAAGGCGTGGACAGCCCAGTAGGTCGTGCCGGCAAAGCTTGGCGGCAGCGGATGAGTAGCGACGTAGTCTGCCTGATAGAGCGTTTCGGGGTTGGCGACGGAGAACGCCTCGATCGCCTCCAAGTTGGGCTTTCCGTCCGGTCCCGGAACGCGTGCCTTAAGGAACCCAATCATCTGGCGCAGCGTCCTCGCGTAGTGAACGGGAGCGCTTTGCGTGAGGATGTCGGAACGATGGTGAGCGTCGCCGAGGCTGAAGCTAAAGCCACGCAGCGCGAGGTTGCCGGCATCTGACATCCGTGGATTGCCGCCCTCCACCGAGAAGCGGGCCAGCACACGCGACGGCCTTGTGAAGCTCCGGGACTTCGTAATCTCCTCGGCTCGGTCCGACGGAATATAGGTGCCCCGGAAGCATCGGCCATTGGCGAAGCTGGCGCGCGCCTTTGGCGAAGCACCGGTGATCGCTTTCATGGCATCGACGATCGACGCGCGCGTGGCTGCTGTGACTCGGATCATGGCGATATGTCCGGCGTCTTGCTAAAGCGGCCAAGCGCGGCAACTGCTCGGGCTCCGAAAGACCGTTCGCTGGGCGGGCTTCGGCCTCCAGCCCCTGCAAAAGATCGGAGCACCGTTCCTGGTCATGATTGAAACCATGGAATTGAGCATGGGAGCCGGGGGCGCCGGAACCCTGGTTGCTTCATCCGCTGTCGAAGTGAGACGAACCGTCGCCGAGAGGGCGCACATGAACGTTGTTGTGAGGACCCTTGGCCGCGATGCAAGTGTCGCAGATTCGCTGACGAAGCTCTTCCAGGCCATCATTGTTCTCCGACCGTTGTTGGCGTCGATACAGTGATGGTAGCCAGCGGTATGCGGCGCTGCCCCAGAGCGATTGATCGCATTGTAGAGCGATTGCTGCCAGGTGAGCGACGTCGCAAACGGTGCCGCGCGCACCGCTCCCGCGGGCACGGCGGATAGCGGCCGTCGCCTACTCAACGGGACCGCCTGGTCGATGTCTAGAGTTCGGCTGGGCTGAACTGGCGGCGGCACACCGCGTCGACCAGGCAAGAGCCGGGCAGATCAGCTGGTGATAGCCGGAAGGCTGAGGCTGGGACCGTCGCTCAGCGGTGCGATCTCCTGCATCATGTAGCATGCGCGCGGAACGGTCACTCATCGTTATGTTCGAGCAGGATCGCGCCGATGGGGCGGGCGCCGCTGGAAATTGCCGTTTGCGATCAAGGCGCCTGAATGACCGGTGAGGGTGCATAAGTCATTGATCTTGTTCTTGGCTTTCCCCCCTGTCGTACCCCTTCGCTCGATTTGGACGACCGTTCGAGTTCCTCGAGAACCATGCTCGAGCGTGGCACCCCGACATAGTCAGCGAGATTGGTTGCTTTCACCTGTCGATTTTCGAACATGCCGAGATGGACCGCCGCACGAAAGTGTCCGATGAAGCGCCCTTAACGTGTGGAGCATGGATGTGGCTCAGAGCTCGATTGCAGGCCTTTGTTCAGGCCTCTCACGCCGGAGGTCGCGGGTTCGTCCATTTGGTTCGGAATGAGCACCAGAGAGAATGCCTTCAGGCAGCTTTTTCCTTCTCTCCGGATGACGATGAAGAGTTCCGAGGAGGGGGCGCGTGAATCCCCCCGACTCGAACCCCCGACGTTCCTCCGTTAGCGCGTTCGAAGCGGCCCGAAAGTCTGTGTGCGCGAGCGTCTACCTTTTTGGCACGCGGCGCAACCGTTGACCCAGGCCTGGCTTCCTGCGGCGGCTGCCTCCAAGCGCTTATCACCGCGCGGCTCATTCGGGTAAGGAACGTGTCTGCTCAATGCTCTTGAGAGTTGGCACGGCTATCGCGGCAGTTGCGCTACCGGTCCCCCATTTCCTGCGGCGCTCGTGCTCGCCCCTCGGGCGCGCATTCTGAACTCGGGAAATTTGCCAATGGTGTCAGTGGGTGAACGGAGGAAGAAAACTCAGAAGATTCATTGATTTTACTCGCGAATTCAGCGGATTTTGATTCCGCCATTCGGAGCTCCGATCATTCCCACTGTCGGACGAAGTAAAGACGAAGCAGGCGGGGGTCAGGCTCGGTTTCGAAGAAGATATCGAAGCTCCGACGATTGTGGGGAAAGGCGGTAGCGCTCCCCCGCTACCAATCGTACGATTTTGCACGCTAGCCTACGATCTCCTGCGATATTGCGCGCCTGCCGTTAGCGGTCGCTGGAGGGAATTGCGTTGGACGAGGAGAACGATTGAAGGTTGGGCGGCACATCACTGACGGCAAGCAGAGCGAGCCGCCGGGTTGAGAGGGCGTATCACAGCGATATCTCCGGCGAGAACGGGGCGCACTCCCATGATCCGCGTTGTTATCCGCTACTGATCGAGCAAGGTCGTCAATTGTGCTCCTTCGTCGGCCACGAAAACGGCAATCAGTTCGGCCGGTTCGGTATTGCTTGCGTTGGCAGAGACCAAATGTATCGCGCCGGGCGGTTCGAAGAACGATTGCCCGGCCTCGAATGTCTCCAGTGGGCCTCCTTGGAGCTGGGAGCGGACTTTGCCCTTTGTGATGTAGGCCGTAACTGAGCCGCCATGGCGGTGCGGCGGTGTAAAACCGCCGGGGCCATAGCTCACGCGGACGACCGTCACTCGCTTGCCCCGGACATTGGGCAGTCCATGCGAGGCGATTACCTCGACCTTATTCAGCGGCCCACCCGACGCATTATCGGCACAGAGCGGGGCAGGAATTGCCGATAAGACGGTCATTGCAACCGGCAGCGTTCTTGCGATCGCGAGCGCGCAGGCAAGACCGGCCACGGCAGCCAGCGACAGCTGGCGCCAGTCCCGTCCTGCGAGCGTCGTCATCGTTCCCAACATAGCAGTCATCCGGCGTCTCCTATTTGATCTCAACTACCCTTTTGCGGGGGTGAACACCGAAAGCGGCGCGGGATCGCGGCTCGGCGGAGGGGGGATTCTGCCATCAACATCGGTGAAGCCATATTCAGAGGCCAGTTCCGAGGCGAGCAGGATCTGTCCGGTCTTGGTGATCACGTCCGGATCGGCCGCAAGGGCCGCAATCGCGCGCCCGACAAAAACCGGCGTTTCGCCTCGCTCGGCAATCAGCTTGGCGAGCGCCGCCGGCACCCGATCGGGCTGCGCCGCGAGCTTCTCGCTCTTGATGTAACCGGGCCAGATCGAGACGGCAGAAATGCCGAACGGCTTCAGTTCATGCGCCATGTCGCGGGCCATCCGGTCGACGCCGGATTTCTGCACGCCGAACGGAACGTTGAAGGTGTAGCGGACGCCGCCGCCTGACGACGTATTGACGATCAGGCCGCGTCGCTGCGGCAGCATCAATGGGACTGCTAATTGGCTGGCGACGAAGTGCGAGCGTAGGCCGACGCGGTGCAGCGTATCCCACAGTGAGGTCGGTACCTGCCAGAAGGGCACGTTGACCGGCATGGTGTTGGGGGCCGCAAAGACGTTGTTCACGAGCACGTCGAGGCGTCCATAGTCGCGCCGGATCAGGTCGAAGACGTCCCTGACTGAACTGTCGTCGGAATGGTCGCAGAGAAGGCCAACACCCTTGCCGCCGGCCTCGTCGATCGCGGCCACTGTCTCGTCGAGAGAGCCGGGCCATTCGGCGCCGCTGTCGCTGTTGCGTGTGCGCGCGGTCACGATCACGGTCGCTCCGGACTCGGCGAGGGCGATGGCTACGCCCTTGCCGACCCCGCGGCTTCCTCCCGTCACCAGCGCAATAGAATCTTTCAGATGTCTCCCGGACATACAACCATCCCAATCTATCTTCTGTGGAAGCTATGTTGACAATAATCTTCCAAGGAAGATAATACGCAGGCATTGCGAAACGGTCAACTAGGGATGGATCGCCATGATCACGAGGGAAGAGAATGAACTGTTGTGCCGCGTTACAGGTGACGCGCCGATGGGACGAATGCTGCGTCAGCACTACTGGCTGCCGGCCATCCTCTCGGTGCGAGTGCGCAAGGGCGAAGCGCCTGTGCGCGTCAAGCTGTTCGGTCGCAATTTCGTGGCCTTCCGCGGAAGGGACGGGACTGTCGGCTTCCTTGATGAAGCCTGTCCGCACCGGGGCGCCTCGCTCGCGCTCGCGCGGGTCGAAGATTGCTCGCTGACCTGCCTGTTTCATGGCTGGAAGATCAACGCCGGTGGCGAGGTGCTCGATGTTCCCAATGAGCCGAACAATCCGAGGGAGTTCGCCAAGACCGTCAGGGCGAAGGGCTACCCGACGCGTGAAGGCGCAGGCTTGATCTGGGTCTGGCTTGGCGAAGGCAAGGCGCCTCCCGCGCCAGACTTCGAATGGATGGATTTGCCGCCGGACCAGGTCTACGCAGCCGGGATTGAGCTCAATGCGAACTGGTTGCAAGGGGTCGAGGCAACCATCGACTCTTCCCACGTCGCCCTGCTGCACCAGAGCTGGACCGCAAGCTCGGCAACGGATTTTGCGGCAACTCGGGTCAACACCGAGGTCAGTTACCAGTGCGACAAGAAGCCGTATGGATTCCGCGCAGCCGCGCTTCGCTCCGCCGCCGATGGATCTTGTCTCGCCCGTGTGACGGAGTTCGTGATGCCTTACTATGGATTGATCGCACCAATTTACTCGGGACCGCAGCAGGATCGCACCGCTATCATCGCCGTCCCGATCGACGATGAGAACCTGATCCAGTGGTACATCTATTACAATCCCGAGAAGCCGGTGGATTCCTGGCGCAAAGTGCAGCGGGCCAATCAGTGGCCGATGGCCGGCGGCCTGCCGGGCGATCAAACCAACAATTGGGGACAGAACCGCCAGATCATGGATGCCGGCAACAGCACCGGATTCCACGAGATCGTCATCGAGGACTTCGTTGTGATGGTCAGCATGGGCCCTATTGTCGACCGTACGCAGGAATATCTCTGTTCTGCGGACCAGGCGATCGTCAGGGTACGGCGCCAATTGCTTGAGGAAGTGCGCGGCTTCATGGAAGGCAAACCGCCGAAGAGCGGCCAGAGCGAGTCCATGTCGTACAAGGACATCCGTGCGGTCGGTGGTCGGCTGGCATCCGCCGCCGAGGACTGGCGGCAAATTCCCCGCTGATAGGAAGCGAAGCATCGGCGCGGATATGGTCCGCGCCCATTTCCCGATTCAGGAGATATCTTGGCCATGACCTGGAAGCATCTGTGTGCCGCCTCGAAACTGCCCGACGGGGAGCCGTTGGGCTTCAAGGCTGGCGACCAGAGGGTCGCGCTCTACAAGGTCGACGACCACATCTATGCAACCGACGACGTCTGCTCGCATGCGTTCGCGTTGCTCTCGACAGGCTTTCTCGAAGGCCATGTCGTTGAATGTCCGCTGCATGGTGCGATGTTCGATGTGCGCGACGGCAAGTGTCAGTCCGGCGCCTACAAAGACATCAGGTCGTTCGAGGTCGAGATCCGCGATGGCGAGGTTTATGTGGATATCGACGAGGGCGCTGCGAATGAGAAAGGTCCCGATCACACGCTGGGTGCTGAAGCGTGAGCGGGCTCGTCGTCATCGGAGCCTCCTATGCCGGTGTTCAGGCGGCGCTCGGTGCCCGCGGGGCCGGTTATTCCGAGCCCGTGACCATCGTTGCCGACGAGCAATCGCTCCCTTATGAGCGGCCGCCGCTATCCAAGGAGTTTTTGCTCGGAGAGGCTGGCGCGCAGGATCTCGTCCTGCGCGATGACGCGTTCTTTGCGCGCGAGCGAATCGACATGCTGCTCGGCCAACGCGTGACCGAGGTAGATCTGGCGGCCAGGCAGCTCGCAGTGCAGGGCGGTAGGCGGCTGAATTTCGACAAGCTCGTGATTGCCACGGGATCGCGGGCGCGGCGTATTTCAATCCCTGGCGCCGAGCTCGACGGCGTCTCCTATCTGAGAACAGTTGCCGATGCCATCGATCTCAGGGCACGTCTGGCGCGGGCGGCCGAGATCGTCATTGTCGGTGGTGGGTTCGTTGGACTCGAGGTCGCATCATCGGCGGCGAAGCTTGGCAAGAAGGTCACGGTGATCGAAGCAGCCTTGCGGCTGCTCGAGCGGGCGGTGTCGCCCGTAGTTTCGCGTTTCCTGCTCGACGCCCATGGGCAAGCAGAGGTCGATGTGAGGCTCGGTGAGACCGTCGTTGCGATCTCCGGTAGCGCCGGGCAAGTCGTTGGAGTTGACCTTCGCAGCGGCAGCCGTTTGGGCGCGGATCTCGTCGTTGTCGGAATCGGCGGAATCGCAAATGATGAGCTCGCCAATGACGCCGGGCTCCGGTGCTCGAATGGAATCCTCGTGGATGAACAAGGCCGCACAGCGGTGCCCGAGATCTGCGCCGCAGGCGATTGCGCTAACCACTACAATCGATTTGCGGAGGACTGGATCAGGCTGGAGTCGGTCCAGAACGCCCAGGACCAGGGCAAGGCGGCCGGGCTGGCGATTGCGGATCGTCATGCGCCCTACGATAGCGTCCCCAGATTCTGGTCGGATCAGTATGACCTCAAGATCCAGATTGTAGGGCTCTCCGGACGTTGCGACCAGATGGTGACCCGCGGCTCGATCGAGGAGGGCAGGTTCTCAGTATTCCACTACAGGAAGGGGAGAATGGTCGGGGTCGACAGCATCAACAGGCCGGGTGACCAGACGGTGGCGCGGCGCCTGATCGCTGCGGGGATTTCGCTGACGCCGGCGCAGGCCGCAGATGACCTGTTCGATATCAAGGCGTCCCTGCAGGCGGTCGACAGGGCGGTTGTCCAGTCGCGCGACATCGCGTCCTAGCCCGCCACCGGACGGCCGGCTTTCTTCGTCGCCTTCACGGCCCTCACGGTCAAGAGCTTGCGCAAGCACTTGTCGAGCGTTGCGAGCTCGGCCATGGTCAGTCCGCTCGCCTCGGTCACGCTTTCGACGACCCTGGCGATCTCGGTGATGCCGCGGTCGGCAGTGGCAAGGCCCTTCGCGGTGAGGCGAACCAGCTCCGACCGGCCATCGTCATTCGCCGAGACACGAAGAACGAATCCGCCTTCCTGCAGCCGTGCCACACGCTTGGACATAGCTCCGGACGTCACCAGCAGGGCACGGAACAGGTCGGTCGGGCGCAGTTCATACGGCTTTCCGGACCGGCGCAGTGCCAACAGAACGTACAGTTCGCCCGTCTGCAGGCCAACGGTCTTCGATATTTCCTGCAGCCGAATTTCGTGAAGCAGGCTGACGCGTTCCAGCCGCAGCAAGGTGCAGGCCGCGGCGAGATCGAGATCAGGGCGCTGCTCGAGCCAGGCGGCTTCGATATCGTCGTACAGGCCGCTTTCGGTGTTGGATGCCGGTTTGCCGACGGACATTGTCACACGCGACACTCTCTGCTTCCGCATTCCTTCTCACCCTGGTTCTGCTCGCCTTGGTCCTGGCCGAATGCACCTGCATCATACGTTCGTTCAATCTAACATCCCCGTCGCCGCGTGTCGCGGCGGGTTCCAGCGATTGGTCGAGGATCGGTGGTAAAATCCCCGGTTGGATGGTTGCCCCGAAGTCCAGTATTGACAAATATCTTCCTAGGAAGAATAATTCCGGTAAGAAATAAGTGGGAGGTAATATGCGAGGACTTGGCGCAGCATTCCTGTTCGCGGCATCATTGGTTACCTCGGGGGCGGTCATGGCGGGCGAGGGCGAAGTGATCCTCGGGCAGACGATGCCCTATAGCGGTCCGGCCTCGGCGCTGAGCTCCGTCGGCAAGGTGCAGAGCCGCTACTTCCAGATGATCAACGAGCGCGGTGGAATCAACGGCCGCAAGATCAAGCTAATCTCGCTTGATGATGGCTACAGTCCGCCGAAGGCGGTGGAGCAAACCCGCAGGCTGGTCGAGAGCGACGAAGTCGTTGCGATCTTCGGCAGCATGGGGACAGCGCAGAACGGGGCGGTCCAAAAATACCTGAATAGCCGGAAGGTGCCGCAGCTTTTCGTCTTTGCCGCGAGCGATCGTTTTGCTGATCCGAAGACCAGCCCCTACACCATCTCGGGAATGACGCTGTTCAGTACCGAGGCCGCGATCTACGCGCGGCTTGTGTCCGAGAGCATTCCGCAGGCTCGTGTCGCGGTGCTCTACCAGAACGACGATTATGGACGCGAGTATCTCCGCAGCTTCAAGGCCGAGCTGGCGCGGCTCGATCCGCAGGCGGGGGTCGTTGCCGTCGCGCCCTATGAGGTGACATCTCCGACAGTAGAGTCCCAGGTCGTCACGTTGGCCAGCAGCAATGCCAACGTGTTCCTGAACGCGTCAACAGGCAAGTTCACTTCTCAGGCGATCCGGAAGGCCGGTGAAGTTGGCTGGCATGCGCAACAGTTTCTGCCGATCGGGAGCAATTTTGTCGCGACGATCCTCAAGCCGGCGGGGCTCGCAAACGCCAAGGGCGCGATTTCGGCTACGCCGACCAAGACTGTGGGCGACCCCGAGTGGACCAATGATCCAGCCTACCTGGGATGGCTGGCCTTCATGAAGAAGTATTATCCGGAAGGCGACATCGAGGATCAGCTCAACTTCACCGGATGGAACGTCGCGGTCCTCATGACCCGGGTGATCGAAGCCTGCGGCGATGACCTCTCACCGCAGAATCTAATGAAGCAAGCCACGACGCTGAAGAATGTGATGCTTCCGGGCCTGATTCCCGGTATCACCGTCAGCTCAAGCCCTGACGACTATCGCCTAATCAAGACGCTGCGGCCGCAACGTTTCGACGGTGAGCGCTGGGTTCCGATGTCAGGTACGACGGCCGCTCGATAGGGAAGCCGCAATCCTCCTAACGCCCGCGTCTGAGATCCTCGGCCGCGCGTCGGAGGATCTCATGAAGCCAGTCGTGCGATCGTTCGCCCTCGACACGTTCATGCCATAACAGGCGGACTTCGACCGCTGTAGTGGTGTAGGGCAGCTCGTATGTCCCAATCGCATGATGTTGCGCGAGCTCCCTTGCCAGCGGACGCGGGACGATGGCCGCCAGTTCGGAATCCTGGAGCAGCGCGGGCAGGGCAAGAAAATGCGGCAAAGAAACCGCGATCCGCAGCGGCCGGTCGCTTTCGGAGAGCGCCCGCTCGAGCGCCGCTCGGTCATACATCTCAGAGCGTCGGGCGAGACCTCTCTCCGAAATGAATCCGTCAATCGCGCCCTCCTGCTCGCCGCCAAAGGAGACGACGACCAGCGACAGGCGCGCAAGTTTTGCTTTGTCCAGCCGGCCGAGTTTACGTTTTCCGCCGACAATCAGCACGTCGTCATATTCAAATAACAGCGACGTGCGGAAGCGGCCCGGCGGGGCCGAGAAGACGCCGATAGCGACGTCGATGCGACCGAGATCGATCTGCTCGGCAAGGTCGATCCGGGTCACCGGCTTGATGGTCAGGTCAATGGATGGCGCCTCCCGGCTGAGTAGTTTCAGGAGCGGAGATGCCAGGACCATCGTCGTGAAGTCGTTGGCGGCTAGCGTGAACTGCTTGGTTGACGTCGCCGGGGCGAAGGTCGGCAGCTCGACCGCCGCCTCGAGGGTTCGCAGGGCCTCGCGAACCTGGGGCGCCATCGTCAGCGCGCGCGTGGTGGGTTGCATGCCCGTGGCCGTGCGCACGAACAGATCGTCCTCCAGCATCTCGCGAAGGCGGGCAAGTGAATGACTGACGGCGGACTGGCTCAGCGCAACCTTCTGGCTGGCGCGCAGCACGCTGCGTTCCTCCATTACGGCGTCGAACACCTTGAGCAGGTTCAAGTCCAATGTCTTGAAGGAAACGGACACGGCGAGGATCCTGTTGGCAGCCAGCCGCGTGCGCACATGCCGCGGCGGAATCCAGTTAAAGCCAGGCGCACGCTGGACGCAACCGCGGAGCTACCGGAGACACGCTGCCGCCGGTGCGACCAATCTGAAGGCGGTTCAGGACAGATCTGCGAAGGTTTCACTTCCGTCGCAGTTCGATCCCGTCATTATCCCCGTCGCCTGTCTGAAGGAGGGCCGCAATGAGATCCAGCGAGATGTCGGGTGTCGAACGCAATATGGTTGTTGCGATGGTGGCGTCGGCGCTACTTGCGACGCCGGCTGTTGCGCAAGATCCTCCTGTCAAGCTCGGTGTTCTGACCGACATGTCCTCGCTCTACGCCGACAACGGCGGTCAGGGCTCGGTGGTTGCGGCGCAGATGGCCGTTGAGGATTTTGGGGGCAAAGTGCTCGGGCGATCCATCCAGATCGTCGCCAGCGACCACCAGAACAAGGCGGACGTGGGTGCGGCGATCACACGGCGCTGGTTCGAAAACGAGGGCGTCGAGGCGATCCTTGACGTGCCGAATTCCGCTGTTGCGCTCGCGGTCCAGGGCATTGCGCGTGACAAGAAGAAGTTGTTTCTCGCCACAGGCGCGGCAACATCGCGCTTGACCGGTGACGAGTGCTCGCTGACGGGCATCCACTGGACCTACGATACTCATGCCCTGTCGCAGGGCACCGCCAAGGCGATCTCACGCTTGGCGCAAAGAGCTGGTTCTTTCTCTCGGCCGACTATTCCCTCGGCGTGCAGCTCGAGGCCGACAGCCGCCGCGTTATCGAGGCGACCGGCGGCAATGTCGTCGGCGCGGTCAAGCATCCGGTCAACACGCCCGATTTCTCTTCCTTCCTGCTGCAGGCGCAGTCCTCAAAAGCGGACGTGATCGCACTCGCCGATGCTGGGGGTGATTTCATCAACGCGGTAAAGCAGGCCGCAGAGTTCGGAATCACGCATCAACAAAAGCTTGCCGGCCTGATCGTCTTCATTGCCGATATCCATAGTCTTGGATTGCCGAGTGCCAAGGGCCTGATGCTCAGTTCGGCATTCTATTGGGATCTCAATGGTGAAACGCGTGAATGGTCGAAGCGCTTTGTCGACAAGACGCAGAAGGTCCCGACAATGATCCATGCCGGCACCTATGGAGCGGTGGCGCATTATCTTCGGGCAGTCGAAGCGGCAGGCACGCTGGATGGACCGACGGTGGCTGCCAGGATGCGCGAAATGCCGGTGAACGATTTCATGACGAGCAACGGCCGGATTCGCGAGGACGGACGGCTGATCCGTGGCATGTATCTTTTCGCGTCAAGTCGCCGGAAGAGTCGAAATACAGGTTCGACTACTACGAGCTACTCGCGACCATTCCCGGGGAAGAAGCGTTCAGGCCGATGGAGGAAGGAGGATGCCCGCTCCTGAGGAAGCCGTGACCGGCGAAAGCTTAGTGTCCGTTGCCCCTGGAGGCATCGACGAGATCATGACCGGCCGAACGGCGTGCCGCGACTTCTGCGACGATCCGGTCCCGCGGCGGACCGTCGAGCAGATTCTCGGCGCAGCGCGGTTCGCACCAAGCGGAGCGAACATTCAGCCCTGGCACGTCTATGTGCTCGCGGGCGCGGTCAAGGACAGGGTGTCGGCGGCGCTGCTGGAGGCGCACCAGACGTCGCGCGACGAGCACGTGTCGGAATACAAATATTACGCCAGCGACTTGCCCGAGCCGTACCTCAGGCGGCGACAGCAGTTCGGTCAACTGTTCTACGGCGCGCTCGGGATCGCGCAAACCGATTCCGAGGCGCGGGCACGGCAGACTGCGAAAAACTATACATTCTTTGGCGCGTCGGTCGGACTGATCGTAACCATCGACCGTCGCCTGGAAGTCGGAAGCTGGCTCGACCTCGGAATGTTCGTGCAGAACGTGATGCTGGCAGCGGCAGGGCGCGGACTTCAGTCCTGTCCGCAGGAGACGTTCGCGAAATATCACCGGATCCTCCGTCCGTTGCTGTCGATCCCGACGGAGCAAATGGTGGTGTGCGGCGTTTCGATCGGCCGTGCAAGGGTTGTGGGGGCGGAAAGATTGATGCCGCGGGCGGACGTCAATGAGTTCGCCACGTTTGCGGGCTTTGAAACGTGAGATCCAATCGAGAAAGAGGAGAGGGCCATGGGAAGCCGGGAAGAACTAATTCAACGCAGTATTCCGTTCTTGCGGGAGGTCAAGGATATGACGCCCGGCGCCGAGATGGAGCGCTGGCTCAACGAGAAATATGGCGAGCAAAGCTCGCTCTATCAGGATCTGAGCCGCCTGATTAAAATCGGAGTTGAGGAGGGATGGGCGGCAAACCAGGAGGTCGACGGACCGAATTACCGGCGCAGCCGTATCCTGGAGCCAACTCCCGAGACGTTCCAGTTCAGCATCACCGCCGTGTACATGAATAGCGCCGATCCGCGTCGCTTCAAGGACGAGGGTGATAGCGACGTGCTCCGCGGCCAGTATCACGGCCACCCCTATGGCGAGCTCAACCTTGTCGTGCCCCTGAACAAAAGCGCGGAGTTGAAGGGACTGCAGGGTTGGCAAGGGCCTGGCTGGACGGCGCCCGACCCTGGCAGCCGGCACTATCCGGAGGTGAGAGGTGGCGCTGTCATCGCTCTGTTCTATCTGCCAGCCGGACGCATCTCGTACGATTTCAAGGCTCCGGCTTGACGGCCGAGCCATCGTTCACTGCCACTGTACGACAAGGATGGCCGCGGTGCCGAACACGCTCGTCTGGATCTGCCAGGCGAAAGTCCATGGACGCTACGTTGATGTCTGGGACCAGCATCCGATTCCACTCGATCCGAATTCTAGCCAGCCGGCCGTCCGAAAGCGGCCGGGGGTTATCGGTCAGAGCCGGGCCCATCGACCGCCGTTGTCAGGAAACGACGTACGCCTGTCCTGATCCAAAGGATGCTGTTTGTTGTCCCAGGCAGGATCGATTGCGACATATGGGGCAGAGCCATCCGCCAATTTCATTGGCGGAAGGCTTCGCCCATTGCACTCGTCAGGACGAGCGCGGGCGGTAGTCATGGCGAGCGGAAGGGAGCGAGTGAGATGACCCCCGGCAGCGTCAATCCTCAGGCTAGTCACGAGCGAGCTCGTTCAACAATGGTGGCCTGGCGTGTTCACGAGTTTGGGCCACCTGAGGTCATGAAATTGGAGCGCGTCCCGCGGCCGGAACCCGGCCCTGGCGAGGTCCTGGTCAAGGTTGAAGCCGCAGGGGTCGGGCCGTGGGATGGATGGATCAGGGCCGGAAAGAGCGCTTTGCCGCAACCGCTCCCTCTCACCTTGGGCTCTGACCTTTCGGGTGAAGTCGTCGGCGTGGGCCCAGGCGTTTCGGATTTGCGCGTGGGAGATCAGGTTTATGGCGTTACAAATCCGAAGTTTGTCGGAGCCTACGCCGAATACGCGTTGGCTTCTGCCGGAATGGTCTCTAACAAGCCCGCTTCGCTGACCCACGTTGAAGCCGCCTCTGTTCCTGTCATTGCCGTCACCGCATGGCAAGCTCTGTTTGACCGGGCCCAGCTCAAGGAAGGCCAAAAGGTGGTCATCCACGGAGCAGCAGGGAACGTCGGGTCCTATGCGGTTCAATTGGCCCGGCGCGGGGGTCTCCAGACCATCGCGACTGCCGCGGCTCATGATATTCCATTGGTGCGCGACCTCGGCGCACATGCCGTGATCGACTATCGCGCTCAGCGGTTTGAGGAGCAGGTTCGCGAGGCGGACGCCGTCATCGATCTGGTCGGCGGCGAAACACAAAACCGTTCGTTCGAGGTTCTCCGCCGCGGCGGCAAGCTGATCTCCGCGGTTTCCCACCCGGATCAGGATCTTGCAAAGCGCCACGGTGTTGAGGCCAGCTTCTTTCTTGTCAACGTCACGAGCCGACATCTGATGCAGATCGCCCGTCTCGTCGATGCTGGAAAGTTGCGAACAAAGGTAGGAGCTGTCTTGCCCCTCGCGGACGCGCGTGAAGCCCATTTAATGCTGGAGCGCGTGCGGCCCCAGCCGAAAGGAAAAATCGTGCTCGCGGTTACTTCGAGTTGATCATCAGGCGTTGGGCTCGCGAGCCAATGTGTGTCGCCTGCCCCTGGCCGCTCTTGAAAGGAAACATCAAATGACCACGCGAAAGCTCGTCCGTGCTCCTCTCATTCCCGATTCCCTTCTCGCGAAAGAAGCGACAGACGTCCTGCGCAAGAATTCGACCGATCTGCTGTTCAATCACTCGATCCGGGTCTACCTGTTCGCGGCTGAGCAGGGGCATCAGAGAAAGCTCCGCTTTGACCCTGAGCTCCTTTACGTCGCCGCAGCATTTCACGATCTCGGCCTGATCGAGAAGTTCTCGAGCGCCAACGAGCGCTTCGAAGTCGATGGCGCAAATGCCGCCCGTCAGTTCCTCAGCACCCACAATATCCCTGAAGATCAGGTGCAGGCCGTCTGGGAGGCAATCGCGCTGCACACCACGCCCGGCATCCCGAAGTATATGCGCCCCGAAGTCGCTCTCCTCAATTCAGGTGTTCTTCTCGATGTGATCGGGGTGGGATTCGATCAGTTTCCCGCCGATGTCCTGCAAGAAATCATTGCCAAGTACCCGCGAACGAACTTCAAAAACGGCTTTATTCAGGAGTATTTCGCGGGCTTTGCGCATAAGCCCGCAACCACGTACGGCACGGTCAACGCCGCCGTCTGCGAGCGTTTCATCCCAGGGTTCAAGAGCCCCAACGCGTGCGATCTGATTGCTGCGTCTCCCTTGCCGGATTCTCCATGACGACTTCAACATGATAAAGAGGAAAGTTCCGTGTTCCTAGAGCTCATATCCGCGTACGGGCGAATTGCCAGCGGCGAGGCGCTTGCCCTTCTTCGTTGGCTTACTCTGAATGCGTTTTCTATCGTCACAAAGGGTTATAA
Organism: Bradyrhizobium sp.; assembly: GCA_035293585.1. Lineage (GTDB taxonomy): Bacteria > Pseudomonadota > Alphaproteobacteria > Rhizobiales > Xanthobacteraceae > Bradyrhizobium. The sequence continues at coordinate 261,345 of DATGMN010000039.1, read as the reverse complement.
GATCACCGGGCTGCTGGCCAGAAGCGCTGTGCGAGCGGCCGCCGTTCCGTTGCTAGCATCAGCGATCGCTCTGGCAGCCTCTCCCGCGATCGCTCAGGATCGGGAGCAAGTGAAGGTTGTCTTCGAGCACGCACTGCCCAATGTCGAAGGAAAGAGACTGGTTTCCGTCCTTGTGAGTTATCCGCCCGGAGCCAAATCGGTGCCTCATCACCACGCGGCGTCGGCATTCATCTACGCTTATGTAATGTCGGGGGCGATCCGCAGCCAGATCGATAATGACCCGCCGAAGGTCTACCATCAAGGGGAAGCGTTTTACGAGATGCCGGGCTCACATCACAGGATCAGTGAGAACGCGAGCGAAACGGAGCCCGCCAGTCTGCTCGCGGTCTTCGTCGTCGATGCCAAGGACGATGCCTTGACGACGCCAGATAAGACGCCAGGGTCGCGATAAGGCGTGACAATTCGGCTAGTCCAGATTGCACCCGAGCCTTTGCACTGTGCGGAAGCCATGCATAATGAGGTGTCACACTTGGGGGCAGTAAGGGGTGCCGGTACAAGCTGTCGCGATCGTTGTCTACGATGGGGTCCAGGCCTTGGATGTGGCCGGGCCCCTCGACGTGTTCAGCGAGGCGAACACGTTTCTCGACAATGCTGACCGCTATGAAACGGTGTTGATTGCGGCTCACCGCAATCCATTGCGGGCGTCCAACGGCCTACGGTTGATGGCCGACCTGACCTTCGAGGAGGCAACGGGCGGCTTCGACATCATACTGGTGGCGGGTGCGCCGACGCCACCGGAAACGGAACCAGAGCATTCACTGATCGAGTGGGTGAAGCAGTTGCCGTGGCGCTCGAGTGTGTATGGATCGATCTGCACAGGAGCTTTCGTGCTTGGCTACGCCGGTCTCCTCGACGATCGGCGTGTCACTACCCATTGGCAGGATGCACAGGCGCTGGCAGCGAGATTCCCGAAAGCAAGAGTTGAACCTGACTTGATCTATGTGCGGGACGGCCGGTTGATCACCGCAGCCGGTGTGACGGCAGGGATAGATCTTGGGTTGGCGCTCGTGTTGCAGCGGCACGGCGCGGAGACGGCGCTCAAGGTTGCTAAACGGCTGGTTGTGGTGGCCCAACGCCAGGGTGGACAATCGCAGTTCAGTCCCTACCTGACAGCGCCCGCCGATCCGGAATCGCCGATCGCACGCATCCAGGACCACGTCATGGCCCGGATCGGCGACCGCCACACGCTGGAGTCGCTTGCCGCTGTGGTCGGCATGAGCCCTCGGAATCTGGCCCGGCATTTCGTGCAGGTGACCGGTATCACGCCGCACGAGTTCATCGAGCGCGCCCGCGTCGATGCGGCTCGCATGATGCTGGAAGGAAGCGATCGGCCGCTGAAGGCGGTCGCCTTCGACTGCGGCTTCGGATCGGCCGATCGGATGCGGATCGTCTTCAGCACCCGTCTTGGCGTCACCCCGGCGCAATTTCGCGCCAGCTTCCGGCGAACAGAGCCGGAATAGGCCGCGACGTCTCCGGGCAAGCCGCGGCCGTCGCGAATGGTCTGACCACTTGTTGGCAGCAAATGGCGTGCGGCTGTCCTGATCCATAGGATCGTCTGCGTTGTCGGCCGCGCTGCTCCTACGCAAAATACGCACAACCAGCTCAGGTCTCGCATTGAGGCGGACAGCAGTTCCATCACTTCGTGAGAATAGAGGCAGATCATGACCGATTCCCGTCCAGCCATGACCCACGCAACCGGGGCGCCGGTGACCGACAATCTCAACATCATGACTGCAGGGCCGCGCGGTCCGGCGCTTCTCCAGGATGTCTGGCTCATCGAGAAGATGGCGCATTTCGACCGCGAGGTGATCCCGGAGCGGCGGATGCACGCGAAAGGGTGGGGTGCCTACGGCACCTTCACGGTCACTCACGACATAAGCCGTTACACCAAGGCGAAGATATTCGCGCAGATCGGCAAGACGACGCCGATGTTCGCGCGCTTCTCCACGGTTGCCGGCGAGCGGGGCGCGGCCGATGCAGAGCGCGACATCCGCGGCTTTGCGTTGAAGTTCTACACGGAGGAGGGCAACTGGGACATCGTCGGCAACAACACGCCCGTCTTTTTCTTCCGCGATCCTCTGCGTTTTCCCGATCTCAATCACGCCATAAAGCGCGATCCGCGCACCGGCCTGCGTTCGGCCGATAACAATTGGGATTTCTGGTCGCTGCTGCCCGAAGCGCTGCACCAGGTGACGATCGTCATGTCCGACCGGGGTATCCCGAAGAGCTTCCGGCACATGCACGGCTTCGGCAGTCACACCTTTTCCATGGTCAACGCTGCCAACGAACGCGTCTGGGTCAAGTTCCACTTCCGCACGCAGCAGGGCATCCAGAACCTCACCGATTCCGAGGCGGCCGCACTCGTGGCCAACGATCGCGAGAGCTACGGCCGCGATCTGCTCAACGCCATAGAACGCGGCGACTTCCCGCGCTGGACGATGTTCATCCAGGTGATGACCGACGAGCAGGCGAAGGCGCACAAGCACAATCCGTTCGACCTCACGAAGGTGTGGCCGAAGGCGGATTATCCGCTGATCGAGGTCGGCGTGATGGAGCTCAATCGCTGGCCCGACAATTATTTTGCCGAGGTCGAGCAGGCCGCCTTTTCTCCGGCCAATGTCGTGCCAGGCATCGGCTTCTCGCCCGACAAGATGCTGCAGGCGCGCCTGTTCTCTTACGGCGACACCCAGCGCTATCGACTGGGCGTCAACTTCAATCATATCCCGGTGAACGCGCCGAAATGCCCATTCCACACCTATCACCGGGACGGCGCTATGCGCAGCGACGGCAACCTGGGTGCGACACCGACCTATTGGCCGAACACCAAGGGCGCATGGATCGACCACGATCCGAGCCTCGCCGAACCGCCGCTCGAATGGTCCGGGGCGGCCATGCACTGGGACCATCGCGTCGACGAGGATCATTACGAGCAACCTGGCAATCTCTTCCGGGAAATGACGCTGGCCCAGCGGCAGGCGCTGTTCGAGAACACGGCGCGCGCGATGAGCGATGCACGGCTCGAGGTCAAGCAGCGCCACATTGCCAATTGCATGAAGGCGGACGCGGCCTATGGCGCCGGGGTGGCGCAAGCGCTGGGACTTACACCGATGGAGGTCGCCGCCGAATAGCGACAGCCGCCCATCCACGATCCGTAACCACGCCTGGCGAATTACGCCACCGATTCTGACCCAACGAAGGAGTCCATCCATGTCTGAGATCATTGCCGGCATTCGCGTACCCGACAGCGCCGTCGCTCGTGCTGCCACGCAGCTCGTTCGCGACACCGAGGACGACTTGCTCTACAACCACAGCCGCCGCGTCTTCTTTTGGGGGGCGCTCACAGGCGAGCGCCGCGGCCTGAAATACGACCCGGAGCTGCTCTACCTGGGCGCCATGTTCCACGACATGGGGTTGACCGAGAAGTATTCGAGCGCCGACCTGCGCTTCGAGGTGGACGGGGCCAACGCCGCACGCGACTTCATGAAGAGCTACGGCGTGCCCGAACGCGACGTCGAGGATGTTTGGACCGCCATCGCGCTGCATACGACGCCCGGCATCCCCGAGCACATGCGTCCCGCCATCGCGCTGGTGACCGCCGGCGTGGAAATGGACGTGCTCGGTATCGCCTACCAGGACTTCACGCACGAGCAGCGGGAGCATGTCTGCGCCCATCATCCGCGGGAGGCCAACTTCAAGGAGAACATTATCGATCACTTCGCCAACGGCATCATCAAGAAGCCTCTTACAACCTTCGGAAATGTGAAAGCCGACGTACTGGCGCTGAAGGACATGAACTATGTGCGCGGAAACTTCTGCTCGATCATCCTCGGCTCGGCATGGCCGAACTGAAGGGGCGTTGGAGGAGCGCAGCAAAGTTGCAGGCCGCAGCTCTGGGCGCGGACAGAATCGACGGCAACCGCCGCTCGGCTGACCGCTGCCCGACCCATCTTCGCGCGCGGGAGAATTCGGACGCGGGTCTCGATCCAAAAACGGCGGCCTCTGCCGCAGCCGGTATTCGGGTTGAGCGTCATTTCCAACGTGACGGGCGCAGGAGTCGCGGCAGCTCACATCGGAAAGGTCGCTTCCCTCGACAATGCTGTCGGCACCTTCAACTCGACCGAGCGACGCCAAGGCAAAACGATCATTCAGGTCCGGTCGTAAGAGCTTGGGTAGGACGAAGGTAGCTCTCCCCAGCGGGCAATCTGGATCGTGGCGAGTGTCGCAGCACGCATTCAGGCGAAGGATGCGATTGTCAGTCCGCTTTGGTCAAAATGCGACTTTCGGGGAGGGCAGCTTTCGGTGCAAAACGGCCGTTCACGGGCCAGACGTTTTCGTCCGCAGCATGGCTCGGCCCACACGAGAGAACGGAGTGTTGGCCCCGGTTCGATGCAGCGGAGCGGTGGTGAGGCCGAACATGCGCCGCTGCCCGAGCTTCCGCGAATTCGACAGCCGCAGCTCGATAGTTATGCCAGCCGGCCTTTAACCTGCGTCCCCAATGTTGTAAGCGCTGACCGCGCCAGGGGCTGATCACCTGCTTCATGCGAAGGATTGGATGAGATATCGCAGGTTTGGTTGGTGTGGGGAAAGGCGGTAGCGCTCCCCCGCTACCATGTTGCCGACAATACAAGCTTCAAAACGAGTATGCGCCTTCGGGTTCCCGTTGGGCTTTGTAATTCCCGGATTTATAAATTTCGTACAAACCATCCTCCTATTTCTGCGCATCCTCAGGCTCACAGGCCATTGCTGATCTCGTGTGAAGCTGCGCGCGTTGGCCCCCTCACGCGGGCACGCGTTGGAATTTTCCGAATTGACATGCGTGCTATCGTCGCGCTGGAGGCTTGGCCGCTCGCTTGAGCTCTTCGATAATCTTCGTCAGGTTGGGATCGTCAGGCGTGATGATGGCGAGACGTTGGGCATAGTCCAGCGCGGCCTCTGCATCCCCGCCCGTGCGGCTGAAGGCAACAAGTGCAGACAGGATGCTGCGGTCATTGGGATGGCTTGTCAGGGCTTTCCTCAGGACCGTCATGGCTTCCTCGGCGCGGCCGCCCGAATGGAGTGCGACCGCGTAGACATAGGCGTATTGCGGGCTGTCCGGCTCCAGCTCGGTTGCCTTCTGGAATTCGGCAAGGGCTTCGTCGGATCGCTTTAGCCGTGTCAGGGTCAGTCCGAGGGCGTGGCGAAGCGCGGCGTCGCCTGGAGACGTCGCGATCGCCGTACGCAGCACCTCTTCACCTTCGCTGTCCCTGCTGAGCTGCCGGTAGAGGTCGGCGAGGTTGACGGCGGCGACCGTGTATTGCGGGCTGAGCCGCAGCGCCGCCATGTATTCCTCCTCGGTCTCCGCCGGCTGTCCGCGCTGGGCAAGGAAATTTGCCAGCGTCGTCCGCGCTTCCGGCCTCTCGGCGTTGGCGCGTTGCGCGTCGACGAATTCCGCTGCCGCCTGATCGAAGCGCGCCCGATCCGCCTGGGGTTGCCTCGCGACCGGAACGGCCGCGAGCAGCGAGGCTGTCCTGATCCGGACGCCGCGCACAGGGTCGGACAGCAGAGGAGCGACCAGCGGCCAGATTTGGGCCGCCGGCAGGTTCTGCAGCATGTCGAGCGCACCGATCCGCACCATCGGGTCGGGATCGGCAAGCCCGCTTCGTGCGGCATTGATGTTGGCGGGCGAGATGCGCGAGGCGAGTTCGCTGAGCGCACTGGCGCGCGCGACGGCCGGCACATTCTTGTCCGCGGCGATGACGCCGAGAAGCGCCGCGGCATCGGCCTGGTCGGTGCGTGCGGCTTGGAAGGCGGCCCCAAAGGTCTGAAAGCCCTTTCGGTCGGCGCCGAACCATTGTTCGACCGCAGCGGCCGCCCACTGGGCGGTCTTGTCGCGGTGACAATCGTTGCAGGCGTTCGGCGTCCCTAGTGTGACCGATAGATCGGGCCGCGGGACACGGAAAGTGTGGTCGTGGCGGGGGTCGACGACCATATAGGTGCGTGTCTGCATGTGGCAGGAGATGCAGGTGGGCTGCGGCTCGATGCTGCCGTGGTGATGATGTTTGACGGCGGCGAACTTGTCCGGCGCATGGCATTGCAGGCAGACGCCTTGGCCTGAAACGCGAAGCTTTGCGCTGTGCGGCTCGTGGCAGTCGCTGCAGGTGACCCCGGCGGCAAACATTTTGCCTTCCTTGAAGGGCGTGTAGTTGTACGGCTCTTCGACGTCACGGATCTGGCCATCAGCATGATAGGTGCTGCGCGCGAGCGGCTCGACCACGTGAGTCTGTGACAACCACTGGCCCGGCGTCCAGTCCTCGTGGAAGCCGGCGCGCCGTGCGTGGCACAATCCGCAGGTCTCGACCTCCTTGCGAAGGGTGGCCGGCGCGACACTCCGCTTGCCGATCCCGGTTTGAGGATCGATCGGCCAGCTGACGCCATGACGCTCGTCGAGCAGGGCGAGCAGCCCCTTGCCGGGATCCTCGCGCTTGCCGATTGGCCACCAGCCTTGTTGCTCACGGGCCCAGGCCACGTGACGGGAGCCCTGGCCGTGACAAGCTTCGCAGCCGACGCTGATCTCCGACCAGCTGGTCGCGAAGCGATCGGTTCTGGCGTCGTAGTTCTTGCGCACGCCGGTGGAGTGGCACTCGGCGCACATGAAATTCCAGTTCTGGTTCAGCTTGGTCCAGTGCAGGACGTCATCGTGCTTGATCTCCTCATCAGGATAGATGTGAAACCAGCGCTGGCCGCCTTTGTCTTGCGGGCGACTGTCCCAGGCGATCGAAAGCGCCTGAATGCGGCCGTCGGGGAATTCAATCAGATATTGCTGCAACGGATCGATGCCGAAGGTGTATTTGACCTGGTAGACGGTGAGCTCGCCATCCGGCCCGTCGGTCTCGACCAGAAACTTGCCATCCTTGCGGAAGAAGCGGGAGTGCACGCCATAATGGTCGAAGCTGGCGTCGTTGAAGTTGCCGAGCACCGTCGTCTCGGTCGCGTGCTGCATCGCAACCTTGTGCTGCGAGGCATTCCAGAGTTTTGCTTCGCTCCGATGACAGCCCGCACAGGCCTCACTGCCGACGAAGGTTGCGGATGCGGCCTGGGATGTCGGGACCCGATCAAGGAATAGAAAGACGAGACCGGCGGCGAGGCCGGCCGCCCCGGCGATCAGGACCGCGAGCCAGATTCGGCGTTTCGGCGAAGATGCTGCTTCGGCTTGGCGATTGACTGGTCCTTGCGGCGATGAGACCTCCGCAGATCCCTTATGAGGCCTTCCTTTGATGTCGGATTTCCGTCGCTTGCGTGCCAACGGCCGCTCCTCCGCGCTGAAATGCCGAACCACGGTCGTGCCGACCCCCGATCAGGACCGTCGCCGACATCATCGGCTGGACTTCCATCGAGCCAAGTTCGGTGACTGACCTTGCTCGGGAATCGACCTAGTTGTTGCGGTTCCTGCTCGCACCTTTCAGCTTGGGTGCGGATGAAGGGGATTTGGTCCAATCTGCCGCCATTTGCATGCAGGTAAGCATGTCGACGTAACTTTCGCTACCGCCCACAGTCGCTTCACCTTCGCATCTATTCCGGAGGTCGGCGGGATTCGAGAGCCAGATGGTGGTGAGCTGCTGGCGCGCGGCGTTCTCGTCGCGCATGCAATCGTCAAAGCTCTGGGGCAGAGCCAGCCCCATCGCCTTGTCGGTTGCCACCGTCGCCTTGCATGTCGCTTCGACATTCAGCTCGGGCACGCGATCGCCGACGGGGATCACCAGTTGGCCGCCAAGCAGGGCCATCGAAAACACCGCGCCCTTCATAGTGAAGCTCCCTGTGAACAGCCTCTCGTGGAATGAACCACCCAGCGCAGAAACAAGTTGATGCGTTCGGTCGGGACAACGTTGACCTGGATCAAGGGAAATTCTGCTCAACGCTGACAGGCTGGTTGTTTGCAGTGCGTACTGTCCCACCGGGAGTTCGCCATGAACCATCTGAATACGATTCGTATCGGCATCAATTACAAATTCTATGCCGCCGACCTTCGAAGGTCGGCGGGCTAAAGCAGCCTCGATCTCAGAGCCGAGGCTGTCGCAGCATGCGAACTGGCATTGAATGGTTCATCTGCGCGCAAGCGCATTCTCTTTGGATCTTGAACGGAGCACGTCATGATGAAGCGATCGATCGTATTTTCGGGTCTGCTGATGATTGGGTTGGCGTCTGGTTTCGTAGCCGCAGGAACGGAGCCGGCCGGTGCCGTAGTGTACTGTCAGTACGTCGAATATCCCGTCGGCTGCGTTGCAAGGGCCGGCGTGGTGCTCCGACCGCGGCCGGTCGCGCGCGCCGCCGTGACGCCCGGCGTTGGAGTCGCGGGTACGCCCATGAACCGCGGCGGACCGGTCAACCGCGTGGGCCGGCGCTGAAGCGAACAGCATCGGTCCGGCATCGAGGAACGTGCTCCCTCGGCTATTTCTCGACGTGCCACGCGCCGTCCCAATCCGGAGGCGGCGGGCTTGCCTTGATGCTTTCGATGCGTTGAAGCATGGCGATCGACGGTCCGTCGCCAGGCATTGCCTCCAGCGATGCGCCGAACTTTGCGCGTGCATCGTCCCATCGTCGCTCGCGGTAGGCCGCAAGTCCTTCCAGATACCTGTCTCGCAACGTAAGTTGTTGCGGCTGGACCTTGCCTTTCATTCCAAGGAGTTCAAAGACGACCTCGGAGTGGGTGTGGCCCGCAACTATGATCCGATCGATTTCCCGGACCTCAAGCGTTGCTCCCGCGGCAGAAATTGTCCTCTCCGAGACCAAATTGCGGCTGCCATATACCTTGTTGGCGCCCTCGAGCCGCGAGGCAAAGTTCACGACATCCCCCATGACGGTGTAGCTCATCATGACGTCGGACCCGATGCTGCCGACCAGCGCGTCTCCGGTGGCGACGCCGATACGAATGTCGCATGTTTCCATGGGGGTGCCGAGCACGCCGAGCAGTTCAGGAATTTCGTGGCGCAACGTTGCGATCCGATCGACCATTTCGAGCGCTGCAAGGCACGCGAAGCGGGCATGGTCGGCCTCGTCCACGAAGGGAGGGCCCCAATAGGCCATGATGCCGTCGCCGATATACTTGTCGATGATCCCCCTGTGGGTCCGGATCGGTTCGGACATGATCGACAGATAGCGGTTCATCACCTTGACCAGGCCCTGCGGGGTCATGCCCTCACTGAGGCTCGTGAATCCCTTCAGATCGCAGAACAGCACCGTCATGACCCGCCGCTGGCCTTCCGCGGCCGTCAGGTTCGGCCGTTCGATCAATCCTTCCACGACGCGCGGATCGATGTATTTTCCGAACGTCTCTCTGACACGCTGATTGTCGCGCAACTGCACGACCATCCGGTTGAACGCCGCCGCGAGTTGACCGATTTCGTCGGCTGTGCGTACGTCGATGGATTGATCGAGGTGCCCCGCCTCGACGGCGCGCGTACCTTCAAGCAATTGCCGGACGGACCGAATGATGCCGCCGCTGACAAAGTTGGCAAAGAGCAGTCCCACGATCGCAGCGAGCGCCGTCACGACTCCCGAGGTCAACACGGCCTGGGTCTGTTCAGACTTTATGGTGGCAATTGCGCCGTAGCTCACTTTGAGCATGTCGGCGCGAACGGCTTCGACCTTTTCGTCGAATTCGTCGCGCAAGGCGTCGGTCCGGGCAAGGCTGTGCCTGACGGCTGCAAAGTCGCGCACCTCGAGTGCGGCGATCAACTCGACCGACTCCTGCTTCAGATGATGACGAAATTCGCTAACCAGACTGTCGATCCGGCTGTCGATGCGCGCCAATGCGGTATTGTCAGAAGGCGTACTGGTGTCGGCGATCACGTCGCTGATGAGCTTGCGCGCTGCATCGGCTTCTTGGTCAACTTCTGCGTCCTTCGTGTCGTATAGTTGCTTCCGCCTCCTATATCCGAGCTCATCGGGTGGATCCTGCATCTTCGCGATCACCATGCGGCGCAAGGCGAGGGCCCGTTCAAGCGACAAGACGCTAATTCGCGTCAGATGCGCGTTTGCAGGAACGTACCGGTTGGTGAGTTCGTCCAGCAAATGGCCGACCCTCCCGGCCATCACCATCGAGAGGATCGATGTCGCGACCATGAGGACAATCAGTCCGACAGCAATGGCAACGATGCGCCGCCTGATCGACTGTCTGATCACGGATCCGGAGTAAGTCTTCAGGCTCTGAAGTGTGAGAGTGCTGGAAATGGTACATCCTCCCATACGTCTGTTGCTTATGCGAAAGGGAAATAGTCGACCGAGAATTGGAGCGCGCCTTTGATGTGAGTCAAACGGGTTTCCCAGCTGGAGGGATGGCTTTCGTTGGCGCCGAGTTGAACTCCGACATTTCGGAGAAGCTACGATATTTCGGAGCCTGGTGCCCCGCGGCCAACGGTAAAGGCGTTTGGCTTTATCCAATACGGCTCTGATTAGGCGCGCGTTTTCGATCACGCGACGCATGGCGGTATGTTGGCCCGGTTCTTGCGAACCAAGAGTCATGATCGCCGAAGTTCGGATGCGACTGAAAGAAGCAGCCCTTGATCGTATTCTCGTTGGAGATCGTGGCGCCGGACCGGGTGCGAACCGCATTGCTGCGTACGCTCGGATCGGTGCTCGAACCGACGCGGGTCGCGCCGGGCTGCCGCTCGGTGCGTCTCTTCAGCGATCTCGATCGACGCAGATCTCTGGTTCTGGTGGAGGAATGGGAGTCGCGCGAGCAATTCGAACGGTATCTCGATTCGACAAAGCTCAACACTCTCGTCGGCGCGATCGAGCTCTCGGGCGAGGCCCCCGTCGTGCGGGTCGACACCGTCGAGCGGGAAGAGGGCGTCGACGTGTTGGCGCTTCATCATACCGTTGCAGGGAGCCAGATCAGGTGACGGTCACAGCTGAGGAAGGAGGGTTTTTCATGCGGCGTTCATTCATCGTGGCGGCAGTGCTTCTTGCTGCCATTCCCGTCGCCGAGGCTCAGGTTGAACTAAAGAATTATGCCGATGCTAACGGCTATATCGATGTCCAGAAGCTGACCTGTGCGCAGCTGGCTGGCACTTACCAGGAAGACGCCGATTTTCTGGGGGTCTGGTACAGCGGATGGTACAATGGCCTGGCGAAAAAGCACGCCATCAACGTGCCACGGACGAAGGCCGGGATTCACAACGTGATCGTCTATTGCAAGGCGAATCCCGCCAAGAAAGTCATCGAAGCGATCGACGTCATCCTGAAGGAAGAAAAAGGCCAGTGATGCGGAGCCAATCCCAGGTCCTTCGCTGACGAAAAGGTCGCGGTTCTTCGTTGGGCCAAGCAGCGGAGGGGGACTCGTCGGGCTCAAAGGACGGTTCGTGCAGCAACGCGTAAAAGTCGAGAGGACAGGGGATAATGTTCAAACATCGCATCGCACTGTTCCTGGGTGCATTCGCCATCGCGTGGATCGCGCCGGCGGCAGCCGAGGCGCCGCAGGGTACTGCCGCGGGGGTGCTGAGCTGCAAGCTGGCGCCGTCGATCGGCCTCATCATTGGCTCGACACAGAGAATGGCCTGCCTTTTCACTCCTAACGGAGCTTACCCGCCGGAATCCTATGTCGGCGTCATGAACTCGATCGGTCTTGACATCGGCATCACTGCGGGCGGCGCAATGGCATGGGGTGTCGTCGCACCCAATGCCGGTCCCATGCGTGGAAAGCTGGCGGGCAAATATGTGGGCGCGAGCGGCTCCGTCGGGGTTGGCGTCGGTGTTGGCGCCAATGTGCTGTTCGGGGGCTCTAACCGCTCGATCGCGTTGCAGCCGCTCTCGGTCGAGGGCTCGGTCGGGGTCAACCTGTCTCTCGGAGTTTCGGGGTTGACGCTTGCATCGGCGCAATGAAACCGGGCGGGCGGGCATATCAAGCGAGCGAGATAATCACCAAAGGATGGCAATGAGCATTACAACGCATCCGCTTGCCGGGCTGGTCGCAACGACCTTGCTGGCCGGTCTGTCGTTCGGCCCCGCCTCGGCGCAGGCCAATATCGGAAAAGCGCTTCTCGACAAACTGACGGTGAGGGTTACCAAGCTCGAGAACGCGTGCGCGGCCGACATCAGGAAATACTGCAAGGACGTCACTCCGGGCGAAGGGCGCGTGATCTATTGCATGCAGGCGCACGAGGACAAGATCAGCGCGAAATGTGCATTCGCTCTCGAAGAGACAGCGGAGAGGGCGCAGGCCGCTTCAGACCTTCTGCGAGACGGTGTGCTGGCCTGCAAGGCCGAGATAACCGGCGTCTGCGGCAAGGTTCAGCCGGGCCAGGGGCGGATGGCGGCGTGCCTGATCGCGAACAAGGCCACGGCGTCGAAGGATTGCGTGGATGCGATTGAGAAGGTCGAGGCAATGGCGGCCCAATAATCGAGGTAGCATTGTGAGACGACAAATCGCCGTAGAGAGACAGAGGTCGCTCATCGTGCGTGAGAAGTACGTCGAGTTCGGAACAAGAAAGCGAAATGGCCGAATCCCAGCTGGTCGTAGTGTTCGCCGCGATGATCGTTTCGTTCGGGCTTGGCGGCTGTAGCGGCCGTCCGTCGCAGGGCGTGCTCGTACCCGTAGCCGAGACGGTCGCTGGTGCTGCCCGCGTCCCCGTGCTGGTGGCAACGACCCGCCAACGCTCTGCAACCGACATTGGCGAGATGTTCAGCGGCGGCCGCGCCGATGTGGTCTCTTACGCTGCGATTACGGTATCGATACCGCCGGACGCCGCCCGCGAGATAGGTCAGGTTCAGTGGCCTTCCTCGATTCCAGGCGACCCCAACCGCGACTTCGTGACGGTATCGGCGGACTACATCGATAAGCCGACCTTCATGAACTCGGTCACGGCGGAAGCGAAGCGCGTGCGGCCGGGCAAGGTGCTGATTTTCGTTCACGGGTTCAACAACAAGTTCGACGATGCGGTGTATCGATTTGCGCAAATCGTCCACGATTCCGGGGCACCGGGTGTTCCAGTGCTGTTCACCTGGCCGTCGCGAGGTGAGATCAAGCTGGGGGCATATACCTACGACCGCGAGAGCGCCAACTATTCGCGCGATGCGCTTGAGGATCTCATCGGCGCCCTCGACCGCAATCCGAATGTGAGCGAGATCAATCTTCTTGCCCACTCCATGGGAAACTGGGTCGCGCTGGAAGCGCTGCGGTCGCGTTACATCCGACCGGACCGCGTCGTGGACAAGCTCAAGAACGTTATGCTCGTCGCGCCCGATGTCGATGTCGACGTATTCCGCACCCAGATCCACAGGATGGGCGCAAAACGACCGCGGTTTTCGCTGTTCGTGTCTCAGGACGACAGGGCGCTTGCCCTCTCAAAGACCATTTGGGGTGGAGTGCCGCGTCTCGGCGAGGTCAATCCGGAGGAGGAGCCTTATCGCAGCGAGCTGGCGCGCGATCAGATCGAGGTTTTTGACCTCACGAGCCTGAAGAGGGCCGGCGATGATGCGCATGATCGGGCTTTCTCGGATGTGACGTCCGTTGTCGCCATGATCAAACAGCGGCTCCGTGCGGGACAGCCGATGACTGAAGCCAAGTCGATTAGCATGGATTAGTTGCCGGATGCGGCTGGAGCAGGAGGAGGGCCAAGCGGCCCCGCCTGATGTTGAGTGTAGCGTCTGGCAGGAAGCAATCAAAGGCGGTGCGACGGGGTGCCCGGCGGGCGGCGCAGAACGGCGGTTCGATTGATGTGGATCAAGGGGTCTCGTCGCGAGCTGGCATTCAGTTGCCCAGGCGCAGTGTGGAGGCGGGAGTAGAATTTTACCTGACCTCCTAGCGTCCAGGCGGTCGAGCGCCCATGACGCGGGCTTCTCACCTGGAATTGCAGATTGTGACGTTCTCATCCGCATTTTGGGGACAACAGTGCCAATGATGGACGCGATGTCTCGCAATGGGCCTTCGAAAACGAAGGCAGGGTCCGTCGCGTCGGCCGATGAGCGTCTGGCGTTCGAGCGCCTGCTGGTCGATCTGTCCGCGCAGTTCGCGAATCTTGCGGGTGACCGGTTCGAGATCGCAATCCAGACGGCACTCTCTCGCATTCGGGAGTTTCTCGGGTTCGATCGATGCAGCTTCGGCGAACTGCTCGAAGATGGTTCGATTGACGTCCTCTCCACGAGTGCGATCGAGGGGGTCGAGCCAATGCGGCTTGGAAATCTTTCGCGGGACCTGGCCTGGTATCATCGCAAATTACGTGCGGGCGAGATGGTCGTTCTTCAATCGCTACCCGACGATCTCCCGCCCGAAGCTGTGGCCGAAGCCGAGTATTGCCGGAGTGTTGGTTTCCGCGCGCATGTGGGCATTCCGATCAGTGTTGGGGGACGGTTCTCGGCCTTGCTTGCTTTTGGATCGTTCCGCGAAACCCGCCATTGGCCGGTCGACCTGATGGCGCGCGCCAAGCTCGTCGGTGAAATCATTGCGCAGGCGATCGCGCGCAAGCGCTCCGACGCGCGGCTCGAAGCCGCGCTGGTCGAAATCCGAGCCCTCAAGGACCGCCTCGAGCAGGAAAATGCCTACCTGCGACATGTCGTCCAGGAAAAAATGCCGCAGGGCCTGACGAGTCGCTCACCGCATTTCCTCAAGGTTATCGAGGAGGCCAGCCAGGTCTCCCAAACGAACACGACGGTCCTTTTGCTCGGCGAGACCGGAAGCGGCAAGGAAGTCCTGGCTCAGGCCATTCACGATGCAAGCGCCCGCAAGAGCCGTGCAATGGTCAAGGTCAACTGCGCGGCACTTCCCGCGACGCTGATCGAATCGGAACTGTTCGGCCGCGAAAAGGGAGCATTCACCGGCGCGATTGCGCGTCAGGCCGGCCGCTTCGAGATTGCCGATGGATCCACCATCTTCCTGGACGAAATCGGCGAGTTGCCCCTCGAACTCCAGCCGAAGCTTCTGCGTGTGCTCCAGGAGGGCGAGTTCGAGCGGTTGGGCGGGTCGCGGACGATCAAGGTCGATGTACGCGTCATCGCCGCAACCAACCGGGATCTTTCGCAGGCGGTTCGCGAAGGCAGGTTTCGCGAGGACCTCTTCTATCGCCTCGATGTATTCCCGATCGAGCTGCCGCCCTTGCGCGAACGCCCCGAGGACATTCCGCTGTTGTCGTGGACTTTCGTCAAGGAGTTCAGCAATTCGATGGGAAAGCAGATCGAGAAGATTGCGGCGGAGTCGATGAGTACGCTGATGGCTTACTCGTGGCCGGGCAATATTCGCGAGCTTCGCAACGTGATCGAGCGCGCGATGATCCTCGCGCACGGGCCGGTGCTACAGGTCAAGCTTGCCCACAGGCCGCTTCAACTGGATCCCGGCAAGCCGGCCGATGGCACCCTCGACCAGGCCGAGCGCGCCCATATCGTTCGTACGCTCGAGCGGAGCGGCTGGCGCATCCGTGGTGCCGGCGGCGCGGCCGAGCAGCTTGGCATCAAGCCGACGACCCTTGAATCGCGCATGAAGAAGCTTGGGATCGCTCACGCGCGGTGACCTCCGATATTTCGGAGGGCCTCCGACATGTCGGGCGCAAAACGGCACGATGATAGCCGCGACGACAGAGTCGGCGGCGAGATAACCCGTTGATCGTACGACTGCTTTTTTCGAAAAAGGCGGCCGGGCGTGTTGGCCCGCTTCTTGCGAAGTGAGTTCGCGGCCAATTGCTGCTCTTCTCTCGGCCCTGTTGCCGAGCGCAAGACCGACGAATCCGGCGTGATGGCTTTGTGAACAGATAAAGACATGGGCTGCGCCCGGCGCATGGGGTTCAGGCCGTGAGTTGCGGGCTCATCCGACATCGGGAGTCGCCAGTCGCGTCTTAAGGGTCTCGATCGTCGGAAGCGCACCCGTCGAAGGTTAGGCCCGAGCCCGCAAAACCAGAAGGACAAGGCAGAATGAATCTCAAACGAATCCTGTTTGCAGCGCTGGGCCTGGCGGTCGCTTCGCTGCTGGTCGCGCCGGCTCAGGCGCAGGCGCCCAAGAAGCCAAACATCCTCATCATCTGGGGGGATGACATCGGTCAATTCAACATCAGCGCCTTCAACCAGGGCATCATGGGCTACCAGACGCCGAACATCGACAGCATCGCGAAACAGGGCGCGCTGTTCACGGATTGGTATGGTCAGCAGAGCTGCACAGCCGGCCGCGCGGCGTTTCTGACCGGGCAGTCGCCGATCCGCACCGGCCTCACCAAGGTCGGCCTGCCCGGCGCCCCGGAGGGCCTGAAGAAGGAAGATCCGACGATCGCCGAACTTCTCAAGCCGCTCGGTTATGCCACCGGTCAGTTCGGCAAAAACCATGTGGGCGACCGCAATGACATGCTTCCCACCGTCCATGGATTTGATGAGTGGCTGGGAAATCTCTACCACCTCAACGCCGAGGAAGAGCCGGAGAACGTCGACTATCCGAAGAACCCGGCTTTCAAGGCGAAATTCGGTCCGCGCGGCGTGATGCACTGCTTTGCAACGGAGAAGGACGATCCGACCGATGATCCGCGCTTCGGCAAGGTTGGCAAGCAGACGTGCGAAGACACCGGCCCGCTGACCAGGAAGCGCATGGAGACGGTGGACGAGGAAGTCACCGCCGGCGCGATCAAGTTCATGGACAGGGCATCGAAGGAGAACAAGCCGTTCTTCGTCTGGTGGAATTCGTCCCGCATGCACGTCTTCACCCACTTGAAGAAGGAATCGGAAGGCAAGACCGGCTTCGGCATCTATGCCGACGGCATGGTCGAGCATGACGGCCAGGTCGGTCAGCTGCTGGACAAGCTCAAGGAGTTGGGCATCGAGGACAACACCATTGTCATGTACTCCAGCGACAACGGGGCCGAATTCTTCAATTGGCCCGACGGCGGCTCGACAATGTTCCGCGGCGAGAAGAACACGCAATGGGAAGGCGGCTTCCGCGTCCCAACGCTCATCCGCTGGCCGGGCGTGATCAAGCCGGGAACCATCCTGAACGATTTCGGTGCGCACGAGGACATGATCCCGACATTGCTCGCCGCAGCAGGTGACACGACCGTCAAGGACGACCTGCTGAAAGGCAAGAAGATTGGCGACATGACCTACAAGGTCCATCTCGACGGTTACAACCTGATGCCCTTCCTGAAAGGTGATACGAAGGAATGGCCGCGCCGCGAGTTCATCTACTGGACAGATGGCGGCAGCGTTGCTGCCGTGCGCTATGACAACTGGAAGCTCAGCTTCCTGCGACAGAACGCGGTGGGCATCAAGGTCTGGGAGGCTCCCTTCGAGGAGTTGCGCTGGCCGATGCTGACCAATCTGCGCATGGATCCGTTCGAGCGCGCCTCGGATGAATCCATTGGTCACGCGGTATGGGCTTCGGAGCGCATGTTCGTGCTGGCGCCTGCTAGTGCCTTCGTCGCCCAGTGGATCTCGAGCTTCCGGGAATTCCCGCCCCGCATGAAGCCGGGCAGCTTCAGCCTCGACCGCGTGATGGAGTCGATGACCTCATCATCGGGCAAGGGCAGCAACTGAGTGTCGCATAGTCGCGGTCGGCCGCGTCGAGCGGCCGGCCGTGGTTTCCGCCGGCGAGCGAAGCCAGTGCGCGCTGGCGATTTGTCTCGCATCGGAACACGCATCATGAGCAATCCGACCCGCCGCGAAATATTGTCAGCATCAGCTGCGGCGGCTGCTGCGGCGCTCTTGGGGGTCGAGCCGGCCAGGGCCGCGCAAGGCAAGAAGACCTTCACCATCCTGCACACCAACGATCTGCATTCCAATTTGATCGGGATGGCGCCGGCGTCGGACTACACCCCGTTCACGCTCAACGACGACGCAACGCGCGGCGGGTTTGCACGTCTGGCGACCCTGATCGCGAGGAGGAAGGAGGCGCGCGCCGGACAAGGGCCGGTGCTGATCCTCGATGGCGGCGACTACAGCATGGGAACGGCGTTCGGCGCGGCGATCCGCGAGACGGGCGGCGAGTTGCAGCTTCTCGCCCGCATGGGGTGCGACGCAACCACTTTCGGCAATCATGATTTCGATCTCGGCCCTGACGGCACGGCGCAGGCGATCGCGGTCGCGGCCAAGGCGGGGCATGTCCCGGCGGTGGTGGTCTCGAATACGGATTTTTCCGGAGGCGACCCATCGTTTGCCGGGCTGAAGCAACTGGCCACGGACGGAGTGGTGCGCCGCTATATCGTATTGGAGCGCGGCGGGATGCGCTTTGGCCTGTTCGGGTTGCTCGGCAAGGAGGCGCAGTTCTACACGGGCGGCGCCGGCGCGATCAAATTCCCAGATCCGATCGAGACTGCCAGGGAGATGGTGAAGATCCTGCGCGAGACCGAAAAGGTCGACGTTATCATCGCGCTGAGCCATGGTGGCATGGAGAAGGGCAAGGATGGCCGCTTCACGGATGGCGAGGACGTCCGCCTGCCAATCGCGGTCCCAGGCATCGACGTCGTGATCGGCGCGCACAGCCACACCGCGCTAGACGAGCCGGTCATCGTCAACGGCCGTACGCCCGTGGTTCAGACCGGCAAGTACGGCGAAAACCTTGGCGAGCTGGTCATGACCATAGCTGGCGACAAGCTGACGGTCGATGACTACAAGCTCCATCCAATTGACGACACGATCGATGGTGACCGGGCGATCGCGGACGAAATCGAAAAACTGAAGAAGATCGTCACGAAGGTCGCGTTCGCGTCGCGCGGCTACAGCATCGATCAGCCGCTGGCGATCACGCCGCGGGACATTCCCAACACGTTCACGGATATCGCCGCCGGCACCCTGCTTGCCAACCTCTGCACCGACGCTTTCAGGAAGGCCACGCAGGCGGACATCGGCTTCACCGCCAACGGCCTGATGCGGGCCGGCTTCACCCGGGGAAAGTCCGGGGTGCTCACTGTCTACGACGTGTTTGCGGTGGCGCCGCTCGGTGCCGGCGTCGTCGACACAACTGCGGGAAGCACGCTTGTCACCGGCTACTTCAACGGCCAGGAACTCAAGCATATGCTGGAATTCTTTCTGGTCGATAATCCAGCGCATCCCGGCGAGAATTTCCCGCGCGCTTCAGGCATGCGATTCCGCTACGACATGTCGCGACCGAAGTTCGACGCCGTGACCGCTGTCGAAATTGGAGACATCGATCGAGGCTATCAGGCAGTTGACACGACCGGGAAGGACGGCCGTCTGTTCAGCCTGAGCTGCCCGCTGTACTTCGCCATGATCCTTGTGGCCGTTCCAAAATACAGCAAGGGCGCGTTGCCTCTGGTGGCGAAGAACAGGAACGGCACGCCGCTGACATCGAAGGTGGAAGCGCTGGTCGATCCCCGCAGCGGCACGCCCGACCTGTTGCCGCCGCCGGGCGCGATCGACCGAGCCAGCGTCGCCACCGCGCCGGAGCAAGGTGCCGTGCGGGAAATCAAGGAGTGGCAGGCGATCATGGATCACCTGCGTGGTCTGCCGGTGACGAAGCCGGGCGAACTGCCGGTCATCCCGGTCGATGAGCGTGCAAGTGAGGTCCGTGCGATCAAAGTGGGATGACGAATGAGGCAGGCATATGAAGAGCTGCACCGGATAGCCGGACGCATGCCGAGATCGTGGCCGCGGGGATCGCCAGCGACCCGCGGAAGCCGGACTCCCGCCTCGCATCACGTTACAGCGTCGTCACGAGCGCGTTGGCCGCTCTGATATCCGCCGTCTCGCAGATGATGGCCGCTTTGTGGGCCATCAGCAAAGCCAGAGAATCTATCTTCACGCTGACCTGCGGCGTGCTCCGCCAATCAGACTCTCGCCTTCGCCGCATAGGTCGGCTCGAGGCGCGACAGCAGGAAATCGCCGCCTGTGATCGGCCCGTATTTTGCCGGCCGATCCGGAGCGACGCAGCTTGGCAGGCAGGCGACGATGGCGTCCGGATTGGGATCGAGGAAGAACGCCACAGAATAACGATCCGCGCCGGGCGGGCTCACCACCTTGTGCGGCGTCGACACGTAGACATCGTTCGACCATCGCATCAGGCAGTCGCCGATGTTGCAGACGAAGGTATCGGGGATCACCGGGGCGTCGAGCCAGCGGCCCGACCGGTCCTGCACCATCAAGCCGCCGACCGCATCCGTCGCCAGCAGGGTGACATTGCCGTAGTCCGTATGCACGCCGGCGCCGAGCTGTCCCTCGGAAGGCGGCGCCGTGACGGGCGGATAGTGCAAGAGACGCAGCGTCGCGATCGGCCGGTCGAGCCGGGACTCGAAAAAGTCGGGCTCAAGGCCGAGGTCGAGGGCGAAGCCGCGATGCAGGTCGCGCCCGAGTCGCCAGACCCGGTTGAAATAATCCAGCATGGTCTCGCGGAAACCAGGCATGTCCGGCCACAGATTGGCGGCGCGGAAGCGCGCGCCTGCAACCAGCTCGGGGTCATCGGGCGGAAGCTCGAGGCCGATATTGAAGGCCTCCTTGAGGTCGGAGGGTTTCGTCGGATCGAGCGCCTCGCCGCCGAGCTTGATGTAACCGCGGTTGCCGGAGGGTCCGCTGAAGGCAGCGGCTTGTTTCATCGCGGGCGAGCCGGAAAAGAAGGCGCGCGAGGTCTCGAAAACGCGTGCCCTGAGCTCAGCCGGAATGCCGTGGCCGCTGATGTAGAAAAATCCGACGTCCCGGCAGGCCCGGCCGAGCGTGTCCGCGACCCCGCGGGCCTGCTCCGGCGACCCCGACAACAGCGGCGCGATATCGATCACGGGTATGGTGCTCACATGGATCTCCTTTTTCCCGGCGAAATCGGATGGCGGTCGGCTGGTTCGGCGATCGGCCGCTTGCCCGGCCTCAGGTCTTCACGATGTCGGAATCGGGGAACATCTGTTCGGGCGAAAACGCCGTCGTGATCAGGCCATCCTCGACCATGTAGCGAACGATGACCTTGAGCATCTCGCGATTTTTCGCAAGCCCCACCGGCCAGTAGTCGTAACCGAGCCGCCGCTCGGTGAACATCAGGCTTTCGAGCTGCCAGGGCAACATCGTGCCGAGCGCGGCCGAATCGAACAGCCTGTCGCGGGCGATTGTCTGGGCCTTTGCGAAGGCATCGAAGATGGCGCGGAGCAGGCCGGGATTGCTGTCCGCAATCTCGCGCTTGACCGCGACGAGGTGCATCGGCGGGAAAATGCCGGTCTTGAGGAAGTAGTCGAGCTCGGCCTCGATCGGCGCCTCGAACAGGCGGCCGACGGACGCCGAAGGCCAGGTGCTCGGCGCGCGAGCCGTATAGAGTGCATCGATCTCGCCTTCGGCGAGCAGAACCGCCAGGCTCTTGTCGCTCCGGTGCTCATGGGTGAAGCGGTCGGGATAGAATTGCGGATGCTCGTCGCCGACGCGAGGCGCCTCCAATCCGCCCGCGACATAGATCGGAGCCGTGCGCGCCAGGCCGAAATGATCCTGGAAGATGCCGCGTAGCCAGACTGCCGCCGCCATGTCGAAGACCGGCACGCCGATCCGCTTGCCTGCAAGGTCCGCAGGCGTCCTGATTCCCTTCGAGGTGTTGATGAAGACGCTGGAGAGACGGAAGTGACGCGAGGGGAAGACCGGCACGGCAACGTAGCGCCGGTCGGGGCGCTCCATCGAGCGCAGATAGGACGAGATCGGGAATTCACAGCAATCGAAGGTGTGCTCGCTCAGCTGCTTGTTGAACAGTGCCTGCACGCCCATCAGCGTCACCTCGGCCTTGACGCCGGCGATCGGCACCTCGCCGCTTGCGATCGGGCGGGTCCGGTCGGAGTCGCTAACCCCGATTGTCAGTCGCAACGCGGTCATGCGTGTTCTTTCCTTTGTCTTTTCCGGGTTCGCCGGCGAGCCGCCGGATCAGGACATCGAGCAGTTCCGGCAGCGCCAGCGGCGTCGCGTTGTTGCCGCCGCGCGCGTAAATGGCGGCTGCCTTGGGAAGGTCCACCTTCAGGCGGCGCGCGAGCCGCTCGATGGCGCGCTTGCAGTCGTCCGGCAGCGGCAGGCAGTCGATCCGCCGTTCGGGAGCGAGGTGATCGTTGGCGCCGATCAGCTCCGATCGCTTGCCGCCCACCATCCGCGACGTCGCGACGTGGTGAAAGGCCCGCTCGCCGCGGCCAAGGACGAAGCTGCGATGGGTCAACCCCGGCGCGACCCATGAGATCACGTCGGTGTAGTGGGGAGACAGTCGCGCCACGACATTCGCCAGGATGCGCGCCATTTCGTTATGCATGGCGACGTATTGACGGCGCTCTTCGTCACCCCACTTCCAGCGCGTTGCCGACATCCGGACCGCCGTCGAGTCCGCGCGCCATGGCGACACTGCATTGCCCCTGTTCTCGAACAGGCCGGGATCGTCGTAAGCGACGGCCGGCGACGGCTTGCCGCGAAATTCGACGATATGCTCGTAAGGCACGACCGCCATCGGCTCGGAAATGACCATCCGGTGCACAACCGTGCCGCGGCCATCGGCCAGCGGCGACAGGTTGAGCACGTCGGGCGAAAAGCGCGGCTCGAGACGTGCCTGCAGCTCCTGCGGCAGACGAGTGGAGCGGAGCGGCCGGTATCCCTCATCCAGCAGGCGCTGATTGATCGCCATGTGCTCGGTGGAAAAGGGATAGGGCTTGGTCTTGGTGCAAGGCATGAACAGCAGCACGCGGCGTTCGGCCTCGGGCAGCTCGGGTTCGTAATCGCTCTGAATGTACTCGAGCCATTCGGCAATGCGGGGATGGCTAAGCGCGTCGACATTGTCCTGCGGACTGTAGAGGCACAGCGTCTCGTCAAGCTCGAACGGTTTCTCGATCTTGAGTTTCGACTCCTGGACGCGTTTGGATCGATCCTCGACGGTCACCATGGCCAATCATCTCCCGAGTTGTTGCGGCGCTGTTTGCGCATCTCTGGTGCGCTCCGCGTCTGTGTGGCGATATTCCAGCTCCACCTCGTCGTATTGGCGAAGCGATTGCAGATGCAGATCGGCATCTTCGACGAAAAGTGCGCGAGTAATGCCGCTCGCGATCCGGTCGACGCCGAATTTGAGCGCGGAAATGCCGGCGGAGCAGGCAAGGCTCGGCATCGCCGCAAAGGTGTAGCTGAAGATGTGGGCGAGGAACGGCGCCGATCCCGCGGTCTTCTCGGTGAATTGAAAGTTCGGCGACAGATATGGGTAGGCGCCGAGCAACGCATGGTGCTCGCCGGCCGGCGGGCGATAGCGATCCGACCAGCAGGCGATCTTGTCATGGAAGCGAGCGAGCTCGGGTCTCGAGGCGAGATCGATAGTGAAGCCCGTGCCGGCGATCAGGAAATCGAACGTCTGGGTCGCGTGCGGCGTGGCGAGCTTGATCCGGCCATCCTCGAAAGCGACCCGGTCGATCGGGCAGCCGAGATGCAGGACGAAATTTGCATGACGGGCGCAGCGGTCGAAAGTGTCCTGCGGGGGCGGCTGGTTCATGTCGAAAATCAGTTTCATGAACCGCCACTTGCGCGCATCATCGAGATCGCCGAAATGGCGCAGGAAGCCGGCGAATTCCATCCAGCGGTTGGGGTTGACGGTGGGGAGCCGTTTCCTGCGCGCGAACAGATCGACCGATGCCGCACCTGCCTCGAGCGCGGTGGCGGCATTGTCGAAGGCCGATGCGCCGGCGCCGACCACGGCTACGGATTGTCCCGCCAGTGCCCGAAAATCGATTGGGTCGGCGGTGTGAGCATAGCACGTGCGGGGCAGCGCCTGGGCGATCGCAGCGGGAACAGTCCAGCTGCCGCTGCCCTCGATGCCCGTCGCCAGCACCACCTTGCGCGTGAAGAATTGCTGCGCGACGCCGTCGACATTGGCACGTACTGCCAGCAGGCCGTCGCTCAGCGGTTCGATGTCGGTGACCTCGGTCTCGTTGCTGATTTCGATGCCGACGGTCTTGCGCACCCACATCAGATAGGCCTGCCAGGCCTCGCGTGGAATCTTGTTCAAGCCTTGCCACGACCGCTCGCCGAAGCGCGCCTCCCACCAGGCGCGGGGCGAAAGGCTCGGGATGCCGAGATCCGGCCCGGTTACGACCTTTGGCGTACGCAGCGTGTGCATGCGGGCAAAGCTCACCCACGGGCCTTCGCGTCCCGCCGGGTTGCGGTCGAGCACGCGAACATTGGTGACACGTTCGCGCAGCAGCCGAAACGCGATCGACATGCCGCTCTGGCCGCCCCCGACGATGATCACGTCATGCACGGGGCTGCCGTCGCGGTTCCGCCCGACCGTCCACTGCCGGGATGGATAGCCGAGACAGTCCATTTCGAAGCGAACGCGCCGCTCGAGTTCGCCGAGATCGCCGCTTTTGTCGATCGCATCCACGGATCAGCCAAGCCCCGGTTGAATGCGTCGCTCGAATGGAAGCCGTTCCGACGACATGGATTGAGCAAAGGCCACGACATGCGGTTCGAGCCGCGCGGCGAGGATGCGCGCGGGGCCCGTTGCTGCTGCAAGCTTCGCAACGCTGTCGCGGACCCGGTCCCGGAGATTGCTGGTGTCGACCGAAATCACTTTCCGGTCGCGCAGCTTGAAAGCGCCGCCGACCATGACGTCGGTGACGGAGGCGGAGTCGGCGCATGTCACGAGTTGATTGACGGGATCGGTATCGGGAATGAAATCGACATGGCCGAGATCGAACAGCACCAGGTCGGCGCAGGCGCCGGGTTCGAGCCGGCCGCATCCATCGAGGCCGAGGATTTTCGCACCGCCGACCGTCGCCAGCCTGACGACCTCGCCCGATGTCAGCCAGTCCTCGCGCGGACCGGCGAATATCCGCGCGCTGAACGATGCAAGCCGCATGGCCTGCAACATGCTCAGCGAGTCCGAGGAGTTGGCGCCGTCCGTCGCCAGTCCGACGTTGATGCCGCGCGCCAGCATCGGCCTGACATGGGCCACGCCTGAGCCCAGGCGATAATTGCTGGCAGGGATATGGGCGACTGAGCAGCCGTGCGCAGCCAGCAGATCGAGATCGTCGTCGTCGAGCCAGACGCCATGCGCGGCGGTGAAGTTCGGCCGCAGCATGCCGAGATCGGCCAGATGCCGGACCGCCGAGCGGCCGTAGATCTTGCGGGCGACGACCGCTTGGAGCCGCGACTCGGCGATGTGCATGTGGATCGGAAGCCGGTGGTGGTCCGCGATATCCATGCAGTCGCGCAGAAAGCGCTCCGAGCAATGATGCGGAATGGTCGGCGCGATCGCGAGCGTGATGCCGTCCGGCATCTCGCCTTGCGCCATCGCGATGGATTCGATCGCCGCAATGGTCTGCTCGCCGCTGGCTAGCGCGAACTTGCGAACGGTTTCGGCGAGGTCCGGCGGCAGCGCCTCGACCAGGCCCGGGATCGATTGAAACAGGCTCCTATCGGCCACCATCGGGGCGAGCACGGCGCGCATCCCGGCATCGGCATAAGCGCGTGCCACCGCCATGAAGCCCTGCCTGGTCGGGCGCGGGAATTCGTAGACCAGGTCGAAGCAGGCGGTGCAGCCCTTCGACAGCATGTCGATGGCGCCAAGCAGCGTTGACAGATACATGGTCTCGGGATCGCGGGTGCCGGCAAGCCATGGCCCATTGGTCAGTGAAGCCTCGAGCGTCCAGCCTTCCGCGACACCTTTGACCAGATTGGCGTGACCGTGGGTGTGTGCGTTGATGAGACCCGGCGCGATCAGCCGGTCACGCGCGTCGAAGCGCGCAACGTCCGTGCCATTCACCGTATCGGGAGCGCCGATCTGGGCGATGCGGCCGTTCCGGATCAGGAGATCCTTCCGATCGGCCGATCCCGATTGCGGAGCGACCACCAGGCCGCCGCTGATGAGCAGGTGGTCGCGTCCGCTCATCGGCTCGGCTCCGCGGGATGGCGAGAGATCCAGTGACGGGCGATCTCCGACCGGCCAGCGAACCAGAGCCCCTCGTGCCGGGCGGCAAAATCGAGAAACCGCGCGACCGCCTCGAACCGCGCGGGCTGGCCCGAGATGCGGCTATGCAGGCTGATCGTCATCATGCGCGGATGCCGCGCCCCCTCGGCATAGAGAACGCGCAGCGTCGCGGCCAGATGGTCGTAGAAGTCGTTGGCTGTTCCGAGCTTGGCGGTCGCCAGCCGATTGTCGTTGTTGGTAAAGCTGTGCGGAATGATCAGATGCGGGCGATCACCGACCTTGACCCAATAGGGCCAGTCATCGGCATAATCGTCGGAATCGTAGAGGAAGCCGCCATGCTCCACGAGCAGCGCGCGGGTGTTCCGGCTTGGCGAGTAACGGCTCTGCCAGCCGAGCGGGGGCCGGCCCGTGGTCCGTTCGATGCCGGCGACGGCCCGCGCAATGATCTGCCGCTCCTCGTCCCTCCCCAGTTGGGCGTGCCGGATGAAACGATCGCCGTGGCAGCAGAGATCGAAGCTGGAATCCCGGATCGCGTCGGCAATCGCCGGATTGCGCCCCAACGCCTGGGCGCAGGCATTGACGGTGAGCGGG
Organism: Bradyrhizobium sp.; assembly: GCA_035293585.1. GTDB lineage: Bacteria > Pseudomonadota > Alphaproteobacteria > Rhizobiales > Xanthobacteraceae > Bradyrhizobium. Next base: position 234,893 of record DATGMN010000039.1, on the reverse strand, counting down.
ATGCCGCGTTCGGTCATCAGATCGGTGATGCGCCAGAAGCCGACACGCGAGCCGTATTCGAACAGCGATTCAGCAACGAAATCACGGGTGCCGGCCGGGACTTCCCCAGGGACGGCGTCGGTCAACGCGGTCTCGGTCGCCGCGTCGCCGTCCGGTATCGACGGCTCCGCGCCTTCCTCGACATTGAGGACAATGACGATCGCAAGCCGGGCATCGTTCGGCCAGCGCGCAGCCGGCGGCGTCCTGCCGTAGCCGATGAAATCTCGCTCGTGATGCGCCTTCATTGCGCGCGCGGGACTCCAGCCAATGCGTCGCCGATCGTCGCGGCCAAATCCAGCAGCCGTTCGTCGCCGCGCGGTCCCGCGATGAACGACAGGCCGACCGGGCAACCGTCGATCGTGACGGCGGGGATGTTGATCTGCGGCAAGCGGCACAGGCTCGCCACGCAGGTCAGCGCCAGCGTCTTTTCCCGGAATTCGACCTGGGCCGATACCGGCGCGTCGCGGTGCGGCGGAAGATCATGGGCAGTCGGCAGGATCAGAACGCCGTCATGGCCGAGCAGCGAGATCAGCCGGTCGGCGAGCGTCTCCCGCTTCACCACCGCGGCTGCGAACTTTTCGGGATCGACATGCGAGGAGAGCTCGATGCGTTCCGCCACCGCCTGGCTGAGCCGCCGTCCCGGCGTCTTGCCCCAGGCGCCCAGCGTCGACCAGAGATCGTAGAGCTGCAGCGGCCTGAACGTGTCGAGCCAGGTGTCGACGCCTTCGGCAAACAGCGTGATCTCGCTCGCCGGGGCGAGTGATCGGGCCGCAGGGAGCAGCGCCTCGCCGATAGGCCTGACGGGAATGTCGAACGCGTCGCGCGCAAGCATGAGGCGGGTCGGCCCGAACTCTCGATGCCGACCGAAATAGACTTCGCCGACGCGCTTTAGCGTTTTGGCGTCGCGCGCGAGCCAACCGACCGTGTCGAAGCTCGGCGCCATCGCCATGATGCCGGCAACCGACAAGCGGCCGAACGTGGTGCGCAAGCCATACAGCCCGCAGAAGCTTGCGGGCACGCGGACCGATCCGCCGGTGTCGGTGCCGAGCGCGAAATCGCAAAGGCCGGCGGCAACCACCGAAGCCGAGCCGCTCGACGATCCGCCGGGCACCCGCGTCGGCGCCTTCGGATTGATCGGCGTGCCGAAATGCGGATTCATCCCGAACATCCCGCAAGCCACCTCGTCGGTATGGGTCTTGCCGATAAGGTGCGCGCCGGCCATCAGCGGCGCGAGGACGGCAGGAGCGGTCGCGACCGCGGGATCGGCGTCGCGCAGTCGGTCCGGGTTGCCCCAGCCGGATTTGAAGCCCGCGACATCCATGAGGTCCTTGGCCGCAAACGAAAGCCCCGCAAGCGGCCCGTCCTCCTTCAATCGGAGGGAGGACGGTCCATGCTCCACGAAACCATGCCGCCGGATGTCTTCGAGACGGGTCATGGTCGTTCTACTCGGCTGCGTCGGACATGTTCAGCCCGGTGCCGGGCAGCCCATAGCTGTCCATGAATTGCTCGACGGCGCGCTTCGGGCCATCCCAATCGAAAAACCGGAAGGAATTGCCGCGCGTGACCAGAGGCGCCCCGGAGTAGAACATCTCGTATTGCAAATGACGCGAGCCGAACTCGGAGCCGACGGCGTCCCACGCCAGTTTCATCAGCTTGACGCGCTGCTCCGAGCTCGCGATCGGCGACCGCTGCGTCTTGTGGATCATCGCGTTGGTCTCCGGCGTCGCGAAATCGGCATAGGAAGAAGGCACCATGATCATGCCGCCACCCGACAGCGAGCGGATCGCCTCGACCACCTCCGGATAGGTGGTTTGCGCAATGACCTGGGCGGTGCAGAGCAGGCTGCGGTCCGGCACGTAGAATTCGTGGAAGCTCTCGCCCTTCAGCTCCATCGCGATCACCAGCGCCTCGATATTGCTGACCTTGGCGGCCAGCAGGCCGAGCGTTTCGCGCACCTGCGGATAGTTGATGATGTTGTTGGTCTCGGCGATCTTGCGCGCGAGACCGAGCAGGAAGCGCAGCTTCACCATGAGACGGACGATGCACTGGTAATTCTGGAAGACGTGGGCGCGGGTCTCGTGCCATTGCGCCTGCGCCATCTTCAGGTCCTTGAAGACGAAGACCCGGTCCCAGGGTATCTTGACGTCGTCAAAATAGACCACGGCGTCGTTCTCGTCGAAGCGCGACGACAACGGATAGTCGAATGTCGATGTCGCACTTTGTTCATAGCTGCGCCGCGACATCAGGCTGAGGCCCGTGGCGCCGAGCGGGACCACGGCGGTGAAGGCATAGGCCTCATCGCCGGCTTGCAGCGCCTGAAAACCCGATACCAAAAGCTCGTTGGCCATCACGCCGCTGGTCGCGAGCATCTTGGCTCCGCGAATGGTGATGCCTTGGCTGTCCTCGTCGACCACCGAGGCGACAAGGTGCGGGTCGGGCTGGCCGCCTGCCGATTTCGCCTTGTCGGATTGCGGGTTGATGATCACGTAGGAGAGGAAGAGATCGTTGTCTCGCGCGTACTGAAAATAGGACTCCAGCGCGGCGGCCCGCTTCGGATCATGGCTGCGGAACGCCGCAAGCCCCATCCGAAAGCCCGCCAGCGTGGAGGCCACGTGGTCCGGCGAACGGCCGATCATGCCGCAGGACAGCGCCGACCACCTTTCCATCGCCTGACGGCGCCTGACGAGGTCGCCGAACGTCGCGGGCAACTGCCAGGAAAGGTTGACCCGTTCGCCACTGGTCGGCGACGCAAACGTCATCTGCTCGAGATTTTCAGGCGCGGCCTGATAATCGTACAGGCTTGCCGCGCTGGCGACGGCGCCGCGAAAACTGCTGTCGGTGGCGACGTCGGTGATCTTGCGCCCGTCGATGTAGATCGTGCGGTTGTCGCGCAGGCTGGAAAGATAGGCTTTTCCGTCTTTGGCCATGGAGGACTCCGAGAAGCATGCCGGAATCCGACGCCAGGCATTTACCCATTGCAGCCGGAAGCAGCGACGACTTTAGGGGGTGGCATGAAATACGGTCAAGCCAATCGATTGGGCAGAAATTATGCGGAGTTTTCAGCTGTTGCAGCCGCAAGCGACTAGCGATTGAGCAAATCAGACATCAAACTTGTGCAATGTCCGGCTACAGGCCCGCCAGGAAGGCCGAGGCGGCCTGCCCATGCTCATGGCGCAGCTGCCCCAGGTCGACGCCGACTGGCATACCGTCGACGACGCGCCATCGGCCCGCAATCATCATGCGGTCGGCGCGGTGCGCGCCACAGAGCACGAGCGCAGCGATGGGATCGCCGGCACCGGAGAAGCGCAGCTCGTCCAGCGTAAAGAAGGCGAGATCGGCCTGTCGGCCGGCCTCGATCCTGCCGATGTCGTGCCGTCCGAGACAGGCGGCCGAGCCTTCCGTGGCCCAGCGCAGCGCATCGAGATGCGTGATCGACGATGCACCGTAGGTGAGCCGTGCCAGCAGAAACGCGTGGCGGACGGATTCCATCAGATTGGAGCTGTCGTTCGAGGCGGAGCCGTCCACACCGAGGCCGATGGTCACGCCGGCCGCTTCCATGTCCAGGGTGCGGCAGACGCCGGACGAGAGCACCATGTTGGAGGTCGGACAATGGCAGACGCCCAGGCCGTGCCTGCCCAGCCGCGCGATCTCGGCGTCGTCGAAATGGATGCCGTGCGCAAGCCAGACCCGCTCGTTCAGCCAGCCGACCTCTTCGAGATAATCGAGCGGCCGGCAGCCGAAATATTGCAGGCAATAGGCGTCCTCGTCGTGCGTTTCGCCGAGATGAGTATGAAGCCGGCAATCATGCTTCTCGGCGAGCGCCGCGGTGTCGATCATCAATTGCCGCGTGACGTTGAAGGGCGCGCAAGGCGCCAGCGCAACGCGCAACAATGCGCCGTCGCTCCGATCATGATATTTGCCGAGCACGCGCTCGCAGTCGGCGATGACGGTGTCGTAGTCCTGCATCAGGCGCTCATCGGCGATGCCGCCGTTCGAAAAACCGTGGTTGATCGCGCCGCGCGTGAGCGTCATGCGCATTCCGAGCTGCGAGGCTTCCTCGGCCTCGATGTCGACGGCGTCGGCGAGATCCGCCGGAAACACGAACAGATGATCGGACGCGGTGCTGCAGCCGGACATCAAGAGCTCGGTCAAGGCGGCGCGCACGGCGAGACGGAAGCTGTCGCGGTCGAGATGTGCGCCCCAGATCGGGTAGAGCTGCTTCAGCCAGGGAAACAGTTCCTTGTTGATCGCCTTCGGATGCGCGCGCGTCAGCGTCTGGAAGAAATGGTGGTGCGTGTTGACGAGGCCCGGCAGGATGACGTGGCGCCTGGCATCGAAGATGTCGTCGCAGGGCGTTGCGGGCCCCTGCGGGCCGACGAGCTCGGCGATCTTGCCGTCTTCGACGACAACGCCCCGGCTGCCGCCATTCGCAAGCATGGCGATCGGATCGCGAATCCAGGTTCTCATTGCTAGTCCGGCTAGATGTGCTTGTGGGCGAGCCAGCGACCTGATTCAGCCGCTGAAAACAGCTCAGCGAGCGCCGCATTGAACATCGCGGGCTCTTCACTCGTGATGTTGTGGCCGGCGCGGGGGATGACGAGGAGGGCGGCGGTCGGGGCGATGCGCTTCAGGAAGAAACTGCCTTCGAGGCACGGTTCGTCATCGTCGCCGACGATCACGAGCAGCGGCGGCGTGAAGCTCCTCAGCTCGGCTTCCATGTCCCAAAGCGTCGGGCGCTTGGCCTGCACGCCGAACATGGTAAGCGAATGGCCGACCGCGGAATGCTCGGCCAGCATGCACGCGAACTCGGCCCAGCCGCGCGGATCCTTGTTCTTGTAGGCTTGACGGTTCGCTCCATCGGCATATTTCGCCGCCGCGATCCCGATGTTGTCCTCGGCAAACATCTTGCCGTTCCGGATCGCCTGCAGTCGCTCCTGTTGAACCCGCTCGGGCTCGGGCAGAGACCCCGCACCGCAGCCGGCCGCCACGACGGAGATACAGCGTTTCGGGTGACGGATGCCAAGATGCAGTGCCGTATAGGCGCCCATGGAGTGGCCGACGATGTGCGCCGTATCGAGCGCCAGCCCGTCGAGTATGGCGAGCGCGTCGCCGACCGCGTGGTCCTGGCTGTAGCTTGCCCCATCCGTCGGGACATCCGACGGCGGATAGCCGCGCTGGCTGAACGTGATGCACCGGTGTGATCGTGCGAAATGCCGCATCTGCGGCTCCCAGGTCCGGTAGTCGCCGGCATATTCATGGATGAAGACGACGGCGCTCCCGGTCCCCGTCTCCTCGTAATAGAGCCTGGTGCCGTCGGACGCTCGGATGGATGGCATTCTGTTCCTGCAAGGTGGGTAGGCATTGGCATGCGTTGGCATGCATCCTGCAACTCTCGCGCCACTGGATCGCGCGGCGGTGCGAGCTGAAGGGGGCGTCTCCCAGGTGAAAAGTCTACACATAGAGGCGTCCTGGTATTCCAACACGCGGAGCAAGCCAGATCGAGCAAGCCGGCCGAGTTGGCGCGCGGATTGCTTGTGTTGACGGTGCCGGCGACGTCCACCCCTTGGCCGAGGCAGGTCGAATTGCAGGCGGCAATTGAACAGATCCAATTAAACGGAAGTCATGGACCAGTCGGGATTTGAAAATCTAAAGCCGCGGCTCGTGCTAACCGGGATCACGAAGCGTTACCCGAGCGTGGTGGCCAACGACGGCGTGTCCTTGAGCGTGCGTCCAGGCGAGATTCACGCGGTGCTCGGCGAGAATGGGGCCGGCAAAAGCACGCTGATGAAGATCATCTACGGCGTCACCAAGCCCGATGCCGGCACCATCCTGTGGAACGAGCAGTACGAAACCATCGCTGCCCCCGCGCAGGCGCGGCGGCTGGGCATCGGCATGGTATTCCAGCACTTCTCGCTTTTCGAGACGCTGACGGTCTGGGAAAACATCGCTCTCGCCCTGGACGAGCGGGTCCCGACGGCGCAGCTCGCCGCGCGCATTACCGAAGTCTCGGAGAAATACGGCCTGCCGATCGATCCCTACCGGCTCGTGCACAGCATGTCGGTCGGGGAACGGCAGCGGGTCGAGATCGTTCGCTGCCTGTTGCAGGAGCCGAAGCTCCTCATCATGGATGAGCCGACTTCGGTGCTGACGCCCCAGGCGGTCCTGATCCTGTTCAAGACGCTCAAGCGTCTCGCATCGGAAGGATGCAGCATTCTCTATATCAGCCACAAGCTCGACGAGATCCGGGCGCTGTGCGACACGGCGACGGTGCTTCGCGGCGGCCGCGTCAGCGGCAGCGCAATTCCGCGCAACGAGACCAACGAAAGCCTCGCGCGCATGATGATTGGCGGCGAGCTTGCGGAATGCCATCTGACGCCGCGCGAGCCTCAGGAGGTCCGGCTCGAGGTCGAGCATCTGTCGCTGGCCTCGGTCGATCCCTTCGGCACCTCGCTCAAGGATATCTGCCTCAAGGTGCGCAGCGGCGAGATCGTGGGGATCGCCGGCGTCTCTGGCAACGGCCAGAAGGAGCTGATGGCGACGCTCTCGGGCGAGCGCCTCTGCCCCGAGGCCTCGATGATCAAGCTGATGGGGCAGGAGGTCGGAACGCTCAATCCCGCCAAGCGGCGCGCGCACGGATTGACCTTCGTGCCCGAAGAGCGGTTGGGTCGGGGCGCGGTGCCGCCCATGACCCTCGCCTACAACGCGCTGCTGACCGGCGCGCAGCAGGGCATGGTGCAGCAGGGGCTGATCCGGCCCGCCGTGATGCGAGGTTTCTCCAGGACCGTCATCGACCGTTTCAGGGTCAAATGCGGCGGCGATCAATCGGTCGCGTCCAGCCTCTCCGGCGGCAACCTGCAGAAGTACATCGTCGGGCGCGAGACCATGCTGCAGCCGAAAATGATGATCGTGGCGCAGCCGACCTGGGGCGTTGATGTCGGTGCCGCACAGCTGATCCGCCAGGCGCTGATCGACCTGCGCGACCAGGGTGTGGGGCTGCTCGTGATCTCTGAAGAGCTCGACGAGCTCTTCAGCATCAGTGACAGGATCGCGGTGCTCGCAGGCGGCCGGCTTTCGCCCTCGGTCAAGCCCGCGGAAACCTCGATCGAGCAGATCGGCACCTGGATGAGCGGCAAGTTCGGCGATCCGGCGCCGGCTGCTTCCGGCGTCTCGCAATTGGAGGCGGCGCATGTTTAGGCTGGAGCGTCGTCCGACCCCGTCTTCCCTGATGAGCTACGTCTCGCCGCTGCTTGCGGCCGCCTGCATGCTGGTGACGGGATTTCTCTTGTTCAGCGCGCTCGGCAAGGATCCGGTCGAGGCATTCTATCTCTTCTTCGTCAAGCCGATCTCGACGACCTACGGCATCGGCGAACTGCTGTTGAAGACGACGCCGCTGTTGCTGTGTGGCGTGGGTCTCGCTTTGGGCTTTCGCGCCAATGTCTGGAACATCGGCGCCGAGGGGCAGCTCACGATGGGCGCGATTGCGGGCGGCGGCGTTGCGCTCTGGTTCGGCGACAGCAACTCGGTTTTCGCGATGCCGCTGATGCTGCTCGCCGGCATCCTTGGTGGCATGGCGTGGGCCGCCATTCCGGCCTTCCTTCGCACCCGCTTCAACACCAACGAAATCCTTGTCACCCTGATGCTGGTGTACATCGCGCAGCTCGTGCTGTCCTGGCTGGTCCATGGACCATGGCGCGATCCGCAGGGGCAGAACTATCCGCAGTCGCAGGGCTTCGGCGATGCCGAGACCATGGACGTGCTGATCGCCGGCACGCGCGTGACCTGGGGCATTGTCTACGCCCTCGGACTTGCGCTGGCCGCCTGGGTGTTTTCGCAGAAGACGTTCGCCGGCTTCCGCATGCAGGTGGCGGGGCTTGCACCGGCGGCTGCGGCCTATGCCGGCTTTTCGGAGAAGCGCAACATCTGGATCGCGCTCCTGCTGTGCGGCGCGGCGTCCGGGCTTGCCGGCATCTGCGAGGTGGCGGGGCCGATCGGGCGGCTGCAGCAGCAGATCTCGCCAGGCTACGGCTTCGCCGCCATCATCGTCGCCTGGATCGGCCGGCTGCATCCGATCGGCGTCATTTTCGGCGCGCTGTTGATGTCGCTGCTCTATCTCGGCGGCGAGTCGGCCCAGATGGGGATGGGATTGCCCTCGGCGATCACCGGGCTGTTTCAGGGCTTGCTGTTGTTCTACCTGCTCGCGGCCGATCTCTTCATCAATTTCCGGCTGAGGCGGGTCGATGTCGCCGAGGCGAAGCCTGCCGCACCGACCGCGCCCGCGGCTCCCGTGGAGAGCACTGTATGATTGCGCTTGTCCCGATGATCGCCAGCACGGTGGTGGCGGCAACGCCGCTGATCTACGCCGCGCTTGGCGAGACGGTCGTCGAGCGGTCGGGCGTGCTCAATCTGGGCATCGAAGGCATGATGCTGATCGGCGCCGTTGCGGGATTCGCTGCGGCCCGCGCCACCGGGAGCGACAGCGTCGGCTTCATCGCTGCGGCCTCCGCCGGCCTCGCGCTGTCGCTGATATTCGGCTTTCTGACGATCAACCTGCAGACCAATCAGGTCGCGACCGGTCTTGCGCTGACCCTGTTCGGCGTGGGCCTGTCGGCCTTCGTCGGCCACAATCTCGCGGGCCTGCCGGTGGAGCGCCTCGCACCGATCACCATTCCGGGCCTCACCGCGATTCCGGTGCTCGGCGACCTGCTGTTTCACTACGACATCATGGTCTATCTGTCGGTCGTCCTCTTCATCGGCGTGCAATGGTTCCTGACCCGGTCGCGCACCGGGCTGACGCTGCGCGCGATCGGTGAATCGCCGGGCGTCGCGCACGCCATCGGCAAGCCGGTGCTGACGACGCGCTATCTCGCGGTGATGTTCGGCGGCGCGAGCGCAGGCATCGCCGGCGCCTATCTGTCGCTGGTGCAGACGCCGATGTGGGTCGAAGGCATGTCGGCCGGCAAGGGCTGGATCGCGCTCGCGCTCGTCGTGTTCGGCACCTGGAAGCCGGCCCGCGTCGTGGTCGGGGCCTATCTGTTCGGCGGGGTCACGCAGTTCCAGCTGTTCGCGCAGGGCTTTGGCCTGCCTATTCCGACGGAATTTCTGTCCATGCTGCCTTACGCAGCCACCATCGTCGTGCTGGTCATCATTTGCCGCGATCCCAAGACGATCCTGCTCAACCAGCCGGCGTCGCTGGGCCACAGTTTTCATCCGACCGCGTGACAGCCGCACGCGCGGTCTCGTTTTGCTCCAACCAAGAGGAAATTATGATGGCGTTGAAGAAAGTCTGGAAAGTCCTGGTCGCGTCCGCGGCGGCGCTGACGATCGCGTTGCCGGGGACGTCGTTTGCGGCCGAGCCGCTCAAAGTGGCATTCGTCTATCTCGGCCCCGTCAGCGACGGCGGTTGGACCCAAATGCATGATACGGCCCGCAAGAAGCTGGAAGCCGAGATGGGCTCGGCGATCAAGACGACCTATGTCGAGAACGTCCCGGAGACGGCCGATTCGGAGCGCGTGTTCCGCCAGCTTGCCGCCGACGGCAACAAGCTGATTTTTGCGACCTCGTTCGGCTATATGGAGCCGCTACAGAAGGTCGCGAAGCTGTTCCCCGACGTGAAGTTCGAACATGTCAACGGCTTCAAGACCGCACCGAACATCGTGGTCTATGAGCCGCGCTTCGAGGAAGGGTTCTATCTGATCGGCGTGCTTGCCGGACAGATGACGAAGACCAACACGCTGGGCTTCATCGGCTCGTTCCCGATCCCGAGCGTCATGCGCAACATCGACGCCATGACCCTGGGCGCGCAGGCGGTCAATCCGAAGGTCAAGACCAAGCCGATCTGGGTCAACACCTGGTACGATCCGGGCAAGGAGCGTCAGGCCGCCGATACCCTGATCGCGCAGGGCGCCGATGCGGTTGCGCAGAATACGGACTCGCCTGCCTCCATCCAGGCGGCCCAGGAGAAGGGCACCTACGCCTTCAGCATCGATGCCGACATGTCGAGCTTCGGCAAGAAGGCGCAGCTGAGCGGCACCACCGAGGACTGGAGCGGCTACTACATCGCCGAAACCAAGAAGGTGCTCGACGGCAGCTGGACCGGCAATCGGCACACCCGCTGGGGCCTGAAGGAAGGGCTGGTCGTGATGGCCCCGCTCAATCCGGATATTCCGCCTGCCGCGGTCAAGGTGTTCGAGGAGAAAAAGGCAAAGCTCATCTCCGGCGAATTGAACCCGTTTGCCGGTCCGATCAAGGACAACACCGGGAAAGAGATGGTGGCCGCGGGCAGCGTGATGCCTGATGCAACCTTCAACTCGCTGAACTGGTACGTCGAGGGTATCGACGGCAGCGTGCCGAAATAAGGCCAGGTAAGTCCAATTCAAGTCATGCGCGATCCGGGCCGGCTCCTCTGTCAGGGAGCCGGCCCGACTTTTTAGCCGGCGGCTTCGCGCATCATGGTCTTGAGCAGTTCGGCAAGAACGCTCGCGATCGCGCTGGTGCCACGCTCGTGGCCGATCAGCATCAGGGCTTGTGCCGCGTGGGCCAGCTCGCGGACAGGAACGTAGACCAGCCGTCCCGCGCGCCGCTCGAACTCGATGTCGAACGGCGTGAGAAAGGTGATGCCGTTGTTCAGGATGGCCGCATGGCGCATGATCTCGATGGCATTGGTCTCGATCGCGGCCTGCAGGTCGATCGCGGCGCGGGTGAAGGCGGCGTCGAGATAGGGCCTGATGGCGCTGCTGGTGTCGGCGATCACGAGCGGATAGTCGATGCAGTCGCTCAGGCGGATGCTGTTTCGCTTGGCCAGCGGGTGGTTCGGCGCCATCACCGCGCCCAGCGGGCCGACGGCACGTGCCAGCACCTTCAGATTGCCGTCCTTGCTGAAGTCGAAGCCGATTCCGAGGTCCGCCTCGCCATTGGCGACGGCGGACTGGATCTCGGCCCCCGTATTGTAGAGCGTCAGGCTTAGCTTGACCCGCGGATTGGCGGCGCGGAATTCCTTGACCGTGCCCGGGACCAGGTTCGAGGCGAGGCCGCTCATCATCGCGACCGTGATTTCGCCCCGTCTCAAGCCTTTCAGTTCCTCGATCTTGGCCTGCGCGCGCGTCAACTCCTTCAGCGTCTGCCGGATATGGCCGATCAGGACCTCGCCGGCCGCGGTCAGGATCAGCTTTTTCGGAAGCCGCTGAAAGATCGGCGTCCCCAGCTGCGTTTCCAGCGCCAGGATCTGCCGGCTGATCGCAGACGCCGCGACATTGAGATGGTTTGCCGCCTTGCGGATCGAGCCGGTGCGGGCAACTTCGTCGACATAGTTCAGAAGCCGGCTGTGCAGCATCGTCCTTCCCGGTTTTCGCGCGCTCAATCTTTTCGAAGCAAATCTTCTCGAAGCATATCTTTTTAGAAGAATGGCTTTCCGTTGCCTAAAAGGCAACGGGTCTGCCGAATCAAAGCGCTTTCAAGCCATGCGGTAGGCGTGCAACATCGGCTCACATCATGGCAGGTCGCGGCAAGACGCAGCTCAAGGATTTCGATTCGCGAATGGCCCTCAAATCTCGCTGGTGGTGGGATCTGTCGACGTGCGACTTTGCCGCGCTCGATGCCGAGCGCCTGGTCGCGATCGTGCCCGTCGGCGCGGTCGAGCAGCACGGACCGCATCTGCCGGTCGGGGTCGACGCCGCAATCAATGCAGGCATCGTGGCCCGCGCGCTGGAGCTGATGCCGCAGGACTGTCCGGCGCTGGTGCTGCCGATGATTCCGGTCGGAAAATCCGACGAGCATCTGGCCTTTCCGGGCACGCTGACCCTGTCGCACGAGACCTTGGTGCGGGTCTGCTACGAGCTTGGCGAAGGCGTGCATCACGCAGGCCTGCGCAAGATCCTGTTCTTCAATTCCCATGGCGGCCAGCCGCAAGTGCTCGAGATCGTGTGCCGCGACCTGCGCGTCAAGCGCGGCATGTTCGCGCTCACCGCGATGTGGCCGCAACTGGTCGACATGAGCGATCTGTTCGACGCGGCCGAAATCAAGCATGGCATCCATGGCGGCCAGATCGAGACCAGTGTGATGCTGTATCTGCATCCGGAGCTGGTGGACATGGCGCGTGTCCAGGATTTCGTATCTTCGACCGTCGAGATCGAGCGCGAGGCCAAATTGCTCGGGCAGGGCGCAGCCTATTTCGGCTGGCAGGCACAGGATCTTCACCCGACAGGGGCCTGCGGCAATGCCGCCGCGGCGACCGCGGAGCTCGGCGAGGAATTGGTGGAGCGCGCTGCGCGCGGGCTTGTGCGCCTGGTGGGCGAGATCGTCGATTATCCGTTGTCGCGGCTGGCGGCACGCACCGCCGGCAGGGCGTGAGGCAGGTACAAGGAGACGTCGCATGCCATTCAGCGTCGCTGCGCTCGGACAAGCCAAGGCGTTCCGGATTTCGCCGAAGGACACCAATTATTTCGTGATGCTGTTCGACCAGGCGAGCGATGGAATCGAGAATATCTTCGTTATCGAAATCTTCAGGCCCGGCGGCGCGACGCCGCCGAACGAGCACGCCGCCGCGCACGAGTTCTTCCATGTGCTGCATGGCGAGGGACTGGCCCGCTGCGACGGCAAGACCGTGCCGATCAAGACGGGCGACTCGCTGTTGCTCCACCCGAGCTCGGAGCATGTGATCGAGAATACCGGCGCGGGCAAGCTCTACACGCTGACGGTGATGACGCCAAACGAAGGTTTTGCCGAGTTGATCCGTGGCGGCGATCCCGTCGAGCTCGATGCGGAGGACCTCCGCATCCTGCAAGGGCTGTAGCTGATGGACGCCGCGTCAGCTCATTTCCGGGACAAGGACGACGGGTGCCTGCGGCCGCTCGGGTCGAGCGCGCGCAATCGCTGGATGGTCTCGGAGACGACGGCCGATCTGGTGCGGCGGCCGGTCGAGCCGCGGCCGGTGACGGTGCAGGCGGACGGCAAAAAGGTGACGCTCGATCTGGCACGAAGCGCCATCATCATCGTCGACATGCAGAACGACTTCTGTCATGCCGATGGTTGGCTTGCGCATATCGGCGTGGACGTGGCGCCGCTGCGAGGCCCGATCGCGCCGCTGCAGCGCCTGCTGCCGGCGCTGCGTGCCCGCGACGTCCCTGTCATCTGGCTCAATTGGGGCAACCGGCCGGATCGGCTCAATCTCAGCCCGGCGCTGTTGCATGTCTACAAGCCGAGCGGCGTCGGCGTCGGCCTCGGCGACGCCGTGCCGGGCTCGGGAGCAAAGGTGCTCGAGCGCGGCAGCTGGTCGGCGGCGATCGTCGACGAACTGACGCCGGCCTCCTCGGATATCCATGTCGCGAAGTACCGGATGTCGGGCTTCCAGGATACCGAGCTCGACAGCATCCTGCGCAACCTCGGCGTGACCACCTTGCTGTTTGCCGGCGTGAATGCGGACCAGTGCGTGCTCTGCACCCTGCAGGATGCGAACTTCCGCGGCTATGACTGTCTTCTGGTAGAGGATTGCGCGGCCACGACGTCGCCGGATTATTGCATGGCCGCGACCCGCTACAATGTCCGCCAATGTTTCGGCTTTGTCGTCAAGTCGGAGGCGATCGCCGCAGAGCTCGCCAGCGGTGACCTCCCGTGAATGATGCCGCACCGGACAGGCTGGATCGCTTGATCGCCGATCTCGGCGATATCCCGGTCGTGACCGATCCGAAAATCCTGCGGCGGCGCTCGCGCGATTTCTTCTGGTACAGCCCGGTCCTGAATGCGCAGCTCGACGGCAAATCGGCCGACCTGATCGTCGCGCCCCGCGACGAACGCGACGTCATCCGCGTGGCGGCGGCTTGCGCGCGCCACCGCGTGCCGGTCACGGTGCGGGCAGGCGGCACCGGCAATTACGGGCAGGCGGTGCCGCTGCAGGGCGGCGTGCTGCTCGACGTCACGGCTCTCTCGGAGATCGAGTGGATCAAGCCGGGCGCCTTGCGCGTCGGCGCCGGCGCCAAGATCAACGTGATCGACGCGGAGACGCAAGCCCAAGGCTGGGAACTGCGGATGCATCCCTCCACCAAACGCACTGCGACCATCGGCGGGTTCGTCGCCGGCGGATCGGGCGGTATCGGCTCGGTCACCTATGGCGGACTGCGCGAGGGTGGCAATATCCTTTCGGCACGGATCATCAGCGTCGAGGAAGAGCCGCGCGTGATCGAACTGCGCGGCGATGCGGCGCAGAAGATCAACCGCGCCTATGGCACCACCGGCATCATCACGGCGCTTGAGATGCCGCTCGCGCCGGCCTGGACGTGGATCGATGTCGTCGTGGCGTTCGACGACTTCATGGAGGCTGCAGCGTTCGGTCTCGAGGTCGCGCTTGCGGACGGCATCGTCAAGAAGCTGCTCGCGCCGATAACCTGGCCGCTGCCGTCCTATTTCGGCGCGTTGCGCGACTGTTGTCCCGACGGCAAGAGCATCCTGATCGCGATGATCGCGGAGCCGTCGTTGGAAAGTTTCAAGTCGCTGCTCGGTCGCCGTGGCACCATCGCGCTGGAAGTGCCGACCGACGATCGCCCAGGCCAGGTGCCGCTGTACGAATACAGCTGGAACCATACAACGCTGCAGGTGCTGAAGTCCGATCGGTCCGTGACCTACCTGCAGTGCCTCTATCCGCACGACCGCGTGCTGGAGAAGGTCGCCGAAATGCGCGAGGCGTTTCCGGACGAGGTGCTGCAGCATCTGGAGTTCATCCGCTTCGGCGGTCGCGTCACCTGCAGCGCCTTGCCGGTCGTGCGTTACACCAGTGCCGCGCGCCTCGACGCGATCATCCGGCTGCATGAAGAGCGCGGGGTCCATATCGCGAACCCTCATGTGTTTACCGTCGAGGACGGCAGCCGTTACAAGCGCGCCGATGCCGATCAACTCGGATTCAAGCATGAGGTCGATCCGTATGGCCTGCTCAATCCCGGCAAGATGCGCAGCTTCGTGAGCGCCAGGCCCTGACGATGCGCGTGCTCTATGTGTATTGCCATCCGCTCGACGACAGCTTTCACGCCGCCATCCGCAAGGAGGCGCTGGCCGGACTGGCACAGGCCGGCCACGAGGTCGATCTGCTCGATCTCTATGCGGAGGGCTTCGATCCGGTGCTGACCGCCGAGCGGCGCCGCGATTACCATGATCCCGCGCGCAACCGGCGCAACAATCAGCCCCATGTCGAACGGCTGATGGCCGCCAATGCCCTGGTCGTGCAATTTCCGACCTGGTCGTTCGGACCGCCGGCGATGCTCAAGGGCTGGTTCGACCGCATCTTCGGTCCCGGCATCGCGCTCGACCTGTCCGATCCTGGCCACGCCAGGCCGCTGCTGCAGCACATCGAGCGCATCACCGGCATTGCGACCTATGGCAGGCCGCGCTGGCAGGCAATCGGCATGGCCGATCCGCCGCGCAAGATCATCAAACGCTATCTGCCCTGGTTCACCGGCGGCAAGGCCCGCGTGCGCTATTACGCGCTCTACCACATGAACGTTGCCACGGAGGCCAAACGCGGCAGGTTTCTCGCCAAGATCCGCCGGGACATGAGCCGGCTCTGACGTTCGGCTCTGGGCGCCTGCTTACCGGCGAGCATGCCTTCCGGGCCGGATGACAGACCTCGATGGCCTTGCTGACGACGACACTCCACGCCCTAAGCAGGCGCCGCGGCAAGGGCCTCGATCTCGACCACGAATTCCGGCCGCGTGAAGCCGGAGACGATCAGCAGCGTGGAGGCCGGCGGCGTGCCGGGGAAGTGCCGGTCGCGCGCACGCATATAGCCCTGCATGTGCTCGCGTCCCGTCACATAGGCGTTGAGGCGGACCACATTGGCCAACGTCATGCCGTCCGCGGCGAGGATCGCGGCGATATTGCCAAAGCAGATTTCGGCCTGCGCTTCGCAGTCCTCGGGAACCTGGCCATCGGGCCCGGTGCCGAGTTGGCCCGAGGTGACGACCAGTCGGGATCCGGCCGGCACGGCGATGCCGTGGCTATATCGCGCGAGGGGGGCCGGGATCGAGGGCGAGGCGAGGGCGTGCAAGGCGATGGCTCCGGGTGAGACGAGGCGGGTGCATGAGATGCTAAGCCAGGTCCGCCGCTTGCGTCATGAGGAAACTTGACGGCATCGCCCTTGCGAGATCCGCGATGTCGCGCCGGATGCCCACAAAATTGGCGTTGCTGAAAAGGCAACGGATAGCTCGAATCAAAATGCTTTGAGGCGACAGGCCGGCTGTGCATGCTCAAACCCCGGGACGTCTTCGAGCACAGGGCTCCGGCTCCAGCCGGCGCGATACGAGGGTCACTCACCATGGCGATGAAAAGTCTGTCGCGAATGTTCGTAACCGTTGTTGCAGCAAATGCTGTCCTGGCGTCATCGCTCCTCCCGGCACGGGCCGCCGACAAGGTGACGTTCCTGACCAGCTGGTTCGCACAGGCCGAGCATGGCGGTTTCTATCAGGCCAAGGCAACCGGGCTCTATGACAAGGCGGGCCTGGACGTCACGATCAAGATGGGCGGCCCGCAAGTGAACGGCTCGCAGCTCCTGCTCGCCGGCGATGCCGATTTCCTCATGGGCTACGATATCCAGGTCCTGAAAGGCCGTGAGCAGAACCTGCCGCTGGTGACGGTCGCGTCCTCGTTTCAGTTCGATCTGCAGGGAATCATGACCCATGACGATGTCGCCGATCTCGCCGCACTCAAGGGCCGGCCGATCCTGATTGCAGGCTCGTCCCGCGTGACGTTCTGGCCGTGGCTGCGCGCCAAATATGGCTACACCGACGACCAGATCCGCCCCTACACCTTCAACCTGCAGCCCTTCTTCGCCGACAAGACCATGGCCCAGCAGGCCTATCCGTCGTCCGAGCCCTATCAGGCCGAGCAGCAGAACGAGAAGGTGAAATTCTTCCTGCTCGCCGACGGGGGCTATCCGCCCTATGGCTCTACCATCGTCACCACCGAAAAGATGATCGCCGAAAAGCCCGATTTGGTGGCGCGCTTCGTCAAGGCCTCGCTCGAAGGCTGGCGCGACTATATGACGAACCCCGCACCGGCCAACGCGCTGATCAAGGCCGACAACCCGAAGATGACCGACGGGCAGATCGAATTCGCACTTCAGAAACTGAAGGAGATGAAGGCGATCGACCGCGGCGATGCGGCGACGCTTGGCATAGGCATCATCACCGCCGACCGCTACAAGCGGATCTATGATTTCCTGGTCGCGGGCGGCCTGCTCGACCCGAAGGTGGATTGGCACAAGGCGTTCGACGACCGTTTCGTGAAGGACTTGAAGATCGGCGCGAACGAGGGAAGCCGGCATGAAAGCGCTGTTGCCCGCTGAACCGTTCGACGGGATCGCCGGGAGCCTGACGGCCGCGCCCGAGCGGCCGCCGGCCGTTGAGGTTCTGTCCGCGGAAAAAGTCTTTGCCAACGGCACGCGGGGGCTCGCGCCGATCGATCTCGCCATCGCTGACGGCGAATTCCTGACCCTGATCGGCCCGTCCGGCTGCGGCAAGAGCACGCTGCTCAAGCTCGTCGCCAACCTCATCGAGCCGTCCGACGGCCGGCTCTTGTGGTGGCGCGGCGATTTCGCCCAAGTGGGGCAGGAGGGCAGGCGGCTCGCCTTCGTGTTCCAGGAGCCGACGCTGATGCCATGGGCACGGGTCGAAGCCAATGTCCGCCTGCCGCTGGAACTCGCGGACATGCCGAGGGGCAAGGCCGATCCGCTGGTTGCCGAGGCCATCGCGCGCGTCGGCCTCTCTGCATTCAGCCGGCACTTTCCCCGGCAACTGTCGGGCGGCATGAAGATGCGCGTCTCGATCGCGCGCGCGCTCGTCACGAACCCCAACCTCCTGCTGATGGACGAGCCGTTCGGTGCGCTCGACGAGTTCACCCGCAACAAGCTCGACGACGACCTCGTCAGACTGTGGTGGGAGCGCAAGCTGACGACCGTCTTCGTGACGCATTCGATCTATGAGGCGGTGTTTCTCTCCACCCGGATCATCGTGATGGCGGCCAATCCCGGCCGCATCTTCCGTACCATGACCATCGACCAGAAGCAGCCGCGCGACCAGGGATTCCGCGACAGCTCGACATTCGCCGCCTATTGCCGCGAATTGTCGGCCTGGCTTGCGGAGGCATCGCTGCCGTCGGCCGCGGGAGGGGTCGCGTGAAGCCGCTGTTCGAATACGAGGCCTTTGTGCGGATCGCAGCCCCCGTCGCGGTCGGCGTCGTGTTGTTTGCGATCTGGGAAATCGGCTTTCGGCTCGTGTCGGTTCCAGTCTATCTGTTTCCGAAGCCGAGCGATATCTTCGCAAGCCTCCTGCACAACGGTCCCTCGCTGTTGCGCGCGCTGCTGGTCACGTTGCGCGTGACCCTGCAGGCCTTCGCGGCGGCGGTCGTCCTGGGAACGCTGATCGCGTTCATGTTCGTGCAGAGCCGCGCGATCGAGGTCAGCCTGTTTCCCTATGCGGTCCTGTTGCAGGTCACCCCCGTCGTCGCGATTGCGCCGCTCGTCATCATCCTCGTCAAGAACACCCAGCTTTCGCTCACCATCTGCGCGACGCTGGTGGCGCTGTTCCCCATCATCTCCAACACCACGCTGGGGCTGCGCAGCGTCGACCCGGGGCTTGCCAATTATTTCCGGATGAATCGCGCTAGCCGCTTCAAGACCCTGGTCAAGCTCCGTATCCCCGGCGCGCTGCCCTATTTCTTCGGCGGCCTGCGGATATCCAGCGGGCTGGCGCTGATCGGCGCCGTCGTCGCCGAGTTCGTCGCGGGCACCGGCGGCCGCTCGTCGGGACTGGCTTACGAAATCCTGGATGCCGGATTTACGCTCGACATTCCCCGCATGTTCGCGGCGTTGTTCTTGATTACGCTGACGGGCGTCGCGCTGTTTGCGGCCATGGTTGCACTGTCGCAGCTGGCCTTGTCGAACTGGCACGAAAGCGAGACAAGGGCCGAGACATGACCACGACGCTGATCGACAACGCCGCCGGCATCTTCACCGGACTGCCGGGCGAAGCGATGCGGACTTCGGGCCAGATCCGGATTCGCGACGGCGTCATTGCCGAGATCGGCATGCTTGCGCCGAACGCCGACGAAGTCAGGCTCGATGCCCGCGGCGGGGTGGTCTATCCCGGCCTGATCTCGACGCACCATCATCTGTTCCAGAGCGTGCTCAAGGGCGTTCGCTCCGGCATCGATCTGCCGCTGGCCGGTTGGCTGCGTGCGGTGCCGTACCGCTACTGGTCGAAATTCGATGAGGAGGCGCTGGCGGTTGCGGCCAGGATTGGGCTCGTCGAGATGCTGCTGTCGGGAACGACCACGGTCGCGGACCACCATTATCTCTTCAGCGACAGCTTCAGATACGACCCCGCGCAGGTGATATTCGAGGTCGCGCGCAGCCTGGGGCTTCGCCTCGTGTTCTGCCGCGGCGGCGGCACCACGGCGCGCCATGTCGCAAGCGCCGGCGACCAGTTCGCGGCAACGCCGGTCGAGACGCTCGACCGCATGCTGCAATCGGTCGAAGCCTGCGCGCAGCGTTTCCACGACGCCTCGCCGAACAGCCTGTCGCGGGTCGCGCTGGCGCCGACCACGCCAACATGGTCGCTGGATCCCGGCGAACTGCGCGAGGTGATCGCCGCGGCAAGGCGGATGGGCGTGCGGCTGCACAGCCATCTCTCCGAAACCTCCGACTATGTCGATTTCTGCCTCTCGGTCCACGGCAGGCGTCCGGTCCATTGGCTGGCCGATCATGACTGGCTCGGCGAGGATGTGTGGTTCGCGCATCTGGTGCATCTCGACGACGACGAGGTGCGGCTGCTCGCCAGCACCGGCACCGGCATGGCGCATTGCCCGCAGTCCAACTGCCGCCTGGGCTCGGGCGTCGCGCCGGCCGATGCGATGGCGCGCCTCGGCGGGGCGGTTTCGCTGGGCGTCGACGGCGCGGCCTCGAACGAGGCGGCCGACATGCTCTGCGAAATGCACAGCGCCTGGCACACCCATCGCGCGGTGAAGGGCGCGGCCGTGGTCACCGCCGAAGATGTCGTGCACTGGGCAACCGCGGGCGGCGCGCGCGTGCTGGGCATGCCTCATGTCGGCACGCTGGCGCCCGGGCAGCAGGCCGACATCGCAATCTTCAACCTCGATGAGCCCCGGCATTTCGGCATGCACGATCCCCTGATCGCGCCGGTGACCTGCGGCGGCTCGGCGACGCTCCGCTATCTCCTGATCGGCGGCCGCATCGTGGTGGAAGACGGCGCCATATCCGGCCTCGACCTGCAGAAACTCAAATCCGATGCCGCGCGCGTCGTCACGCGCCTGGCTGCATAAGCTCGCGGAGGACCATCATGCTGAACACCAGGCAACCCGTGCTGCGCCGCTTCTGGTATGCGCTGATGCCGCTCGATCATCTCAAGGACGGGCCAAAACCCTTCACGCTGCTGGGCGAGCCGCTCGTGCTGTTTCTCGACGGCAAGGGCGAGCCTGCCGCACTCGAGGATCGTTGCTGCCACCGCACTGCCAAGCTGTCGAAAGGCTGGTGCAACAACGGCAACATCGTCTGCGGCTATCACGGCTGGGAATATGATCGCGACGGCAAGCTGGTGATGATCCCGCAATTTCCATTCGAGCAGCCCGTGCCCGATGCGAAAGCGCGTGCCTTTCGCGCCAAGGCCCGCTACGGCTATGTCTGGGTCGCGCTCGACGAACCGCTCAGCGACATTCCGGCGATTCCGGAAGATGGCATGAAGGGCTATCGCCGGATCAACCAGTTCTACGACAAGTGGAACACGGCGGCGCTGCGGCTGATGGAGAATTCCTTCGACAACGCCCATTTCGCATTCGTCCACAAGGGGACGTTCGGCGACATCAACCAGCCGAAGCCGGAGAAATACGAAATCGTCGAAACCGAATATGGATTCGATGCCGAGACCATCATCACCGTGCGCAATCCCCCGGGAGCCTACAGGATCACCGGGACGACCGAGCCGACGACCAGGCGGCATCAGCGCAACAAATGGTTCATGCCGTTCTGCCGGCGCCTCGACATGGAATATCCCTCCGGCATCCGCCACATCATCTTCAACTGCGCGACACCGATTTCGGACGGCGAGATCCAGGTCGTCCAGCTGCTCTTCCGCAACGACACCGAGGCGGACTGCTCGGCGCAGGAATTGATCGATTGGGACGCTGCGATCATCGCCGAGGATCGCGACATGCTGGAATCGACGGATCCCGACGCCATCGTCGATATGAGCCGGAAGATCGAGATGCACATGCCATCCGATCGGCCCGGCATGATCATGCGCAAGCGCCTGCTCGAACTGCTGCGGAGCAACAATGAAGAGGAGCAGAGAGGCGGTCGTGTCGCGTGACTGGGGAGGCGGCCCTTCGGGCTCGACCGGGCCGGACGGACTATTCCGCTTCGAGATGAAACTGCCGAAGCGTTTCCCGCTCAATGTATCTGAGCGCGCGATCCGCAAGCGTCTTCTGTGCCGCGCCGTACGCGATCACGCGCAACGCGAAGCGAGCGCGCGGCCGCGTGAGCCGGGCGAACCTCGCGCGCTGTATGGACCAGTTCGTGACAATCAGGGGACTAAACGGAAGCAATGGCTTGGTTGTTGCCAAGGCAATCCTGCCTGACGGCATCAAGGCTTCGCCGAAGCCAGGTCTTGACCGTGCCTACCGGCACGCCGAAGCGCTGCGACAACGCGGCGCGGCTTTCGCCGGCGAGATAGGCCAGCTCGATAAGGTGACGACGTTCCTGGGGCAGCCTGCCGAGCGCTTCGAACACGACCGGGCTTGCCGCCTGGTAATCGAAATTGTCGTCGTCACTCCCAGTCGATGGGGTGGGAACGGATAGCGCCTCCTCGATGTCCGCAAGGGGCAGCTTCTTCAGGCGCGCGGCATCGAATGCGGTATTGCGCAGGATCGTGCACATCCAGGTGATGGGAGAAGCGCGGTGCGGATCGAAGGTGCTGGCGTTACGCCAGATCTTCATATAGGCCTCCTGGAGAAGATCGTCGACTTCCGGACAGTGCCCGCAAATCGCGATTGCGGTCTTCCGCAGCTTGCCTTTCGTGCAAGCGTGAAGCTCCGCAAACGCGCGTCGATCCTGTTGCGAGACCCGCCTTAGCAGCTTGTTCAAGTCTTCGACGCAAGCTGGCGCAGACGAATGGGGATGGCTCAACCTGTTCTCCCTGTAATCCGTCTTCTAAACGTTGCATGCTGGCCGGTCGGATCACCGGCCAGACCGCTTGCTTGAAAGAAATCTGAGACAATGGATTGAGGAGAGGATGGCAGTGAGGAGGCGCTGCCCAGCCGGAACAACGTATCTCGCAGGGTTGGGGATTTGAGGGCCTCGCGCGAGCACTGGCGAGTGTCTTCAAACATCCTTCGCATGAAGACACCAAAGCCGATGGGCGGATTGCCAATCCGGAACGTGGTCGCACACGTAGCCATAGGTCTTTCCGGCTCCGAGGGTACGAAACTTCTTCATCGCGCGGCGATGTGCGCCGCTTGTTACGAAGCGCCGCATGCTTGCTTCGTCGCTCCACACCGTAACGGTATGATAGGTGCCATCGACGACGCGGGCCGTCACGACGACGATGCCGGGAGATTGTCGCGCCTGATACAGCGATGTCAGGGTACGCCACCAGAACGCCGGCATTGACAATAGCCCCTTCGGACGAAAGCCGGTTACGGAGACGTAGACATCCATCCTGTGCTGATCCGGGTTGCCACACCGCTCCCAGAGAACGCACTTCGATGCCACGCGGATCACCTGCTGGGATTTCAGCGGCCGACGGGGCGGGCGACGGTCCAGGGCGAAATCCGGGGCGCCTGTCGGCTCTGGCTGCGTCCGAAATCGCTGAATGCGGGTTGAGCCAGGAACAACAGGCATGGGCCCGACTTGTCATGAAAGCTTGACACCCCGTTCACCGCCGGAGGCACCAAATGCAGGGCGACAATCCAATCAGCTGGCTGATGTTTTTCACGCTGGCGGCGACAGTCTTTATCATCGCCGGAGCATTCATTTTCTTCCTGCGCTCGCGGACCAACCGCGAAATAGCCGCCGCGGCAATCGAAGGAAACAGCACTGCCACCGGTGCAACGCCGAGCGGAGCCGGGCCTGAGCTGATCGGGCTTGCCGTCCTCGCTATTGCCGTGATGGGTCTTCTTACCCTGGGCTATGAGGGAAAATCGCGATCCGAAACCGCAGCGTTGACCACTCAGGTCGGCGGAGCAACCAGTGGCATGGCGCAACCTGCAGGCTCGTCGAACCAGCCAAAGGGCTACCAGCCAGCCAATCCTGCGCCCGATACGCGCTCGGCGCCGACATCCTCCGATGCCGGAACGGGTCCCGAGAACGGCTCGACCGGACAGCCGAAATAAATCGACGCTCGTCCGGCCTTGCTTCGATGCCGCAGGGTTGCACCGAATACCAGGCATGAGCGGGCAGCACGTTCTTCACGCGCCGTGGACATGTCCAGCCCGGATGTGGCACCGTCTCCATCGCTTTCATCCCGGGCGGTCGCGCGCAAATGAGACCGCGCGGGCCGATCTTTTGCAGCAGCCAGCCGACGATGGGCCGCAACCAATTCGGCATGCTGCGATCTACCATCCGCGGGTCCCAGCACCGCCCTTGAACGGCCCGACCACCCGTGCGGTGATCCAGCCGCCATAGAAATCTCCCTCCTGCGGTATAACCATTTCATCCCCGACCCAGCATTGGTCGACGCGCGACGCGTAAAACGCGAGGTAGCCCGCGATTGCCGCAAATGGTGGCGATGGCTGCGGATAGCTCCATGCAGCGTTCTCGGCGCGTCGGCCGTTCACGTCGAGCGACCAATAGGCCGCGCGTCCCTTGAACTCACACCACGAGCTTCCGGCCGCCTTCGCAAGAAAGCGCTGGGCGATGTCGTCCGGCGGGATGTAGTAGACCGGCGGGTGGCTGGTTTCGAGGACGCGAAAGCCGGCGACACTGTCCGCAATCGTCTCTCCATTGAAGACGACGCGCAAGCGCTCTTCGACGGTCTCCAGGCGCGGCGGCCGTGGATAGTCCCATACCGACTCCTGTCCAGGTGCCGGTGTTATTCGCGTGGGCATCGGCATGGTCACAGCTCCCTCGGCATTTCGTTGGCTTTCGCCACCCAAATCATCGGACGATCATCGGAAACGTCACGCCGATCGACCAGGCGAAAACCGCTGCGTTGGCGATTGCGCCCGGTAACGGGTGACGCGTTGCCTGGTAGCTCCAACGGCTGATCAATCCGAACGCCAGGAACAGCAACAGGATCGCCGGCACGATGATGACCAGGAAAAACAGCTTCATTGGATTGAGCGTGACGGCCAGGGCCAACGACAGCAGGAAGCAGGATTTCGTCAGAGCATAGGCGCCGCGCCTGCTGTCCGCTCCCCGGGTCAGCCACTCGTCCGCCATGAAGTAGGGCAGGGTGCCGCAGGCGATCGCAGCAATCAGCGGAAGGCGCGCGGGAATCGGCAGGAAGGAAAACACGTAGGTCTCGATCGGAAATCCGAAAGCTGCGATGTTGTAGACAGTGACGGCAGCCGCGGCAGCGAGGATGGCCTTCCAAGAGGCCGCCGCCGGTCGATGCCGGCCGCGCCAGACGAGCAACAATGCCAGTGTGAGCGCGGCATAGAGCAGGAAGTGCAGCGTCAGATAATCGCCGAGCAGAATTGGGAGGAAGTCGGTCGGCATCTTCCACAGGATCAGGGGTGTCACAATTGCCGGCATGACGGCGGCGACGATCAGCGGCTTCCAGGCGAGGCTGGCCCCGGCTGGCACTTTGGTCGCAACCGGCAGCAGCCAGGACAGCGGCCACCCCAGCGCGATCACGCCCAGAAAAACCAGCCCGAGCCAGCGCGCGCGGCTGTCGACGAACCCTGCTTGCCGGCGGGAGAATGCCGCGTTCATCCACTGCAGCGACTCGGAGAGACTGTCATGGCTGTAGAGCACGCCGATATGTTCGGCGCCGCGCGCAAACACGAGCCGTCGCGCAGTCCCGTCCGCGAAATTGCCGTAGGTCTCGCCGGCAACGGCGTTTGAGCCGGCCGCGAGGCCTACGATGCGTAACCCCTCGTTTCGCAGCATCGACGGCTCGAGCGATCCGACGACCACCAGAAGATTGCGCGGACTGGTCGCAGTCGCAACAGGCGAGAACACCGACACGGCGACGGTGGCTTGGACGTCCGGGTTCGCGACGGCGAAGCGAACGACGATGTCGGAAGCCATCGAATGACCGAGGATCGCGACGCGGCCGTCACTGCCGGGCATGGTCCTGGCGTAGCTCACGACCTGGCCAAGCTCTTCCAGCAGTGCCCTGGTGATGGCATCTCCTTCGGTGACGTCGCCGTGCATTGGAACCGGGTTGCGGCCATGGCCGAGAAAGTCGAACGTGACAGCGACATAGCCGTTGCGTGCGAAAGTTTCCGCGAACGGCTGCATAAGTTGCTGCGATCCGGCGAACCCATGCGCGATGACGACAACCGGCGCCGCCGCCTGCTCCTCCGGCTGGAAAACGGTGACCGGAGTTTCGCCGATGGCCGTGCGGTTGATGCGCAGTCCGTCACCGGCACTGCGTAACTCGAACAGCCCGATCGCAACTAGAATCAGCGCCACGACTGCGACGGCCCATCTCGAAGCCATCAATCCTCACCCACGATATGTTTCCGGCGGATACGACGAACCGTCCACCAGATCGAAAACGCGGCGATGGGCACAAAGGCCGCGGTGACGATGCTCGGCTCTATCGTCAATTGCCCGCTGTCATGCGCAGCCTTAACGAAATATCCAAACAATCCGACCGCATAGTAGGTGATGGCTGCGACCGAGAGACCTTCCACCGTGGTCTGCAGCCGCAATTGCAGTCTCGTCCGCGCATTCATCGATTTCAGCAATTCCTGGTTCTGCTGTTCGAGCTCGACGTCGACGCGGGTGCGCAACAGGTTGGCGGCGCGAGCCAGTTTCAGCGAAAGGCTGGACTGTCGCGCATCGATGGTGACGCAGGTGCGCAGCGCCGGTTTCATCCGGCGTGCCAGGAAGGACGACCAGGTCGGAAGACCACCGACCTTGCGCTCGCCGATGGTTTGCAGCCGCTGCTCGACGATCTCTTCATAGGCTCGGCTCGCGCCAAAACGAAACACGCTCGCGGCTGCGCCAGCCTCGACCTCGGCGGCCAGTGCCGTCAATTCGTCCAGTAGCCGATGATTGTCGGCGAGATCGCCGGCACGGCGCATCTGCTCGGTCACTTCTACAAGGCGGCGCTCGGCGGCCGCGATCGAGGGCGCGAGACGCTGTGCTTCCGGCAGCCCGAGCAAAGCGAGTGTCCGATAGGTTTCGAGCTCGATCACGCGCTGCACGAGCGCCCCGGCTCGTTCCGCCGACATCGTGCGATTGGCGACCAGGATGCGGACGAAACCGGACGGCCCCGGTTGAAAGTCGGTGGCGTAGATCGCTGCCCCGTCGGAATTTTCCGCCACCGCCAGGCTTGCTTTGTCGAACAGCCGATCCGCCGCCGTGCGAGGCAGATCCTCCTTGAGCAGGTGAAGGTCGACGGCCACCAGCAATGGACCCGGCTGCGGAACCAGCCGCATCGGCAACCCCAGCGACGCCGCGTCCGGATAGAACGGAATTGCACCGGGGTCGGATGGAATCTCCCAGGTATAGGTGGTGAACTCCGAATGCTGCTCCCAGCGGAGGACCGTGGTGCCGAACGGAGCCCTATGGTGCTTCTCGGCAGGCGTGGGTGACGGCAGGCCGCGCGCTTCGCAGAAAGCCGTCAGATTGGCGCGGTCGGCTTGCGCCTTCGCACCCGAAGTATCGAACCCGAAATGCAGGACGCGTGACGGCACCTGAATGGGCGTGAACGGCCGGGCGTGCACTTCACCGAGGATCGCGGCTCGCAACGGATGCGGCACAAGCCGTGCCGCTTCGCCGTCGCCGATCAGAACCTCGGTGCTCATCGCATTTCCCCGACCCCGAACAAGCCTGTCGCAACGACTAACACTCTGCTGCGGCGGACAGAAGCTGAAACGTTGATGGCGTGCGATCCGGATCAGTGATAGCGAAAAATTTTCGCGCGTATATAGAGTGTGGGGACGCTGTCGACGTGGATGGTTTGCACCGCAACGCAGGAGGTTTGTTTGCATTCCGCACGTGCCTGGTCTTATCCTGTCCGGAGATAAGGTCGCGGCGATCCCTCGCGCGGCTGACGAAGGGAGTGTTGCGCGCCGGAGTGTCGATCGAAGACAGTTGGGCGTTCGCGCGGAGAAGGCTGCAAGATGAGTACCAACGCGTTGCGCCGCGCCGCTTATGCGCGGCGGCTATTCCCGGAGATCGAGGTGATTCACCTCCGCGATGCTGCCGAGCGCGATGTGTCGGGCGTAGTCAATGGCAATTGCAACTCTCCAATCGTGGCTCATTCGTCGACCGACGGTATTAAAATGACGATGAACGCAGCGGTGTTTGACCAAGACCGCGGTCAATTCATCGGGGGCCTCGCGTTCCCGGCGGGAGCCATGAGGGCGTAGCATGGCCATCGCATTTCCCTTTTCAGCCATCGTCGGCCAGGACGACATGAAGCTCGCGCTTCTGATCGCGGCGGTCGATCCGAAGGTCGGCGGTGTGCTCGCCTTCGGCGATCGCGGATCCGGAAAATCCACGGCGGTGCGCGCCCTCGCGGCGCTTCTGCCGAGGATGAAGGTGATCGTGGGGTGCCGTTACAATTGCGATCCGGACCGGCCCGCGGAATTCTGCGACGACTGCCGCGCCCGTGCCGGCAAGGGCGCGCTGAAATCAGTGCAGATGCCGGTGCCGGTGGTCGATCTGCCGCTCGGCGCGACCGAGGATCGCGTGGTCGGCGCGCTCGACCTTGAACGCGCGCTCGCGCGCGGCGAGAAGGCGTTCGAGCCGGGATTGCTGGCGCGGGCGCATCGCGGCTTTCTTTACATAGATGAAGCCAATCTGCTGGAAGATCATCTGGTCGATCTCTTGCTCGACGTTGCTGCATCGGGCGAGAACGTCGTCGAGCGCGAAGGCCTGAGCATTCGGCATCCTGCACGATTCGTGCTGGTCGGCACCGGCAACCCCGAAGAAGGCGAGCTACGTCCGCAATTGCTGGATCGCTTTGGCCTCTCGGTCGAGGTCAAGACGCCCGACGACTTGCCCAGCCGCATCGAGGTCGTGCGTCGCCGCGACGAATTCGAGAATGACAGCGCAGCATTCATTGCGAGATGGGACGGAGAGGAAAGAAAGCTGCGCAAGAAAATCACCTCGGCCCGCGACCGGCTGCCGTCGGTCACGGTGACCGACGCGGCGCTCGAACGTGCGGCGAGGCTTTGCATGGCGCTCGGCACCGACGGTCTTCGCGGCGAATTGACCCTGATGCGCGCCGCGCGCGCGCTGGCCGCGCTCGAAGGCGCCAAGACCGTGACCGACGATCATCTGCGCCGGGTTGCGCCGTCGGCGTTGCGGCATCGACTCCGCCGCAATCCGCTCGATGATGCCGGCTCCAGTGTCCGGGTCGATCGCGCCATCGCCGAGATATTCGGATGACGGCCCGGCTTGCCTGGTCGGATGCGGTCGCGGCCCTGCAACTGTTCGCGGTCGATCCTGCAGGTAGTGGCGGCGTATTGCTGCGCTCGCGCGCCGGCCCGGTGCGCGAGCGCTGGCTCAAGATGCTGCGTGCGGCGTTGCCGGCCGAGCAATCCGTCAGGACCATCCCGTTGCATATTGCCGATGGACGCCTGCTCGGCGGCCTCGATCTCAACGCAACCCTGCTGGCGGGACGGCCCGTCGCCGAACGCGGGCTGCTCGCGGAAGCCGATGGCGGCGTCCTTGTGCTGGCCATGGCGGAACGTCTGTCGTCGGCAACATTGGTGCACATCACCGCGGCGATGGACGCGCGCGAGACGATCGTGGAGCGCGACGGGCTTTCGCTGCGGATGCCGGCACGGTTCGGCGTCATCGCTTTGGATGAGGGGCTCGACGATGAGTTTGCGCCTGCAGCGCTGCGCGATCGTCTCGCTTTTCACGTCGACCTGAACGGAATTCCGACCGGCGATGCCGAGGAATTTGTCATGGATAGCGGCGAGGTTTCCATGGCGCGGGAGCGTTTGAAGGCCCTCAAGGCCGGCAAGGGGCAGGTCGAGGCGATGTGTTCGGCGGCAGCCGCGCTTGGCATCACGTCGTTGCGAGCGCCGCTGCTGGCGCTGCGCGTCGCCTGTGCGAGTGCTGCGTTCGATGATCATATTACGGTCGAGCAGGACGACATCGCATCGGCGGCGCGGCTGGTGCTGGCGCCGCGCGCACTGGTCTTTCCGGACGCGGATCAACCCGAACAGCAGGAGCAGCCGCCCGAGCCGCCATCGGATCCGGCAGCAGAGGACGATCGTCCCGATACCGACAGACCCGACTTCGATCGTGCGCTGGATGAAGTCATTCTGGCGGCGGTGCAGGCGGCGCTGCCGCCCGATGTTCTCGCGGTGTTGCGGGCTTCATCGGGCCGGTCGCGCGCGCGGTCACAGGGCAAGGCCGGCGCTTTGCAGAAATCCGGCAAGCGTGGTCGTCCTGCTGGCGTGCTGCGCGGCGATCTGCGGGCCGGCGCCAAGCTGAATGTGATCGAGACGCTGCGTGCGGCGGCGCCCTGGCAGCCGCTTCGCCGTCGCGAAGCAGCAATGAATGCCGGGATGTCCGCCCGACCGCGCATCCTTGTCCGTAAGGACGATTTTCGTCTTTCACGATTCAAGCAGCGCACGGAGACCACGACGATCTTCGTGGTCGATGCGTCGGGATCGGCGGCGCTGCATCGGCTGGCGGAGGCCAAGGGCGCCGTCGAATTGTTGCTGGCGGATTGCTACATCCGGCGCGATCAGGTGGCCTTGATCGCGTTTCGAGGCAGCGTCGCGGAATTACTGCTGCCGCCGACCCGCTCGTTGGCGCGGGCCAAGCGTAGTCTTGCAGCTTTGCCCGGGGGCGGTGGAACGCCACTGGCCGCGGGCCTCGATGCGGCCTTTGCGTTATCGGAGTCGATCCGCCGCAAGGGACACACCCCGACGGTCGTCGTTTTGACCGACGGTCGCGCCAACATCGCCCGTGACGGCGGACAAGGGCGGCCGCGCGCCGAGGAAGATGCGATCAGCGCGGCGCGGCAGTTGCGGTCCGCCGGCATCACCGCCGTGCTGGTCGATACATCGCCGCGTCCGGGCGCCTCGGGGGAAACCTTGGCCAGGGAAATGGGCGCGCGTTACCTGCCGTTGCCCCATGCCGACGCCGCGATCCTGTCGAAGGCCGTGCTGGCGAGCGTGGGGTAGTTCAGGCCCGATAGGCTCGCACGCGTCTCACCATTTGCTCGACATGTGCGATCGGTGTCTCCGGCTGAATGCCGTGCCCGAGATTGAAGATGAAGCGGCCGCCGGCGAAATTCGCCAGAACGTCGTCGATGGCGCGATCGAGCGCTGCGCCGCCGGCGATCAGCACCAGCGGATCGAGATTGCCCTGCACCGCGACGTGGTTCTGCACGTCTTCGCGGATCAGCGAGGGGGCAGCCGTCCAATCGATGCTGACCGCATCCACGCCGGTCGTTCGCACATATCCGGGCAGCAGCGCGCCGGCGCCGCGGGGAAACCCGATGATCTTCGCGCTCGGCACCTGCTTGCGCACGCCTTCGACGATGCGCCTGGTCGGTTCGACCGACCAGCTTTGAAATTCGCGCGGCGGCAGCACGCCGGCCCAGGTATCGAAGATCTGCAGCACGTCTGCACCGGCGTCGAGCTGCCCCAGCAGATAACGGATCGAATTATCGACGATGGCGTCTATGATTTTTGCGAAGGCTTCCGGGTGGCGATAGGCCATCATACGTGCTGGCGCCTGATCGGCGGTTCCCTGTCCGGCGACCATATAGGTTGCGACCGTCCATGGCGCTCCGCAGAACCCGATCAGTGCGATGTTCGGATCGAGCTCGCGGCGAACGCGGCGCAAGGCCTCGAACACAGGCTCGAGCTTGCCGAGGTCTGCGCTCGACGACAGCGTGCCGACCTTATCCGGCGTATCGAGGGGATCGAGACGCGGTCCTTCGCCTGCCTCGAACCGCACGGTGCGGCCGAGCGCATAGGGAATGACCAGAATATCCGAGAAGATGATCGCGGCATCGAAGTTGAAGCGCCGGATCGGCTGCAACGTGACTTCGGAGGCGAATTCGGGATTGAAGCAGAGATCGAGAAAGCCACCGGCCTTCGCGCGGACCTCGCGGTATTCCGGCAGATAGCGGCCGGCCTGCCGCATCATCCAGATCGGAGGAACCGGCTGTCTGCGGCCGGAAAGCACCTCAACAAAGGGTTTTGTGGTCGGGATGACTGTCAAGTGGCGTTTCCATGATGGGTCGACAAGTCCGATTGTCGTCTGTGATACACTGCTGCTACGTTCTTGGCCACGGGCAGGTGCACATCGACCGGAAAAAGGGATATTCGCAATGGCCGCAGCCGAGCCTACCGTCCGTCCGCTGGCGCCGCGCGGCGCCGACGGCTTGCCCGCGCCTGTCTCCGGGCAGCGCCATGAGATCGGCAGTCCTGTCGGGCGCCTGACCTATTACGCGGCGACGCCGGAGGGCGGAAGCCAAATGCCGCCGTTGCTGTTGATTCACAGCATCAACGCCGCGGGTTCGGCCTATGAGATCAAGCCGCTCTACGAGCACTATCGAGAAACCCGCTCGGTCTATGCGTTGGAACTTCCCGGCTTCGGCCACTCCGAGCGGGGAAAGCGCGAATACACTGTCCGCATGATGACGGACGCGATCCTGCTTGTGGCCGGCGAAATCCAGAAAGTTCACGGCCGCTCGCCAATCGACGCGCTGGCGGTCTCGCTGTCGTCGGAATTTCTCGCCCGCGCCGTGACCGAGACGCCGCTGACGTTTCGCAGCGTCGCGCTGGTCAGCCCGACCGGCTTCGGAAGCCGGGATGCGAAGATCCGATGGCGTGAGGGCACGCGCGGCTTACCCTGGCTGCACGCCTTCTTCGAATTTCCGCTTTGGAGCGAAGCATTTTTCCGCCTGCTGACGAGCCGCGCGAGCATCCGTTATTTTCTGCGAAAGACCTGGGGGTCGCCCGATATCGATGAGGGCTTGGCGGACTACGACTATCTAACGACGCATCAGCCGGGTGCCCAGCATGCGCCGTATTATTTCGTCTCGGGATTCCTGTTCAGCGAGGACATCATCCGGATCTATCACTCGCTGACCCTGCCGGTCTGGATGTCGCATGGTGTTCGCGGCGACTTCGTCGATTACAGCGCCAAGACGCAGGTGGCTGATCGCGCCAACTGGACGATCGAGGTGTTCCCGACCGGCGCGATGCCCCATTTCGAAGCGAAAGACGCGTTCGTGCGGGCCTATGATGCTTTTCTCGCCCGCGTATCGGCCGCTTCAAGCCCCTGAAGATGCGTAGCCCATGTCCGAACTCGTCTGGAGCAGGGATGGCAAGGACTGGCCCAATCGGGACGCCAGCTCGTTCGTGCAGGCCGCCGGCATCCGATGGCATGTGCAGAGGATGGGACAGGGGCCGCCTCTGCTGCTGATTCACGGCACCGGCGCCGCGACGCATTCATGGCGCGGGCTGATGCCGATGCTTGCGCAGCAATTTGCCATCGTCGCGCCGGATCTGCCGGGGCACGGTTTCACCCAATCACCGCCGGCGCATCGGTTGTCCTTGCCTGGCATGGCGTCGGATCTCAGCCAGCTTCTTCGCGTGCTCGACTTCAAGCCCGGCATCGTTGTCGGGCATTCCGCCGGAGCGGCGATTCTCGCGCGGATGTGCCTCGATGGAAAGATCGCGCCGCGGCTTCTGGTCAGCCTGAACGGCGCCTTCATGCCGTTTGGCGGCGCAGCCCATCATCTGCTCTCGCCGCTGGCGAAACTGCTGGTCATGAACCCGTTCGCGCCGCGCATCTTTGCCTGGCAGGCGTCGAACGCCGGCGCGGTCGAACGGCTGATCGAGAACACCGGCTCGAAGATCGACCCGCTGGGGATCGCGCTATATGGCAAGTTGGTGCGAACTCCCGCTCACGTCGCTGCGGCGCTGCGGATGATGGCGAACTGGCGCCTCGAGCCCTTGCTGCATGACTTGCCACGGCTGACGACAGCGTTGGTCCTGGTTGCGGCAACCAATGACCGGTCGGTTTCGCCCGACGTCGCCCGGCAGGTTCGCGAAATCTGCCCGCAAGGGGTGATCGAGCGCGTGTCCGGCCTCGGCCATCTGGCGCACGAAGAACAACCGCAACTCGTCGCGGACCTCATCATGAAGCACGCGGCGCGCACGAACAGCTCCGGCGAAAACGCGCCAGTGATGTAAATCAGATTTTACACATACAGGCTAGGCAACTGTCAATAATTGATTACAGTGCCTGCATGCTTGATCCGACCTTTCGTCCGTCGACAGTGCAAAGCCCCGGAGATCGCCAGCCGCATGCGGTGGTGATCGGCAGCGGCTTCGGCGGCTTGGCGGCAGCGATCAGGCTCGGGGCCAAGGGCTATCGCGTGACCCTGTTCGAAAAACTCGATGCGCCCGGCGGCCGCGCCTATGTCTACAGGCAGGACGGCTTCACCTTCGATGCAGGACCAACCATCGTCACCGCGCCCTTCCTGTTCGAGGAATTGTGGAAGCTGTGCGGTCGCGACCTCTCCGATGACGTGACCCTGGTGCCGGTGTCGCCGTTCTACCGGATCCGCTTTCAGGACGGTTCGCACTTCGACTATTCGGGGGACCCCGAAGCGATGAAGAGCGAGATCGCGCGGTTTTCTCCCGGCGACGTCGACGGATACGACGCCTACATGAAAGCCAGCGCGGAAATCTTCAAGGTCGGTTTCGAACGACTGGGCGACGTGCCGTTCAGCCAATGGACCGATATGGCCAGGATCGCGCCGGAGATGATCCGCCTGTCGAGCTATCGCAGCGTGTTCGGACTGGTGTCGAAATTTTTCCGCGATCCGCGCCTGCAAATCGTATTCAGCTTTCACCCGCTCCTGATCGGCGGCAATCCGTTCACGGCCAGTTCGATCTATTGCCTGATCGCATATCTCGAGCGCCGCTGGGGTGTGCACTTCGCCATGGGTGGCACCGGGCGCCTGGTCGAGGGATTGGTGAGGTTGATCGAAGGACAGGGCGGGCGCGTTCTCTGCGGCCACGAGGTCAGCGAAATAAGCGTCAGGGATGGCACGGCCTGCGGCGTCGGACTGGCGGATGGGCGTGTTGTCGACGCCGATATCGTGGTGTCGAACGCAGATTCGGCCTGGACTTACCGGCATCTGCTGCCGAAATCGGCGCGGTCGCGCTGGACCGACAGGCGGATCGAGCGGGCGAGATACTCCATGAGCCTGTTCGTCTGGTACTTTGGCACGCGCGGCAAATATCCCGATGTGCAGCACCACACCATCCTGCTTGGCCCGCGCTACAAGCAGTTGCTGACGGACATCTTTGAGCGGAAAATTCTCGCCGACGATTTCAGCCTCTACCTGCATCGCCCCACCGCGACCGATCCTTCGCTGGCGCCCGAAGGCTGCGATGCATTCTATGTGCTGTCGCCGGTGCCGCATCTGCAAAGCGGAACCGACTGGAACGTGATGGCCGAAAAATATCGCCGCGCCATCGCCCGCGAACTCGGCAACACCGTGCTACCCGGCCTCGAAGATCAGATCGTCAGCTCGCGGATGCTGACCCCGCAGGATTTTCAGGACCGGCTGTCGTCGTTCCGCGGTGCCGCGTTCGGGCTCGAACCGATCCTGACGCAGAGCGCCTGGTTTCGGCCGCACAATCGCAGCGAAGATATCGACCGACTTTATCTGGTCGGCGCCGGCACCCATCCCGGCGCCGGTCTGCCCGGCGTGCTGTCTTCCGCCCGCATTCTCGATTCCGTTGTTCCCGATCCTCACAACCTGGCGCGCGTGAACCTGGTGACCGCATGACGAATCAATTCGATTCCGCCGACATCGCAGCCTGCCGTGCGCTGCTCAAGGGCGGCTCTCGCACCTTTCACGCGGCCTCGCTGGTGTTGCCGCGCCGAGTGAGCGATCCCGCGATCGCTCTCTACGCGTTTTGCCGGTTGGCGGATGATGCGGTTGATCTGGGTAGCCATCGAGCCGATGCCGTCGCGCGCTTGAAGCAACGGCTCGATCGCGCCTATCGCGGCCAGCCGATTGACAACGCTGCCGACCGCGCCTTTGCCGGTGTCGTCGCGGGCTTTTCAATTCCGCGCGAATTGCCTGAAGCGCTGCTCGAAGGATTGTCGTGGGACGCCGAGGGCCGCCGTTACGAGACATTGCCGGACCTGTATGCCTACGCGGCGCGGGTCGCCGGCGCCGTCGGCGCCATGATGACGCTTTTGATGAGGCGGCGTGCTCCCGAGATCGTTGCGCGGGCCTGCGATCTCGGCGTCGCGATGCAACTCACCAATATCGCCCGTGACGTCGGGGAGGATGCCCGTGCCGGCCGGCTCTATCTGCCGCTGTCATGGCTGCGTGACGCAGGTATCGATCCGGATGCATGGCTGGCCGAGCCGATATTCAACGCTGACATCGCCGCCATCGTGCAGCGTCTCCTCCATGCGGCGGATGCCCTGTATGGCTGCGCCACCCTCGGTATCGAGAACCTGCCGCGCTCGTGCCGGCCTGGTATCCGTGCGGCGCGAGCGCTCTATGCCGAGATCGGCCGCGAGCTGGAGCGCCGCGATCTCGACTCGGTTTCGGGGCGTGCGGTGGTTGCGACCGGTCGAAAGTTCAGGGTGCTGGCGCGAACACTGGTGTCGCGTGAGACCAAATGGGGTCCGGCGCAGCGACTGGCGCCCATGCAGCAGCTCGAGGAAACCCGCTTTCTGATCGATGCCGTTGCGGCGACGCCGCCGCGCGATGCCGTGCTTCCGGCGAGAATTCGCACCCGGCCGATCGAGGACCGTGTGGTCTGGGTGATCGATCTGTTCACGCGGCTCGAGCAGCGCGACCGGTTGCAGCGCACGGCTTCGTTTCGCTAGTGACGAACGCGATGACCGCTACCGACACCATCAGCGACGACAAGAGCGGTATCGCCGAACAACACCGCGCGCGGGCCAAAGTCTGGTTCGAATCGCTGCGTGACCGGATCTGCGCCGAGGTGGAGGCGCTCGAACGTGAGGCGCCGGCGGAATTGTTTCCCGGCGAGCCTGCCGTATTCAGCTACAAGCCCTGGACACGCGCCACCGGCAGTGGCGGCGGGGTCGGCGGCTTTCTCAGCGGCGGCAGGTTGTTCGAAAAGATCGGCATCCACACCTCGTCTGCCAACGGCAGGCTGACGCCCGAAATGGCAAAGACGCTGCCCGGCGATGGTGTGCAGCTCGATTATGTGTCGACCAGCATCAGCCTGATCATGCATCCGCGCAGCCCCCGCGTGCCCACAGTGCACATGAATACCCGGTTTCTGTCGACCGCGAAGGGCTGGTTCGGCGGCGGCGCCGACCTGACGCCGATGCTGCCGGAGCAGCGCCGCGCGGACGCGCCGGACGCTGTCACCTTTCACGCCGCGATGAAGCGCGCCTGCGATGCGCACGATCCCGACTACTACGGAAAGTTCAAGCCCTGGGCCGATACCTATTTCTTTCTGCCGCATCGCGGCCAGGCGCGCGGGGTTGGCGGCATCTTCTACGATCATCTCAACACAGGCGATTTCGAGAGGGATTTTGCCTTTACCCGGGAGGTCGGAATCGCGTTGCTCGATGTCTATCCGCAGATCGTGCGCCGCCGAATGATGGAACCCTGGACAGACGCCGAGCGGGCGCAGCAGCTCGCCTGCCGTGGGCTCTACGTGGAGTTCAATCTGCTCTATGATCGCGGCACCATGTTCGGGTTGCAGACGGGCGGCAACATCGAGACCATTCTGAGCTCGATGCCGCCACTGGTGAGCTGGCACTAGACAACTTTGAAACTTGAACCGGTTTGATTCGCTATCTGGGTCGAGGGGCTGGATCAGCCAAAGGACGAGCCATGGACGGCAATCTCGGTTTCATCGAGTTCCTGGTGGTGGCGCTGTTCGCTGCGGCGTGGGGCGTTCTTGAACTGGTCGGCCGGCGGCTTGATCGCAAGAAGGAAGCGGATCGCGCCAGGGAGCAGGAGCCGGTGGCGTAATCTCATTTCAACGCTCGCGGCATCCGGAACGGCAGCATGGCCTGCACCAATGGCCGCTTGAAGCGCTCGAGCGACAGGCTCTCGTGCATCAAGGTCACGGGTTCGCCCAGCAGGTTTGCAGAGACCACAGAACGCGCGTAGAACGGCGCGTCTTCGAGCGTTCTGATGACGCTGGCGCTCCCCTCGCTCCGAACGTTGCGTCCGACGCGCCAACCGGTGCGCCTGAGTTCAACCAAGGGGGGCGGTTCGAACGGCCGCATCCGCCCTTGTGGATCGAAGGTCAGCGCAAGATCCGCCCGGCTGCCGTCGCGCCGTCGATACTCATAGAGGATCGCGGTGCCATCCTGCATCGCGCCGCGCGCCCACTGCCAGTCCACGAAACCGCGCTCGAGTGGAGCATTGCCCCAATTCATGTCGAAATAGCCGTCGCCCTGCCAGCGAAGCTGCGGATGATCGAGCCTCACCTGCACGCGCGCGCATGGCGCGATTGGCCACCACTGATGATGACCGTCC
Source organism: Bradyrhizobium sp. (assembly GCA_035293585.1). GTDB lineage: Bacteria > Pseudomonadota > Alphaproteobacteria > Rhizobiales > Xanthobacteraceae > Bradyrhizobium. Next base: position 197,196 of record DATGMN010000039.1, on the reverse strand, counting down.
TCGTTGAGCATGAACGCTTGCGGGGTGATCGCAGTCGGAACCACGCGGACCGTGCCGCGGACGCGTCCGGGAATCGGCACCGTGAATTCGTCGATGCTGATCGTCAGCGACCTGCCGTCCCAGGAAAGACGGCTTGGCCCGACCACGAAATGATCGCTCGTGCGGCTGACGGCGGAACGCGGCCGTTCCGTCATCGCCCAGCGGCTTCCTCGCCCGCGATAGACTGCGACATTGATCGCGCAATGATTGAGCGGATCGGCCGGACCCTTGCGCCGCGCAAAGGCATAATACGGTGAGAAGACACTGCCGATGAAGGCGATGATGGTGATGCCGTTCTGCCCGTCGTCGCTCAGCGCGTCGACATACCACCACGCATAGCCATTCCTGCCGACGAACTGGTCGAATCGAGGTCCGTCATCAGGCATGCTGCTGCCGAGCAGCCCGACAGCGCCGCCATCGGCACCCCCGGTCCTGGATGCGCGCTGCCCCCCGCCAGGTACAATCCTGGAATTCTGGTCCGCGCTCCCGGACGCTGGAAAGATGCCGTCCATCCGTGCGAGCTGCGGCCGTAGAGCGCGCCGCCCGTCGCTGGAAACATCTGGTTGAAATCCTCCGGTGTCGTCACGCGCGTCGCACTCGGTTGTAGCGCGATCTGCAGACCGCACCGCTCCAGCACGCCAAATGTCCGCTGTGCGCATTGTTCCACCTCCGCTGCGTCATAGGAATGCCGGTCGCCATTGGCTGGCGCGTTGGCGAGGACGAGCAGTTTTTCCGAACCGCCATCGTCAGGGAGGCCGCCAGCGTCGCGGTCCTGTGCGCAGACATAGACCGTCGGCTCGCGCGGCAGCACATCGCGTTCAAAAATGTCGTCGAATTCCGCCGCATAGTCGCGCGAGAAAAACACGTTATGCCGGCAGAGAGGAAATCCGCGGGTCTCGGCAACGGCGCTCCATGTCATTGCCGACAGCGAGCGTGCGCGGGGAGGGATTGTCGCCGCGGCACGACGGGCGGCGACGCCGAACAGTCCGTTTGCGACCGCGCCGATATCGGCATTCATGATCACGGCGTCTGCCGCGAGGCGCTCGCCGCTCGACAGCCTCACGCCGGCGGCGCGGCCACAGGAGATGAGCACTTCACTCACTTCCTGGCCATAGCAAATCGTGGCGCCGAGCGATTTCGCGCTGTCCGCCAGCGCTTTTGCGAGCGCGTGCATGCCGCCGTCGACGCTCCAGACGCCCTCGCGCTCGACATGCGCCACCAGCATCAGCGTCGCGGGCGCCTTGAACGGCGAAGAGCCGCAATAGGTGGCGTAGCGTCCGAACAATTGCCGCAGCCGCGGATCGTGGAAGTACCGCGAAAGCGCCGACCACATCGTCGAGAATGGTTTGATCTGCGGCAACTGCGTCAATCCGCGAAAGCCGTTGGCGCCGATCAGTCCGGCCATGCTGGGGTGCGGTGCGCGCAGGAACGGCTTTTCGAGAACGTCGTAGATGCGTTTGGTGTCACGGCAGAAGCCGCGATAGCGCGCGGCCTCGGCGGCGCCTGCGAACTCGCCGATGGCGTCCACCGAACGCGCTTCGTCGGCAAAAAGATCAAGCCTCGTGTGCGCGTCCCAGGCGTGGCGCGCGAGGATCTCCAGTGGCCGCAGACGAACGTGATCTTCGAAATTGCTGCCCGCCGCGGCGAACAATTCGTCGAACACCCAGCGCATAGTGAATACGGTTGGACCGCTGTCGATCGCTGAAGCGCCGATCGCGACGCGCCGCATCTTGCCGCCGGGCGCGCAGGCGCGCTCGAGCACCGTGACATCAAGGCCTCGTGCTGCGAGTGCGAAGGCCGAAACCAGCCCTGCGATCCCGGCACCGACGACGAGAACACGATCTCTGGGCATGGGACGCGCCGGCTCCGTGTTGTCGATTGACATGTGTCTATATTTATTTACACTCAAATTGACAATCAAAACTTACAGCCCAATTCAGGAGCCCTTGCCATGGACGTCTCCAGCCGGATCGAGCGGGCGCTGAATGAGGCTGTATCTCTCGCTGAAATTCCAGGATGTCCGCCGCGGCTCGCCGCCGCGATGCGCTATGCGGTGTTTCCCAAGGGCGCGCGCGTCCGGCCCCGGCTCTGCCACAGCGTTGCGGCGGCGTGCGGCGAGGATCATCCGGCTGCGACCGAAGCCGCCGGTGCCGCGCTCGAACTTCTGCATTGCGCCTCCCTGGTGCACGACGATTTGCCCTGCTTCGATGCGGCCGATACCCGTCGCGGCAGACCCTCGGTCCACAAGGCCTTCGGCGAACCGCTCGCGGTTTTGACGGGTGATGCGCTGATCGTATTGGCGTTCCAGACACTGGCGCGTGTGCGGGGCAAGCCTGAACGGCTGGCGACGCTCACCATGACCGTCGCCCAATCGGTCGGCGTTCCCTCCGGAATCGTCGCGGGCCAGGCCTGGGAATGCGAGCCGCAGATCGATCTCGCGCATTACCACCGCGCCAAGACCGGTGCGCTGTTTGCCGCCGCGACGGTTGCGGGCGCAGCGTCGGCCGGCGCCGATGCGGAACCCTGGCGGATGGTCGGCGAGAAGCTCGGCGAGGCCTATCAGGTCGCCGATGATATCCGCGATGCAGCCTCGGACGAAGAAGAGATCGGCAAGCCCGTCGGCCAAGATCTCGCGCTCGGGCGCCCCAGTGCGGTGATCGAGCTTGGTCTCGACGGCGCGCTCTACCGGTTGCATGAGCTGGTGCGTGGGGCGATCGATGCAATACCGCCTTGCCCGAATGGCGCAGAGCTACGCTCGCTGATGCTATCGGAAGCCAGGCGCCTGGTGCCGGCCAAGCTCGCGCAGTTCGCGGCGTAGCTGCCATGGCCACGATCGCGCATCGCGGGGTCGCTGGCGAAGATGAAGCACGGAGCGGCGAGGAGCCTGACCGGCCGGCACAGCCGCCGGTTCGCGCCTCAGGAAGGCTGTCTCTGCATGACAGGTTGCTGGGCTGGCGCGACTCGATCCTGTCGAATCCGGCTTTTCAGCGATTTGCCGGCACTTTTGCGCTGACGCGGCCGATTGCGCGAAGGCGGGCGAGCGCACTGTTCGATCTCTGCGCCGGGTTTGTCTATTCGCAGATTCTGCTCGCCTGCGTCCGCCTCAGGCTGTTCGAGGCATTGGTGGACGGGCCGCTCGGCGTCGCGGAACTATCGTCCCGGCTGTCATTGCCGATGGACAAGACCGCACTGCTGCTCGATGCCGCGGTTTCGTTGCAGCTCGCGCAGCGCCGCAGCTTGGGCCGTTACGGCCTCGGCTCGCTCGGTGCGGCGCTCCTGGGCAACCCCGGCGTGCTCTCCATGATCGAGCACCACGCGATGCTCTACAGCGACCTGATGGACCCGGTGGCGCTGCTGCGCGGCGCAGCCCGGCCAGGGCAGCTCGCGGCCTACTGGGCCTATGCCGGCAACGGTAAGGCCGCCAATCTTTCTCGCGAAGCAATCGCGCCTTACACCGCGTTGATGGCGGCATCGCAACCGATGATCGCCCAGCAGGTGCTCTCCGCCTATTCATTCTCCCGACATCGCTGCCTGCTCGATATCGGGGGAGGCGACGGCAGCTTCATTGCCGAGATCGCTGCGCATGCGCCGAAGCTGCGCTGCGTGCTGTTCGATCTGCCCGCGGTCGCCGATCAGGCCAGCGATCGGTTTCGTGCGGCGGGGCTGTCCTCCCGCGCAGTCGCGATCGGCGGCAGTTTCGGGACCGGCAGGCTGCCGGACGGAGCGGACATCGTCTCGCTGGTGCGGGTGCTCCACGACCACGACGACGCCGACGTGATGAATTTGCTGCGTGCGATCCGCCGATCGCTGCCGGTCAACGGAACGCTGTTGATCGCCGAGCCGATCTCCGGCGTTCGCGGAGCCGAGCCGATCGGAGACGCATATTTCGCCTTCTATCTGCTGGCCATGGGCAGCGGCCGGCCCCGGACATTCCAACGGTTGAGTGAAATGCTCGCGGCAGCCGGTTTTGTCGATATCGCATTGCGGCCGACCGCGATGCCGATGCTGGCGAGCGTGATCACTGCACAAACAAGCCTGATTTACGTAAATCAATCTTGACAGTCTCGAATGTCAGGATAGCATGACAGTCGCGGAGTCCTTCCGCGACCCGTGGAAGATCGGAGTGGGCGATGGATACCATCGCGGTGGTGCTGCAGCAGCCGGAGCAAATTGAGCTCCATCGGCTGGCGTTGACCGCTCCGACCGCCACCGACGTCGTCGTGGACGTCGAATGGAGCGGGGTCTCGACCGGCACCGAGCGGTTGCTTTGGTCGGGCCGGATGCCCCAGTTCCCGGGAATGGGATATCCGCTGGTCCCCGGTTACGAGTCGGTCGGCCGCATCGTCGAGGCCGGATCGGCCACTGAACTTCGTTCTGGTCAGCGCGTTTTCGTTCCCGGCGCCAAATGTTTCGGCGAAGTGCGCGGCCTGTTCGGCGCATCTGCATCGCGTCTGGTGGTGCCGGCCAAGCGGGTGGTGCCGCTCGATCAAAACCTCGGCGATCGTGGCATCCTGCTGGCGCTTGCGGCGACGGCGTATCACGCGATCGCGGCGCGCGGCGCCACCGCTCCGGATTGCATCGTCGGCCACGGCGTCCTTGGCAGGCTGCTGGCGCGCATCTCGATCGCGGTCCGGAACGAGCCGCCCGTGGTGTGGGAGAAAAATCCCGCGCGTGTCGGCGGCGCGGTCGATTATGGCGTGATTGATCCCGAGCACGATACCCGCCGTGATTACAAAAGCATCTACGACGTCAGCGGCGATGCGGGCCTTTTGAACGCGCTGATCGGCCGAATCGCGCCGGGCGGCGAGATCGTGCTCGCCGGTTTCTACAGCGAGCCGCTGTCTTTTGCATTTCCGCCGGCCTTCATGCGCGAGGCACGCATTCGCGTCGCCGCCGAATGGCAACCGTCGGATCTCGTCGCAACCAAGGCGCTGATCGAGTCGAAACGACTGTCGCTCGATGGCCTGATTACCCACCGCCATGACGCCGCAGACGCATCGAGCGCCTATCCGATCGCGTTCGAAGATCCCGCGTGCCTGAAGATGGTCCTGAACTGGAGTTCGCTCTCATGAATGTCGTGCCTCACATCAGCATGAAAGACGAACTGCGGGCGGAAGCTGCGATCGAGCCGGATGCGCCGGTGACGACGGCCGTGACCAAGGAGACGCAGATCATTGCGATCTACGGCAAGGGCGGCATCGGCAAGAGTTTCACCCTCGCCAACCTGTCTTACATGATGGCGCAGCAGGGCAAGAAGGTGCTGCTGATCGGTTGCGATCCGAAGAGCGACACCACGTCTCTTCTGTTTGGCGGTCGCGCCTGTCCGACCATCATCGAGACCTCCTCGAAGAAAAAGCTCGCCGGCGAGGAAGTGAAAATCGGCGACGTCTGCTTCAAGCGCGACGGCGTGTTCGCCATGGAGCTCGGCGGTCCGGAAGTCGGCCGCGGCTGCGGGGGGCGCGGCATCATCCACGGCTTCGAGCTCCTCGAAAAGCTCGGCTTTCACGAATGGGGCTTCGACTACGTGCTGCTGGACTTCCTGGGCGACGTGGTCTGCGGCGGTTTCGGCCTGCCGATCGCGCGCGACATGTGCCAGAAGGTCATCGTCGTTGGATCGAACGATCTGCAATCGCTTTACGTCGCCAATAATGTCTGCTCCGCGGTGGAATATTTCCGCAAGCTCGGCGGCAATGTCGGCGTCGCCGGCATGGTCATCAACAAGGACGACGGTAGCGGTGAGGCCGCGGCCTTTGCGCAGACGGTCGGCATTCCCGTGCTTGCCGCGATCCCGGCCGACGACGACATCCGCAAGAAGAGCGCGAATTATGAAATCATCGGCCTGCCTGGCGGGCAGTGGAGCTCCCTGTTCGAGGAACTCGCCACCAATGTCGCTCTGGCGCCGCCGGTCCGCCCCACGCCGCTGACGCAGGACGGCCTGCTCGGATTGTTCAAGGGCGAGGTGGTCGGGCGCGGCGTCGTGCTGGAGCCTGCCACCATGGAGGACATGTGCGGCAGGTCCGTAGTCGACAAACCCTCCCTCGAAGTCGTTTACGACGCAGCGTGAGAGCCGGGATGACGCGGAGCACGACATGAACGTCATTCTGCCTCGATACGCCGGTGCGATCGCCGAGTCCGTGGTAACGGATTCCGAGCCAGAGATCGCCGTGGACGCAGCCCCGGCGAGCCTGCCGCCTGCACCCGCCGCAATCAAAGCTACAGCGACGAGAAGCGATGGCCTTGGCTGCCATGCCGGTGCGGGCGAGTTGAAGGCGGCAGCCGCAGCCGCCGGCAAGAGCGACATCCTCGATCGCTACGCCGAAGACTATCCGAAAGGTCCGCACGACCAGCCGCAGAGCATGTGCCCGGCCTTCGGGTCCTTGCGCGTCGGCTTGCGCATGCGTCGCACCGCCACGATTCTCTCGGGCTCGGCCTGCTGCGTTTATGGCCTGACATTCACCTCGCACTTCTATGGCGCACGACGGACGGTCGGCTACGTCCCGTTCAATTCCGAGACGCTGGTGACGGGAAAACTGTTCGAGGACATCCGCGAAGCCGTGTTCAAGCTCGCCGATCCCGCGCTCTACGACACCATCATCGTTACCAATCTCTGCGTGCCGACGGCTTCGGGTGTGCCGCTCGATCTGCTGCCGGATGAAATCAACGGTGTACGCATCATCGGCATCGACGTGCCGGGTTTCGGCGTGCCGACTCATGCCGAAGCCAAGGACGTCCTCGCCGCGGCGATGCTCGACTATGCCCGCAAGGAAGTCGAGCAGGGCCCCGTCCAGTCGCCGCGCAATGGCAGGAGCGAGCGGCCGACGGTCACGCTGGTCGGCGAGATGTTTCCAGCCGATCCCGTCGGGATCGGCATGATGCTGGAGCCGCTCGGGCTCGCGGCCGGTCCCGTCGTCCCGACCCGCGAATGGCGCGAGCTCTATGCAGCGCTGGATTGTTCCGTCGTTGCCGCCATCCACCCGTTCTATACGGCAAGCTTCCGCCAATTCGATCTTGCCGGCCGGAAGATCGTTGGCTCCGCGCCGGTTGGACATGACGGTACGGCCGCGTGGCTCGACGCGATCGGCGACGCCTGCAACATCGCGCGCGACAAGATCAGCGCTGCCAAGAATCGTTTCCTGCCGATGATCAAGTCGGCGTTGGCGGCAAGGCCGGTCGATGCCCGGATCACCGTGTCGGGCTACGAGGGTTCGGAATTGCTCGTGGCGCGCTTGTTGATCGAAAGTGGTGCGCGCGTGCCCTATGTCGGTACGGCCTGCCCAAGGACCCAATGGTCGGACGTCGACCGCGGATGGCTCGAAGCCAAGGGCACGCGCGTTCAGTATCGCGCCTCGCTTGAAATGGATCTCGCGGCCGTCAACGAATTCACCCCCGATCTGGCGATCGGCACGACGCCGGTGGTGCAGAAGGCCAAGCAAATGGCGATTCCCGCGCTCTATTTTACCAACCTGATCTCGGCGCGGCCGCTGTTCGGCGTCGCCGGTGCAGGCTCGCTGGCGCAGGTCGTCAATGCCGCGCTCGCCAACCAGGGCCGCTTCGACGAGATGAAGGCGTTCTTCGGTGACGTCGGCCAGGGTCACGCGGCGGGAGTCTGGGAAGACACCCCGAACGACAACGCAGCCTTCCGCGAGAAGTACCGGAAGCAGATCGAAGCCCAGGCCAGGAAGCGCAAAGCCGAGGAGATGATCTGATGCTCGTCCTCGACCATGATCGCGCCGGTGGATATTGGGGGGCGGTCTACGCCTTCACCGCGGTGAAGGGCATGCAGGTCATCATCGATGGTCCGGTCGGCTGCGAGAACCTGCCCGTCACGTCAGTGCTGCATTACACCGACGCGCTGCCGCCGCACGAATTGCCGATCGTGGTGACCGGGCTCGGCGAGGAAGAACTCGGCCAGACCGGCACTGAGGGCGCGATGAAGCGCGCACACCGCGTGCTCGACCCCTATCTGCCGGCCGTCGTGGTCACCGGCTCGATTGCGGAGATGATCGGCGGCGGCGTGACGCCGGAAGGAACCAACATCAAGCGATTTCTGCCGCGGACCATCGATGAGGACCAGTGGCAAAGCGCCGACCGGGCGATCGTCTGGCTCTGGAAGGAATACGGGTCAAAGAAAATTCCGGAGCGCAAACCCCGCTCGCCCGACGTCAAGCCGCGCGTCAATATCATTGGACCGATCTACGGCACCTTCAACATGCCGTCCGATCTCGCCGAAATTCGCCGGCTGGTCGAAGGTATCGGCGCCGAAATCAATATGGTGTTTCCGCTCGGCAGCCACCTCGCGGACATCCCCAAACTCGTCAACGCCGACGTCAATGTTTGCATGTACCGCGAATTCGGCCGCATGCTGTGCGAAGCGCTCGAGCGTCCCTATTTGCAGGCGCCGATCGGGTTGCACAGCACCACCAAATTCCTGCGCAAGCTCGGCGAACTGCTCGGCCTCGATCCCGAGCCGTTCATTGCGCGCGAGAAACACACCACCATCAAGCCGCTATGGGACCTCTGGCGTTCGGTGACCCAGGATTTCTTCGGCACCGCAAGTTTCGCCATCGTGGCCAACGAAACCTACGCCCGCGGCGTGAGGAATTTCCTGGAAACGGAGATGGGCCTGCCGTGTACCTTCTCCTTTGCGCGCAAGGCCGGCGTCAAGCCGGACAACGATGCGGTCCGCAGCGCGGTGCGCGAGAAGCCGCCGCTCATCATGTTCGGAAGCTACAACGAGCGCATGTATCTCGCCGAGGCCGGCGGCCGCGCCGTCTACCTGCCGGCATCGTTTCCGGGTGCGGTCATCCGCCGTCATACCGGCACGCCGTTCATGGGTTATTCCGGCGCGACCTATCTGATCCAGGAAGTCTGCAACGGACTTTTCGACGCGCTGTTCAATATCCTGCCCCTGGCGGCAGATCTCGATCGGGTCGAGCCGACGCCGGCGCGGCTGCACGACGAGATCCTGTGGAGCGATGAAGCGAAGGCGCTGCTCGACGAGGTGCTCGAGGCTCACCCGGTGCTGGTGCGCATCTCGGCGGCCAAGCGTCTGCGCGATGCCGCGGAGCGGGGCGCACGCCGCGCCGGCGAGACGCGCGTCACGACCGATTTTGTCGACAAAGCACGCTCCGCGCTGATGGACGGGGTGAATGCATGAGAATGACCGCAGCAAACCTGTCCGGTGTTCCATACCTGCATGTGGAATCCCAAAATCGAGAGGTGACGTCGATGTCCGAATTCGTTCACACCGGCCACCGTCCGAGAGTGTCGGCGGATGGCACTACGATCGAGTCGAAGCTCGTGTTCGGCGCCTGCTATGCGCTCTTCCTGTTTCGCGCGGTCGCCACTCGGTTGATGCCGCGACGCGAGCACGACGCGGTTCGCGACATCGACCATGGCCAGTCGATCTTCGCAGAGGCAAGACGCGCTGCGAGGGTCGTGGTCGTTTCGTCGTTCATGGGTTTGTAGGTCGGAATTTCGTCCGGCGGTGCCGGACGGAAAACTGCCGTTTCCAACGAGACGGCATTTCGCTGCCGCCCACGCTCGGGCGGCGAACGGCCGCAAGGCCATCACCAGGAGGAATACCAAATGAAGGACGGTTCCCTCTCGGGGCTTACCGAAGCTGAAGCCAAGGAATTCCACACGATATTCATGACGAGCTTCCTGCTCTTCACGGCTATCGCGGTGGTTGCCCACATCCTCGCCTGGATGTGGCGTCCATGGCTGCCGGGCCCCGGCGGCTACAAGGCAGCGATGGACGGCATCCAGCACCTCGCCAGCGTCTCCTTGTCGTATCTGACCTAAAGGGAGGCAAACATGTGGCGAATCTGGCTGTTATTCGACCCGCGGCGTGCGTTGATCATGCTTTTCACGTTCCTGTTCGGACTGGCGATCGTGATCCACTTCATTCTGCTCTCGACCGACCGGTTCAACTGGTTGGACGGCCCCCGCAAGGGCCCGGCGAAAACGGGAGAGATTTCTCTGCCGTACACACCACCAAGCATGCCGTCCTGATGGCATGACGTACTGCGTACCGGAACGGGCGAGGCCGGATGGAGCGGCCGGTCTCGTCCGCTTCCGGTAGCTAACGATCGAGTGCCGACAGGCAAAGAACGCTGATTTTGAATTCGCAGGCGGAGGAACGATCGATGGCGATGCTCAGCTTTGAAAAGAAATACCGGGTCCGCGGCGGAACGCTGTTGGGAGGCGACTTGTTCGACTTCTGGATCGGCCCGTTCTACGTCGGGTTCTTCGGCATGACGACGGCGTTCTTCGCCCTGGTCGGCATCGCCATGATCCTCTGGGGCGCGGCGCTCGGCCCGACCTGGAATCTCTGGCAGATCAGCATCAACCCGCCCGACGTGAAATATGGATTGTCATTCGCGCCGCTGCAGGAAGGCGGCATCTGGCAGATCGTCACGGTATGCGCGCTCGGCGCGTTCGTCTCATGGGCGCTGCGCGAGGTCGAGATCTGCCGAAAGCTCGGCATCGGGTATCACGTGCCGTTTGCGTTCGGCTTTGCCATCTTCGCCTATTTCACGCTGGTGGTCATCCGTCCGGTGCTGATGGGCTCATGGAGCTACGGATTTCCGTACGGCATCATCAGTCACCTCGATTGGGTGTCGAACACCGGCTATACCTACGGCAACTTCCACTACAATCCCGCCCACATGATCGCTATCACGTTCTTTTTCACGACGTGCCTGGCGCTGGCGCTGCACGGTGGCCTGATCCTGTCCTCGACCAATCCGGACAGGGGCGAGCCGGTGAAATCACCGGAACATGAAAACACGATCTTCCGCGATCTGATCGGCTACTCCGTCGGCACCATCGGCATCCACCGGCTCGGCCTGTTCGTGGCGCTGTCGGCGGTGTTCTTCAGCGCCGTCTGCATCGTGATCTCGGGACCGTTGTGGTCGGAAGGCAACGCCTGGTCCGAGTGGTGGAACTGGTGGCGCAATCTCCCGATCTGGTCCTCCAACTAATCCCGGTCATCAGAAAGAATTCTCGTCATGGCCCAGTATCAGAACTTCTTCACGCAAGTGCAGGTGCGCAGCACCATCTATCCGGGAATTCCCCTGCAACCGGGAACCTGGGTCCGATCCGGGGAGGGCCGGTTCAATTACTGGCTCGGAAAGCTGGGGGACGCCCAGGTCGGCCCGATCTATCTCGGCTTCACGGGCCTCGCGTCGATCATATGCGGCATCGTCGCGACCGAGATCATCGGTCTCAATATGCTGGCGTCGGTGAACTGGAGCCCGATCGAATTCGTCAGACAGCTTCCCTGGCTCTCGCTCGATCCCCCGAAGCCGGAATACGGCATCAGTATCCCGCCGCTCAAGGAGGGCGGCTGGTGGCTGATGGCTGGATTTTCCCTGACGACATCCATCCTGCTGTGGTGGATCCGGACCTACCGACGGGCGCGCGCGCTCGGCATGGGAACGCACGTATCGTGGGCCTTCGCGTCGGCGATCTGGCTCTACCTGGTGCTCGGCTTCATCCGACCGCTCCTGATGGGACATTTCAGCGAGGCCGTTCCGTTCGGAATTTTTCCGCACCTCGACTGGACCAACAATTTCTCGATCACCCACGGCAACCTGTTCTACAATCCGTTCCATATGCTCTCGATCGCGTTCCTCTACGGCTCGGCGCTGCTGTTCGCCATGCACGGCGCCACCATCCTCGCGGTCAGCCGCTATGGCGGCGAGCGTGAGATCGAGCAGATCGTCGATCGCGGAACGGCACTGGAGCGAGCGGCATTGTTCTGGCGCTGGACGATGGGCTTCAACGCCACCGCCGAATCGATCCACCGCTGGGCCTGGTGGTTCGCCGTGCTCTGCCCGCTGTGCGGAGGCATTGGAATTCTGCTCTCGGGCACCGTCGTCGACAACTGGTTCGACTGGGGCGTCAAGCACGGACTGGCGCTGCCGAGATAAGCGGATCAAAAGCGAATTGCGAGTGCGCGCGCCGAACATTGCCGAACACCATCGAGGCGCGCGCATGTTTCCCTCGGCTCGCCGGCTCAGGCGCGTTTCATTCGAAGATAAGGCGGTAGGCGGGCAAGGATGAGCTCCGTGCGAGACGCGTCCGCCAAGAACGAAAAGCCGGGTTGGAAGAACGCTGGAGTGGAGGGTCACTGGTTGGTGGAGGATGTTCGCCCTGGTCCAGGTGTTCAAATCCCCGAAGGAGTCGCTGGGCGATCTCGCTGCGCCGGTGGTCGCGAATCTGCTCGCGGCTGCGACCGACGTCGCGCTGGTGGTCGACGGGCAGGGGATCATCCGCGACGTCGCTTTCAACAAGGAGGAGCTGTCGCTGGAGTTGGATGCGCAGGGACGCTGGTTGGGATCGAAGCTCGCAGAGACCGTCACTTCCGAGACCAGAGCGAAGGCCGAGGGGCTGCTTCAGGATGCGGTGGCCAAGAAGTCATCGAACTGGCGGCAGGTCAACCATCCCTCGGCCGGCGGAGAGGATATCCCGGTGCTCTACTCGGCCATCAATATCGGCCGCAACGACCGCTTCGTGGTGGTGGGCCGCGACCTTCGTCCGCTCGCTGCCATGCAGCAGCGGCTCATCAACGCCCAGCAGTCGATGGAACGGGATTACGCCCGGCTTCGCCATGCCGAAACGCGTTATCGCTTGCTGTTCCAGGTCTCGTCGGAAGCGGTCATGATCGTTGATGCCGGCAGCAACATGATTCTTGACGCCAATCCGGCGGCGCTTGCACTGCTCGACGAGAGCGCGCCCCAACTGCTCAAATCGTCCTTCATCGGCTGTTTTCATCCTGACAGCGCGCAGGTGATCCAAACCCTGTTGGCGGATGTTCGCGCCACCGGCCGCGATCGCAGCGCGCGCGGACATCTGGCGGGCGGGCAGCGCGAATGTAGCATTGCCGTCTCCCTGTTTCGTCAGGAGAACGCCTCGCTGTTCCTGATTCGCCTTGCCTCGCAAGCCTCGCTTGCCGACAGCTCCGCGCTGAAGGCGACCTCGGCGTTGCTCACGTATTTTGAAACGGCGCCCGACGGGCTCGTCATCACGCAATTTGACGGCCGGGTGGTCAAGGCCAACCCGGCCTTTCTCGAAATGGCCCAGCTCACCAGCGCTGAGCAAGCGCGGGGAGAATTGCTGGACCGGTGGCTCGGCCGGGCCGGCGTCGATTTCAACGTGGCATTGGCCAATCTCCGCCAGAGCGGTTCAATCAAGCTGTTTGCGACCTCCTTGCGCGGCGAATACGGCGCGACCGCCGAGGTCGAGGTGTCCGCGGTTGCGATGCCTGCAGATGACGACAAGCCAGGCTTCGGCTTTGCGATCAGGAACGTCGAGAAGCGGCTGTCGGCGACCCCATCCTCGGCCCGTGAGATTCCACGCTCGATAGCGCAACTGACCGAGCTGATCGGGCGGGTGCCGCTGCGCGATCTGGTGCGCGAGACCACAGATCTGATCGAGAAGCTTTCGATCGAAGCCGCGCTGGAATTGACCGGCAACAACCGCGCATCGGCCGCGGAAATGCTCGGCCTCAGCCGGCAGAGTCTCTACGTCAAGCTGCGCCGCTTCGGGCTTGCCGAGCATGCGACAGATGAAGAGGGCGAAGATGAATAGTTACGCCGCGCATCGTCCCTCGCCCCTTGTCGTTCTGGAGCTGTTGAAGCCGATCACCTGGTTTCCGCCGATGTGGGCGCTGGGTTGCGGCATCGTCTCATCTGGCGTGTCGCCGACACAGCGCTGGCCCTTGATAACAGCCGGGGTCCTGCTCGCCGGACCGATGGTGTGCGGCACCAGCCAGGCCGTCAACGACTGGTATGACCGGCACGTTGACGCCATCAATGAGCCGGACCGGCCGATACCGTCGGGCCGTATCCCGGGACGCTGGGGCCTTTATATTGCCGTGCTCTGGACCGTGTTGTCGCTCGTGGTTGCGACGTCGCTCGGCGCCCGGGGCTTCGTCGTCGCTGTCGTCGGACTTGTCCTGGCATGGGCCTACAGCGCCCCGCCGATCCGGTTGAAGCGGAACGGCTGGCTGGGCAATGCCGCCTGCGGCCTCTGTTACGAAGGCCTGCCATGGTTTACCGGCGCCACCGTGATGAGCGCGGCCGGTCCCGATTGGCGCATCGTTGCGATCGCGTTGCTCTATAGTGTCGGCGCCCATGGCATCATGACTCTAAACGACTTCAAGTCGGTCGACGGCGACAGGCGAATGGGAATCGACTCATTGCCGGTGCTGCTCGGTGTCGGCAACGCCGCACGCTTCGCCTGTTTCGTGATGGCAGTGCCGCAGGTGGTCGTGGTGGCCTTGTTGCTGTCATGGCAGCAGCCGATCTATGCCGCCGCCGTCGGCGCGCTGCTGGCGGCGCAGTTTGTCCTGATGGCCCATTTTCTCAAAAGCCCGCGCGAGCGGGCGCCGTGGTACAACGGAACCGGCATCAGTTGTTACGTGGCCGGCATGCTGATCACGGCGTTCGCGCTGGCGGCGCTCGGGACGGGGGGAGTGCCATGAACAACCCGGTCCTTTCCTGGCTCGGCATTGTGCGGCTCGGTCTGGTGCAGACCGGTCTTGGCGCGATCGTTGTCCTGACCACCTCGACGCTCAACCGTGTCATGGTGGTCGAGTTGATGATGCCGGCGATGCTGCCGGGTGCGTTGGTGGCCATTCATTACGCGCTGCAGGTCTTTCGTCCGGCATGGGGGTACGGCTCCGACGTCGGGGCGCGGCGAACGCCCTGGATCGTCGGCGGCATGGCGGTTCTCGCGCTTGGAGGCTTTCTGGCATCGGTCGCGACGGCGTGGATGACGACGAATGCGTGGCTCGGTATTGGGCTCGCTGTCGTCGCGTTTTGCCTGATCGGCGCGGGGGTCGGCGCGGCCGGGACCTCGCTCTTGGTCTTGCTGGCCAAGCGCACCGATGACGTCAGGCGAGCAGCAGCAGCCACCATCGTCTGGATCATGATGATCGCGGGCTTCATCGTGACGACCGGTGTTGCCGGCCACCTGCTCGATCCGTTCTCGCCGCTGAGGCTGGTCTTGGTTTCCGGATGCGTATCGATCGCTGCGATGGTCCTCACCATGGCAGGCGTATGGGGAATCGAGGGCCGCGCGATCACGCTCAGTCCGCGCACAAGGGAAATAGCGACGCAGTCCTCGTTCCGCGCCGCTTTCATGGAAGTCTGGGCCGAACCACGGTCGCGGCGCTTTGCGATGTTCGTGTTCGTCTCGATGCTGGCCTATAGCGCCCAGGATCTGATCCTCGAGCCGTTCGCCGGCACCGTGTTCGGCTTTACGCCCGGTGAGACGACAAAGCTCTCAGGTGTTCAGCACGGTGGCACGCTGATCGGAATGGCGGTAGTGCCGCTGATCGGCGCGCTCTATCCGCGACTGCGCGGCAATTTGCAGATATGGACCGTCGGCGGATGTCTGGCTTCGGCGATCGCCTTGCTGTGCCTGGCTGCAGCAGCCGTCGTCGGTCATGCCTGGCCGCTGCGTCAGACGGTATTCATGCTCGGCGTGACCAACGGCGCTTATGCTGTGGCGGCGATCGGCTCGATGATGGCTCTCGTCGGTGCCGGTGGCGAAAGGCGCGAAGGCGTTCGCATGGGACTATGGGGTGCGGCTCAGGCCTTTGCATTCGGCCTCGGCGGCTTCCTCGGAACGATGGCGAGCGATGTCGCCCGCTTTCTGCTGTCGTCTCCGTCGCTTTCTTATTCGGCCGTCTTTGCCTCGGAAGCCGGTCTCTTCGTCGTCGCCGCGGCGATGGCGGTCCGGATTCATCGCGGACCGGCAAGGGCCGCGATAGGGCGAGGCGATATAGTGACAGTTGCGATCGCAGGAGGGTGATATGCGTCCAAAGTCCAGGCTATTCGACGCAGTCGTGGTGGGCGGCGGACCATCGGGCGCGACAGCGGCGACCGATCTCGCCAATCTCGGGCGGAGTGTCCTGCTGCTTGACCGCGCCGGGCGCATCAAGCCATGCGGCGGCGCGATTCCGCCGCGACTGATCCGCGACTTCGACATTCCCGATCATCTGCTGGTGGCGCGCGTCAATTCCGCGCGCATGGTGTCGCCCTCGGACCAGCAGGTCGATATGCCAATCGATGGCGGGTTCGTCGGCATGGTCGATCGCGAAGTATTTGACGAATGGCTGCGAGAACGCGCGGTCGCAGCCGGCGCGGAGCGGCGAACCGGGCTGTTCAGGCGCTTCGAACGCGATCCGAACGGTGAAACGATCGTCCATTACGAAGAGCGTGCGGCTGACGGATCGACGTCGCAGAAATCCGTGCGCACCCGGGCGCTGATCGGTGCGGACGGCGCCCTGTCGGCGGTGGCGCGTCAGTGTCTGCCGGGCGCCGACCGCTTGCCCTATGTGTTCGCCTATCATGAAATCGTTCGCTCGCCGCGAGCCGAATCCAGTTTCGACGGGACGCGGTGCGACGTCTATTATCGTGGCACGGTGTCGCCGGATTTCTATGGTTGGGTGTTTCCGCATGGCGATACCGTCAGTGTCGGCACCGGCTCGGCCTGCAAGGGATTTTCGCTGCGCAACTCGGTCGGCGATCTCCGCGATGCGGCGGGACTGGGTTCGGTCGAGACGATCCGTCGCGAAGGCGCGCCGATCCCGCTGCATCCATTGCCGCGCTGGGACGACGGCCACAGCGTGCTGCTCGCGGGCGATGCCGCCGGCGTGGTCGCGCCCGCGTCGGGTGAGGGGATCTACTACGCGATGATCGGCGGGCGGTTGTCGGCGGAGGCCGTCGACGAGTTCCTCGAAACCGGCGACGCTAAGGCGCTTCGGTCGGCTCGAAAGCGCTTCATGCGGATGCATGGCGTCGTGTTCTGGATCCTCGGCGTGATGCAATGGTACTGGTATTCGAACGACCGGCGCCGCGAACGCTTCGTCACCATTTGCCGCGACCGCGATGTCCAGAAGCTGACATGGGACGCCTACATGAACAAGGAGTTGGTGCGCGCCAAGCCGATCGCGCATGTCCGGATATTCTTCAAAAACCTCGCTCACATGGCCGGACTGGCTTCGGCCTGATGCGGAGCCGGCGCGATTTCTGGAAACCGGTGCTGGTCGCTGCCGCGGTTGCGATCTTCGTCGCGGTGCTCGGCGGCACCCTGACCGACACGGGGCCATGGTACCAAAATCTCCGCAAGCCGTCCTGGCAGCCGCCGGACTGGCTGTTCGGTCCGGCATGGACGCTGATTTTCGCGCTGGCGACAGCGTCAGCCGTCTACGCGTGGCGTGACGCGCAGAACCGTGTGCAACGCGATTGGGTCATCGTGCTGTTTGCATTGAACGGCTTTCTCAACGTGCTGTGGAGCACGCTGTTCTTCGCCTTGCGCAGGCCGGACTGGGCGCTGATCGAGGTGGTGTTCCTTTGGGCTTCCATACTGCTGCCGATGATCGTGTTCTGGCGCTTCGCCAGACCGTCCACGCTGTATCTGGTGCCCTATCTTCTGTGGGTGTCGTTCGCGGCATTTCTCAATCTGACGGTCGTCCGTCTCAACGGCCCGTTCTCGTGACCGGCGAACGGGCGTTGTCAGCCGACCATTGGCATGTGAACTTCAGATATGGCTGATCTGTTCGTCCGCGGCCGCCTGGTCGATCTCATCCTTGCCCTGGTTGTGATCGAAACCGTGGCCCTGATTTTATATTGGCGCCGCACGCGTCGCGGCATTGCGCCGGTCGATCTGCTGCCAAATTTGTGCGCGGGCGCGTTCCTGCTGCTCGCGTTGCGCGTGACGCTCGCAGATGGCGGTTGGAAGACGGCCAGCGCCTGCCTTGGGGCTGCCGGGCTGGCGCATCTGACCGACATCTGCAGGCGCTGGCGCAAGTAGCATCCGGCCGGTTTTCCCGGCCGGTTTGCGGCGCTACTTCTTGTCGGAGAATTTGTTGATATAGGCGATGACGTCCTTGCGCTGCTGTTCGTCGCTCAGGTGAAACGTCATCTTGGTTTGGCCGGTGGCAAGTTCCGGCTTGCCCTTGTCGGTCAAGAATTTCTTCAGGAACGCGTTCGGATCGGGCAGATACTGCATGATGAGATCGTCGGACCAGACCAGGCCATTCTCACCGGCGGCCTTGTTGAGGGCTGAATAGGCAAAACCGGGCACCGTGCCCGATTGCCGTCCGATCACGCCGGTCAGTACCGGTCCGATCAGGTTTTTGGCGTCGGGGCCGATGCGGTGACATGTCATGCACTGCTTGAAGACCTGTTCGCCCCTGGTGGGGTCGCCTCCCGCTGAGTCCTGTGCAAGCGCCGTGCTGCCTGGAAGTGCTGCGGCTGCGATGACCAGAGCTAAGATTGATACTTTGACAGACACATTGCTCTCCCTGACTTCAGTTTGGCGTTTTGGCCGGCAAGGCCGATTCCATCTGTTAAGATATATTGACAGTTACGATTATCAAATCCTGTTGTCGGATTTCCTGCGGAATGACCGAAATTTGACCCTTGCAGGCCGTCGAACCGTCGAGCGGTCAGGTCATAAATCCGAAGATGGGGGTGGGGTTCCCGGTGACTGTAAAGGAAATTTGACAGCTAAAACCTTAGAAATAAAGGTGTTTCTTGACTTGCGAGGGGGATTCTGTGCAATGGTAGGGCTGCCGAGGCACATGGTGCGCGTTGAGTGTCAGGCGGAATTGGCATAGTCCGTGCACCGAATTGACCATCGTTGGTTCGGTGAATCCTTGTAACTCCGCCTTGTCAAAGATGATCGGCAGTTAAACGAATGGCCGCACCCCCAACCGTACAGCCCGACATTACGCTGCTCCTGGACATGGAAGGCGTGATCCGAGAAGCGACATTGTCCCCGGCCATGGGCGCCGAGAGCGTCGATGGCTGGCTCGGCCGCCCCTGGGTCGAGATTGCGGGCGAAATGGGAGGCGACAAGGTCAAACGCATGGTCGACGATGCGCGGGTCACCGGCATTTCGGCCTTCCGCCAGATCAACCAGCGTTTTCCGAGCGGCCTGGAAATTCCGATGGAATTTACCACCGTGCTGCTCGGCGGCCGCGCCGGTATGCTCGCGATCGGAAAGAATCTCCAGGCCGTCGCCGAGCTGCAATCGCGCCTGATCGCAGCGCAGCAGACCATGGAGCGGGACTACTGGAAGCTTCGTGAGATCGAAACGCGCTATCGGCTGGTGTTCGACGCCTCGAACGAGGCCGTCATCATCGTTTCCGCGGCCAATCTGCGCATCGTCGAAGCCAACCCCACCGCCATTGAGGCGCTCAATACCCCGCGCCGCCGCAATGAAGACGTGGCGGGCCGCGAGCTCCTGCATGACGTCGCGGCCGAGGATCGTGAGGCGGTCCGCGAAATGCTGGCGCGCATCCGTGAACGCGGCAAGGCCCTGAGCATCCTCGTCCATCTCGGCCCCGAGGCGAAGCCGTGGATGCTCCGTGGATCGCTGATCACGGCCGAACCAGGTCACATGTTCTTGCTGCAATTCACCGCCGCGACGGATTTGTCGGCGCCGGCAGAGAAGGCCGCGCATTCAACGATCGAGGAACTGATCGACCGACTGCCCGATGGCTTCGTCGCCCTGGACCATTCCGGCGTGATCCATCATGTCAACCAGGCGTTTCTCGATCTCGTGCAACTGGGGTCGAAGGGATCCGCGATCGGGGAGTCGCTGGGGCGCTGGCTTTGGCAGCCCGGCGCCGACCTGCACGCGCTGCTCGCGAATGTCCAGAAGCACAAGATCGTCCGCCTTTTCACGACGACCATTCGCGGGGAACTGGGAACGGAGACCGAGATTGAAATTTCGGCGGGTGCGAGCGAGGCGGGGGAGCAGGGCCAGATCGGCGTGCTGATCCGCAACGTCGCCCGCCGGCTTCCCTCCGCAAGCCAGACCGACCTGCTGCGGTCGACGTTGGGATCGATGAGCGAGCAGATCGGAAAATCCTCGCTCCGCCAACTGGTGAAGAACACGGTCAGCATCGTCGAGCAGCACTACGTGAAGCAGGCGCTCGAACTCGCAGAGGGCAACCGGACGGCAACCGCCGAACTTCTGGGATTGAGCCGCCAGAGCCTTTATGCCAAGCTGAACCGTTACGGCCTTGACGACAAGGGGCCGGATACCGAGGAAACCCCAGAGGATTGATTTGGCGTCGCATTCCCTCGCTATCCCAGCGTTCGGAAAAGCCGATCTTTCGAACTGCGAACGGGAAGAGATCCATCTCGCGGGCTCCATCCAACCGCACGGCGCCCTGTTGGTTGTCAGCGAACCCGATCATCGCGTCATCCAGGCCAGCGCCAACGCCGCCGCATTTCTGAATCTGAAGCAGGTCATCGGGATGCCGCTTTCGGAACTCGACGGCGATCTGCTGTTTCGCATCCTGCCGCATCTCGATCCGACGTCGCAGGGATTGCCGATCGCTGTGCGCTGCCGCATCGGCAAACCCGCTGCCGAGTTCGATGGCCTCCTGCACCGTCCGCCCGAGGGCGGGCTTATCATCGAACTGGAGCGCGCCGGCCCTTCGGTGGATCTCACCCGGCCAATCGCGACGGCGCTGGAGAAAATTCGTACGGCGACCTCGCTGCGCGCGCTATGCGACGAAACCGCGACGCTGTTCCAGGATCGCACCGGCTACGACCGGGTCATGGTCTATCGCTTCGACGACGAAGGGCACGGCGAGGTGTTCTCCGAGCGCCGCAAGCCCGAGCTCGAAGCCTATCTTGGCAATCGCTATCCTGCGACGGATATTCCGCAGATGGCGCGGCGGTTGTACGAGCGTACCCGGGTCCGGGTGCTGGTCGACGTGAACTATGAGCCGGTTCCGCTGCAGCCGCGGCTGTCGCCGCTGACCGGGCGCGATCTCGACATGTCGCTTTGCTTCCTGCGCAGCATGTCGCCGATTCATCTTCAATATCTGAAGAACATGGGGGTTGGGGCCACGTTGGTGGTCTCGCTGGTCGTCGGCGGAAAGCTCTGGGGACTTATCGCCTGTCACCACTACGAGCCGCGGTTCATCTATTTCGAATTGCGCGCAGTGTGCGAGCTGCTGGCGGAAGCGATCGCGACCCGGATCGCAGCGCTCGAGAGTTTTGCGCAGAGCCAGTCGGAAATCTTCGTGCAACGCCTCGGGCAGCGAATGATCGAGGCGATCTCGCGCGAGGGCGACTGGCGGGCGGCGATCTTCGACAGCTCGCAATCGATATTGCAGCCGGTGGGCGCAAGCGGCAGCGCGTTGATTTACGAGGGCCAGATCATCTCGGCGGGAGAGGTTCCCGGTACTCAGGAAATACGGGAGATCGGCGCCTGGCTCGATACCAGGCGCGACACGGGCGTGTTGGTGACGGCATCGCTCGGCCTCGATGAGCCGCAATTCGCCGGAATAACCAAGGTTGCAAGCGGGATCGCGGTGGCGCCGATCTCGAGCAATCCCGGAGAGTATCTGATCTGGTTTCGTCCGGAGCGCATCCGCACGGTGACCTGGGGCGGCGATCCGTTGAAGCCGTTTGTAATCGGCTCCAACCCGTCCGACTTGTCGCCGCGCCGTTCGTTTGCGCAATGGCATCAGCTTGTGGAGGGCACGTCCGAGCCGTGGACAGCGGCGGATATCTCGGCCGCCCGCATGATAGGACAGGCCGTCGCGGATATCGTTCTTCAATTTCGCGCCGTACGCACGCTGATTGTCCAGGACCAGTTGGAGCAATTCAGCCGTCATGTCCGCGTCTCGGATCAGCCTGTGATCATCGCCGATATCGACGGCAAGATCCTGTTGATGAACGAAGCGTTCAAGACACTGTTGCCGAAGGATTACGCAGCGACCGGCCGGCTGGACGAATTGGCCGGAGCGTTCCAGCAACCGGACAGATTTCTGCGGCACGTTGCAGACCTCATCAATTATCATCGCAGCTGGCGCGGGGAGCTTTTGTTGCGCGATGAGGGCAACAGGGAGAAGCCGCTCATGGTACGAGCCGATCCGGTGCAGCCTTCGCGGGACCGCACCCTTGGCTTTGTGCTGATCTTCTCGGACATCGCCGACCGAAAGGCAGCCGAAGCGGCCCGCAGCCGCTTCCAGGAAGGAATCATTCAGAGCAACCGGATCAACAGTGTTCGGCTCGATTCCAAGGCTGATCTCGTCTATCAGAATTTGCTGTCTTCGGTGGTCGAAAACGCCCAGCTCGCGGCGTTCGAAATCACCTACGGCGTTGAAACCGGCCGCATTGCCGAGATGCTCGAGAGCGTTCGCAATTCGACGCTGCGAACCGCCGAAGTGCTCGAGCACTTGATCTGGCACTCGTCGCGGACCTCGGGTGAGAAAAAGACCGAGAAATAGCCCGAGAAATCGCCTTGCCCTGACGGCTTACTCTGCCGCTGCGACTGCCGACGCGCCCGTCGCCATGGACTGGACGGCGCAGGAAAGATCGATGTTGAGCGAAAAGGCGACGGCGCCTTCCTCGATCACGGCGTCCGGATCCGCCGCGAGCACGCCTGCCTGATCGAGGGCCCTGCGATAATCCGCCTTGAGCGCTTCAAGGTCAGAAAACCGCTGGAAATCATAGAAGGACAACTCCGCGGGCCGAAGTTGCAGCGACCGTGCCAGCAAGCGCTGCAATATCTGGCCGCCGCTGAGGTCGCCAAGATATCGGGTGTAGGCGTGCGCAATCAGCCTGGCGCCGTTGCCCTTCGCCGCTTCCTGAACCCGACTTGCATAGCGCCGTCCGGCGGCCAGCAGGGGAACGTTGTGGCTCCAGCGTGCGCCGCACAGGGCCGCAAGGTCGGCTTCGATCGCGGCCGCACGCTCGAGCCCGTAATCGGCGATCGCGCCGAGAATGGCCGAGCCGCGATGGCGTTGAAGTCCATGCTCCATCGCCTGATAGGCGGGAAGCAGGTTGCGCAACAACAGGACATAGCCGTCGCGGCTGGCTTCGCCGCGCAACAGATCGCGAATGATGCCGGTTCGTTCGGCCTCAAGATGCAGGGCTTTGGTGCGCAGATAAAGCGCAGTGACGACGCTGGCCGGCGAGGAGCTGTCCGTCACAGTCGCCGACATTCCCTGAAACTCCGTTGTCGTTTTTGGCGGCCTGGCAGGCCGCGCCGGCTTTCGACGCTCGTATCCTCGAACACCGCTCACGTCCGGGCCTTCATCTGCTGAATCAGGCCAAGCGCGTGTTGCGGTGCGGTCGTCGCGTCCGACGACATCATATCGGCTCCCATAGAAGCCACAAGTGCGGGATCAGCGATCACCATCGGGCCACCGAGAATGATGCCGACATACCGGTTGCGCGAGTCGCGACGGATATCGTGGATGTCTTGCTTCAGTTCGTCGAGCCTGCGGTCGCTGCTGACGGAAAAGCCGACGACATCGAACCAGTGATTGTGAACGAGAGACGTCAGCTCATGATGCGACGAAAACGGCCCCGTGCAGAGGTTCCAGCCGGCGCGCCGGAAGAACTCGGCGACCATGGAGAGCCCGAAACTGTGCTGCTCTCCGGGAATGATCGTCAGCAGGGCCGTCTCTCCGTTGCCCTGAATGGTCTCCTGGCAAAAATGCTCGCCCAGCCGCCGCATGATCCGCTGCAGGCGAGTCATGGCGAGCGTCACGTTGGCAAAATCGGCCGCGTCCGATTCCCACAGGCTCCCCAGGTGCCGGGCGGCAGGCGCGAGCAAATCCAGGAAGATCGACTCCACGGACACGTCTCGTGCCAGCATCTCTTCGACACAGGCGAAGGGGGCGTCATCGTCGTTGGCGAGGGCGAGGGCTGCAAACCGTTCGACCGGACTTGCCTCGCTTGGCTCGCTCGAGTCGGTGGGCTTTGGTGCAGGTGTCTTTCGAAGCGCGAGAACGATCTTGGGAAGGATGGTCTTGACGACCTTGACCGGCTGCAGCGTCGGTCGAAACCGCCAGATCGGCACGGGAATCTTCTGTCGAAGCGTTTTCGAACGACGCGCGGTGACGCTGTCTGTCGTCGTGCCGGCTGAGAATGATTGCTCGTTCACGTCGGTCATTCGCACACTCCCCCCGCACATTAAGTGTCCGTCTCGTTCGACCGTCAAGTTTAATTTACGTACGGTTTAGTTGACAGTTCCGAGAACGGAGTTTAGCCTTCCTGACATCAAGCCCGCACTTAGGGAGTGGCGCGGTGCATCTTCGAGCAGCTGCAGAACCAGATTTTCCTCGGGTGATCGGACAATCCCCGACCGCAGCTCGCTTTCCCCTGCCTGCATCGCATCACTGCGCCGAAACACTGTCAAACAATCTTTACAGTCCGGCATCGGAAACCGTCGCTGCGCCTGCGAACGGATTTTCGTCGGCGCGCGCGGATAAACCGTCGGGCCGCTCGCCTGCTCAAAGAGTTAGGACGCTGTACACACCCGAGCAGCGTGCTCGCCGCGACGCAACACGATGGACGCTGGTGCAGGGGATCCTGGCGCCGGTTCAATTTGCCGTCTTCCTGATCAGCCTGGCGTTGGTCGTCCGTTATCTTGCCGGCGGTGAGGGATTGGGTATCGCAACAGCCTCGATCGTCGCGAAGACGCTGCTGCTTTACGCCATCATGATCACCGGCTCGATCTGGGAGCGGGAAGTCTTCGGCTGCTATCTGTTCGCCCCGGCCTTCTTCTGGGAAGACATGTTCAGCTTCCTGGTGCTGGGCTTGCACACCGCCTACCTGGTCGCGTTGCTCGCCGGGCTCGGCAATGCGCAGCAGCAGATGTTGATCGCTCTGGCCGCATACGCGTCCTACTTGGTCAATGCCACGCAATTCATCCTGAAGCTGCGCGCTGCGCGCCGCGACGAACGGATGCTGTCGTCTTCCGCTCCCTCCGTTTTCGGGAGCGAGCCATGAACGCGCTGGTTCAGGGCTGCAGCGTTGCTGCCGAGGTCGCGCGCAGGCCGGTCCGCCGTGAAAGCGGCCAGCGCGAGGTGTTTTGCGGACTGACCGGAATTGTCTGGCTGCACCGCAAGATCCAGGACGCTTTTTTCCTGGTGGTGGGTTCGCGTACCTGCGCGCATCTGATTCAGTCCGCGGCCGGCGTGATGATCTTTGCCGAACCGCGATTTGCAACCGCGATCATGGAAGAGAAGGATCTGGCGGGGTTGGCGGATGCCAACGACGAGCTCGATCGCATCGTCACGCAACTGATCTCCCGGCGGCCGGACATTCGTCTGCTGTTTCTGGTCGGCTCCTGTCCATCCGAAGTCATCAAGCTTGATCTGTCGCGGGCCGCATTGCGGCTGTCCCGGACCTTCTCGCCCGCGGTCCGCGTGCTGCATTATTCAGGCAGCGGAATCGAGACGACATTCACGCAAGGCGAGGATGCCTGTCTCGCCTCGCTTGTTCCCTCGGCGCCCCCTATTGGAACGAGCGGGGGCCGTCTTCTGATCGTGGGCGCATTGGCCGACATCGTCGAAGACCAGTTCGTCCGATTGTTCGATGCCCTCGGCATCGGTCCCGTCGCTTTCCTCCCGCCACGCAACTCGACTGCGCTTCCGTCGATCGGACCCCACACCAAATTCCTGCTCGCGCAGCCGTTTCTTGCCGACACCGCGCGCGCGCTGGAGGCGAGGGGCGCGACGCGGCTGGCTGCGCCTTTTCCGCTCGGCGTCGAGGGAACCACGGCGTGGCTGAAGGCGGCGGCCGATGCCTTCGGCGTCGCGGAGACAAGATTCAACGCGGTAACGCAACCCAACCGGCTCCGCGCGGCGCGCGCCCTGCTGCCTTATCGCGACCGGCTGGCCGGCCGCAGCATTTTCCTGTTTCCGGATTCCCAGCTCGAGATTCCACTGGCGCGTTTCCTGTCGCGCGAATTGTCGATGAAACTGATTGAGGTCGGCACTCCCTATCTGCATCGGGAGCATCTTGCTGAAGAGCTTGAGCTGCTTCCCGCTGATGTCGCGCTGAGCGAGGGGCAGGATGTCGACCGGCAACTCGATCGTTGCCGGGCGGCGCAACCCGACCTTGTCGTATGCGGCCTCGGGCTCGCCAATCCGCTGGAAGCGGAGGGCTCGACCACCAAATGGTCGATCGAACTCGTGTTCACGCCGATCCAGGGCTACGAGCAAGCGGCTGATCTTGCCGAACTGTTCGCTCGCCCGCTGGTGCGGCGCGCGAAACTGGTGGCATGACCATGCAGCTCACGGTGTGGACATATGAAGGACCTCCCCATGTCGGCGCCATGCGCGTCGCCACGGCAATGCAGGGACTGCATTATGTGCTGCATGCGCCGCAGGGCGACACCTATGCCGATCTGCTGTTCACGATGATCGAGCGCCGCGATCGTCGCCCGCCCGTGACCTACACGACCTTCGCCGCGCGCGACCTCGGCGGCGATACGGCCGAATTGTTCAAGGCCGCCACGCGCAACGCTTATGAGCGGTTCCAGCCGCAAGCGATGATCGTGGGCGCGTCCTGCACCGGCTCTTTGATTCAAGACGATCCCGGGGGGCTCGCGCGCGCGCTCGATTTGCCGATCCCGGTCGTGGCCGTCGATCTGCCGGCCTATCAGCGCAAGGAAAACTGGGGCGCGGCCGAAACATTCTATCAGTTGGTGCGCGCGCTCGCCGGTCCCGCAGCGCCCGCGCCGGGCGCGAAGCGGCGGGAGCGTTCCCCTGGCATGCGGCCGCGCTGCAATCTGCTTGGCGCCACCGCTCTCGGCTTTCGCCATCGCGACGACGTCACCGAAATCGCCGGTCTGCTTGCAAGGCTGGGCATCGATGTCAGCGTCACCGCGCCGCTGGGCGCGACGCCGGCCGATCTCGCGAGGTTGGGAGAGGCCGACTTCAATGTCGTGCTCTATCCGGAGATCGCCGGTCAGGCGGCATCGTGGCTGCAACGGTCGTTCGGCCAGCCGTCGACTAGCTCCATTCCGATCGGCGTGTCGGCGACGCGGGAGTTCATCGAAGAGGTGGCGAAGCTTGCCGGCGTCGATGCCACCGCGGTACTCGCGGAGCCTTCGACGCGGCTGCCGTGGTATTCGCGCTCGGTCGATTCGACCTACCTGACAGGCAAGCGGGTCTTCATCTTCGGCGACGCCACCCATGCCGTCGCGGCCGCCCGAATTGCCTCCGATGAGCTCGGCTTCACGGTGGTCGGGCTCGGCACCTACGCCCGCGAATTCGGTCGCGTCATTCGCGAGGCGGCGATGCTTTACGGCGTCGAGCCGCTGATCACGGACGATTACCTCGAGGTCGAGGCCAGGGTTGCCGAACTTCAGCCCGAGCTGGTGCTGGGTACGCAGATGGAGCGGCATATCGCCAAGCGTCTCGGGATTCCCTGCGCGGTCATCTCGGCGCCCGTGCATGTGCAGGATTTCCCGGCCCGATACGCGCCGCAGATGGGTTTCGAAGGCGCCAACGTGATCTTCGACACCTGGGTGCACCCGCTGATGATGGGGCTTGAAGAACATCTGCTCGCGATGTTCAAGGACGATTTCGAGTTCAAGGATGGCGCGCTGCCGTCGCATCTGGGCGCGGGTCACGCCGCGCCTGCCACCGCGGTCGCGGCATCCGAAGCCGCGCGAGCGGCTACGCCGTCGCAGGAGATCTCCATCCTGTGGGCCGCCGACGCCGAACAGGAGCTACGCAAAATTCCGTTTTTCGTTCGTGGCAAAGCCCGCCGCAACACCGAACGCTTCGCCAGTGAAAACGGCGTCGCCACCATCACAGTCGAGACGCTTTACGATGCCAAAGCGCACTACGCCCGTTGACGCGACACCGCTTCGTGTCGTCGTCGTGACCATGGACAGCCATCTGTCCGGCGCGGCCGCGCGTGCCCGCGCCCTGGTGCGTCGCGAATTTCCGGGACTGGAACTTTCAGTTCACGCCGCCGATGAATGGGGCACCGACGACGCGGCGCTTGCGAGATGCAACGCCGATATCGCGCGGGGCGACATCGTAATCGCCACCATGCTGTTTCTCGACGACCATGTCCGCGCCGTGATGCCGGCGCTGGCCGCCCGCCGCAATGACTGCGATGCGATGATCTGCTGCATGTCGGCGGCCGAGATCGTCAAGCTGACGCGCCTCGGAAAATTCGACATGAGCGGAGAGGCGCTCGGCGCGATCGCGTGGCTGAAGAAACTGCGCGGCAATCGCAGCGGCAAGAAGCCGGGCGGCAAGGGCGAAATGAAGATGCTCCGGCAATTGCCGAAGCTGTTGCGCTTCATTCCCGGCACGGCCCAGGACATGCGGGCCTATTTCCTGACGCTGCAATACTGGCTCGCCGGCTCCGAACAGAATATCGCGAACATGATCCGGCTGCTGGTGGACCGTTACGCCGACGGGCCGCGCTGCAGCCTTCGCGGCATCGCGAAGGCTGCACCGCCGCTCGACTATCCCGATGTCGGCGTGTACCACCCGCGCATGAAGGGGCGCATCGCCGAAACGGCCGATGGACTGCCCGCCATCGCAAACGAGCGCGGCGCGGTCGGTGTGCTTCTGCTGCGCTCCTATCTCCTGGCCGGCAACTCCGCTCATTATGACGGCGCTATCGCGGCATTCGAGGCGAAAGGCCTGCGCGTGATACCCGCCTTCGCCAGCGGTCTCGACCAACGCCCGGCGATCGAGCGCTTCTTCATGAAGGATGGTCGCAGGGCCGTCGATGCGGTGGTCTCGCTGACCGGCTTCTCTCTGGTCGGCGGTCCTGCCTACAACGATTCGAAGGCGGCCGAAGATATTCTCGCCAAACTCGACGTTCCCTATCTTTCCGCTCACCCCGTTGAATTCCAGACGCTCGAACAGTGGGGCGCGTCGGATCGCGGGCTGATGCCGGTCGAGAGTACCATCATGGTGGCCATCCCCGAGCTCGATGGTGCCTCGGGGCCGACGGTCTATGGCGGCCGGTCGGACGGGGCAGGGCTGCCCTGCACCGGCTGCGAACGCGCGTGCACGTTCGCGCAATCCGAGATCGGCGGCGAGATGCAGGTATGCAGCGAGCGCGCCGAAATGCTCGCGGCCCGGACCGCGCGCCTGGTTGCATTGCGCTGCTCCGCGCCAAAGGATCGCAAGGTCGCGATTGTGCTTTTCAATTTCCCGCCGAATGCCGGCAATACCGGTACTGCAGCATTCCTCTCGGTGTTCGAATCCCTGCACCGGACGCTGACAGCGATGAAGCGCGAGGGCTATCAGGTCGACGTGCCCGCCAGCGCCGACGCGTTGCGCGAGCGCATCGTCACCGGCAATGCCGCGCGCTTCGGCGCGGACGCCAACGTTCATGCGCGCATTGCCGCCGGCGATCACGTCCGCAACGAGCGCTGGCTGCGTCAGATCGAGGCGCAATGGGGACCGGCGCCCGGCAAGCAGCAGAGCGACGGCAGCTCGATCTTCGTGCTCGGCGAGCGCTTCGGAAACGTCTTTGTCGGGATCCAGCCTGCATTCGGATACGAGGGAGATCCGATGCGGCTGTTGTTCGAGAAGGGCTTTGCGCCGACGCACGCCTTTTCGGCGTTCTATCGCTGGCTGCGCGAGGATTTCGGTGCCGCTGCGGTGCTGCATTTCGGCACCCATGGGGCGCTCGAATTCATGCCGGGTAAGCAGGCCGGGCTGTCGGGGGCGTGCTGGCCGGACCGCATGATCGGCGACCTGCCGAACCTCTATCTCTATGCGTCGAACAACCCCTCCGAAGGCACGATCGCCAAGCGGCGTTCGGCGGCAACGCTAATCAGCTATCTCACGCCGCCGGTGGCCCATGCCGGCCTTTACAAGGGCCTCGTCGAGCTGAAGGCGTCGATCGAGCGCTGGCGGGGTCTGTCGCCTGACGACGAAGCGGAGCGCGGCGAGCTGGCGAGCCTGATCCAGGCCCAGGCCCGGGCGTTGGACTTGATCGATGCCGAGCAGGCCTGGGTGGACCGGGCCGCGGCGATCGCCGGGCTTTCGGCGGCGGTGCTCGAACTCGAATACTCGTTGATCCCGCACGGGCTTCATGTCGTTGGCGAGGCGCCGTCGGCCGAGCAGCGCGTCGAGATGTTGCAGGCGGTGGCGGATGCGTCACATGGTGCGCGCCTCGAAAAGTCGCTGCTGGAAGCGATCGTTCGCGGCAAGGCGATTGATTCGTTGCCGGCTCGCGACGAAGCCTCGGTGAAGCTCTATGGCGAACTTGCGGCGATCGACGACCTGCTGGCGCGGGATCACGAAATTCCGGCGCTCCTGCATGCGCTCGACGGCCGGTTCATACGGCCGGCGCCGGGCGGTGATCTCCTGCGCACCCCCGCGATCCTGCCAAGCGGACGCAACCTCCACGGCTTCGATCCATTCCGGATCCCGAGCGCCTTCGCGGTGCAGGATGGTGCAACGCAGGCGCAGCGGCTGATCGACAAGCACGTCACCGAGGGCCATTGCCTTCCCGAGTCCGTCGCGATCGTGCTGTGGGGCACCGATAATCTCAAGAACGAGGGTGCGCCGATCGGGCAGGCACTGGCATTGCTTGGTGCGGCGCCGCGCTTCGACGGTTATGGCCGGCTCTGCGGCGCCGAGCTGATACCGCTCGATCAGCTCAAGCGGCCGCGCATCGACGTGATCATCACCATGTCCGGCATTTTCCGCGACCTGCTGCCGCTGCAAATCAAGCTGCTTGCCGAGGCCTGCTTCCTGGCGGCTAGCGCCGAGGAGCCGGTCGAGCAGAACTTCGTTCGCAAGCACGCGCTGGCCTATCAGGCCGTGCATCATTGCGATCTGGAAACGGCCTCGCTGCGCGTGTTCGGCAATGCTGACGGCGCCTATGGCTCGAACGTCAACCATCTGGTCGCGAACGGCCGCTGGGAGGACGAGGACGAGCTTGCGGAGACCTATACCCGCCGCAAGAGTTTCGCCTACGGGCGGAAGGGGCAACCGGTGCAGCAGACGGCGCTGTTGAAGAATGCGCTTGCGACCGTCGATCTCGCCTACCAGAACCTGGATTCAGTCGAGCTCGGCGTCACGACCGTCGATCATTATTTCGATACGCTCGGCGGGATCAGCCGGGCGGTGCGAATCGCCAGGGGCGGTACGTCTGCGCCGGTCTATATCGGCGACCAGACGCGCGGGGCGGGAACAGTCCGCACATTATCGGAGCAGGTCGCGCTCGAGACGAGAACGCGCATGCTCAATCCGAAATGGTACGAGGGCATGCTCAAGCATGGCTATGAGGGCGTCCGCCAGATCGAGGAGCACGTCACCAACACCATGGGCTGGTCGGCGACCACGGGCGAAGTGGCGCCCTGGGTGTACCGGCAACTCACCGAGACTTTCGTGCTCGATCCCGAGATGCGCGAGCGACTGGCGTCGCTCAATCCGGCGGCGTCCGCCAGGGTCGCGAACCGCCTTATCGAGGCGCACGAACGCAAATACTGGTCCCCTGATCCGGAAATGCTCGACGTCCTGCGCAGGGCAGGCGAGGAGCTTGAAGACCGCCTTGAAGGCGTGGGAGTTGCCGCATGAACATCCTGACCAAGCCATCCTCGCTCAAGAGCCCGTCATGTTGCGGCGACGGTGAGGGCAGCGTGCAGGTTCAGCTCGATCCCAAGCTGAAGATCGGTACCGCGAAAGTATTTTCGGTCTATGGCAAGGGCGGCATCGGCAAGAGCACGACGTCCTCGAATCTGTCGGTCGCCTTCTCCAGGCTCGGCAAGCGCGTGCTGCAGATCGGTTGCGATCCCAAGCACGACTCGACCTTCACGCTGACCAAGCGTCTGGTGCCGACCGTGATCGATGTTCTTGAATCCGTGAACTTCCACGCCGAGGAATTGCGGCCGGAGGATTTCGTGTTCGAGGGCTATGGCGGCGTGATGTGCCTGGAGGCGGGCGGTCCGCCGGCGGGAACCGGCTGTGGCGGCTATGTCGTGGGCCAGACGGTGAAGCTGCTGAAGGAGCATCATCTGCTCGAAGACACCGACGTCGTGATCTTCGACGTGCTTGGCGATGTGGTCTGCGGCGGTTTCGCGGCGCCGCTGCAGCACTCCGATCGGGCGCTGATCGTTGCCGCCAACGATTTCGACTCGATCTTCGCCATGAACCGGATCGTTGCCGCGATCGAGGCCAAATCGAAGAATTACGGCGTGCGGCTCGGCGGCGTGATCGCCAACCGCAGCGTCGCGACCGATCAGATCGACCGGTACAATGAGCGGGCCGGATTGAAACGGGTCGCGCATTTTCCGGACCTCGACATCATCCGAAAGAGCCGCCTGAAAAAATCGACGCTGTTCGAAATGGAGCCGACGCCGGAACTGGTGGCGGTGCAGGACGAATATATGCGGCTCGCGACCGAGCTCTGGGACGGCAAGGCCGTGCCGCTGCCGGGCAAGTCGCTGAAGGACCGTGAAATCTTCGATCTGTTGGGGTTCGACTGATGTCCGTTGCAACCTATCTCGAACGGCGTGGAGAGCTTGAGACCTATTTCGATCGCACGGCGGTCGAGGCATGGGCCCGGCTGACGTCGGACGCGCCGCTGGGGCGCATTCGCGCCACCGTGCGTGCCGGCCGCGACGAAATGCGCAACACGCTCTTGTCGTGGCTTCCCTCGAACATGAGCGGGGCGAGACTACTCGATGCCGGCTGCGGCACCGGCGCGTTGTCGATCGAGGCGGCGCGGCGCGGCGCGCGCGTGGTCGCGGTCGATCTGTCGCCGACATTGGTGTCCGTGGCGCGCGAACGAATGCCGGCCGACCTCGATTCATCGGCGCTCGAGTTCAGGTCGGGCGACATGCTCGATCCCCGCCTCGGCAAGTTCGATTTCGTGGTGGCGATGGATTCGCTGATCCATTACCGCCCCGCCGACACCTGCCGCATCATGGCGGGATTGGCGGCGCGCACCGGCGAAGCGCTGCTGGTCACGTTCGCGCCGAAGACGCCGGCTCTTGCGCTGATGCATGCGGTGGGCCGGTTGTTTCCGCGCGGCGACCGTGCGCCGGCCATTGAACCCGTGAACGAACGGAAGCTGCAGCGGCTGCTGCTGTCGGACGAGAACCTCGAGCGGTGGCAGCCTGGACGCAGCCGCCGGGTCGCGAGCGGCTTCTACAAGTCGCATGCCCTGGAGATGATTCCCCGATGAGCCGGATTTCAACGACATTGGCGAAAGGATGGATGCGGCTCGGGACCCGCTTCCTGCCGTTTGCCGACGCTGCGACAAAGGAACTTCCGCTCGGACGCTTGCTGCGGCTGTCGCTGTTTCAGGTGTCGACCGGCATCTCCATCGTGCTGCTCAACGGCACGCTCAATCGCGTGATGATCGTCGAGCTCGGTGTCTCGACCTTGCTGGTCTCGTTGATGGTCTCGCTGCCGCTGGTGTTCGCGCCGTTCCGCGTGCTGATCGGCTTCAAGTCCGACAACCACCGCTCGGTTCTGGGCTGGCGGCGGGTGCCCTATATCTGGATGGGGACCCTGGTGCAGTTCGGCGGCTTTGCGATCCTGCCGTTCGCGCTGCTGGTGCTTTCCGGGACCGGAGAATATCCCGCTGTCTATGGGCAATTTGGCGCGGCGCTGGCGTTCCTTCTGGTCGGCGCCGGCATGCATACGGCGCAGACCGCAGGTCTCGCGCTCGCCACCGATCTCTCGCCGCCGGAAGCCCGGCCGCGCGTCGTCGCATTCCTTTATGTGATGCTGCTGTTCGGCATGGCCGGCAGCGCGCTGATCTTCAGCGAGCTGTTGCGCAATTTCAACGAAATCCGCCTGATCCAGGTCATCCAGGGCGTCGCGGTCACGCAGTTGCTGCTCAACATCTGTGCGCTCTGGAAACAGGAAGCGCGTAACCCGGCACTGACGTCCGCCGAGCGTGATCGACCCGAGTTTCAACACTCATGGACCAAATTCCGGCAGTCCGGCGGCTCGCTCCGTGTTCTTGTCGCGCTCGGACTCGGCACCTCGGCGTTCTCGATGCAGGATATCCTGCTGGAGCCCTACGGCGCCGAGATCCTCAAGCTCACCGTCGGCCAGACCACGGCGCTGACCGCGTTCTTCGCGCTCGGTACGCTCGCGGGCTTTGGTCTTGCTGCGCGGACGCTCGGCCGCAACGCCGATCCTTACCGGATCGCGGGCTTTGGCGCAGCGGCGGGGGTCTTCGCATTCTCCGCCGTGATCTTCGCCGCCCCCCTGGACTCCGTGCTGCTGTTCCGGATCGGCACCGCGCTCATCGGTTTCGGTGGCGGTCTTTTCGCTGCGGGAACGCTGACGGCCGCGATGGCGATCGCGCGCGACGGCGAGAGCGGATTGGCATTGGGTACCTGGGGTGCCGTGCAGGCGACCGCGGCCGGCAGCGGCATCGCGCTCGGCGGCGGCATTCGCGATCTGGTGTCGTCACTGGCGTCCAGCGGCGCGCTCGGCCGCGCGCTGACGGATCCGTCGACGGGGTACAGCGTCGTCTACCACATCGAAATTGCCTTGCTGTTCGCCACTCTGGTCGCGATCGGCCCGCTCGTGCGCACGTCACGGATGGACTTGTCGCGATCGCCATCCAAATTCGGCCTGGCCGAATTTCCAGGTTAGTCAACGAAAGGGAGATCGTCCAATGCAAGAAGGCGCATATCTGGACGTAGCACAGGTCACGCTTTACGTTTTCTGGATCTTCTTCGCATGCCTGATCTTCTATCTTCGTCGCGAAGACAAGCGTGAGGGCTATCCGCTCGACTCCACGTCCAGCGGCGGCGGGGTGGTCCACGGCTTCCCGCGGATGCCGGATCCGAAAAACTATCTGCTGCGCGATGGCCACATCGCGACACTGCCCAACCACAAGAACGATCGCCGCGACGTCGCCGTGGCGCCGATCGCGGTATGGCCGGGCGCTCCGATGGAGCCGACCGGCAATCCGATGCTCGACGGTGTCGGGCCCGGGTCCTGGGCCGACCGCGAGGATGTTCCCGAACTCAACATCGATAACGTGCCCTGCATCGTCCCCATGCGATTGGCTGAAGGCACCTACCTCGAGTCCCGCGACCCCGATCCGCGCGGCATGAAGGTGATCGGCGCGGATAACGAGATCGGCGGCGTGTGTACCGACGTCTGGGTCGATCGCGCCGAAGCCTTGATCCGCTATATCGAAGTCGAGGTCACGACGTCCGGCGGCCCGAAGCGGGTGCTGCTGCCGATGCCTTTCGCGCTGGTCAATCACAAGCGTGGTCGCATCACCGTCAATGCCATCCTCGGCAGCCAGTTCGCCGACGTGCCGGCGACCAAGAGCCTCGACCAGGTGACCAAGCTCGAGGAAGACCGGATCGTCGGCTATTACGGCGCCGGCACGCTGTACGCCACGCCCTCGCGACAGGAGCCGTTTCTGTGAAACAGGATTTCAGCCAGTTCAAGGAACTTCCATCGCCGTTGCCGGTCGGTGAGCGCGTGATCTGGCAGGGCAAGCCGTCATTCAAGGGACTGGCGCTGCGTAAATTCCACATCAGGGAGGTCGCGATCTACTTCGCCATCCTCTTGGTCTGGCGAGGCTGCTCGAACTGGTTCCTCGGCTTGCCCGTGAGTGACATCGTTGTGTCCGCGCTGTGGCTGATTTTTCCGGCAGTCAGCGCGATGACCGTGCTGGCGGGATTGGCATGGCTGTTCCGCCGTGCGGCCTGTTACACCATCACCAGCAAGCGCATCCTGTTTCAGTTCGGCGTCGCGCT
Source organism: Bradyrhizobium sp. (assembly GCA_035293585.1). GTDB lineage: Bacteria > Pseudomonadota > Alphaproteobacteria > Rhizobiales > Xanthobacteraceae > Bradyrhizobium. Next base: position 161,640 of record DATGMN010000039.1, on the reverse strand, counting down.
GCCCATGACCATGAACATCCCGCTCGGCAAGATCGCCAATGCGGCGTTGAAAACCTACCGCGACGGCAGCGGCGACATACCCCTGAGACTCTCCGATGGTGGCCGCGTTTCGTATCTGCTGCTCTGGCCGCATATCCGCCCGTGGCGCCTGCGCGCGCCGGAGCCGATGCTGAGCTCGATCCCGGATGCCGCCGTGGTCGCAGCGAAGCTCGCGGAGGTGCTGACGGGTCAGCCCGGTCCGACCGCAGTGTCGCTGGTGCAGATCAGTGACGGCGGGTTCGCGTCGGATGCCATCGCCCGTCCACCGACCACCGTGGCAGCGTGACAGGAGAAGACGCATGAGCGAGGCGATTCACGAGCCGGTCGTTCCCAGGGGAGGCATATTTGCCGCGGCGGCGCTCATCCTTTTTGCGCTCGGGGCCGCGACCACGGTACGCCTGACCGGCGTTGGGGGTGCGCACATGACGCTTCCCGCCGCGGTGGAAAGCCGCGACCTTCGGTTCGAGGATGGCGAGAAGGGCTCGGTTTTGGTGTTCGACGCCGACGATGGTCGGTTGGTGGACACACTTGCGCCAGGCAGCAACGGCTTCGTCCGCGTGGTGATGCGCGGGCTCGCGCGTGAGCGGAGGCTGGGCGACATCGGCGCGCAGCCGCCGTTCCGTCTCACCCGATATGCCGGCGGCCAGATCACGCTCACGGACACGTCGACCGGCAAGCAGATCGACCTCGGCGCCTTCGGATCCACCAACACCGAGGCCTTCGCGCGGTTGATGAATTTGCGGAGCGCAAAATGAACATGAGCTGGACAGGCGGTCGCAAGACATTCGACGTGCCTTGCACCGTCGAGATCGAACAGACCTCTGAAACCCTGCACGCCCATGTCGTGCTGGACGGCGACATCCAGATCCGGGCCGGCGACGAGGTCGTGGTCCATGATGCGCCGACGAGCGTCGCGTTCGGCGAACGGCTCGTCGTGCGCCGCACCGCCACCGTGGTGCGGGGCACTCCGCTGGATCGCCTGCGCGCACGGATCGAAGGATATCTCGAATTGACCGAGCTCTACGAAGTCAGTTTCTCGGATGGGAGGGCAACATGATCCCGATGGAAGGTGGCACCCAGGGCAGTCTTCGTCCCGGCATCAAGGGCAGTAGCGAAAGCCTCGACAAGGCGCGCGAGGATACGATCCTCAGCCCGCGCTTCTATACCACCGATTTCGAGGCGATGGACCGGCTCGACGTCAGCCTGGTGCGTTCCGAATGGAACGCCGTGATCAAGGAGCTGCGCGCCGACCACAACAAGGCGCATTTCGTCAAGACCGACGAATTCAAGAACGATCTGGAATCATTGGCGCCGGAACTGCGTAAGGAGTTCAAGGATTTCCTGGTCAGTTCGCTGACCGCCGAATTCTCCGGTTGCGTGCTCTACGCGGAGATCAAGAAGCGGATCAAGAACAAGGATATCCAGGAGCTCTTCAGCTTCATGAGCAGGGATGAAGCCCGTCATGCCGGATTCATCAATGAAATCCTGAAGGATCACGGCATCGGGATTGATCTGAGCTTCCTTACCAAGGTGAAGAAGTACACTTATTTCCGGCCGAAGTTCATCTTCTACGCGACCTATCTGTCCGAGAAGATCGGTTATGCCCGCTATATCACCATTTTCCGGCAGATGGAGAGGCATCCGGAGCGGCAATTTCATCCGATTTTCCGGTGGTTCGAACTCTGGTGCAACGACGAATTTCGTCATGGCGAAGCCTTTGCCTTGCTGATGCGCGCCGATCCCTCCTTGCTGCGTGGGCATAACAAGCTCTGGATCAGATTCTTCCTGCTTGCGGTGTTCGCCACCATGTACGTCCGCGACCACATGCGTCCGGCATTTCACGACGCGCTCGGCATGCATCCGACCGACTACGACATGCAGGTGTTCCGCATCACTTCGGAAATCTCCAGGCAGGTATTTCCCGTCGTGCTCGATATCGACAATCCGCGTTTCCTCGCCGGCCTCGACCGTCTCAGGGCGATCTCCGAAAAGATCGCCGATGCCAAGGCCAAAGGCGGGTTGATGTCGAAAGCCAGGCGGGCGGGGCTCGCCACGGCAGCGGCGCTGACCTTCGCGCGGTTGTTCCTGCTGCCGGCAAAACCAAATGTGCTGCCGCGGGAAATCTGTCTGCAACCGGCCTGGTGAAAGAGTGCATTGATGGCCTGCTACCTGATCTCACCGATCTACGCAGCTTTTGTCTGGTGGTTCAGTACCGGGGCCGTGCTGATGCTCGTGGGACGCTCAGGGCGCGTCGACCTCTTGAAGGTCGGCTGTGCCGCTGGTTTGCTTCTGGCGTCCCTTTCGGGTCTTGCGCGCAGCGCCAACGACACCGCTGTTGCCGGTGCCTATACGGCGTTCACCTCCACCATTTTGTTGTGGGGCGCGCAGGAGATCGCCTTCCTCGCGGGTTGGATCACTGGCCCGCGCCCGCAGCGGTGTCCGGCAGGCGCGGCAGGCATGCGGCGGCTCGGCCTCGCATTGCAGGCGATCCTTTATCACGAGTTAGCGCTGGTGATCTGCGGCGCGGCTATCCTGGTGCTGACCTGGAACGGAGCAAACCAGGTCGGGATATGGACCTTTGTTGCGCTGTGGGTCCTCCGACAGAGTGCCAAGATCAACCTGTTCCTTGGTGTGCCCGTCACCAATGATGAATTGATGCCGGATGCGGTGCGCTTCCTCAGGAGCTACTTCGCCCGCAAGTCCGTCAGCCTCTTCTTCCCGATCTCCGTTACGCTGGCGAGTGCCGTTCTCGTCATCATGATCCAGCGCATCGTCGAGGTCGCCGCCACGCCGTTTGACGTCGCCGGACTGACCCTGGTCTCGACGCTTTTTGCGCTCGGCGTGGTCGAGCACTGGTTCATGCTGCTGCCGATGCCCGCAATGAAATTGTGGGGATGGGGCATGCGCTCGGGTTTCTCTCGGGAGGACACCACCATGGAACGGAAGCCTGAAGCGAAGCCATCGAACGCGCCGCCTAATCTCGTCGTGCTGGCGAACGTCCGCAATGAAGCGGCGCCGGCCAAGTCGCCCGCGGCTTGCGCCCGGCAGCGGCTCGAAGATCAGTTCCGCCAAAGATTTCTCGAGCAAAATGCAAACAACGATCTGGCGCCGGCGCTCGACGTCGGTGCCGAGCCGGCCGCAACGATCAAGGGGAGGACGTCGTGAATTACGAAGCCTATTTCCGCCGCCAACTCGAAGGGCTCCACCGCGAAGGGCGCTATCGCGTCTTTGCCGATCTGGAGCGCAAGGCAGGTGCCTTCCCGCGTGCCAAACATCATCAGGCGGCTGGCGCCGGCGAGGTCACCGTGTGGTGCTCCAACGACTATCTCGGCATGGGCCAGCACCCCGCCGTGCTCCAAGCCATGCACGAGGCGCTCGACAGTTGCGGGGCCGGCGCGGGCGGCACCCGCAATATCGCGGGCACCAACCACTATCACGTCCTGCTGGAACGCGAACTCGCCGATCTGCACGGCAAGGAGGCGGCGCTGCTGTTCACGTCGGGCTATGTCTCGAACATGGCGGCGATCAGCACGCTGGCATCCCGGATGCCGGGTTGCGTCATCCTGTCGGACGAACTCAACCATGCCTCGATGATCGAGGGCATCCGGCACAGCCGCAGTGAAACCCGTATCTTCGCCCACAACGATCCCCGGGATCTCGAACGCAAACTGAGCGATCTCGACCCGCATGCGCCAAAGCTGGTCGCGTTCGAATCGGTCTATTCGATGGACGGCGATATCGCGCCGATCGCGGAGCTCTGTGACGTCGCGGACGCCCACAATGCCATGACCTATCTGGACGAGGTTCATGGCGTCGGTCTCTATGGCCCGAAGGGCGGCGGCATCGCCGACCGGGAGGGATTGAGCCATCGCCTGACCGTGATCGAGGGCACGCTTGCGAAGGCGTTCGGCGTCATCGGCGGCTATGTCGCGGCATCGGCGACGATCTGCGATTTCATCCGCAGCTTCGCGTCGGGCTTCATCTTCACCACGTCGCTGCCGCCGGCGGTGGCAGCCGGGGCACTGACCAGCATCCGTCATCTGAAGGTCAGCTCCGAAGAGCGCGAGCGGCACCAGGATCGGGTGGCGCGACTGCGCTCGCGGCTCGATCAGGCCGGCGTCGCGCATCTCGACAATCCCAGCCATATCGTGCCCGTGATGGTGTGCGATCCCATTCTGTGCAAGCAGATCAGCGACGTGCTGATCGACCGCTACGGCATTTACGTGCAGCCGATCAATTATCCGACGGTGCCGCGCGGCACCGAGCGGCTGCGCATTACGCCGTCACCGCATCACACCGACGCCGACATCGAGCACCTGGTGCAGGCGCTGGCCGAGATCTGGGCCGAAATGGGCCTCGCCAGGGCGGCATAGAGGCCCGCTTAGAAGGAGGCACGGTATCACCTGCGCCGGGCGCGAGCCGACGGCCGGGTGAGACGAAGCCGGCCGTGGGTGCGCGGCAGGAATTGCGCGCCCTTGGCGCTCAGGAAGTCGATCATCGCCTGCGCCGGCGGCAGCAGGACCTTGTCCTTGCGGGCGAGCACGAACCACTGCCTGACGATCGGCAGGCCTACGACATCGAGCGTCGTCAACCGTCGCTCGTCAAGCTCGGTTGCCACCGTATGCGCGGATATGAAGGCAATGCCCAGTCCAGCGATCACCGCCTGCTTGATGGTTTCGTTGCTGCTCATGGCCATGCCGATCCGCGGGCGAACGCCGGCGGTCTCGAACAATTGCTCCATGAGGCCGCGCGTCCCGGATCCGGGTTCGCGGGTCAGGAAGGTTTCGTCGGCAAGCGCCGTCAGCGGCAAGCGAGCTTTTCGTCCAAGGGGGTGCCCGGTCGGTGCGATGATGACATGGGGATGATCGCCGATCAGGTGGACGTTCATGGGAATGTCGACGGGCGGACGGCCCATGATGGCGATATCGAGATCGTATCCACGCAACGCCGTGCCGATCTCCTGCCGGTTTAAGATCGAGAGCGTGACCTCGACATTCGGATGAAGCTTCGAAAATCCGGAGATCGCAAACGGAACGAAATATTTCGCCGTGCTGACGGCGCCGATCGAAATATGTCCGGCGGACTTGCCGGCGATCATGTCGAGCGAAGCCTCGCAGGATCCGAGCGCCGCCTCGATGCGCTCGGTCAGCGCAAGAACTTCGCGGCCGGCATCCGTCAGCAGCATGCCGTCGCCGGTGCGCTGTATCAGCGGCAGTCCTGCCAGCGCCTGCAAATTGCGGAGCTGAAACGTAACCGCTGGCTGGGTGAGGTTGAGTTGCTTGGCCGCGGCGGTGACGGACCGGTGCCGATGCACGGCGGCCAGCGCGCGCAACTGGCGGATGGTCAATTCGCGCACAAACCGGCCGGCCATATCAGCACCCATTATAAGTAAATCTTAGGTCGTCCAAAAGATAACAGTATTTTACTTATTCGGCAAATTGCGTTTCTCTAAGTGGCGGATTGCCGATCCGCTTCGAGAGCGTCCCGAAGAGGATGCGGGGGAGACGGTCATGGACGAGCGCATCACCTTGCGTTCGCATATCGAAGAGACGGCAGCGCTGACGCCGCAGGGCGCCGCAGTGGGCGAGGTGATCGCTGCCATTGCAGCCGCTTCGATCGATCTTGCTGCCCTGATCGCGGATGGTCCGCTGGCCGGCATCACCGGACGGAATGGCGCAATCAATCCCGATGGCGACCAGCAAAAGGACATCGATGTCGTAGCCGATGACGTGATGCGCCAAGCGCTGCGGAGCGCACCGGTCGCTGCGGTTCTTTCCGAAGAAGCGGAGTTGCCCGAAACGCTGGATCCCGCGGCGCCGCTTTGCGTTGCGATCGATCCGCTCGACGGATCGGCCAATCTCGAAAACAACATCTCCGTCGGCACAATCTTTTCAATTCGCCCGCGGGGCAACGACATCCTGTCGACTTTCTTCGAGCCGGGAACGGCGCAATGCGCCGCCGGCTTCATCGTCTATGGTCCGCAGACCACGCTGGTGCTGGCGCTGAATGAGCGCGTCGATATCTTCATTCTCGACCGGCGCAACCGGGAATACGTCCTGACTGCGCAGCGCGTTCAGATCGCCTGCGATACACCGGAATTCGCCATCAACGCCTCCAATCGAAGGCATTGGCACGGACCGGTTCGTGCCTATATCGATGAATGTCTTGCCGGCACCAACGGTGAACGCGGCAGGGATTTCAACATGCGATGGATCGGTTCGCTGGTTGCGGAATCTCTCCGCATCCTGGTGCGCGGCGGAGTGTTTCTCTATCCGGCCGATGCGCGCCCTGGATATCGCGAGGGCCGGCTTCGGCTGTTGTACGAAGCCCATCCCATGGCGCTGGTGATGGAATGGGCGGGCGGCGCGGCGTCGACCGGACGGCGGCGAATCCTCGAGCTCGGCGCGAAGACGCCGCATCAGCGGGTGCCGCTGATCATGGGGTCGGCGCGCGGGGTTCTCGATGTCGCGATCATTCACGAGGGCATCGAGCCGATGTTCGACAATAGCGACGCGCCGCTGTTCGCGCGCCGCGGCCTCTTTCGTTGACGGGTCATCACATGTCTCGCAGCCATCCCATCATATCGATCACGGGCTCGTCCGGCGCCGGGACGACGTCGGTGAAAAAGACCTTCGAGAACATATTCCGTCGCGAGAAGGTTGCCGCGGCCTATATCGAGGGCGACGCGTTCCACCGCTACAACCGGGCCGAGATGCGTGCCAAAATGTCGGAGGAAGCCGAGCGCGGCAACAAGCATTTCAGCCATTTCAGTCCCGATACCAATCTGTTCGAAGAACTTGAGCGGGTGTTCCGGGACTACGGCGAGTCCGGCACGGGTACGACCCGGCACTACGTTCACGACGACGATGAAGCGAAGCTTTATGGCGCCGAGCCGGGCACGTTCACGGATTGGGGTCCGTTGCCGGCAGGCTCCGACCTGCTGTTTTACGAAGGCCTGCACGGTGCGGTCGTGACCGACAAGGTCAATATTGCGCAACACGCCGATCTCAAGATCGGTGTCGTGCCCGTGATCAATCTCGAATGGATCCAGAAGCTGCATCGCGACCGCAGCGCCCGCGGCTATAGCCAGGAGGCCGTGACCGACACGATTCTGCGCAGAATGCCGGACTATGTGAACTACATCATCCCACAATTCGCCGAGACCGACATCAATTTCCAGCGCGTACCGACGGTGGATACGTCGAACCCCTTCATCGCGCGATGGATCCCGACGCCGGATGAGTCGATGGTGGTGATCCGGCTCAAAAATCCGCGCGGCATCGACTTTCCCTATCTGCTGTCGATGATACCGAACAGCTTCATGTCACGCGCCAATTCGATCGTAATCCACGGTTCGAAGCTGGATCTCGCGATGCAGCTCATTCTCACCCCGCTCATTCTGCAACTGATGGAACGCAAGAGGCGCACGGTATGAGTGTTCATGCTTTAACGTCGGCACCCGGCTGTGTCGATCCCGCGCATGCGGAGCTTGCGAACGCGATTCGCTTTCTCGCGATCGACGCGGTCGAAAGAGCGAAATCGGGTCATCCGGGCATGCCGATGGGCATGGCCGACGTCGCCACCGTGCTGTTCTCGCGCTTCCTCAAGTTCGATGCCGCCGATCCCGCATGGCCGGACCGCGATCGGTTCGTCCTGTCTGCCGGGCACGGCTCGATGTTGCTGTACGCGCTGCTGCATCTGACGGGCTACGAGGCGGTGACCGCGGACGAATTGAGGGCATTCAGGCAGTGGGGATCGAGGACGCCCGGACATCCCGAATATGGCCACACGCCCGGCGTCGAGACGACGACCGGCCCTTTGGGGCAGGGCATCGCGACGGCGGTCGGCATGGCCCTGGCCGAGCGGTTGTTGAACGCGCGCTTCGGCGACGACTTCGTCGATCACTTCACTTATGTAATCGCGGGCGATGGCTGCCTGATGGAAGGCATCAGCCATGAAGCCATTTCACTCGCCGGGCATCTGCGGCTCAACCGGCTGATCGTGCTGTTCGACGACAACAGGATCTCGATCGATGGGGCGACATCGCTGTCCTGTTCGGATGATCAGCTTGCGCGATTCGAGGCGTCCGGCTGGTCGGCCTGCCGCATCGACGGACACGATCCCACGGCAATCTCTGCCGCGATCGAGCAGGCGCGAAACAGCGACCGTCCGTCATTGATCGCATGCCGTACGGTGATCGGGTTCGGCGCGCCGAACCGTCAGGGAACCGAGAAAGCCCATGGCGCGCCGCTCGGCCCGGAGGAGGTTGCGAAGACACGCGCGGCACTCGACTGGCCGCATCAACCATTCGAAATTCCGGAGCCCGTCGTTGCGCTGTGGCGCAAGATCGGAGCGCGGGGGCAGGCGTCCCGCCGCAACTGGATCGAGCGGACCCGGCGTCTCAACACCGGGGCAAGATCGCCGTTTCATGACGCGCTGAACCGACATCTGCCTTGCGAATACGCAGCCGCAATGGATCAGCTTCGCGCGCGTTTCGCCGAGACACGGCCCAACATCGCCACCCGCCAGGCGTCGCAAATGGTGATCGACGCCATTGCGCAGGCGTTGCCGAATTTGCTCGGCGGCTCGGCCGACCTGACCCACTCCAATCTCACTCGCGCGAAGGTGCAACAGCCGGTGCGGTGCGATGATTTCGGGGGAAACTATATCCACTATGGTGTGCGCGAGCATGCCATGGCGGCCGCGATGAACGGCATCGCGCTGCATGGCGGCTTCATTCCCTATGGCGGTACGTTCCTCACCTTCGCCGACTACAGCCGGCCGGCGATCCGGCTGGCCGCGCTGATGGGGATCAGGGTCATCCATGTGATGACGCACGATTCCATCGGGCTCGGTGAAGACGGGCCCACCCATCAGCCGGTCGAACATCTGGCGTCGCTGCGGGCTATCCCCAACCTCTTGGTGTTCCGTCCCGGCGACGCCGTCGAGACGGCCGAGGCCTGGGATTGCGCGCTGCGCGCGGAAACCACGCCGTCTGTGCTTTGCCTGTCGCGGCAGGCGCTGCCGGCGTTCCGGCACGCCGCCGATGACGTCAATCGGGTCGCGCGCGGCGCTTATCTGGTCGTCGAACCCGGTGATGGTCGCGACGTTACCCTGGTGGCGACCGGCTCCGAGGTCTCCATCGCTCTGGAGGCTGCGAAGCTATTGGCCGCGGACAATGTCCGCGCCGCCGTCGTGTCCGCACCATGCTTCGATCTCTTTCGTCAGCAGCCGGCCGAATATCGCGCCGAAGTTCTTGGCACCGCTCCCAGGATCGGCATCGAGGCCGCCGTCGAAGGCGATTGGGCGGGCTGGCTCGGCGACAGCGGCCAATTTGTCGGCATGAACGGCTTCGGCGCCTCCGCTCCGGCCGAGACGCTCTACCACAAATTCGGGATCACACCCGCCGCCGTAGTGGCCGCGGCCGAGCGCTGCATGATGCGCGTGAGAATGACGGCAACCCATTCGTGAAACTTCCGGGAAAACGAGAAAAGCTCCGATGGCACGCATTACGCTGAGGCAATTGCTGGATCACGCCGCCGAGCAAGGCTACGGCGTGCCGGCCTTCAACATCAACAACATGGAACAGGGGCTTGCCATCATGGAGGCGGCCGCCGCGGTCGATGCGCCGGTCATCATCCAGGCGTCACGCGGCGCGCGATCCTACGCCAACGACATCATGCTGTCGAAGATGATCGACGCGCTGGAGGAAATGTATCCGCAGATTCCGCTCTGCATGCACCAGGATCATGGCAACGAGGAAGCGACCTGCGCGACGGCGATCAAGCATGGCTTCACCTCGGTGATGATGGATGGATCGCTGAAGGCCGATGCCAAGACCGCGGCAGATTACGAGTACAACGTCGACATCACCCGCCGCGTGGTCGAGATGGCGCACTGGATCGGCGCCTCCGTCGAAGGCGAGTTGGGCGTGCTCGGCTCGCTTGAGCACGGGGGCGGCGAGCAGGAAGATGGCCACGGCGTCGAAGGCAAGGTCAGCCACGATCAATTATTGACCGATCCCGATCAGGCCGTCGATTTCGTGCGCGCCACCAAGGTCGACGCATTGGCGATCGCGATGGGGACGTCGCATGGCGCCTATAAATTCTCGCGCAAGCCGGACGGCGACATCCTCGCCATGCAGGTGGTCGAGGAAATCCATCGCAGGTTGCCGAACACGCATCTGGTGATGCACGGCTCGTCCTCGGTACCGCAGCCGCTGCAGGATGCGTTCAATCAGTTCGGCGGCGAGATGCCGCAGACCTGGGGAGTGCCGGTCGAAGAGATTGCGCGGGGCATCAAGCATGGCGTCCGCAAGGTCAACATCGATACCGACTGCCGGCTGGCGATGACGGCGGCATTCCGGAAGGTCGCGGCCACCAGCAAGAGCGAGTTCGATCCGCGCAAATTCCTCAAGCCCGCGATGGATGCGATGCGAGACCTCTGCCGGGAACGCTTCGAACAATTCGGCACCGCGGGCAACGCATCGAAGATCAAGGTCATTCCGCTCGCCGAGATGGCAAAGCGCTATCGCAGCGGGGCGCTCGACCCGCGAATAGGCCATGTGGCGGCTGCTGCCGAGTAATGAGACGTCGTTCGATCCCGATTTTTTCGATCCCTGAAGGAGAGACCCATGAACGAGCAATCGATGACCGTCCGCGGCAAGGATCGCTACAAGTCGGGCGTGATGCAATACAAGAAAATGGGTTACTGGGAGCCTGATTACGAGCCCAAGGATACCGACATCATCGCGCTGTTCCGCGTGACGCCGCAGGACGGGGTCGATCCGATCGAGGCCGCGGCGGCGGTCGCCGGCGAATCCTCGACCGCCACCTGGACCGTGGTGTGGACCGACCGGCTTACGGCTGCGGAAAAATACCGCGCCAAATGTTTCCGCGTCGACCCGGTGCCGAATTCGCCGGCCAGCTATTTCGCCTATATCGCCTATGACCTCGACCTGTTCGAGCCCGGCTCGATCGCCAACCTGACGGCTTCGATCATCGGCAACGTGTTCGGGTTCAAGCCGCTCAAGGCGCTGCGTCTGGAGGATATGCGGCTGCCGATCGCCTATGTGAAGACGTTCCAGGGGCCGGCCACCGGCATCGTGGTCGAACGCGAGCGCCTCGACAAGTTCGGGCGGCCGCTGCTGGGCGCGACGGTCAAGCCGAAGCTCGGGCTCTCCGGCCGCAATTACGGCCGGGTGGTCTACGAGGCGCTGAAAGGCGGCCTCGACTTCTGCAAGGACGACGAGAACATCAATTCCCAGCCGTTCATGCATTGGCGCGATCGATTTCTATACTGCATGGAAGGCGTCAACCGGGCCCAGGCGGCGACCGGCGAGGTCAAAGGCACGTATCTCAACGTCACCGCGGCCACCATGGAGGACATGTACGAGCGGGCGGATTTCGCCAAAGAGCTCGGCTCGGTCATCATCATGATCGATCTGGTGATCGGCTACACCGCGATCCAGTCGATGGCGAAGTGGGCGCGCCGTAATGACATGATCCTGCATCTGCATCGCGCAGGTCACTCGACCTATACCCGCCAGCGGCTGCATGGGGTCTCGTTTCGCGTCATCGCGAAGTGGATGCGGCTCGCCGGCGTTGACCACATTCATGCCGGCACCGTGGTCGGCAAGCTCGAAGGCGATCCGGCAACCACGCGCGGCTACTACGACATCTGCCGAGAGGACTTCAATCCGATGACGCTGGAGCATGGCGTGTTCTTTGATCAGAACTGGGCCAGCCTGAACAAGATGATGCCGGTGGCGTCGGGCGGCATCCACGCCGGGCAGATGCATCAGCTGCTCGATCATCTCGGCGAGGACGTGGTGCTGCAGTTCGGCGGCGGCACCATTGGACATCCCAAGGGCATCCAGGCCGGCGCGACGGCCAACCGCGTCGCGCTGGAGGCGATGATTCTCGCACGCAACGAAGGCCGCGACTACGTGCACGAGGGTCCTGACATCCTCGCCAAGGCGGCGCAGACCTGCACGCCTTTGCGGGACGCGCTGGAGGTCTGGAAGGACATCACCTTCAATTACGAATCGACCGACTCGCCGGACTTCGTGCCGACCGCAACGCCAGCGATGTAACGGAAGCCAGAGGAGAACCGCGATGAGAGTGACACAGGGTTGCTTTTCCTTTCTTCCAGATCTGACCGACGAACAGATCACCGCCCAGATTCAGTATTGCCTCGAAAAAGGCTGGGCGGTGAACATCGAGTTCACGGACGATCCGCACCCGCGCAACACCTATTGGGACATGTGGGGCCTGCCGATGTTCGATCTGCGCGACGCCGCCGGCATCATGATGGAGCTCCGCGAATGCCGGAAGGTCTATGGTGATCGCTACATCCGCCTGTCGGGGTTCGATTCCAGCCATGGCTGGGAATCGGTCAGGCTGTCGTTCATCGTCAATCGTCCGAAGCAGGAGCCGGGCTTCCACCTCGAACGGCAGGAATCCGGCGGCCGTAACATCCGCTACACCACGAAGTCATACGCCGTCGGCCGCCCCGAGGGCCAGCGCTACGGTGGCACGTGAGCGCGCAGGCGACAGCGCCGGTCCCGGCGCAGGATGCGGGCGAGGCGCCGCCGGACGACAAGGTCGATCTTCGTCGGGAGTTCAACGAGGTCGGCATCGGCGAGGTGCTGGATCAACTCGACCGCGAACTGATCGGGCTGAAGCCGGTCAAGACGCGGATCCGCGAGATTTCCTCGCTGTTGCTGATCGAGCGCGTCCGCAAGCGCATGAACCTGACGTCGGAAGTGCCGACCCTGCACATGTCGTTCACCGGCAATCCCGGCACCGGCAAGACCACGGTGGCGCTGCGGATCGCCAGCATCCTCCACAGGCTCGGCTTCGTGCGGCGCGGCAAGGTGGTGTCGGTGACGCGTGATGAACTGGTCGGGCAGTATATCGGCCACACCGCGCCGAAGACCAAGGAAATCTTGAAAAAGGCGATGGGCGGCGTGCTCTTCATCGACGAAGCCTATTATCTCCACCGTCCCGATAACGAGCGTGATTACGGGCAGGAGGCGATCGAGATTCTGCTGCAAGTGATGGAATCACAGCGCGAGGACCTGGTGGTGATCCTCGCCGGCTACGGCGACCGGATGGACAAGTTCTTTGCCAGCAACCCCGGCTTCCGCTCGCGTATCGCTCACCATATCGATTTTCCGGACTATTCGGATGGCGAGTTGTTGGCGATCGCGGAACTGATGCTGCACGACATGAACTACAAGTTCACCCCTGATGCCCGCAGCGCGTTCGTTCGCTATATCGAGTTGCGTAAGACGCAGCCGCTGTTTTCGAACGCCCGCTCGATCCGCAACGCGCTCGACCGGATGCGGCTGCGCCAGGCCAACCGCCTCGTCGCCGATCTCGACCGTGCGCTGAGCGCCGAAGATATCATGTCGCTGGAAGCACAGGACGTGCTGGCGAGCCGGGTGTTTTTGCAGGGCGCTGTCCGATGAAGCGTGACGGTCGGTCCCTTTGCACACGTCCGCGCGAGGACGCATGAGAGACACGCTCGCGTCAGCGGGATCGGGCCTGGAAGCCGCCAAGGACCGGATCGTTGGTTCGCGTGCGTTGATCTTCGACGTCGACGGTACGCTGGCCGAAACCGAAGAGATTCATCGCCGGGCTTTCAATGCCGCCTTCGTCAGAGCGAACATCGGTTGGTGCTGGGGACGCGCCGTCTACAAGGATCTGCTTCGCGTTGCGGGCGGCAAGGAGCGGATCCGCGCGTTCGATCGGTTGCGAGGTGGGCCTTCGCTGCTCTCGGACGCCGATATCGCCGAGCTGCATCAGATCAAAACCGGGATTTACGCCGATCTGATCGCAAGTGGCGGCTGTTTGCTCCGTCCAGGCGTGAAGGCTCTGTTCACTGCAGCGCTGAGACGCGGTCAGCGCCTGGCGATATCGACAACGACCTCGCGGGGCAATATCGATGCACTGCTCGCGTCCGCCCTGGGTCAGGACTGGGCCAACCGGTTCGCCGCGATTGTCGCGGGTGACGAGGTGTCGAAAAAGAAGCCAGCTCCAGACGTCTATCTGAAAGTTCTGTCTCGATTGAACCTGGCGGCGTCGGACTGCCTTGCGATAGAGGATTCCAATATCGGCCTGGTTGCGGCGTCAGGCGCTGGAATTCCGGTGCTCATCTCGCGCAGCGCCTATTTTCGGGACGACGATTTTTCCGGTGCGCTGGCTGTAACCGATGATCTGACCGAGGTGACAGGTATCGAAGTCTTAGAAGAGGGAGCATGAAGATCGCAGCCGCAAGGCTGCGGTGCCCGTGGATGCCGACTATGAGCATCACTCGAGGCCCAATCTCGGGTCCCGTCTTTTTTGATCGAGCATGGCCCGATCCGTAAAAATCGCTTGCCGCTTGTCCGGATCTCGGTCTAGCGCCGGTGAAAGATGGCCTTGGCGACATCGCCGACGGCCTCGACACTCTCATCCATGCCGTCGAAGCAGACGATCCGGCACGGGCAGGCTTCGAGGCCCTCGTAACGCCATGGGAAGGCGCCGATGATCGCCCGCTTGTTGAGCATCTTCTCGATGTCACCACCGACATTCTCGGCGTGGATCAGGCCTTCCTGGAAGGCGTAGGAGTGGAACGGAAACATATCCTCCGAGACCACCCGACCGGATTTGCTGTGGGTGTAGCTGTATTCGCCGAAGAACTCGTTGCAGCTCATGCCGACCTTGGCCTCGAAGCGCTTGGCAAGATCGGGACGCATCAGACGGATCGAGGTGTTCATGGCGTGGTCGCCGGAGCCGCAGTCGATGCCGAACCACTTGATCTTCTTCTTCAGCATCCATTCGAGAAGCTCGATCTTGCCGCCCGGATGCATGCAGAAATACCGGACGAGGTCCTGCTGGGGCTGTCCCTCCCAATAGCGGTGCCAGCCGGTGTGCAGGATCAGGATATCGCCTTCCTTCACCTCCACCGGCGCGGCCTCGATCATCTCCGGCGTGATCACCGCCCAGTCATCCATATGTGCCGACACGTCGACCACCGCGCCGGGCCCCACCAGAAAGTCCAGCGGGTAGGATGCCATGTCCCCCATGCCGTCGGTGCCGTGCATCGCGCCGTCGATATGGGTGCCGACATGGAGCGCAGTGTCGATGCGCTGCGCCACGATCATCTTGGTCTGCAGATTTTGTGCGTAATACATCTTGTTGCCGGCATAGCCGACCCAGCCCGGCGTATGAACGTTCATCAGGTGGGTCATATCAACGATCTTCATCGCACGTTCCTTCGATCAGGTTTTCTCGGACGCTGGGATGCAGGCTCTGCTGCGGCGCCGTAAGGCTGCAAAACTCATTTCGCCGGCGGCTCGGCATCCGCCGCCAGCGCGCCGACTTTCTTCAGCAGCGGCACGTCTGCCGGCGCCGGACCGCCGACACTGACGATCCCGCTGCCGCGATCGGCCTTGACCGCATGCCTGATGCCGACGGGCACGTGCACCACGCAACCCTCGTGGAACGGCAGCGCGATGTCGTTGGTGTAGTCGTGGATCGTCCCCTTGCCCTCGAGGATGAAAATCGTGTCTTCCGACTGCACGTGAACATGCGGAACGTTCGCCTCGCCGGCCTCGAGGCGAACGTAGTTCAGGTTCGCGTCCCAGGCGCCCACGCCGGGCCAGATGACGAAGCGCGCGTCCTTGGAGATCAGCGGCAGCCGCAACGTCGGATGGTCGCGATGAAAGATGCGAATCGCCATGACGTTAAGCCCCGGATGAAGTCGTGCCGCCGGGGAGCGGACCATCGGGCGGACACGGGCCGCCGATCACCTTGATGCCGGCGCCCCCGGCTTCGATCCGATAGCGGTCGCCCGCGTCGATATGGACCATGTGGCCCTCGGTGACCTCGAAACGCCGGCCTTGTGCGGCATCAACGATCGCGCCTTCGCCCTCGATCACGTAGTAGACGCAGTCGGAGGCGTGGCTGAGATCGACGGTACGGGCGTTCTCGCCGAGCGAAACCAGTTGAAAGCTGCGGAAGCTCGCGCCGTTGTGCGGAGACAACACAAGCTTGGCGTTGCCCTCGCCGACAACCATGGGTATCTCTGGACAATCGACGGCGCTGTCGATCACGCGGACGCGGGGAGACGGGGGATCGGCCATCATCATCCGATTTTTGAGTATATATAAAACGATTTGAGTATAATGAAAACGTCGCGGCGCGCAACGCCTTCTTTGGAAAGGCCGGTCGTGCATGGAGCCTCTAGGCCATGAGCCAGTCCGAGACCGGGGAACACCTCGAACCCCTTACCCAATTGGCCGGCGAAATCGCCGAAACCACTGCCAACACTCTCGCGGCCATCGGCCTGCGCATCCGTGAACTGCGGCAATCGCGCGGGCTGACCTTGCAGGAACTGGCCGAGGTGTCGGGGCTTTCAACCTCCATGCTGAGCCTGGTCGAGCGCGGCCGTGCGTCGCCCTCGATCGGCTCGCTGATCGTGATCGCGAGTGCCCTCGGGGTGAGCATGTCGGACCTGCTGATCAGCGGCGCCGATGGCGACGAGAAGATCGTCGTGCGCGCCGCGGAGGCGCGCGTCGTGGAAACCGCCCAGCACGTGGTGCGCCGGCTGATGCGCGACGACCGCAGCCGGGGCGTCTCGGTCGCCGTCAACGAATACGCGCCCCACACCGGCAGTGCGGAGCATCCCATCGCCCACGAAGGTTTCGAATACGGCTTCGTGCTGCAGGGCGAACTGACCGTCGAGGTCGACGGCACCACGCATGTGCTGCGCCAGGGCGACCTCATCGCATACAGCTCCCGCCGCAAGCACAAGATCTGGAACCATGGCCGGAGCAAGGTCCGCACGCTCTGGTTCAATCTCGACCGCGAATAGCTGCCGCCGCTCATGGCGTCTGCTGCGTCAGGATCGCATGCAGGCGGCCGGGGGTCATCGGCAGCTGCGTGACGGCGCCGCTCTTCCCAACCGCCGCATCGATGGCAGCGGCCAGCGCGGCGCCGACCGCGGTGATCCCGCCTTCGCCCGCTCCCTTTACGCCGAGCGGATTGAGTGGGCTCGGCGCATCCTGGCGCAGCAGCACCTCGATCTCGGGCACCTCGCGGCTGGTCGGCAGCAGATAGTCGGCAAAGCTCACCGCGAGCGGCTGCCCGTTGTCGTCATAGACGAACTCCTCAAGGAGCGCGCCGCCGATCCCCTGCGCGACGCCGCCGGCGATCTGCCCCTCGACCAGCATGGGATTGATGGCACGCCCGACGTCGTAGGCGACGAGATAGCGCTCGATCGCGATGCCGCCGGTTTCGGGATCGATGCGCACCTGGGCGACGTGAATGCCGTAAGGATAGGTCATGTGGGAGGCGACGAACCGGCCCTCGCTCGCGAGGCCGCCGCTGTCGGCGAGGTGCGCGGCGATCTCGCCGAGCGATAGCGACGCATGGCCGTTGACCGTCTCGACCCGGCCTTGGGCCAGACGCAGCGTATCTGGGCTCGCCTGCAGCAGCTTCGCCGCCGCCTCCAGCGCACGCGCGCGCAGCGCTTCGGCCGCGATCTTCACCGCCGAGCCGGCCATCACGGTCACACGCGAGGCGAACGCCCCGAAACCGATCTCGATGCGATCGGTCTGACCATGAATGACCTTGATCCGCTCGATCGGTGTGCCGATGGTTTCGGCGCAGATCTGCGCAAGCACGGTCTCGACCCCCTGTCCGACCGAGGCAACGCCGGTGACGATCTCGATGTCGCCGTCTGCGTCGACCCTGATCCGCACCAGATCCTGCGGGCCGAGGCCGCTCTTCTCGACAAAGAAGGCGAGGCCGAGCCCGACCTTCTCGCCTCGGCCGCGCCGGCCGGCGAGTTCGGCTTCGAGCCGGTCGTAATCGAGGCGCGACAGCACGCGATCGAGCAGATCGTGGTACTTTCCGGAGTCGTAGACCATCCGCGTGCCGAGCGTCTCGAGGCCGCGATCGAACGGCATCGCCTTCTCACCGATCAGGTTGATACGGCGCACCTCGATCCGTGACAGGCCGAGTTCATCGGCGATCCGATCCATCAGCCGCTCGCGCGCGAAGGTGGATTCATAGCGACCGGGGGCGCGATAGGTCCCCGCAGGCGTCTTGTTGGTGAGGCGGATATGCCCCTCCACCTGGTAGGCAGGAACGATGTAGGGGCCCGGCAGGAGACCGGCGGAAAGATCCGTGACCGTAGTTCCGTGGGTGCGGACATAGGCGCCCTGGTCGGTGAAGAATTCGGCCCGGAGGCCGAGAATGAAGCCTCTTTTGTCGACGGCGGCTTGAAGCCGATACGCCTGGTCGCGCGAATGATTGGCGGCGAGCAGATGCTCGCGGCGATCCTCGATCCATTTCACCGGCCGCTTCAGCCGCAACGCGGCGGCGCAGAGCAGCACGTCCTCCGGGTAGAGTTCGCCGCGAATCCCGAAGCCGCCTCCGACATGGCCTTCGCTCAACTCGAGCCGGCCCGGCGCGAGGCCGAGCATTCTGGCAATCGCGTCGCGGTTATAGTGCGGCACCTTGGAAGCGCCGTAGAGCGTGAGCCGATCGGTGTCGCCGTCGTAGACGCAAAGCCCCCCGCGGGTTTCCATGGGGACACCACTATGCCGCCCGATCTTCACGTCGAGAGCGACGATTCGGTGCGCGCGCGCAAATGCCGCGTCGAGGTCGCCATAGCTGCGGCGGATGACCGCGGGCTCCGACATCAGTCCGGGGTGGACATCCGGCATGAAGGCCACCGGTTCGGCGGTGGCATCGAGCTGTGGCGCGAGCTGCTCGATGTCGCAGAACACGAGATCGGCCGCATCCTCGGCAACATAGGGATCGAGGGCAAACACGACGGCGACGGGCTCGCCGACATAGCGGACATAGTCGCGCGCCAGCACGAACTGCCGGTAGGGCGCCAGCCGCTCCAGCCCCATCTGGCGAAAGTCGATCGGCGGCAGGGCATCGAGATCCGCGCTGGTCCAGATCGCGGCGACGCCGGCGACATCCGCGGCCTGTGCGATATCGATGCCACGGATGCGGCCGAAGGCAACAGGCGAGCGCACCACGCACATGTGAATCTGGCCGGGCCAGTTGCAGTCGGCTGCGAAGGCGCCTTTTCCCAGGAGCAGCAGCCGGTCCTCGATCCGCGGCAGCGAACGACCGATCGCAGTCGTATCGTCAGGACTCATGCCTTGGCCACTGCCTGCATCCGGCGTGCCGCGATCCGCACCGCCTTGACGATGTTCTGATAGCCGGTGCAGCGACAGAGGTTGGAGGACAGCACGTCCTTGATCTCGTCGTCCGACATATCGGGATTCTCCTGCAGGGCTCCGGCCGCGAGCATCAGAAAGCCGGGCGTACAGAAGCCGCATTGCAGGCCGTGGTTTTCCCAGAATGCCTGTTGCAGCGGATGCAGCGTCTCGCCATCGGCCAGCCCCTCGACCGTCCGGATCGCCTTACCCTCGGCCTGCACCCCGAACATCAGGCAGGAGCGAACCGGCTTCGCATCGACCAGCACGGTGCAGGCCCCGCAGACACCATGCTCGCAGCCGAGATGGGTGCCGGTCAGGCCGCAATCGTCACGCAGCACATCGGCGAGCGTCTTGCGCGGCTCGATCGACACCGCGTGGCTCCTTCCGTTGACGTGCAGATCGACGTTCCTCTTGTTACGCATAGGTCGAAACCCCTGCCTGGCGCAGCGCCGCGCGAATGCGTTGTGGCGTCGCGGGGAACTCGAAAAGCTGGATGCCGAACGGCGAGAGCGCATCGCAGATCGCGTTGACGATGGCCGCCGGCGCGCCGATCGCGCCCCCCTCGCCGACACCCTTCGCCTTGGTCACGCTTTCCGGCGAGACGGTCTCCATGTGAACGATCTCGATCTCGGGGATTTCAGCGGCGGTCGGCGGCAGATAGTCCGCGAAGGAAGCCGTGAGCAGATTGCCGGTGTCATCATAGATCAGCTCTTCCAACAGCGCGCTGGCGATGCCCTGCGCAACGCCGCCGGCGATCTGGCCGTCGACGATCATGGGGTTGATCAGCAGGCCTGCATCCTCCACGACCAGAAACGTCTCGATACGGATCCCGCCGGTCTCGATATCGACTTCGACGATGGCGATATGGCACGCATTGGAAAAAGTGCCGGCCGGATCATAAACGGCGTTTTCATGTAGCCCAGGCGAGAGCCCCGCAAAGCGATGACTCTGATGATAGGCCGCCCGCGCCAGCGCGCCGATCTCGATCGCCTGGTTGGAGTTGTTGACCCGCGCCCAACCATCCCCGAGGCGGATCTCGTCGGCGGACGTTTCCATCAATGTGGCGGCGATGCTCTTGAGCTTCACCGCGATCCTGGCGGCCGCCAGTTTCGAGGCGCCGCCGGCGATCACCATGGAGCGGCTGGCAAACGTCCCCCACCCATAGGGGGTTGCATCGGTGTCGCCGGAGATGATCCGGATGCGTTGTGGCTCGATGCCGAGCTCGTCGGCGACGAGTTGCGCCAGGCTTGTCTTCAGACCCTGCCCGTGGGGGGAAGAGCCAATGCGCAACACCACATCGCCCGAGGGATCCATGGTGCAGTCGACGATCTCATAACCCGGCACGATGTCCATGCCGCGCGCGGCATAGGCCGGGGTGCCGTAGCCGGTGCGTTCGCTGAATACGCAAACGCCTAGACCGAGGTGACGGCCTTGCGCGCGCAGCGCCGCTTGCCGGGTCCGAAAGGCCGGCAGATCGATTGTCTCGACTGCCTTCTCCATCGCTTCCACATAGGAGCCTTGGTCGTAGACCAGACCGGTCGGCGAGCGATGCGGAAAGCTCCTGATCAGGTTGCGGCGGCGGATGTCGAGAGGATCGATGCCGAGGCGTTTGGCAGCGACCTCCATCAGGCGCTCCATGGAGAACGTCAGCATCGGGCGCGACACGCCACGATACGGCGCCATCATGCAGGTGTTGGTCGTCACCCCACGCGACCGGACGCCATATTCGGAGAAATCGTAGGGACCCGGCAACTCCGCGAGCGCCATCAAGGGCTCGACCCCGCAGGTCACGGGATAGCAGGAGAAGGCCCCGACATTCGACCGCAAGTCCGCTTCGAGCCCGATCAGCTTGCCGTCTTTGGCAAAGGCACCGCGCAGCGTGAACGCCTGATCTCGGCCATGGGCGGATGCGAGGAGATTTTCCCGGCGGTCCTCGATCCAGGCGACGTTGCGCTTCAGCTTCCGCGCCAGCCAGACCAGCACGACATATTCGGGAAACAGCGACATCTTCTGGCCGAAGCCGCCGCCGACATCGGGCGCAACGACACGCAGGTCCGATTCAGGAATTCCGATTGTATCGGCTATCCCCGTTCGCAGCATATGCGGCATCTGCACCGATGCGGTTAGCGTGACCCGCCCGGTCGCATTGTCATACTCGGCGACACCGCCACGATTTTCCATCGGCGCTGCGGACTGCCGATGCGAACGCAATTCCAGCGCCACGATCTCGGCTGCGGAGGCGAACGCCGCGTCGAGCTTCGCCGTCCGGATGCGGCCCTCGACCAGGACGTTCGACGGCGCTTCCGGATGAACCGGCACCACGCCCGGTGACAGTGCAACATCCAGGTCGACGACCGCCTCGGCGGCATCGATATCGAGAACCACCTGGTCTTCGATGTCCTCGGCCAGCAAGGCGTCGTCGGCGACGACGACGGCAATCGCCTGGCCGCAGAAGCTGACGCGATCGACCGGCAGCACCGGCTGGCCGATCGCCACATAGTCGGGGCGATGCAGGATCGGACGGATCGGCTTGACGTCGGCGAGATCGCGCCCCGTGAACACGGTGGCGTTCGGCGGGATTTCGATACCCACAATCGTCCCGGAGGCGATCGAGCTGCGTATGAAGCGCACGACGGCCGCTTTGCCGACGCGATCGGCGACATAGCTGCCGACGCCTTTCAGGAGCGAAGGATCCTCCAGTCGCGGCAGACGGCGGCCGATCCAGTTCATGTCAGCGCCTCCGTCAGGGCGCGCTTGACCGAGGTCGCCACCAGGTCGCGCCGGTATTCGGGGGACGCGTGGATGTCGCCGCCCGGCTCGACCAGGGCTCGTGCCTCGCGGGCGATGCCGTCGATGATGGAGACCGAGGCCGGTTTGCCGACGAGCAGACGTTCGAGCGCGCCGAGACGAACGGCGCGATCTCCGACACCGCCGACGCCGAGATGCGCCGCGCAAATCGTCCCGTTTTCGATCCTGACTGCCGCCACCGACATGCCGAGCGCGAAGTCGCCGGCGCGCCGGGAGAATTCGTAGAAGCCGGTTCGCCAATCCGCCCCGAGCAATGGCAGTCGGATTTCAACCAGCAATTCGTCGACGGCGAGGGCAGTCGTGAAAATGCCCTGGAAGAACTCGCCGGCCGCGATCACCCGCTCACCGCGCACGCTCCTGGCGACGATTTCGGCGCCAAGCGTCGTCGCCACGAGGCACCATTCGGAGGCGGGGTCTGCGTGAGCGAGACTTCCGGCAAACGTACCACGCTGCCGGATCGGATAATGCGCGATATGGCGCACGACTTTCGACAGCAGCATGCCGAGCTCGCCCGCGACCACGGGCCGATGGAAAGCGGCGTGGCGGGTCAATGCACCAATGCGCAGGCGATCGGACGAGCTTGAAATGTAGTCGAGCTCGCGAAGATCGTTGATGTCGATGAGGATGTCGGGCCGCGCCAGGCGGAAGTTCATCGCCGGAACGAGGCTCTGCCCGCCGGCCAGGATCTTGCAGGAATCGCGGTGCTCCGCGACCAGGCTCAGCGCCTCGGTGACGCTCGCTGGTCTGAAATAGTCGAACGCGGCAGGCTTCACATTTCAACCTTGTTCAACATTATTTAATGTGATTAACATGTCTCCGTTGCGGTGTCTACTCCTTCGGACGGTGAGCTTTGCATGGGTTGGGTCAACGCGCAGGCGCCGAGGCATAAGGCGGCAGCGGGCTGCGTCATCTCTTCTTTCCGCGTCCCGCCCACGTGCCGTTCAGCGCGCGCGCCATTCCGCCAGCAGGTCGGCGGCATCGGTGACGATGCCGAGATGCAGCGACACCATCCGCAATGCCGCGTCTTCCATCTCCTCGTTGGTGCCGCGCACGAGATCGCGCAGCACCACCACCCGGTAGCTGAGATTGCTGGCGTCGAAGGCTGCGTTGAGAATGCAGCAGTCGGTCATGCCGCCGTTGAGGATGACGGTGCGGACGTTCATTTGCCGCAGCAGGAAGTCGAGGTCGGTCGCAAAGAACGGCGACAGGCGCTTCTTGCCGGCTACGACCAGATCCTGCGGCGCGACGTCCGTCACGAATTCGGTCCATCGCGAGCCCTCGATGGCATGCGCGTCGGAGTTCGGGATCGGCCCGACGTGAAGCGGAAAAGTCCGTCGCCAGGCGGACGGAATGCCGGCGATGTCGTCGACGCCTCCCTTGCGCAGCACCGACTTGACGTGGATCACCGGCACGCCGAGCTGGCGCGCCGCTGCGTGAAACGCATTGACGGGCGCGACGATCTCCCTCGCGCGCGGCGCCGGACAGGGGCAATCCGGCGTGTCGGCCAAATGGCCCTGATGCATGTCGACGGAGATGATCGCGGCGCCGGACGCCTGGGTAAAATCGTCGAAGCCGTCCGGCAGCTCGCGCCTCACCCCATATACATAAGCTTTCATGACGTCCTCCTTCCCCCCAAGCGGTCCGCCTGGATGCGGCGCTCGCACGCGTGCCCGATGACCTTTCCGATCGAGCGCAAGCAATATCCAGGCCGTGCGACCGGTCACCGCGCGCGAGATTGCGCGACGGCGGTCTCGCGCGGCGATGAATCGATCAATCCGCGCTCCCCATCCGCCGTCCTGGCTATAGGCAATAGATCAGCAACACGAACCGCAATGGCGTGCAGCACAGGCCGATCGCTCCAGATTCCCGCAGGCGTCCAGCATGGATCATGCGGCACACGATGAAGGAGGGTTGCCCATCGAATGGCTCGACGGTGATTAAACTATTGGCGTGCCTTTTTTTCCCACAATGCGAAGATTCTCGAAGGACCGTGCCGGGCGGCCAAAAGAACTCTCGCTCAGCTAGAGGATTTGCGTGATGCGCTGGAAATTGATCCCTGTACTCGTGGCCGCCCTGACCGGCAGCACTGCAATCGCCTATGCGGCGGGCTTTACTCTCCCGGCTGCGCCGAAAATTGCGTTCCTGTACTTCGCCGACAAGACGGACGGCGGCTGGACCCAGGCCTTCGACGAGGCCCGTCCGAAGATCGAAAAGGCGCTCGACCAGCAGATTCCCTTCGTCGAGAACGTGCCCGAAGTGGCGGGCCAGATCACTCCCGCGGCCGAGCGCTTCATTCAACGCGGCTACAACGTGATCATCGGCACGGCGTTCGGCTATTCCGACACCTTCAAGGAGCTGTCGCAGAAATATCCGAAGGTGGCGTTCCTCAACGCTTCGGGTACCACCAACGGACCGAATCTCGAGTCCTTCTACGGACGGACATATGAGAGCCAGTACCTGTGCGGCATGGTCGCGGGCGCAATGTCCAAGACCGGAAAGCTCGGCTTCGTCGCCGCGCATCCCATCGGCCCCGTGAACTGGACCATCAACGCGTACGAGATGGGCGCCCAGAAGATGAATCCGAAGGCGACGCTCACCGTCATCTTCACCGGCGCCTGGAACGATCCCGTCAAGGAGCGCGCCGCCGCGCAGGCCATGGCCGATCAAGGCATCGACGTCATCGGGCAGCACGTCGACACGCCGACGCCGCAGATCGTCGCGCAGGAGCGCGGTATCTACGGCACCGGCCATCACCGCGACCTGCGCGAATTTGCGCCAAAGGCGACCCTGTGCTCGTCCGCATGGACGTGGGACAAATTCCTCGCGCCCGAGCTCAAGAAGATCGCGGCCGGCAATTGGGAGCCCAATCCCTATGGCGCCTTCGTCGGCATCAAGGACGGCGGCACGGACATCGCCTGCTGCAACACCGCCGTGCCGAAGGAGGTCGTCGACAAGGTCATGGCCGAGCGCGACGCCATCATCGCCGGCAAGCAGATCTTCACGGGACCGATCAAGGACATTGCGGGCACCGAGCGTGTCGCGGAAGGCAAATCGCTCGACGATGGAGGCTTCTGGAAAATGGATTGGTACGTTCCAGGCGTCATCACGCAGAAATAGCCGGGCGGCAACCCGCGATGACGTCGGCCCTGCAGCTCGAAGGCATCCGGAAATCGTTCGACGGTGCCCTGGCCCTCGATGGCGCGTCCTTCGAGGCCTCGCACGGCGAGGTGCACGCCCTGCTGGGCGAGAACGGCGCCGGCAAATCATCTCTGATGAATGTCGCGGCCGGTCTCTACGCGCCGGATTCCGGGACGATGTCCATCGATGGCGTTGCAATTACGCTGAGCGGGCCGGCCGCGGCCCGCCAGCACGGCATCGGCATGGTGCACCAGCATTTCAAGCTGGTGAAGCCGTTCACGGCCGCGGAAAACGTGCTTCTGGCCAATCCGCGGCCGCACTTCGCGTCCGGATTGAAGGAGATCCGGACAGAGATCGTCCGGCAGGTCGAGGCTCTGAAATTCTCCATCGATCCGGATCGCCGTGTCGACAGCATGACGGTCGCCGAGCAGCAGCAGGTCGAGATCGTCAAGGCCCTGGTGGGCGGTGCCAGAATTCTCGTTCTGGACGAGCCGACCGCGGTGTTGACCGACGGGGAGGCGACCGGCCTGCTCGAGATCGTGCGGCGGCTGGCGAATGCCGGCACCGCGGTCGTGCTGGTCACGCACAAGCTCCACGAGGTGAAGCGCTATGCCGACCGAGTGACGATCATGCGAGGCGGCCGCACCGTGGCGACGCTGAACCCGCAGCAATCGAGCGCGGAAGAACTGACTGAGCTTACTGTCGGCAAGACGATGGCCCTGCCGGAGCGCACGCCGCACCAGGGCGGCCCGACCCGGCTCAATGTCGGCGCGCTGACTTACATCCGCGGCGACGGGCGCACCATGCTCGACAACACCAGCTTTTTCGTCCGCGCCGGCGAGATCTACGGTGTCGCGGGCGTCAGCGGCAACGGCCAGGCCGAACTCGCCGAAGCCTTGATCGGCGCGATCGAGCCTTCCTCCGGCGAGATCTGGCTCGACGGCATCGGTGACATCAGCCGCGCCGGGCCGGCGAAGCGGCGCGAGGCCGCGATCGCGGCGATCCCCGCGGACCGTTATGCTTATGCGTTGGCGGGCAGCCTGCCGATCGCCGACAACCTCGCCGTGTCACAGATACGAAGCGGGCGCTACGGCAACGTGGTCAAGCTCGATCGCGCAGCCATGCGCCGCGACGCCATCGCCGCGGTGAAGGACTACGACGTACAGGGCGTTCGCAGCGTCAGGCAAAAGGCTTCGCTGCTCTCCGGCGGCAACGCGCAGAAACTCGTCATCGCGCGGGAGTTCAACCGCACGCCCGACGTCGTGATCGCGCACAGCCCGAGCCGCGGGCTCGACGCGCGCGCGTCCGCAGCCGTGCATCAGCGGCTGGTCGCGGCGCGCGAGCGCGGCGCCGCCATCGTCCTCATCAGCGAGGACCTCGACGAAATTCTCAATCTGTCGGATCGCATCGCCGTCATGACCCGCGGCAAGATCGTCGCGGAGTTCAAACGCCCCGCGGATCGCCAGGCCATCGGCCGCGCCATGGTGGACCATGCATGATTTATCGCCCGGATCGGCGCGGCTGAAGGTGACGAGGTCCCCCGCCACATCCCGCCGCCTCGGACGCCTCACGCTCGACATGCGCCAGGATCTGGCGCCGTGGAAGCAGGCGGTCTTCGTCGGCACATCGCTGCTCGTCGGGCTCGCACTCTCGGTTGCAATCCTGGCAGCCGCCGGCGTTCCGCCGCTCACGCTCGCAAGCGAGCTTGCCGGGGTGATCACGGTGGAGAACCTGCGCGGCGTGCTGATCCAGGCCGCGCCGCTGGTCCTGGTCGGGCTGGGGGCAAGTCTCGCCTTTCGCATCGGGTTCTGGAATCTCGGTATCGAAGGCCAGATGGTGTTCGGCGGCATCTTCGCCGCCGCCGTCTCGATCTACGAGGTCGGACCGCCTGCCACGCGGCTGTTGCTGATGGGGTGTGCGGCGGCGCTGGGCGGCGCGCTCTGGGTGCTCCTGGTCGCGCTGCTGAAGTTGCGGTTTCGCGTCAACGAGATCATCGCGACGCTGCTCCTCAACTACGTGGCGATGTATTTCCTGTTTCACCTGCTGTATGGCGCCTGGCAGGATTCCAAGACGGCATTCCCGCAGTCCTCGCCGTTCCGCCCCTTCGAGCGGCTGACCGACGTCGGGCTCGGCGTCAACAGCGGACTTCTGATCGCGGTCGGCGGCGTGCTGCTGGCGGCCTGGCTCGTGCATCTCAGCCGGATCGGCTTCTACACCCGCTTCATCAGCGCCAATCCGCGCATGGCGCAAATCGTCGGCGTCCCCGTGCGGTCGCTGACGATCTGGATCATCGCGGCGTCCGGGGCCTGCAGCGGGCTTGCGGGCTTCGTCAATGTAGCAAGCCAGGAAGGCCGGCTGACCCAGTCCTTTGCCAACGGCTATGTATTTTCCGGAGTGCTGATCGCGTTCCTCTCACGCAACGATCCGATCGTGGTCGCCCTCGTCGGCTTCCTGATTGCGGTGCTGTTCATCACCGGCCAGACGCTGCAAGTGTTCTATCAGATCCCTTTCGCCATGGTGCAGATGATCGAGGCGATCATCGTCATGGCGGTCGCCTCTTCCGAGTTCCTGATCCGCCACCGCATCCGCTGGATTCGCTGAAAGTCTCGATGTGATCGACTTCCTGATCAACTGGCTGGCCAATGTCCCCGTCAACGCGATGCCCTATGCGCTCGCCGCGCTCGGGCTGATCATTGCTGAGCGCTCCGGCGTCCTGAACCTGACGGCAGAAGGCCTGATGCTGGTCGGTGCGCTCGCGGGGGCCGGGACCAGCCTCATGCTCGGCGGCCATCCGGCCATCGCCCTCATCGCAGCCATGATTGCCGCGAGTGTGATGTCGCTGTTGTTTGCCGCGCTGGTCGTGGTGTTGCGCATCAATCAAGTGATCGCGGGTTTGTCGATCGTGTTCTTCTGCCAGGGTTTTACCGGCCTGATCGGCACGCTCGCCAAATGGCAGAACAAGCAACTGACCGGCCTCGCACCGCTCAACATCCGTCCGCTGTCGGAAATCCCCGGCATCGGCCGGATTCTCTTCATGCAGGACCCGGTGGTCTATCTCACCATCCTGATCTTCGTCGCGGTCAACGTCCTGCTGTTCAGGACCATGCTCGGCATGCGCATCCGCGCCGTCGGCGAGAACCCGGGCGCGGCGGATACGGCCGGCGTCAGCGTCGCGCTGCACCGTCTGCTCGCCATCGTTGCCGGGTCCTCGCTGATCGGACTGGCCGGGGGCTACATCTCGGTGGTCGGCGTCAAGCTCTGGGTCACCGGCATGACCGGCGGCCGCGGCTGGATCGCGGTTGCGCTGGTCGTGTTCGCGCGCTGGGCGCCATGGCCGGCGCTGGCCGGCGCGCTGCTGTTCGGTTGCATCGAGGCGCTGATCCCGCACATCGCGGCCGTCGGCATCCAAGTGCCGCAATATCTGATGCTGATGACGCCCTACCTTGCGACCATCGCGGTGATGATCTGGGTCGGGGCCAAGGACCGCAGCGGCAGCCAGGGGCCCGGCGCGCTCGGACAACCTCATGTTCGCGAGGAACGCTGAGATGCCTGTCGATTCACGCGCGCATCGGCACAGCTGCCGCTCTTTCACGCGTGCACATCACGACGTTTCTGCCGGCGGATCCAACGCGGCCTCGCGCGCCTCCACGTTGATCATATCGAAAGGGAGATACCAATGACGCTGCTTCACGTGCCTGTCATCGATCTGACGCCATATCGGCAAGGAACGCCCGAAGGAAAGAAACAGGTCGCGGAGCAGGTCGGCCAGGCATGCCGCGACATCGGCTTCCTCGTCATCTCCGGACACGGGATTTCCGAGGATCTCATCCGCAAGACCTACGACGTGTCGGCGGCGTTCTTCTCGCTGCCGCACGGAGAGAAGGTGAAGGCAGACCGGCCTGCACCGGACCAGGTCCGCGGCTACAGCGCCGTGGGCGGTGAAGGGCTGTCCTACAGCCTCGACGAGCCGACGCCTCCCGACATCAAGGAGTCGCTGTCGATCGGCCCGCCCGACGTGCCGCCGAACGATCCCTATTTCACCAGCGAGGCCGCCGGCCCGCATTTCGCGCCGAACGTCTGGCCATCGCGGCCGCCCGAGTTGAAGCCGATATGGGAGGATTATTTCCGCGCAGTCGACGCGCTCGCGACCGACATGATGCGAATCTTCGCGCTCGCGCTCGATCTTGAGGAGACCTACTTCGACAAGACCATCGACCGCAACATCTCGATGATGCGCGTGCTTCGCTATCCGAAGCAGACCAGCGCGCCGCTGCCCGGCCAATTGCGCGCCGGCGCCCACTCCGACTACGGCAGCATGACGATCCTGCGCAAGGAACTGATGGATGGCGGCCTGCAAGTCAGGAACAAGGCCGGCGAATGGGTCAACGTCCCCGTCGTCGAGGGCACCTTCATCGTCAATATCGGCGACCTGATGCAGCAGTGGACCAACGACCAATGGTCGTCGACGGTTCACCGGGTCGTCAATCCGCCGCTCGAGTCCGAAGACAACAAGGACAGGCTGTCGATCGTATTCTTCCATCAGCCGAACTACGACGCGGTCATCGAATGCCTGCCGAGCTGCACCGGTGCCACGCATCCGGCGAAATACCAGCCGATCACGTCCGGCGACCACTTGAGGAGCAAGTTCGTCAAGCAAACGACATTCGGCGGCGGCGACAAGGCCGCCTGAACGCGGAGGTGCCGACCATACGAACCACAGGGGCAGCGGTGTTCGAGCGCACCGCCGCCTGGAGCATGATCCGATGCGATGGAATCCGATCACGCTCTCATTTTTTCCCATGGAGCATGATCTCTGGGGAAATCGGTTTCCACCGTTCCGGATCACGCTTCAGCCCCGCAGGCCCCACAAAGGAATCCAGATGCTCTCATATGTAAACATATTCGCCCGGGACATCGTCGCGCTGTCCGGCTTTTACCGGGAGGTCTTCGGATTCGAGGAGATCGCCGAAATCCGGTCGCCGATCTTCGTCGGGCTCAGCACCGGCAAGAGCAATCTCGGCTTCAACGCCCAAGATGCATATGGGCTGCTGAAACTTGCCGACTACGCCAATCCGACCGGCGCGAAGTTTCTCCTCAATTTCGATGTCGCGTCCATCGAAGAGGTCGATCGTCTGACGCCGATCGCGGTCAGCCGTGGTGCCCGGCTGATCAAGGAGCCTTACCAGACCTATTACAACTGGTATCAATCGGTATTGCTCGATCCGGAAGAGAACGTTTTCCGGATCAACACGGTGTTGTGAATGGTCTCATTCGGCCGGCTCCATGACGTGCCGTCCGATGTCGCGACCTTCGCGCATCGCGTGGCAGCGCGATGACGAGGAGCGCTACGACGCCGGGAGCTTTGGGCATGTTTCATTTGCTATGTTTCCGTGGCCGCATCGATGATCGCGTCGGCGAATGCCTTCGGCGCTTCCTGCGGCAAATTGTGTCCAATGCCGCCGCTGACGGTCCGGTGCGCATATCGGCCCGAAAACATCCTGGCGTAGGCGGCGGGCTCCGGATGCGGGGCGCCGTTGGCATCGCCTTCCAGGGTGATCGTGGGCACCGCGATGACGGGGCTTCGCGCCAGCCGGTTTTCGAGATCGTCATATCTCGCCTCGCCTTCGGCGAGGCCGAGCCGCCAACGGTAATTGTGGACGACGATCGCGACGTGATCCGGATTGTCGAAGGCCGCGGCACTGCGCTGGAAGGTGGCGTCGTCGAACTGCCACTGCGGCGAGGCGAGCTGCCAGATCAGCTTGGCAAAGTCGCGACGGTATTTGTCGTAGCCTTCGCGGCCTCGCTCGGTCGTGAAATAGAACTGGTACCACCATTGTAGCTCGGCTTTCGGCGGCAGCGGCATCCTGCCCGCCTGCTGGCTGCCGATCAGATAGCCGCTGACCGAGACCATCGCCTTGCAGCGCTCCGGCCACAATGCTGCAATGATGTTTGCCGTCCGCGCGCCCCAATCGAACCCGCCGATCGTGGCTTTCTCGATCTTCAGCGCGTCCATCAGGGCGATGATGTCGGTCGCGATCGCTGATGGCTGGCCGTTCCGGAACGTCGCGTCGGACAGGAAGCGCGTGGTGCCATAGCCGCGCAGATAGGGTACGATCACGCGATAGCCGGCCGACGCGAGGAGGGGAGCAACGTCGACGAAGCTGTAGATGTCATAGGGCCAGCCATGCAACAGGATCACCGGCTGGCCGTCGGCAGGACCGGCCGCGGCATAGCCGATGTTGAGGAGTCCGGCGTTGACAGCCTTCAGCGGCGCGTAGGACGCGGCCGTTCCCGGCTTGAGGACGGGTGCGCCTGAAGCCTGCGGCTTCGCCGGCTCGGCCGCCTCCGCTGCGCGCAGCGAAAGCCGGGCGGCCGCGAGTGTCATGACGGCACTGCCGAAGAAGCGGCGACGTTCACCGTTGATGGTGTCGGACATTTGTGTCTCCCGGTCGGTGTTGCCTTAGGCTAATGCCATCGCGTCCCTGGTCTTCATTCCCAGTCATCGCTTGCGGTCGTCGAGGCGTTCGAGAAACCTGCGCACGAGCAGCGCGATCTCGTCGGTTGCCTCATCGAGGGCGAAGTGGCCCGCATCAAGGATGTGAACCTCGGCGTCGGGAACATCGTCGCGATAGGCGGTGGCGCCGGCGATCGTGAAAGATGGGTCGTAACGTCCCCAGACCACGAGGGTCGGGGGCTGCGTGGTCCTCAGCCAGTGATGCCATATCGGATAGGACGCCACGTTGGTCCGATAATCCAGAAACAGTGTGGTCTGGATCTCCCCCTGGCCGGGACGTGTCAGGAATGCATATTCGTCGTTCCAGCTGTCCGGATCGTAACGCTCGGGGCATGGGCTCGCGCCGACGTGCCGCTGGCGCGTCGCCTCCAACGAGGTGAAGTTGGCCTTCAATGCCTCGAGCTCGTGAACCGGGTTCGCCCAGTATCTCCGCCGGGCGCTCCAGAGCGGGCTCAGGCCCTGTTCATGCGACACCGCATTCTGGATGATGATCGCGCGGACGCGCTCGGGATGGGACAGCGCCATCCGGAATCCCACGGGGCCGCCATAGTCCTGCATGAGCAGCACGTAGTCCCGGAGGCCGAGACTTGTCGTGAGCTCGCCGATTATGCCGGCGATGGTGTCGAAGGTGTAGTTGAACTCGGACGGTGAGGGCGCGCTGCTGTTGCCGAATCCTGGGTAATCGGGAGCAATGAGATGATATTTGTCGGCAAGCAGCGGCAGCAGAGGCTCCCACATTCGCGACGACGAGGGGAAGCCGTGCAGCAGCAGTACTGCCGGAGCATCGGCCGGCCCGGCCTCGCGGTAGAAGATGCTGAGGCCTTGGATCTCGATCGCATGGTATGTGACCGAGCGACGGCTCGATTGCAAACCCTGCGCGCTTGCCGGGACGGCGGTAGCGGCAAGTGCGGATGAAAGGGCGAGTTCGGCTGTCGAGTTCATCTCATCACTCCCGTGCGTATTGCCGAGGGCGCGATTCCGCGCCATGAGCGGACTGGGTCAGGCATCGGCAGCGACAACAGCCCTGGCGGTTGCGGAACTTGGGCTCGGCGGGGTCGCCCGATTGTCTCGTCCATCGCGGCCGCGTGCCGCAGCCTCTGCGCGACGAACCACGTCGGTCAGTTCCGGGGTGAAGCTCTCGTCGCCATCTTCGATGTGGCCCGTCAGTCGCGCGGTGACCTCCTGCAGCACCCAGCCGTTGCCGTCGGGATCGCTGAACGAGGCGTATGACGCGTAGCTCTTACGCTGCGGATTGGGACCTTTGAGAAGGCTCTGCCCGGCCGCATGGTGGAAGATGCCGCCGGCGTCGTGGAACGGCTCGCCGACGGCTATACCGCGGCGAAGCAGCCCGTCGCAGGCCGCCTGAAGGTCTGGCACGATCAGGTGAAGCCCTTGCACCGAGCCGGGCGCGGCTGTGGTGATTTTATTGCCGAAGATGATCGAGCATTCGGAGCCGGGCGGGGTGAACTGGATCACGCGATAATCGCTACCCGCGGCGTAATCGATGTCGAGCCGCCAGCCCAGGTCGGCATAGAAGCGTTTGGCGCGATCGATGTCGGAGACCGGAAGGACGACGACCTCGAGCTTCATGTCGAGCGGGTTGGCGCCGGCGACCTCGCGGAGCGCAGATTCAAGGATGTCGACGTCCTGCTCGACAGTGCCGCCGCTGATGCCGACGCCCGCGACCAGTTGTCCTTCGTGTCTCAGCGGCGCTCCGCCGCCCATCGAGCAGAACCTGCCCTGCGACACCCCCATCAAAGGGAACAGCGGCTGTCCGGGCTGAACCAGCGGCGAGAGCTCGGCAGTTCGCAGTCCGACCAGCGCCGAGGTGTAGGCCTTTCGCTCCGACAATTCGATGGAGAAGGTCGGCGCGCCGTTCATGCGGTGCTTGAGAATGAGGTTGCCGTGAATGTCGATCAGACAAACCGCGACCGGCACCTGGGCTCGTGCCGACTGTCGTTCGATGCGATCCGCGATCGTCTTTGCGAATGCGAGCAAATCCATGATCATTGTCCTTTCCAAGCTCTCTTTCGATTCTGGTTCTGGGTCACCGATTGAGGCGCCCCAGGTAGGACCCGAGGCGATCTTCCGCCTCTCCGGGACGATGGAAGCCGCGCTCGAACAGGGCCTTGAGACTGCTCTCGGCAGCCGGCCGGCCGATCGAGTTCATGCAAGTGTCCCAGCCGGCGGCGATCTCCACGTCCGATGGCAGGCTGGCGGCATTCACGAGGCGCTTGGTGTTTGCGATCGCCCATTTGTCGAACGATGCGATGCGAGCCGCGAGCTCATCGACGAAGCCGTCGAGCTCGTCGTCCGGCAGTGCTCTGTTCACATAGCCATAGGTTTCCGCGAGATCGCCGCCGATGTCGTCGGAGCTCAGCAGCACTTCCAAAGCACGCTGCCGGCCCATCAGCCGGGGCAGGCGCGCCATGGGTCCTCCGCCGGCGACCAGGCCGACGCCCACCTCCCATTGCGACAGGCGTGTCTTCTCGCGGCTCGCAAAACTCATGTCGCAGGCGAGTGCAATCTCGCTTCCGTTGCCGGTGGCCCGCCCGCGGATCAGGGCGATCGACACGACGGGCATGCGCGTGATGCGAACGAGGATGTCCGGCCAGGCTTCCAGTCCTGTCGGTCCTTGCGGCAGGCTGGTCAGGTCCTTGAGGTTGGCAAGGAAATCACTGTGGTTCAGGAAGAATCCCTCGACGGCGCTGTCGAAGACGAGAACCTTGATTTCCTTGTCTGCCTCCACGTCCGTGATGATCTCTCCGAGTTCGCGCACGAATTGCGGGCCCATCACGTTCAAGGGCGGATTGTCGAACGTGACGCGGCAATGGGCCGCCGACGGGCGGGTGAGCCGGATCTGCGGCTTGTCTGCCTTTGCGTTCATGGAGGCCTCCAGGCGTCGGTCTTGTTCGGGAAGATCACGAAGCCCGCGCCGTCGCGGCGGGCCTCGCCTTCTGCTTCACGGCAGCCAGCAGCGTCTTCGCCGCTGGACCGGAGGAGTGGGGATTTTGTCCGGTGATCAAGAGGCCGTCGCTGACCACGTGAGGCATCCAGTTGGCCTTCTTGGAGAAGGTCGCCCCGAGCTTGAGCATCTCGTCTTCGACCAGGAAAGGCACGATCTTGGTGAGACCGACCTCTTCCTCCTCGCCATTGGTGAAGCCGGTCACCTCCTTGCCCTCGACCAGCAGCTTGCCTTCGGGCGTCTTGACGTGATGCAGCGCGCCGGTGGAATGGCAGACGATGCCGATCGGCTTGCCGGCGGCAATGAAGGACTCGATCAGCTTGACGGAATCCCTGTCTTCGGCGAGGTCCCACATCGGACCATGCCCGCCCGGATAGAACAGCGTGTCGAAATCCTCCTGCCTGACGCTGTCGAGACGAAGGGTCTTGTTCAGTTGGGCTTCGGCGGCCGTATCCTTCTCGAAGCGAACGGTCAGATCGGTGCGGAATTCGGGTTCGTTGCTCTTGGGGTCGAGCGGCGGCCGGCCGCCCTTCGGTGATGCGAGCGTGATCTCGGCCCCGGAATCCTTGAATACGAAGTAGGGCGCGGCAAGCTCTTCGAGCCAGAAGCCGGTCTTGCGGCCGGTATTGCCGAGCTGGTCGTGCGAAGTGATAACCATCAGCACTTTCATGATCGTCTCCCGTGTTTGTGTTCGCGACGGACGCCTCGTCGTAGAGATCTGTAGGCGCGGCCTCGATCGAGCCCGCATCCCGAGTTCGCTGCTCGTGACGCGACTGTGCACCCGGGCCGGGCTGTTAGCTCGTTATGTATTGTTAGACGTTGCGAGCCTGATCGGCCGCGCGCGACGGCCTCGCTATTCGAATGAAGC
This sequence comes from Bradyrhizobium sp., assembly GCA_035293585.1. Taxonomy (GTDB): domain Bacteria; phylum Pseudomonadota; class Alphaproteobacteria; order Rhizobiales; family Xanthobacteraceae; genus Bradyrhizobium. Next base: position 126,077 of record DATGMN010000039.1, on the reverse strand, counting down.
GTCGAAGATCTCGACGTCGATCAGGACCGGTCTTCCGGAAACGGTTCCGTCGGACTGCAACAGTTGCGAGCGTCGAAGCGTCGGAACCACGATGCCGCCGAACGGCTGATGCGCCCAGGAATAATGTGCGACTTTCGTTCCCAGCAGATCGTGATCGCTTCTGCGCTGCAGAGCCTGCTGGTCGAAATACAGGGTCTGCTCCGCGGCGAGCGTGACGAGGCCGGGCGGAAATTGCACGCGGAGCCGTCGCCAAATTTCGTCGTTCTCCCGCCAGGGCACGAGCTCCTGCACCGAGACATCCGGCCGGGCGAGAAGAAAAGGCGTCGTCAGATAAGTCCAGATCGCGACACCGCAGAAGAACACGAGATGGAGCTCGTCCGCGAGCGGATGCGTCCCGTTGTCGGGAAAGGGCAGGCTCGGGTGGTGCCAGCTGCGCAGGACCTGGCCGTCGAGGCTTTCGATCGTGATCGCATCCGGCCGGAAAGCGCCGCACTTGTCGCCGCCTGCGATGCCGGTGAAGCGGACCGACTGCGTCCGCGTCGAACCCTCCGCGATCACCTCCTTGAGATGACCGGCATGTCCGGCGTCCGCGAACAGCGTGCCTCCGATGGAGAGATGCAGCGTGAACCGGCTCAAGCTGTTCCAGCGGGACATACCGCCGCCGGCGTCAATTGCATCGTCCAGAAGTGCCATGTCTCGCCGCGTCCACCGTCATGTCCTGCCACCATGACGAGGGATCCGCGGCTTGGCGTGTTAGAAGTTGTTAGGAGTTGCGAGAGCGTCGCCCGGCGATATCGCGTTGAAGACAAAGCCTAATTCAACGCGCCCAAAAATTGTCTCGCGGTAGCCAGGTCACGCGTCGCAAGACCTTCCTGGTAGCGCGCCAGAAGCGGCGAAACCAGCTTCCGGGCATCGCCGGTGCGGCCGGTCCCTTGCCACAAGCGACCCAGGCTGACCGCACCGCGCAATTCCCAGCCAAGCGCACATTGCTTGCGAGCCAGCGCCAGCGATTTCTGAAGATAGCCTTCGGCCTCGGTAGGGTGGCCGGCGCGCGCCAGGATGTCGCCCTTGACCCGGAGCATCTCGGGCATGTCGAAGGACTCGCCATGGTCGCCGATCTGGGCGATGGCAGCCTCGATCATGCCCAACGCGTCCTCGATCCGGTTCTGCAAGATGAGCCCCTCGGCCAGCGTCGTGGCGAACACCGTCGTCATGATCCGATGGCGCGCGGCGTAGAGCGCGGCCTGGCTGCGGCGGAGGTGTTCGATGCCGCCCTCCACGTCTCCGCGGCGCAGCAGGAGCTCGCCTTTCTGCCCGATGCCGACGGCGTGATAGGGCCCGAGAAAGTGCCTTCCGGCATGATCAATCAGCCTTTCGATCATGCTTTCGGCATTGGCCCAGTCGCCCACCCAGAGGAAGACGTAGATGGTCCAGATCAAGGCAATGCCGAGGGTGAGGGGCTGTTCGAGCTGCTCGGCTTCGCGAACGGTGTATCTGGCCGCCTCGATCGCACGGTCGGGCCGGCCGGTGAGCCAGAGGCCGCGTGCGAGTGCAACCAGGGCGACGATTCGGTCGTCATAGCCGAGATGGCCGATATTGAGCCGCTGCGAACCGGGATTTTGCACCATCGCGCTGTCGCAGAACTGGACTGCCTTGTCCTGATTGCCGATCAGGTGATGCGCCACGCCCAGCATCCATTCGACATTGAGCGTGCTGGTCGGATCATTCAGCTTCCGGGCGACGCTTTCGCCCTGTTCTCCGGTGCCGAGCGCACCGCGGAAGTCGCCGACCCGGGTCAGATAGATATGCAGGCCGCGCAACAGCCAGAGCTGCCAGTGCAGGTCGTCGAGCTCCTGGGCAAGATGCAGGCTGCGCGTGAACGCCGACCGGACCGCTTCGGTATTGCCCTGCGTGAACATCACGGAGACGCCGAGCGCGGCTTGCAAGGTCATTTCCTGACGGCGGTCGAGCGCGCTTGCGCCGGGTGAGGTCAGCGCCTGCTGTGTCCAGCGGTAGCATTCGGTCAACAAGGTGAGCTCGAGGAAGAACTGGGCTGCCGAGGCCGCCAGATCCACGGCGATGCCGCGGTCTCCACCGTCGGCGAAGCTCCAGTTGAGTGCAGCGCGCACATTGGGCAGGTGGTCGGCATAGGGCAGGAAGCCGCCCGCATTTTGCAGGCCGTTCGACTTCAAGGAAATGTCCTGCAGGAAGTCGCGAAAATACGCGGCATGGGCGCGCGCGACCCGAGCGGCTTCCCCGCTTTCCACGAGCTTGTCGGCGACAAAGGCGCGGGTGGTGTCGAGCAGCCGATATCTCAGCCGGCGCTCCGCGGGCGACGTCGCAATCAGCGATTTTGACAGCAGGTTCGATATCGCCTCGACGGCATCGGGCTCGCTGATCCCCTGCGCGGACGCGACGGCAAGGGCCGCTTCCAGTGTGAAGGGTCCGACGAACACCGATAATCCGCGCAAGGTCGCGCTTTCGACGGCGGGTAGCAGGTCGTAGCTCCAGCCGAGCGCTGCGCTGAGCGTCTGGTGCCGCGGAATCGCAGTGCGGCGCCCGCGCCACAATAGCGAGAACCGGCTGTCGAGCAGCGAGGCGGTGCCGGCGACTCCGTAGGCATTGACCCGTCCGGCGGCGAGCTCGATTGCGAGCGCAATCCCGTCCAGGCGCCGGCATATCTCGGCTACGAGAGGAGCCTCTTCCTCGCTCAGCTGGAATTCGCCGACGCTTTCGGCAATCCGTTCGACGAAGAGCCGGGTCGCGGGATAGGCGAGGATCTCGCTCAAGCCCAGTCCGTCGCGCTGGGGCGGACAATCCAGCGGAAACAGCCGGTAGACGCGCTCGCCCTCGGTGCGGAAGGACTCGCGGCTGGTGGCGAGAACATGCAGCCCGGGTGCCTCGCGGATGATGCGCTCGCAGAGCGGCGCCAGCGCATCGAGTATGTGCTCGCAACTGTCGAAGACGAGCAGCATCGGCCGGCTGCGCAGGAAAGTCAGCAGCCCCGGTATCGGGTCCTCGGAGCTGACGGTCAGGCCGAGTGCCGCGGCAATGGTCTCGGCAACAAGCTGCGCGTCCATCAGCGCGCCGAAATCGACAAAGGAGACCTGGCCGCTGAAGGCCGGAAGCTCGCGATGCGCGACCGCAAGCGCAACCGAGGTCTTGCCGATGCCGCCGGGCCCCACGACCGTCACGAAGCGATGCAGGGAGAGTTCGGCCGCGATCTTCTCGACGGCGTCGTCCCGCCCGATCATCTTCGACAGCGGAGCGGGAAGGGCGCGGGGCGACCCGGCATGGACCGCAGCTCGGCTGTCCGATGCAGGGCGCGCGAGCGGGGCCGCAAAGCAGTAGCCGCGTCCGGGCACGTTGACGACGTAACGGGCGCCGTCACCACCATCGCCCAGCACCTTGCGCAGGGCCGTGACGTGGAATCGAAGGCTGCCCTCGTCCACGTTGACGTCCGCCCAGACCCGCTTGACCAGTTCTCTCTTGTCGACGACTTCGCCGGCGCGCTCTGCGAGGACGATGAGAATATCAAGTGCGCGGCCGCCGACGTGAAGCGGAGTACCGTCCTTCTCGAGCAGCCGCGACTTTGGAAATAGTCGAAACGACCCGAATGAAATCAGCGAATCCTGGTTGTTATTGTCTGGCACGCCGTTGCCCCGTCGATAGGGAAGTCCAGATGATTTGGCTTTTTGGTCTATCAGAACGGAGCGGCCAGTAAACTGGCCAAAGGCAACGAAATCGGCGCGTCGCGACGGGACGCGCGCCTGTGACGGGTTCCATCCGGAAAATTTCCGCTGGGATGCAAATAGGTTAGACGCGTTTCTGAAAACTCGGCGGCGTGCCGGCCCCGGCGGCGCATGTGGCCGAGTAAGTTCGAACGCCACCAATCATAACAGAATCTTGCAAGGTCTAACGGGCGAAGATCCGCCATCTTCGGCAGTATGCGCTGGAAATTGAGGCCGACTTCCAGCGCGGAGGCTAAGATGCCCAATATCGGTTCCTACAATATCGGTTCCTGGCCGAACGACAGGGTCGTGCAGTCCCATCATGTCGCCGATCTGAACGAGGAGGCGAGCGACTGGGAGATGGTGCTGCGTGAATCCCATCACCGGATGAAGAATACGCTGACGCTTTTGGGAGCGTCGGTCCGCCGCGAATTTGCACGGCCTGGACCCCATGACATGTCGGTCGCGGTTGACCGGTTCGAACGGCGCATTGTCGCCTTTGGTCGGCTCTATCAACTTTTGTCGAACGACGATGGCCTGCAGATGCTCTCGGTCGCGCCATTCTTCGAAAGCCTGTGCAAGGCTCTGTCGGAAGCCATACTGGAGCCGGCGGGCATTCGCTGCGAGGCCGCGATTGAAAGCGGTACCTTGCCGACGACACAATGTCACCGGCTTGCGCTGATGCTGGCCGAGCTGGTGACCAACGCAGCCAAGCATGCTTTTCCGAACAGGAGTGGTGCACTGATCCATGTCGAGGTCGCAAAGCGCGAGGGACATTGGTTCTGTGTGGTCGCTGATAACGGGATCGGCGCGACCGGCCCGCTGCAAGGGACGGGCAGCCGAATCCTGGATGGTCTTGCGCGGAGCATCGGGGCTAGGCTCCGCGGCGAAGCGGGACGCGGCGGGACACGCGTGACCATCGCGATGCCTGTCGCGCAGTGGACGGCCGCCGGGTAGTCGCAGTGTCGTTGCGTCCGGTGATCTGGTAACAGTAGCCGGCTTGGCGATATGGTTTGCAGGTTGAGAGGTGATTGTGGCGAGCGGCAATCCGATGATTGGTCCGGCCGAAACGGCCGCGGAGGCGTTTGTCTTCGGACCGTTCCGCCTCCTTCCGAACGCGCGACTGCTCTTGCGAGACGGCAAGCCTGCCTCGCTGGGCAGCCGTGCCTTCGATCTGCTCTGCCTTCTCATCAGTCGCCCCGGAGAAGTCGTCGGCAAGGTCGACCTGATGACCAAGGCCTGGCCCGGCCTGACCGTCGACGAGAGCAGTCTCCGTTTCCACATCGCTCAACTGCGACGCGCCCTGGATGACGGCAAGCGAGGCGAGTCCTATGTCGCGAACGTACCCGGCAGAGGCTATTGCTTCGTCGCCCCTGTGGTTCGCGAGGCATCGACGACAAACCCGATCGTCTCTCGCGCGGCGGCGCCGAGCCAGGCCGTTCAGGACATTCCACCGAGACCCGGCCGCCTGATCGGCCGCGATGCCGATGTTGCGGCGATCGCCGAGCATCTGGCCGCGCGCCAGTTCGTCACGCTTCGGGGGCCAGGGGGTATCGGCAAGACGACGGTTGCCGTTGCGCTGACCCATGAGCTTGCGGGCAATTTCAGGGACGGCGCGCGATTTCTCGACTTCGGCAGCCTCAAGGATGCCCATCTTGTCGCCGTCGCCGTCGCCTCGGCTCTGGGACTGCTCATACCGGTCGGAGACCCCACGCCGCGGCTGCTCGAAGCCTTGCGCGATCGCGAGCTGCTGCTGGTCTTCGACAATTGCGAGCATGTCGTCGAAGCGGTGGCGCGGCTGGCCGAGCAGATCCACCACCAGGCGCCGGCGGTTTCCATTCTGGCGACGAGCCGGGAATCCCTGGAGGTCACAAGCGAATTTGTGGTCGAGCTGGCCCCGCTCGAGGTCCCCCCGGAAGACCTGCGAGATGGATCGAGCGTCGCCAAATATTCCTCACTGCGGCTGTTCATGGAGTGTGCGGTCGCGGCCGGCTATCGCGGTCCGATCAGCGACAGTGATGCGGAGATGATGGTGCGTATCTGCCGCAGGCTCGACGGGGTGCCGCTGGCGATCGAGCTGGTCGCAAGCCGGCTGTCGGCGCACAGCCTGCTCGAGATCGACGAACTGATCGAGGGCCGCCTCCGACTTGCCTGGCGCGGGCGCCGCACCGCGCCGCTCCGACACCAGTCTTTGAGCGCCGCATTGGACTGGAGCTACGATCTCATCTCGCCAGCCGAACGTGGCCTGCTCGAACATCTCAGCGTATTTCCCGGCGCTTTCACGCTCGAAGGGGCTCGCGCGCTGACCCGCAATCTCGCCGCGCCTGACATGGTGCTTGATAACCTCGAGCAACTCGTCGGAAAGTCGCTGGTTACAAGCAGCCCGCAGGCCGGCCAGGCGCGGTTTCGGTTGCTGGAGACGACCCGGGCCTATGCGGCGGAAAAGCTCGCCGCGTCGGGCGCCGCGCCTGCGGCGAATCTGGCCCACGCGCGCTATGTTCTGGAGGCCTTGACACCGCGGAGCTATGAACCCGGCGGACAGCGCCCCGGCGGCTGGACCCGCCGTGCCGACCTGCTGCCCGATGCCCGCGCCGCGCTGGCCTGGGTTTATGCCGATGCCGGCGTCGCTGATCTCAGGATTCCTCTCGCCGCCGCATGCACGCGCCTCTTCGTCGAGCTCAATCTGCTGGAGGAATGCCGTCTCTGGGCGGGGCGCGCCATCGACACGCTGGACGACGGCATCAATTATCATGCTGCCAAGGTGGAGCTGCTGTGGGCGTTCGGACATGCGGCGATGTTCACCGAACGCAACAGTCAGCAATGCGAGTCGGCGCTCAAGGAAGGGCTTGAGCTCGCGCAGGCGGCCGGCGATGCGCAGAACCAGTTTCGGCTCCTCAGCCGTCTGCATGCCTTGTACCGGCGAACCGGCGAGCGGCGACGCCTGCTCGAGGTGGCGCGGCTCGCGCAGCGGGTCGCAATTGGAATCGGTGATCCGGCTGCGCTCGCCCGCGCGCAGACTTATCTTGGCGTCGCCTACCATCTGAGCGGCGACCAGCGGCTCGCCCGCGACAATCTGCAGGCCGGAGAGGCCGGTGATGCGGCGATCCCGTTCCTTCCAGTGGACCATTTCGCCTATCCCCGGGGCACGCACATCATGTCGTGCACCAATCTCTGGCTGCTCGGCTTTCCGGAGCAGGCCGTAGCGGTGGCAAACCGCCTGATGCACATCGGCTCGAATCCGGACCTTGCGATGTATTGCGCCGGACTGTGTTTCGCCGCGCGGGTCTATCGCTGGATCGGGGATTTGACGGTGCTGGAGGAGGCTGCGGATCGTCTGGAAGACCATTCGCGCAAGCACGGCTTCGGCCCGTTCGTCACGGCCGCCACCGCTCTGAAAGGAGAGCTCTGCGTCGCGCGCGGCGAGGTGGACAAGGGCATCGAACTGCTGCGGCCGGCATTGCCGCGCATGCTCGCCGATCGTCTCGAGCTCTACAGTGGCGCGGCAGCGATCGCGCTGGTCGAGGGACTTGCAGCCCAGGGACGCTCGGCAGGCGCGTTGGTCTCGCTGCAGGCGCGGATTGATGCCGTTGCTGCCCAAGGCGATAGCTGGGAGATGCCGGAGGTCCTGCGGGTGCGGGGCGAGCTTCGCTGGCAGTGCGGCGATGTTCCAGGCGCCGAAGAGGATTTCCGAACTGCGACGGAGCTGGCGGACCGGCAATCGGCGCTGTCCTGGCAATTGCGTCTCGCGATCAGCCGCGCGCGCCATGCCCGCTCGGACCAGGCGCTCTCTGTTCTGAAGCAAACGCTGGCGCGCTTCACAGAGGGGTTTGACACGGCCGATCTTCGCGTCGCCCGCGATCTGCTGCATTCGCCGCCGGCGATGGCGGTTCAGTGATGCCGGGCGCGGCCATTCGCGCGATGCATCATCCGCAGAAAGCCCTTGATGCGGTTGACCACAGGCGTGCCGGGTGTCGTCATGTCAAATCCTTCATGAGACGGGCTGCGGCCCTAAGGTCGGCGGTGTCGAACCCTTCGGTGAACCGGTCGTAGGCGCGATGGAGCACCTCGTTTGCAGCCTGGCGGCGTCCTTTTCCGAGCCACAGCGCCGCGAGGTCGGTTGCCGTGCGCAACTCCCAGCCGAGCGCGCCCTGGCTGCGGCTGAGATCGAGCGACTGCGTCAGACAAGCTTCGGCTCGATCGGGATCGCCCTCGGGCGTCGCCCGGAGCAGTCCGGCCTTCACGCGCAGCAGTTCGGGCATGTAACAGGTATCGCCCTTGGCATTGACCTGCCGGATCGTATCGTCCAACAGGGCCGTCGCCTCGTCCAGTTCTCCGTTGGTCATCAGCCCTTGCACGAGGCAGATGTTGAACTCTGTGGTGATCAGCTCGTAGCGGACCGCGTGAATCTCCGCCAGAGACGCACGAAGCTCGCCGATGGCGGTCCGTGAGTGTCCCCGCCGGATCGCCAGTTGCGCCCTGCGTGCGCGCCCGACAGCAGCGAGCGGGCCGAGCGAGTAGGATTCGGCGATGGCGATGGAGGCGTCGATATAGTCCTCGGCGCCGCGATGATCTCCCGTCCACAGCAACACCGATGCCGCCCAGGCAAGCAGAACGGTCACCGATGCGGGATGGTCCTTCTTCCGGGCGCCTTCAACAAATTCCCGGGCGCGCGCGACGGCCTGGTCCGGATAGCCCTGCATCCAAAGCGTTCGCGCAAGCGCGATCCCTGCGCGGAAGTGACGATCATGGACTAGATAAATCGTGCTGCTGCGCCGGGACGGCGACCAATTCGAAAACAGCGCTTCGAGTTCGGCGCGGGCTCCATTCAGCTCGCCTAGCATGAGGAGTGACCGGCCCAGAATGGAATGCGCCAATTCGACTGCTGCCGCGTCCCCGGTGTTGTCCGCCACGGCTCGGCAGCGTCTGGCGAAGGACAGCGCGACGTTGAAATCACCGCTGCGGAAGTGGAACATGTGCAGCATGCCGAGCAGACCGGCTTCGTTCGCGGCGTCTCGCTCGCGTTCTGCGATCTGAAGGCTGCAGTCCAGGGCCGCACGCGCGTTCTCGTTCTCGCCATGGAGGTGCATGGACGCGATGCCGAGCCCGGCTTGCAGGTGCATTTGCTGTGATGTGCTATGCGCCTCGCCGGACAGCAGGGCGCGCTCCGACCAGTAATGGCACTCGGGCAGCAACGACATGGCCAGGAACACGGGCGCGGCGGCTGCGGCGAGCCCGACGCCGACGCGCAGATCGCCGCCAGGTGCAAAGCACCAGTCCAGCGCAGCCCGAACATTGTTGATGCCGTCGATATAGGGTGCGCGCTCCGCCCCGGACATCATGGCAGACCATTCGCTGGCAGCCTTCTCCAGCCATTCGCGGTAATGGTGGGCATGGCGGATGGCGACGGAAGCCGTTTCGCGCTCATCCACGCCCATTTCTCGCGCGTAGGCGCGGGTCGTATCCAGCAGGCGATATCGCATCGTGGTCCCCAGCGAACGTGTGGTGACCATGGATTTGGCGACCAGGCTGTCGATGGCTGCGAACACCGCCGCTTCGTCCAGCCCGTCGCCGGTCGCGACCGCCAGTGCAGCATCAAGGGCGAAATTCCCGACGAAGATGGCTAGCCTGCGCAGCACGATGCGCTCGGGTTCCGACAGCAGGCCGTAGCTCCAGTCGAGGGTTGCCTGGAGGGTCCGTTGACGGGGCGGAGCGGTGCGTGATCCGGTCCACAATTGCGCAAGCCGCTGGTCGAGCAGAGCCGCGGTCTGGCTCAGGCCGTAAACCTCGACGCGGCGCGCCGCGAGCTCGATGGCAAGCGCCACGCCGTCCAGTTTTCGGCAAATGCTTGCGACGATGGCCGCGTCGGCATCATCGAGAGCCAGTTGCGCGCCGCTTGCCATCGCGCGTTCGACGAACAGCTGCATCGCCGGAAAATTGCGTGCGACATCGGCAGAAAGGTCGCCATTGTCGAGGGGATAGCCGAGCGGATCGAGCCGGTAGACGTATTCCCCTTGGACCTGAAGCGTCTCGCGGCTGGTTGCGAGAATATGAACCAGCGGCGCATTGCCAAAAACCATCGCTGCAAGGGTTGCGACGGCTTCGATGAGATGTTCGCAGGTGTCGAGAACCAGGAGAATCCGCTTGTCCCTGAGATAGGCGATCAAACCGGCCGTCGCGTCCTCGCTCTGGACGGACAGCCCCAGCATGGAGGCGATCCCGGTCGCGACCAGGCGCGGATCGCTCAGCATGCTCAGATCGACAAAAAGCACTGCCCCGTTGAAAGCGGCGCGGAGCTGGTGTGCAATCGCCACCGCAACGGTGGTCTTGCCGACGCCTCCGGAACCGACAATGGTGACCAGCCGATGCGCGCTGAGCTGGTTCGACACCCGCTCGAGATCCTCCTCGCGATCGATCATCGCGTTCAGCCGGCCGGGCAGATTGTAGTGATGAAAGTCTTCGGTCGGTTCGGCCGGAGCGGGCGCCGCCTCCCGCGGGCTCGTGCGTGAGATCGGCGCGACAAAGCTGTAGCCACGTCCCGAAGATGTCGAGATATAGCGGGCGCCGTCTTTGCCGTCGCCGAGTGCCTTGCGTAAACCGGCAATATGGAACCGCAAGCTGCCTTCTTCGACGGCGACGCCGGGCCAGACTTGCGCCATCAGATCGTTCTTGCTGATGACCTCGTTGGGATGGGACAGCAATGTCACCAGAATGTCATGGGCGCGGGCGCCGAGCTCGATGCGCTCACCGTTCCTCATCAGCAGTCTTTCGCTGGGGATCAGCTCGAAGGGACCAAACGCAATCGTCTCTTTGCTGCGCGCCGGCGGCGTCGTCATGGCGTCTTTTTCTTCTAGCGCTCTGAATTGGTTCGGATTTTAGATCAGGGTCGGCGATGACGCCAGAGCAAATAGCCCGCCGGATTTCCAGGCATTTGGGCCGCGTCGTCGCATTCAAGGCGGCTCGCAACAGCTAACGGGCTCTCACAAGCCATAACAGGCAATTGTCCTCCGTTCGCGAGAAGATGCCACTGCCAAGAGCCGGCTTGGGCCGGCTGAATTTCAAACCTGGCGAGGGAGCATACCATGACAGCCAGTGAGATGCGTCGCGAAGCCGAAGCCGCGCCGTCGAAATCGCCCGGGCTCGATCTGAAGCTCGAAATTGTCGTGATCCCCGTGTCCGACGTCGATCGCGCCAAGGCTTTCTACGCCCGCTTGGGCTGGCGGCTGGATGCCGATTATGCCTCCGGCGACGACTACCGGGTGATCCAATTCACGCCGCCGGGCTCGGGATGCTCGGTGATCTTTGGCAGGAACGTCACGGGGGCGGCGCCTGGTTCCGTACAGGGATTGTATCTGATCGTCTCCGATCTCGATGCAGCGCGGGCGGATCTGCTCAGCCGCGGCATCGACGTCAGCGAGATTTTCCATGATGGCGGCGGCGCCTACAGCGGCCCGGACGAGCCTTATCTGTTCGGCCGGCTGCGGCTCAGCGGTCCAGATCCGGAACGTCGGAGCTATCGCTCCTTTGCTTCGTTCCGCGATCCCGATGGCAATGGCTGGCTGTTCCAGGAGATCACTGCGCGATTACCCGGGCGCATCGATACCACCGAGACGACATTCACGTCGCCTCGCGAGCTTGCCGGCGCACTCCGCCGCGCGGCAGCCGCGCATGGCGAGCACGAGAAGCGGATCGGTGCGCGCGACGAGAACTGGCCGGACTGGTACGCGGACTACATTGCGCGCGAGCAGGCGGGCAAGCCGCTGCCGTCATGAGGCGCAGGCGCGGCCTGCTTCAATGCTTCGCACGGCTCGCAACAGCTAACGGTGTCTAACAACCCATAACGAGCATATTGCCGGCCTCTGCGCCAAAGTGTGTTTACAGGACAATCGAATGATCGGTTGCAATCGAAGTGACCGGCCGAGAGCCAGGGAGAGAGAAATGATCACCAAAGCAGATGCCGACATCATGACTCCGGACCGGCGTCAGCTCCTGACCAACGCTGCCATGAGCGCGGTCGCTGCCGGCCTGTCGAGCCTGTTTCCGGTCCGTGCGGCGCACGCCGCAACGAGCGGCGCCATCCGCCCGTTCCGCGTCAACACGTCGGAGGAGGACCTCCTCGACCTGCGCCGCCGGCTGGCGGCGACGCGATGGCCGGATCGCGAGATCGTCGCCGATCAATCCCAGGGCGTGCAGTTGGCGACCGTCCAGCAGCTCGTGCGCTACTGGCAGAGCGACTACGACTGGCGCCGGATGGAGGCGCGGCTGAATGCCTTGCCGCAATTCGTCACCGAGATCGACGGCGTCGACATTCACTTCATCCACGTTCGGTCCCGGCACGAGACTGCGCTGCCCATGATCGTCACCCATGGCTGGCCCGGCTCGATCATCGAGCAGATGAAGATCATCGCCCCGCTCACCGATCCAACCGCCCATGGCGCGAAGATCGCAGACGCGTTCGATCTGGTGATCCCGTCGCTTCCCGGGCACGGCTTCTCGGGCAAGCCTGCGACGCTCGGCTGGGATCCCCAGCGTATCGCACGGGCCTGGATCGAGCTGATGAAGCGGCTGGGATACACGCGCTATGTGGCGCAGGGCGGCGATTGGGGCAATGCCGTCACCGAGCAGATGGCGCTGCTGGCGCCCCCGGAACTGCTCGGCATCCACACCAACATGCCCGCGACCGTCCCTGACGACATCGCCAAAGCGCTGCAACCCGGCGGCTCGCGTCCCTCTGACCTCTCGGCTGACGAGCGCTACGCCTACGACCAGCTCGACGACTTCTACAAGCATGGCCTCGGCTATGCGATCGAGATGTCGAACCGGCCGCAGACGCTGTACGGCCTGGTGGATTCGCCGGCGGGCCTTGCCTCCTGGATGCTCGATCACGATGCGCGCAGCACCGCATTGATCGCGCGAGTGTTCGACGGCAGGAGCGAGGGTTTGTCGCGCGACGACGTGCTCGACAACATCACGCTGTACTGGCTCACCAACACGGCGGTCTCCTCGGCCCGCCTGTATTGGGAAAACAAGCTGGTCTTCTTCGAGCCGAAGCACGTCACCATTCCGGTCGCCGTCAGCGTGTTCCCGGACGAGATCTACGCCGCGCCGCGGAGCTGGGCGGAAAAAGCCTATCCCAGGCTGATCCACTACAACCGGCTCGAAAGGGGCGGGCACTTCGCCGCCTGGGAACAGCCGGAGCTTTTCTGCGCGGAAGTGCGCACGGCTTTCCGGACGCTTCGACAGTCGATCTGAGACGAACGGGACACGCGTCCGTCGCAGGCGTCCCTTCCTTCAGCAGCCCATCAGGAGTGAAAATCATGAATCGCCCCGAACGCGGCATTGCCAGTGAGCAGATCCGGCTGGAGCGGCGCCTGCCGTCATACTGGCGTGTCACCTTCGACATGCCGCCGGTGAATATCTTCGGACCGAAGCATCTGCCTCTGCTCGACGACGTCATCGCCGCCATCGAGACCGATCCGGAGCTCAAGGTGGTGGTGTTCGACAGCGCCGTCGATGGCTTCTTCATCACGCATTACGACTTCCTCGCACCGCTCGAGGAGTCCTTGAACATTCGCCCCGGACCGACCGGCCTGCAGGCGCTTCCCGACATGCTCGTGCGTCTCAGCCGGGCGCCTGTGGTGTCGATCGCTTCAATCCGGGGCCGGGCGACCGGCGTCGGCAGCGAACTCGCCTTGGCGAGCGACATACGCTTCGCCAGCCGCGAGAAGGCGATCCTGTCGCAATGGGAGGTCGGTGCCGGCCTCGTGCCGGGCGGCGGCCCGATGGCGCGGCTGCCGCGCCTCATGGGCCGCGGGCGCGCGCTCGAAGTGCTGCTTGGCGCCGACGACATCGGCGGCGACCTTGCCGAGCGCTATGGCTATGTCAACCGCGCGCTGCCGGATAGCGAGCTCGACAGCTTCGTCGAGGCGCTCGCCATGCGCCTGGCATCCTTCGACAAGGACGCGATTGCCGAGACCAAGCGGCTGGTCGACGTCGCGAGCCTGCCGCCCGATCTCGAGATCAAGCCCGAATGGGACGCGTTCATGGCCTCGCTCGGCCGCCCCGCAAGCCAGGCCAGGATCAAGGCGCTGATGGCGCGCGGCTTCCATCGCGCCGGCGATGTCGAGAACCGGCTGGGCTTCCATGTCGGGCAACTCGGCGGCTGAGACTGCGGGGCGGGAAGATCCAGAGTAGCGTCATCTTTGCCGCCACAGGAAATCGGCTGCACAGAATGCCGATCGACAGCAGTGCGTTCACGGCATAAGCAGAACGATGACAGACCTTCAGGGAGAGCCAACATGATCCGCAAGGCAACAGCAGTTTGGCGTGGCACCGGCCGGGACGGCAGCGGTGAGCTGTCCAGCGAGTCCGGCGTGCTCGCACAGACGCCCTATTCCTTCAAAACCCGCTTCGAGAACGAGAAGGGGACCAATCCGGAGGAACTTATCGCGGCCGCTCACGCCGGCTGCTTCACCATGGCGCTGGCCTTCGGCCTGCAGCTTGCCGGCTTCACGCCGGCGCAACTCTCCACGGAGGCGGCGGTCACGCTCGAGCCGGAGGGCAAGGGGTTCAAGATCAGCAAGTCGGCGCTCACCTTGCGCGGCAAGGTTCCGAATCTCGACGAGGCGGGGTTCGCTCGCATCGCCGGCGAGGCCGAGAAGAACTGTCCGGTCTCCAAGGTTCTGAACGCCACCATTACGCTGGACGCCAAGCTCATCGGTTGAACCATTGTCCGGAAGGAGGCCGCGCCATGACCCGCAATCATCAGCCCGATCAGGCCGAGTTCAGAGCGATCCTGCCCGAGGACATCGACTGGAAGCCGTTTCCCGCCTTCCCGGCCGGCGCTCGGCTTGCGGTGATGGTCGGACGCCCCGCCGAGCCCGGCCCATATAAGGTGCGGGTGAAGGTGCCCGGCGGCACGAAACTGATGCCGCACAAGCATCCGGAGGACCGGATCTATACGGTGATGTCGGGTGTCTTCTATATCGGGCTCGGCGAGAGCTTCGACGGCGACCGCGTCCAGGCCTATCCGCCTGGTAGTGTCGTCGTGCTGCCCGGCGAGACCTGGCATTTCCACTGGGCGAAGTCAGGCGAATACGTGACGCAGGTGTCCGCCATCGGCCCGCTTGGCCTCGAATATCATGATCAACATGACGATCCCCGTCATCAGCACGCCTGATCGCTGCCGAGCAGGCAAGCCGGCTCGAAGCTCCGCATGGAGATGGCTCAGATGATCATCACCGCTGTCGAGACCATCCCGATCCGGATTCCGTTCAGGGCGGGCACCAGGTCGGACGCGTCGGCCTGGGGCGACAGCAACCTTCCCGCCGCCGACTCGCTGCTCGTCCGCGTGACCACCGACCAGGGGCTGACGGGGTGGGGCGAAGCCTTCGGCTTTCGCGCGGTCGGCTCAGCCAAGCTCGCCATCGATAAACTGATTGCACCGTTATGCATCGGCAAGGATGCCACGCGGATCGAGCCGCTGATGCTGGAGGTGCAGAAGAAGCTGCACGTGTTCGGACGCGGCGGTGCGCTCGCCTTCGGCATCTCGGCGGTCGACATCGCGTTGTGGGATATTGCCGGCAAGGCCGCCAATATGCCGCTGTGCCGGCTGCTGGGCGGGGGTGCGGCCGATCTCGGCTGCTACGCGAGCCTGGTCCGCTACGGCGATCCCGCCCTGGTCCGGACCAGTGTCGGCCAGGTGATCGAAGCCGGGTTCGGCACGCTCAAGCTCCACGAAATCGAGATCGCCGCGATCCGCGCCGCGCGTGACGAAGCCGGGCCCGACATCGCGCTGACGCTCGACGTCAACTGTCCATGGACGCTCGCCGAGGCACGCGCGATGGCCGACGATCTCCGGGCGATCGATCTGAAATGGCTCGAGGAGCCGCTCTGGCCGCCGGAAAATGTCGCAGGCCTTGCCGAGTTGAGGCGGGCGACCGGCATTCCAATCGCGGCTGGCGAGAACGTTTACACGCTTCTGGATTTCGATCGCCTGCTGGCGGCCGGAGCGGTCGATTTCGTGCAGCCGAGCCCGGCCAAGATGGGCGGCATCAGCGAGTTGCGCAAGATCTTTCCGCTTGCGGCCGTCCACAACACAACGGTGATGCCGCACTCGTTCTATGACGGTCCCGGCCTGCTGGCCGCGATCCAGGCGACGGCGGCCCTCGGCTCGGCGGATTCCATGATCGAATGGCGCTGCTTCGATCTCGAGGCCACGATCTATGGCGCAGCGCTGAAGCCGAAGCACGGCCGCATCGCCGTGCCGCAGGGTCCCGGGCTCGGCCTCGATCCGGATCCCGATGTCATCAGAACGTATCGTCTGGCAATATGAGATACGGCTATCGATTCAAGTGGAGGACATCAGATGACGACTGAGCGCGCAGTGCTGGCCGGAGGCTGCTTCTGGGGCATGCAGGATCTCATTCGCAAGCAGCCGGGCGTGATCTCGACCCGCGTCGGCTACACGGGCGGCGAGGTGAAGAACGCGACCTATCGCAACCATGAAGGCCATGCCGAGGCAATCGAGATCGTCTTCGATCCCGACAAGACAAGCTACCGGACGCTGCTGGAATTCTTCTTCCAGATTCATGACCCGACCACGCTCAACCGCCAGGGCAATGACTGGGGCACCAGCTACCGCTCGGCCATCTTCTTTACGACCGACGAGCAGAAACAAATTGCCGAGGACACCATTGCCGACGTCGAGGCCTCGAAGCTATGGCCCGGCAAGGTGGTCACCGAGGTGACACTGGCTGGGGAATTCTGGGAAGCGGAGCCGGAGCATCAGGATTATCTCGAGCGCTATCCCGACGGCTACACCTGCCACTTCGTCCGGCCCAACTGGAAATTGCCGCGGCGCGCGACGGCATCGTGAGGCTGGTCATGGCCAAGGGATACTGGATCACCTTCTACCGCGCCATCTCCGATCCCGCAGCGCTTGGCGCCTACGCCAAGCTCGCGGGGCCAGCGATCGCCGCCAATGGCGGTCGCTTCCTCACCCGCGGCAATGCGGCAAAGGCGTATGAGCAGGGGATCGTCCAGCGTGTCACGGTGACCGAGTTTGCCAGCATCGAGCAGGCGATCGCGGCGCATGATAGCCCCGCCTATCAGGACGCGTTGAAGGCACTCGGCAATGCCTGCGAACGTGACGTGCGCATTGTCGAGGGACTAGACTGAACGCAGTCCGCTCTACCACCGGGAATGGTGCCATGACCGAGGCCTACGAGATCATCGATCACGCTTACGACGTCGTCATCGTCGGGGCCGGCGGGGCGGGGCTGCGTGCCGCGCTCGGCATGGCCGCGTCGGGCTTGAGGACCGCCTGCGTCACCAAGGTGTTTCCGACGCGCAGTCACACGGTTGCGGCGCAGGGCGGCATGGCCGCTTCGCTCGGCAATATGGGTGACGGCGATAATTGGCGCTTCCACATGTACGACACCGTCAAGGGCTCGGACTGGCTCGGCGACCAGGACGCGATTGAATACATGTGCCGCGAGGCCGTCCCCGCGGTGCTGGAGCTCGAGCACTATGGCGTTCCGTTCTCGCGCACGGCGGACGGCAGGATCTACCAGCGCCCCTTCGGCGGGCAGACCATCGATTTCGGCAAGCAGATGGCGCAGCGCACCTGTGCCGCGGCCGATCGCACCGGTCACGCCATCCTGCATACGCTGTACCAGCAATGCCTGAAGCACGGCACCGAGTTCTTTGTCGAGTATGTCGCGCTCGATCTCTTGATGGACGATGACGGCGCCTGCCGCGGGCTGCTGGCCTGGAACATGGAAGACGGCACACTGCATCGCTTCCGCGCCCATCGTACGGTGCTGGCGACCGGCGGCTACGGCCGGGTCTATTTCTCCTGCACGGCCGCGCACACCTGCACGGGCGACGGCAACGCCATGGTGCTCCGCGCGGGCCTGCCGCTGGAGGACATGGAGTTCACGCAGTTCCATCCGAGCGGCATCTACGGCTCCGGTTGCCTGATCACGGAAGGCGCGCGAGGCGAGGGCGGCTTCTTCACAAATTCCGCAGGCGAGCGTTTTATGGAGCGCTATGCGCCGAGCGCCAAGGATCTGGCCGGCCGCGACGTCGTCTGTCGCGCCATGACGATCGAAATCAACGAGGGTCGCGGATGCGGGCCCCAGAAGGACTATATCGAGCTGCATCTCGAGCATCTCGGCGCCGACATCCTGCATGAGCGGCTGCCCGGTATCAGCGAGACCGCGCGGATATTTGCCGGCGTCGACGTGACCCGCCAGCCAATCCCGGTGCTGCCGACCGTGCACTACAACATGGGTGGGATTCCGACCAATCTGCATGGCGAGGTGGTCACCAAGCGCCAGGGCGACCCGGAGGCCGTCGTGCCGGGGCTGATGGCGATCGGCGAGGCTGCCTGCGTGTCGGTCCACGGCGCCAATCGGCTCGGCTCGAACTCGCTGCTCGACATTATTGTGTTCGGACGCGCGGCGGCGCTGCGGGCATCCGAGGGGCTGCGTCCCGGCGAAGGGCACCCGACGTTGCCCGACGAGGCAAGCGAGCGCGCCATCGCAAGGCTCGATCGCATCAGGTGGTCGAAAGGCAGCCGCGGTTCGGGCGAGATCAGGCTGGCGATGCAGCGGACCATGCAGCGTCATTGCGCGGTGTTCCGGACCGGCTCATTGCTGGAGGAAGGCGCCGACAAGCTTGGCGACGTCGTCGCGATGATGCGCGACGAACTTGGTGTCGCCGACCATTCGATGATGTTCAACACAGATCTCGCCGAAGCACTCGAGCTCGACAACATGCTGGCGCAGGCAAGCGTCAGCCTGCGCGCCGCCATTGGCCGGACGGAAAGCCGCGGCGCACATGCACGCGAGGATTTTCCCAACCGCGATGACGAGAACTGGCTCAAGCACAGCCTGTCCTGGCTGGACCAGGATGGCCGCGTGCGGCTCGACTATCGCCCGGTCCATCTGCAACCGCTCTCCAACGACATCGCGACGATACCGCCAAAGGAGCGCGTCTATTGATCGCCGAACGCTGCGCTGCACAGCCGGCAAGCGTGCCTCCGCGCAAAGCTGGCGGCAAGGGCGAACGACTTCGCGGTCGAAGTCGTCCGCCACTCAGGTCATTGGCCGATATGGCTTCGGATGCCGTCGCTTGCCAAGCGGATCGCGCTCTCCGTCGATGGAAGGTGGCGAAGCGCGTTGAGAAGTACGAAATCGTGGATGGTGCCATTGAAGCGGACCGCGGTTACGTCGACCCCCGCTTCTTCCAGCTTGCGGGCGTAGGCTTCGCCTTCATCACGAAGTGGATCATTCTCCGCGGTTATGACGAGTGTCGGTGGCAGCCCCGTGAGCTCCTCCTTGCTGGCTCGCAGCGGCGAGACGTAAGGGTTGTTGCGGGTTTTCTCATCGGTCACATAGCGGTCCCAACCGTATTTCATGAATTCGCGCGGCAGAAAGCGTCCGGTGGCGAATTCGTGGTATGAGGCGGTGTCGACGCTCGCATCGGTCGCGGGAATGAACAGCACCTGATAGCTTATCTTCGGCCCTTTGCGGTCTTTCGCCATCAGCGTCAGCGCTGCGGTCATGTCGCCGCCGACCGAATTGCCGGCAACCGCAATGCGGCTGCCATCGGCGCCAAGGTCGCCGGCGTTGGCCGCGATCCACTTCAGCGCGGCGTACGATTCCTCAAGCTGAGTCGGAAATTTTGCGGCGGGCAGCGGGGTGTACTCCACGAATACCCCGACCTGGCCCGATCCCACGACGAGATCGCGCAACAGCCGCTGATGATTCTGGAAATTGCCGGCGATCCAGACCCCGCCATGGATGAACAACAACACGCCGGGTTTGCCCACCGGACGCTCCGGCGTCATCACGTAAAGCTTCACCAGGTGCTCGCCTTCGGTGATCGTCTTGTCTGTGATCTTCACCCCGGACATGTCGACCTCTGTCTTGCCCTGCAGGCCGGTGAGGATGTCCTGGGGTTTCGGCTGCGGGAGTTGCCAGAAGGGGCTTGGATCCTTGTTCAACTCCGTCAGGAACGAACGAATTTGAGGATGGATCCGCAAGTCGGTCGCGGGGTCTGCGGGTGCGGCGACGGTCGGGCTGCTCATCAGTGTGATTCCGGTGGTTAGAGTTGCGAGGGCAGATGCGAGGCGCATGGTTTGGTCCGTTCTGTTGTCGAGATCATTCGTGCTGGTGCCGTTCGCATCCGAATTGCACGCGATGGCCGTTGGCCGGGAGTAAAGCCGGCTCGACGCTGAGGCTGTTGGCCGCTTCCGGGATGCGCGGCTTCGTGGCGGTGATAGCGGCATCGACAAAGACCTTGCCGTTGGCGCCGGTCAGCACCGCGACATTGTTGCCTGAGCCTTCAAGGATCCTGACATCGCCGCGCAGCTTGTGGATGTCGATTTGCGCCTTCACGGCGTCGTCGCCTGCAGAAGAGTTCGATTCCGTCCTTCGTCGTGATCGCTGGCATGGCATCCTCTCCTGTGAGGCGAGACTGACGAGCGCGGTCTTCCAGAACAGCGCGATCAACCCGCTATTCGATATCGACCACAATCTTTCCTTTTGCCGATCGATCTTCGATCGCGGCATGTGCCGCATCGACATTCGACAGGTTGAAACGGCGCGGATCGAGGCGCGGCCGCAACTTGCCGCCCTCGACGAGTTTGGTGGCCTCGCGCAGGATTTCGCCATGATGGGCGCGGCCTTCGCCGGTCAGGAGCGGCAGCAATGTGAACACGCCCGAATAGGTGCCACCGCGGAATGAGAGCGGCGCAAGGGCGTGTGTGCCCCAGCCGAGCGCGCTGACGACGTGGCCGAAGCGGGTGATCGCAATGAACGAAGCATCCAGCGTGGCGCCGCCGACGTTGTCATAGACGAGGTCGAATCCCCTGCCGCCGGTGTGTTCGGTCACGTATTGCTCGACGGTGGTCGCGCCGTAGTCGATCGGACTCGCGCCAAGTTCCCGAATAAAGGAAAGGCTGTCGGCGGAGCCAGTCGCGAATACCCTGGCGCCGACCGATAGCGCGAGCTGCACGGCGACGTGACCGACGCCACCAGCACCACCGTGGATGAGCACGTTCTGACCCGACCTGATGCCGGCGCGATCGACAAGCCCTTCCCATGCCGTAATGAAGATCAAGGGCAATGCAGCGGCTTCGCGCATGCCGACGTTTTTCGGCTTCCTGGCCAGCAGCGCGGCGTCGACCGCGGCGTATTCGGCGAGCGATCCCTGCACACCAGCGACGCCGCCGGTCATGCCGAACACCTCATCGCCCTCGCGAAAAGCGGTCACCTCAGCTCCGACCGCCGTCACGGTGCCGGCGAGGTCGATTCCGAGGATCGCCGGGAAAGGATGCCGTGCATGCGCCGCGACGCCAGCCCTGATCTTGGTATCCAGCGGATTGACCCCGCTGGCGGCAACCCTGACCAGCACCTCACCGCGCGCGGGAATTGGCCGAGGAATCGACGCAAGCCGGAATGGCTGCTTTGCTCCATCGAGGATGGCGGCTCGCATCGTCTCAGTCATCTTGACTCACTCTTCGCTGATCGATCGTTCAAGCTCATTCACGGAGGCGTGATGGACCTGCTTCACGCGCAGCCTAAGCGCGCTTGCGTCTGCAGTCCTTGGGATCGATCTGAAAAGTCCTGAAAAGTTGTCGCTTGCGTGCCGGTGCTATCGCCGCGCAGCTGATACAAGCCGGCAACGACAAAACAGGAGCGGTCAATTCAAACGACGAGCGAGGCCGTATCAGCGCCGATTAGCTGCGAGTTCGGTATATGGCCCTCTCGCTATGTCCCGACTGCAATGAGTCAAGCAGGGCCCGGGCGTTGCGCAGATCGGGGGCGTCGAAGCCCTCGCTGAACTGATCGTAAACGGGAGCCAGAATCCGGCGCGCTTGCTCGAGCCGATCCTGCCGAAGCCGCAGACGAGCGAAGCTCACGGCGCTACGCAATTGCAAGAGCAGGGCTCCCTGGCTCTCCGCCAAATCGAGCGCCTCCCGGAAGCAGGCCTCCGCTTCGATCTGATTGTCCTGGGCCTGCAGCAGGAGTTCGCCTTTGATACGAAGAAGTTCGGCCAGATACCACCGTGCCTCTCCGCGCCGGCTTCTTTCGAGTGCCTGCCTGATTGTGGAGAGGGCGTCGGAAAATTGTCCCTGCCCGCCAAGTCCCTCGGCGAGTGCACCGAGGAAGTCCGGGAAACGAACGATCCAGCCGGGTCTGGCGTCAAGCGCGTCACGCAACATGGCCGAGCCGGATGCGAACTCGCCGCGTCGGATCGCAAGTGTCCCTTCCAAAGCGCGCCCGACCGTTCGCCAGAAAGGCAGCCGGCGCCGCGCAGCAAGATCGACAAGCATCGCCACGGATTCCGCTGCGGCGTCGAGGTCGCCGATCATGAGCGAGATGGGGCACAGGCCCCACCCCAGGACGTAACGAAGGGTCGGGATGTTTTGCAGGGTCCGCGCTTGCTTGAGACACGCCGCTGCGTTGCGCCGTGCCTGGTCCAGCAAGCCCTGGAAGCAAAGAACGCGCGTCAGCACGATTGCCGCAACCAGATGTTGATCGTGTTGAAACCAGATCACGTGACGCTGGTCGCTCGGGGCCACGTAACCGTCGATGACACGATCGAGACGGTGACGCGCCTCCATCTGGTTGCCGAGATAGTGCGCGGTGTAGCCGAGCAGCCGCTCACCAACGAGAATATCCGCCCCGTCGCCTTTCCTGTGCGCCACTTGCGAAAATCGTCGCGCAAGGGATTGCGCGCCCCTGTGGTCACCCTTGTGGTCCAAATAGGTCCACATGGCCCAGAGCGCCCGCAACTCCGCATCGACATCATTGATGCTCTCGGCAATTTCGAGCCCTTTCGACAGGATTGGGCCAATGTCCTGCTCGGCTCCCCTCAATTGAACAAGCGCCATCCCGAACGCGATATAGAGCTGCATCCGGAGGCGGGCGCTCAAGGAGGTCTCGATCGCGGAGCATGCCAGCGCGCGCTCGGCGCGCTCCCTGCACTCGGCGACCAATGATAGATTTAGCCAGACCGGCACGTAGGAGGCTGTGAGCGAGACCCCGATCGCCAGATCGCCTTCGGGGCAGAAACACCAGTCGAGGGCTGCACGGACGTTGTCGAGATCGCGAACGTAGCGATCAATGCCCCCGGTCTTCGTCTGCGACGTCGCGCCCGAGCCCATCGACACGAACAGATTGCAAAAATATTCGGCATGACGCCGCCTGGCGCGCGCTGCCTCGCCGGCCTCGTCCAGCTTTTCGAGCGCATAGGCTCGTATCGTCTCGAGCATTCGCCAGCGGCCGGCATGTTCCGATCCATCCAACTGCACCAAGGATTTCGTCGCGAGGTTGCCGACAATGTCTTCAATCACGGAGATGGGACTTGCCGGGTCTTCGGCGATCGCCGCGGCGGCTTCCAGCGAAAATCCGCCTTGAAACACGGCCAGACGACGCAAGGTGTGTTGTTCCGGCGGCGTCAGGAGCTCAAAGCTCCAATCGAGCATGGCCCGTAAGGTCTGGTGGCGAGCAAGCGCTGTTCGACGACCACTGGTCAGCAATCCGAAGCGGTCGTCCAGGCGTGCCGCAACATGGTGAAGCCCGAGCGTTGCAGCACGGGCCGCGGCGAATTCGATGGCAAGAGGGATGCCGTCGAGGCACCGGCAGATGGCCGAAATAACCAGGAGTTCCTCCTGGTGAGACGGAAAGTCCGACTGCGAGGCGGTCGCTCTGGAGAGGAAGAGCTGGACAGCGCTGTGCCCGAGAACCCGGTGCGGATCGGTTTCATCGTCGGGCGGCACGTCCAGCGGTGGTACGCGATACACGTATTCGCCGTCGATGCGAAGGACCTCCCGGCTGGTGGCAAGAATGGTCGTATGCGGGCACGCGCGCACGATCGTTTCCGCTAGCTGAGCGGTCGCCTCGATGACGTGCTCGCAGTTGTCTAGAACGAGAAGCAGCTTCCTGCCGCCCGTGAGCTGAGCAACGGCGTGGGATGTGGCTTCCTCCCCCAGTTTCAAGCCCAGAACCTGTCCAACGACGGACGGCAGGAGCCCCGGGTCGGTCAGCGACGCCAGTTCCACAAGAAAACAATCGCCTTCGAAGCTGGAAAACAGGTCGCGAGCCACCTCGACGGCAAGTCTTGTCTTACCGATTCCGCCCGGGCCCGTCAGAGTAACGAGCCGGCGCGCTGACAGGAGTTCTCGAAGTTCCTTCTCATTGGCATCGCGGCCGACGAATGTTGAGGTCGGCTCAGGCAAATTGGTCCGAGACGGGCGCATAAATTCCCTCTCGGCTGATCCAGCATCCGACAATGTGTCGTATGGAGGTGCTCCCCACGTGCCAAGCAGTCGGTATCCGCGGCCCGCTATGGTTTTCAACATCTGGCGGTCCGATCCCAAGGCTTTGCGCAGCGCGGATATGTGAGCTTGAAGGGTGTTTTCCTCCACCGCGGCGCCCGGCCAGACCCGAGCTATCAGCTCGTCTTTCGTCACCAGCTCGCCAGCCGACTTGATCAGGACTTCGACGATCTCGAAGGCTCGGCCTCCAAGAGCAACGGGCACGCCCCGTGCCCGCAGCTCCCTGCGAGCCAGATCGATCTCCCACTCTCCGGACGAATACACGACCCGTCGGCCTTGCTCGGGCATCCTCGCGAACTCCGCTCAGGCGCAATACGGATAGTGGGCAATCGCACTGACCCCTGACCTGTCAACGCTTGCTCTCGTTCTTCGGGCCAGTGTTTTGCTTCCGTTCAAATCGCCGGTCAAGGCCGCCGGTCGAGGACGGACAGCAGGCGGCCGAGATGCCGGCTCGACGGTCAAAGGCTCCCAGGAGACCTGCTGCCGGAAAGGCGAGAGTCCGGTTGCGGATGTCGAACGGCACCAGACAGCGGTCCTCCTGACCGAGCCAGCGCTTCCGCTGCGCGCTGTTCACGTTGCGGCTGTTGGTGGTTCCGGAATCGGGCTCCATCCGGCTGGATGTCTGCGGCCGTACTGTCCATCAGTATTGCTTCACAGCGGCGCGAAGCGCGACCCACGAGCCCACCGCAACGAAGCCCAGCGCGCCGAGCACGAGAAAGGCCGGCGAGAAGCCGACCCACTCCGCGATCCAGCCGCCGAGCGCCGGACTGACCGCGGCGCCCGCGCCCTGGATGGTGATGACGGCGCCTTGCGCGAGATTGATACGGCCGGTGCCGCTCAGCGAGCGCGCCACCATTCCAGGTGTTGCGACGCTCTGCAGACCGGTGCCGACGCCATCCAGGATCTCGATGGGAAACACGCCCCACCATCCGCTGAGGAAATAGGCGAGCGCGCCGCGGAGCGGCAGAACCAGGAACGAGACCAGCAGGATCGGCCAGTAGCCGCGGCCCTCCGCAGCGCGCATGGCGATGACGGACGCGATGATCATCGTGCCCTGTGCGATGACGATGGTGGTTGCGACAAAGCTCGGTCCGTTGGCGTGCTGCCCCGCCACGGCGGCCATGCCATAGAGCGGAACGATCGCTGCGTTGCCGAGATGAAAGGCGGCAAGCGAGAGCGCAAGCACGAGCAGCGGAGTGTGCCTGAAGAGCACGGTGAGGCCGCTGTGCTGGCTCTTCGGATCGTCTTCCTTGCCGCCGCGCGCCGCGTGATTGTCGATCGAGGAGGGCGGAATCATCAGGACGCAGGCAATCGTGATCGCGCCGAACAAAGCGGCAAGCAGAAACACGGAGAAGTAGCCGAATTGCCAGCCGAGATAGCCGGAGGCCGCCGCGCCAATCATGTTGCCGCCGTGATTGAAGGCCTGGTTGAGGCCGTTCTGGCGCGTGAAGCCTCGCTGCTTCACAATGCCAAGCGTGATGCCGGTCACCGCCGGGACGATCGCCACGCCAGCAATGGAGGTTGCAATCTGCGATGCGGCGACCGCCCAGAAATTCTGCCAGAGAAGGATGATGGACGAGGCCGCCACCACGGCGAGGCCCGGGACAACGACCCACAGGCGCTTGCGCGTGGAGGCGTCGATCATGCCGCCGACCGGCGTCGCGATCAGCATGCCCGCGATATTGCCGATCGTCATCGCCGTGCCGATCATGCCGCTGGCCCAGCCGCGCTCCAGCAGGAAGACGCCGACGAACGGCCCGATTCCGGACTGCATGTCGGCCATGAAGAAGTTCACGGCAAGGAGGGGCCAGAGCCGCGCGGCACTCGTCTTATTCTTGTGCTGCTCGGTCGGCTTGTCCGCCATCTGTCGCCTGTTTCCGTCGCGGGCCATTGCGCGGCGCGACGATAACCAAGCTCGCGGGCAGAAGGTTCATTGCTGCCGCGGGCGCCGGCGGCAGACGGCCTGGCCGGCCCGGCCTGACTGGAACGAGCGGCGACAGGCGACGTTCTCGGCTCAGGGTGAATCGAGGAGGACCAGCATGAGCCGTGAAAAGCCGACCGACGATCCGCGCGAGAGCAACGATTGGGGATCCATGAAGCAGACCGACAAGCCCTGGAAGGAGCCGGTCGAGAAGGAGCAGGGCTCGAAGGGCGTCAAGAAATCTGACCTCGAGCGCTGGCAGGAAACCGATACGCATTGAGCCGGGGATCAATCAAAGATCCCGCCCCGTGCGCGCGTGAGGCCAAGGGGGAAGATCGCCTCGACGTCGGGCATACCCGCAGACAAACCCCGACGCCTTGGCCTCACTCCGCCGCCTCGGGCAGGGACCTCATCTCGTCATGGTGCTGGACCTGCCGCGGTCGGCCCATCAGCACCGGCTGGAACAGCACGGCAGCTGCCATCGTGCAGAGCAATGCCAGCCCCATCATCTTGCCCATGCTCGACATGCCCGGATAGTTCGAAACCCACATGCTGCCGAACGCCACTGCATTGGTCATGGCGCTGAAGATGACCGCGCGGGTGAGGGTCGATTGCAGCAACCCGGTTTTGCCGGCGCGCCAAGCCATGATGTAGTAGATCTTGAACGCAACGCCGACGCCGAGCAACAGCGGTAGCGCGACGATGTTTGCAAAATTGAGCGGAAGGCCCCACAGCACGGAAATCTCCAGGGTCACCGCGCCCGCAAGCAGCAGCGGGATGAGCGTCAGCAGAACGTCGATCGTTCGGCGCAAGGCGATGTAGAGCAGGATCGCGATCGCAACAAGCGCCAGGATGCCTGCCTCGATAAAGGCTCTTGTGACGGTTCGTGCGGATTCATAATAGCTGACCGCGGCACCTGCCGCCGCAGGTTCGGCTTGAAGCACGGCGACCGCAAACTTGCGCAGCACATTGATGTCGTTGGAATCGCCCTTGGGCAACGCCTGCACGCGAGCGCGACCATCGGGCAGCATCCAGTCGCGCACCAGGTTCGGCGGCAAATCCTGTAGCGTGATGGTCTGCGGAGCGAGGCTCTTGGACAGAAGCGCCAGATCGTAGTCGAGGGGTGAAATGATGGCGTCGGCGGCGCGGCTGCGGGTGTCCGACGGTGAGTCCGCAAGCTGCTTGAGCAGGGCCGCGAGGCTTCGCGCGTCGTCTGCCGCGCTCCCTGTCGCGCCCGCGGCCGCCCGATCAAGCGCATCCGCCGCTCGACGCAGAGCGGCAACGTCGTCCTGATCACTTGGCGCAGTTGGTCTTCGACGCGGATGCAAGGCGGGATCGAGCGCCTCGGCCGCCGCGTGCAAAGCTGCGATCTTCCGGCTCTGGTCGGCGGGTACGAAGTTCGTCAACGTCAATGCCTGCGAGACCTCGGGGACCGATGCCAGGCGCTTGGCGATTTGATCGGCGCGGTCGAGCGATGGCGCCAGGATCTCCGCGTCATTGCCGCTGGTCTGCGGTTCGGACTGCAGTTGGCGATAGGTCACCACGGACGGGGAGGTCGGATTCTGCAGGTCGATCGGATTGAAATCGAAGCTCAAATGGAACAGGAGGGGAGTGCCGGCCAGGACGACCAGAAAGGTGCCCGCGATCACGGCGATGCGATGGCGCTGCAGGAAGTCGTCGACGGGGGCGAGGACCTTGAAGCCGATCGGAGCCGGCTCTCCCGGCGGATTGAGGGCCGCGACCATCGCCGGTACGAGCGTGATGCTGCAGAGAAAGGCGATCAGCATCCCGCACCCGGCAATGAGGCCAAGCTCGGAAAGGCCACGATAGCTGGTGGGGAGGAAGGCGAAGAATCCGACGGCGGTGGCCGCGGCCGCCAGCGACAGCGGCGTTCCAGCCTTGCGAGCCGCGCTGCACAGCGCCTGCCGCAGGCTCCCGAGCTCATAGCGCTCGGTGCGGTAACGCACGCTGAACTGAATGCCGAAATCAACGCCGAGACCGACGAACAGCACAAAGAATGCAATCGAGATCAGATTGAACGAGCCGACGATGACAAGGCCGAGTGCTGCCGTTGCAGCCAGGCCGACGAGCAGGCTAAGGAACACCGAAGCGATCAGCTTGAAGGAGCGCAGCGCAAGCCACAGGATCACCAGCACGCCAAAGGCTGCGGTCAGCGTATCGCGCGCCGCGCTGTAGCGAATGACGGAGAACTGGTCATCATTCATTGGCACTTGTCCGGTTAGCCGCACATCAGCGCCCAAATTCTTGAGATCAGCCGCTACCTTGCGGATGCCCTCGGTCGCTTCGCGACCTGGCTGCAGCGCGCTGAAGTCGAGCTTGGGGGCAACCTCGACAAAATGCCTGGACTCGCTGGCCGGAAGAGCATGGCCCCGCAGCAGCTCCTGCCAGGAGAAGAAAGCGGGCCGGCCGGCGAGCACATCGCTCAGAGTGGCCTTGGCAAGCGAAAGCGGCCATGCCAATTGCTCGAGCTTGAGACGACCAGCCCGGACGCTGTCCGCTGCGGAGGCGAGCACGTCTGCAACGCCGCGCAGGCTTGGGTCGGCCGCGAGTCCCGTCAGGAAAGGTCGCGCGCGGCCAAGGCCCTCAGCCGTATTCGTGACTTCGGACAAGGAGCGATATAATAATCCGTTGCGATCGAAGAAGTCGCCGCTGTCGGGCTGCGTGACCTGGCGGTAGAGATCGGGATTCCTTGCAAGCTTCTCTGCCAGCGCGCCCGTCGCAATCGCGGCGTTCTCAGGCGTGGGAGCGGTCACAACGGCCGTGATGCCCTTCTGAGCAAAGGCTTGCGTCAGCTGCACCTGCCGCTGGTGCCAGGGCAGATTCGGCGAGAGCAGCGCTTCGATGTCAGTGTTGATGGAGAAGCGGGCGACGTCGTAGACCGTTGTTCCGATCAGCAGCACGATACCGATCGCGATCGCCGCCCGCCAATGGCGTACGCAGAGGTCGACAACACAGACGATGGCTTTGTTCATGATCGAGACGCGTCCGGCTCATGTTTCTCCGAACAAGCCTCACGGGCACCGGGCAGTTCCGCCAGGTGCGCGGATAAGCCCCATCCGAAGCAACCGCGCCGGATGAGGTTCCGCGCCGCGCCACCGGGGTCATGATTGTTCCTTTCTGATCCTCAAGGTGTGCAGAGGCTGCCGGATGCCGAGATCGAGGTCCGGCAACAAGATGAAACCCCACTGCCGCTCGCGGCTTGAAGGTTCAGGCGCTGGCCACCGGGTTCCAACATCTGTTTTGTGCCCTTTCGCGACGGCAAGCCAAGCGGCGCGGCTCATGATGTCGGTACCGGTTCCTCGGTGACGAGCACAGGCGCGCGGCAGCGGTCCTGCTTCGCTCGAGCAGCGGCTTCGTCCTGAAGCAGGAGGGGTTTCTAGAGGTCCAGCGTAACCGCGACCCGAGCCCGGGACACGCATGGCATCATGCGATCCTGACGTCTGGAGAGGGGCAGGACCTTGTCCCGATGGATGACCACGCCATCGCTGTAACCGCATTCGCAAGACCCGCAAATGCCGAGTTCACAGGACGATGGCAGCAGAAAGCCGCTATCACGCAACACTTCGAGCAGCGACTTGTCTGCCGGCACGAGCAGGCGCTGTCCGTTCGACGCTATGGTGGCTTCGAATGGCTCCGCTTTGAAGTTCTCGTCCAGTGTCGCCTGGAAAACTTCGCCATGCAGCTGTTCGACCGGCCAAGCCGACAGACGGGCCTGCACCGAATCCAGCAGGCGCTGAGGGCCGCAGATATAGACGTGCATGCTTGGCGAATAATCGCCAATCACGTCGGGATCGAAGCGCCTTCCGGTTTTGGAAAACCAGCGCTGCAAGCGCGGTCCGCAAACTTCATTGAGCTCGGACAGCAGCGGTGCCTCCTCAGGCGAGGGGGCGCAGAAGTGCACCTGAAAATCCTTCGCCTGCGATTTCAGAGTGCGTGCCATGGCGAGAATGGGCGTGATGCCTATGCCGCCGGCGATCATGACGTGACGCTCGGCGCATGCGGATATCGGAAAGTTGTTTCGCGGCGCCGAGACGTGCGCTATCGCGCCTGGACCCAAATTTTCATGAATCCATCTAGATCCACCCCGGCCGGATGCCTCGCGTTTGATCGCGATTTCATACCTCGATCGGTCGTTCGGATCGCCGCAAAGCGAGTACTGGCGTACGCGGCCGTCCGGAAGTCGCAAGTCGACGTGCGCCCCCGCGGTCCACTCCGGGAGTTCCGGACGGAGTGGATGTTGTAGCGAGATATGAAGAACGTCGGACGTCGTATGGCGCGCCGCCTCGACGCGCAATTTCATGATGATGCGCGCCGTCATGGGTCGACGAGCTCGATCATGTCGCCGGGTCGGATGATGCCGCCTCGCTCGATGCCGCAGTTCAGCCCGGACCGGTTATATAGAGGCAGAAAGACCGGCTTGCCGAGCAGCTCTTCCAGGTATTTGCAGGGAAAGTTCAACCTGCCTCCGCGCAAGATGACATCCCCGATCCTGAAGCGACGCCCGACCAAGTGATTGAGCGGCACGCCCAGGACCGTCAAGTTGCGCCGATGATCATGCGGTTCGAGGATGATCGGCCGCTCCTGCAATGGCGGATCGTTGCGCGACAGCGCATCGAGCGCTTCCTGCTCGATCAACGTGACCTCGCGAACGTCCGGCTTGGGCGAATATGTTCCCGTGCCATGAAAGTAGCGGTCGCCGACGATACCTCGTCCAGCCACGCATTCGGCTTCCGCCAGCTCCTCCATCTCGTAGCTCGCGGCCGGAGCGATGTGGATGTGCAGCAATCTTCCTTGCCAGCCGCTCGCACCGCCAGGCCTCGCCCGTGCGGCGGATCCTGCCGGATGCTCGAATGCTTCCACCATCCGGGGAGGCGGCTTCGATGGTGAGTGAATGTTCATTGCAGCAATCAGCCCTTCAAAGCGATGGCTTCGATCTCCACCAGGGCATCCTTCGGAAGACGCGCGACCTCGATGGTCGAGCGCGCGGGCGGCGCCTCCTTGAAGTGCTCGGCGTAGATACCGTTCATGACGGCGAAATCGCTCATGTTCTTGAGGAAGACGGTAGTCTTCACCACCGTCCCGAGCGACGCTCCGCCCGCCTCAAGCACTGCCGCAAGGTTGGCCAGCGATTGGCGCGTTTGCGCTTCGATTCCGTTCGGCATCTCCCCTGAAGCCGGATCAATCGGGAGCTGTCCGGATGCGAAAACGAGTGCGTCGGTTCCGATGGCTTGAGAGTAGGGGCCTGCCGCGGGAGCCGCGTTGCCCGTCTTCACGACGGTCTTCCTGGTCATCATGTCCTCGATCAGTTGGTGCAAGAGTTGTCTGGCTCGCGATCCGCGCCGTTCAGTGCCTCAGGAGATTGAGATCCTTGGTTTCCGCCGAAGCCAGCGCCGAGACCAGGCTGATTGCCGCGAGAATGACCAGGTAGATCGAGATCGGCCAGGTGGCGCCCGTCCAGCCGAGCAGACCTGTCGCCACGACCGGGGCGAGGCCGCCCGAGATGGCGGCCGCGACCTGACAGCCGATGGAGCAGCCTGTGTATCGGGTCTTCGTTCCGAACAGCTCAGGCAAGTAGGCAGCTTCGGGACCGAACATCATGGCGTGCGTCAGGCTGACGATGACCGCGATCGAGAGCGTCACGACCATCGGATTCTTCGTGTCGAGCAACGCGAACACCGCAAAGGCGCAGACGGCGCTCACCAGCGAACCTGCAATGAACATTGCACGCCGGCCCACCCTGTCCGACGCCCAGCCGAATAGCGGCATGGTGATGAACTCCAGAAGCGCTGCGACAAGGATGGAGTTCAGGATCAGCGTCTTTGGCAGGCCGATGCTGGTCCCGTATGCGATGATGAACACCGTCATGATATACACCCAGGCGACCTCCGAGACCTTCAGCCCGATGGAGATCAGCAGGTCTCGCTTGTGATTGGCGATGAGTTCAGCCAACGGCATCGGCGCGATGTTCTGCTCGTCCTGAAGCTTCTCGAAGGCGGGCGTCTCTGCGATGCGGAGCCGGATGAACAGGCCGACCGCGACCAGCACCGCGCTGATCAGGAACGGGAAGCGCCAACCCCACGCCAGGAAGCTTGTTTCTGGAAGCATGGTCAAGAACAGGAAGGTGCCGGTCGAGGCCGCGATCCCCGCGGGGAAGCCGATCTGAACCAGGCTGCCGTAAAGACCGCGCTTGCCGGCGGGCGCATGCTCGATGACCATCAGCACGGCGCCGCCCCATTCGCCTCCCACCCCGATGCCCTGGAGCACGCGCAGCGCGACCAGGAGAATGGGCGCCCAGATGCCGATCTGACCGTAGGTCGGCAGACAGCCGATCAGGAAGGTGCCGACCCCCATGATCAGCATGGTGAGCATCAGCATCGCCTTGCGGCCGAGCCGGTCTCCGTAATGGCCGAAGACGATGCCGCCCAGCGGACGCGCGCCGAATCCGACCGCGTAGGTCGCGAAGGCTGCCAGCGTTCCCGCGAGCGGGTCGAGCGTCGGGAAGAACAGCTTGTTGAAGACGAGGGCGGCCGCCGTGCCATAGATCAGGAAGTCGTACCATTCGATGATCGTCCCGATCGTGCTTGCCCACACGATCCGGCTGAGCTCCGGCCCTTCCGCGGCCGACAACTCGGCCGTCTCAATCGCCTGCGTGACGGACATATCCGCACTCCCCATTCTCGTTTAGTGGAAAAATTTCCACTACGCAAGAAGCAATGGGCGTGCCAGTCAGGCAGTCTGGGAAAATCAAGGACTTAGCGTTGGACGCGCGTGCAGGCGCGGCAGGACGCGCTCAAAATCCTGGCCGCCGCGCTCGTTTTTTGGGCGTCAGCGCAGGCCCGAGGAGTCGATGACAAGAAAATACTCGCACTCGCCGGGCCCGATATTGGTGAAGGTGTGTCCGGTGTCCGCCTCGAAATAGAGGCTGTCACCCTCGGCCAGAACCAGCGTGCGATCGCCGATCGTGGCGCTCAACCGTCCCTTGGAAATGAAAATGTACTCGGAGATGCCCCGACGGTGCGCGACGAATTCGCCGGTCGAGCCCTTGGGTGGCAGGGTGTTCAGGACCCAGTCGATGCCTCTGCCGGGAAGCACCGGCGAAATGCAGCGCCGGCGGAAGCCCGAGGCTTCGTCGCGCAACACCGGCTGCCGGCTTGCGGGAATGTGCAGGATCTCGCGCTCCGCTGCCGGGGCCATCAGCCGCGAGAAGGTGACTCCCAGCGCCTCCGCCAACCGTGACAGGACGGCCGTCGACGGCGTCGCCTCCGCCCGCTCGATCTTTGAGATCATCGACCTGCTGACGCCGGACAACTCCGCCAGCGCTTCGAGCGGCAGACCGCGCTGCTTGCGGTGGAATTTGACCTCTTTGGCCAGCACTTCCATCTGCGATGGAACGGCGCTGTCGTCCTGGTTCGGTTTGGCGGCGGTCTTGGTCGGCATGGTCGTCCTGGAAAGCGGAGCTGCCGTCTTTATAGCCAGTTTCGCAGCTTGCGCACGAGTGGAAATATTTCTACTAAGGAGGATAGCGGCAGGTGGTTTGAGAAGGATCAATGAAGGCGCGGTCCGAAGCTTCGCTGATCGGCATCGTCGTGTACGACGGTGTGGAGCCGATCGATATCGGAGGCACGGTGGGCGTGATCTCCATGGCCACGCGGCTGCTCCCGGCGTTGAAGTACGTGGTGATCGCGGAACGCAAGGGACCGGTGCGACTGGCGAGCGGCCTGACTATTCTTGCGGACAGCGACTTCACCGGCGCACCTGATTGCGACATCTACATCGTCACCGGCGGCCCGGGCTGGCGCGATCAGACCGCGAGCGCCGCGATGCTGGAGTTTCTCGGTCGCAAACCCGCTTCGGAGCTTGCCTCGGTTTGCACCGGCGCCCTGATCCTGGCGGCATCCGGCCGCCTGGCCGGCCGAACCGCGACAACCAGGCGCAACGCGGTCGGCAGCGAAACGGAAGCTCCGTTGGATCTTTTGAACAAGGGCGGACATCTACACGCAACCAAAGCGGCGGCGCTGGTCGACGACCGAGGAACCGTTACAAGCGGCGGAGTCTCGCTTGCGATCGACGGCACACTCTACGTTCTCGGCCGCCTCTATGGCGAGGAGATCTGCCAAGAGGTGGCTTCGATCATCGAATATGACAGGGCTTACGCGGCGAACCGCGAAGCTTTGGGACATGTTCGATTGGACGAAGCGCGTTCCTGCTAGTGCTTGGAACGCGGGTCGGTCGGAGCTTCCGGACGCCGTCAAGCCTTGACGCGAACTCGGCGACGGAGCTAGGCGCAAATCGCGGCGGACAATGATCTACGCAGAGAGCTCGATGGGATCACCAACGCGGAGAACGCCATCCGACAGGATCGTCACGTAGATACCAAGATCTCCATGGCCAAAGTGCTCCAGCAACTCCAGGGGCACGCGGATGTCGCGCTCCGCCGTGTCCGGGTTCACCTCCGTTGCCGGGCATCGCTTCGTTCGCCGTACGCCCCTCACGGTGACGTCCCCGATTTTGAAGTTCCGGTCGATGAGGCCGAACTCGGCCCATGGGTCGATGCCATCGACAAGCAGGTTTCCGCGGAAGCGTCTGGGATCGATCGGTTTTTGCAGTTTCGTCTCGAGCGCGCGGACGGTCGAGAGATTGATGATGGATACAGCCTCCATCAGGACCGGAGAATGCACGCTGATATCCGTGAAGCGGTGGCCGTTGCCCTTCACCACGCGCGGTCGCCCGTTTAGTTCGCCTGCCATGAACTCGTCGATCGCCTGCTCGATCGATTCGCGGCCGCTCGTCGTGTCGAGGCAACCGGAGGCGACGATGGAACCCGCATGCGACAACGACAGGGTCGCCGTCTGAACGTCCATCTTCGTCTGCAACGCCGCCAGGCGGGCGAACCGAGCCAGGACCGCGAACTTCGTCTTGGGCAGGGGCCGCGGATTTGCTTCGTCGAATTCGGTGTCGGCGAGCGCCAGCGCATACGCCCGATCGCACGGCAGACCGCGGCCGCTTGCGAGATCGACCTCGGGCATGTCCTCGGGCGACAGCCCCTTCACAGGATAACGGCTTATGCGTTTTAGAACGGCCATTCAATGTCCTCAGTCGAGCGTTACCGGCAGGCGTGTCTATCACATGCAAAGATCGAGTTCTCGGGTATCAAACCGGACAGTTGAAATTTGAGCAAGCCGGTTGCTGGACGGTAACGACGGCTGCGAACCCCCGCCGGATAAGGCATTGGAGGTGATCCGAGCCCTCAATCCGGGCCTTGTCGGAGCAGCCCGTGCCGTTATCGCCTTCCTTGCCCCTGCCTCGATCGAGGGCTGGACGTGCAGCATCAAACGGGCTGGGCTCTCCGTCTTCGCACAACGTGTTGCGAAAATTCACAATGGCCATGCAAATTCAGGCCCAGCTAAGGTCCCGCGCGATCGAGGAGAGCGACCACGAGCATCCGGATTCATGAGCGGATCATCCGTTCCGGAAGCCGAGAGGTTCGCGCCGTCGTCCAGCGGGCGGCGAGCTCGCCGGCCGTCACTTTCCGTCTCAATTCAAGCGAAAGAAGAGCGATGTCGTCTCATGTCAAGGTCGCCGCGGTTCATGCCGCACCGGTCTTTCTCGATCGGGCGGCTACCACGTCAAAAGCCGTATCGATCATCCGCGAGGCGGCCAGGACCGGCGCGCAGTTGATCGCGTTCCCGGAGACCTACATTCCGGCGTTCCCGGTCTGGGCCGCGCTCTGGGCGCCGATCGACAACCACGATCTCTTCGTTCGCATGGCGGAGCAATCGGTTGCCATTGCTGGCCCGGAGATCGAAGCGTTGCGCAACGAAGCCCGCACGCTTGGCGTCACGGTCTCCATGGGCATCAGCGAGAGCTCGCCGGTCAGCGTCGGGCTGATTTGGAACAGCAACCTCATCATCGGGCCGGATGGTGCCATTCTCAACCACCACCGCAAACTGGTCCCGACATTTTATGAGAAGCTGATATGGGCCGCCGGCGACGGCGAGGGTCTGCGGGTCGTCGACACTCCGGTCGGGCGCGTCGGGAATCTGATCTGCGGCGAGAACACCAATCCTCTCGCGCGCTACGTGTTGATGACGCAGGCGGAACAACTCCACATCTCCAGTTGGCCGCCGATGTGGCCCACGCGCAGGCCGAGCGGCGGCGGGAATTTCAACAATGTCGCCGCCAATCGCATCCGGGCCAGTGCGCATTCGTTCGAAGCCAAGGCCTTCGGCATCATCACCGCCGGCTATATGGACCGGGCGATGCGCGCGTTCCTGATTGAACGCGACCCGAACGTGGCCGACGTGATCGATGCGACGCCGCGTGCGGTCAGCTTTTTCGTCGATCCGACGGGGGAGACCTTGGGCGATACGCTCCAGGGCGAAGAAGGAATCGGGTACGCCGAATTCGATCTGCGCCGTTGCATCGAGCCGAAGCAATTTCACGACGTGGTCGGATACTATAACCGGTTCGACGTGTTCGACCTGACCGTCAACCGGAAGCGGCTGGTCGCAGCGACCTTCGTGGACTCTCCGGGCGAGAACGAGGTGGCGATCGATTCCCGCGGGGGTGTCTTGCCTTCGCAAGAACATCGAGCGATATCCGCTCTACCAGGCCTTCTTCCGTGAACGAAAGCCGAAACTGCTCGCGATCTGGGGCCGCAATGATGATCTGTTCTTCATCCCACCGGGTGCCGAGGCCTTCCGGCGAGACATTCCCGAAGCCCGTATCGTTTTCCTGGACACCGGGCACTTCGCGCTGGAAACCCACGTGGATCCAATCGCTGCGGAGATTCGTCGGTTCTTCTAGGAGGCGCTCGCGGCACTGATCCCGCGGCGTTGGGTCGGAAGCACTCGTCCGCATCCGATCGGAAATGGTCGATTCATGCTTCGTTGATAATCGCTAAGGAGCTCGTCACCACAATGATCCTGAATGCCGTGGCCGGCGGAATGACCCCACATCCGGGCCGGCACACAGCAATGTGGCTGAACTGATCAGCGAGCGAATGACGGCGCCACGGCTCAGTGCGCCGGCAGGACCATCGCTGGCTGGCGCTGTGCCCGGTCTTCCGAGCGCGCCAGCGCCGCGCTGTGGGCGAGCGCCATCGCGATCTCTTCGGCAACGATCGGCCAGCGTACGACGTCGGAAATGCCGGCCCTCACCAGCGTATCGGCGCCGAGTTCGATCGCAGCCGTTGACGCAAGGACAATCGGAAGTCGCGGAGCAATCGCATGCAAAGCCGCCGCCAATTCGAGCGACCACGCGGTCAAGCCGCTATGACCGATCACCGCGACGTCGAAACGTTTGGGGTCGGCCCGACAGGCAGCCAGAGCCGCGTCAGCATTGCTGAACCCGACCGGCTCGTAGCCGAGTGCGGCGAGCATCTCCTCGTCGCGCAGGACGCGCTCGGCATCGTGGGACGCGAGCATGACGGTCTCGCCCTGTCCGCTCAGGAACGCGGCCGTGCCGCGCTCCGAGTTCGGCCCGGCCGTGGCTTTGGGCAGCCAGATCTCGAAACGGCTGCCCTCATCGAGTTTGCTCTGCACGTTCACCGCTCCGCCGTGCTCGTGGACGATCTCGCGCACGGTCGCCAGTCCGAGACCATTGCCGGACGATCGCGTGGTGAAAAAGGGCTCGAAGATGCGCCTCATCGTCGCCGCGTCCATGCCTTTGCCAGTGTCGGTCACCGTGATGCAGACATAGTGACCGGGCGCGATCTCGTCATGGCTGAGCGCAAGAGGTTCCGAGACGTCGTGCAGCTCGGTCGTGATCTCGATCCGGCCATGGTCCTGCATGGCGTGTACCGCGTTGTTGCAGAGATTGAGAATCACCTGCTGCAACGGAGTTCTCTCGCCGGACACGATGGTCGCAATCGGCGGCTGGCGGATGACGAGTTCGATACCCCTGGGGAGCGAGGCGCCGAGCAGGGATGCCGCCTCGGCGATCAGGGCGCCGACGCTGAGGGGTTTGCGGCGGGAGTCACGCCGGCGCCCGAAGGCCAGCATCTGGTCGACAAGATCCCGCGCCCGCTCCGCGCCCCGGCGAATCGCAGCCAGATTGTGCGCAAATCGCGTATCCGAGCCGGCATGCTCCTCCACCACCTCCGAATGGCCGAGGATGCCGCCCAATATGTTGTTGAAGTTGTGCGCGATGCCGCTGGTGAACGTGCCGATCTTCTCCATCCGCCGCGCCTGCCACAATCGCGTCTCCAGCCGCGCGCGTTCCTTTTCGATCGCTCGCCGTTCGACGGCCTGGAGGATGCTGTCGAGCGCCATGCGGGCGAGAGCGAGCTCTCCGCGCGTCTTGATCCGGCAGGATCGTCCGACCGCGTCGAAGCCGAGCACGACATGGCTGCCGTCCTTGCTGATATTCGTCGCGCAGGCCCAGCCGCCAAGACCGAGCTCAAGGCAGCGCGACTTGCTCGGTCCGGCGGCCATCCGGCTGACGCGGGGAACGTGAACCACGCCATCGGACCCCGTCCGCATCTGGATCGCGAGCTCGACGACCCCCGCCGGCCAGCCGGGAGGGGGCGGGAATGGCGGACGGTGCCAGAGGTGGAGACGCGGCACGGGGCCGGACATCACGAAATAGGCGCGGTCCGAGCCGACGCAGGCGGCCAGCTCGGTGACGGCGCGGTCGATTTCGGTATCGATATCCTCCGGCCGCGCGTTGATGAAACGCATCGATATGCCGGCAATCACATGCTCCAACGCCGCGCGACGTTGCAGCGCGTTGGCCCGCGACTTCAGGCGCACGCCAAGTTGAAGCAAGAACGCCACCATGATCAGCGAGGTCGCATAGAGCAGGCGGCGATATTGTCGGGCCTGCTCTCGTGATGCCAGCTGCTGCGCGACGATCATGCTGCGAAGCGCGTCCTGCTCCTGTTTCTGAGGCAGGGCGCGCAACGCCTTCAATGTGCTGTCGACTGAAGGCAGCAGCCTGTAAAGCAGCCGTCCGTGCGCCAGCAGCGCCTCGACGGAGCTTCCTGGCCCTATCCTGTTCGCCTGCTGCTCGAGCTCATCGAGCCTGTTCTGGGCCTCGCGCACGGTGCCCGACGAGGTATCTAGGGTCAAATGCAGGATGGCGGCCGCGGCCATGCTGATCGCTGGGTCGAGATCCGGCGAAGCCGGTTGGACGCGGAAGCGCCCAAAGAAAGCCAGCGAATTCTGCAGCAACGCGTTCTCGCTCTTGAAAATCTCAACCAGATCTTCCTGGCGATCGACCAATGCGGCCAGCCGTTCGATGCTGGCACCTGTCGCAGCGTCGAACCGGGACGTTGCGCGCAGACGGTCGAGCTTCTCGCGCAGTGCGTTGGTCTCCTGCACCAGCGGATCATAATTGCGCAACGTGCCGATGCGGGCCGAGAGGATATCGCGATCGATTGCGTTCTTCGTTGCGGCAAAGGAATCGAGATCCATGAGCGCGCGATCGAAACGCTCCGCCTCGGGATTGACCGCGCGCAGCGACAGCCAGGTCAGCAGCAGGATCAGGGTGACGAAGATTGTGATGGTTTGAACCGCCCTCATGGTCCGGCTCCGGCGACGGGCGAGCCGCGGTAGTTGCCCGTGAGCGTCTGCAGGAAGGCGACGAGCAAGCCCACCTGCTGGTCCGTCAGGGTCCGGTCGAGTTGGGCCGCGGCCATCCGCTTCACGGCCTCCTGGAGCGTCGCGGCGCTGCCGTCATGAAAATAGGGGGCGGTCGTCGCGACATTGCGCAAGCTCGGCACACGCACCCTTTCCGGCTGCCCCGCAACGAGCGGGCGAAAAATACCCTGCCGCTCGAACAGATTGCCGCCGACATTGACGCCCTGGTGGCAGGAACTGCATCCGAGCGACTTGAACAGATGGTAGCCTTCGAGCTCACCGGCCGACAGCGCCGAGGCATCGCCGCCAAGCCAACGGTCGAACCGGCTCCCTGGGGTCAGGAGGGAACGCTCGAAGGTTACGAGTGCATCGAGAAAATTGTCGCGGTCGGGCCGACGCCCATAGGCGGCACGGAAATCCCTCACGGCACCTGGATCGGCGTTCAATTTCCGGACGACCTCATCGACGCTGGTGCGCAGATTGACCGGATTTTCGAGCGACGATTCGGCTTGCGCGTCCAGAGAGCGGAAATTGCCTTCCCAATTGAGCCGGAAGTTGAGGGCGGCGTTGAAGACCGTCAGCGTATCGAACGGGCTCGCGCCGCCGCGTGGCGCATCGCTCCGGGCACCGTTGGTGCGGACATCGTGGCAGGATGAGCAGGAGAGCTTTCCGTCCGCAGACAAGCGCGTATCGTTGAACAGGTGTTCGCCGAGCGCGACCTTGAGCGGGTCGGCCGCGGGCGGCTGCGGGATAGGGGTGATCGGCTCTTCATCGGCCGCCGCGCCAACCTGTGCAGAGGGAGAGTCGCGCGGCGCTTGCGCGGGCACGCCTCCCGCCAGGACGACGCATAGGCAGATACAGCCGAGCCAGCGGGACGTGGCGAAGAGCGCAGATGCCGGGGGCCCGCGGCGCGTCATTGCGGCCCGACTCCATGCCTTGCAATGTATCCGATATCAGCGCGGGAGATGCCCATGTTCCCGGGCGCCCCGTCGTCCAGGCGGTTTAGTTCGGCGATGGCCTGGTGCCGGGCACGTGCGGTGCGGAATCCCGAGAGCAGCGCAAGCGCGATTGTGGTCGCGCGCCAGGATGAACGTGCAGCCGACGGCTGCCCGGGTGCGGCCGCGCTTGCGGCATCGGCACAGGCCTGCGCCGTATCCAGCGCCGACGGGATTGTGGCCGCCGGGAGGTCTCGCGCTCGGTCTCGCGAAACGACCTGCAGGGCCGGACGCAACAGAATCCTCGTAGGAGGGGCGGTAGCTTCGGCCAGCTTCGCGTCGGCGCAGTTCTCATCAGATATGGCATCCGGGATTCCGTACATCGCCAAGGCGTAGGCGGCGCACCCGTCGAGCATTCCGGTGACGATCCACGATGCGGCAGCCAGAAGGCCCTCGCCGGCAGCTTCGGCAAATTGTCCGGCGGCCCGGAACCAGGACCGGGACGCAACCGTGGCCGCCGCAGTTTCAGGCCCTGCCGACGATGCCAGCCGTGGCCGCGCGTAGGGCGCGTCGTCGCGGGGGATGCCGGGGTGGGCAGGCGATGACTGATCGATTCGGCCGGTTCGAAGCCTTCGCTTCGCTCGCGACCGTGATGTGGCGTAAGACTGGTGCTTTGCGGCCGGCATCGATTTCTCCCTGAAGCGTGTGGTCGGGGAGAACCTGTCGCGCGCATGTTTCGGGACTATTCCAGCGCCGGAAATTAAGGCTACATTTGTCACACGCGTCCCGGTCGTCACAGCGGCTCGACCGGGAGCGAGAAGATATAGCCGACGCCTCGCTCGGTCCGGATGATGGAAGGTGTGCTCGGATCGCTCTCGAGCTTGCGCCGCAGACGCAGCACCTGCACGTCGATGCTGCGGTCGAAGACGTCTTCGTGAATCCGGGTCGCCTGCAACAGATGCTCGCGGGACAGTGGCCGCAGCGGCGCACCGAGAAACGCGATCAGGAGCGCGTACTCGCCCTTGGTCAGCGCGACCGGCTCGCCCGCCGAATTGGTCAGCCGACGGTTACGGCGATCCAACTGCCAGCCGCCGAAGCGGCAGCGGCCTTTTTCTGTGTCCCGTTGCATGCTGGCCTGCCCGGCTTCCCGGCGTCTCAGCACGGCGCGAATGCGGGCCAACAGCTCTCTCAGGCCAAACGGCTTGGTGATGTAGTCGTCGGCGCCCAGTTCGAGGCCGACCACCCGATCGATTTCGTCGCGACGCTGACCCGTGGTGATGATGATGGGGACGTCGGACTGCGCGCGTATGTCGCGCAACAGATCCAGTCCGTCTTCCTGGCCGAGCCGCAGGTCAAGTATCACCAGATCCGGCTGGCTGCGCGCCAGCAATCCGCTCACTTCCTCGCGGCAGGTGGCGGACACAGCCCGGATATGGTGATCCTCGAGGTAGTTCGTCACCAGATTCCGCAGGATGTTGTCATCCTCGACCACGAGGCATGTCGGCGATTTGCGGTCGGCGCCAACGCCTGCAGCCGATCGCTCCACCGATGAAAGGGTCAGGTCGCCGATGCCGTCTTGTTCATCTCGCAATATTCCGCGTGGGCGGGGCGGCCCACCATCAACACTTGCCGTCATCAAATTTCTCCGCCACCCCGGAGCCGTATAGGGCAGGCAATCTTGCACCGCAGCACACGTTTTGGAGAGCGTCTCGGGATCGCTGCGCCTTTCGCCTGAATGGTCGCTTGCAGCGGATGCGTGCGCGGCGAAGTCGAGGCGGCCTGTTACAGCCGTAACGCGAAAGCTCTGCGGTGAAGATCATCCTGTAGGCCCGGCCGATGGCCCGGCATCGCCGTCTTTCAGGCGCAGCGGGTCGACCTGCCGGTCCGGCCAGGTTCACGATGTTTCGTCTCGGGATCAGCGGCTCGAGGTCAGTTTCGTTGCGCGGTCCAATAGCCCGAGCACCGGGCGTTTCCTGAATAGCCCCTCCAGGTCCCGCGACCGGATGTGCTCGTGAGCCTGCCTGCGCCGGACGCGAATTTGTCCTGAACCGTCACCGACGCGCGTACCGCGCCGGAGCGCGCCACGTAGCCCCGGAACCTCACGAGATTTGGATGCGTGACGATCCCATCGGTGATGTTGACCGAGAAATTATAGCTCGGATCGCACGCGCCTCTTTGCGTCACAAATACGAGGTCCCAGGACCCGTCATAGGCCGAGCGAGCCTGCGCGGCAGGGGCCAAGGCGACAAGGCAGCCCGCAGTCACCGCTGACAGCAACAACGTCTTCATCACGACTCCTCCATTTGGGCGCCGTGGCTCAATTCCGGCGCCGGTTCTCGTGCAGCCAGGCTGCGATTCCATTACCGGAAAAAACAGGACAGCACTTGCCGATAAAATGCCGCAACACTGGAAGCGACTCGCGCCGCTTTTTCCTGCTGACGATAGTCCGATCTGATGACGAACAGCTCGTCATGCAATGGCGCTCCGGCGCCGCTCACTGCGATTTGAAGCGGCGTGGACGTCCTGATTCGACGCCGGGCTGCCGGGTGGCAAAGCCGGCCTGGTCCTTGATGCGGCTGCCGTCGGGCGCAGGCGCAGATTGGCTGCGCTTGCGCATGTGCTATTGCCCGAGCTTCATCAGCCTCGCCATCGCTTCGCCGATCACCACGGTCGTGAAATGGGTGTTGGCCCGGCAATCGGACGGCATGATCGAGGCATCCGCAACGCGCAGGCGGCCGATGCCCTTGACGGCGCCGTTGGGGTTGACGACCCCGTTGGGGTCGTTCGCGCCGCTCATGCGGCATGAGCCGGCGGCATGCTGGATGTCGCCGGTGACTT
Organism: Bradyrhizobium sp.; assembly: GCA_035293585.1. GTDB lineage: Bacteria > Pseudomonadota > Alphaproteobacteria > Rhizobiales > Xanthobacteraceae > Bradyrhizobium. The sequence continues at coordinate 82,701 of DATGMN010000039.1, read as the reverse complement.
GCAGCAATACCGCTTCGAGCCCGGCATCCGGCAAGGCCAAAGCCTGGGAGAACGTCAGCTCGGTGTCGCCAAGGCGAATCCAGTCGGCTTTGCCGGCAAGCGCCTCGTGCGCCGTGAGCACGGCAAGCCGCTTGACCGCGTCCTTCATGCGCAGCATGTCGCGCGGATCGGCGAGCATGTTCTCCTCGACCACGGGATCGACCGCGGGGTCCGGCGAGGCAAGCTTCAGCGTCCCGCGCGAGAAGGCGTTGAACAGGCCGGCGCCGATGGCGCCCGGATTGCCGATGCCGCGATGGTTGAACGCGATCATGATCATGTCGCGCTTGCCGCCGCCGGAAAGGCCCGATGAATAGGTCACGCAGCAATTGGTGTGGCGGGTATCCCGGTCGACTGCCCTGAGCTCCTCGCGCGGCTGAATGGTCGCGCGGAACAGCGGATGGTCGAAGAAATTCCGGCCGACCGGCAGATCGGCCACGACCGGAATCCCCATCGCCTTGAGCTCACCGGCAGGGCCGACGCCCGAGCGCAGCAGGATCGCCGGGCTATGGATCGCGCCTGCGCATAGCACGACGTCGTGCGCCTTGATGTCGTGCGTCCCTTGTCCCGCGATCTGGACGCGCACGCCGGTGGCCTTGCCGCCGTCGAACAGCACGCGATCGACCAGAGCGTGACCGCGAATCTCGAGATTGGCGCGATCGCGCGCGGGCTCGAGATAGGCTTCATTGGTGGAGATGCGGCGGCTGTCGCGGCTGTTGATCGGATAACAGGCGACGCCTTCGCCATCCGCTCCGTTGACATCGGCGCAACAGGGATAGCCGTTGGCGAGCGCCGCCTCCCGCAGGCCCTGGTCGATCGGGCCCCATTTTTCCAGCGGCGCGCGATAGACCGGCAGCGGCCCGCCGCGTCCATGTCCCTCCATCCCGCCGAACATCTCGTCGTCCTCGATCACGGAGAACAGCGGCATGATCTCGCGCGCCGACCAGCCGTTGCAGCCATTCGCCGCCCATTCGTCGAAGGCGTCAGCGACGCCGCGGATCGCGATCTGGCCGTTCATCATCGAGCTGCCGCCGAGCCCCTTGCCGCGCCAGTAGAAGCGCGGCTCCTGTCCGGCAATGCGACGGGTCAGAAGGTCCGGCCATTGCCATTTCTCCTGAAACTCGCGCTGGTGGATGATCGGAATGGGATTGGGGGTGATGACTTCCCAGGGCGCCTCATGGGCGCGCCAGTCGCGGCCGGCTTCGAGCAACAGCACGCGCCGCGAGCGATCTTCGGACAGCCGTGCGGCTAGGACGGCGCCGGCCGAGCCGCCGCCGACGACGATGACATCATACATGGGACACGAGTCTCACTTCACGGGGCATGCAGGGCAAGTGTTGGCGGGGATGGGCGTCACCCGGGCTTCTCGCTATTCCAGAACACCGGCGTTGCCGGGCCGTCAAGTCTGGCAGATCGTGACGTTGCAGGACATGGATTGCACGGAAACGGCTGGCGCAGTTGCGGAGATCGTTGTTCCACTATCCGGGTACAGGAATGGCCGCCGTATCTTCACCCGTGCGCGGCCGACGCTGCACCGGCCGTTTCTGTTGCGCTGCTGCACGTTCGCTGCTGCATGGCTCCTGACACAAGCTGCATTTGACTTCTGCGAGGTCTGAACTTTATCTGTCGCTGCCGATGCGACCGACCGCGACGGGCTTTGGCTGCATGATTATTCAGCAGTTGACGCCGCGTGTTTCATCAAGGAGAGCGAGCGTCATGCGCCTGATCAACGTTGCTGCAGCCCAGATGGGGCCGATCCAGCGTGCCGAGGGACGCGACGTCGTCGTCAAGCGCATGCTGGCGCTGATGGATGAGGCCAAATCAAAGGGCGCAGATCTCATCGTCTATCCGGAGCTCGCGCTGACGACCTTCTTCCCGCGCTGGTATGTCGAGGATCGGGCGCAAGCGGATGCCTGGTTCGAGCGCGACATGCCGAACGACGCCGTGCGCCCCCTGTTCGAGCGGGCGGCGAAGTACGAGATGGCGATGAGCTTCGGCTATGCCGAGCTGACGCCGGACGGCCACCATTTCAACACCGCGATCCTGACCGATCGCAGCGGCAAGGTTATCGGCAAATACCGCAAGATCCATCTGCCCGGTCATGCCGAGTACGATCCCGAACGTGCTTTCCAGCATCTGGAGAAGCGCTATTTCGAACCGGGCGACCTCGGCTTTCCGGTCTGGCGCAACCTCGGCGGCATCTTCGGCATGGCGGTCTGCAACGACCGGCGCTGGCCCGAGACCTATCGCGTGATGGGCCTGCAGGGCGTTGAGATGGTGCTGATCGGCTACAACACGCCGTCGGTCAATTCGCAGAAGAGCGAGGAAGGGCCGGAGAAGCGGCTGTTCCATAACCGCCTCTCAGTGCAGGCCGGGGCCTATCAGAATTCCTGCTGGGTGGTGGCGGTCGCCAAGGCCGGCGTCGAGGACGGCTTCCCGATGATTGGGGGCAGCCTGATCGTCAATCCCGACGGCGAAATCGTCGCGGAAGCCACCACCGAAGGCGACGAGCTGCTCGTGCATCCCTGCGACCTCGATGCCACCGTGTTCGGCAAGAAGACGATCTTCGATTTCGCCCGCCACCGCCGCATCGAGCATTACGGCCTGATCACCAGCCGCACCGGTGCGATCCCGCCGCCGTGACGTCTCACGCGGCGGCGAACTGCACTGCGCCGAGCGCCATGGTGACCGCGGCCTGGGTCGGATCTAGCACGGGAATGCCGAGCGCCTCCTCGAGCGCCTTGCGGTGACGGGCCATGCCGGCGCAGCCCATCACGATGGCGCCCGCGCCGTCGTCGTCCTTCAGCGCCCGTCCGACGCTGATCATCTTTGCAAGCGTGCCTTCCCCGGATGCAGTCTCCGCGACGCTCATGTCCAGCGGACGCTCGCCGGCAAGACGATCCATCAGCCCCATCTGGCGGAGATAGCGCAAATGGCGGCGGATCGAGCGCTGTGCGATGGCGATGACGCCGAAGGTCTCGGCGCGGGTCAGCGCCGTCAGCACGCCGCATTCGGCGATGCCGAGCACCGGCCGCGTCGTCGCCTCCCGGCAGACATGGAGGCCCGGATCGCTGTAGCAGGCGATCACGAACGCCGCGGACGCCGTATCCTGCTCGACCAGGCGTCGCAGCGGCATCGCTACGCTGTCGGCATCGGCCTGGCTCTCGACCCCGAACGGTCCCTCCGCGAGCGTCTCGCACACGATCTCCGGACCATCCGCAAACATCAGCGGCTTCAGCGCCTCGGCGATACCGGCGGTAACCACGCGGTTGGAATTCGGGTTGATGACCATGATGCGCGGGGCGGGCATGGGAGGTTCCTGCTTCATCCGTGTTGACGGCGCCAAAGGGAGGCAATCACTATGCCAGTACAACATACAACGGGCAGCATGAAGCGGTCATGCGCCCGGCGCAAGGGCGCCAGCCCCGCGGCGAGCGGACTTGCGCAGTCGATTGAGACTTACCGTCACGGAGATCGTCATGACCGAGCCCGCCTACGACCTGATCATCCGCGGAGGGCGCGTCGCCACCACGACCGACACGTTCGAGGCCGATGTCGCCGTCACGGGCGAGACCATCGCCGCGATCGGCCGCGGGCTCGGGCCCGCCAGGCGCGAGATTGACGCGCGGGGCAAATTCGTGCTGCCCGGCGGCGTCGACAGCCATTGCCACATCGAGCAGCTGTCCGCCGCCGGCATCATGAATGCCGATACGTTCGAAAGCGCCACCACCTCGGCCGCGTTCGGCGGCACCACCTCGGTCATCTCCTTCGCGGCCCAGCACGTCGGCATGCAGCTGCCGCAGGTGCTGGAGGAGTATCATGCGCTCGCCCGCAAGGGCGCGGTGATCGACTATGCATTCCACATGATCATTGCCGATCCGACCAGGGAGACGCTGGAGCGCGACCTGCCGGAGCTGATCCGCAAGGGGCACGGCTCGATCAAGATCTTCATGACCTATGACCGGCTCAAGATCGATGACGAGCCGCTGCTCGACATTCTGGTCGCGGCGCGCGAAGGCGGTGCGATGCTGTGCGCGCATGCCGAGAACCACGGCATCATCTCCTGGATGGTGAAGCGCCTGCTCGCGCGCGGCTATAGTGATCCGAAGTACCACGCCATCAGCCATGCACGCTTCTCCGAGGCCGAGGCGTTCAATCGCCTGATCGGCATGGCGGCGCTGGTCGACCAGCCGATCATGATCTTCCATGTTTCGACCGCCGAGGGCGCCAAGGTGATCCGCGACGCCCGCGGCGAGGGGCTCAAGGTCTTTGCCGAGACCTGCCCGCAATATCTCTTCCTCACCGCCGATGACCTCGACCGGCCGGGCGTCGAAGGCGCGAAGTGGATGTGCAGCCCGCCGCCGCGCCGCGCCTCCGACCAGGAAGCGCTTTGGAAGGCGCTCGCGCTCGGCGACCTGCAGACCATCTCGTCGGATCATGCGCCCTATCGTTTCGACGAGACCGGCAAGCTGCGCGCCGGCCCGACGCCGAATTTCAAGCAGGTCGCCAACGGCCTGCCGGGCCTTGAGATGCGTTTGCCGCTGTTGTTCGATGCCATGGTGTCGAAGGGACGGCTCGGCCTGGAAAAATTCGTCGAGCTCACCGCGACCGCGCCGGCAAAAATCTACAATCTGCATCCGCGCAAGGGCTCGATCGCCGTCGGCGCCGATGCCGATCTCGCGATCTGGGATCCCGACCGCCGCGTCACCGTCAGCGACGAGATGATGCATGATCGCGCCGGCTACACGCCCTTCGCCGGCCGGACCATCCAGGGCTGGCCGGTGACCGTGCTGTCGCGCGGCCGCGTCATCGTCGAGAGCGGAAAATTGTCGGCACAGCCGGGCTCCGGCCGTTTCCTCGCGCGCAGCGGCGGCGAGGCGGCAAAGCCCACGGGCCGGCTCGTGCCCGATATGGATCCGGAGCAGAATTTTGGCGCGAAGCTGCTCTGACCGAGGGACGAGATGACCATCGTGATCTTCGGCGGCACCGGCTTTGTCGGGCTTAACATCGCGCAATCGCTGCTCGAGCACGGCCATGCGGTGACGCTGTTCGATCAGGCAGGGCTGCCGGCGGCCGCGCAGCGGACGTTTGCGCCGCATGCTGCGCGGCTGCGTGTGCTGCGGGCCGATGTCACCGATCATGCCGCGGTCGAAGCCGCGATCGGCGAGGGATGCGATGCGGTCGTGCTTGGAGCGGCGATCACCGCGGGACCCGCACGCGATGCCGCCGAGCCGGAGCGCATTCTCGCGGTGAACCTGCTGGCGCAAATCCCGATGCTGCAGGCGGCGCGCCGCGCCAAAGTGAGGCGGGTGATCAACCTCTCGTCGGGAGCGGCTTATGGCGCCAGCGGCCAGCATTATCCTTTGCTCGAGGAGACCACGCCCTGCGATCCGCAGTCGCTCTACGCGATCAGCAAATTCGCCTCGGAGCGCGTGGCGGCGCGGCTTGCCGAGCTCTGGCAGACCGATGTGTTCAGCGTCCGGCTCTCGGGCGTGTTCGGGCCGTTCGAGCAGCCGGGCGGGGTGCGCGACACGCCTTCGCCGCAGGCGCAGATCGTCGATTGCCTGGCGCGCGGCGTGCCGGCGCTGCTCGGCGATCCCGGCATGCGGGACTGGGTTTATGCGACGGATGTTGCCGAGGCTGTGGCCCTGCTGATCGAGGCCGATAAGCCGCGCCATGCGCTCTACAACATTTCGAGCGGTGCTGCCTTCATGGCCGAAGCTTGGGGCAAGGTCTTTGCAGCGCTCGACCCGGGATTCATCTGCCGTCTGGCCAGTGTCGGCGAGACACCGACGGTGACCGTGCACGGAGCGACGCGTGCGCTGCTTTCCGTCGCGCGCCTGGCCGATGAATTCGGCTGGCGTGCGCGGTTCGATTGCGAGGCATCGGCGGTGGATATGAGCCGCTGGCTGCGCGATCATCGCAATGGAGCATGAGATGAAACTGGCGGGACGGGTGGCGGTCGTCACCGGCGGCGGCTCCGGCATCGGCCGGGCCAGCGCCGTGCTGTTCGCGCAGGAGGGCGCATTCGTCGCGCTGGTCGACCGCGACGCCGATGGAGCGGCCGAGACACTGAAGATGCTGCGCCAGAACGGCGGCGAGGGCAGCGTGCATGTCGGCGATGTCGGCGAGATCGATTTCGCGCGCTTAACCGTCGAAAGCGTCGCCGCAAGCCGCGGCCGACTCGACGTGCTGATGACGGCCGCCGGCTTCTCCTGCGGCGGCACCGTGGTCACCACTGATCCCACCGACTGGGATGCGGTGTTCCGCGCCAATGTCGGCGGCACCTGGCTGTGGGCGCGCGCGGCGGTACCGATCATGCAGCGCCAGCGCAAGGGCGCGATCGTCACCCTGGCATCGCAGCTCGCGGTCGCCGGTGGCAAGGGCAACAGCGCCTATATCGCCGCCAAAGGCGCCATCATCAGCCTGACCCGCACCATGGCGGTCGATTTCGCAACCGATGGCATCCGCGTCAACGCACTTGCGCCCGGCGCGATCGACACGCCGCTGCTGCGCCGCAGCTTCGCACGCCATGCCGATCCGCAGGCCGTGCGCGAGACCTCGCGGCAACGCCATGCCATGAAGCGCTTCGGCCAGGCCGAGGAGGTCGCGGCCGCCGCGCTCTACCTCGCCAGCGATGATTCGTCCTTCGTCACCGGCGTGGTGCTGCCGGTCGACGGCGGCTGGCTCGCCGCCTGAACGATGTCATGTCTTGGGGCATCATCATGGTTGCCGGCCAGATCGGTGTTTTGGTCCACGGCTTGCTTTGCTAAGGTCCGCGGGCCGGGTCTGGACGAGGTGGAGAGAGCGTGAGCGATATCGATTCCAGCGACGGCCTTGCTGCACTCGCCGCCCGGGTCCGCAGCGATCTCGGCAAGATCGCCCATCCAAGCCAACCATGGCTCACGCCGATGACGGCCCCCGACGGTCGGCCGGCGCTCGATGTGCTGATTGTCGGTGCGGGGCAATCGGGTCTCGCCACCGCCTTTGCGCTGCGGCGCGCCCAGGTCACCAATATCCTTGTGCTCGACAAGGCCGAGGAAGGCCGCGAGGGCCCATGGCTGACCTATGCCCGCATGCCGACATTGCGCAGCCCCAAGGACTATACCGGCCCCGATCTCGATATGCCGAGCCTGACCTACCAGTCCTGGCACGAGGCGAAATTCGGCGAGGCGAGCTGGCGCGATCTCGAGTTGATTCCGCGCCAATACTGGGCCGATTATCTGCTCTGGTATCGCAAGGTGCTCGATCTGCCGGTGCGCAATGGCTGCGAGGTCAGCGACATCGCGCCCGCTGCGAACGGCCTGCTCAGGGCGACTATAAAGCACGCGCAGGGCGAAGAGACACTCCACGCGCGCAAGATCGTGCTTGCGACCGGGCAGGAGGGTATGGGCGACTGGATCGTTCCGGAGCCGCTTCGCCAGCTGCCGGCTGCGCGCTGCGTCAACTCCGCAACAGCGATCGATTTCGAAAAGCTTCGTGGTCGGCGCGTCGCCGTGATCGGCGCCGGCGCGTCGGCCTTCGACAATGCGGCGATGGCGCTGGAGGCGGGCGCCAGCGCGGTGCATCTGCTCTGCCGGCGCGTCGGGATCCAGTTGGTGCAGCCCTACCGCTGGCTGACCTTCCGCGGTTTCCTCAGGCATTTTTCCGAGCTCGACGACGCCTGGCGCTGGCGCTTCATGCGCGCTGTCCTCGACATGCGCGAGGGCTTTCCGCAGGCGACCTATGACCGCTGCGCGCGGCATGCCGCGTTTCATCTCCATCAGGGCGCGCCGGTCGAGGCCGCGCGTGAGACGTCGGACGGAATCGTCGTGCGCACGCCGCGCGGCGAGATCAATGCAGATTTCGTCATCTGCGCCACCGGCATCGCGATGGATTTCGCCGGCCGCACGGAACTGTCGCGCTGCGCCCACAACATTGCGCGCTGGGCCGACTGCTACACGCCGCCGCCGGATGAGCGTAGCCCGCGACTGGGCGCCTTTCCCTATCTCGCGGACGATTATGCTCTGGTCGAACGTACCCCTGGAGCGACGCCGTGGATCTCGAACATCCACGTCTTCGCCATCGCCTCGACCATGAGCTTCGGCCCGTCCGGCTCGTCGATCAATGCCATGACCACCGCGGTGCCGAAGCTCGTGCACGGGATCACGCGCGGGCTGTTTCGCGCCGATATCGACAAGCATTGGGCGTCGTTCAAGGCCTATGACGTGCCGCAGGCCGTCATTCGCGCGCCCGAGCCGGTCGGCGGCGCGTAATGGTAAGCCGACCGGTGTTCTCAGGCATTGTGTCGCCGCGGCAAAGCATGCCTCCAGCCCCTTTCTTGGCACATGATTTGCTGCGATTGTTGGCTTGCTCAGCAAGAATCGTGCGCATGCCGCGACAATGGAACCGATTTCCCGAAATTGTCATGCCAGACGACAACAGGTGAGGCGCCGAGTGGTCCCGCATTCACGGGACAATCGTGCGGCTTGCCGCCTAACCGAGGGACCGAAGCGATGAGTTTGCTCATTTCCAGGCGTTTATTTCCGGCTGCGGCCGCGCTGCTCGCAACGACGTTAGTCTCGCCCGTGGCTCATGCCCAGAGCCGGGCGGAAACGCTGCGCTATGTGACGGGCGCAACCGTCAACACGCTCGACCCGAACATTCCGGGCTCGACCCGCGAGGCGTTTGCGCTCAGCATGAGCTCCTACGACCGCCTGGTGTCGTTCGGCCGCAAGCAGCTCAACGGCAAATGGGTGTTCGATCTCGACACCATCACCGGCGAGCTCGCGGAGTCCTACAGCGTGAGTCCCGACGGCTTGAAGATCACCCTCAAGCTGCGCCCGGATGCCAAGTTCCACGACGGCACGCCAGTGACTGCGGACGACGTGAAATGGTCGCTCGACCGCTGCGTCAGCGCGCCGGTGCTCGGCAAGGCGCAGCTGCTGACGGGCTCGCTGACCAGCCCCGACCAGTTCAAGGTGATCGATCCCTTGACCTTCGAGGTCACCCTGCCGCGACCCGACAAGCTGGCGCTGCCCAATCTCGCGACCGTCTATCCGATCATCATCAATTCCAAGCTTGCCAAGGCGCATGCGACCGCAGACGATCCGTGGGCGCTGAACTGGACCAAGGAGAACGAAGCCGGCAGCGGCGCCTATATCGTCGAGACATTCAAGCCCGGCGAGCAGGTCATCGCCAAGCGCAACGAGGCCTGGAATCGCGGCACCCCCGACAAGCCGGCGTCCTTCAAGCGGCTGATCATCCAGTCGGTGCCCGAGCCTGCGACCCGCGCCAATCTGGTCGAGCGCGGCGACGCCGACCTGGTGATCGACCTGCAGGCGAGCGATGTGCAGTCGCTCGAGGCCAAGGGCAAGCTGAAGGTGATCTCGACGCCGCAATACAACGCGGTGACCTTCATCTCCATGAACAACAAGATCCCGCCCTTCGACAACGTCAATGTCCGCCGCGCCATCGCTTACGCGCTGCCCTATGACGACATGTTCAAGGCAGCTTTGTTCAGCCGCGGCGCCCCGATGTTCGGCGCGACCTGGGCCGACGGCAAGCCGCCGAGCGGCAGCTATCCGATTCCGCAGCCGGTCAAGCTCGACCTCGACAGGGCGAGGGCCTATCTGAAGGACGCCGGACTGCCCGAGGGCTTCTCCACCACGTTCAGCTTCAATGTCGGCCAGGCCTCTTCCGCCGAGCCGATGGCGGCGCTGGTGAAGGAATCGCTGGAGAAGATCGGGATCAAGGTCGACATCCAGAAGCTGCCCGACGCGCAGATGTCGACGGCGATCAACGAGAAGAAGCTGCCGTTCTTCACCGAAGGCATCGTCGCCTGGCTGCCGTCCACTGACTATTTCTACCGCAACTTCTACACCGGCAATCAGCGCTGGAATTATTCCTCGACCGACAATGCCGAGATCGAGAAGATCGCGCAGGCTGCGCGCTTCGAGACCGACAAGGCGAAATATGCGGAGGAAGGCAAACAGCTCAACGCCATCCATTTCGACCAGATGCTGCAGATTCCGCTGTGGCAGCCGGCGCAGGATGCGGTGATGGCGCCCAACATCGACGGCTATGTCTACCAGTTCACCCGGCAGGTGGATTATCGTAACTTGAGCCGTAAATAGACGGGCGAGATCGGCGAAGACCATGGGCATGATCGGCGCAACGCTCATCCGGGCCGGGCGGCGTTTCCTCTCCTCGCTGCCGGCGCTGTTCGGCGTCCTGGTCTTCACCTTTCTGTTGATGCGGGTCCTCCCGGGAGATCCCGCGGTGTTCTTCGCCTCCGGCCCCAATGCCGGCAAGGAGGAGATCGAGGTGATCCGCAGGCAGCTCGGGCTCGACAAGCCCGTGCCGGAGCAGCTTGCGATCTATCTCTATGATGTCGGCCGCGGCAATCTCGGCCGCTCCATGATGACCGGCCAGCCGGTCCAGAAGGACCTGAAGGAGCGGCTGCCGGCCTCGCTCGAGCTGACGCTCACCGCGCTTCTGATCGCGCTGGTCTCCGCGGTGCCGCTCGGCGTGGCGGCGGCGCTGCGGCCGAACTCGCTCGTCGATCACGGCGTGCGGCTGTTCTGCTCGCTCGGGGTCTGCGTGCCGACCTTCGTCTCGGGGCTCTTGCTGATCTACGTGTTCTATTACCTGCTGGGGCTTGCCCCCGATCCGACCGGGCGGGTCGATATCTTCACGACATTGCCACCCTCGCGCACCGGCTTTCTGGTGATCGACTTCCTGCTGGCCGGCGATCTCGACGGCTGGTGGGCCGCCGTCCGCCAGCTGATGCTGCCGGCCTTCACCATGGCGCTGTTCGTGATCGCGCCGCTGGCGCGCATCACCCGCGCGTCCATGCTGGTGTCGCTGGGCAGCGATTTCGTGCGCACTGCCCGGTCGGTCGGCCTGTCGCGCTGGCGTATCGTCGTCACCTACGCGCTGCGCAACGCAATCCTGCCTGTCATCACCATCGCCGGCATCGTGTTTTCCACCATGCTGGGCGCGAATGTGCTGGTTGAAAAAGTCTTCTCCTGGCCCGGCGTCGCCTCCTACGCGCTCGATGCGCTGCTGGTGTCCGACTATGCGCCGGTGCAGGGTTTCGTGCTGCTGATGGCGAGCATCTTTGTCCTGGTCAATCTTCTGGTCGACGTGCTCTACGGCATCGCCGATCCCAGGGCGACCGTCGCATGAGCAGCCTCGACGCACCCTCCACGTTTCGCCACACCATCTGGGTGCTGCGCGGCAACCTCGTCACCGCGATCGCCGCGGCCGGCGCGCTGGTCCTGGTGCTGGTCGCGCTGTTCGGGCCGGCGCTGGTGCCCTATGATCCGGTCGCCTCCGATGTGCCGCAGGCGCTGCAGGCGCCGAGCGCGCTGCACTGGGCCGGAACCGACCAGCTCGGCCGCGATGTGTTCAGCCGCCTCGTCGTGGCGGCCCGGCTCGATCTCGCCATTGCCATCAGCGCCGTCGGCATCTCCTTCGTGATCGGCGCCGTGATCGGCTCGCTCTGCGGCTATGCCGGCGGCAGGCTCGACCGTGCGGTCGGCCGCTTCGTCGATGTGGTGATGGCTTTTCCGCTGTTCGTGCTGGCCATGGCCATGGTGGCGGCGCTCGGCAACCGGGTCGAGAACATCGTCATCGCCACCGCGATCATCAACCTGCCGTTCTACATCCGCTTCGCCCGCGCCGAGGTCAACATCCGCCGCAATCTCGGCTGGGTGGAGGCGGCGCGCGCCTGCGGCGACAGCCATGTCTCGGTGGTGCTGCGGTTCCTGTTGCCCAATGTGCTGCCGGCGATGGCCGTACAGGTGTCGCTCAATCTCGGCTGGGCGATCCTCAACGCCGCCGGCCTCTCCTTCATCGGCCTCGGCGTCAAGCCGCCGACGCCGGAATGGGGCATCATGGTTGCCGAGGGCGCGCGCTTCATCTCGACCGGACGCTGGTGGCTGGTGGCGTTTCCGGGATTTGCGCTGATGCTCGCCGTGCTCTGCTTCAATCTCCTGGGCGACGGCTTGCGCGATATCCTCGACCCGCGGATGCGCACATGACGCATCCATTGCTGCAGATCGAAAATTTGCACGTCACTTTCTCGACCCGGCGCGGCCTCGTGGAGGCGGTGCGCGGCGTCTCGCTGTCGCTATCGCCAGGCGAGATGCTGGGCCTGGTCGGCGAGAGCGGCTCCGGCAAATCGGTCACCGGCTTTGCCGTCACGCGGCTGTTGGACAAGGCCGGCCGCATCGCGGATGGCCGCATTGTCTACAAGGGCCAGGACATCACGAGAGCGTCGGCCGCGGATTTCCGCAACCTGCACGGTGCCGCCATGGCCATGATCTTCCAGAACCCGCGCGCGGCGCTCAATCCGATCCGCGCCGTCGGCCAGCAGATCGCGGACGCGATCCTCGCGCATAAGCGGATCTCCAGGCAGGAGGCACAGGACGCGGCGTTGAAGCTGCTGCGCGCGGTGCAGATCCGCGATCCGGAACGGCGGATCAACGCCTATCCGCATGAGCTCTCCGGCGGCATGTGCCAGCGCATCATGATCGCGATCGCCATCTCCTGCAACCCGTCGCTGCTGATCGCCGACGAGCCGACCACCGGCCTCGACGTCACCACCCAGAAGGTGGTTATGGACCTGCTGGCCGGTATCGCCGCCGAGCGCGGCATGGCGACCATCCTGATCACCCATGATCTCGGGCTTGCGGCCCGCTATTGCAGCCGCGTGGTGGTGATGGAACAGGGACGCCTGGTCGAGGAAGCCGCGCCGCTCACGCTATTTCACGCGCCGCAGCATCCCTATACCAAACGGCTGGTTGCGGCGTCACCGACCGCGACCTCCCGCGTCGCCGATCTCGTGCCCGATGGCGAGGTGCTGCCGCCGCTAGAAGTGAGGGAGCTGCCCGTGGCCGCACCTGGCTCGCCACCGCTGCTCGACGTCCAGCGTGTTGCAAAGCGCTTCGACGACGGCACCATTGCGGTGAGGGACTTTTCCATGACCATGGCGGCCGGCGAGAGCGTCGGCCTCGTCGGTGAATCCGGCTCGGGAAAAAGCACGACATCGCGCATGATCTGCCGGCTGATCGATCCGAGCGAGGGCGACATCCTGTTCGACGGCTATTCCATCGGCCAGATTCCGGCGCGGGATTTCCATCGCTCGCCGTCGCGCAAGGACATCCAGATCGTCTTCCAGGATCCGAACGACAGCCTCAATCCGCGCTTCACCGCCTTCGACTGCATCGCGCATCCGCTGATACGGCTCTCGGGCATGCGTTCCGGCGACGCCTTGCGCCGGCGCGTCGAGGAATGCGCCCATCGGGTCGGCTTGCCGAAGGCGCTATTGTCGCGCTTTCCGCATCAGCTCTCCGGCGGCCAGAAGGCGCGCGTCGGCATTGCGCGGGCCATCGCCTGCCGGCCGCGGCTGCTTGTGCTGGACGAGCCGACCGCAGCGCTCGACGTCTCGGTGCAGGCCGTGGTGCTACAGCTGCTCGACCGGCTGCGCCGCGAGGACAATCTCGCCTTCCTGTTTGTCAGCCACGATCTCAACGTGGTGCGCATGATGTGCGACCGCACCATCGTGCTGCGCGCCGGCGGCATCGTCGAACAGGGCGAAAGCCGTGCGCTGTTTGCCAATCCGCGCACCGACTATACCCGTGAGCTGGTCGACGCCGTGCCGCATATCGGCGCGCCGCCGCTGCTGGTGCCGGCCTGAACGCAGTTCGCTCGGGGCCATGGCTGGCGCGACCTCAAGCGCGGCCTCCTCACCACGTGCGCCGAAGGTGGCATGGCTCCGCCGATCGTCACCGAGCGGGTCTGAGCCTCAGCTTCCGCTGAAGATCGGCTTGCGCTTGTCGACAAAGGCGCGCACGGCTTCCTTGTGATCGGTGGTGCGCGCCGCCGCCACCAGGTTCTCCGCCTCCTGATCCATCGAGGCGAGCAGGTCGGAGGTCAGGGCCTGGTCGAGATTGTCCTTGATGCGGCCGAACGCGAAGCTCGGCCCTTCCGCGAGCTGACCGGCCAACGCCAGCGCCGCGTCACGCAGTTCACTGTCGGGAACGACGCGATTGACGAGGCCGAGAGCCTCGCAGCGCCGCGCATCGATGCGTTCCGACAGGAACATCAGCTCGCGGGCCCGCGCGGTGCCGGCCAGGCGCGTCAGCAGCCAGGCGATGCCGTAGTCGCCGGTGAGCCCGATGCGCGCATAACCGGTCGACATGATCGCGGATTCTGCCGCGATGCGGATGTCGCAGGCGAGCGCGATCGCCATGCCGGCGCCGGCGGCCGGTCCCGGAAGCGCTGCAATGGTCGGCTTGCGCACCGCCACCAGCGCGCCGGTCAAGGTCCGTTGCTTTGCTCGGAGATTGGCCACGCGCTCCTCGGGCGGCATCTCGGTTTTGGGTGCACCGTCGCCCATGCCCTTGACGTCGCCGCCGGCGCAGAAGGCGGTGCCCGCTCCCGTGATCAGGATCGCGCCGACGCCTGCGTCGTCGCCACATTGCTTGATCATCCGCCGCAGTGCCGGCGTGAGGCGGTCGGACAAGGCGTTCCGCGCCGCGGGACGGTTGAGCGTGATGATCGCGACGCGACCGGTGATGTCGCACAGCAGCTCGTCCGTGCCGGTATCGATGGATCGTGTGGCCATGGATCCTGCTCCTTCTGGCGAAGCTCCGAAGACGCAGTTTGCTAATATCAAAATGGAACTAGAGCGTCTAGCCGATCAACCGGCGATCTTATCGGGAGCAGCGAAATCATCATCGCTTGACAAGTTCAAAAATAGAACTTTAAATCCGAGATGAACAAGAGGCGCCGCCGTGGCTTGCGAGCGGTCCCGATCGACAAAGCGGAGGGAGGGCTCGATGCTGAGGGCATTGACGCTGGCATGCGCGCTGAGTGCGACACTGGTGGCCTCCGCCGCGGCGGGCGACATGCCCGGCGTGACGCCGACCGAGATCAGGATCGGCGGCATCTTTCCGTTCAGCGGGCCGGCGTCCTCGATCGGGCTGGTCGGCAAGGCGGTGCTCGCCTATGTGCAGTCGATCAACGATCGCGGCGGGATCAATGGCCGCAAGATCAACTACATAGCCTATGACGATGCCTATAGCCCGCCGAAGGCGGTGGAGCATGCCCGCAAGCTGGTCGAAGGTGACGAGATCGCCTTCATGTTCAGTGAGCTCGGCACCCCCGGCAACTCGGCGACCGCGAAATATCTGTCGGGCAAGAAAGTGCCGACAATCGGCATCGTCACGGGATCGAGCCGGTTCACCAATGTCGAAGCCTATCCGCTGACGACGACCAGCCTCGTGAGCTACGATACCGAGGGGAAGATCTACGCCAAATATCTGACCCGGACGCGGCCATCCGCCAAGTATGCGATCCTGTATCAGAACGATGACCTCGGCAAAGACTACCTGAACGCCTTCAAGGCCGTGCTGAAGGAGGATTTCGACCGAAAGGTTGCAGCCAGCCCTTATGAGATCAGCGATCCGACCGTCGATTCTCAGGTCGTCAATCTGAGAAGCACGGGCGCCGAGGCGCTGCTGGTGGCGGGGACGCCGAAATTCGCGGCGCAGGCGATCCGAAAAGCGCACGAGCTCGGCTGGAAGCCGCTGATCCTGCTGAATTACCCGTCGAGCTCCGTCGGGGCCACGTTGAAGCCCGCCGGCCTCGACGTGGCGACCGGCGTTGTCGTCGGCAGCATCACGATGGACCCGGCCGATAGCCAATGGGACCGGACCGAGGGCATGAAGAGCTATCGCGCCTTCGTCGACAAATATCTGCCCGGCATCGATCTGTCCGAGAACAACTATCTGTTCGGCTATACCCAGGGCCTGCTGCTGGAGCAGCTGCTCAGACAATGCGGCGACGACCTGTCGCGCGCCAACATCGTCAAGCAGGCCAGGAGCCTCAGGAACGTCGCGCTGCCGACGCTGCTGCCGGGCGTCACGGTCAACACCTCAGACAAGGTCAACATGAACTACACCCAGCTGCGGCTGCAGCGCTGGACGGGGACGCAATGGGAGCTGTTCAGCGACGTGCTGGATGCGTCATCCGAATAGGTCGCGCCGGCACAGATCCGCGGAAGGCGGCTGTCCCGCGTCAGGCCGTTGCCGCGCGCTTGCGTGATTTCGGCTTGGACTCGCTCTCCTTGGTCGGCCTGTTCGGGCGGGGCCGCGCGCCCGGCCCGGGACGCGTGGTGACCTCCTTCGCCGACAGCGGCTCGCCGCATTCGGAGCAGACCATCACGGGGTCGAACAGCTTGCCGCACTTCTTGTGCTCATGCAGCAGCGGCCGGCCGCGCTCGTCGACCATATGGGTGTCGCCCCAATGCACGATCGCCATCATGATGGGGTAGAGATCGAGGCCCTTCTGGGTCAGGATATATTCGTGACGCTTAGGCGATTCCTGATAGGGGATGCGGCGCAGTATGCCGGTCCGCACCAGCTTCTTCAGCCGTTCCGCCAGCAGGTGGCGGGTGATGCCGAGCGCCGACTGGAACCCCTCAAAGCGGCGGGTGCGCAGAAAACATTCGCGCAGGATCAGGAGCGTCCAGCGGTCGCCGATCACGCCGATGGTGCGGGCCACCGAGCAAGGCTCTTCCTCCAGGGTATCCCATCTCATTCGAAAGCACTCCGCTCGCCGCGCTTGCGCCCGGGGGCAGGCTACGGCCGTCATTTCAAGCATTCTAAATAGGTACTGAAGCTTAAACAACCACTTCCGGCGCGATTGCAGATGACGCATGCGCGGCGTCAGGCCGAATGCGCGTTGACAGTTCAATTTTGGAACTGTAATGCTTGGCGTCGTCGGCGAGGCTGCCGGGGGCGGCGGCAAGACTGAACCCAGTCGGTGAGGAGAGGCCAGTGGCGAAGCCCCTGAGGGTTGAATTCCAGTTCGATTTCGGTAGTCCCAATGCCTATCTGGCGGACTGCGCAATTCCCGAGATCGAGCGGCGGACCGGCATCAAGTTCGACTACGTTCCGGTCCTTCTCGGCGGCATCTACAAGCTGACCGGCAACATGTCGCCTGCGGAATCGCTGCGCGGCGTCAGGAACAAACCGGAGTACCAGGCGCTCGAGACGCAGCGTTTCATGCGCCGCCACAACATCACGCGCTTTCGCCAGAATCCGTTCTTTCCCGTCAACACCTTGATGCTGATGCGTGGGGCGGTCGCCGCCCAGTTCGAGGGCGTGTTCAAGCCCTACTTTCGCGCCGCCTATCATCATATGTGGGAGGAGCCGAAGAAGATGGACGATGTCGAAATCTTCAAGGCCGCGTTCAAATCTTCTCGCGTCGATATCGAGCGGCTGATGGCGCGGGCGCAGCAGGATGACGTCAAGAAGCGGCTGATCGAACTGACCAACGATGCGGTGGCGCGCGGCGCGTTCGGCTCCCCGACCTTCTTCGTTGGCGATCAGATGTTCTTCGGCAAGGATCAGCTGCGCGATGTCGAGGAGGAGATCGTGCGGCAGGCGAAGCTGATGGCGGAGGCCGTCTAGAGCGCGGGGTCTTCCGCGTGCACACGGCCCAAACATAAGAATAGGGAGAGCGTTATGCCCGGTCCACTCAATGGCGTCCGCGTGCTCGATCTCACGGGCGTGGTCTCCGGCCCGTTCGCGACCATGTTCCTGGCCGATCAGGGCGCCGACGTGCTGAAGATCGAGCCGATTTCCGGCGACATCACCCGGCGCAGCCGCGCGACCATCGACAAGAAGGGCGAGTTCTCGGCGCTGTTCATTTCGTCGAACCGCGGCAAGCGTTCGCTCGCAATCGACATCAAGAGCGCCGCGGGCCGCGAGGTGCTCGCGAAGCTCGTGGCGAAAGCCGACGTGCTGGTGCAGAACTTCCGTCCCGGCACCATGGAGCGGCTTGGCCTCGGGGTCGACGCGTTGCGCGCCCGCCATCCACGGCTGATCTATGTCTCCATCAGCGGCGTCGGCGAGACCGGGCCTTATGTGAAGAAGCGGGTCTACGATCCGATCATCCAGGGCCTGTCCGGCTTTGCCGACATCCAGTCGCAGCCGGTCACCAACCGCCCGCAGATGATCCGCACCATCGTCTGCGACAAGACCACTGCGGTGATGACCGCGCAGGCGGTGGCAGCTGCGCTCTATGCCAGGGAGAAGACCGGGCAGGGCGATCACATCCAGCTTGCGATGCTGGACGTGATGATCTCCTATCTGTGGCCGGAAGGCATGATGCAGTACACGGTGGTCGGCGCCGAGGCGACCGCAGCCGATCCCAACGACCGCCCGGATCTCGTGTTCAAGACCAGCGACGGCTACATCACCGCCGGCACGATCTCGGATTCCGAATGGCAGGGCTTTTGCCGCGCGACCGGCGATCCCGAGCTTGCCAATGATGCACGCTTTGCGACGCCGGCAGGCCGCAGCGTCAATGCCACCGCACGCATCAACAAGATGCAGGAGTATATCGCCCAGCACACCACGGCGGAGTGGCTGCAGCGGCTCGACGCGGCCGACGTGCCCTGCGCGCCGATCCTGCGCCGCTCCGAGATCATACACAACGAGCAGGTGGTGGCGCGTGGCCTCATTGCCGAGATCGATCAGCCCAGTGTCGGCAGGGTCCGGCAGCCCAAGCCCGCCGCGCGCTTCGAGCGCAACGAGGCCGCGATCGGCGGCCCTGCCCCGCACATCGGCGAACACACGCGCGAGGTGCTGGTTGAACTGGGCTACGATGACGCCGCGATCAACCGGATGATTGCGGAGAAGGCGGTGCGGCTGGCGGCTACGACTTGATCGGCGGAGGCACGATCGGCGCGAGCGGGACGTTGGCCTCCATGCCGCGCCGGTATGCCGGCCGCTCGCGAATGCGGTCGCGGTAGGGGTGAGCGTTGTCGCAGATGCCGACACCATAGGTGATCGCCCAGTCGAGGCAGGTGGTCAAAAGGATGTCGGCGCTGGTGAACTGATCGCCCATCAGGTAGGTGCGGCCGTCCTGCAGCGCGACTTCGACATGGCGCAGTTGCTCGCGGAAATATTCGCCGGCCTTGGCGACCACGTCGGGCGCCACGCCATAGATCGGGCCAAGGGCGTCCGCGCGGTGCCGGCGCATGACGTAGAGGCTGGTCGAATCGAGCTCGGTGACGATGAAGAAGCACCATTCGAGCCAGGCGGCGTAGTCGCGCTGCGCCTCCGGGATCAGCCGGCGCCCTTCGCTCGAATAGGTCCGGGACAGATAGGCAACGATCGCCGCACTCTCGCCAATGCAGAAATCGCCGTCCTGCAACAGTGGAATCTTCTGTCGCGGGTTGAGTCTGGTGTACTCGGCGCTCTTGGTTTCGCCGGTGCGCGGCCCGATCGGCTTGATCTTATAGGGCAGGTCGAGTTCGTGCATTGCCCAGTGCGCGCGGATGGTGCGGCTGGTGCCGACGCCCCACAGCGTCAGGTCTGGCGTGTCGCCCATCACCATGTCTCCACTGCGGGCCGCAGGTCGAGTTCATGGGTCCAGCCGTCCTGCGGCTGCTGGTGCACGAACCAATAGGCCTCGGCGATCGTGTCCGTCCTGACCAGGCTGCCAGGGGCGATGTCCTCGGCCTCGATCCCGCGCATCGCCTTGAAGCGCGCGCGGATGGCGTCGCTGTCGACGGCGGCATCGATGATCAGATGCGCGACATGGATGTTCTTCGGCCCGAGCTCGCGGGCCATCGCTTGCGCCACGGCGCGCAGTCCGAACTTCGCCGCCGCAAAGGCCGCAAATCCCTTGCCGCCGCGCAGGGATGCGGTGGCGCCGGTGAAGAGGATGGTGCCGCGGCCGCGCGGCGTCATCACGCGCGCCGCCTCCCGCCCGACCAGAAAGCCTGCGTAGCAGGCGAGCTCCCAGGCCTTGAAGAACAGCTTCTCGGTGGTCTCGAGCAGCGGCTTGTTGACGTTCGAGCCGGCGTTGAACAGGCAGACCTCGATCGGTCCGATCTCGTTCTCGACGCTGGCGAACAGCGCCTGGACTTCCGTCTCCTGCCGCGCATCGACGCTGAAAGCGTAGGCCTCGTGCTCGGCGTCTCTCAATTCGTCGACGAGCTGCTGTGATTTGGCCGCATCGCGGCGGCAGATGCAGACGGCATAGCCGCCCTTGGCAAAACGACGGGCGACGGCCGCGCCGATCGCGTCCCCGGCCCCGACCAGAATGGCAACACCGCGACTGGTCATCGTTCCTCTCCTGCGACTGCTATTATAAGTTCTAATTTGGTACTTTATTGGTAAGGCTGTCGCTTGACGTTGTAAATAGAAATTCCTTCCAGGCAGGCCGGAAGTCACGCCCAGTTTATCGCCTTTCGCGGTGCCGAGCTGGTGCCGCGTCGATCGGTGCTTGACTAGTTCTAAAAAAGAACTTTAAGTGACGAGAACAAAAGACCGGGCCGCGGAAGCGGTCAGTATCTCCAGAGGAGGTCACGAGTGGAGGAATCCTCGGAAGCGATCGATGTGGGCCAGCTCGCGGCCGCATTGCCTCGGCGCCTGCATCTGGTGGCGGAGCGGTACATTGCCGAGGCTCCCGAGCGTGTTGCGCTGATCGAGGACAGTCATTCCTGGACCTATGGCGAGCTCGGCCGCAACGTGGAAGAGATCGCGGATCGTCTCACCGCGCTCGGGATCAGGGCGGGCGATCGCATGATCATAATCAGCGAGAACTGCATTGCGCTGGCCGGGTTGCTGCTGGCGGCAAGCCGCATCGACGCCTGGGCCATCGTTGCGAACCCGCGGCTGGCTGCGCGCGAGATCGACCAGATCCGCCGGCACAGCGGCGCACGGCTCGTGCTCCTGACGAGCCGCGTCTCCAGGGAGGCGGCGGCTCATGCCGCGCGCCTCGGTGCGACGCCCCGCCGGATCGGACCGCTCGACGACATCGCCGTCACCGCGCTGAACGCGGACACCGCGCCCGAGCCGGTCGAGGAAGATCCGGCCACGCAGGTCGCCGTGCTGATCTACACGTCGGGGACGACGGGAACGCCGAAAGGGGTGATGCTGACCCATGAAAACCTTCTGATCAGCGCCGCCATCACCGCGCAGTTCCGCAAGATGGGTCCGCAGGACAAGCTTTATGTCGTGCTGCCGATCTCGCATATCGTGGGCATTTCGCTGTTGATCATGACGCTGATGACCGGCGGCGCCGTGCGGCTCGTCAGCAAATACGATCCGGCGGCGCTGGCCAGGGCCATCAAGGAGGAGGGTGTCACCATCCTCAACGGCGTGCCCGCCACCTATCAGCGTCTGCTCGAATACAAGACCGTGGCGGGCCTGAAGCGGCTCGACCGCGGATCGCTGCGGCTGATCGCGGTTGCCGGCGCGCCGCTTGATCTGGACCTCAAGTCCCGCGTCGAGGCCGAACTCGGACTGCCGCTGTCCAATGGCTATGGCATCACCGAATGCTCGCCCGGCATTTCCGGCGTGCGGTTCGACGCGCCGCGCTCGGACAACACGGTCGGGACGGTGCTGCCGGGCGTGGAGGCGCGGGTACGAACGGTCGACGGCCTGCCGCTGCCGCCGGGCGAGATCGGCGAGCTTCATGTGCGCGGCCGCAATGTCATGCGCGGCTATTACCGCGCGCCCGATCTGACCGCGAAAGTCATCGACAGCGAAGGCTGGTTCAACACCGGCGATCTCGCCCGCTTCGACGATGATCGCCTTTATATCGTCGGCCGCACCAAGGAAATGATCATCCGATCGGGATTCAACGTCTATCCCGCGGAGATCGAGGCGGTGCTCAACACCCACAGGGACGTCATGCAGTCCGCGGTTGTGGGCCGTCCCGTCGAGGGCAACGAGGAGGTCGTTGCCTTCGTGCAGCTGATCCAGGGCGCGCGCATGACGGTTTCGGACCTGATGGATTACGCCAGGGAGCAGCTCGCGCCCTACAAGCGGCCATCGGAAATCGTCGTGCTCGAGGCCTTGCCGGCGACCTCGACCGGGAAAATACTCAAAGCCCAGCTCGCCCAATCCCTGATAGCAGAGAAGATCGCCTGACCCCGGGAGGGCGCGGCATCACTCAAGAAACGGAGGACATCTTGTCCAGGAGGAACGCAACTGCAGCCGTCATCGGTGCCGGCGACTATATCGGCGCCGAGATCGCCAAGAAATTCGCCGCCGAAGGCTTCACGGTCTTCGCCGGCCGCCGCAATGGCGACAAGCTTGCGCCGCTGGTGAAAGCGATCGAGGACGCGGGCGGCGAAATCCACGCGCGCTCGCTGGACGCGCGCAAGGAGGAGGAGATCATCTCCTTCCTCCATGACGCCGACAAGCACGCGCCGCTGGAGGTCTGCATCTTCAACATCGGCGCCAATGTCAATTTCCCGATCCTGGAGACCACCGAGCGGGTTTTCCGGAAGGTGTGGGAAATGGCGTGCTATTCGGGCTTCCTCGCGGGCCGCGAGGCGGCACGGCTGATGCTGCCGCGCGGTCAGGGCAACATCTTCTTCACCGGCGCCACCGCTTCCTTGCGCGGCGGCAGCGGCTATGCGGCCTTCGCCAGCGCGAAATTCGGGCTGCGGGCGGTCGCTCAGGCCATGGCGCGTGAGCTGGGGCCAAAGAACATCCATGTCGCCCATCTCATCATCGATTCCGGTGTCGATACGGAATGGGTCCGCCAGCGCAGGCTGGAGGCGCTGGGCCCCGATGCGCTCGACAACCCGGATCTCCTGATGCCGCCGGCGTCCGTCGCCGCATCCTACTGGCAGCTTTATCAGCAGCCGCGGAGCGCCTGGACGTTCGAGCTGGAAATCCGACCCTTCGGCGAGAAATGGTGATCGCTTGACGGTTCGCACGATATCGTTGCCGCCCATCGACAGGAGCCATTCGTGAAGACAGCCATTACCGAACTGTTCGGCATCGAACATCCGATCATCCAGGGCGGCATGCATTATGTCGGCTTTGCAGAGCTCGCCTCTGCCGTGTCGAATGCCGGCGGGCTCGGCATCATCACCGGGTTGACGCAGAAGACGCCGGAGCTGCTCGCCAAGGAAATCGCGCGCTGCCGCGACATGACGGACAGGCCGTTCGGCGTCAATCTCACCTTCCTGCCGACGCTGAGCGCGCCGCCCTATCCGGAATATATCGCCGCGATCCGGGAAGGCGGCGTCAAGATCGTCGAGACCGCCGGCCGCAGCCCCGAGCAATACATGCCGGCGCTGAAAGCCGCCGGGATCAAGGTGATCCACAAATGCACTTCGGTCCGGCATTCGCTGAAGGCGCAGGCGATCGGCTGCGACGCCGTCAGCGTCGACGGCTTCGAATGCGGCGGCCATCCCGGCGAGGACGACATGCCGAACATGATCCTGCTGCCGCGCGCGGCCGAGGAGCTGACGGTGCCGTTCGTCGCCTCCGGCGGCATGGCCGATGCGAGGAGCCTGGTTGCCGCGCTTGCGCTTGGCGCCGCCGGCATCAACATGGGTACCCGTTTCATCGCGACCCGGGAGGCGCCGGTCCACGACAACGTCAAGAAGGCGATCGTCGCCGCCACCGAGCTCGACACCAGGCTTGTGATGCGCGCGCTGCGCAACACCGAGCGCGTGCTCACCAACAAGGGCGTCGAGCGGTTGATCAAGATCGAGCGCGAGAAGGGCAGCGCGCTCAGGATCGACGATATCCTGGACGAGGTCGCCGGCGTCTATCCCAAGGTGATGATCGACGGCGACATGGATGCCGGGGCCTGGAGCTGCGGCATGGTGGTCGGCCTGATCCACGACGTTCCGACCGTGAAGGAGCTGATCGACCGCATCATGAGCGAAGCCGAGCGCATCATCCGGCAGCGCCTGACCGGATTTCTGGACGCGAGCCCCGCCGGGAAGGCGCGCGCGGTCGCCTGATGCCCGGCGAGCGCAAGGGCACCCGCGCGGTTATCCGCCTGAACGAAGAGTTCGTGGTCAATCTGGTGCTGTATCAGCTTGCCGGGGGGATGCGCATCACGCATCCGCGTGCGCGGGACGCACAGTCCGCCGTCAAGCCGCCGGGGCAGGCGGCCTGAATGCTCTCCTGATGCTCTCCTCAACGCTCTGGGGTGCTGGACAGCCGGGTGTCGGGTCTTGTTAGAATGACCGCGACATGAAAACAGCCAAGCCCATCACCGACAGGAGACGAGGTCGCATCGCCAACGCGCAATGTTCCATGGCGCGCGCGATGGCGGTCGTCGGCGACCGCTGGTCGATCCTGATTCTGCGCGAGGCCTATTACGGCACCACGCGCTTCGATGATTCGAATATTACATCGGGGTCGCGCCGAACATTCTCAGCAACCGGCTGAAGAAGTTCGTCGATGCGGGCATCATGAGGCGCGTCCCGCTGCCCGAGCATTCGTCGCGCTACGACTATGTGCTCACTGAGAAGGGCCGCGATTTCTTTCCGGCCTATCTCGCCCTGAAGAAATGGGGCGACGATTGGCTCGCCGAGCCGGGCGGACCGCAGGTGGTGTTCCGCGAGCGCGAAGGTGGCCGCGCGATCGAATACCCGGAGTTGCTGACCAGGGACGGCAAGCCGTTGCGGCTCGAGGATGTCGAGGTGGTCGCCGGCCAAGGCGCGGTTGCGTTCAACCGCAAGCGGTTCGGCGCCAGGGAGCAGGCCGCTCCGGCCGCCAGATCGGCTCGTTCGCCGCGAAAGCGCAAATAGGCGCCCACCGCTTCCGAGGGCGCCCAAGAAGCGCAGGAGCGTCAAGCAGCGTCCAAGCGGCCGGTGAAATTTGGATGATTCATCGCCGGAATCGCGGTAAGGCGACGCTGCGACCGGAAGGGGCGATGCGATGAGCGTGACTGAACTGTTCGACAAGGCCGCCACGGCGAAGCAGGTGGACCGGATCACCATCCGCCGGCCCGACGACTTCCATGTCCACTTGCGGGACGGCGCCATGCTGAAGGCGGTGCTGCCGTTCACCACCGCCCAGTTCGCCCGTGGCGTCATCATGCCAAACCTGGTGCCGCCGGTCACGCGGGTCGCCGACGCCAAGGCCTATCGCGAGCGCATCCTTGCCGCGCGGCCCGAGGGGGCCGACTTCCAGCCTTTGATGACCTGCTATCTCACCGACGCGACCGCGCCCGACGAGATCGAAGCAGGTTTCGCGGAAGGCGTCTGGGTCGCCGCGAAGCTCTATCCCGCCGGTGCCACCACCAATGCCCATTATGGTGTCACCGACATCCCCGGGCTGGCGCCGGTGCTGGAGCGGATGGAGAAGATCGGCATGCCGGTCCTGATCCATGGCGAGGCGACCGATCCCGCGGTCGATATTTTCGACCGCGAGGCGGTGTTCATGGAGCAGAGCCTGCTGCCGCTGCTCAAGCGCCATGCCGGATTGAAGGTCGTGGTCGAGCATGTCACCACGGCCGAAACGCTGGACATCGTGCGCGCAAATGCGTCGCGGGCGGCGGGCACGATCACGCCGCATCATCTGGTCATCAACCGGACCTCGATCTTCCAGGGCGGCTTGCGGCCGCATCTTTATTGCCTGCCGGTCGCCAAGCGCGAGCATCATCGGCTGGCGCTGCGCAAGGCGGCGACCTCGGGCGATGCCTGCTTCTTCATCGGCACCGACACCGCGCCGCATCGCCGCACCGCCAAGGAGGCCGAGTGCTGCTCGGCCGGCGTGTTCGGCGGTGCTACCGCGCTGCAAACCTACGTCCAGGTGTTCGACGAGGAGGGCGCGCTCGACCGTTTCGAGGCTTTTGCGTCCGTCAACGGTGCGCGGTTCTACGGCCTCGCGCCTAACCGCGGCACGATCACGCTGGAGCGGCGGGAGGCGCCGATCATGGCGGCGGTCGCGGTGGACGAGACCGAGGTGGTGGTGTTTCGGGGCGGCGAGACGCTGCCGTGGTCGGTCGGAGCGGTCATGCCCTAAGGGGCGTCGATTAGGGCTGGACAGCCGGGTTCCGGGCGACCTTTGCATATTTCCGAAAAGGATATAAAATAGTTCCATATTGCGCCGTTTATCGACCATTTTGCTACACTTTGGGCCGATAATGGTGAGCAGGGCGCGGACCCGGGCATCGCCCGGGTCGTCCGCACCATCATTACGACTGAGCCAGGCCCGTCGGACAGGCGGGCCGTTGGCTTTTTAGGATAGACTTGGTCATGAGCAGTCCGAATCGCACCGACCATATCCGCCTCACCTCCCATCCGGAGCCGGGCGCCAAGCCGATCTTCCCGATCCACTGGGACGCTGCGGACGCGCGCGCCCGCGGACCGATCATCGGCACGGTGTCGCGGCCGCAGGACCGCAATGTGATCGGCAGCCACGGCGGTTCCTATGCGGTGTATCGCGCGCTTGCGGTTTCCGCCGGCGCGCTCGATCCCATCCGGCGTCCCGATCTCACCAACACCTTTCCGGCGGCAACCATCGGGCCGTTCCCGCAATGGAGCGAGCCGTCGCGCATTGTGGCACTCGATCCCTGGGGCCATCTGGTTGCCGAGAGCTTCCGCACCGAAATTGCCGAGGGCACCGACATCCGGCCGAGCATCGCGGTGACGCGGGCGCGGCTCGACCTGCCGGAGATCCGCGACGCCATGCTGGCCAAGCGGCTCAAGCCCGACGGCACGGTCGTCCATGCCAATGGCAGCGTCTCGGTGGTGAAGATCGCGATCGATCCGGTCTGGTATCTGCCCGGCGTCGCCCAGCGCTTCGGCACCAGCGAGACCAAGCTGCGCCGCACGCTGTTCGAGCAGACCGCGGGCATGTTCCCGGAACTGGTGACGCGGCCCGACATGCAGGTGTTCCTGCCGCCGATCGGCGGCACCACCGTCTATTTGTTCGGCGACGTCGCCAAGCTGCCCGATCATCGCACCAAAATCACCTGCCGCGTGCATGACGAATGCAACGGCTCCGACGTGTTTGGCTCCGACATCTGCACCTGCCGTCCCTACCTCATTCACGGCATCGAGGAATGCGCGCGCGGCGCACAGGAGGGCGGTCTCGGCCTCGTCGTGTACAATCGCAAGGAAGGGCGCGCGCTCGGCGAGGTGACAAAATTCCTGGTCTATAACGCGCGCAAGCGCCAGGAGGACGGTGACGCGGCTGCGGCCTATTTCGAGCGCACCGAATGCGTCGCCGGCGTGCAGGACGCGCGCTTCCAGCAATTGATGCCCGACGTGATCCACTGGCTCGGCCTCAGGCGCATCGACCGCTTCCTGTCCATGAGCGACATGAAATATGACGCGCTGACCGGGCAGGGCATCGACATCGTCGAGCGCGTGCCGATCCCGCTGGAACTGATCCCGGCCGATGCGCATGTCGAGATCGCGGCCAAGAAGGCGGCCGGCTATTTCTCGACCGAGGTGCCGCCCGCAACGGAGCTGACCGACACCGTCGGCCGCTCGCTGGAGAAGTATTGATCCCGTGAGCGCGCCGGCGGCGGCTACAGAACGCGAGGTGCTTTCGCTGCTCTCGGCGGACGCCGTTCGCACGCGCGCCGGCCGGATGCTCGAGATCGGGCTGCGCGGCGACCTCTCGCATTTCACCATCGATCTCGCACGGCTGGATGCCGTTGCAGACGCCGTGCTGGCGGTGACGCGCAAGGCGTATCCTTCGCTGAACGTGCCGTTTCATGCGCGCTGGCGCCATTTTGTCGTCGGCGGCGTCGATCGTTGGGCGGCGAAGGCGGAAGCCGTGTCCTGGGTTGACCGCGCAGCGCGGGCGCGCGCCGAATTCGATCTCGCCATCATCAGCGTGCTGCTGGATGCCGGCGCCGGGCCGGTCTGGCGCTACGATGATGCGGTGACCGGGCAGAGCATCGGCCGTTCCGAGGGCCTTGCGCTGGCAAGCCTCGACATGTTCGCAAGCGGCGTTTTCTCGAGCGATGCGCGCGATCCGTTCCGGGTCGATGCTGACGTGCTTGCGAGCCTGCCGCTGGCGCGCCTGCAGCAGGGCTTTCAGGAGACCGACGCCAATCCCATGGTCGGCCTCGACGGCCGTGCCGATCTGTTGCGGCGTCTCGGCCGGCTGCTGGCGGCGCGCCCCGACGTGTTTGCCTTGCGCGACCGCGCGCGGCCCGGCGGATTGTTCGACCACCTCGCCGCGCAAGCCGACAACGGCGCCATCGCCGCGCCCGCAATTCTTGCAGGAGTGTTGCGCCAGCTCGGCCCGATCTGGCCGTCGCGGCTCGAGCTCGCGGGCATTCCGCTCGGCGATTGCTGGCGCCATCCCGCGCTCAAGACCCCGGATGCGACCGACGGCCTCGTGCCGCTGCACAAGCTGTCGCAATGGCTGAGCTACTCGCTGATCGAGCCGCTGCAGCGTGCGGGCTTCGAGGTGACAGACATCGACGGCCTGACCGGGCTTGCCGAATATCGCAATGGCGGCCTGTTCGTCGACCTCGGCGTGCTGCGCCTGCGCAATGCGGCAGATGCCGAACGCTCGCACCAGGTCGATTCACTGCTGGTCGTGGAGTGGCGTGCGCTCACCGTTGCACTGTTGGATCTGCTCGCGACGCGCATTCGCGCGCGGCTTGGCCGCAGTGCCCAGGAGCTGCCGCTGGCGAGCATTCTGGAAGGCGGCACCTGGGCGGCCGGCCGCGCCGCCGCCTTCGAACGCCGGGCCGACGGCGCCCCGCCGCTCAAGGTCATCAGCGACGGCACCGTGTTCTGACGGCTTCGGGGGGAGTCAACTCATGCAGGGCGTCACCATCGTCGATCACCCGCTGGTGCAGCACAAGCTGTCGCTGATCCGCGACAAATCGATCTCGACCAAATCGTTCCGCGAGCTCCTCAAGGAGATCGGAATGCTGCTCTGCTACGAGGTGACGCGCGATCTGCCGCTCACCGAGGTCGAGGTCGAGACGCCGCTCGCGCGCATGCAATCGGCCAGGATCGCCGGCAAGAAGCTGGTGTTCGTGCCGGTGCTGCGCGCCGGAGCGACCTTCGTCGACGGCATGATGGATCTGGTGCCGACCGCGCGTGTCGCGCATATCGGGCTTTATCGCGAGCCGGTGAGCTTTGCCGCCGTCGAATATTTCTTCAAATCGCCGTCCGACCTCGGCGAGCGGCTTGCCATCGTGGTCACGCCGGTCGTTGCGACCGCAAACACGTCGGTGGCCGCGATCGACCGGCTGAAGGAGCGCGGCGCCAAGGATATCCGCCTGGTCTGCCTCATCGCCGCCCCCGAGGGCCTCGAACGGGTTCGCGGCCTGCATCCGGATGTGCCGGTCTGGACCGCGGCGATGGATGAGGGCCTCGACCAGAACGGCTTCATCGTCCCCGGCCTCGGCGACGCCGGCGACCGTGCCTATGGCACGCGATAGCGCAGCGGAATGCTTGAGCTATTGCTCAAAGCCTGGGCATATGTTCCTATTCCGGCATGACATCGCGCCCGGCCTGGCCTGATCTGATCATTTTCGACTGCGACGGCGTTCTCGTCGACAGCGAGGTCTTGAGCTGCGCCTGCCTGTCCGAGCTGCTCGGCGAGCGCGGCATTGCGCTCGGCGAGGACCAGGTGGTCGAACTGTTTCTCGGCCGCAGCACGGCGGCCTTGCTCAGCCACTACAAGGATGATCGCCGTTTCGACGCCGCGACCTTCCTGCCCGAGTTGAAGAGCCGTGTGCTGCAGCGCTTCAGCGAACAGCTGCAGCCCATTGCAGGAATTGAGGCTGTGCTATCGCAGCTCGACGCGCCGTGCTGCGTCGCGTCCTCCAGTGATCTCGATCGGGTGAGGCGCTCGCTGGCCTTGACCGGCCTCGCGCCATTGTTCGGCGACAGGCTCTACACGGCGCAGATGGTGGCGCACGGCAAGCCCGCCCCTGATCTGTTTCTCTATGCGGCCGCGCAGATGCAGGCCGTGCCGCAGCGCACGCTGGTGATCGAGGACAGCGTCAGCGGCGTCACCGCCGGCAAGGCCGCCGGCATGACCGTGTGGGGCTTTGTCGGCGGTAGCCACTACCGGTCGCGCGATGGTCGCGCCATGCTATATGAGGCCGGTGCCGACCGGGTCTTCGACCGGATGGCCGACTTCTGGAGCGGGCAATAGCGCATAATCATGACGGCGCCTGACAGCGAGAAATCCCGCCTTGACGACGCCGCGCGCGCCGGCTGGCTCTATTTCATCGCCGGTCATACCCAGGACGAGATCGCCAGGATGCTGCAGGTGTCGCGCGCCTCGGCGCAGCGGCTGGTGTCGCTGTGTCTCGCCGAGCGTCTCATCACCTTCCGCCTCGAACATCCGATCGCGGCCTGCATGGAGCTTGCGGCGACGCTCAAGGACCGCTTCGATCTCGTGCATTGCGAGGTGGTGCCGAGCGATCCGGCCGCGCCGAATGCGGTGGCCGGCATCGCCGAACGCTGCGCCAATCTGCTCGACCTGACCCTGCGCCCGGAGACGCCGGTCATCGTCGCGCTCGGCACGGGCCGCGCGGTGCGCGCCGCGGTCGAGCGCGTGACCCCGATCGAGCGGCCGAATCATCAGATCGTGTCGCTGGTCGGCAATATCTCGGCGGATGGCTCGGCGAGCTTCTTCGACACGGTCGGGCGTCTCGCCGACCGCACCGGCGCGCGGCACTATCCGATGCCGCTGCCGTTCCTGATGTCGTCGGAAGACGAGCGCAACCGCATGGTCCGCATCGAGCCGATTGCGAAAGTGAAGGCGGTCGCGGCGAAGGCCGATCTGCGCCTGGTCGGGATCGGCCAGATGGACCAGAAGGCGCAGGTCCATGTCGACGGCTTTGTCACCCGCGAGGAGCTGTTCGAAATGATGCGGCTCGGCGCTGTCGGCGAGATCACAGGCTGGGCCTATGACGCCAAAGGCCGCCTGATCAAGGGCGGCACCAACAGGCGCCTCACCTCCATCCCGCCGCAAGTCCCGGTGCAGACGACGACCATCGCCGCGGCGCTCGGGCAGGCCAAGGTATCGGCGATCCGCGCCGCGCTTGCCGGCCGCCTGGTCAACGGTCTCATCACCGATGAGGCGACGGCCCGCGCCGCGCTGAAATAGCGCGCTCGCGTTCGCTCCTGCAGCACAGACGAGATCGGAGTTCCGGCCCCTGCCGCGGCTGGCGCGCCTGCGCCTTCGCTTGACAACCCCCGGATGTTGATGTGAACATACGCTCAACGCGTGGGCATATGCTCAACCACGCGACGATGGGAGGTTACCGTGAAAAACGTCCTTGGCGCCTTCCTGGGCGCAGCTGCGCTTTTGTCTTCCCCCTCAAATGCTGAGACCACCCTGACCGTCGCCACCGTCAACAACGGCGACATGATCCGCATGCAGGGGCTGACCAGCGACTTCACCGCGAAGAATCCCGACATCGTCGTCAAATGGGTGACGCTGGAGGAAAATGTCCTGCGCCAGCGCGTCACCACCGACATCGCCACCAAGGGCGGCCAGTTCGACGTGCTGACCATCGGCACCTATGAAGTGCCGATCTGGGCCAAGAAGAACTGGCTGGTGCCGCTCGACAATCTCGGCGCCGACTATGACGTCGGCGATCTCCTGCCCAAGATCCGCGACGCCGTGTCCGTGAACGGCAAGCTCTATGCCGCGCCGTTCTACGGCGAGAGCTCGATGACGATGTATCGCACCGACCTGTTCCAGAAGGCCGGGCTCACCATGCCCGACAGCCCGAGCTGGGATTTCGTGATCTCTGCCGCCAAGAAGCTGACCGACAAGGAGGCCGGCATCTACGGCATCTGCCTGCGCGGCAAGGCCGGCTGGGGCGAGAACATGGCATTCCTGACCGCGATGGCCAATTCCTATGGCGCGCGCTGGTTCGACGAGAAATGGCAGCCGCAGTTCGACACGCCGGAATGGAAGAAGACGCTGTCGACCTATGTCGACCTGATGAAGGAGGCCGGCCCTCCCGGCGCGAGCTCGAACGGCTTCAACGAAAACCTCGCGCTGTTCGATGCCGGCAAATGTGCGATGTGGATCGACGCGACCGTCGCCGCCTCCTTCGTGACCAACCCGAAGGACTCCAAGGTCGCCGACAAGGTCGGCTTCGCGATGGCGCCCAACGCCGGCCTCGGCAAGAACGCGAACTGGCTCTGGGCGTGGAACCTCGCGATTCCCGCCGGCTCGAAGAAGGTCGAGGCGGCGGAGAAGTTCATCGCCTGGGCCACCAGCAAGGACTACACCAAGCTCGTCGCCGCCAAGGAAGGCTGGGCCAATGTGCCGCCGGGCACCCGCACCTCGCTCTACGCGAATCCCGACTATCTGAAAGTCGCGCCCTTCGCCAAGCCGACGCTGGCCTCGATCGACGCGGCCGATCCGAACAAGCCGACGGTGCAGCCGGTGCCCTATGTCGGCGTGCAGTATGCGGCGATCCCCGAATTCCAGGGCATCGGCACCGCGGTCGGCCAGCAATTCTCGGCAGCACTCTCCGGCTCGACCGGTGTGGATGCTGCGCTCGCGGCCGCGCAATCCTCGACCGAACGCGAAATGAAGCGCGCCGGCTATATCAAATAGGCGCGTTCCGTCGGCTCGTCTCTCCCGAGCTCACCTCGCGGCCATCTGTTGCTCTCCCTCAGCGGATGGCCGCGCTCTTCGCATCCTTCGGAGGCGTGGATGGCAACCAAACAGACGCAATTGCTCGCGCGCACGCTGCTGACGCCGGCGGTCGGGCTGCTGTTCGTCTGGATGATCGTGCCGCTGGCGCTGACCATCTATTTCTCGACGCTGCACTACAATCTGCTTGAAGGCGACGCACAGCAATTCGTCGGGCTGGACAATTTCCGCTACTTCCTGACCGATCCCGCCTTCCTCGCATCGCTGCAGAACACGCTGGTGCTGGTCGGCTCCGTGCTCGGCCTCACCATCCTGGTCGGCATCCCGCTGGCGCTGCTGCTCGACCAGCCGGTAATCGGCCGCAGCATCGTCCGGCTGATGGTGATCGCGCCGTTCTTCGTCATGCCTACGGTGAGCGCGTTGGTCTGGAAGAATTTGCTGATGCATCCGGTCTCGGGGCTGTTTGCCTGGATCGCCAAGCTGTTCGGCCTGACCCCGATCGACTGGTTCAACGACGCGCCGCTGTTCGCCATCATCCTGATCGTCACCTGGCAATGGCTGCCGTTCGCGACGCTGATCCTGCTCACCGCGCTGCAGTCGCTCGACGAGGAGCAGAAGGAAGCCGCCGAGATGGACGGCGCGGGCGCGGCGTCCACCTTCATCTACATCACGCTGCCGCATCTGGCCCGCCCCATCACGGTGGTGATCCTGATCGAGACCATCTTCCTGCTCACCGTGTTTGCGGAGATCTTCGTCACCACCGGCGGCGGCCCGGGCTTGCAGACCACCAACATCGCCTTCCTGATCTACTCCCAGGCGCTCATCCAATACGACATCGGCAGCGCCTCCGCCGGCGGCCTTGTCGCCGTGGTCATCGCCAACATCGTGGCCTTCTTCCTGGTCAGGATCGTCGGCCGGAATCTGGAGGCGTGATCGATGGCGCGCATGGCGACCACCCGGCATGTGGTGATCTCGACCCTGGGGGCCTGGCTCGCGGGATTCCTGATCTTCTTCCCGATCCTCTGGATGGTGCTGGCGAGCTTCAAGACCGAGCTCGAAGCCTTCGCCATCCCGCCGTCCTTCCTGTTCTTCCACTGGACCACGGAGAACTATGTCACGGTCCAGGAGCGCAGCGACTACATCCACCACGCGCTTAACTCCGTCATCATCGCCGGCGGCTCGACGCTGATCGCGCTTGTGATCGCGATCCCCGCTGCCTGGTCGATGGCGTTCTCGCCGACCAGGCGCACCAAGGATGTGCTGCTCTGGATGCTCTCGACCAAGATGATGCCGCCGGTCGGCGTTCTCGTGCCGATCTATCTGATCTGGCGCGATTTCGGCCTGCTCGATTCGCTCACCGGCCTCATCATCATCCTCTGCCTCGGCAATCTGCCGATCGTGATCTGGATGCTCTTCACCTATTTCAAGGAAATCCCGAGGGACATCCTGGAAGCCGCGCGCATGGACGGCGCAACAATAGGCCGCGAGCTGGTCTATGTGCTGACGCCGATGGCAATCCCCGGGCTCGCCTCGACCCTGCTGCTCAATCTGATCCTGGCCTGGAACGAGGCGTTCTGGACGCTCAATCTCTCGACGCTCAACGCCGCGCCGCTCACCGTCTTCATCGCCTCCTATTCGTCACCGGAAGGGCTGTTCTGGGCCAAATTGTCGGCGGCCTCCACATTGGCGATCGCGCCGATCCTCGTGCTCGGCTGGTTCAGTCAGCGGCAGCTCGTCCGCGGCCTGACCTTCGGCGCCGTCAAGTAGCAGAAGGATTCGCAAACGCCATGG
Source organism: Bradyrhizobium sp. (assembly GCA_035293585.1). Lineage (GTDB taxonomy): Bacteria > Pseudomonadota > Alphaproteobacteria > Rhizobiales > Xanthobacteraceae > Bradyrhizobium. The sequence goes on along the minus strand of DATGMN010000039.1, from coordinate 48,493 downwards.
GTCAGATCACGCTGCAAAATGTCCAGAAGGCGTTCGGGCCGGTGCACATCATCAAGGGCGCCAATCTCGATATCGCCGACGGTTCCTTCGTCGTCTTTGTCGGGCCCTCCGGCTGCGGCAAGACCACGCTGCTCCGGCTGATCGCGGGGCTCGAGGACGTCACCGATGGACGGATATTGATCGACGGCAGGAATGTCGTCGCTGTCCGGCCGGCCAAGCGCGGGCTGTCGATGGTGTTCCAGTCCTATGCGCTCTATCCGCATATGAGCGTGCGCGGCAACATCGCCTTCGGCCTCAAGATGGCGGGTCTGCCGAAGGCGGAGATCAAGCGCAAGGTCGAGGCTGCGGCGGCGACCCTCAACCTCACGCCCTATCTCGACCGCAAGCCGCGCGAATTGTCCGGCGGCCAGCGCCAGCGCGTCGCGATCGGGCGCGCCATCGTGCGCGAGCCGAAGGCGTTCCTGTTCGACGAGCCGCTGTCCAATCTCGATGCCGCGCTGCGCGTGCAGATGCGGCTGGAGGTGACGCGTCTGCAGAAGCAGCTCGCGACCACCGCGATCTACGTCACCCACGACCAGGTCGAGGCCATGACCATGGCCGACAAGATCGTGGTGCTCAATGCCGGCCGGATCGAGCAATATGGCACCCCGCTCGAGCTCTATGAGAAGCCCGTCAATCTGTTCGTCGCCGGTTTCATCGGCTCGCCCAAGATGAATTTCGTCACCGGCGAGGCCGCCGCCAAATACGGCGCCGCCACCGCCGGCATCCGCCCCGAGCATCTGAAAATCGCGCGCGACGGCGAGGGCTGGCCGGGCACGATCGCGGTCGCCGAGCATCTCGGCAGCGACACGTTCCTGTATGTCGACGCCGGCGCGCTCGGAACGCTCACCGTGCGTCATGTCGGCGAGCTCAGTCTAAGCCCGGGCGACGCGATCGTGCTGTCGCCGGACCCTTCGCGCATCCACCGTTTCGACACCGACGGCCAAGCGCTTCGCACCTAGCAGGACGACAAAGATGTATCTTGAGAAATTCAAATTGCCCGGCAAGACCGCGATCGTCACCGGCGGCGGCCAGGGGATCGGCCTTGCTTGTGTCGAGGCGCTTGCGGAAGCGGGCGCACGGGTCGTCATTGCCGACCGCGATGCTGCGGCGGCGAAGACGGCAAGCACCGAATTGAGCAAAAAGGGTTACAACGTCGAGACGACGCTGATGGACGTCACCGATTCCCGCCGCGTCTCCGATGTCGCCGACGAGCTGGTCGCGCGTTACGGCAAGATCGACATCCTCGTCAACAACGCCGGCATCGCGCGCAGCGAAACCCCGGCCGAGACCGTCACCGACGAGCACTGGCTGAACGTCATCGACGTCAATCTCAACGGCACGTTCTGGTGCTGCCGGGCCTTCGGCAAGCACATGCTGGCGGCCAGGACGGGAACCATTGTCAATGTCGGCTCGATGTCGGGCTTCATCGTCAACAAGCCGCAGGAGCAATGTTATTACAACGCCTCCAAGGCCGCGGTGCACCATCTGACCAAGTCGCTGGCGGCGGAATGGGGCGCGCGTGGCGTTCGCGTCAATGCGGTGGCGCCGACCTATATCGAAACCCCGTTGAACGCCTTCGTGAAAAGCAATCCCCGCATGTATGACGCCTGGATCGGCGGCACGCCGATGGCCCGGCTCGGCCAGGTCGAGGAGATCGCCTCCGTGGTGCTGTTCCTTGCCTCGGATGCGGCGAGCCTGATGACCGGCAGCATCGTCCTTGTCGATGGCGGCTACACTTGCTGGTAAGCTTGCGTCAAAACTGACGGGAGCGACCATGCGGCAGGCCTTTATCGGCATCGACGTCGGCACATCCAGCACGCGGGCGGGGATTTTCGACGAGCACGGCAGCTTGCTCGCGACCGCGCGCCATCCGATCCAGACCTGGCAGGAGGCCGGCGATATCGTCGAGCAATCCTCCGATGACATCTGGAACGCCTGCGCCGCCTCCGTCCACGCCGCGATGGCGGAAGCTGCGCTGTCGCCGGATGCGGTCAAGGGCGTCGGCTTCGACGCGACCTGCTCGCTCGTCGTGCTGGACGAGGGCGGCGCGCCGCTGACGGTGTCGACCTCGGGCGACGACAATCGCAATGTCATCGTCTGGATGGACCATCGCGCCACGCCCGAGGCGCGGCTGGTCAATGAGACCAGGGACGAGGTGCTGCGCTATGTCGGCGGCTCCATCTCGCCCGAGATGGAGATTCCGAAGCTGCTCTGGCTCAAGCGCCATTTGCGCCACAGCTTCGATCGTGCCGGGCATTTCTTCGATCTCGCCGATTATCTCTCGTTCCGCGCCACCGGCTCACTCGCGCGCTCGACCTGCACCGTCACCTGCAAATGGAACTATCTCGCCCACGAGACGCGCTGGAGCGCCCCCTATTTCCAGCGGGTCGGATTGCAGGAGTTCGTCGCGGAGGGCTATCGCCGCATCGGCACCGAGATCGTCGCGCCGGGCACGCCGCTTCGTGCCGGCCTGACCGAGCAGGCCGCGCGGGATTTCGGCCTCACACCCGCAACGCCGGTCGGCGCCTCCCTGATCGACGCCCATGCCGGCGGGGTCGGCGCGATCGGCGGCCGCGATCCGTCCGGTGCGGTGGCTGATGCCTGCGACCGCCTGGCCTACATCATGGGAACCTCCGCCTGCATCATGGCGACCACGGCGGCGCCGTCGTTCGTGCCCGGCGTCTGGGGGCCGTATTATTCGGGCATGGTGCCCGGCTTCTGGCTGAACGAAGGCGGCCAGTCGGCGGCGGGTGCCGCGATCGACCATCTGCTGCGCTCGCATCCCGGCTACGCCGAGGCAAGCCAGGCTGCGCGGCGCGACGGCCTCGATCTCATCGGCTTCCTGGAAAAGCGCATCCTCGCGCGTGCAAAGACTGCCAGCGAAGCGGCGCTGCTCGCGCGCGATCTGCACGTCATGCCGGAATTCCTCGGCAACCGTTCGCCCTATGCCGATCCGGATTCGCGCGCCGTCATCGCCGGCCTCGATCTCGACGCCGATCCTGGCGCGATGGAACGGCTGTTCCTGGCGGGACTGTGCGGGCTTGCCTATGGTTTGGCCGACGTCATCGATGCCTTCAAGGCCCATGGCGTCCACAGCAACATGATCGTGATGGGAGGCGGCGCCGGCCGCAGTCCGCTGGTGCGGCAGATCATGGCCGATACGACCGGGCTCGCGGTGACGCTGCCGCAGACCCAGGAGCCGGTGCTGCTTGGCGCGGCCATGCTCGGCGCGGTCGCCGCCGGTACCTGCGCTTCGCTCGGCGAGACCATGGCGGCGATGTCGGCGCTCGGCCGCCAGACCGAGCCGACCGCGCCCGGCCTGTCCGAATTTCACCGCAGGAAGCGCGAGGTCTATCGCCTGTTGCGCGACCTCGATCGGGGAAGCCGCGAACTGATGCGCGGCTTCGATGTCAACCGTGGCTGAGAGGCAAGCAGGATGATCCTGAGCTGTGGCGATGCGCTGATCGACTTTGTCCCCGTCGCGGCCGCGGATGGAGGCGAGGCGGCCCGTGCCATGGTTGGCGGCTCCTGTCTCAACGTCGCGGTAGGTCTGGCGCGGCTCGATGTTGCCACCGGCTTCGTCGGCGGCATCGCCAACGACCTGTTCGGCCGCATGATCGCGCAGCACGCGCTCGCTTCGAATGTCGAGCTCGGCTTTGCCACCCGCAGCGATTGCCAGACCACGCTCGCCTTTGTCCGCATCGTCGCGGGCGAATCGCAATACGCCTTCTACGACGCACAGACCGCCTCGCGCCAATGGACCTATCGGCGCGGCAGCATTCCCTTTGCAGCCGTCGATGCCGTTCACGTCGGATCGACCACGCTGGTCAACGCGGGCGGAGCTGCGGAGACGGCGGCGCTGATCGCCGACGCAAGGCCGACCAGCACGATCTCCTTCGATCCGAATTGCCGGCCCAATCTGGTCCAGGACAAGGCGGCCTATCTCGAGCGGATGCAGGCTTTTGCGGAGAGCGCCGATATCGTTCGCATGTCGGACGTCGACTTCCTCTATCTCTACGGCGACGACGCCTATGCGGCGCGGGCCGCGGCGCTGTTCGCCCGCGGCATCACGCTGTTCGTCGTCACCCGCGGCACCGATGGCGCCGAGGCCTGGCACCGCAAGGCCGGCTTCATCAAGGCGGAGGCGCCCAGGATCAATGTGGTCGATACGATCGGCGCCGGCGACAGCTTCCAGGCCGCGCTGCTCGCGGCGCTGCACCGGCAAGATCGGCTCGCGCGAGCGAGGCTCGAAGGCATGACGGCGGAGGAGCTCCATCGCGCGCTGTCCTTTGCCTGCCGCGGCGCCGCGATCACCTGCACGCGGATGGGAGCCGACCCGCCCAGAAGCAGTGAGGTCGCCTGGCCTTGCTAGCGTAAACCACGGAAAACAGGGGCAGTAGTACTACTGTCGTTCGTTAAGGCGGCCTTAGCCGATGCTCGCTAGGGTTAGGCGACACAACTCAGCGGATATTGACGATGCGGATCGGCCGGCTTTTTGCGGCGTCGATGCTGTCGGTGACGGCATTGGCGGTGGTTCTCGGGGCTGAGGTTCTCGTGCCGCAGACGCGAACCTTTCTCAGCAAGTCCGATGCGATCAAGGACGTCGAGGCGTTCGGGGCCGTTCTTGCGGCCTCTCAGCAGGTCGCAAGTTATCGCGCACCCTATCTCAGTCCGCTGTTTCAGGAAGGCGCCGCGACTCCTGCCCAGCTCGAGACCATAGCAAAAGTGACCAAGGCGGCTGATGCCGCGTTTGCCAAGGCGAAGGCCTTGATCGGCACGCTCGACGACAGCGCCGTGCTCGTCGCAGATCTGGACCGGGCTGCGGCCAAGCTCGCCGACCTGCGGGCGCGGTCTGATCATGCGATTGCCGTGCCGATGAGCGCGCGCGATCGCGCTGCACTCGATGGTTTTATGCCCGGTACCGTCCAGGTCATTGCGATGATCGAGCCGATTTTGAACCGGATCGAGACGAGAGCGGCGGCCGCCGATGCCTCACTCACGGCGCTGTTGAACGTCGCGCGCATTGCCCAGGACCTGCGCATCGCCGCGGGCGGGCGGGCGGGAACGATGTCGGCTCCGATCGCCACCCGCCGGCCATTGAAGCCTGCGGAATTCACGATCATGGATCGTAATCAGGGGCGCATCGAAGTGGATCGCGAGCGTATTGAATCCGATATCGATCAGCTCGGCAATCCGGCGCGGCTTACCAGCGCCATGAAGGATGCGGTGGATGCCTATTTCGGCCATGCGGCGCTCGTGGTCGAGAAGGAGCTTCCGGCAGCACGCAGCGACGGCAAATACAGCATCACATCCGACGAACTGGCGACTTCGATCGTGCCCGCCGTTGAACGCTTCTTCGTGGTCCGCGATGCCGCATTGACGGAAGCTGCTGATCGCGCCAGCGTCGCGCGCGACAGCGCGCTGATGATGCTGGCTTTCGCCATCGTTGTCGTCATGGCGCTGCTCGGCGTGCTCGCCGGCGTGACCTTGATGCTGCGCCGGCGCGTGATCACGCCGCTTGCAACCTTGACCGGCGTCGTCGGCGACCTCGCCGCGGGCCGTCATGAGGTCAGCATTCCCGCGAGCGGTCGCGAGGACGAGATCGGATTGATGGCGGGCTCGCTGCAGGTCTTCAAGGAGGCGCTGATCGCCAAGAAGGCGGCCGACGAGCAGGCCGCTGCCGATGCCGATGCCAAGATCCAGCGCGGCCAGCGCGTGGACCGCATCACCTGCGATTTCGAAGCCATAATCGGCGAGATCGTCAACATCGTCTCGCAGGCCTCGACCGAGCTCGAGGCCTCCGCCGGCACGCTCACTGCGACCGCCGAGCGATCGGAGGAGCTGGCGACCACGGTCGCCGCGGCGTCCGAGGAAGCCTCCACCAACGTGCAGTCGGTGGCGTCGGCGACCGAAGAGATGGCGTCCTCGGTCAGCGAGATCAGCCGCCAGGTGCAGGACTCCGCGCGCATTGCCAATGATGCGGTGGCGCAGGCGCAGAAGACCAACAATCGCGTCGGCGAGCTGGCCCGCGCCGCCTCGCGCATCGGCGACGTGGTCGAGCTCATCACCTCCATCGCCGGCCAGACCAATCTGCTGGCGCTCAACGCCACCATCGAGGCGGCGCGCGCCGGCGAAGCGGGCCGCGGCTTTGCGGTGGTCGCCTCCGAGGTGAAGGCGCTGGCCGAGCAGACCGCGAAAGCGACCGGCGAGATCAGCCAGCAGATCTCGGGCATCCAAGCCGCGACGCAGGAATCCGTCGGCGCCATCAAGGAGATCGGCGACACCATCGGCCGGATGTCGGAAATCGCCGCCGCCATCGCCTCGGCCATCGAGGAGCAGGGCGCGGCGACACGGGAAATCTCCCGCAACGTGCAGCAGGCCGCGCACGGCACCCAGCAGGTCTCCGCCAACATCACCCACGTGCAGCGCGGCGCCAGCGAGACCGGATCGGCCTCCGCCCAGGTGCTATCGGCCGCAAAGTCGCTGTCCGGCGAAAGCAATCGCCTGAAGCGCGAGGTCGGGCAGTTCCTGAGCGCGGTGCGGACGGCGTGAGGTCGGGCGCTCTCGGACTGCGCGGCTATCCTGCGCGGGGACGCCCCAGGAAGGGAACTCATTAGTCAAATAATATGACTAGTCAGCGCCAATCTTCCGTGAAATAGTACCTGCGCCGTGCAGCCTTGAGCGGTACGAAGGTGCCATAACACCAAATAGTGGCACCCGGATAACATTTCTGGGAGAATGCGCCTCGTGTCCCCCGATGCTTGCTTTGCGGCAGCCGACATGGCTGCCTTGATCATCGCGCTGTCCGCATGCCGCTGCTCGCGACCGCTTTGCGGCAGGTAATGATCATCCTTGCGCGCCGCCCGACCGTCTGCCGCGCAGGAGCATAGCCGATGAGCAACGCCTCGACATCGCGCATTCTCGTCATCCCGACTCGGCGCGCCCATTCCAATCATGCGGAAGTGGCGCGCTCGATCGGCGTCGACATCATCGCCGGCCGCTACACCGAAGGGATGCGTCTGCCCGGCGATGCCGAGCTCACCGCGATGTTCGGCGTGTCGCGGCCGGTGCTGCGCGAGAGCGTCAAGACACTGGTGGCCAAGGGACTGCTCTCGACCAAGGCGCGGGTTGGCACCGTGGTGCGCGAGCGCGGCGCCTGGAACATGTTCGATGCCGACGTGCTCGCCTGGCATCTCGACGTGGGAATCGACAAGCGCTTCCTCCGCGACCTCGCCGAGATTCGTCTCGCGGTCGAGCCGCGCGCGGCGGCGCTGGCCGCGGCGAGGCGCACCGATGCAGACATCGTCGAGCTCAGGCGCAGCATGGAACGGATGCGGCACGAGCCGTCCGATTCCGCCGGTTTTGCCGACGCCGACCTTGCGCTGCATGTCGCGGTCGCCAATGCCTCCGGCAATCTGTTCATGCGCTCGATCGGCCATGTGATCGAGGCGGCATTGCGCGCTTCCTTCCTGCTCAGCGCACCGACGGAAATCGAGGATCGCGAGACCGTGCTGCTCTGGCATCAGCGCATTGTCGATGCCATCGCGCGCGGCGACGCCGAGCTCGCGGCCGGGGCCATGATCGAGGTCATTCACAACGGCACGCAGCGGCATGAGCGGTCACCCGAGGTGCAGGCGACCGAGGCCACAGGACCAGGCTGACCATGGCTGAAACGGGTTCACGCATCGCAAGGGATGTGTTCGGGACGCTGCCGGATGGCCGCGCCGTCGAGCGCGTGACGCTGCGCGGCGAAGCGGGCTTCGAGGCCCGCATCATCACCTTCGGCGCAGCGATCCAGGCGCTGATCGCGCCTGACGCCGCCGGGCGTTGCGACGACATCGTGCTCGGCTATGACGATCTCGATGGCTTCTTGCGCGAACGCAAGTTCTTCGGCGCCAGCATCGGCCGCTATGCCAACCGCATTGCCAACGCCCGCTTCGAGATCGACGGCAATGTGGTGCAGCTCGCCGCCAATAATGGGCCGAACGCGCTGCATGGCGGGCCCGATGGCTTCGACCGCAAGCTGTGGCAGATCACCGGCCTCGGTGAGGCGCCCGAGCCGTTCGTGACGCTGCGCTATGCGAGCCCCGATGGCGAGGAGAACTATCCCGGCCGGCTCGATGTCAGCCTGACCTATCGGATCACGGGGCCGGCCGAATTGTCATTCGCCTTCGCGGCACGGACGGATCGGCCGACCGTGGTCAATCTCACCAACCACAGCTTCTTCAATCTCGAAGGTGCCGCGTCGGGCTACGACATTTTCGATCACCGGCTGACGCTGTTCGCCGACCATTTTCTAGCGATCGATCCGACCGCCATTCCGTTGCCCGAACCGCCGCGCGCGGTTGCGGGTACGCCATTCGACTTCCGCCAAGCCGCGCCGATCGGCGCGCGGATCCGCAATGACGATCAGCAGTTGCGGCATGGCAAGGGCTATGATCACAATTTCTGCCTGCCCAATGATCGCGTGCTGAAGCTCGCGGCGCGGGTCGAGGCGCCGCGGTCGGGACGCATTCTCGAACTGCTGACGGACCAGCCGGGCCTGCAATTCTATTCCGGCAATTATCTCGACGGTTCGATTGTCGGAAAGCAGCGCCGGCTGGTGCGCCAATCCGACGCCTTCTGTCTCGAGCCGCAGGTCTGGCCGAACGCACCCAACCGGCCGGATTTTCCAAGCCCGCGGCTTGCGCCCGGCGAGGCCTACCGCAATCAGATCGTCTATCGCTTGCTGTCGGCAGGGGGAGGGTCATGATGGAGCGCGTCCCCACATCCATTCTCTGCGACGAGCGCTGCCATCTCGGCGAAGGCCCGACCTATGATGCCGCGACCGATACGGCCTGGTGGTTCGATATCCTCGGGGGACGTCTGTTCGAAGCGAACATCGGCAGCGGCGGCGTTCGCGTCCACGCGCTCGGCAGGATGGCAAGCGCGCTGGCGCGGATCGACGGCGAACGCCAGTTGATCGTCGCGGAGGACGGTCTCTACATCCGCAGGCGCAACGACGGCGCGATGCAGCTCTATCGGCCGCTGGAGGCGGACAATCCGCGCACCCGTTCCAACGACTCGCGCGTGCATCCGTCCGGGACCTTCTGGATCGGCACCATGGGGCGCAAGGCGGAGCCGGGCATGGGCGCGATCTACGCGCTGCATGACGGGGACATCTCGCGGCTGTTTCCGAACATCACCATTCCCAACGCGATCTGCTTCTCGCCCGATGGTGCAACCGGCTATTTCGCCGATACCGCCGATAATGTGCTCTATCGCTTGACGCTCGATCCCGCGACCGGCCTACCGACAAGCGCGCCCGAGATCCTGCTGCGCCATCGCGGGGTCGGCGGCCTCGATGGCGCCGTGGTCGATACCGACGGCCTGATCTGGAACGCGCGCTGGGGCGGCGGCTGCGTCGACATCTACGATCCGCAAGGAACCCATCTGCGCTGCCTGCATGTGCCGGCGCTTCAATCGAGTTGTCCCGCGTTCGTCGGGCCGGACCTGTCGCGCCTGCTCGTGACATCGGCCTGGGAGCACATGGACGAAGCGGCACGCGCCGCCGATCCCGATCACGGCCGCACCTTCCTGCTGGAGGCGGCGGCGCGCGGTCGACCCGAGCCGGACGTGCGGCTCACGGGAGGCTGAAGTCACCGACACGCAAAGTCTTCCGTCGCACCTTTCAACCAAGCCAAATCGTCAATCAAGACGACATCAAGGGAGTGAAGCATGCTCAAGCTGAAGACCACAATTATCGCGCTCGCCGTCGCCGGCCTCGCCACTGCGGCGACGGGCGGCGCCGCGCTGGCCCAGAGCAAGGGCACGGTCGGCATCGCCATGCCGACGAAATCGTCGGCGCGCTGGATCGACGACGGCAACAACATGGTGAAGGCGCTGAAGGAGCGCGGCTATGACGCCGACCTGCAATATGCCGAGGACGACATTCCGAACCAGCTCTCGCAGGTCGAGAACATGGTCGCCAAGAAAGAGAAGGCGCTGGTGATCGCAGCGATCGACGGCACCACGCTGTCCGACGTGCTGAAACAGGCCAAGGCGGCCGGGATCACCGTGATCGCCTATGACCGGCTGATCCGCGACACGCCCAATGTCGACTATTACGCGACCTTCGACAATTTCCAGGTCGGCGTGCTGCAGGCGCAGTCGATTGAGCAGAAGCTCGGCCTGAAGGAAGGCAAGGGGCCGTTCAACATCGAGCTGTTCGGCGGCTCGCCCGACGACAACAACGCCTACTTCTTCTACAACGGCGCGATGTCGGTACTGAAACCCTACATCGACTCGGGCAAGCTGAAGGTCGCGAGCGGCCAGATGGGCATGGACAAGGTCGCGACCTTGCGCTGGGACGGCGCCACCGCCCAGGCGCGCATGGACAATCTGTTGTCGGCCTATTACGGCAACAAGCATCTCGATGCGGTGCTGTCGCCCTATGACGGCATCTCCATCGGCATCATCTCCTCGCTGAAGGGCGTGGGCTATGGCAGCGCGGACCAACCGATGCCGGTCATCAGCGGCCAGGATGCCGAGGTGCCCTCGATCAAGGCGATCCTGCGCGGCGACCAGTATTCCACCATCTTCAAGGATACCCGCGACCTCGCCAAGGTGGCCGCGGACATGGTCGATGCGGCGCTGTCAGGCAAGCAGGTCACCGTCAACGACACCAAGACCTACAACAACGGCGTCAAGGTGGTGCCGTCCTATCTGCTCAAGCCGGTCGTGGTGGACAAGGGCAATTGGGAAAAGGTTCTGGTTGACAGCGGCTACTACAAGCGCGCGCAATTCGAGTGACGAAGGGTTGCGCCGGCGGGCATGGAACCGTGCCCGCCGGCCTCCGCGGGGCGAGAGGGGGCTTACAGGTTGCGGGACGGGATGCAATGACGGCAATGCTTGAGATGCGCGGCGTCAGCAAGAGCTTTGCAGGCGTACAGGCGCTGCGCGAGGTGACCTTCACCGTCGAGCCCGGCGAGATCCACGCCCTCGTCGGTGAAAACGGCGCCGGCAAGTCGACGCTGATGAAGGTGTTGAGCGGCGTCTATCCCCACGGCAGCTATGAGGGAACCATCACCTTCGACGGCGAGGAGCGCCGCTTCCGCGACATCAACGAGTCCGAGGCGCTCGGGATCATCATCATCCATCAGGAGCTTGCGCTGATCCCGCTGATGTCGATTGCCGAGAACATTTTCCTGTCCCACCCGCCGCAGCATTTCGGAATCATCGATCGCGATGCGGTCTACAGCCGGACCCGGGAGCTGCTGGCTCAGGTCGGCCTGAAGGAGTCGCCGGATACGCTGGTGACCGATCTCGGCATCGGCAAGCAGCAGCTGGTCGAGATCGCAAAGGCGCTGTCCAAGCGGGTGCGGCTGCTGATCCTGGACGAGCCGACCGCAAGCCTCAACGAGACCGACAGCGCGGCGCTGCTGGACCGCCTGGTCGCGTTCCGCGAGCAGGGCATCGCCTCGATCCTGATCTCGCACAAATTGAACGAGGTCGCCCGCGTCGCCGACCGCATCACCGTGCTGCGCGACGGCCGCACCGTGGACTCGATTGATTGCCGCAAGGAACCGGTCGATGAAGGCCGGATCATCCGCAGCATGGTCAACCGCGATCTCGCCGACCGCTTCCCGCGGCGCGAGGCTGCGATCGGCGCACCTGCGCTGGTGGTGAAGAACTGGTCGGTGTACCACCCCCTGCATCCCGAGCGGCAGGTGATCAAGAACGTCGATTTCAACGTCCGCCGCGGCGAGGTGGTGGGCATCGCGGGCCTGATGGGCGCCGGCCGCACGGAATTTGCCATGAGCCTGTTCGGCCGCGCCTGGGGCACGAAGATCAGCGGCGCGGTCACGCTCGACGGACACGCCGCCGATCTCTCCTCGGTGCCATCGGCGATCGCCGCCGGCCTTGCCTATGTCACCGAGGACCGCAAGCAGCTCGGGCTGATCCTGGCCGATGATGTGCGCAAGAACATCACTCTGGCGAGCCTCTATCGCGTCGCCTCGCATTGGGTGCTCGACGACGTGCGCGAGCTGAAGGCGGCGAGCGAGTATCGCAGCCGCATGCGCATTCGCTCATCCGACGTCTATCAGGAGACCGGCCAGCTCTCCGGCGGCAACCAGCAGAAGGTGGTGCTGTCGAAATGGCTGATGACCGATCCCAAGGTTCTTATCCTGGACGAGCCGACCCGCGGCATCGATGTCGGCGCCAAATACGAGATCTACCTGATCATCAACGAGCTTGCCGAGGCCGGCAAGGCGGTGGTGGTGATCTCCTCGGAAATGCCGGAACTGCTCGGCGTCTGCGACCGGATCTACGTCATGAGCGAGGGCGCCTTTGTCGGCGAATTTTCCGCGCAAGAGGCGACCCAGGAAAAGATCATGCATGCTATCATGCGCAACAAGGCGCTTCGCACCAACAGCGGGGCCGGCGAATTGACGGGAGAGATGCGGCCATGACCGACAAGACGGTTTCGCTGCCGGACGAGCGCAAGGACAGCGAGCGCAACGCGCGCAGAGCCTCGGGCTTCATCAAGAACAATCTGCGCAGTTACGGCATGCTGCTGTCGCTGGTCGCGATCATGCTGTTCTTCCAGGTGATGACCGACGGCACGCTGCTGCAGCCGCTCAACCTCACCAATCTGGTACTGCAGAACAGCTATATCGTCATCATGGCGCTCGGCATGCTGCTCGTGATCGTCACCGGCCATATCGACCTGTCGGTCGGCTCGGTCGCGGGCTTTGTCGGGGCGGTCGCGGCGGTCCTGATGGTGCGTTACCATATCGACTATCCGCTCGCCTTCATCGCCTGCCTCGTGGTCGGCGCCGCGATCGGCGCCGCGCAGGGCTACTGGGTGGCCTATTTCGGCATTCCCTCCTTCATCGTCACGCTGGCCGGCATGCTGGTGTTCAAGGGGCTCGCGCTCGCGGTGCTGCAGGGGCAGTCGGTCGGGCCGTTTCCGGCGACCTTCCAGAAATTGTCGTCGGGCTTCATTCCGGAGCTGCTGCCCGAGGCCGGCACCTTGCATCCCACCTCGCTCCTGATCGGTGCGATGCTGGCGCTGGCACTGGTCTATGCCAGCGCCAGGTCGCGGGCGCGCGAGCTGGCGCATCATATCGAGGTCGAGCCCTATCCGGTGTTCGTCGGCAAATCCGCCGTGCTCTGCCTGGGCGTGCTCTACTTCACCTACCTGATCGCTTCGCATCGGGGGCTGCCCAACGTGCTCGTGATCATGACGGCGCTGATTGTGCTCTACGGCTTCGTGACGCGGCGCACCGTGATCGGCCGGCAGATCTATGCCGTCGGCGGCAACGCCAAGGCGGCCAAGCTGTCCGGCATCAAGACCGAGCGGCTGACGTTTCTGACCTTCGTCAATATGGGGACGCTCGCGGCGCTTGCCGGGCTCGTCTTCGCCGCGCGGCTGAACACCGCGACGCCCAAGGCCGGCGCCGGCTTCGAGCTCGACGTCATCGCCGCCTGCTTCATCGGCGGCGCTTCGGCCTATGGTGGGGTGGGGCGGGTCGGCGGCGCGGTGGTCGGCGCCATGATCATGGGCGTGATGAACAACGGCATGTCGATCCTCGGAATCGGCATCGACTACCAGCAGGTGATCAAGGGCCTGGTGCTGCTCGGGGCCGTCTGTCTCGACGTCTACAACCAGCGGCGCTGACGCCGCCGGAAGGAACCACCGGCGCCCGAGCTCCGCCCGGGTCGTGCCGTCGTGCTAACCCGAATGGCCGTGCGCCTAAATCGACGCCTGCAGCAACGGACGCTTGAGGAAGGACCGGCCATATTTGCCGCTGCGCTTGAGCTGGGCGCCGAGCAGGGGATCGGCGAGGCGGAACACTGCGGCGGAATCGATGATTGCGGCGGTCGACTGCGGCCCGCTGGCGATCGCGGCGGTCTCCTCGCTGGAGACCGGAAGCCTGGAGAAGGCGTCGGGCTGCAGCCGCTCGGACGGATCGGTCAACAACGCCCAGCTGCCGTCCGCGATCCGCATCACGGAATCGACATCCTCATCCCAGGCGCAGAGCACGATCTCCAGCTTGGAGAAGGCGCCGGAATCGGCGGCAAAGGCGGCGGCCGCCGCTTCGACGGCGCCGGCGACATGACGCGCGTCGCAGGCCAGCACGTCGCGGATCAATACCGTGATCGGCCAGCCCGCCTGCGAGGATCCCTGCATCACCAGATGCGATTCCGGCGCCTGGTGCCGGCCGAAGCGCCGCGCGCGCTGGACGCGCGAGGCCATGGAATGCTCCGCGCCGAGCGCGAGCGTGCGATGATCATATTGAACGACGGCGGTGCGGTTGCGCGGGCCGCTGTTGGCGGAGCGCCAATAATCGTCCGGCAGCCACGCGGTTTCGAGCTGGCGCTGCGAGGCGACCAGCGTCCAGGCCTGATCGAGCAGGAAGGATTCCGGCGCGTCCGGGTAGCTCAGGCTGAGGGTCCGCCAGGTGTCGAGCAACGCGCGCGCGGGTTCGGTCTGATGAAAGAACAGCAGGCCGGGTTCGATCTGCCCCGAGCGCCATTTATAGGCCGCGAAGTCGCAGCCCAGCGCCTGCGGCAGCACCGGATGCCTGGCAACCGTTGCATGCGGATCGATCCAGAGCAGCGGACGGTTCGCCCGCTCCCATTGCCGGATGAGGAAGTCGATCTTGAAGCTGCGGCTCGCAGGCGCCGTCGCGTCGACGCCCTCGATGACGCTCTCGAGCTGGAGCAGCTCGAGTTCGCGGGCAAGCTTGACCGGCCTGTCCTCGAAGGAGAAGGAGCGCTGGAACGACGACACATAGAGCGTGTTGCCGCGCGGATGGAGGCCGGTCGGCACGTTGAGCGGCTTCACGCCGCCCCACCAGACGTGATGCGGTGCCGTCGCGCCCTGCGCGCCGATCGTGCCGTAGGCGTAGAGCTTCGATTTCAGGAAATCGAACACTGGGTTCTCGCCGAACGGCACGATGATGATGGAGTTTTCGTGCAGCGCGCGCACCAGTGTGTCGAAGCGCGGCGGCGTCGCGGCTGTCGTGACCAAGACCGCGAGGTCCGGCTCGGAGATGCGGCTCACGCCGTCCCAGGCCGCCACGCGCTGATGGCGCCGCACCAACTGCCGCAGGCGGTAGCGTTGAACCTCGCCAAGACAAAGCGAATCGAGCTCGCTCTGCCCCGGCAACTCCTTGGATGCATCATTCATGCTTTGAGCCGACCAGTCATATGATGAGACATGACTGATACGGCCGGCGCGACGAAATCAGGCGGAGATCGGTGGACCTGGACGAAGCGCGCTCTCAACCATCCCCGTCACGCTGAGGTGCCCGCGTCAGCGGGCCTCGAAGGGCGACGGCCCCGCTGCGTGAGCCGGGCCGATCATCCTGCGAGGGCGCGGAGTTGTCTCGCATCAGTCCGAACCGCTCGCGTTCACGCCACCGCAAGCGGCGGCGCTTCGACCCGCTCCACCAGGAAATTCCGCAGGGCCGCGGGATCGAGCCGGTACGAGACGCCGTCCAGCGTCAAGGTGAACGGGATGCCGCGGAAATCGTCGTCGAAGGCGCGGATGCGGCGCTTGAGCTCGGCGGCGTCGATCTCGGATGGAAGCGTGCAATGGTCGCGATACATCTGCTTGGTGCTCTTGATGCCGCTCCAGGCAATCGGCAGTCGCGGCAGCGGCGCGCTGCGGCAGGCGAGCTCGCGGGCCTTGCGCCAGAACAGGTGGCCGAGCCGGATATAGGCGATCTGCTCCAGATCGCGTACGGTCGCTCCTTCCGGAATCGGAAATGACTCGACGCCGATGATCGGCCCGGAATCCACGCGCGGCGCCATCATATGCATGGTGCAACCAAAAGTCCGGGCGCCGTCATAGAGGGCAAAATGCGCCGGCGCCCAGCCTGGATAATGCGGCGGGCCGGGATGAAAATTATAAGCGCCATGGCCGAGCGCCTCCAGGAGGCCGCGGGGAACGATGACGCCGGTGGTGAAGGCGACGAGCCTGGCCTCGCGCAGCACCCGCGGCTCGATCGCGGCAAGCTCGTCGAGCGTGAGCGCGAAGCGGAACGACAGCGCGGGATTATGGGTCCTGAGCAGGTGGCCGAGCGCGCGCTGCTGATGCACCGTCGCGGTGAGAAGAATGATGGTCTTGAGCATGCGACCGCCGACCTCGCTCTCGTGGGCTCACATGCTGCCGTCGCGGCTGAGCATTCCTGCCGGACTTCGTGTGTCGCCGAGCGGGGTGAGCGTGACGGTATAGATCGTCAACCTGCATCGTGGCGGATCGACCGGGATCAAGAGGCTGCCCTCCTCATGCGAGGCCTGGTAATGTTGTCCGTTTCGCGCCAGCCCCGCGAAGATCAGCCTGTCCTCGTCAAGCCGCACGACATCCCGTCCTTTTGACGCCTTGTCGACGCTGTCGCCGGATTGCAGCACGACGCCGTGGAGAATGCCTTCCGGCGCGAGCTTGCCGATGGGAACACCGATCGTGGTGACCGCCATGGTCTGCGCGATCGGAATTCGCACCCGCAGCTCGCCGAGGCCGCTGCGATAGGCGGTGACCGTCTGCATCGACATCGTGCCGTTCGCGGGAAAAAGCCCGACCTTGAGGCTGCCGCATGGCGTTTCGCCGAACACGTTGGCCGGCAGGCGGTTGGCGCCGAACAGAAGATAGAGATAGGCGTGAGATGGCGAGATCGATGCGAGGCTCCCGCCAAGCCACATCGGCGGCGCGTCGGCCGTGCAGGCCCCGGCAAGCCCACGCGCCATGGTCATGTCTCTGACCTGCCCGGCGTCGATCACGGAGACGAGCGCGTGGCTGCCGAGATTGATGTCGTGCCTCAATGCCCCGAGCAGCGTCAGCTCGTCGTCATCGGGCAAGAGCAACAGCCGCGCGAGCACGGCTGCGGCCCAACGTGCTGCGACATCGGGCGCTGCGAGAGGATCCAATTTGTATTGCGGTCCGAACGTGCGGGCGCGCTCCGCATAGGCGAGCATGCCGGCCTGAATCTCGGCGGTGAGCGCAATCTGGTCTTGCGGCCGCGGGTCGATTTCGCGCTCCGCCTCGCCGTCACGATAGTCCCGCACCGAGCCCTGTGCGGAGCAGGAGATTTGCTCCAGAAGCGCGATGTTGCGAAGGATCATCTGCTTGACATGCGGGGTGACCACGACGTCCGAGATCAATCCTTCTGCACTGTCATCGTCGGCGATATCGTCGAAGGCGCCGTCAGACGGCAGCAGATAGGTGCCGTGCAACCGGATCGCGATGCCCTCGAGGTCGAAGATGCGCCGCAGCGCCTTCTGGATGCTGCCGCAATAGCCGAGATCCACCAGCATTAGGTCGGTGCAGGTGTCGAAATCGGCAATCTCCTTGCGCAGATGCGCGAGCAGGCGGGCGCGGACGCCGGCGGCGACCGCGGCGATCTCGTTGTTCTCGATCAGCCCGGGCAGGGCGTCGGCAAGCGCGCGACCGCCGGCGATGCCGTCGTCGCATGTCGCGAAGAAAGCTTTCACCTTGGGCGGCAGCGTCTTGATGATATCGGCGAACGCCGCCGCATCGATCCTGGTCAGCTGGCATACCAGTTCGCACAGCGGGTCCACCGTGTCGGCCGAGCCGACCAGGCTGACGCGGCGGTTGATCTCGAGATAGGCGGCCGTGGTCCCGCGTGCAGCCTGCCAGATACGATGAGGGAGAAAGCCGTCGCGACCGAGAAAGCCGATTGCCACGCGTCTGCCCGTCTGCGCCAGCCGCGCGCGCCGCGCTTCGACATAGGCATCAAAGGCAGCCATGACCGGCCCGAGCACGGTCAGGCCGAGCTGAAAGCCGGGTGATGTCTTGCCGCTGCGTCCCGCAATCGCCCGGCGCAAGGTCCGCCCACCGTGATCGAGCCGTGACGGGCGGTCGGGACACAGCAATTCGAAGGTCGCAGCTTCGCGCTGAAACTTGGAGGCGAGCGCGGCCGTGCTCTGCGGATAATGATGCGAGCCGATGCCGTGGCGCGTTGCGCCCTTGATATCGGCGCTCTCATTGTCCCCGACATGGACCGACGTCGTCGCGTCAAAGCCTTGTTCGAGAAGATATTTCGCGAATAGCCGCTCGCTCTTGCTCGAGCCGTGATCGCAGGACGCGTAGAGAAAGTCCCAGTCGAGCCCTGGACTGCAGCTGCGCAACAGGCGCGCGAGCTGCTGCGTGTTCCAGTAGGTGTCGGAGATGAAGCCGGTGCGATAGCCCGCGCACTTCATTTCGGAATATTTCTGGACCATGTCCGGATTGGCGCGACACAGCTCGAGCTCGGCGCGAAACTCGGCTTCCGCAAGATCGTTCAGCGCGCTGCGATCAAGGCCGAAGAGCTTGAAGGGAAAATAGGAATAGATATTGGAGATATGAACTTCGGCCGAGCCGCAGCGGTCCGTCGCTTTTTCTCGCGCGCGCCTCTCGGCCTGGATTCGATGCTGGACGAAACTCGCAGAAACATTCGGACAAGTTTCCGAAATGCGCGAAAGCTCGTAAGTCCTTTCAAATACGCCATCCGGCGTCGTGCACGCGCGGAACAGAAATGTATCGAAAACATCGAATGAACAAGCAGAAACAATTCGCGCTCGGCGCATTGCGCCGATCGTTGCGACATTCATGCTGAAAATCCCTGCACCACGTGAACATTAAACGAGCGAGTGCGTGATATCAGGCGCAGCGTCGCGAAAAAAATTTACTCGTGATTCAAATTCGCGCGCGTCGCGACTGACAGAGTCGAAAAATCAGATAACGTCTCTCGCGATGATTCGGAAAAAATTGCCTGGTGCAAACGCCTCTGTGGCTCGCGAAAGTTGTCTGATTTCGAGATCAGCACAACTTGCGAAACTGCGACCGCACCGGATTGCAAAATGCGCGCGGCACCGGCGTTTTCAGGCGCGCGGGACCGGTTTCGGTCCGTCCGAAACGATCTCCTTGCGGTCGTGCTGCGTGTCGCTGCGTGCGCCCGGGATGCGCCGCGCCCGGCAGGTTTTGCCGCCCGCCCGGCAAAAAACTCCATCTAAGTATCTGAAAAATAACGAAAAATCTTCGCCTGAATTTGTCCGGCGTGGCGTTCAACGCATCGAGAGCCATTCGGCTAGCGGTTACGGCATTGGGGTTGGAGAGTGGGGATGAGCTTCGCGCTTGATATCAAGGCAGCGGCCGAGATCGAGATCGGCAAGGTGACGATCGCGCCGATCGATCCCGAGCCGCCGTCCTGGACCGATTTCGCTGCCGCCGGCTCACGCGCGACCGCGGCGACGGAGATCCGTGACGAGGACGCGGAATTGCTCGACCGGCTCGCCGCGGGTGATGAGGCGGCGTTTCGGGCGCTGGTCGAACGGCATATCGATCGCGCCTATGCGATTGCGCTCCGCATCGTCGGCAACGCCGCCGATGCGGAGGACGTGGTGCAGGACACCATGCTCAAGGTGTGGACCCATCGCGGCCGCTGGCAGCATGGCCGCGCCAAGTTCTCGACCTGGCTCTACCGCGTCGTCTCCAACCGCTGCATCGACCTGCGTCGCAAGCCGCGCACGGAGAATGTCGACGTGGTGCCCGAGGTGGCGGACGCGCGGCCCGACGCCTCGAGCGTGATCGAGCGCAACGAGCTGCGCGACATGCTGGAGGCGGCGATGGGTCGGCTGCCGGATCAGCAGCGCATCGCGGTGATCCTCTCCTATCATGAGAACATGAGCAACGGCGAGATCGCCGAGGTCATGGACACGACGGTGGCCGCGGTGGAGTCGCTGTTGAAGCGCGGGCGGCAGCAGCTGCGCGAGCTGCTGC
Organism: Bradyrhizobium sp.; assembly: GCA_035293585.1. GTDB lineage: Bacteria > Pseudomonadota > Alphaproteobacteria > Rhizobiales > Xanthobacteraceae > Bradyrhizobium. The sequence continues at coordinate 28,683 of DATGMN010000039.1, read as the reverse complement.
GCCGTCACGAGCGCGACATCCGTCACGCATTTACGGATTTCTAACCATAAATCGAGCTCGCGGGCGGCGTGCCGCCTGATCTCTCCGGGTCGTTCCGTTTGAACGAATGCACGGCGCGAATGCGCGTCGCCGCAAGTCGTTTTCAAAGGATGCGGCATGTCATGCCCATCACAGAAGGAGCTATAGCATGCCCGTTATTTCGACCAATATGGCTGCCAATTCCGCCGTCAGCTATCTCAATATCAACTCGCAGCAGGAAACCAGTGCGCTCGAGAAGCTGTCGAGCGGCTCGCGTATCACCTCCGCTTCCGACGACGCCGCCGGCCTCGCCATCTCGACCCGCATCTCCTCCGACGTCACCACGCTGCAGCAGGCTGCAACCAACGCCTCGCAGGCGACCGCGATCCTGCAGACCGCGGACGGCGGCGCCTCCAACATCTCCGACATCCTGGCCCGCATGAAATCGCTGGCCTCGGAATCCTCCTCGGGCACCACGGTCGACTCCAGCCGCGCCTACATCGAGTCGGAATTCTCGCAGCTCACGCAGGAAATCGATTCCATCGCGACGGGCACCCGCTATAGCGGCCAGAGCCTGCTCGATGGCTCGAGCGTGTTCGCCTCCGGCGTCTCGGTGATGGTCGGCTCCTCGGGCTCCGACACCATCAGCATCACGCTGACCAGCCTGACCTCGACTTCGCTCGGTGTCAGCACCCTGGACGTCTCGACCCAGTCCGGCGCGACCTCCGCGCTGAGCCTGCTCGACAGCGCCATCAACACCGTCTCCGCCGCCCGTGCCTCGATCGGCGCCCAGGAATCGCGGTTCAACTTCTCGTCCGAGTCGATCTCGACCCAGACCCAGAACCTGCAGTCGGCGAACTCGGCGATCAAGGACGTCGATATCGCCTCCGAGCAGGCGACGCTGTCATCGGCCGAAGTGAAGACCCAGGCCGCCGTGTCGGCGGAAAGCGCGGCAAACCAGATGCCGCAATACCTTCTCAAGCTGCTCGGCTAACGGGCAGATCGCCGGGCCGGCATGACGCCGGCCCGGTTTCTATCTCAGCGGACCTGTCTCGTCAGAGACTTGTCCCGTAGCGGAATTGGATCATGACGGTCTCCAGCGCGACGTCGAGCTCGACTTCCTCCTCCACAAGCTCATCATCGTCGAGCAATGTGACGACGACCGGTACGACCACCTCGACGAGCGTCGACTGGAACGCGCTGATCACGGCCGAGGTCGACGCCAAGCTCGCGGCGGCGACGACGATCGAGACCAAGATCACGACCAATGAAGCCAAGATTTCCGCCTATCAGATCCTGCAGACCGACCTGAGCAACCTCGCCAGCAGCCTGGAATCGCTCTCGACCTCGATCGACAATCCGCTCGCAACCGACGCCTTCGCCACGCGCGCGGCGACCATCTCCTCGACCGGCGACGTCAGTGCCTCGTCGGCGCTATCCATGACGGTCAACAACGGCTCGGCAATCGGCGACCACACCCTGACGATTTCGCAGGTCGCCACCGCTCAGAAGGTGATCGGCTCCTCGCAATCCAGCGCGAGCTCCGCATTGGGCTATTCCGGGACGTTCTCGATCGGCCTGTCCGGCGGCACGACCTCCTCGATCACCATCAACAGCTCGATGTCGCTCCAGGACGTGGTCGACAGCATCAACGCCCAGACATCGACCACCAACGTCCAGGCCTCGATCGTCGAAGTGTCGAGCGGCTCGTATCAGATGGTGCTGACTGCGACCAGCGACAATGCCGACATCAGCTATTCCTCGACATCGGGCGACGACATTCTCAACAAGCTCGGCATCACCGACAGCTCCGGCGCGTTCTCCGACGTGCTGCAGACCGCGCAGCCCGCCGAGTTCACGCTCGACGGCATTTCGCTGACCCGCAACACCAACGACGTTTCGGACGTGCTCTCCGGGGTCACTTTCGACCTGTTGCAGGCCACGCCCAGCGGCACCTCGCTGAACGTCTCCATCGGCGTCGACACCAGCCAGATATCGAGCGCGATCGAGACTCTCGTGACCGACTACAATACCTTTCGCGATGCCGTGATCGCGCAGTCGGCAACCAATTCCGACGGCACGGCCGCCTCGAGCGCGGTGCTGTTCGGCGACTCGACCATGCGCGACGTCATGACCCAGCTCGAGCAGGCGCTGGGCACCACGGTCGGCGGCATGTCGATGGCCGATCTCGGTCTCTCCTTCAACTCGAACAACGAGCTGCAGCTCAACACCGGAACGCTGGCCACGGTGCTCACCAGCAATCTTTCCGGCGTGACCACATTGCTGTCGGCGCAGACCACGACCTCGTCGAGCCAACTCTCGGTGGTCAACACCTCGAGTTCGGCGCCGTCCTCGTTCACGCTCGCCGTGGCCGTGGATTCCTCGGGCAAGCTGGCGTCGGCCTCCGTCAACGGAGACAGCTCGCTGTTCACGATCTCCGGCAACACCATCATCGGAAATTCGGGTACCGCCTATGCCGGCATGGCCTTCATGTATACGGGATCGACCTCGCAATCGATCACGGTGACCTCGACCACGGGGCTTGCCGCGCAGGTCTATTCCATCGCCAATACGTTTTCCGACAATTCGGGACCGTTGCAGGCGCTGATCGAAGATCTGCAGAGCCAGGACAACGACTACACCACCCAGGTCGACACGATCCAAAGCGATGCATCGACCTACCAGACCCAGCTTCAGAGCCAGTACGCGGAGTACCAGGCCTCGATCCAGTCGGCCGATAACACGCTCACCTACCTCCAGGCCCTTTTGAACTCATCGTCGAGCAGCAAATGACACAGAACCCGTTCGCCTATCGCGCCAACCAGGCCTATCGCGGGGCCGCCGTCACCGTCCCGCCATTGAAGGCGGTGGCGCTTCTGCTCGACGGCGCAATCACCGCGTTGCAAAAGGCGCTGGAAGCGCACGAAGCGCGCCGTTTCGAGGAGGGGCATGCGCAGCTGATGCGCGCGACCGCCATTCTGCGAGGCTTGAGCCACCACCTCGATTGCAATCGCGGCGGCGCGCTTGCCGACCGTCTCTACCGGACCTACAGCTCCCTGATCATGGCGGCGCTGCGCGCCTATGGCCGTCCCGGGGCGCGCGCGAACTTCGGCCGCATCATCAAGGGCCTCGCAGAGCTGCGCGAGGCCTGGAAATACGTCGACGCAACGGTTGCCAGGACTGCAAAATCCGGCGCCGGCGTCCGCTCCTGAGGGCGCGGGCCCCGCGTCCGTCAAGTGAGTCGATAGCGAGAGTACCGCGGTCGCGACAATATTACGCACTGCGGCATTGCAAATGAGTCGCGTCCAGTCCGGTTATTCCCGGATCCGGTGCAGATAATCCTATGGATTTTCGGTGGAAATCGATTTCCGCCGAAGCGCGAATGCTTTATGACAGCTCCGAGGTGAGGAGCTGTGTCCTGATAATGGATGTTGCGATGTTTGAGGACCTGATCGACAGGTTGGGCGAGGACCTGTCCCGCTGGCCCGATGATCAGCGGCTTGCCGCCGAACAGCTCCTTGCGACATCCGTTGCCGCGCGCACGCTGCACGAGGAAGCGTGCGTGCTGCGCAAGGCCCTGAGCGGGCCGCCGGTCAGCGCCCCGGCCGGCCTCGCCGACCGCATCGCCGCCGCCGCAAGCCGGCTGAAGGCGGACAACGCAGCCCCAGGCGAGGCCGCGGATGCCGACAAGAAGCCGGCCGGCTTCGCCAAGACGGTCTGATCCGGCGCCAGGCCGGCCAGGCTCCGCGCTTTTCATTCGAGCTCCGGACCATGATGCGATCGAAGAGAATCGCATCATGATCGCGTCCGCCCATCGAGGCTCGTTTGCGCGAGCGCTCGGTGGTGACGCTGATGAGCGGTTGCGCGCCGTCTGCAGCGCGACGATGCGACAGCGCTCCGCTTCGGCACGCGGCAAATTATGCCGATCAATCAAATGCTTCCGCGCGGATTATTCGCGCCTGAATTAGCGGCGCGGCCCGTTTCATCTCACGAACGAACTTCTTGAAGCGAAAGCTTGCCAACGGGCGCTTCGGCCCTCGCCGATCGCGCGAGCCGAGCCGCCGGAGCGTGCCATGACGGTTTCCTCAACATCCAGCGCGACGTCCTCGACGTCCTCATCATCGAGCTCGTCCTCGACGATCTCGTCCAGCGACTTTCTCAATCTCCTGCTCAGCGAGTTGCAGAACCAGGATCCGCTGAACGCGACCTCGACCACCGACTTCATGAACCAGCTGACTTCCTACGCCAACTTCACGGAGCAGCAGTCGATCAATTCAAGCATGACGTCGCTGGCGAGCTCCTTCTCCAGCCTCGTGACGCTGAACTCGGTCAACTATATCGGCCACGACGTTACCGCGAAGACCGACACCGCGACGCTGAGCAGCGGTTCGGCGACGTTCGGCTACAATCTCTCGGCGGCCTCGAGCAACGTCACCATCACGGTGAAGGATTCCTCCGGCAACACGGTCTACACCGGAACCGGAACCGGCAATCAGGGTGACAACACCTTCACCTGGGACGGCAAGAATTCCAGCGGCACCCAGCTCAGCGACGGCGGGCAATACACCATATCGGTGACCGCGACCGACGCCGCAGGCAATTCGGTTTTCAACTACGCAACGACGACCGGCAAGGTGACGGGCATCGACACCTCGACCTCGACACCGTCGCTGACCGTGAACGGCGTCTCCGTCAGCGCGGCCGACATCATCGCAGTCAATTCCTGATCCTAACTGGAGTTCTAGTCATGTCACTTTCCGGCGCATTGTCCTCGGCGATCTCGGGCCTTGCCGCGCAAAGCACGGCGCTGTCGATGATTTCGGACAACATCTCCAACGCCGACACCACCGGCTACAAGACCACGTCCTCGATGTTCGACGATCTTGTCACCGCGTCCTCCAGCTCGACCGCCTATTCGTCGGGCGGCGTCACGGTGTCGGCGCGCGCCAACATCACCCAGCAGGGTCTGCTTGCCGCGACGACCACCGCCACCAATGTCGCGATCCAGGGGTCGGGCTTCTTCGCCGTCACCGACTCGCTCTCCAACGGCACGACCTATTATACGCGCAACGGCGCCTTCACCACCGACAACTCCGGCTACCTCGTTAATAACGGCTATTATCTCGAGGGCTGGCGCACCGATACTAGCGGCAAAATCGTCGGCAGCGAGTCGGCGTCGAACCTCCAGCCGGTCAACACCGAGGTCGCCGCCACCAGCGCCAGCGCGTCCACCAAGACGACGTTCGATCTGAACCTGCCGGCGGACGCCACGGCCAATACCAGCACGACGTCGACTCCGACCTCGGGTTCTACCTTCACCAGCTCGATGACGGTCTACGACTCGCTTGGCAACCCGGCCTCGATCCAGGTCACCTGGACCAAGTCCTCGACGACCAACCAATGGACCGGGACCTTCGCCAATCCGACCTCGACCTCGGACACCAGCACCACGACTGGCAGCATCACCAGCGGGAGCCCGATTACGCTCACTTTCGGCACCGACGGCACACTCTCCTCGACCAACCCGAGCCCGGCGACCCTCGGGGTCAGCTGGAATGACGGTGCGAGCGCGAGCACCATCACCCTCGATATGAGCAAGGTGACGCAGAAGGCATCGGGCGAAAGCACGCCGTCGGTGGACGTCACCGGCATCACCTCGGACGGTTATGCCTACGGGACGCTCTCCAGCATCGCCGTCGGCAAGAACGGCATGGTCGACGCCACCTATTCCAACGGCCAGACCATCCCGATCTACCAGCTTGCGGTCGCCACCTTCACGGCTCCGGATCTGCTGTCGGCCCATAGCGACGGCATCTATTCGGCGACCGTCGATTCCGGTACCGCGACGCTGCAGACCTCCGGCACCAACGGCGCCGGCACCATCTACGGCAGCGAGCTGGAATCCTCGACCACCGACACGTCCGGCCAGTTCTCCAACATGATCTCGGCGCAGCAGGCCTATTCGGCCGCCTCGCAGGTGATCACCACCGTCGACAAGATGTACGACACGCTGATCTCGGCGATGAGGTAGTGATGCAGCGGCGTAGGGCGAAACGACAGGCGTCGCCCGCGGACGAGGCGGCGCTGCGCAAGATGCGGCGGTTGACGGCAAGGGCCGCCGCCGTCGAGCGCGACGACCGGGCGCAGATACTGGCGCTGATGGACGATATCCAGACGTTGAAGAACAGGCTGCTCGCCGAATGCGTGCGGCTCGACGAAGAGATGAAGCGGGCAAGCGTGAGGATCACGGCGCTCAGGGCCTATGCCCATGGCGCCATGGCCATCCGAAGCCGACGGCATTGATGAGTAAGCGGAGCGACGACATGATGGCTGTTTCAGACACAAGAGTTAAGCGTTCGAGCGGAAACGACCAGCACGTCCGCACGCTGATTGCGCTGATCGACGAGCTGCTGCAGGTGGTGGCCGAGGAGAACCTGGAGCTCTCCAAGGGCCTGCCCGCATCCCGGTTGAAGCAGGTCGACCAGAAGAACCGGCTGGCCGAGCTGTTCGAGCAATGCGTGGCGGACTGCACCGGGCAGAGCACGAGCCTGCATGTGCAGGACCGCGACCTGCGCGAGCAGTTCATGGGGCGGATCCTGCAGCTGCGCACCGCGATGGACGAGAACATCGTCCGCCTGCGCGCCGCCATCGAGGCCTCCAACCGGCGGATCGAAGCGGTGATGCAGGCGATCCGCGAGCAGATTGCCAGCGTCTCGCCTTATGCCGCAAGCGGCCGCCGCACGACGCGCGCGGTGTCCTGCGGCACCAATGTGCGGGCCTGATTGTTTCGCGGGTCTGAGTTTTCGGATGAGTGGAGGTCAACGTGTCGCTCAATAGTGCAGCATACATCGCGTTCAGTGGCCTTTCGGCAGCGCAAGTGCAGATCGCCATCGCGTCGTCGAACATCTCGAACGCCGATACCACGGGCTACACCGAGGAAATCGCCGACCAGGAGTCGACGGTCACGGGCGGGGCCGGCAGCGGCGTCCAGATCACCGGCATTTCCACCAACATCGACAAGCTGCTGTTGAAGTCGCTGATCGGCGCGACGTCGGATCTCGGCTCCGCCGACACCGCCAACACCTACCTGACCGAGCTCGAGGATCTCTACGGAACCGTCGATGGCTCCTCGAGCTCGAGCACCGCGACCGGCACCTCGCTCGCCAATACGCTCGCCTCGTTCGAATCGGCGCTGTCCTCGCTGGCGGCCACGCCGTCGAGCTCGTCGCTGCAGTCGGCCGCGCTGCAGGCGCTCAGCGAGGTGACGACGCAGCTGAACGAGACATCGAGCGGCATCCAGAGCCTGCGTTCCAACGCCGATCAGGACATCGCGTCCTCGGTGCAGAGTGTGAATTCGGACCTGCAGCAGATCGCAAGCCTCAACTCCGAGATCAAGCAGGTGGCGGCCTCCGGCCAGTCGACCGCCGATCTCGAGGACCAGCGCAACACCGCGCTCAAGGACATCGCCTCGAAGATGAACGTGAGCTACTACACGACGTCGAACGGCGATCTGCAGGTCTATACCAGCAGCGGCCAGGCGCTGGTCGACGCATCCGGTGCGCACAAGATCAGCTACACGACGGCGTCCGACGTCACCTCGTCGACCACCTATCCCTCCAGCGGCTTTTCCGGCATCACCGTGAACGGCGTCGACATCACCTCGCAGATCACCTCGGGCAAGATCGGTGCCCTGGTCACGCTGCGCGACAAGACCTTGCCGGCGGCGCAATCCCAGCTCGACGAGCTCGCCCAGCAGCTCTCGTCGAGCCTGAATGCCGTCTCCAACCAGGGCACGGCGGTGCCGGCGCCGACCAGCCTGACCGGGACCACGAGCGTGACCAGCGGTCAGTCGCTGAGCGGCAGCACCGGCACCGTGCGCATCGCGGAGGTCGATTCCAGCGGCAAGCTGAAGGGCTATCTGGATCTCGATCTCTCGACCGTCAGCACGGTTGGTGACGTCGTTACACAGATCAACAGCTCGACCGCGACCTCCGGCCTGTCGGCCTCGATCAATTCCAGCGGCCAGCTCGTGATCTCCGCGACCGGCTCGGGCGACGGCGTCGCCATCAACGAGATGACGAGCTCGGTCGGTGCGAGCGGGGAGGGCTTCTCGGACTATTTCGGCCTCAACGACCTCGTCACCGGCAGCAGCGCCTCCGACATCGCCGTGCGCAGCGACCTGCTCGACGGCTCCGCGGCGCTACCGACGGCGACTCTCGATGGATCGGCCACGCTGAGCACCGGAAGCTCGGTGCTGTCGTCGGGTTCGCAAACCGTCGTCAATGATCTCTACGACGCGTTGACCGGCTCCACGAGCTTTGCCGCGGCCGGCGGGCTGGCCGCCACCACCGGCACCTTCGCCAATTATGCGGCCTCGATCGTCTCCGATGCCGCGACCAAGTCCTCGAATGCCTCGGCCGCCTACACGGCGAAGCAAACGGCGCAGTCGACCTATTCGAGCTCGCTGTCATCGGAATCCGGCGTCAATCTCGACCAGGAGTCGGCGCGGCTGAGCTCGCTGCAGAACGAATATTCCGCGGCCTCCGAGCTGATCTCGGCGATCGAGCAGATGTTCTCGTCCCTGATCTCGGCGATCCAGGCGGGATAGTGAATGTGTTCCTCGCCCTGCTCGTCGCGGGGAAAGGGCTACGCTACGAGCGGAGCAGGAGAGTGTCATGGAAATGCGTGTTGCGACCTTTGCGCTGTCGGACCAGATGATCGCGTCGGCGCTGCGGACGCAGTCGATCATGGCCAACGAGCAGATCCAGGAGGCCTCCGGCGTCAACTCGGAGGATTTCGCCGGCTATGGCTCCGATACCCAGAGCGTGGTCAATCTGCAGATCTCGGTGACGCGGGCACAGACCTATATCGATGCGGCCACGCAGGCCAACAGCAAGGTCGAGGTGATGTATTCGGCGGTCGGATCGGTCTCCACGCTCATCACCAATCTGCGGACCCAGCTCTCGGCCGCAACCAACGGGTCCAGCACCTCGACGGCCTCACTGATCTCGTCGGCCCAGGACATGCTGTCCGAGATGAGCTCGATCCTCAACACGCAATATGACGGCGAATATGTCTTCTCCGGCGCCAGCACCTCGACGGCGCCGGTCGATCTGACCGGCTTCGATTCCGGGACCGGGTCGCTCTCCACCGCCGATACCAGCTACTACCAGGGCGACGACCAGATCGCCTCGGTGCGGGTTGCCGACGACCAGACCGTGGATTACGGCGTGACCGCAGACAATTCCGCCTTCGAGCAGGTCATGCGGGTCCTGAAATACGTCGCCAACTCGAGCTCGCTGTCCTCCTCCGACATCACCACGGCGCTCGACATGGCAAGCAACGCGATCGACGCCACATCGATCGTGCAGTCGAAGCTTTCGGACGCGTCCGCGCAGATCAAGGATGCCTCATCCCGCCAGACCAGCTATTCGAGCTACGCCTCGACGCTCGCAAGCGACCTCACCAGCGTCGACGTCGCGGCCGTCACCGCCCAGCTGTCGACCTATCAGTCGCAGCTCACGGCATCCTATGCGGCGATCTCCAAGATCCAGAGCATGAGTCTCGCCAGCTATCTGAAGTGACGGCGCCCTAGCGCTTGCGCGCCTTCCGCTCCGCCTCGGTCCTGGCGATCTCCGGCGCCAGCGTGCCGAGGCTGTCATAGATCCGGGACAGCGTGGATTTGAGGTCCGACAGGCCGTGCCTGGGAAGATCGCGCACCGCGACCTCCTCGAAATGCATGGCGATCGGGATCAGCTCCTCGACCAGCGCCTTGCCCCTGGCGGTGAGGTTGATCGCCACCGTGCGCGCATTGTCCTCCAGGCGCTTGCGCGAGACCAGGCCCTTGCGCTTCATGGTGCCGATCAGGCGTGACAGCGTCGAGATCTCGATCGAGGTCATGTCGGCGAGATCGCCCAGGCGCTGATCGCCTTTTTCCCACAGCGCCGCCATCACGCGGTACATCGGCAGCGTCACGCCGAAGCTTGCGATGCGACGGGAGAAGAACTCACCCATCCGCACGCCGACGCGGTTGAGCAGATAGGGCAGGGATTCGGTCAATCTGTACAAGGGCTTGCCACCCGTCTTCGTGCAACTTTTGCGCGCCGACAGTAGCCGATTCCTGCCGGCCGCACCAAGCCAAAAGTTGCATTTGCAAATTTCCATTGACAATCATTTGCATACACAAATATTGTATATGAAATTAAATAAGCGGGGAAGGAACGGACCATGCCATTGGTTGCCGAGGAGTTGCGGGCCTCGTTCAAGCTCGCGATGCGGCGCTTTCCCGCCGCGGTGTCGGTGATCACCTCCGCCGACCAGAGCCGCCATCACGGCATGACAGCCACCGCCGTCACCTCGCTGTCGCTCGCTCCGCCCTCGCTGATCGTCTGCATCAACCGCGCGACGCTGCTGCACGACATCATGCAGGTCGGCCGCAATTTCTGCGTCAACGTGTTGCGGCGCGACCAGGTCGAGCTTTCTGCGGCGTTCAGCGGCGCGATCGCGCCGGAGGCGCGCTTTGCCGTCGGCGACTGGCAGATGTCGGCGGAGGGCGTGAGCTATCTTGCGCAAGCCCAGGCCAACATCTTCTGCCGCAAGGTCGCCGCGGTTCCCTACGGAACGCACACCATCTTCATCGGCGAGGCGGAGGCCGTGAGCGTTCACGACCCGATCGAGCCGCTGATCTACCAGGACGCCCAGTACTGCTATTCCGTGGCGCGCGATGCGACCGGCGAGGGCGCGACCTGCGTGCCGAGCCGCGCGGCCGGCCGCCTGGGCGCGACGGGATGAGAGGGAATCTCCGTCGCACCAAAGACCATTTGCTTCCCAGCATCATGCTTTGAACGAGAGGGGCCCATGGCCATCGCAGTGCAGCTGAAAGACCAGAGCTTTGCGGCCTTGCCGCGTCCGGAGTTGGGCGAGCTCAAATCCCGCCTTGCGGCGCTGTTGCCCGACATCGTCGCGCGTGCCGCGGCGACCGAGAAGGCCTGTCGCGTTCCTGCCGAGACCATCTCGGCGCTGCGTGACATCGGCTATTTCGACATCGTCAAGCCTGTCCGGTTCGGCGGCTTCGAGCACGACTTCGACGTACTGGTCGAGCTCAACATCGAGCTTGCCAAGGCATGTGCCTCGACGGCGTGGGTGGCGGGGCTGCTTGCCGCGCATCAATGGCTGGTCGCAAGCTTTCCGGAGCAGGCGCAGGCCGACGTCTGGACCGCAAATCCGGATGCGCTTGCCTGCGGCTCCTATGCGCCGGCAGCGAAGGCGATCAAGTGCGATGGCGGCTACGTCTTAAGCGGGCGCTGGTCTTTCGCCAGCGGCTGCGACAATGCGCAATGGGCGTTGTGCGCGGCGCTGCTGCCGCAGGACGGCGAGGAGGGCAGGCCGACGCCCGCTTTCCTGCTGGTGCCGGCGCAGGACTACGTCATCGACGACACCTGGCACGTGGTCGGGCTCGCCGGCACCGGCAGCAAGACCCTGGTGCTCGACGACGTGCTCGTGCCCGGCCATCGCGTGCTGGGCTTTGCCGAGACCACCAGCGGTGCGACGCCGGGCGCTGCGCGCTATGGGCAAAATCCTGCCTTTTCCATTCCGATGCTGTGCAACATTCCGTCCTGCCTTGCGTCTGCGGCTGTCGGCGCTGCGGCAGGCGCGCTGCAGGACTATCTCGCGCGCACAGCCAAGCGGGTGACGCGCGGTGCCGTCGCGGGCAGCAACAACAGGATGGCGGAGTTTCCAACCATCCAGCTCCGCGTCGCGGAAGCCGCCGCATCCACCGACGCCGCGCGCGAGCTGCTGCTGCGCGATCTGCGCGCGCGCGCACACACGGTGCGCGCCGGGCATCCCGTCACCATAGAGGACAGGATCACGAGCCGACGCGGGCAGGCCTTTGCGGTGAGCCTGGCGCTGCGCGCAGTCGAGGCCTTGAATGCGTCGACGGGAGGGGCGGGGCTCGATCTGTCCAACCCGGTGCAGCGCGCCTGGCGCGATGCCAATGCGGTCGGCCGTCACATCAGCATGAACTGGGATGCGGTCGGCACCATGTACGGCCAGATGGCGCTGGGCCTCGTGCCGCAAGGCCAATACTGATCAGACAGCAACAGGAGACAGTCATGCAGGGAAAGATCGCGCTCGAGGAGCATTTTGCCATTCCCGACACGCTGATGGATTCCGCCGGCTTCGTGCCGGACAGCTATTGGCCGGAATTGAAGAGCCGCCTGCTGGACATCCAGGAGCGGCGCATCGCCGAGATGGACAGGCATGGCATCGCCACGATGATCCTGTCGCTCAACGCGCCGGCGGTGCAGGCCATTGCCGAAACGAAACGCGCCGACGAGATCGCGCGCCGCGCCAATGACTATCTCGCCGACCAGGTCGCAAGGCGTCCCGACCGCTTCCAGGCCTTTGCCGCGCTGCCGATGCAGGATCCGGAGCTTGCGACACGCGAGCTCGAACGCTGCGTGACGACGCTCGGCTTCCGCGGCGCGCTGGTCAACGGCTTCTCGCAGATCGCCGATGGCAAGACCCCGGTCTATTACGACCTGCCGCAATATCGGCCGTTCTGGGCGATGGTGGAGCAGCTCGACATTCCCTTCTACCTGCACCCGCGCAATCCGCTGCGAGAGGATTCCCGAATCTATGACGGCCATCCCTGGCTGCTTGGCCCGACCTGGGCGTTCGGGCAGGAAACCGCCGTGCACGCGCTGCGCCTGATCGGCTCCGGCCTGTTCGATGCCCATCCCGGGCTGCAGATCATTCTGGGCCACATGGGCGAGGGGCTGCCCTACAGCATGTGGCGCATCGATCATCGCAACGCCTGGGTGAAGGCCCCGCACAAGCACAAGGCCCGGCGCAAGATCCGCGACTATTTCAACGAGAACTTCTACCTCACGACGTCGGGCAATTTCCGCACACAGACCCTGATCGACGCGATCCTGGAGATCAGCGCCGACCGCATCCTGTTCTCGGTGGACTGGCCGTTCGAGAATGTCGATCATGCCGCGGATTGGTTCGATGCCGCCAGCATCAGCGAGACAGACCGGCTCAAGATCGGCCGGCTCAATGCGGCGAGGCTGTTCAAACTCGACGATCCGGCGGGCGCGAAGCTCAACCAAGCCGCGGAATAAGCGGCGGTTCACATCAAGCAAAAATCAATCCGGGGAGGACAATCATGGCAGATCACGGGATCGATGTGCACGATGAGCTGGCCGAAGCCAGGGTGAGCGGATTTCATCTGCGCCTTGGACTGATCATGGGGCTACTCACGCTGTTCGACGGCTACGACACCTTCAACCCCGCCTATGTCATTCACTATGTGGCGGGCCCCTGGGGGCTCAAGGGGAGCCAGGCCGGGCTCCTGATCTCGAGCGGCCTGATCGGTTTTCTGATCGGCTCCGCCGCGCATGGCCTCGTCGCCGATCGCTTCGGCCGCCGCGGCACGCTGCTCGCAGGCCTGTGGATCACCAGCATCTTCACGGTGCTCACCGCGCTGTTCGCCAATTCCTTTGTCTCGTTCTGCGCGCTTCGTGTTCTCACCGGTCTCGGCCTCGGCGTGCTGCTGCCGCTGGCGACGACCTACATCAACGAGCTGGCGCCGCGCCGCGTCGCCAACTCTTTTGCCTTGTGGGGCGTGGCGCTGGGCTGGGCGCTCGGCGGCACGATCGCGGGACTGGTCGGCGTGTTCGCAACGCCGGTGCTCGGCTGGAAGGCGCTGTACTGGGTGGGCTCGGCGTCGTTCCTGCTGCTGCCGTTCCTGCATGTGCAGCTTCCGGAGTCGCCGAAATTCCTGGTGCTCGGCAATCGCGTTGCCGAGATCCGCGGCCTGCTCAGCCGCCTGCGCCCCGAGCGCGCCGCGCTCTATGCCGCCGCGACCATTTCGCTCGCGCGGACGCAGCAGGTCGCCAATCCGGCTGCCGTGCTGGTCAGCCGCCGATACCGGCGCACCACGTTCGCGATCTGGCTGTCGGCCTTCCTGAGCCTGTTCTGCATCTTCGGCCTCACCGGGTGGATCCCGACCGTGATGATGCAGCGTGGCGAGACGTTTTCGGCAAGCTTCGGATTCGGAGCGGTGATGCAGATCATGTCGTTCCTCGGCGGGCTGATGCTCGGCCATCTGATCGACCGCGCGGGTCGCAGCCGCGGCCTGCTGGGACTGTGGTGGGCCGTCGGTGGATTGGGCGTGCTGGCGCTGGTTGCGTTCAACACCCATGTGGTGAACGTCACCGCCGTGGCGCTGGCCGGCTTCTGCATCATCGGCGCCCAGTTCGTGCTCAACAACTTCACTGCCGCGTCCTACGAGACCGGCGTACGCGCCACCGCCGTCGGCATGGAGCTTGCGATCGCGCGGGTCGGCGCCATCCTGGGGCCGCTGGTCGCGGGCACGCTGCAGCAAATCTACCAGAGTCCGACGCCGATGTTCGTTTCGATCGGCTTGTCGGCGATCGCCGCGGGCGCCATCATACTGTTCGCGGAGCGGCCGGCCGCAGAGCAGGCGGGCGCAAGCGGCGCGGCGACGGCGTTGCCGGAGGTGGCTCGGTCGTAGTGCTCACGTCGTTCCGTCATCCTGAGGTGCCGGAGCCAACGGGTCCGCGCGAAGCGCGGCCCGATGACAGGCTCTGCGGAGGCCTCGAAGGATGAACGGTCCAGCTGCGAGAGCCGGGCCGTCGCCCTTCGAGGCTCGCTCCGCGAGCACCTCAGGGTGACGGTTCGAACAGCTGAGAGCCTTGGTCCGCTCGATCAAACCTTCGGCACCTGCCACTTCTGCGGCGGCGGCGTGTAGTTCGCAAAGCGCTTCAGCATCGGCTCGATCTCGGTTTCGATCACCAGCATCTCGACATAGCGCTCGGCAATGAAACCTTCCGCCACGATGTTGTTCATCATGGTGATCAGCGGCCCGAAATAATCGGCAACGTTGAGCAGGCCGCACGGCTTGCCATGGACGCCGAGCTGCGCCCAGGTCCATTGCTCGAAGAACTCCTCCAGCGTGCCGGCGCCGCCGGGCAGCGCGATGAAGGCGTCCGCGAGATCGGCCATCATGGTCTTGCGCTGGTGCATGGTCTCCACGACGTGCAGCTCGGCAAGGCCCGCATGCGCGATCTCGCGCTCCACCAGCGCCCGCGGCATCACGCCGGCGACGTCTCCGCCGGCCGCAATCGCGGCATCCGCGACCGCGCCCATCAGCCCGACCTTGCCGCCGCCATAGACCAGCCTCAGCCCTGCTTTCGCGAGCGCGGTTCCGACCGCGACCGCGGCTGTCTCATAGGTGGGATTCCGCCCGACATTCGAGCCGCAAAAGACGCAAACGGCTTTCATCCCGGTCACCTCCTGCCCATAGCGTTTTCAAGCGATGCGGATACGCGCTGGCGATCCGAATCGCCGACGGAGCGCATCACCTAGCACATCGATGCCCGTCTCGCGATGACGCGCTCATCTGCGTCCGCCGACTTCATCGAAATGCTCCAGCAAGTCGGCCGGATCTTCGTAGACGCGGATGGCGCCGGCCTGGCGCAGCTCGTCGGAGCCGTAGCCGCCGCTGAGCAGGCCGACGCCGAGCGCGCGGCAACGCGTCGCGGCGAGCATGTCCCAGATCGAGTCGCCGACCACGATCGCACGCTCGATCTCGGCATCGAGCCGCCCGCTTGCTGCAAGAAACAGGTCCGGATCGGGCTTGGCGTATTTGACCTGGTCGCGGGTGACGACGGGAACGCGGTCGGGATCGACACCGAGCGCGGCGAGATTGACGGCCGCGGTCTCCATCCGCCCGCTGGTCGCGATCGCCCAGGGAATGCCCGCATCCGTCAGCCATGCCAGCAGCTCGCGCGCACCCGGCAGCGGACGGATGTCGCGGCCGAGCCGGTTATAGGCCTCGGCATGCGCGTGCCGCAGCCGCTCGATCCTGTCGGGATCGATGTCGCAGCCGGTCTCGCGCAACAGCTGGTTGGTGAACAGCCCGCCGCTCATGCCGACCTTGCGATGAATGCGCCAGACCGACAGCTCGATGTTCTCGGCATCGAGCGCGGACTTCCAGGCCAGCACATGCTGATAGACGCTGTCGACCAGCGTGCCGTCCAGGTCGAACAGAAACACGGTCTCGATGCGCATGGGAGATCTCCTGTGTTGCGGGGCACGCGATTAACGCACGGACGTTGCGGTTGCTCCAGCAGAGACTATCAGATGTGATTGACAGTTCAGCGCCGCTGGCCGTCACAGGTTGCAGAGACGTGCGTCCGCGTTCTCGCGGCGCAATTTGCCCGAGTCTTGTCGAATGCATCGCCCTCGGAATCCAGAGGGCGCAGGGAAGGCCGGGTGGCCGCTGCACCCGGAGCTCCCGCGCAAAAGAATTTGCGCGAGCGCGAAAACCCAGGGTACAGGCGGTAACAACCGGCCTTCCCTGCGCAGTGGTTTTACGGCTTATACGTACTCTCCTCGGTGAACCATCTCGTTTGCCACCGTCACCGCCGCGATGCGCTGGGCATCGTCGGCAGCTTGACGCCAGAGCCTTGGGGCGTCAGGACCACACGATTTCGCCGTCCGCATCCGCGCCGATCGTCACCTGGCACATCCGCGTCCACCGCACCCCGCCTCACGTCTCGTGACGTTCGCGATACGCCCCTCCGAAATCGAGGCGGGATAAGGTCAAGGTAATGCTGATTTTCAGCAATTGGCAAGCGGAATATTTTTGCGCGAGGATCTTGAACGGGCCGGCCCGTTTGATTCCGCTCAGCAAATTGCGATTTGCGCGCATGCACCCTTGATTGCGCAAGCCGGGTTCGAGTCGACTGCAAAGGTGAAAACGAACGGATGCCGCCTGTCGGGCAAGCACTTTGCGTCGACCGGCAGGGGCCGGCTTCTGCTCCGAGTGGCTGTTTGAAAATTGACTCCGGCTAATTGAGCACTCGCTCGCTGCGAGTCCGATCGCCTCGCCCCGCTTGCGGGGAGAGGCCGGATCGCATCGCAAGATGCGATCCGGGTGAGGGGGACTCGCCACGCACTCCGCACTCACCGCGTTCGTGGATAGAGCCCCTCACCCCGACCCTCTCCACGCGAAGAGCGGGGAGAGGGGGAGAAAGTTCACGTCACCGGGGCCGGATTGAACAGCGTGAGGTCGTTGTGAATGCCCCAGCGGTCGGACCAGACCTTGGTGCGGCCGCTTGCGACGTCGAGGATCAGGCGGAACAGCTCCCAGCCGGCGTCCTCGATCGTCATCTCGCCGGTGGCGATGCGGCCGGCGTCGAAATCGATCAGGTCCTTCCAGCGTCGCGCGAGCTCGCTGCGGGTCGCGACCTTGATCACGGGCGCGGCCTGCAGGCCGTAGGGCGTGCCGCGGCCGGTGGTGAACACCTGGAGCGTCATGCCGGAGGCGAGCTGCAGCGTGCCGCAGATGAAGTCGGATGCAGGGGTCGCCGCAAACAGCATGCCCTTCTGCCGCGCCTTCTCGCCCGGCGCGAGCACGCCGGCGATGGCGCTCGAGCCCGACTTGACGATCGAGCCGAGCGACTTCTCGACGATGTTGGCGAGCCCGCCCTTCTTGTTGCCCGGCGTGGTGTTGGCGCTGCGGTCCGATCCGCCGCGCGCGAGATACGCATCGTACCACGCCATCTCGCGCACCAGCGCGCGGCCGACATCCGCGTTGATGGCGCGGCGGGTCAGGAGCTGGATCGCGTCGCGCACCTCGGTGACTTCGGAGAACATCACGGTGGCGCCGGCGCGCACCAGCAGATCCGCGGCAAAGCCGACGGCGGGATTGGCGGTCACGCCGGAGAACGCGTCGCTGCCGCCGCATTGCAGGCCGATGACGAGATCGGATGCGGGACAGGTCTCGCGCTTGCGCCGGTTGAGCACCTTGAGCCGCGCATCGGCCATCGCGAGGATGCCGTCGACGATGGCGCCAAAGCCTTCGAACGCTTCGTCCTGCATGCGCAGGATCGAATTGCTGGCGCCCTCGGGCACCAGCCGCTCCGGCGTCAGCTTCTCGCAGCCGAGGCCGACCACCATGACCTCGCCGCCGAAATTCGGATTGAGCGCGAGGTTCTGCAGGGTGCGGATCGGCACCACCGCATCCGGCGCGGTGATGGCGACGCCGCAGCCGTAGGCATGGGTGATCGCGACGACGTCGTCGACATTGGGATAGTTCGGCAGCAGCTCGGCCCGAATGCGCTTGATCGCATAGTCGAGCGTGCCCTTCACGCACTGCACCGAGGTCGAGATGGCGAGGATGTTCTTGGTGCCGACCGAGCCGTCCGGATTGCGATAGCCTTCGAACGTGTAGCCTTCGAGCGGCGGCAAAGCGGCCGGCACGGCCGTCGATATCTCGAGATTGTCGAGCGAGGGCGCCTCCGGCATGCGGATGCGCGCTTCGTCCACCCATTCGCCGGCCTGGATCGGCGCGGCCGCATAGCCGATCACCTCGCCGTAGCGGGTGATCGGCGCGCCTTCGGCGATGTCGACCAGCGCAGCCTTGTGGCCCTGCGGCACGAAGCTCTTCAGCTCCAGCCCGCACGCAAAGCGCGAGCCGGCAGGCAGGCCGAAATCATTGACCACGATCGCGACATTGTCGCGCTCGTTGAGCTTGATGTAGCGGGGCTGTTCGGGCGCGACAGGCGAATGCTTCATGGGCGCGGCTCTCTCCCTGGCTCACACCGGATAGGTGTAGGCCGTCTTGACAGTCGTATAGAACTCCTTGGCATAGGCGCCCTGTTCGCGCGCGCCATAGCTCGAGCCTTTGCGGCCGCCGAACGGCACGTGATAGTCGACGCCGGCGGTCGGCAGGTTGACCATCACCATGCCGGCCTCGCTGTTGCGCTTGAAATGCGAGGCATATTTCAGGCTGCTGGTGCAGATGCCCGAGGCAAGGCCGAACTCGGTGTCGTTGGCGATCGCGAGCGCCTCGTCGTAATTCTTGGCGCGAATGACGCAGGCGACGGGGCCGAAGATCTCCTCGCGCGCGATGCGCATCGCGTTCGTGGTCTCGGTGAACAGCGCCGGCTGCAAATAGAAGCCGGGGGTCTCGCGATTGAGCAGCTCGCCACCCCAATACAGCCGTGCACCCTCGTCCTTGCCGATCTTCAGATATTTGAGATCCTGATCGAGCTGACTCTGGTCGACCACCGGGCCGATCTGCACGCCGGGCTTGAGGGCGTCGTCGACCTGCAGACCCTTCAGCCGCTCGGTCATCGCCTCGACAAAGCGGTCGTGGATGCCTTCGGTGACGATCAGCCGCGACGACGCCGTGCAGCGCTGGCCGGTGGAGAAATAGGCGCCGTTGGTGGCGGCTTCGACGGCGACCTTGAGGTCGGCATCGTCGAGCACGACGAGCGGATTCTTGCCGCCCATCTCGAGCTGGAATTTCTTCATCGCCGGCGACAGCACGCAGGCCTGCGCGATCTTGCGGCCTGTCGCCACCGAGCCGGTGAAGGAGATCGCGGCGACGTCCTGGTGCTCGAGCAGGGTCTGGCCGACCACCGAGCCGGAGCCGACCACGAGGTTGAAGACGCCGGCGGGGAGTCCGGCGCGTGCGATGATCTCGGACAGCGCATGCGCCGAGCCGGGCACGAGCTCGGCGGGCTTGAACACCACAGTGTTGCCGTAGCAGAGCGCGGGCGCGATCTTCCAGGCGGGGATCGCGATCGGGAAATTCCAGGGCGTGATCATGCCGACGACGCCGAGCGGCTCGCGGGTGATCTCGACGTCGAGATTGGGCCGCACCGAGGGACCCTTCTCGCCGGCGAGCCGCAGCGCTTCGCCGGCGAAGAATGCGAAGATCTGCCCGGCACGGGCCGCCTCGCCGATGCCCTCGGGCAGCGTCTTGCCTTCCTCGCGCGACAACAGCCGCCCTAGCTCCTCCTTCCGCGCCAGGATCTCGGCCGAGATCTTGTTCAGCGCGTCGTAGCGCTCCTGCGGCGTCGAGCGCGACCAGGCCGGGAACGCGGCCTTCGCCGCGGCGATCGCCTTCTCGGTCTGCGCCTTGTCGGCGCGGGCATAGTCTCCCACCACGTCATTGGTGTTGGAGGGATTGATGTTCTTGGTGATGCCGGCACCGTCGACCCACTCGCCGGCGATGAAGTTCTTCAGGATGGCTGACATGTGCTCCTCCAAGGTTCCTTGCGATGCTTCTTGTCTATCGTACGAGGCAGGGCCGCTTGTCGTCAAAGGTCCAGCCGGGGATCAGAAACTGCATGGCGATGGCATCGTCACGCGCCCCGAGCCCGTGCGTCTTGTACAGCGCGTTCGCGGCTTCGATGGCCCCGCGATCGATCTCGATGCCGAGGCCCGGGCGCTCGGGAACCGCGATCCTGCCGCGCTTGATCTGCAGTGGCTCGCGCGTCAAAGCCTGGCCGTCCTGCCAGATCCAGTGGGTGTCGATCGCGGTGACCTTGCCGGGGGCGGCGGCGCCGACATGGGTGAACATGGCAAGCGAAATATCGAAATGATTATTGGAGTGCGAGCCCCAGGTCAGGCCGTTGTCGCGGCAGGTCTGCGCAACCCGAACCGAGCCCTGCATGGTCCAGAAATGGGGATCGGCCAGCGGAATGTCCACCGCGCCGAGCCGCAGCGCATGCGACAATTGCCGCCAGTCGGTCGCGATCATGTTGGTCGCGGTCGGCAGGCCCGTGGCGCGGCGGAATTCCGCCATGATCTCGCGGCCGGAGAAGCCGGCCTCGGCGCCGCAGGGATCCTCGGCATAGGCAAGGATGCCGTGCATATTCTTGCAGAGCCCGACGGCTTCATCCAGCGACCACGCGCCGTTCGGGTCCAGCGTCACGCGTGCGTTCGGAAAGCGCTTTGCGATGGCCGATACGGCTTCGATCTCCTGCTCGCCCTTGAGCACCCCGCCCTTCAATTTGAAATCGGCAAAGCCGTAGAGATCATGGGTTGCTTCGGCGAGCCGCACCACGGCCGCCGGCGTCATTGCCTCCTGATGCCGCAGCCGGAACCAGTCGATCCTCTCGTCCTCGCCGGCGACATAAGGCAAATTGGTCTTGCGGCGGTCGCCGACGAAAAACAGATAGCCGAGCGTCTCGACGCTGTCGCGCTGCTGGCCTTCGCCGAGCAGGGCTGCGACGGGAAGGCCGAGATGCTGGCCGAGCAGGTCCAGCAGCGCGGATTCCACGGCCGTGACCGCATGGATCATCACGCGCAGATCAAACGTCTGCTTGCCGCGGCCGCCGGCATCGCGGTCGGCGAATGTGGTGCGGATCGCGGCCAGGATGTTGTTGCAGGCCCCGACGGTCTCGCCGATCACGAGATCGCGGGCATCCTCCAGCGTCTGCCGGATCTTCTCGCCGCCCGGCACCTCGCCGACGCCGGTATGGCCGGAATTGTCGGTGAGGATGACGATGTTGCGGGTGAAGAACGGCGCATGCGCGCCGCTCAGATTGAGCAGCATGCTGTCGCGGCCGGCGACCGGGATCACCTGCATGTCGGTGACGCGAGGGGCGCCGGAAACGTCGGGCCGGGTCGCTTGCGACATCATGTTCTCCTCCCGTCGTTGCGCCTTGATGGCTGTTTATTCTGCTGCCTGCATCTTCGAAAGGCCGGCGGGCAGTTTCTTCACCAAGGCGGTGAGCTCCGCCATCTCGGCTTCGGTCAGGTCCGTCAGCGGCGGACGGACGGGGCCGGAATCGCGGCCGATCACCTTCATGCCGGCCTTGATGATCGAGACCGCGTAACCCTTCTTGCGGTTACGTATCTCGACCAGCGGCAGAATGAAATCCTTCAATCCTGCATGGATGGTGCGATGGTCGCGCTTGCGCACGGCGGCATAGAAGTTGGTCGCGAACTCGGGCACGAAGTTGAAGACGGCCGAGGAATAGGTGGTGACGCCCATGTCGAGATAGGGCAGCGCGAAGGTCTCCGCGGTCGGCAGGCCGCCGATATAGGTGAGGCGGTCGCCGAGCTTGGTGTAGACGCGGGTCATCAGCTCGATGTCGCCGATGCCGTCCTTGTAGCCGACGAGGTTCGGGCAGCGGTCGGCAAGCCGCGCCAGCGTGTCCGGCTGCAGGATGGCGTTGTCGCGGTTGTAGACGATGACGCCGAGCCTGGTCGCAGCGCAGACCGCCTCGACATGGGCGGCGAGGCCGGCCTGCTCGGAATGGGTGAGATAGGGCGGCAGCAGCAAAAGACCGTCGGCGCCGGCCTTCTCCACAGCGATGGCGATCTCTCGCGCCGTCGCGGTGCCATAGCCGGTGCCGGCCAGGACGGGCACGCGGCCCTTGGTCTCCTCGACCGCGACCTTGACGACCTGCGGCACTTCGGAGGGCGTCAGCGAGAAGAACTCGCCGGTGCCGCCGGCGGCGAACAGGCCGGCGACGTCGTAGCCGCACAGCCAGTCCATGTTGGCGCGATAGGTCCCCTCGTCGAAGGAGAAATCGGCGTTGAAAGGGGTCACGGGGAAGGACAGGAGGCCGCCGCCGATACGCGCGGCCATCTCCTGCGGGGTCATCTTGCTCATGGCGCCACTCCGGTTTTGGGGAAGCTGCGCGAGCAGTCGAAAGGCCTCGCGCTTCGACTGCGTTCTAGAAAACAGTTCGATGCGCGTCCAAGCCAATCACTGTATCGAACGATACGCGATCAGCATCAATCTTTCGGCGTCTCCGCGATGCTGCTTGCAATCTCGATCAGCGGCGGCAGCAGCGGATTTTCATGCGCGCGCGGCCAGACCAGGAACAGCTCGACCGGGGTCGGCGTGCGCAGCTTCAGGGGGCGCAGCCGCACATCGGCGATCTTGAGGCTTGCGGCAGCGGCCGGAACGATCGCAAGCCCCAGTCCTGCGCGCACCATGGCGAGGATGGAATGGATCTGACTCATCTGCTGCACATAGCGGGGCAGCACCTCCGCACGCGAGAACTGCGCGACCAAGAGGTCGTGGAAGTAGCGCGCCTCATAGGGCGAATACATGACGAAGGGCTGGCCGTCGAAATCCTTGATCGACAGCGTCTCGGCCGCGGCAAGCGGATGCTTCCTGGGGATCGCCGCAAGCAGCGGCTCGGCCAAGACCCGACGGCTTTGCAATTCGGGCCGCGCGATCGGCGGCCGCAGCAGCCCGGCGTCGATCTGCCCGGAGGCGAGCGCCTCGAACTGGTCGCCGGAGACCATCTCCTTCAGCGAGAAATCGATCTCGGGCAGCTTTGCGCGGCAGGCGGCGATCAGCTCCGGCAGGTAGCCGTAGGCGGCGGCCGCGGTGAAGCCGATCTTGAGCGATCCGGTCTTGCCCTTGGCGATGCGCTGCGCGACCTGCGAGGCGCTTTCGGCCAGCTTGAGGATGCGCCGCGCCTCCGGCAGGAAGCTGCGCCCCGCGGGCGTGAGCCGCACCGAGCGGCTGGTGCGCTCCAGGAGCGCCGCATCGATGATGTGCTCCAGCACCTGGATCTGCCGGCTCAGCGGCGGCTGGGTCATGTTGAGCCGCGCCGCGGCCCTCCCGAAATGCAGCTCTTCCGCCACCGTGACAAAACAGCGGAGCTGGTTGAGGTCGAACATCGATGCGTGTCCGGAATAGACGAGGCGCTGATTTGGCCTTTCTAGCATCGATGCCCCCAAAGACAAGGACGGCGGCAGCCTGCCGCCGCCGTGAGCTATCTGGCGTCGTGGTCCTCTCAGATGGGCCGCAGCTGGACCCGCTCGATCCTGCCGACGATGACGAGGTAGGCGATGGCCGCGACCAGCGCATTGAGGCCGACGAAAACCAGCGCGCCGGCGAACGAGCCGGTGGCGGCCAGAATGTAGCCGATCACGATCGGGGTCGTGATGCTGGAGAGGTTGCCGAAGGTGTTGAACAGGCCGCCGGAGAGGCCGCCGGCCTCCTTCGGCGAGGTGTCGGAGACGACGGCCCAGCCGAGTGCGCCGATGCCCTTGCCGAAGAAGGCGAGCGCCATCAGGCCGACCACCATGGCCTGGCTGTCGACATAGTTGCAGCCGATGATCGTCATCGAGAGCAGCATGCCGCCGACGATCGGCACCTTGCGGGCAAGGGTCAGCGAACCGGTCTTCCGCAGGAGATAATCGGATATGACGCCGCCGAGCACGCCGCCGATGACGCCGCACACCGCAGGCAGGGTCGCGACGAAGCCGGCCTGCAGGATGTTCAGCCCGCGCTCCTTCACCAGATAGACCGGGAACCAGGTCAGGAAGAAATAGGTCAGCGTGTTGATGCAATACTGGCCGATATAGACGCCGAGCATCATGCGGTTGGAGAGCAACTGCCGCAGATGATCCCATTTCGGCCCGCTGGCGGTGATGCGGGTGTCCTGCGGGCCATCGAGGTCGACCAGCGCGCCGCCCTCCCTGATGTAATCGAACTCGGCCTCGTTGATCGCAGGGTGATCCTTCGGGCCGAACATGGTCTTGATCCAGACGACGCCCATGATGAGGCCGAGCACGCCCATGACGTAGAACACGTAGCGCCAGCCGAAATCATGGGCGATCCAGCCCATCAGCGGCGCGAACAGCACGGTTGCGAAATACTGTCCCGAGTTGAAGAAAGCGGACGCCGTGCCGCGCTCATTGCCCGGGAACCAGGCCGCGACGATGCGGGCATTGGCGGGAAAGGAAGGCGCTTCGGCGAGGCCGACCAGGAAACGCAGGGCGAACAGCACGACGATCGCGGTGCCCGCGCTGAAAAAGCCGACCGCGCCCTGCATCAGGGTGACGATCGACCATGCCATGATGGAGAGCGCATAGACCCAGCGCGAGCCATAGCGGTCGAGCAGCCAGCCGCCGGGAACCTGCGCGATCACGTAGGACCAGCCGAATGCCGAGAAGACGTAGCCCATGGCGATGGGATCGAGATTGAGCTCCTTGGCGAGCGCGGTGCCTGCGATCGACAGCGTCGCGCGGTCGGCATAATTGACGGTCGTGACCAGGAACAGCATGGTCACGATGAACATACGGACGCGAGACCGTCTTGCCTCGGCCACGGACGCAATGGCGCTCATGCGCACCTCCTTGGATTCTTTCCTCCGGAACGAGTCCTAGAGAGCTGCGCAAGGTTGGTCCAAGCCGAAACGTGTATCGATCGATACCGATTTTGGATCGATCGGCCGGCTCCGTTCTGCCGCCATCGAGCGCGGCTAGCCTGGGATCGTCCGCGAAAAGCCGTCGTCGCTCCAGCTCTCGGTGCCGACGCCGTGGCGGACGAAGAACAGGCCTTGCGGATCGTATGTCTGCTTGATGGCGAGGAGACGCGGATAGTTCGCCCCCCAGTAGGATTGCTGCCAATTCGGTTCGAAATAATCGCTCTCCGCGACATAGGAGCCGGCGGCGGGTGCGATCTTCTTCAGTTCATCCATGGCGCGGCCGATCTGCGCGGCCTCGTTGCGGGCGTTGTTGAGATTGGGCTCGTGACCCGCAACTCCGGGGTAGGCCGGCGGTCCTTCGCCGGCGACGATCACGAGCATGAAGGCGTCGAGCACGTCCGGGTTGGTGGCGGTGTCGCGGGCGGCTGCGATGACCGCCTCGGAAGCGCCCGACAGACCTTTCTGGAAATGCAGCTCGAGCGGATGCTGCCGGCTTGCCGCGAACAGCGTGTCGGCGAGCTGCTCCTGTCGATCCGGAGCGAGGAGGGAGGCCGGCATCCAGATCGACCGAAAGCCGTATAGCACGTGGCCGGCTTCGGCGAGGTTGCCCGCCCAGAAGATATTGTCCGGCGCGGCGCCTGGGCGATCGTCGGCTTGAATGGCCTGCGGGAAATGGTCGCGCAGAAAATCCGGATCCCAGAGATGTCGCGCGGGCAGCGCCACCACGAGCGGCGCGGAGGTGATGGTGTAGTCCGCCGGCGCGGCCTTGAGCCAATCGAAAAAAGGCTGCCAGGCGCTCTCGGCCTGTTCGCGCGAGAGGCCCTGAAACGACATGCTGATGTCGAAGCTGTTGCGGCGGCGCAGGTTGACGATCTCGCCCCAATGCGCGTTGTGAAGCTCGCTCGCGTAGAAGGCCAAGAAGCGGCCGATCAGCCTGCGGAAGGCCGCGTCGCTGCTCGCCTGCACCGAGGCGAACACGCCGCCGAAATAGTCCGGCAAAGCATGCGTGCGCAGGGTCACGCGGGTCACCGCGCCGAACGTGCCTCCGCCGCCGCCTTTCAGGGCCCAGAACAGATCGGGGTGCTGGCAGGCGTTTGCGATCCGCAATTGGCCGTCGGCGGTGACGACCTCGGCTTCCAGCAGGCTCGCGGCTGCCGTGCCGTACCGCTTCGAAAAACTGCCGAAACCGCCGCCCTGCACGAGGCCTGCCACACCGACGGTGCCGCAGCCGCCGCCCTGCACGTAACGGCCGGCCCTGGTGGCGACGGCGTTGTAGGCATGCATCCAGATCGCGCCGGCGCCGATCGACACCGCCGGCTGCGGCGCATCGCTGCAGCCCTGGGCGACAAAGTCGTCATGCAGCGTGATGCCGTCCATGGCGCGGGTCCAGATCAGTAGCGAGTCCGGCGCGTTGGAGGTGCCGAGATAGCTGTGGCCGCCGCCCTTGATGACAAGACGCAGGTTGCGCTCGCGCGCGAAATTGACGGCAGCGACCACATCGCTCGACTGCTGCGCGGCCACCGCATAAACGCTCGGCTGATAGGTCCAGCCGTCGATCCAGCCCAGGGTCTGCGTGATGCCGACCTGATCGCGGATGTAATACGGGTTCTTCAACTCCCTGAACAGGGCGGCACAGGCCTCCGCGCCCTCGGATGGCCTGCAGGCGGCAAGCGGCGTCTCGACCTTGACGAGCCGGCCGCCCACCGCGTCCTTCAGCCTGTCCCAGGCCGTGTTCGCGGGCCAGTCGGGGCTGGACGGCCGCACCCGTTCAAGGACGCGCCCGGGGGCGGCTTCCGTCGCGGCTGCCGGATCAGGCAGCCTTCCGGGCGCCATCCAGGGAACAATCGCGCAGCCGGCCAAAAACTGTCTTCTGTTCATTGTCCACCTCACGGGGCGCTTCGCGGGGAACAGCAAACTTGCTAAGCTTCCCGGAGAGAATTCCGGGCAACTTCGTCCAACCCGCCGGCGCATCAGGAATGTTCGACGGCCGCAATAGACCCTCAACGAGCGCGTCAGTCGATCCGGCATGGGACGGCGGCGCGTCCTCGCGTGACCAGCAAGGGATCGCTGGGATGAGCGGGCGCCTGAGAGGGACGGCCGGGCGATGGCTTGCCGGCTACGGCTGGGTTGCTCTCCTTGTCGTGGCGGCCGGTTGCGTCAATGTCTTGAGTGCGGCACAGCATGGCGCCGCCGGCTGGGCGGCGCTGCGCGGCCCGGTGCTGGATGAGACCAGCAGCGCGCTCGTCATCATCTGCCTGCTGCCGATCATCAAGCACAGCGTCGACCGGCTTGCCGCGACGCCCGACCGGCGCATCGCCCTGATCGTCATTGCATTGGCGATGATGGTCTACGCCCTGCTTCACATTACATTCATGGTGGCGTTGCGCCATCTGGCCTATGGGCTGCTCGGCATCCCCTATGATCCTCACTTGCGTGACCAGTTCGTGACGGAATTCCGCAAGGACCTCGTCTCGGCCTTCATGCTCGCCCTGGTGTTCTGGCTGGTCGATCGCAAGGCGGCCGTGCCGGGGCCCATCCCGGCGCATGGGGTGCCGGATGCCCGCCGGCCGGAGATCTGGCTGCGCGATGGTGCGAAGAGCATTCGGGTCGACCCGGCGCAGATCGTCTCGGTGACGTCGGCCGGGAACTATGTCGAATTTGCTTTGGCCGATGCGCGGCACCTGATCCGCGGCACGCTGGCAGGTGAAGAGAGCAGGCTGAAACCGTTCGGCTTTGTCCGCATCCACCGCACTAGGCTCGTCAATGTGACGCGCGTGGTTGCGATCGAACCGCGCACCAATGGCGACTTTGTCGCGAAAATGGACAGCGGCGAGATGATCGCCGGCAGTCGGCGCTACCGCGATGCGGTTGCCGCCATCAAGGGGACCAGCAACTGACATGGACATCCTACCCTCCGATCTGCTGCTCGTGATCGACGTGCAGAACGATTTCTGCCCCGGCGGCGCGCTTGCGGTCGCTGACGGCGATGCCGTGGTGCCCGTTATCAATCGGCTGGCGCAGCGCTTTGCGCATGTGGTGCTGACGCAGGACTGGCATCCCGCCGGTCATTCGTCGTTCGCAACCAGCCATCCGGGCGCCGAGCCGTTTCAGACCATCACCATGGCTTACGGGGCGCAAACGCTCTGGCCGGATCATTGCGTGCAGGGCACGGCGGGGGCGGCGTTTCATCCGCAATTGTCGACCGAGCGCGCCGAACTCATCATCCGCAAGGGCTTTCGCCGCGAGATCGATTCCTACTCGGCCTTCCATGAGAACGACCGCCGTACGGCGACCGGGCTCGCCGGCTACCTGCGCGAGCGCGGCTTCACGCGCATCTTCCTGGTCGGGCTCGCCACCGACTATTGCGTGCATTATTCCGCGATCGATGCGCGCCGGCACGGCTTCGAGACCGTCGTGATCGAGTCCGGCTGCCGGGCGATCGATCTGGCCGGTTCGCTGGCGTCGGCCTGGGCAAGCATGGAGGAGGCCGGCGTGCGGCGTTTCGCTGGTCTCAGCTAGAGCGTTTCACGTTTTGATGGAAGCGTATCCGGCGTTTTTGAAGTAGTTGCCGCATTCGCTTGGCTGGATGGTTGTGACGAGGCCGCCGATGTGGCGGCAAACGTCGTCGATGGTGCGCTTTTGGGCGGAGCGCATC
>DATGMN010000038.1:0-19321 GCA_035293585.1 Bradyrhizobium sp. | reverse complement strand
GCCGGCGTCGGTGAGAACGCCCATGATGTCGCTCTCCTTCATGATCAAGAGCTCCTGGCCGTCGATCTTGACCTCGGTGCCGGACCACTTGCCGAACAGCACGCGGTCGCCGACCTGGATGTCGATCGGGATCAGCTTGCCGCTCTCGTCGCGGCCGCCGGGGCCGACGGCGATCACTTCGCCCTGCGAGGGCTTTTCCTTGGCCGAGTCGGGAATGATGATGCCGCCAGCGGTCTTCTCTTCGGCGTCGATGCGCTTGACCACGACGCGGTCGTGAAGCGGACGGAATTTCATGCAGTCCTCCTAAGATCCTGAAATTGTTAGCGAGTTCCCGGTTGTTAGCAGTCAGGCACCATGAGTGCCAGAGCGTGCTGACTGGACATAGGCCTGAAATTTGGCGCGGGCAAGAGCTTTTAGCGGAAAAATTGGCACTCGGATGTGAGGTCTGCCAAATTTTTCATTGTCGTTAATTCGGCGGGCTCCGCTCCTCAGCCCCGTATTAGCACGTGCGGTAAGCTGCTGCTAACGCGGGAAATTTCAACAACTCGTTAAACATTTAGGCTTGTGATGGGTTGGTGTCGTGCGTCACATTTCTCTCATGTGAGCGCATCTCGACCGGGTGGCTCGTAACGCGTGAGTCGCCATCCCAGAGCAGTGCGCTCCAGCAATGGAGGTTGGCATGGTTTCGCGGGTTGGGGTTGTTTCCGACGACTTTCGGAAACAGGTGATGGGGTACGGGCTGACGACGGCGCAGATCCTTTATCGGATGCCGGATCATCCCTCGCTGCTGCAGACCTACGTCTGGCAGAATTACGATCTGTTTCCGAAATTCCCCGCGCTGCAGGATTTCCTCGCCTTCTGGCAGAAAAAGCTCGACGGGCCCCTGTTCTCGGTCACCGTGGCGCATTCGAAGCTGATCAAGCCCGCCGAATTGCGCGCCGTCGACGGCGTGTTCAGGCTGCATTGACATTGCAGGAGCGGCAACGGCGCGATTTGTGTTAGCCTTCCCAGTTCGAGCGAACAGGGAGGCACACATGCCCGACAAACAAAGGTCCAAACAAAGGTCCAAACAACAGTCCAGCAAAGCTGTATCCAAAGCCACGGCGTCACGGCCGGCCGCGCAGCCCGCCGTCACCAAGAAGTGGACGGGACGGCACGCCGCCGCGAAATCATCGACACGCAAGACCATCAAATCCAAAGCCCGCAGCGCGCCGGCGAAGCCGCGCACGCGCGCCAAGCAGCGCATCGCTGTAAGTCATCATCGCGAGGAGGATTTCAAGGCCGACGGCCTGCGCGCCTACGCGAAATACCGTGACCTCGGCATTGCCGATGCGACCGGCGGACTTGCGCGCGCGCATGTCATCCGCTTCGCGGGCCCCTGCAATCCGGCCGAAGTCTCCAAGCTGCATTTCCACGCCGTCGACTTCCAGATGGTCTATGTGCTCAAGGGCTGGGTGAAGACCTACATGGAAGGGCAGGGCGAGACGTTGATGCAGCAAGGCAGCGCCTGGACCCAGCCGCCGAAGGTCAAGCATATGATCCTCGACTATTCCGACGACGCCGAGGTGCTGGAGATCATCCTGCCGGCGGATTTCAGGACGGTCGAGCTGACGGCGTGAGGGATTGCGCTCGTTCCTGGGCGGTCCGCCGGACCGGCCCCGGAATCGCGCCATTTCGGGGTCGATGCCGCGCATCGCCCCGGAATGACCACGGCCGCTGCACTGGTTTTATTGGTCTCCGGCGGGTATAATTGCCGGCACTTGGTGATCGCGCGAATGTCCATGCTCTCATTCGAAATGTCCTCACTCAAATCAGCTCTCGCAATCCTGGTGGCTGCGGTCTGCCTCGGCGGGCAAGCCGCCCACGCCCAGACCAACCCGCTGACATATTGGACCCCGGGCTGGCCGATGGGCCTTACCGGCACGACCACCGGCCAGGGCGCCGATACCTACGGCAACTTTCCGGGCTTCAACTTCAGCGACACCGGCGGGACGTCGGTGGCGCGCTACAATTTCGCCAACGGCATGTTCGTCGGCACCGAACGCAGCACGATGGGGTTCGGCATGAGCGGCATCGCCTCGGGCGCCGCGTTCGGCAGCCTTCGCTACGATGGCGCGCAATTCGGCTACAACTTCCAGAACGCGCCGGTCACGGTGTTCGGCAGTGTCGGCAGCTTGAAGTATGATTCGGGCCTCGGCACGGCTCTGAGCAGTTCGTTCAATAATCCCAACTCCAGCACGGTCGCCGGCTACAGCTCCCATGTCGGTGTCGAATTCCGTCCCACCTCGAATCTCAGCCTCTCGTTCGGGGCGGGCTTCAGCCAGCAGGGCTCCGGTCTGGTCGACAGCGACATCCACTCCGACCTGCCGCCCGGCGCATCGCCGCTGGCCTTCGGCCACCGCTGATGCCGTCATTGCGGGCTTGAGCGGAGCAATCCGGGCTGCATCCGCGGATATCGTCTGGGTCGTCGCGTCGCTTCGCGCCTCGCAATGACGTATCCGGAACAGTTTCGCCTGTTGCGGCAAGATGCGTCGCGCGCATCTCAGCTCATGACCCCGACGATGGCGCCCATCAGGCATGTGGTCAGCGTGCCCGAGACAATCGATTTCACCCCCAATGCATTGATCTCATCGCGCCGCTCCGGCGCCATGGTGCCGAGGCCGCCGATCATGATCCCGAGGCTGCCGAAATTGGCGAAGCCGCACATGGCATAGAGCATGATCAGCCGCGAGCGGGTGTCGAGCGCGTCGGGGGCCAGCCTGGACAGGTCGACATAGGCGATCAGCTCGTTGAGCACGGTCTTGGTGCCCATCAGGCTGCCAGCGGTGACCGCCTGCGACCAGGGCAGGCCCATCAGCCAGCACACCGGCGCCATCGCGACACCGAGCAGCCGCTGCAGCGAGATCGCGGCGCCGCCGACATGCGGCAACAGGCCCAGCATCGCGTTGGCGAGATAGACCAGCGCCACCAGCACGATCAGCATGGCGACGATGTTGAGCAGCAGCTCGAGCCCGGCCGAGGTGCCCTTGACGATCGCGTCCATGGTGCTCGATGCCTCCATCTTGGGATCCTCGCCGAGCGCGCCGCCGGTCAGATGATCGCCGGTCTCGGGCACCATGATCAGACTGATGAGGATCGCGGCGGGCGCGCCCAGCACCGATGCGATGACGAAATGCGCCGCCGCATCGGGAATGAGCGGCGCCAGCAGCGTTGCGTAGAGCACGAGCACGGTGCCGGCGATGCCGGCCATGCCGCCGGTCATCACCAGGAACAATTCGCTGCGCGTCATCCTGGCGAGATAGGGACGGATGAACAGCGGCGCCTCGACCATGCCGAGGAAGATGTTGGCCGCGGTCGACAGGCCGACGGCGCCGCCGACCCCAAGCGTGCGCTCGAGCAGCCAGGCCATGCCGCGCACGATCGGCGGCAGCACCCGCCAATAGAACAGCAGCGTGGTCAGCACGCTCATCACCAGCACGATCGGCAGCGCCTGGAAGGCGAGGATGAAGTCGGCGCCCGGCGCCTTGACGTCGAACGGCGCAGGTGCGCCGCCGACATAGCCGAACACGAAGGCGGTGCCGGCGCGCGAGGCCGCCGAGATGGTCTCGACCGCATCGTTGATGGCGCCGAAGGCATGCGCCACCAGCGGCAGCTTGATGAGGACGAGGGCGGTCGCCAGCGTCACCACCAGCCCGATGGCCGCCTGCCGCAGCGATACCGCGCGGCGGTTCTCGCCCAGGATCCAGGCGATTGCGAGTAATGCGACGATTCCGATCGCCGATTGCAGTTGAAGCATCTGTCCCCCATGCCGCCCGTTGCGCGATTATGACGAGCCCTGATTGCAGTGCAATGCCGCCTCCCGATGCAACGCGGGGAATTGACAAGGTCGGTGGCCTCGGTCACCGATCCGTTATGTCCTCCGTGCTGCAGGTGAGCGCCGGCGCGCTGCTCAAGCAATCTTCGTTCCTGTTCTTCCTGTCCTCGCGAAGCTTGTCGCGCTTCTCGAGCCAGATTGCAGCTGTAGCGATCGGCTGGCAGATCTACGATCTCACCGGCAGCGCCTTTGCGCTGGGCATGGTCGGGCTGGTGCAATTCCTCCCCACGGCGCTCTTGGTGTTCGTCGCCGGCCAAGCCGCCGACCGCTACGAACGCAAGCGCGTGGTGCAGCTGTGCCAGTTGGCGGAAGCGCTCACCTCCTTGTTTCTCGCCTGGGGCTCTTATGCCGGCTGGCTCAACCAGGTGCATATTTTCATCGCCACATTCGTGCTGGGCACGGCGGGCGCGTTCGAAAGCCCGGCGACCGCGGCGTTGCTGCCGCTGATTGCGCCGAAGGGCTCGCTGCAGCGCGCCACCGCGCTGTCGAGCGGCGCCACGCAGGTCGCGACCATCATGGGGCCCGCGCTCGGCGGTGTTGCCTATGCCGTCGCGCCCGGGCTTCCCTACAGCATGATGCTGGTCTGCTGGCTGCTCGGCATGGTGCTGACCGGCGGCATCCGTCCCGCGCAGCCGGAGCAGTCCGGCACGGCCACGGCCAATCCCGACGATCTCTTTGCCGGCGTGACCTTCATCCGCAGCAATCCCGCGATCCTCGGTACCATCTCGCTCGATCTGTTCGCGGTGCTGTTCGGCGGCGTCGTTGCGCTGCTGCCGATCTATGCCCGTGATATCCTGCTGACCGGGCCGCTCGGCCTCGGCATCTTGCGCGCCGCGCCCGCGGTCGGCGCGCTGCTGATGACCGCCTGCCTCGCGCGCCACACCATCCGCCGTCATGTGGGATTGCGCATGTTCCAGGCGGTGATCGTGTTCGGCGTGGCGACCATCGTGTTCGCGCTGTCGAAGCTGATGTGGCTCTCGGTGCTGTCGCTCGCCGTGCTCGGCGCAGCCGATACGATCAGCGTCGTGATCCGCTTCTCGCTGGTGCAATTGTCGACGCCGAACGAGATGCGGGGCAGGGTGGGCGCGGTGAATTTTCTCTTCATCAACGCCTCCAACCAGCTCGGCCAGTTCGAGAGCGGCGTCACCGCGGCGCTGCTCGGCACGATGCCCGCCGCCGTGCTCGGCGGCGTCGCCACGGTTGCCGTAGCGCTGATCTGGATGAAGCTGTTTCCGGCGCTCCGCGACGTGGACAGGCTGGAATAGGGGGCGGCTATCGATTTGCGTTCGAGGGTTGCCGCGGGTTTCACCTCTCCCCAACGGGGAGAGGTAAAGCCCGCGGTTATCAGCGGAATTCAATCAGAGCTAGAGCTAGCCGCGTCCGACGAAAGGCATCTTCGAGGCCATCACCGTCATGAACAGCACGTTGGCATCGAGCGGCAGACCGGCCATGTAGGCAACCGCATCGCCGACCGCCTTGGAGTCCATGCGCGGCTCCGGCATCTTGCGGCCGTCGGGCTGCAGCACGCCCTCGACCATGCGCTCGGTCATCGGGGTCGCCGCATTGCCGATGTCGACCTGGCCGACCGCGATGTCATAGGCGCGGCCGTCGAGATTGCTCGCCTTGGTCAAGCCGGTGATGGCGTGCTTGGTCGAGGTATAGGCGGCGGAGAACGGCCGCGGCGCATGCGCCGAGATCGAGCCGTTGTTGATGATGCGGCCGCCGCGCGGGGTCTGGTCCTTCATGATGCGGAAGGCGTGCTGGGTGCACAGGAAGGGGCCGGTAAGGTTGGTGTTGACCACCGCCTGCCACTGCTCGAGGCTCAGATCCTCGAACGGCACCGCCGGTGCGCCCATGCCGGCATTGTTGAACAGCAGGTCGAGCCGCCCATAGGTCTGCATCACCTTGGCAAACAGCGCGGCGATCGACGCGGGGTCGGTCATGTCGGCCACCACGGGCAGGCTCTTGCTCGCATCCGCTCCGAGCTTCTGCGTCTCCTCGAGCTTGTCGAGCCGCCGCCCCGCGAGCACCACCGTGAACCCGGTCTTCATCAGCGCCAGCGCCGCGGCGCGGCCGACGCCGGTGCCTGCGCCGGTCACGACCGCAATCTTGTGTGCTGCCTCGCTCATTGCTTTTCCTCTTTTGATTTTTGGGCTTCGGATTCAGACTTGTAGGGCGGCAGCGGAATGTTCCGGTGCGCCGCGCGCAGCGCCGCCGACCAGCGCGAGCGCAGATCGTGGAAATAGGGCTCGCCCGCCTCGATGCGGTGGTTGAGATCGGCGTCGCAGACGTCGTTGCGCACCACCAGCACGTCGATCGGTAGCCCCACGCCGAGATTGGAGCGCATGGTCGAATCCATCGAGATCAGCCCGGTCTTGAGCGCCTCATAGAGCTCGACGTCGTAATGCATGGCGCGGTCGAGCACCGGCTTGCCGTATTTGTGCTCGCCGATCTGCAAATAGGGCGTATCGGTGGTGCATTCGATGAAGTTGCCGGCGGTGTAGATCATGAACAGGCGCATGCGCGCGCCCTTGATCTGGCCGCCGAACAGGAAGGAGACGTCGAAGGAGACGTCCTCGGATTTCAGCGCAGGTCCCTCGGTCGAATGGATCTGGCGGATGGCGCGGCCGATGCGCTGCGCGGCCTGGAACATGGTCGGCGCGTTCATCAAGGTCTCGATCTCGCCCGTATCGGGGTCTTCCATCCCCTCGGTCAGCGTCGAGAGCACCGACTGGCTGATGGCGAGATTGCCGGCGCTGGCAATGGCCATGATGCGGTCGCCGGGTTTTGCGAAGATGTGCAGCTTGCGGAAGGTCGAGACGTTGTCGAGGCCGGCATTGGTACGGGTGTCCGCAATCATCACCAGGCCTTCGCGCACCAGGATTCCGCAACAATAGGTCATTTCCGTCCCCGAACCGTTCTTTCGCGATGGCTGGCGGGGAGATTACTAGCCAATTTCGGCTAGCCGTCCAGCCCCAATCCCGAAGACATGGCTGCGCGTTCCCGCGGCCGGTTTCGCCCGGGTCTTGCATCCGTCGTCCGCCCTCGTCGAAGTCAGAGGGCGCAGGGAAGGCCGGGTTGCCGCTGCACCCGGGGCTCCCGCGCAAAAGGGAATTTGCGCGAGCGCGAAAACCACAGGTACAGGCGGATACACTCCGGCCTTCCCTGCGCAGTGGTTTTACGGCTTATACGCGCTCTCCTCGGCGAACCAATGCTCGTTTGCCACCGTCGTCCCCGCGAAGCTTTTGGCCTCGCTTGGACTTGACGCCAGCGTCGGGGCGTCAGGACCACACGATTTCGCCGTCCGCATCGGCGCCGCTCGTCAGTCAGCGCCTCCACGTCCACCGCATCCCCGCCTCACGTCTCGTGACGTTCGCGAAACGCCCCTCTGCAAGCGAGGCGGGATGAAGGGCATAATTGCTGATTTTGCGAAATATGCAAGCGGTTTCTTTTTGCTCAGCGATCTTGAAGCAGCTAACCCGTTTGATTCCGCGCGGCAATTTCCAAACAGCACGCATGAAAAATGGACGTGCATCATCGCGGCGAGACTGGCGGTCGCCCGGGCAAACCACATCGCAAGA
This sequence comes from Bradyrhizobium sp., assembly GCA_035293585.1. Classification (GTDB taxonomy): domain Bacteria; phylum Pseudomonadota; class Alphaproteobacteria; order Rhizobiales; family Xanthobacteraceae; genus Bradyrhizobium. The sequence continues at coordinate 11,866 of DATGMN010000038.1, read as the reverse complement.
TGACATATCGCAAGATGACGTGCGGTTACCTCACGGGCCGGCGCGACCGATCGCTATCTTGGGCTAGGTCAGCTCTATCAGGCCCAATCGGATCTTTCCGCTGCGAGAGCGCGCGCAATCAGACGCGCGTGGTCCCGGGCAGTTGTTCGAACGGCCTCTTCGAACATGAAGCGCAGCGGCGACGACAAGGGTCGGCTGCAAACAGGAATGTCGTTACCGTTGAAGGCATGCAAGCGAACCGTCTTTCCCGGCGATCGTCTTGCGCATCTCGGCGGCCAAATCGTGGTTGCGCATGGCCAGTCGTAAATATAGTTCGCGCTTCGTATCATCCGTCGTCAATTGCGCGATCATCTCGCATTCGGCGGCAGTCGTCTCAAATCGCTCCAACTTGTCTCGAAGGTCAATCACCTGGTACTCCTGACGGTAAACTGAAAGATCTTGGCGTTCGGACGACCAAGCGGGTGCCGCCGGTCAGAACCTCCCGACACACGCTTTGTGGTTCATCGGCTTATCTCCTAAGGCTCGCTAACTGCCCTGCCACCCCGGAGTGCGCCACCAATGCTCTCGTTCAACTTGGCCTTCTCGTTCGCGAGCAGCCGCTCGACGATGCTCCGCTTCTGGTCATCGAGTGGAGTCCGCAACAGAGAGCTGAAATGCGCGATGTTCAACATCGCTATCTCGGCACGACTTGTGAACCTGTCGCTCATGCGACCGACCTCGGAATTTTCAAGTGGAGGGATGAGTGGCAAGCGCGGAGTGCCAGGCCGATGCCTGTTCGGCATTCGCTTGGATCTTGTAGGCCCTCTCCGCAAGATTGTCGTACCCGGCGGCAACTTGCATCAGATGATCGTGCCCCGCTTGACTCCGATACAGCCCGCTTGCTTGCCGCAATCGCGCGGCTCTCGCCTTCCAGTAATTTGCGCTATAGGCTTGACGTGGTGTAATGGTCTTCATCTCTGCTGCTTCCAATTCATCGATCTCGTACTTCAGGCGGCGCGCGAGCATCTGACGCCTGACGGGCTCGTCTTCCAAGGCGAGGTGGCGGTCCAGGTGGACGAGATCTTCGCGGAACATGAATTGCTTCATTGCAGCACTCTGCTCCCTCAAGGATGGCCCCGACTGTTGGGGGACAGTCGGGGCTCACGGTTCTCGGGTCTGGTGGGTTTAGGGGCGGGTTGACCCGAGAAGCTTCAATTCAATTTTCAAAGTCGGTATGGGACCAAGCTAGCTGGAGGCTCGTTCCGAAGTAACTCGGGGCATTGCGAGCTAGTAAATCTACTGGTCTTCGGCATCCAGGTAGTGCTTCCCGAGGCGGACGATCACGATGGCGCTCGCTGGACAGGTCGACAGCCAAAGACCTCGTCTCCCACAGATTGATCCTGATCAAGCCCGCCGTTAGGTGGCTAGCTAGGCTTTTTAGGAGGAGATCCTCTTTGGCTAGCAATAGCGTCATCCATGTCGTGGAAGATGACCGATCGATGCGGGAGTCCCTCGTGGAACTGCTCGAGGACGCTGGCTATGCAGTCCGCGCCTATACGAGGGCCGAAGAGCTGCTGGCGCGAGACGCGGCCCTCGAGCCGGGGTGCATCGTCAGCGACATGCGCATGCCCGGCATGGACGGCTTAACGCTGCTGCGGCGCCTTCGGGCCAGCGGTTCGACATTGCCGCTGATGCTGATCACGGGCCACGGCGACGTATCGATGGCTGTCAGGGCCATGAAGGCGGGCGCCGTAGACTTTCTGGAAAAGCCGTTTGATGCCGACGCGCTCCTGGCGGCCATCAATGAGGCGTTGCGCCATCGCGCGGGCGAAATGGGTGAGGAGGATGACGAAACGGCCCGACAGCGTCTGCTAAAACTGACCCCACGCGAACACGAGGTGTTTGATTATCTGGTCGCGGGACAGTCGAACAAGGAGATCGCTGCGCGGATGGGCATTAGCCCGCGCACGGTGGAGTTTCACCGTGCGCATATCATGGAAAAGACCGCGGCCAAGGGGTTGCCGGATCTTGTGCGCCTCTCGCTTTTGGCCCGCCCACCGCAATCCGCGAAATGACCGGGCGCGTCGATCCGAAATTGTCCAATGGCGCGCATGCGGCGCGCGAACGAGCTTTGGCATCGCTTGACAGTTTGGATGACGCCAGTGTTGGACTTGTCAATCTTCCACCCACGGCGATCCAGATCAAATCAGCGCTCGCCGTGGGTGCGGGTATACTCATGGCAGTTGCGGTGGTGGCCCCGTTTGCAGCCACCCCGCTGCCGCGGTTCGCGGCATTCATCCCGTTTCTAAACGCCACGATATTGGTCACCGACCTCGTCACCGCAATTCTGCTTTTTGCCCAATTTTCGATTTCGCGATCGCGCGGGGTCCTGGTGCTTGCGGGCGGCTATCTTTTTACGGCGCTGATTGTCATTCCGCATGCGCTCACTTTTCCGGGGGCATTTTCGCCGACAGGCCTTCTTGGCGCCGGGGTTCAGACAACCGCGTGGCTCTACATCCTTTGGCATCTAGTTTTCCCTCTGGCTTTGTTGACCTATGCCGCACTGGAGGACAGCAAGTTCACCGTGCGAGGCTCGATCCGATCGGCAATCGCGTATTGCGTAGGCATCACGGTCAGTCTGGCATTGGGAATCGTGTGGATCACGACTGCAGGAGACCCATTCCTGCCGCGCCTCTTCGTGAACGCGTCGGAACTGACTCCGTTGGGAACCTATATCCCGACGTTTGACCTTTTGATCTGCGTGATTGCGCTTGCATTCCTGTGGTTGCGCCGGCGCTCGGTTCTCGGTCTATGGCTGATGGTCGTGGCCTGCGCGCTGATCGGCGAGTTGGCGATTACTGTTGTGCGCTTCAGTCTCGGCTTTTACGTGAGCCGGGTGTTGTCGGTCGCCACGTCAGCAATTGTTCTGGTCATATTGCTTTCGGAGACGACTGGATTGTACATGCACCTCGCGCGGACAAACCAGATGCTGAGACGTGAACGAGACAACAAGTTGATGAACATCGAGGCAGTCGTGGCATCGATTTCGCACGAGGTGAAGCAACCCCTGGCGACAATCGTGATGAGAAGCAGCACCGCGTTGCGATTCCTCGGCCATGCGCCACCCGATCTCGAAAAGGCACGATCGGCACTCAAGAAGATCGTGAACGACGGGCATCGTGCCAGCCAGATATTCGATAATATTCGCGACTTGTTCAGGGCGAACGATCAGACACGGGTGCCTGTCAATGTGAACAAAATGATCTTAGGCGTCCTGGATATGCTGCAAGGCGAGCTGGCTGAGCATCACGTTGCGACACGAACCGAGCTGATGCCCGAACCAACGCTTGTCATGGGCCACCAGGGTCAGTTGCAGGAAGTTCTTCTCAACCTGATCCGGAACGCGATCGAAGCGATGGACGAGACCAAGGTCGACGTTCGAGAGCTCCGGCTCAGCACCGCAAGCCGGGACCACGATGGCGCTATCATTTCGGTGTTGGATACGGGGCCGGGAATCGATCCTGAAAGACTAAGTAGCATATTCGATGCTTTCGTTACGACCAAGCCTCGGGGAATGGGATTGGGATTGGCCATCTGTCGCATGATTGTCGAGCGTCACGGAGGGCGATTGGTGGCCTCGTCCGGCGACAAAGGCGGAGCCCTGTTTCAATTGGTTCTGCCGATTGCACCGGACGCTGATGAGTTCTCCGATCGCGGATCGCCTGCTGCGCAAGACTGAGATTCGGGAACCTGCCGCCGTCTGCCGACGCGCGTCGCGAAACGCCCCTCTGCAAGCGAGGCGGATGCGTGGAGGATCAACTGATTTGGCGTTCCGAGAAGGAGAAATATTTTCGACAAGTTTTTTGACCGCTGCCCGGGAATTCTCGCCCAGTCGCGGCGGCCAAATCAGATGCGGTGCTTGGCGATGATCAGCGAAGCGCAATCCGCTGGATTGTCGCAGTGCGCATCACGACGGGCAGGCCCGGCGCGATGGTGGCACGACCGGGGATCAGCCTGCCAACAACTCGTACATGATCGCAAGGGTCGCGCCGCCCGTTTCCGTGGTGAAATCTCCGGCCAGTTCGGCAGCGAAAGTGATGGCCGATGTCGTGGCTCCGCCGGCTGACGTGATGCGGCGCCACGCCGCGTCTTCCGTGCGAGTATCGATTCCGCCGCACGCGTCCACGGCGACCAGCGGAACATAGCCCGAGGCCGCAGCGTCCAGCGCCGTGCGTTGCACGACGATCTCGCTTACAACACCCGAGATGATGAGGATGCGCCGTCCGGTCGCGGCAATCGCGGCGGCCAGGTCCTGGTCGGCGAAGGCGGAGGTTTCGGTGCGCATGCGCGGCGCCGCCGCGGGCAATGCGTCGGTCACTGACGTGAGGAACGTGCCGCCGGGCGCCACGGCCGACAGGAACGCCGGCAGCCGGTGCAGCGCGGCGAGCCTGGCGAGGCCGCCTGCGGCGCGGTCCAGACGCTCCCGACTGAGTGTGCGGCTGTTCTTGACGATCTCTTCCTGCAGGTCCAGGAACAGGACGGCGGAATTGTCTCGGGTCGGGATGATCACGATCTCGTCTCCTTCGGGGTTCGGTCGCGGACGCGGCTTTCGCCGGTCAGAATTCATTCTACAGGCGTCACAATGGCGACGAGCCTGCCCGATCGGCCAGGTTCGTAACCCATCCAGGAACGGCACGCCTGCAGGATCGGATCATGCCGCGCAGCGAGGCGGTTCACGTCACCTTCAGGATCCGGGCCAGCGCAGCACCAATCCTGTCCCAACTTCGCAGCGGGCCTCGGCCGGCGACATAGGTGTCGGGTCGCATCACATAGATCGCCGCGCCCGCAACTCCATAGCGGTCATGGAGGCTGCGGAGCGGATCGTGGCGAGCTCGCCCGTGATCGCCTCGTCGGGAGCCTTGCCGCTGAAAAGCAGGATCGTCCATCGCTGGTGATTTGTGAGCGCCGAGAGGGTTGTCGTCGAGAGGTCGACGGCCAGCACGACCTCGCCATCGAGCACGCGCTCGCCTGCCTTCGGTCCCTTCGAGCCGCCGAAATCGAAATTGAGCGGCGAATCCGGATAGAAGATCGAAAGCTCCTCCAGCGTGTCGCGCATGAAGTCCTGCACGCGGCGGCTTCGGACTGGCGGATCCCGAGGTTCGCAGCGGTCGGCTTGCGCGCGTGCTGCCGGAGTGGAGCCCGCCGCCGACGCCGATCAGCGTCGTTTACCCGGCAAGCTCCGCGCCGCCGCTCCGGGTCCGGGTTTTCATCGATTTCATTCTGGAAACATTGGCCCGCGAGAAGCCCTGGGTCTGCGCGACGTGAACGCCCTCGCGTCCGGTCGCCCCAAAGCCTGCTTCCGGCGAGGGCTCGAATCACTTAGACTCATTGCTTGGGGGTCATCGCGATCCGCTGCATCGACGCGTACCGTCATGGTTGGTGCGATTTCACGCGCGTTATCGTAAACCCTCTCGGCTCGCCAAATGCTTCCGACCGCCAAAGAGATCTTCAACAAGATCGAGCACCTGCGCTTCATCGACGTGGAGCCATACGCGGGTCTGGCGCAAAGCGTCGTCATTCCCGAGGCGACCTATGCGCCCTGGCTGCAGGATCAGGAATTTCTTGCGACTTTCGGCGAGATCAAGCCTCTGACGGTGGTCGATTTCTACCGCTGCTACGAGCTGTGGCAGCTGGTCAGGCAGCTCGCGCATGTCGATGGCGACATTCTCGAAGTCGGCGTCTATCGAGGCGGAACAGGTTGCCTGATGGCACGCGCCGCGCACTATCCGGACCGCACCAAGCAGGTCTATCTCTGCGATACCTATGAGGGCATCGTCAAGGCTGGCCCGGAGGACTCATTCTTCAAGGGAGGTGAGCTCTGGAACACGTCGGTCGAGCTGGTGAAGGCTCTGGTCGCCCAGCTCGCGCTGTCGAATGTTACGGTCCTGAAGGGCATCTTCCCGGACGATACGGCGGCAGGCATTGCCGACAAGCGCTTTGCGCTCTGTCACATCGATGTCGATGTCTATCGTTCGGCCCAGGAAGTGCTCGATTGGGTCTGGCCGCGGCTGAGCGTCGGCGGACTCGTCGTGTTCGACGACTACGGCTTTGCGACCTGCGACGGGGTGACCAGGCTGGTCAACGAGCGCAGGGGGCGGAACGCAACCGTGATCCACAACCTCAACGGCCATGCCATCATGGTCAAGGTGGCTGCCGGCTAGGGCGGTTTCGGCTTCGCCGATCGGTCTCGGCGGTGGCGACCGTGAAGATGCGCGATATCCGCGCAGGCATTCGTTAACCAGAACAATGTGCGGGCGGCCTGCGGTCGCATCGCCAGCCCGTTCTTTACGCTACCTTAGATCGGCTCTCGTAGAGCACGGTGGTTTGCATCTCGCCATGCAGACCCAAGAACATGCAGAGCCTCCTCGAGGCGGCTCGCTTCGACCGTGGGGCCGCTTATGAACGCGCTGGAGGCTTGGGGCGACTCTCGGCTTGATGGGGGCGCGAAAGCGGTCGGGACCGACTTTCAAGGCATCGGACTCTACGTCTTCCTGATTGCCTTCATGTCGGTGTATTACCTGTCGAATGCGCAGCTGATGCTCAGCCATTACGATCTGGGCTGGCACCTCGCCGCCGGCGACCTGATCAGGGCCCGGGGCGATATCCCCTTCCAGGATCCGTGGTCATACACGCTCGGCGACAGGCAATGGTTCAACCTGTCCTGGCTCTGGGACGTGCTGGCCAGCCTGGTGTTTCAATATACCGGCTTTCCCGGCATCACCGCATCCGTCGTCGCGAGCGGCGCCGTCATCACCGGATATCTGACTTTCCTGTGCCGAAGCAGCGGCGCTTCCGCAGCCGCGGTCGGCATTGCCGTTTTCGCGGCCTGTCTGCTCTACCCGAGCTTCCCGACCGCCCCGAACGTCTATCTTGCGGCGTCGCCGAACACGGCGACGATGGTGTTCTCCGTCATCTTCTATGGCGAATGCCTGCGACGCACGCGATGCCTTCTGCTGCCGGTGATGATGGTCCTTTGGGTCAATCTGCACGGCGGTTTTGCGCTCGGCTTTTTCATCATCGGCGTTTTCGGCGCGGTGGCCCTGCTGAGGCGGGACTGGGCGAACGTCAGGATCTACGGCCTGGCGGGCATCGGTTGCGCTGTCGCCGTCTTCATCAATCCGCTCGGCTGGCACATCTACGATGGCGTGGTGGCGACGCTGGGCCACTTCGTCCAGGGCTACATCACCGAGTGGATGTCCTATTACCAGAACATGACCATGCCGGGGAGCATTCCCGGCATCGTCGCGATGTTGGTCTTTGCTGCATTTGAGCTGCGCTACGCGGCCACGTCTCCGGTCCCCCTTGAGGCGCGGCTGTTGTCCTGGCTGTTCATGTTGCTGGGACTGTATCAGTTCAGATACATCGCCTTCTTCTTCCTGTTCGCGACCGTTCCGCTGGCGCTCTACATCGATCGGCTGATCCCGCGGCAGCTGAATGACGTCAAGCTGCAGGGGGCGCTGCTGGTCGCCGGCATCGTCGGCGCATGCGCCCTGCCATGGACCTATCTGCGCGTCGCGCCCGACCTCGAATTTCCGCAACTGCTTTCGGAGCAGGATGCCCGCTATCTCGAGACGCATTTTCCGCATGCGCGGCTGCTGAATCACTGGAACGTCGGCGGACTCCTGATCTTCTTCGACCGCGGCAGCGTTCCGCTGTTCGTGGACGGCCGGGCCGCGACGGCTTATCCCGACGACCTGCTGCGGGACTATTTCAAGCTGGCCGAGCTGGACGTCGATGAGGCCGCCTGGGACGCGGTGCTTCAGAAATACAAGATCGACACCGTGCTTTGGGTGCGGGCGCACCAACAGCTCAGGCGCTTCCTCGTCGACAAGCGAGGCTGGAAAGAGGCCTATGACGGCACCTACGAGACCATCTATGTCAAGCGCTGAGGCCCCGGCAAAGCGCGGACGCGCGATGATGCCCTCGGTGGAATGAAAAGCAGTCGCATACTGCCGAAAATCGGTGTGAACCAAGCCGCGCTTCCGGGCGAGGCAGCGACTACGACTGCGTCTGCGACTGCCATTGCCCCGGCCGGCCGGCCTGTTCGACCTTGACCTCGACCGACAGCGTCTCGTTGCCGCCGCCATAGCGGGTGCCGCGGACGGGGGCGGCGCCGAGATAGTCGAGGCCGGTGGCGACGCGGACGTGCGCATCCGTGGTGCAGATGCAGTTGGCGGCATCGAAGCCGACCCAGCCGAGATCGGGCACGAAGGCTTCCGCCCAGGCGTGTCCGGCTTCCTGGTTGACCATGCCGTCCGAGCGCAGGAAATGGCCGGAGACGAACCGCGCCGGCACGCCCGCGGTGCGGGCGCAGGCGATGAAGATGTGCGCGTAGTCCTGGCAGACGCCGCGCTTGAGCGCGAAGGCTTCCGCCGCGGAGGTCCCGGAATGGGTGGGGTCCTCGTCGAAGGTCATGTGCTCGTTGACCTGGGTCATCAGCGAATGCAGGAAGCCGAGCACGTCCTGCTCGGATTCCGCGCGCAATTCGCGGGAAAACGCCGCCATCGCCGGATTGACCGCGGTCAGCTGGGTCGGGCGCAGGAACAGGCCGGGCGGAAAGCGCTCGTCGGTGCCGCGCAGCACGCCGCCATTGTCATGGGTCTCGACCAGCCCTTCGACGATGATGGTGAGGTCGGCGAGCCCGCCATGCGTCATCACATGGGTGACATTGCCGAAGGCGTCCTCATGGACGTCGAGGCGGGAATCGGTGGAGACGTCGATCTGCCATTCCGCGACATACTGGCCGTCATGGCTGCCCGGCGTCATCCGCAGGATCTGGATCACGCTCGAGGCGGGCGGGTCGTAGCGGTAGGTGGTGGAGTGGAAGATTTTCAGGCGCATGGCGGTCGTTCATGGCTCGAGGCAGCTAAGCGGTGATCATTCTGGACGAGCAGACCCAAATCTGCCCGTCATCTTGAGGTGCGAGCGGAGCGAGCCTCGAAGGATGAACGGCCCCCCGTCGCAACCCCGGGGCCGTCGCCCTTCGAGGCTCGCGTTCCGCGAGCACCTCAGGGTGACGGTGATGGTTGGGAGTCCGGTGCTGTCCAACACGATTATGCTCTAAAACACCCGGCCAACCAAGACGTCGGTTTGCGGCACTGACCTCCCGGCACCAAGTGCCATCAAATCAAGTACTGCTTCGTGATGATCTCGCCGAGCCGCGCATTGTCGGCGATGAACTCCTGGATGAACTCGTGGACGCCGTGCTGGAACACGTCGTCCATGTGGCTGTGCTCGAGGCGGTTGCGGACGCCGCGGGCGTGGCGCTGGGCCGGGCCCTGGCGGCCATAGGCGACGCCGATCTGGTCGAGGTTGCGCACCAGATTGCCGTAGCAGCTCGCCAGCGAGCGCGGCAGCGAGTCGTTGAGGATGAGCAGATCCGCGATCAGCCAGGGCTTGAGCGTCTCGCGATAGACCCAGTGATAGGCGGTCAGCGCCGACACCGAGCGCAGGATCGAGCTCCATTGATAGAAGTCGAGCGGGCCGCCGACATGCTCCTCTTCCGGCAGCAGCACGTGATATTTGACGTCGAGGATGCGCGCGGTGTTGTCGGCGCGCTCCAGGTGCACGCCGAGCCGCGAGAACCAGTAGGCATCGTTGCGCAGCATGGTGCGGTAGGCCGAGCCGTCGAAGCGCAGCGAGGTCTCCTGCACGAAGCGCAGGAAGCGCGCCAGCTCCTCGCGGCTCGTGGTGCCCTTGCTCCAGACCTCCTGCAGCTCGATCCAGGCCGAGTTGATGGTGTCCCACATCTCGCTGGTCAGCGCGGTGCGCACCGAGCGCGAGTTGAGTCGCGCGGCCTCGATGCAGTTCCTGATCGAGGAGGGGTTGTTCGCATTGAAGGAGAGGTACTCGACGACGTTCTGCTCGTTGGCCTCGCCATAGGCCTCGTAGAAGCTCTGGCTGACGCCGGCGGTGAGCAGCGCCGACTCCCATTCGTTGGTCTTGCCGATATAGGCGGCGGGCAGCGCGGTGACGCGCAGCGTCGCATCGATGGTGCGCGCGATATATTCGGCCCGTTCGACATAGCGGGCGAGCCAGAACAGGTTTTCGGCGGTTCGCGACAGCATGCGTTACTCGTCCAGTATCCAGGTGTCCTTGGTGCCGCCGCCCTGGCTGGAATTGACCACCAGCGAGCCTTCCTTCAGCGCCACGCGGGTCAGCCCGCCCGGCACGATGGTGACGCGGTCTTTTCCCGTCAGCACGAAGGGCCGGAGGTCGACATGGCGCGGCGCAAGGCCGGCCTCGACGCAGGTCGGGCAGGTCGAGAGCGCCAGCGTCGGCTGCGCGATGAAGCCTTCGGGCTCGCGCTTGAGCTTGTCGCGGAACGCTTCGATGGTTGCTTTCGTCGCGGCAGGGCCGATCAGCATGCCGTAGCCGCCGGAGCCGTGCACCTCCTTGACGACGAGATCGGCGAGATTGTCGAGCACGTAGGACAGATCCTTGGGCTCGCGGCAGCGCCAGGTCTGGACGTTCTTGAGGATCGGCTCCTCGTCGAGATAGAACTTCACGACGTCGGGCATGTAGGAATAGATCGCCTTGTCGTCGGCGATGCCGGTGCCAACGGCGTTCGCAAGCGTGATGTTGCCAGCCGCATAGGCCGACATCAGCCCGGGCACGCCGAGCGCGGAGTCCGGACGGAAGGTGAGGGGATCGAGGAAGTCGTCGTCGACCCGGCGGTAGATGACGTCGACGCGCTTCAGCCCCTCCGTGGTGCGCATGAAGACCTCGTCGTTCTTGACGATGAGGTCGCGGCCCTCGACGAGCTCGATGCCGAGCTTGTCGGCGAGGAAGGAGTGCTCGTAGTAGGCGGAGTTGTAGATGCCGGGCGTCATCAGCGCCACGGTCGGCTCGGCGGCCGCGCTCTTCGGCGCCACCGAGCGCAGGCAGGCGAGCAGCTCGTCCGGATAGCGCTCGACCGGCGCCACGCGGTGGCGGGCGAACAGGTCCGGAAACAGCCGCATCATGATCTCGCGGTTTTCCAGCATGTAGGACACGCCTGACGGCGTGCGCGCATTGTCCTCCAGCACGATGAAGTCGTTGTCGTCGACCCGGATGATGTCGATGCCGGCGATGTGGACATAGACGTCGTGCGGCACGTCCTGGCCGTTCATCTCGGGCCGGAACACCGGGTTCTGGAAGATCAGGTCGTCGGGGATGATGCCGGCGCGCAGGATGTCGCGGCCGTGATAGATGTCGCGCAGGAACATGTTGAGCGCGCGGGTCCGCTGCTTCAGTCCCTTTTCCAGCAGCGTCCATTCCTTGCCTGACAGGATGCGCGGGATCACGTCGAACGGGATCAGCCGCTCCTGGGCGTCGGAATCGCCATAGACGGCGAAGGTGATGCCGATGCGGCGGAACAACAGCTCGGCCTCCTGCCGGCGATATTGCAGGGCGTCCGGCGGCGTCTCCTTCAGCCAGCGGGAGAGCTCCTGATAGGCCGCGCGGACCTCGCCGCCTGGACCGTTCATCTCATCGAACGCAACTGCCATAGAAACTGACCACCCCCTTGTGCCCAAACCTATGTGCCCGAGCCTAACAGTGCATGACCGAAAGGGATGGTAGCAAGGGCCGGGCCAGCGCGATATGCATTGCGTGGCGGCATTTGGTGTGGACGCTGCCTGGTTTGCCTGAAAAACTGGCGGGGGCTTGCTCATTTCGGCAGCAAACCGCCGTGACTTCAAGGTGTTGGCCGGGCAAGTCCGGGCCCCCTATAAGGGGGAGGAAAGAAAGTTGGGGAGTAGACATGACCGAGATCGTCACGGCCGGCTTGCTCGTGATCGGCGACGAGATCCTGTCCGGACGGACCAAGGACAAGAACATCGGCTTT
>DATGMN010000037.1:0-111626 GCA_035293585.1 Bradyrhizobium sp. | reverse complement strand
CTTGATGGTATGAACAAGGCGGAAAATATTATCCAGGATCTTGGCGTTGTTCGGCTCCTGCTCGAACTTCACCAGCTGATTGTCGACGGTATCCAGGCTCTCGCTGGTCTCCGTCAGAAACTCCCGCAACAGATCATCCATGAAACCGGCCTTCGCACGCAACGGCACGCGACCTCGACGCGCCAACTCGAATGTGGCCAGCTTCACCGCAAAGCGTTTAATATTGGTTGAGTAACCGGAAACGAATGGGCTCAACAAAGACATAAGAGCACCGCAATCATTTTGCGGCGCTCTTTCAACGTTTGGTTAACCATAAGTTGGCGGCAAGACCATGAAACTCGGTCCACCTCTCCCCGGCGGGGAGAGGTCGGATTGCGAAGCAATCCGGGTGAGGGCCGCAGTTCTCTTGAGGGACCATAACCCCTCACCCGGATCGCATCTTAAGATGCGATCCGACCTCTCCCTTCGGGAGAGGTGAATCATTTTTTCACTGCCTCTCAGGAGGCGGTGATGGTGATCGCCTCGCCTTCGGGCGCAAGGCGCACGCTCAATCCGCAGGCCTGTGCGAGCAGCCGCGTGTAATAAGGCTGCACGGCATGCGCATCCGCAGCCGGCGGCTCGGTCGAGCCGAGGAGATCGGCGATATGCTGAGGCAGGCGGGCGTTGAGGCCAGCGGCGGTGACGCGGAATGCCATGGTCTCGCCCTCGCCGATCGGATCGACGGTCAGCGTGCCGCCGCGCGGGATCGTCTGCTGCGCGATCACCATCATGTTGAGCAGCAGCTTGACGCGATTCTTGGGCAACAGGATCCGCGGCAAATTCCAGGTGATGGAGACCTTGCCGTCCTCGAGATGTCCGCGTGCCATGGCCTGGGCATCGCCGAGGTCGATCTGCGCGCCAGCCGATCCGGCCGCGCCGAACGCGAGCCGGCAGAACTGCAGCCGGGCCGACGCCGTCTTGGCGCTCTTGCGAATCAGCTCCAGCGCAAAATCGCGATCTTCCGGCTTCGGATTGTCGTCGAGAACTTCCAGCCCGTTGACGATGGCGCCGACCGGGCTGATCAGGTCGTGGCACACCCGCGAGCACAACAGTGCGGCGAGTTCGAGCGCGTCGGGAGCGGGACCGGGTGAGGTGGTGCCAGACATTCGATCTTCCCAGAAATTTTCCGACAGGATCCGCGAAGCCGCGGCGAATCACGCGTGTCTACTGGCTTGATACACTGCACCCGCGCGGCCTGCCAGCCCGCCCCACGCTCCCCCAAGCCTATCGGCACAGTGCGCTTCGCGGAACCTGCGGCGGCCTCGGGCTGCCATATGGCGGCGTCGCGAAGCCCGCCCAGGCAGGAAGAATACGGCGCTACTGCGAGAGCCCCTGCTCCAGCGCCGGCCAGCGAGTCCTGGCCTTTGCGAGGAAACCTTGCGGATCGGCGGCAAACGCGTCGCGATTGGCCTCATAGCCGAACAGATAAAGCCGCTCGCCTACGACCATCCAGAACAGGGGATTGCCTTTGACGGTGACGCCGCGCGCAACGTCCACGGGATCATAGCCGCCGAATTGTGGCCCGTAGATTTCGGGATGGGCAAGAAAGGAGGCGCGGTTGCCTTCATTGTGGAAGCGCCAGACCACCCCACTCTGCCACGCCTCGAATTCACGCAGGCCGGGCATGGGCGCGCCGTCGACGAAATAGGCCATCGGATCGTAGCCATCGATGGCAAGGCCGGTGAAGCGGTTGGTTACCACCCGCTCGGTGGTCGCGGCGCGTGCGGCCACGCCGGAGGCAGCCACCTCCAGCGCGAGGTCGAGCGCAACTCCGGCACCCGCCAGCAGTGCGATCGCGGCGATTCGGGGGCGGAGACCGTATCTTTCTTGCCGTTGTGCCGTCATAGTTGGTGCCGATAAGATCGAATCTGCAGGACTCGATAGAGACTTGACCGAGACTTGCATGGACTTCGGGGACTTGGACTTCGGGGACTTGGACTTTGGGACACTTGGCCGCAGGCTAGCGCCTTGCTGTTGGCGTCAGGTTAAGGCCGCGGCCGGTATTCAGATGGGGTAATTGGATGAACTGGGTTTCGCGCCTTGCCGCGGTGACGCTCGCGGGGCTGATGTGCTGGCTCGTGCCCGCCTCCGCGCAACAGGCCCCGCCGCCCGATTTGCCGCCCCCACAGCGCACCCCGGGGCCGAACACTTACGGGCCGGACGAGTTGGTGGGCGCCGGTCACCGCTTCTTTGGCAATGTCTCGCGGGGCCTGGCTTCCGTGATCGAGCGCGCGGTCAGCCAGTGGGGGCTGCCGAACGGCTACGTGCTGGGCGAGGAAGGTTCAGGCGCATTCGTCGCGGGCCTGCGCTACGGCGAGGGCACCCTCTACACCAAGAATGCCGGCGACCTCCGGGTCTATTGGCAGGGTCCCTCGGTCGGCTTCGACTGGGGCGGTGACGGCGCCCGCACCATGACGCTGGTCTACAACCTGCCGGCGACGAATGCGATCTACCAGCGCTTCGTGGGCATCGACGGCTCGGCCTATATCGTCGGCGGCTTCGGCATGACCGCGCTGACGGCGAACGGCATCGTGCTGGTGCCGATCCGCTCCGGCCTTGGCTTGAGGCTCGGCGCCAATATCGGCTATCTGAAATATACGCCGCGGGCGACCTGGAACCCGTTCTGATCGCGGGGCTGGCCCGACACCGGACTACTCCGGTGTGATCAACGTTAATGCCGCGACGGGCTGGCATTTTGCGCCTCGCGCATGCATTGTCTTTGGTAAATTTTCTCTTGCCATCTTTCTCTAGCCTTGGGGAGCTTCCATGATCGAGCCGATCATGTATGGCGCGATCGGTTTTCTGATCTCGATGCTGTTCGGGCTGATGATCGTGCCGCTGGTTCATAATCGCGCGGTGCGGCTGACCACGCGCCGGCTCGAGGCGGCGACCCCGCTGTCGATGGCGGAGATCCAGGCGGACAAGGACCAGCTGCGCGCGGAATTCGCCATGTCGGCGCGACGGCTGGAGATGAGCGTCGAGCAGCTCAAGAACAAGACCACGAGCCAGCTTGCCGAGCTCGGCAAGAAGACCGACGCCATCAACCGCATGAAGATCGAGCTTGGCGAGAAGAACGCCACGATCTTCGCGCTCGAGGCGCGCGAGAAGGCGGTGAAGGAGCAGCTGCGCGCAACGGAGGAGGAGTTCGCAGCCAAGACCGAGGGGCTGCGCCAGGCCGAGAAGGCGCTGACCGACAAGCAGAGCGAGCTGGCCAGGCTGAGCAGCGAGCTGAACGACCGTTCGATGGTCGCCGACAGCCGCCAGATCGAGCTGGTGGCGGTGCGGGCGCAGATCGAGGAATTGAAGAGCCGGGTCGGCGATGCCGAGAAGGAATTTGCCGCCACCCAAACCCGCCTCATGCAGGAACGCGCCGACTCCGAGAGCGCGACCAAGAACCTCGCCGATGCGCGCGCCCGGGTGGAGAACCTGAGCCAGCGCGTCACCGATCTCGACCGCCAGCTGATGCTCCAGGTCAAGGAAGCCGAGATGCTGTCCGGCCGCGTCAACGAGCTGGAAGGGCGGCTGGCCGCCCAGGGCAAGCTGCTCGCCGAGCGCGATTACGAGAACAACCAGCTGCGCAAGGCCAACGAGATCGCCGAGCGCACGGTGAAAGAGCTGCGTGACGAGCTCAGCCAGAACCATCAGGGCAACATGCCGGCGCTGGAACGGCTGAAGACCGAGAAGGCTGCGCTCGAAGAGCAGCTGCGGCTCGCGCGCGACGAGCGCGCCAAGCTGCAGCGCGACATCAACGCCATCCAGCAGCAGGCGGAAAGCTCCTGGGCCACGGAACGGATGGAAAACGCCCTGCTGCGCGAGCGCATCAACGATATCGCCGCGGAAGTTGCAAAACTCGCGATGCAGCTCGAGGGCCCGAACTCGCCGATCGAGGCCATCCTGGCCGAAGCGCCCGCGCCGGCGAAACCTGCCAACGGCGCGGCGCTCGCCAACGGTGCAGGCCCGGCGGGATCTCCCCAGGGCGGCACGCTCGCCGAGCGCATCCGGGCCCTGCAGGCGCACGCCTCCCGGGCGCGGCAACAGGGGGCATAGGGCACGATTCCGAGGTCATTCGCCCGGTATTTGCCTTGACACTGGGGGTTCGGGCTTCGTAAATCGCGGGCTCTGATTGCGGCCCTGTACAAGTCTTGGGTGGATTTCCAGGCCTTTGACTCCGCACCAGATTCCCGGGCGCATAGCTCAGCGGGAGAGCGTTCCCTTCACACGGGAGAGGTCCAAGGTTCGATCCCTTGTGCGCCCACCAGCCTTCGCTCGCTTTGCGAGCTACGGCTGGGCAAGCCACCTCGATCCATCGTGGCAAAGCGAACGAAGGCTGTCACGCCGGAGCCTTGGCGAAGGCAGACCGGCGCCACCACACTCAGATCGCAAATATCCACACCACGATGATCGTCCCGAGGGTGGCGAGGCCGCTGATGGTCCAGCCGGCGGCGTAGGCCGCCTCTTCCTCGCGCGTGACGGGCGGCGGTTCGACGCGAATCATGTCCGTTCGCCAATCCATGGTCATTCTCCGAAGTCCCCGTCCTCACGGAAAACAACCGGCACAACCAGCGCGAGTTCCCGATACACTTGAAAGAGACAAATGCATGACCGGTGCCCTCACAAATATCTGATGACGGCGACGGAACCGTTCGCGACCGGGTTCCATTATGGTGCTGCGGCAAACCAGCACACCCACGGAGGTTCTCTCAATGCGCAAACTGATCATCGCCACGGCCGCTCTCGCCTTCCTGTCATCGACCGCCTTTGCCCAGGACAAGGCCGGGAGCACCTCCACGGCGCCCGCGGCCACGAGCGGTGACACCATGAGCAAGAGCGACACCAAGATGAGCAAGAAGCACACCAAGTCGAAGAAGTCGGCCAAGAAGACCGGCGACGACACGATGCAAAAGCAGTAACGCGCGCTCTTGAACTGACGATGTCTTGAGCCGACGACCGGGCCGCCTCTCGCGAGGCGGCCTTTTCGTTTTGGGGGGGATTTGTCGCTCGGGAGCCCGCTACGGCGCCGCCAGCCCCTTGTCGCTCAGTCGCGCGGCGAGCCAGCGCGTCAACTCCGGCTCGATCTGGCCGGCGACATAGACCTCGCAGGACGAGACGCTCTGCCTGGCAAGCGTCACGAGCACGCCGATCCAGTAGGCGAACCAGACATCCGCATCGGTCATCGCCCTCAGCTTCTGCTGGTCGTGTTCGATCGGCTGGTGGTTGGACGCCTTCCTCACCTCGACCGCGAGCAGGTTGTTCGGGATCTCCCGCTGGTGCACGACGATGTCGGGGAAGATCGACTTGCCCAGCGTGTCGTCGGTCGACACGATCGTGCCGTGCGGCAGGCGCAGCGTGCGCTCGCCCAGGCGGTTATAATCGCAATCGACCTGCCAGCCCGGATAGTGCTTTTCCAGATGCACCGCGAGCCGATGCGTCAGCGTGCGCTCGCCGAGGTCCCTTTCCATGAGAAAGGCCTCCTGGGCGTAGAAGTCCTGCAGCGCGGCGACGAGCTTGTTCAGTTCGGTCTGCATCTGGCCCCCAAAGCGAGCGCGTCGTTCCGGGGCACGCGAAGCGTGAACCCGGAACCTCGAGCTTCCAGGCCCGATGCTACGCATCGCCCCCGGAATGACGGAGAGTACACGGCGTCATCTCGCTCGCAACGACGTTGTGGTCGCGAGTCCCGTCGCGTCTAGAACTGCACCTCGATCAGCCGCGGGCCGGGCTCGCGCACGGCTTCCTCCAACGCCTTGTTGAACTCGTCTGCCGACGTGACCGCGCGGCCCGGCACGCCCATGCCCCTGGCGAGTGCGACGAAGTCGAGCGTCGGGCGGTCGATCTTGAGCATGTCCTGGGCGCGCTTGCCGGGCTCGCCGGCGCCGACGCCGTCGAACTCGCCGCGCAGGATCTGGTAGATCCTGTTGGCGAATACGATGGTCACCACATCGAGCCCCTCGCGGGCCTGCGTCCACAGGGACTGGATGGTGTACATGGCGCTGCCGTCGCCGACCATGCACATGACCTTGCGATCGGGACAGGCGACCGCCGCGCCGGTGGCAACGGGCGTCGAGAAGCCGATCGAGCCGCCCATGTTCTGCAGCCAGTCATGCGGCGCAGACGCTGCGGTCGGCGGGAAGAAGCCGCGGCCGGTGGTGATGGATTCATCGACCACGATGGCGTTCTCGGGGATCGCGCACGCGATCGCCTGCGCGATCGAGGTGAGATTGAGCGCGCCGGTCGGCTTGGTCAGCTCGGCAAGCTTCTGCGGCTTGACGTCGGACGGCTTGGCGCCGACTGCCCCCGCAAGCGCTTCCAGCGCCGCAATCGAGTTCTCGCCCCAGGCAGTCATGCGATGCACCTCGCAACCCTCCGCCTTGAGCATGCTCGGCTTGTTCGGATAGGCGAAGAAGGCGATCGGGTCATTGGCCTCGACCAGCACGATATGCTTGAAGTCCTTCAGGATCGGCAGCGCCTGCTCGATCACGTAAGGGATGCGGTTGATGGAGAAGCGGCCGCGGCCCCGCGCCATGCGCGGGTGATAGGTCTGGCCCATCACGGTGCAGCCGGTCTTGCCGGCAACCTGCTGGGCCAGCGCCAGGCCCTGCTCGGTCAGCGCGTTGCCGGTGACGAGGATAAGCGTGTGGGCGGCATCCTCGTGCAGGATGCGCGCGGCCTTCTCCACCGCCTGCGGCGAGTAGCTGATGCGCTGGTTGCTCTCCGGCACCTGGGCGATGCCGTCGGCCTCGTTCCAGGCGGTGTCGGCGGGCAGGATCAGGGTCGCAATCTGCGGCGGCGCGCTCTTGGCGGCGGCGATGGCGGCCGCGCCGTCGGCAGCGACGGATTTCGCATCGGGCGAGGTGCGCACCCAGGCCGACATCGGCCGCGCCAGTCCCTCGATATCTGAGGTCAGCGGCGCGTTGTAGCCGATGTGATAGGTCGCATGCTGGCCGACAATGTTGACGATGCCGGAATGGGCCTTCTTGGCGTTGTGCAAATTGGCGAGGCCGTTGGCGAGGCCGGGGCCGAGATGCAAGAGCGTCGAGGCCGGTGTTCCCTTCATGCGGAAATAGCCGTCGGCCGCCCCCGTCACCACCCCCTCGAACAGACCGAGCACGCAGCGCATGCCCTCGACCCGGTCGAGCGCGGCGACGAAATGCATCTCTGATGTGCCCGGGTTGGTGAAGCAGACGTCGACGCCGCCCGCGACCAGGGTTCTGACCAGACTTTCAGCGCCGTTCATGCGTTCCGCTCCCGCTATCTAAAAAAAGGCTTCACAATAATGACGATCAACCATTGTTCGCCGCCGTCGTCAAAGGCCGCCGCGGCATTGCTGCCATCACCAATGTTTTGCGATGGCCGAGCCTGGCACGGCCATGGTTGTGAAATCGGTAACGGCAATTGCCGAAATTGCCGCCGTCACACAGCCGTGGCTTGCACAAAGGACGGGGTTATGGCTCCTGTTGCAGCCGAGGTCCGTCTTAGCTGAGGAACACCGGTGATGCGGGTTGTTAGCGCAATTGTTGCAATGCTGCTGATGGCAGCGACGAGCCAGGCCCAGGCCCAGTTCTGGGATAACCGCGATATCATGGGCGGCGGGCCGAATTTCTTCGGCGGCGGCGCAAGCCCGATCCCGCGGGAGACCGTGATGTTTCCCACCAACTACGCCCCCGGGACCATCGTGATCAACACCTCCGAGCGGCGGCTTTACCTGGTGCTCGGCGGCGGCGAGGCATTGCGCTACGGCATCGGGGTCGGCCGCGACGGCTTCCGCTGGAGCGGCGTGCACAAGGTCAGCGCCAAGCGCGAGTGGCCCGACTGGACGCCGCCGCGGCAGATGATCGCCCGCCGACCCGATCTGCCGCGCCACATGAACGGCGGCATCGAGAACCCGCTCGGTGCGCGGGCACTCTATCTCGGCTCGACGCTCTACCGCATTCACGGCTCCAACGAGCCGGAGACGATCGGACAGGCCGTCTCGTCGGGCTGCTTCCGCATGACCAACGAGGACGTGGTCGATCTCTATAACCGCGTCCCCGTCGGCGCCACGGTGATCGTCAAGAACTGAGGACGCTGCGCCGGGACGCGAACGCGGCGCCGATCATGCGGATGATCGGCACCGGCCCTTGCTGCGAAAGCCTGGACCAGACACCACCTCCGACCACATTGCTCGCGCTTGAGCGTCGCGCCGCTCCATTCCTGCAAGTTCCCGAACTTCCAGGATCGTCCAGGGATTGTTGGATGATTAAAAAGTGAAGGTCGGGATCGGTCCGTAAACGCGGCACAAGACGTTGTGTTCGAACCCCGTGACGCGCGGCGCGGTCCGCGCGGTCGCTGTGCGGAAATCGAAACGTCGAGGCGCGAGATGCCAGAGCAATCCGATTTCGGCTCTTTCGGCCGGTTCGTCGAAACCCCGGTCGAACGGATGTCGCCGGACATGAAGGATGCCTACGCGTTCACCAAACGGCTTCGTGGCCTGGTTCCGGGGCCGCACAGGATCTGGCTTGCCAATCCCAGGCTTTCGATGACCATTGTCCCGACCGGCGCCTATTTCCAGACGCACTCGACGCTGACAAAATCCGAGATCGAGATCGTCACCAATCTCGTCACGGCCCGCTGGATGTCGGCCTATGCGAGCTACGAGCATGAGAAGATCGGCGAAGACAAAGGCCATCTGCCGCCCGAGAAGGTGCAGCAGATCATAGCGGGCCTGCCGACCTCGTTCGATGACGATCGCGAGCAGGTCATTTATCAGATGGCGTCTGCGCTGGTCGTTCCGCGGCTTGTTCCGCTCGGCCTCTATCGGCGGGCGAGGAACCTCATCGGCGATGCGGGCATTGTCGATGTCGCGGTCCTGATCGGCTGGTTCACCATGGTCAGCGCGACGCTCAATGCCTTCGACGTCCCGGCAAACGCCGTCGGTCTGGACCAGTAGCGAGAGGTTGCATGCCCAGCGTCCCCCAAGCCAAATTGACCGTCGTCGCGGAATTTCCGGAAAAGTTTTTCCTGGAGAACATGGCGGTTCGCAGCGACGGCTCGATGCTGGTCACCGTTCAGAATCGCAAGGAGCTCTGGTACGTGCCAACTCCCGGCAAGGACTTGCCGGTAGCTCCGGCGCTTCTGCATGGTTTTGAGTTCAACACGGCCTTCGTCGTGGAGTGGCAGCCGGACGTCTTCCTGCTTGGCGTCGCCGACGTCTACGAGACGCACGAAGCCCGTCTCTATGCCATCGATCTACGCGGCTGGACACCGAACCAGCCCATCAAGCCGCGCCTGCTGCTCGAATTCCCCAGGCCGTGGGTCGGCTTGAACGGTGCCTGCATGATCGCGCCGAACGTGTTGCTCGCCGCAGGCATGGCAAACCTGATCTGGCGCGTCGATCTCGCTGAGAACGGCAGTGCCACTGCGCGCATTTGGCTTCAGCACGACACAATGAGGAACCGCCCTGGCGAAAAAAAGCCGGAGCAGCCGGGGACGAACGGCGTGCAATATGCGCCACGGTCCGGCTATCTCTACTACACGACGACATCCCAGCAGATGATGCTGCGTGTGAAGGTCGACCCCGCGACGCTCGAGGCGGCCGATCTGCCCGAATTCGTCGCAGGCGGCCGGCAATGGGACGACTTCCTGATCGATGAGGCCGCGCAGGTTGCTTACGCGACCACGCATCGCGAGAACACCATTGATCGGGTGCGTCTAGCCCATGATGGCAACCGCGAGGGCCGGACGGTCGTCGCCGGCGATCCATTCAATGAGACGCTGGTCGGGCCTTCGGCAGGTGGCTGGAGCCGGGCAAGCGGCGAATACGGACGCATCGGCTATTTCGCCACCGACGGCGGCACGGCTGCACCGCCTGACGGCATCTTTCGGACGGCGAAGGTGCTGCGGGTCGCGTTTCCGGCGGTCTCCTAGCAAGCACGTCGCGATCCTTGTGCGGCGCCATTTGTTGCGGCAACGTCGGATCATGAAGACCATCCGCCGTCCGTCGCCGCCCGCGCCCCTCCTCCCGACCGCTCTTGCCTTGTTCCTCGCCGGCGCCGCGTTGACGCAATCGGCGGTCGCAGCCGAGGATCCCACCGTCGCTGCCAAGAAGCGCGCGGAGCGGACGAATTTTTCCGATAGCGAGATCGTGGAAGGCTTCATGAAGACGGCGTTCGGTGCCGAATTCCAGCTCGCCGGCCGCGTCGACCGCATCCGCAAATATGCCGTGCCGATTCGCGTGTTCGCGGAAGGCGCGAGCCGCGAGCGCAGGCGTCAGCTCGCGGCGGTGGTGACCGACATCGGGATGCGCGTGCAGCATCTCGACATCGCGATGGTTGAGACGCGTGAGGCGGCCACGATCGAGGTGCGGCTGGTGCGCGACCGCGACCTCTATCCAACCATAGCCAAGCTCTACGGCCACGAGCGGGCGCGCGAGATCAAGCGCTCGCTCGATCCGCAATGCCTTTCCGGATTCCGCAAGAACGACAAGTTCGAAATCGAGCATTTCGACGTGATCCTTGCGACCGACGTCAGCGATTTCACCTTCCTCGATTGCGCCTATGAGGAGCTGCTGCAGGCGCTCGGACCGATCAACGACACCGGCTCGGTGCCCTGGACCATGTTCAACGACCAGGTCCAGATGGGCTTCTTCGACGTCTACGACCAGTACATCCTCAACCTGCTCTACGATCCCCGCATCGCGCCGGGCATGACCGTCGAAGAGGTCAAGGCCGTGCTGCCTGAAGCGCTCGCGGAGGCGCGCGCCTTCGTGCGCAAGGTCAACAACCTGCCGGAATGACAGCGCCATGTTTTCCCCTTGCAAGCCGCAAGGCCAGCATGCTGGGCAAGCAGCCCGGCATCCCCGATGTTGGCGGAAATGCGGCACTGAACAAAACG
Organism: Bradyrhizobium sp.; assembly: GCA_035293585.1. Classification (GTDB taxonomy): domain Bacteria; phylum Pseudomonadota; class Alphaproteobacteria; order Rhizobiales; family Xanthobacteraceae; genus Bradyrhizobium. The sequence goes on along the minus strand of DATGMN010000037.1, from coordinate 100,721 downwards.
TGAGACGCGGTCCGCCGCCTTCCCTTAATCAAAACGAAACAGTATAGTTTTATTCCCCCTTGATAGTGACCCGGGGCCGCCACTCGTGTCCGCAACGATGCCGGCGGCGGCCCCGGCAAGGTCAACGTCCCCTATTGAAATGCGCGTAGCGGCAATGAGATTTCGCCTGGTCCGGTCCATCGCGTCGGCCTGCGCCGTGGCGGTGATGCTCGCAAGCTGCACGACGCTGCCGCGCACGCCCTATACTGCCGCCGCGGCGAGCACCTCGCGCGTGCTCGACGTCGACGGCCTGCGTCGCTATACCGACGAGCCGGCGGCAAAATTCCTCGCCGACAGCACCATTTCCTCGCCCGTCAAGACCTACCTCGCGCTCTCCGGCGGCGGCGCCGACGGCGCCTATGGCGCCGGAATCCTTAACGGCTGGACCGCAGCCGGCACCCGCCCCAACTTCGCCATCGTCTCGGGCGTGAGCACCGGCGCCATCATCGCGCCGTTCGCCTTTCTCGGCCCGCAATACGACGACACCTTGCGCGAGATCTATACCAGCGGCATCGCGGAAAGCCTGCTCGAGAGCCCGAAACTGTTCCAGGCCGTGTTCGGCTCCGGCCTGTTCGGCAATGCCCGCCTGCGCGAACTGGTCGCCCGCTATGTCGGCCCCGACCTGCTGGCGCAGATCGCGCGCGAGCATGCCAAGGGCCGGCGGCTGCTGGTCGTCACCACCGATCTCGACACCCAGCGCAGCGCGATCTGGGACATGGGCCGGATTGCCGCCATCGGCACGCCCGAGGCGCTCAAACTGTTTCGCGACGTCATCGCCGCCTCCGCCAGCATTCCCCTGCTGTTCCCGCCGATCCTGATCGAGGCCGAGGCGCATGGCGAAAGATTCCAGGAAATGCATGTCGATGGCGGCGTGATGACACCGGTGTTGACGCTCCCCGATGCCATCCTGTTCCAGGGGCAGCGGCTGCCGAACAACGGACGGTTCGACATCTATGTCCTGGTCAACAACAAGCTGGAGCGGGATTTCGAGGTGGTGCCGAACGGCACTCTCGATGTCGCCTCGCGCAGCCTCGGATCGATCACCAAGGCGCAGACGCGCTCGGTGGTGCTGTCGACCTACGAATTCGCCCGCCGCAACCGTGTCGGCTTCAACCTGTCATATATTTCGCACGACTATCCCGCATCCGACTCGGAAGGCTTCGACACGGCCTATATGCGCGCGCTCTACCAATATGGCTTCGACAAAGCCTCCGCCGGCCAGGCTTGGACGTCGACGCCGCCATAACTGTCGAGGCCGCCTCAATCCGTCGCGCCGCAGACAGCTTTCAGCGCCTTCCATTCCGTGTCGGTCAGAAGCGGCGCGCCCAAGGAGGGAATGTCCGCAGCGCTCATGCGCTTCAAGCGGTCCTCGGTGAGCGGATGGCTCGCCAGGATCGTCAGGCCCTTGTCGCCTTGCTTGCCGGTGACGCGAAACAGGAGCTCGCCCATCGCCTTTGCGGGCCGTCCGAGCCGGTGCATCACCTCGATCGCAAAATCGTCGGCCCTCTGCTCCGCCTCGCGCGAATAAGAGGCGGTGACGACGGAGCGCGAGGCGAAGATCAGGGTGCTCGAACCCGTGACGTCGCCGAACAGCAAGCCGATCAGAAACGAGGTGCCGCCGTTGTAGATCATGCCCCGCATGTTGTCGCGATGCTTGAGATGTCCGAACTCGTGCGCGAGCACGCCGGCGATCTCGTCCGGATTTTGGGCTTTCGCGAGCAGCGCGCTGAACAGATAAACCTTGCCGCCCGGCAGCGCGAAGGCATTCGGCACCGGCGTCGACAGCACGTAGGATTGGACGGCGGCTTCCAGCCCCGCGGCCTCGCGCAGCTCGCGCAGGAGCTTGTCATAGGCGGCCTGTCCGGCCGCCTCGCTGCAGACCTTGTCGCCGAACACCGTCTTGACCTGCAGCTCCGCGGCCGCGCCGAGCCGCCGCTCGAGCCCATCCGGCACCAGCGGCGCCAGCCGGTCGGCCGCAAAAGGAATGGCGAACAGAACCAATAGCACGATCGAGACCGCCGCAGCGGCCGACCAGCCGAAGATCCGCATCACTCCGCGGCGATCGACCAGGTGCGCGTCAAGCTGCGGGCAGCGGCTCTCCAGCTCGCTCGCGAGCGCGGCATCGCGGATTTCGAGCCGCGCCAGGTGCGGCGCGGACTGGCTGGTCAGACGCAAGAGGCCGGGCGGACCCTCGGCACGGCGGATATCGACATAGGCCCAATGGGCCACGGCAATACCGCCCTCGCTGATCTCCAGCCGATCCGCGAGCGCCACCGTCGCCGCGCGCTTGCGGCTCGACTGGCCGTCGAAATAGACGACTGGTCCGGCCGGCACCTGCGCCACATCGTCGGGGAAAGAACCGCCCATGGAGGCCCGCTCAGAACCCCGCGACATCGAGGCCGTCGGCAAAACCTTCGCCGAGCGCGCTCGCAAGCTCGCCTTTGGCGCCGACATTGGCGGCGGCCTCGATGCCATGCACCTCGATCGAGGACACCACGGCCTGCCAGACGTCGCGCAGCAGATAGAGGCGCATCACCACGTTGAGCGCCAGCACATAAGCGAGATAGCCGACCACAGTTGCGGCGACGAACGGAATGCTGTGGGACACCATCTCGGCACCCGCAGGCGTGCCGAGATTGAGGCCGCTGAATTTCACCACCAGCCCAAAGGCCGCTGCCATATAAGCCGAAAGCACGATGCCCAGCAGAAAAAACCAACCGATCACCGTCCAATAGATGCCGGTGAAGGCGCTACGGTGCAGCGACGACTTGAGGCTCACGCCGCCAAAGCGAACGCCGGACAGCCACCAGGCATATTCCCGGGCCTTGAACTCCGCATAGAAAAGCGGCAGCAACGGAAACAGCACGATCGCGAGCGGCGCCAGCAGCCAGAGCCACCAGATTTTCTTGAACAGGTCGCTGCCGCGCGCGTCAAAGCTGCCCTGCAGATCGCCATAGTGGGAGTGCTGCATCTTGTAACGTTCGAGCGCCGCCTCGCGCCATGGATAGGCGAGCCCCAGCGTGACGAGCGTCAAAAAGCCCCAGAGCACGGCGCGGCCGGCATAGGCCCAGCCCGAACCGTCCATCCAGAACCGCACACCACGCCAGACAGTGCGCGTCAGCCGGTAGCGCCGGGCGCGATAGACCGCGAATTGCCCGAAGGCGTAAAAGCCGAGCACCAGCGGAATCGAGGCAAATGCCTTCAGGCTTTCCGCCTCGACCGTGATAAGGAAATAGCCGAGGTAAATCGGGACGAGAATAGCGAGCGCGAACAGGAAACCGATCAGCAGCTCTTTACCGCGCCCGGTATATTCGGCCGCGTCGCCGTCGATCAAGGTGCTCGACCAGATCTGCCTGCGGATGTCGGTGGCAAGCCAGAACCGGTAGAAGCCGACGGTCACAAGCTCTAGGGCGGCTCCGCGCGCCGCCAGGCGGAAAAAGCCGCCGCGATCTCCCGAAAACACAACCCTGGCCGGCGGCAGCGGCGGCGGCACCGATGGTTGTAAGGGCTCCCAACGCATATTCACGGACGCAACCTCCAAGCGCAAAACGAGGTCGAAATGACCATAGTTGAGACTTTTGTCGGCGCGAAGACAATCCCGGTTCGATTGTCAATGAAGCGGTGGCGGAGTCGTGATGAATCGGCCTGCCCGTCGGGATCGATCAGGCCGTCTTCTCGAACAGCTCCCGGCCGATCAGCATCCGCCGGATTTCGCTGGTGCCGGCGCCGATCTCGTAGAGTTTGGCGTCGCGGAGCAGCCGGCCGGTCGGATAGTCGTTGATATAGCCGTTGCCGCCGAGCAGCTGGATCGCGTCCAGCGCGCATTGGGTAGCTTTTTCCGCAGCATAGAGAATGGCGCCGGCGGCATCCTCGCGCGTGGTCTCGCCGCGGTCGCAGGCTTTCGCCACCGCGTACACATAAGCGCGCGAGGCGTTCATCGTGGTGTACATGTCGGCGAGCTTGCCCTGCACCAGCTGGAAGGTGCCGATCGGCTGGCCGAACTGCTTGCGCTCATGCACGTAAGGCAGCACCGCATCCATGCAGGCCTGCATGATGCCGAGCGGACCTGCCGCCAGCACCGCGCGCTCGTAGTCGAGGCCCGACATCAGCACGTTGACGCCGCGGCCGACCTCGCTGAGCACGTTCTCCTCCGGCACTTCGCAATCCTCGAACACGAGCTCGCAGGTGTCGGAGCCGCGCATGCCGAGCTTGTCGAGCTTCTGTGCGGTGGAAAAGCCCTTCATGCCCTTCTCGATGATGAAGGCGGTGATGCCGCGCGGGCCGGCGTCAGGGTCGGTCTTGGCGTACACCACCAGCGTCTCGGCCACCGGGCCGTTGGTGATCCACATCTTGGAGCCGTTGAGGACGTAGCGGTCGCCCTTCTTGTCGGCGCGTGTCTTCATCGACACCACGTCCGAGCCGGAGCCGGGCTCGGACATCGCGAGCGAGCCGACATGCTCGCCGGAGATCAGCTTGGGCAGATATTTGCGCTTCTGCGCCTCGTTGCCGTTGCGGCGGATCTGGTTGACGCAGAGATTGGAATGGGCGCCGTAGGACAGCCCGACCGCAGCCGACGCTCGCGAAATCTCCTCCACCGCGATGCAATGCTCGAGATAGCCGAGACCCGCGCCGCCATATTCCTCCTCGACCGTGATGCCGTGCAGGCCGAGCTCCCCGATCTTGGGCCAGAGGTCACGGGGGAATTGATTGGACTTGTCGATCTCGGCGGCGCGCGGGGCGATCTCGTTGCTCGCGAAACTGTGCACGGTCTCGCGGATGGCGTCCGCAGTCTCGCCCAGGTCGAAATTGAAAACACGATAGGCGTTGGGGATCATAGTGGCCTTCTCTCCCGGCAAAATTCCTGAAGCCAAATTCGTGGAGCTTTGCCGACAGGCTTAAGCCCTGCTCAAGCGCTTGTCACGGCCTGAAATTCCGCCCCATGGGACGTTTTGCGATGCTGCCGGGAGGTCGGACCGATAGCGCCTGGACACAAGTGCGGTTGGGGCCAAAAGCAGCTTGCCCCGGCGCGCCCGACGGGCTGTAATCGCAGCAAAACCGCATCGAATTGCGGACAACCGGAGGGGAGCACGCAAATGCATGGAGCCATCGACGTCGTGCGACGGACGAGCCTGGATGCGGCGCGCGAGCGCGCGGCTTCGCTGCCGCTTTGCGATTTCGATCCCGGCGACCCGGAACTGTTTCGCTCCGACACGCACTGGCCCTATTTCGACCGGCTGCGCAGGGAAGACCCGGTCCACTATTGCAAGAACAGCATGTTCGGCCCGTACTGGTCGGTGACCCGCTACAGCGACATCATGGACATCGAGACCAACCACGCGGTGTTTTCCTCGGCGGCCTCGCTCGGCGGCATCACCATCCGCGACGCCCCGCCGGACGTCCGGCGCGAAAGCTTCATCGCCATGGACCAGCCGCGCCACAGCGCGCAGCGCAAGACCGTGGCGCCGATGTTCACGCCGACCCATCTCGACCAGCTCGCCATCAACATCCGCCAGCGCTCGGCCGAATGCCTGGATAATTTGCCGGTGGGAGACGTGTTCGACTGGGTCGACAAGGTCTCGATCGAGCTCACCACCCAGATGCTGGCGGTGCTGTTCGACTTTCCCTGGGAGGACCGGCGCAAGCTGACGCGGTGGTCGGATATCGCGACCACGCTTCCGGGCGTCGGCGGCCTCGTGGCCACCGAGGACGAGCGGCAGGCCGAGTTGATGGAGTGCGCGGCGTATTTCTCGCGGCTCTGGAAGCAGCGCATCGATCAGCCGCCGAAGAGCGACCTGCTCTCGATGATGGCGCATGGCGAGGCCACGCGCGACATGGACCCGAACAATTTCCTCGGCAATCTGATCCTGCTCATCGTCGGCGGCAACGACACCACCCGCAACACCATGTCGGGCAGCATCTATGCGCTGAACCAGCATCCGGACCAGTACCAGAAGCTGCGTGACAATCCGGCGCTGATCGACAGTTTCGTGTCCGAGGTGATCCGCTGGCAGACGCCGCTGGCCCATATGCGGCGCACCGCGCTGCAGGACATCGAATTCCGCGGACGCAAGTTCAAGAAGGGCGACAAGGTCGTGATGTGGTATGTCTCGGGCAACCGCGACGAGGCCGCGATCGAGCGTCCCTACGACTTCCTGATCGACCGCGCCCGCCCGCGCACGCATTTGTCATTCGGCTTCGGGATCCACCGCTGTGTAGGTATGCGGCTGGCCGAGCTGCAGCTGAAAATCATCTGGGAAGAGATTCTCAAGCGTTTCGAGAATATCGAGGTGGTGGGCGAGCCGAAACGGGTTTATTCGAGCTTTGTGAAAGGCTACGAGACCTTGCCGGTGCGCATCGCCGCCTGATCGAAATCCGGTCAAGAATTGGACCAACAGGATAAGAATGATGAACGTCCAGGCTCCGATCGCAGCCGACAAGGCCGAGCGCCTGCGCCTCGCGCGGGAAGAGGCTTATTCGACGCCGCTGAAGGATTTCCATCCCGGCGCGCCCCGGTTGTTCCGCGACGACACGCTGTGGCCGTGGTTCGAGCGGCTGCGCAAGGAAGAGCCGGTGCATTATTGCACCAATGCGCCGATCGAGCCCTATTGGTCGGTGGTCAAATACAACGACATCATGCATGTCGACACCAATCACGGCATCTTCTCCTCCGACGCCAGACTTGGCGGCATTTCGATCAAGGACGCCCCGCCGGGCTATGACTGGCCGAGCTTCATCGCCATGGATCAGCCCAGGCACGCCGAGCAGCGCAAGACGGTGTCGCCGATGTTCACGCCGACCCATCTCGATGAGCTTGCGGTGTTGATCCGCCAGCGCTCCGCAAAGGTGCTGGACAGCCTGCCCCGCAACGAGACCTTCAATTTCGTCGAGAAGGTTTCGATCGAGCTGACCACCCAGATGCTGGCCACCCTGTTCGACTTCCCGTTCGAGGAGCGGCGCAAGCTCACCCGCTGGTCCGACGTCTCGACCGCGCTGCCCAAGAGCGGCATCGTGGAGTCGCACGAGCAGCGCCGCCAGGAGATGGACGAGTGCCGCGCATATTTCGCGCGACTGTGGAACGAGCGCGTCAATAGCGAGCCGCGCAACGATCTGCTGTCGATGATGGCCCATAGCGAAGCCACGCGGCACATGGACCCCGACAATCTGATGGGCAACATCATCCTGCTCATCGTCGGCGGCAACGACACCACCCGCAACACCATGAGCGGCTCGGTGCTGGCGCTGAACGAGAACCCGGCTGAATATGACAAGCTGCGCGCCAATCCCAGGCTGATCGATTCCATGGTGCCGGAGGTGATCCGCTGGCAGACGCCGCTGGCCCATATGCGGCGCACGGCGCTCGAGGACACCGAAATCGGCGGCAAGACCATCAGGAAGGGCGACCGTGTCGTGATGTGGTACGTCTCGGGCAACCGCGACGAGGAGGCCATCGACCGGCCGAACGAGTTCATCATCGACCGGCCGCGGCCGCGCACGCATCTGTCGTTCGGTTTCGGCATCCACCGCTGCGTCGGCATGCGGCTCGCCGAGCTGCAGCTGCGCATCGTCTGGGAAGAGATCCTGAAACGGTTCGAGACCATCGAGGTGGTCGGCGAGCCGAGGCGGCTCTATTCCAGTTTCGTCCGCGGCATCGAATATCTGCCGGTCAGGATTCCGGGCTGAGGCTTTTCTTCATCCTCCCCTGGAGGAGGAGGATCGCTCGCATGCAATGCGAGCGAGGTGGGGTGACGCCACGAAAATGGTCTTGCCGTGAGCTTCAAGATGCGGCTGCTCACGATGGAGATATCGGCATTGCGGAGAGACTGTCACCCCACCCCGCTCGCGCAGTACATGCGCGAGCGACCCGCCCCCTCCAGGGGCGGGTGGAGTTCGCGGCTGCATGGAGACTTGTCGCGCGTGCCCTCCCCTATACAATTCCGGCATGGCTGCCTGAACCAGATACGAAGGGCCAACCGCCCGCATTTCTCCTAAAGGCTCGTGGCAAACACGAGCACGTGCGCCCCGAGGAGACGATGGCAGGATCCGCAGCAAATGACGTCACCAGCCGGGACTGGCCGCTCGATATCTACCATGCCCTGAAGGAGGCCCGCGTCGCGCAGCTCTGCTACGTGCCGGATGCCGGCCACTCCCGCCTGATCCAGCTGTCGCATGCCGACCCTGACATCAAGACCACGGTGCTGACCACGGAAGAGGAAGGCGTGGCGCTGGCCGCCGGCGCCTGGCTCGGGGGGAATCGCGCGGTGCTCTTGATGCAATCGAGCGGCGTCGGCAATTGCGTCAACATGCTGTCGCTGCTCGCGAGCTGCCGACTGCCCTTCCTCACCTTCGTCACCATGCGCGGCGAATGGGCCGAATTCAATCCCTGGCAGATCCCGATGGGCAAGGCGACGCGACAGGCGCTGGAAATCATGGGCGTGACGGTATTCCGGCTCGAGATGCCCGAGGATGCCGCCGAGATCACCTCCGCCGCGGCCTCGCTTGCCTTCGACAGCGACCAGCAGATCGCAGTCTTGATCTCGCAGCGGATGATCGGGCGCAAGAAGTGGACGGAGAGCAAGTGATGCGGAATTTCGGTTCGCTCGATCGCCGCGAGGCGGTGAAGGCGCTGCTTGCCGAGCGCGGCGATCTGCTTGTCGTGAGCGGCCTCGGCTCGTCGTCCTATGACGTGTTCGACGCCGGCGAGCACGCGGGCAATTTCTATCTCTGGGGCGCCATGGGCGGCGCCGCCATGGTCGGACTCGGCCTGGCCCTGGCGCAGCCGAAGCGGCCGGTCGCTGTCGTCACCGGAGACGGCGAGCAGCTGATGGGGCTCGGCAGCCTGTTGACGGTCGCGGCAAAGCAGCCCGGCAACCTCTCCATCGTCGTGCTCGACAACGGCCATTTCGGCGAGACCGGCATGCAACAGAGCCATTCCAGCCTGGGTGCAAGGCTCGAGGTGATCGCAGGCGGAGCGGGCTTTACTTCGGTCACCGAGATCGGCGATCTCGAGGCTATCGCAGCCTTCCGCCGTAAGATGCAGAATTTCGACGGCCCGCATTTTGCCCGCATCCATATCGGCACCGCCCATGTCGAGCGCGCGTTACCGCCGCGCGACGGCGTGTTCCTGAAGAACCGCTTTCGCGAGCATCTCGGGTTTGCGGTGAGCTGATCGCGATGTTGGATCGAAACGAGCTCCAATCCATCACCGTCACCCTGAGGCGCTCGCGGCACGCGAGCCTCGAAGGGCGACGGCCGGCCGCCACAGCGAGGGCTGTTCATCCTTCGAGGCCTGCGCTGCGCTTCGGCGCCTCAGGATGAGGGTTGAAATGGTGCGCCGTTGAATCAGGCGAGCTTGATGTCCCACGTGCCTTCGTCGCGACAGGCGGCGGTCTCGCTGCGCAGGAGCGCGGTGACGGCGGCGATTGCGGCGGACCCGGGATGGTCGATCGGGGACGCAATGATCAGGTTGCGCATCGGCCCTTGCCTGGCGATGACGGCGGTTTCCAGCTTGCCCGCCTTGACCTCATCGCGCACCGAGGAGGGCGGCAGCAGCGCAAAGCCGAGCCCCTCCTCGACCAGGCTGGTGAGGACGCGAAACGAATCCGCCTCGACCTGGATGTCGAGCTTCAGCTTCTTCTGCGCGGCCGCATGCTCGATCAGCGCCCGGAGCCCGTGGGAATGACTGGGCAGCACCAGCTTCTGGCGCAGCAGCCAGTCCATCTCGACCCGCTTCCTGCGCGCAAGCCCCGAGCCGCGCGGGCCGACCGCGACCACCGCATCGCGGCCGAGATTTTGCACGGAAAGATGCAGATCGGCGGAGGGGCCGTAGATCACGGCAAGGTCCATCTCGCCGCGGTGCAGCCATTCGATCAGGTGGCCGCTATAGCTTTCGACGATGCAGAGCGAGATACCGGGGAAGCTTTCCACCGTGCGGCGCGCCAGCCGCGCCGACAGCACACAGCTCACGGTCGGAACGAGCCCCAGCACCACGCGGCCGGACGGCGCGCCCGCGTGGGACTGGATGTCGTCGCGGATCTGGTCGATCTGGCGGACGATGCCGGAGGTGCGCGCCAGCAGCAGCCGGCCGGCCTCGGTCAGCACCATGCCCCTGCCGTTCCGGGTGAACAGCTCTGCGCGCAGCTCATGCTCGAGAAGCTTGATCTGGCGGCTGAGCGCGGGCTGCGCTATCCGCAAGGTGTCGGAGGCCTTGGAGAGGCTGCCGAGCTCGGCCACGCAACTGAAGGTCTTGAGCTGGCGGAAATCCATACTTGCCAATCTTGGAATGCTACTTCATAGGCTATAACAATTCAGCATAGGGAGCTTGCGGCGGTTTCTCAACAACAAGCCCGCCGCATTTGATCGAATGACCCAGGAAAACGCCCGCATCGAACACGACGAGCATGCCGACATCCGCGAGCAGGTCGCAAAGCTCTGCGCGCAATTCCCGGGTGAGTATTGGCGCAAGCTCGATCGCGAGATGGCCTATCCGTCCGCTTTCGTCGATGCGCTGACAGAAGCCGGCTATCTCTCGGTGCTGATCCCCGAGGAATATGGCGGCGCGGGGCTCAAGCTGTCGGCGGCGGCGGCGATCCTGGAGGAGATCCAGCGCGCGGGCTGCAATGGCGGCGGCTGCCACGCCCAGATGTACACCATGGGCACGGTGCTGCGGCATGGCAATGCCGAGCAGAAGGCGAAATGGCTGCCGAAGGTCGCGAGCGGCGAGTTGCGCCTGCAGGCCTTCGGCGTCACCGAGCCGACCAGCGGCACCGACACCACCTCGCTGAAGACGTTTGCGCGCCGCGAGGGCAATGACAGCTACATCGTCAATGGCCAGAAGATCTGGACCAGCCGCGCCGAACATTCCGACCTGATGATCCTCTTGGCGCGCACCACGCCGAAGGACGAGGTGAAGAAGCGCACCGACGGCCTGTCGGTGTTCATCGTCGACATGCGGGAAGCCAAGAAGGCCGGGCTCTCGATCCGCCCGATCCGCACCATGATGAACCACGCCACCACGGAGGTGTTCTTCACCGATATGAAGGTGCCGGCGGAGAATTTGATCGGCGAGGAAGGCAAGGGTTTTCGCTATATCCTCTCCGGCATGAATGCGGAGCGTATTCTCATCGCCGCCGAATGCATCGGCGATGCCAAATGGTTCATTGCCAAGGCGACCAATTACGCCAAGGAGCGCACCGTGTTCGGCCGCCCGATCGGCCAGAACCAGGGCATTCAGTTTCCGATCGCCAAGGCCTATGCATCGATGCGCGCGGCCGAGCTGATGGTGAAGGAGGCCACCCGCAAATACGAGGCGGGGCTCGATTGCGGCGCTGAGGCCAACATGGCCAAGATGCTCGCCGCCGATGCGTCCTGGGAGGCGGCGAATGCCTGCGTCCAGACCCATGGCGGCTTCGGCTTTGCCGAGGAATATGACGTCGAGCGCAAGTTCCGCGAGACGCGGCTCTACCAGGTGGCGCCGATCTCGACCAACCTGATCCTGTCCTATGTCGCCGAGCACGTGCTCGGCATGCCCCGCTCCTATTGAGGCTCGCTCATGCTGCCGCTTCAGGGATTAAAGGTCATCGCCGTCGAACAGGCGGTCGCCGCCCCCTTCTGCTCCTCGCGCCTGGCGGATGCCGGCGCCGAGGTGATCAAGATCGAACGTCCCGAGGGCGATTTCGCCCGCGGTTATGACGCTGCGGCCAAGGGCCAGAGCAGCTATTTCGTCTGGCTCAACCGCGGCAAGCAGTCGGTGGTCGTCGATCTCGCGACCAAGGAGGGGCGCGCCGAGCTCGAGGCGCTGATCGCCAGCGCCGACGTGCTCCTGCAGAATCTGAAGCCGGGCTCGATGGACAAGCTCGGCTTCTCGCTCGCGCGGCTGCGCAAGGACTATCCGAAGCTGATCTGCTGCACCATCACCGGCTATGGCGACACCGGGCCTTACGCCCATCGCAAGGCCTATGACCTGCTGATCCAGGCCGAGAGCGGGCTTGCCTCGATCACCGGCGGACCGGAGAGCGCCTCGCGCGTCGGGCTCTCGATCGTCGATATCGCGACCGGCGCCACCGCACATGCCGCAATCCTGGAAGCTCTGATCGGGCGCGGCCGGACCGGGCAAGGCGCGGACATCCGCATCTCCATGTTCGACGTGATGGCCGACTGGCTCGCGGTGCCGCTGCTCAACTCGGAAGCCGGCAATCCGCCCAAGCGCATGGGCCTCGCCCATCCCTCGATCGCGCCCTACGGCGTGTTCCGGTCCAGGGACGGCAAGGACATCCTGATCTCGATCCAGAGCGAGCGCGAGTGGAAGAAGCTCTGCGCCGAGGTGCTGGATCAGCCCGATCTGCCCAACGATCCGCGCTTTGCCAACATGGTCGAGCGCGTGCGCAACCGCGCGCTCACCGACAAGACCGTCGGCGACATCTTCGCCACCATGACACGCGATGCGCTGCTCGAGCGTCTCGCCGACGCCGACATCGCGTTCGCCGAGGTCAACACCATGGCCGACCTCACCGTGCATCCGCATCTGCGCCGCATCGAGGTCGAGACCCCGAACGGGGTGGTGGCCTATCCGGCGCCGGCTGCGATCTTTGTCGGCGAGGAGCGCCGCTTTGGCGCGGTGCCCGCGATCGGCGAAAACAAGGACACTCCTCGGACGCGGGCGAAATCGTCATGACCGAACAGCTCGACCTCGATCATCTGCGGCAATGGATCGGCCGCACGCAGGAAGCCACCGACATCGTCACCGCGCAGCTCGTGAAGGGCCTGCGGGCGACGCTGTTCCAGGAGGTTGGCGAGCCGAGAGACGGCGATCCCGCGCCGTTCACGGTGCATTGGTGCCTGGCCCAGCCGGTGTTTCCGATGTCGATGCTCGGCCCCGACGGCCATCCCACCCGCGGCGGCTTCCTGCCGCCGGTGCCGCTGCCGCGGCGGATGTGGGCCGGCGGCCAGATCGAGTTTCTCGACGCCTTGCGGGTCGGCGACGTCTCGACGCGCAACTCGCGCATCTCGGATGTGACGGTGAAGACCGGCTCGACCGGGCAGCTCTGCTTCGTCTCCGTTGAGCACATCGTCACGTCGCCGCGCGGCATCGCCATTCGCGAACGGCAGGACATCGTCTATCGCGAGATGGGCGGCGCACCAGCCGCTGCGCCGAAGGCCGCGCCACCGCCGCCGGTCGCGCAGCACCGCGAGACCCATGTCTCCGATCCCGTGCTGCTGTTCCGCTATTCGGCGCTGACCTTCAACGGCCATCGCATCCATTACGACCGCGATTACGTCACCAAGGTCGAGGGCTATCCCGGACTGATCTTCCACGGGCCGCTGCAGGCGGCGTTCATCGTCGAGATGGCGGCCAGGCTGCGCGGCGGCAAGCCGCCGAAGACATTCACCTATCGCGGCGTGCAGCCGTTGTTCGAAGGCGGCGAGTTCTCCATCAACGCCAACGACAATGGCGCGAGCATGGAGCTGTGGACAGCCAACGATGCCGGACAACCGACGATGAAGGGCACCGCGGTGTGGTAGTGTGTCCTCCGTCATTCCGGGGCGGTCCGCAGGACCGAACCCGGAATCTCGAGATTCCGGGCTCGATGCTTCGCATCGCCCCGGAATGACGTCGCAAGACAGGACGAGGCCGCATGCCCCCCAAGAACACCAGCTCCCTCACCGTCAAGCACGCCGTCCTCGACCTGCTCCGCAGCGTCGGCATCAGGAAGGTCTTCGGCAATCCAGGCTCGACCGAGCTGCCGTTCCTGGCCGACTGGCCCGACGACATTGATTATGTGCTGGCGCTGCAGGAGGCCTCCGCCGTCGGCATGGCCGACGGCTATGCGCAGGCGACGCGCAATGCCGGGTTCGTCAATCTGCATTCGGCGGCCGGCGTCGGCAATGCGCTCGGCAACATCTACACCGCGCATCGCAACCAGACGCCGCTGGTGATCACTGCGGGCCAGCAGGCGCGCTCGATCCTGCCGCTGCAGGCCTTCCTCTATGCCGAGCGCGCATCGGAATTCCCGCGGCCTTACGTCAAATACAGCGTCGAGCCGGCGCGCGCCGAGGACGTGCCCGCAGCGATCGCGCGCGCCTATCATGTCGCGACGCAGCCGCCCTGCGGGCCGACCTTCGTCTCGATCCCGATCGACGACTGGACCCATCCGGCCGCGCCGCTGCCGCCGCGCCAGGTCAGCCGCGAGCTCGGTCCCGCGCCGGAGGCGATGCGCGCGCTCGCTGCGGCGCTCGCGAGCAGCGAGCGTCCCGCTTTCGTCGTCGGCCCGTCGATCGATCGTGCCGCGGCGGTCGATCTGATGGTGCGCGTGGCGGAGAAGGCCAAAGCCTCCGTCTGGGTGAGCCCGTTCTCGGCACGCTGCTCCTTCCCCGAACGCCACCCGCAATTTTCGGGCTTCCTGCCCGCCTCGCCCGGCCAGCTCTCGGAGTCGCTGCGCAGTTACGACCTCGTGGTCGTGATCGGCGCACCGGTCTTCACCTTCCATGTCGAGGGCCATGCGGCGATCTTCGACGGCGCGACCACGCTGTTCCAGATCACCGACGATCCGGATGCTGCCGCGGTAACTCCGGTCGGCAACAGCATCATCGCCACCATGAAGCCGGCGCTCGCCATGCTGCTCGAACTGCTCGGCGAAACCAAACGCACGACGCCCGAGGGACGCAAATTGCCGCCGCCGCCCGCGGCAGCCGATCCCATCCCGGTCGAATTCCTGCTGCACACGCTGTCATCGGCAATGGGCGAGAACGCCGCACTGGTCGAGGAAGTCCCCTCGCACCGGCCGATCATGCACCGGCACATGCCGATGCCCGGCGCGGACAGTTTCTACACCATGGCAAGCGGCGGGCTCGGCTTCAGCCTGCCGGCGTCCGTCGGCATGGCGCTCGGCCGGCCCGACCGGCGCACCGTCTGCCTGATCGGCGACGGGTCGGCGATGTATTCGATCCAGGCGCTGTGGACGGCAGCCCAGCGCAAGCTGCCGCTCACCGTCGTGGTCATCAACAATTCCGGCTACGGCGCGATGCGCTCGTTCAGCCAGGTGATGCAGGTGCGCAACGTGCCGGGTCTCGACCTGCCCGGCATCGATTTCGTCAAGCTCGCCGAAGGCCAGGGCTGTCGCGCCGTTCGCATCACGAAGTCCGCCGAGCTCGCGCCGGCACTGAAGCAGGCGCTGGCGCATGACGGCGCCAGCCTGGTCGAGGTGATCGTGGATACCGCCGTGCCGATGCTCTACGCGCAACGGGGACGGACGTAAGGCGCTCGCGCGAGCAGCGCCCGCTTTTCAGGACGTCAGAAAGCTGCCGTCGAGGCCGAACGGCGGAAGGTCAGCGAAGGCTTGATGCTTTACGCGTGCGCCTTGAAGGCGGATCGGCTGGCCTCTGTCTCGGCGCCGAATTTGGTCGCCTGAAGTCGGCGGCAAGTGAATGTCAGCGAGAGCACGGCATCCGTGTGGCCGACACGCGCTGCTTGCAGCAAGCGGGATGAACGACAGCCGCGCGTGCAAGTGACGGTCGCCGCAACCATTGCGCGGCGCCGCGACCTCGTCTAGCCTGCCGCTCAGTGCGCGCCCCCCTCTCGACGCCTGCGCCATTCAGCCGACACACAGGTCCGCGAGAAACGGATCTCGAGCCATCGCCGCAAGGGAGACCTCACGTGTTCGCCGCCCCCATTCATCGTCGTTGCTTCCTGAAATCTGCCGCCGCGTTCACGGCGACCTTGCCGTTTGCCCGGCCGCAATACGCCCACGCGGCCGAGGCTGAGCTGATTGCCCGTCGCGTGCTGTTCGACAATCCCGACTATGGCAGCGTGAGCCTCAGCCCGGACGGCTGGCACCTGTCCTGGCTCGCGCCGGTCGACGGCGTGCGCAACCTGTTCGTGGCGCGGATCGACGACCTTGGCTCGGCGCGGGCCGTGACCCGCGTCACCGATCGCAATATCGCCCCGTTCTATCGCTGGGCCCAGACCAACAATCACATCGTCTTCTTCCAGGAGCACGACGGCGACGAGAACTGGCGCGCGTCCAGCGTCAATATCCGCAGCAATGCCGTGACCGCGCTCTCGCCCGCGCAGGGCGTCAAGTCTCATTTGGTGCAGATGGACCGCAAGTTTGCGACCGACGTGCTGCTGGCACACAACGGCCGCGACAAGCACTATTTCGATCTCTACCGCGTCAATGTGCTGAACGGATCGAGTGAGCTGCTCTACGAGAACAAGGAATATGCCTGGTTTCTCTGCGACGGCGACTTCCAGCTCCGGCTTGCCGGAAAGTTTGCCGCCGACGGCTCGGCGGAAGTCTTCGAGCGCCACGCCAGCGGCAGCTGGTCTCCATTCATGACATTGCCGATCGGCGATCTCGACGGTACTGATTTCCTCGAATTCAGCGCCGACGGCAAGACGCTCTACATGATCGACACGAGCGGACGCGACAAGGCGGCGCTGGTTGCGGTCGACATGGCGACCAGGAAAAAGACGGTGCTCGCGGCCGACGACGAGGCCGATATCGACCATGTCAATTTTTTCGCCCGCCGGCCGCAGGCGGCGCACGCCGAGAAGGAGCGCGGGCGCTGGCATGCGGTCGATCCCGGCGCCGTGCAGGATCTCGAAAGTCTCTCGACCTATGGCACGGGAGACATCTATCTGGGCGGCCGCAGCTATGGCGACCGGGTGATGACCGCGTTCTTCGAGCGCGAGACCGAGAGCGGCGAGTTCGTGCTGCTCGACCGCGAGACCCGCGAGGTGCGGCCGCTGTTCAAGCAGCGCAAGGCGCTGGACGGGCTCAAGCTACAGCCGCTCGAGCCGGTGGCCTTTCCCGCGCGCGACGGCCTTCGCCTCAACGGCTACCTGACGCGGCCCGATGGCGCCACCGGGCAGCTGCCGCTGGTGCTGGTGATTCACGGCGGGCCCTACGCCCGCGATTACTGGGGCTTCCGTCCGGAGCACCAGTGGCTCGCCAACCGCGGCTATGCGGTGCTCAGCGTCAACTACCGGGGCTCGACCGGCTACGGCAAGGCGTTCGTCACCGCGGCCGACCACCAATGGGGCGGGCGCATGCACGACGATTTGATCGACGCCGTCGCCTGGGCGGTCGGACAGGGCTTTGCCGATCCTGCACGGGTCGGCTTCTTCGGCGGCAGCTATGGCGGCTATTCGGCGCTGATGGCGGCGACCAGGACGCCGGACGTATTTGCCTGCATCGTCGATCTTTTCGGCATCTCCAACCTGCAGACGTTCATGGCGACCATCCCGCCCTATTGGCAGCCCTGGTTCAATATCTGGAAGAACCGGGTGGGCAATCCCGACACCGAGGAAGGCCGCGCCTTTCTCGCCGAGCGGTCCCCGCTCAATCATCTCGAGCGCGCCACCAAGCCGATCCTGATCGCGCAGGGCCTGAACGATGTCCGCGTGGTGGCGGCGGAATCGCAGCAGATGGTCGATGCCCTGAAGAACCGCAACGCGCCGGTGACCTACATCACTTTCCGCGACGAAGGCCATGGCTTCGTGCGGCCCGTCAACCGCTTCGCCTTCTATGCGGTGGCCGAGGCGTTTCTGGCGAAGCATCTCGGCGGCCGCTGCCAACCGTTCGAGGGCGATCTCACGGGGTCGACGATGAAGGTCGAAGTCGGCGGAGAGCTGGTGCCGGGGCTCACGGGCTAACTGCCGCCGCCGCTAAAATCCGGTTCCGATTAGTCAGAACCGGCCATGCTCTAGGTCTGACCGTAGAGGGCCTCAACTCCCCCGGGAACGGGAACCCAATCCTGTGCACTCTTCATCCAGACGAAATGGCTCGGCCGAACCCAGCTCGTGTCGTCGAGCGTGCCCGGCTTCAAGACCAGCACATCCTTGATGTATTGCGGTATCTGATAAAGACGCACTCCACACTCCGGGCAGAACACGCCCGTGTTCTGGTTGCCGCTGTCGGCGATGCGGGTGAAACGCTTGGTCGTGCCTGCGACCAGCAGGCTTTCGGGGACGATCATCGACATGCCGAACGCGCTGCCAGACTGGCGCTGACATTCCTTGCAATGACACGCGACGGTCCGGATCGGTTCGGCGGTCAAGACGTATCGGACAGCACCACATTGGCAGCCACCGGTGTACGGTGCGGGCATTCAGCGTCACTCCTTCTGACGAGCACTCAAAGAAGTCCGCGATAGATGCCGGGGCCCGATCCTTCGATTGGCACGGCACCGACGGTCTTGGCATAGAAGTCGGCGGGTCCGACCCCGCCGATGATGGCGTAGCCGTAGCCCTGGTGTCTCATGGCTTCGAGGCAGGCGAACAGCAGCGCCGCGCCAATTCCCTTGCCGCGCGCGCCGGGATCGACGCCGGTGGGACCGAAGAAATTCCGGCATGTGGCGTCATGGCAGGCAAAGCCGAGCAGGTGGTGGTCCTGGATGGCAATGAAACAGGATACGGGTTGACGGGAAAAGGCCACGTCGGTTTCGTTAGCCCAGGCCTCGCTGAAACTCGCTGTCACCCAGTCGAGAACCTTGTGCTTCTCGGGAGGCAAAGCGCGGCGGATCGATATTCCGGCCGCAGCGAGGCGGTCCACCATCTCATCCGAAGCCGGCAGGTCATACAGTCTCACTAGCATATCCATGCGGCCGCGCCTCCTCATCGACAAACGGCAAATCAGCTCGCTTCCGGAACGTCGACGGATTCCGGCGCGCGGTCCTTCTGTAGCGCGCCGCCCGAGCGCAGCGTAAAACCCTTGATCGGAATATGGGCGTATCGCTGCTCGGGCCTGCCTCCGTGCTTGAAGCCGCGCTCGGTCATGCGCAGCTCTTCCTGCACCGTGACCAGGATCGGCGGATAGTCGCCGATGATCGAAGCGGCCCGGTCCAGGGTCAGCGTCTCTCTCTCCTGCAGCATAATCTCATACATCTTGCTGATGGGCCGCACATGCTCGAAGGTGAGTTGCTTCTTCCAGTCCTCTTCACCGGCGTCGCGGATCTTTTTGGCGGCCTCGCTGAGGCGGTGGTAGGTCCGCCAGTTTTCCCGGGTGAAGCTGCCGCATTCCAGGTAGAGCGAAAGTCCCCAGAGCATTTTCTTGGTGGCGAAGCAGAGCCTCGCCCCTGCCTTGGCGCAATCGATCAATGCCCGGATCAGGATCCGGGCCTTCTTCGCATCGAGCGAATCACCGTGAATCGAATATCGCATGGCTCAAGTTGGCCAGATTAGGTCGGCGCTATCAACCTATCCTGCGCCGTCGTCCGGGGATGTCATCCGAAGCCGGCCGGCAAGCACCACTGGCAGAGCGGGTCACTTCGCGTAGTCTTCGCGCATCCTGGCCTGGATCTTGGCCATGCCGCCGATCCAGCGGTCGTAATTCTCGGTCTTCTTGCGCATGTAGCCGAGCACCTGCGGATGCGGCAGGATCAGGAACGTCTCCTGCTCGATGCCGGCGAGCGCATCGCGCGCGACCTGTTCCGGCGAGAGGTCGCCATCACCGGATTGCGGGCCCTTGGGAATCGAGCGCAGCATGTTGGTGTCGACCCCCTGCGGGCAGAGGATCGAGACCTTGATGCCGTCGGCGCGATGGGAGATCGCGAGATTCTCGGCAAAGCCGACCGCGGCGTGCTTTGTGGTGGAATAAGCGGGGCTGCCGACCTGGGACAACAGGCCGGCGGCGGAGATGGTGTTGAGAAAATAGCCGCCGCCGCGCGCCTTGTAGCGCGGGATCAGGTGCCGCGCGGCATAGACATGGGCCATCACATGGATGGCCCAGCTGCGCATGAACGGCTCGTCCGAGCTGCCACCCGCATTCACCGACATCGGGTCGAAGCCGCCACCGATCCCGGCATTGGAGCAGAACAGCGCGATCGGGCCGAACTGCCGCTCGGTCTCGTCGATGACGTGCAGCACGTCCTTCTCCTGCGCGACGTCGCATTTGAAGGCCGCACCATTGATCGGACCGGCGACGTCGCGCGCGGCATGGACGTCGAGATCGGCGACGACGACCGTGGCGGCGCCGGCCCCATGGAAAGTCTCGCACAGGGCCTTGCCGATCCCGTTGCCGCCGCCGGTGACAACCACGACCTTGCCGGTCACCTGCATCGCGCACTCCCAAAGGTCAAAGCGTCAGTTCAGAACCACGTCGAGCACCGCGGTGTAATGGCAGGCGGCACCCAAGAGCACGAAAGTATGCCAGATCGCATTCTGGAAGCGCAACCTTCGCCAGGAATGAAACACCACGCCAAAGCTGTAAAGCGCACCGCCCGCCAGCACCAGCCACAGCGCCAGGCTCGGCAGCGCCTCGATCACCCGATCATAGAGCATGACGCCGCTCCAACCCAAGGCCAGATAGAGCCCGACCGAAAGGCGGTCGAAGCGGCCGGGCCAGCCGAGTTTCAGGACGATGCCGACGATCGCAACGCACCAGACCCCGACCAGGAGCGCCACCGAGAAGAAGCTCGCAGGAACCTCCATGATGAACGGCGTATAGGTCGCCGCGATCAGCACATAGATCGCCGAATGGTCGAACCGCCGCAGCACCCATTTGGCGCGCGACACCGGCCAGAGATTATAGGTCGCCGACAAGCCCAGCATGGTCAGGAGTCCCGCGACATAGATCGAGACGCCGACAATATCGAGCGCCGTGGCATAGACGGCGGTGAGCACCACCAATACAGTCGCGGCGACCAGCCCGAAGATGATGCCGATGGCATGGATGATGCCGTCGGCGATCAGCTCCGCACGGTCGTAGTTCCAGCCGACAGCGCCCGCCGCGGCGTGGACGGAGTTCGAGGCGAGCTGTTTCAGCGTGAAGATTGTCATGCCCTGATCCGGAATCCTGGTTAACTCGCCTTCATTATGGGTGCGGGATGGTCAATGAAGGGTTCAAGCCTCATAACCCCAAGACCCCGTCCAAAATGTGAAGCTTGATTTCGGCCGTGCAATGGCCACCTTTCCGTAAAATCCCGCCCCTCCGACCGAAGAATTTCCCGCAACCTGATGGCCTTCAGCCTTTCCGAAATCGTCGAGGAAGCACGCCTCTCGGCGCGGGCGCTGCTCGACTATGGGGAGCACTTCTTCAACCCCACGGTCCGGCTCGGCGTCACCGGCCTGTCGCGGGCGGGCAAGACGGTCTTCATCACCGCGCTGATCCACGGGCTGACGCGCGGCGGCCGCTTTCCGGTATTCGAGGCCTTTGCCTCGGGCAGGATCGCCCGCGCCGAGCTTGCGCCGCAGCCCGACGACGCCGTGCCGCGCTTTGCCTATGAAAGCCATCTGCGCACGCTTCTCGAGGAGCGGCGCTGGCCCTCCTCCACCGTCGACATCAGCGAGCTGCGTCTGGTCATCGACTACCAGCGGCAAAACAGCGCAGACCGGACCATGACCCTGGATATCGTCGACTATCCCGGCGAATGGCTGCTGGACCTGCCTCTGCTCCAGAAGAGCTACGAGCAATGGTCGCAGGAGAGCCTGGCACTTTCACGGCAGAAGCCGCGGGCGCCGCTCGCCGCCGCCTGGCATGGCAAGCTTGCGACGCTCGATCCGCGGGCGAAGGAGGACGAGCAGGCGACGCTCGCGGCGGCAAAACTCTTCACCGATTATTTGCGCGCCTGCCGCGACGAGCGCTTTGCCATGAGCCTGTTGCCGCCCGGCCGCTTCCTGATGCCCGGCAATCTCGCTGATACGCCGGCGCTGACCTTCGCGCCGCTCGATGTACCCATGGGCGAAAGCGCGCCGGACGGCTCGCTCTGGGCGATGATGGTGCGCCGCTACGAGGCCTACAAGGACGTGGTGGTCCGGCCGTTCTTCCACGATCATTTTGCGAGGCTGGATCGCCAGATCGTGCTCGTCGATGCGCTTGCCGCCTTCAATTCCGGGCCCGAAGCGCTGAACGATCTCGAGGCGGCGCTCGCCGGCATTCTCGATTGCTTCCGCATCGGTCGCTCCACCATCCTGAGCGCGCTGTTCCGGCCGCGTATCGACCGCATCCTGTTTGCCGCCACCAAGGCCGATCATCTGCATCATGCGAGCCATGACCGGCTGGAGGCGATCCTGCGGCGTGCGGTGGGGCGAGCCGTTGCGAAGGCCGAAAGCACCGGCGCGCTGATCGATGTCGTGGCGCTCGCGGCGGTGCGCGCCACGCGCGAGGCCATGGTCGCGCGCGGCCGCGACAAATTGCCCTCGATTCTCGGCACGCCGTTGCCGGGTGAAACCGACGGCGGCGAGACCTTCGACGGAACCACCGAGGTCGCGACCTTTCCAGGCGACCTGCCCGCGGACCCGGAGGCGCTGTTCAATGGCGACGGGTCGTTCCGCGGGCTGTCCAGCACCGCAGCCGAGGCGGCCGATTTCCGCTTCCTGCGCTTCCGCCCGCCGCCGCTCGAGCATGACGGCGACGACGCGCCGGCATTGCCTCACATCCGCCTTGACCGGGCGCTGCAGTTCCTGATCGGAGACCGGCTGCAATGAGCGAGCGCACTCCACCTCGCAAGCCCCAGACCTTCAGGCTCGACGACCCCGGCGTGGTCGTGGTCGACGCCGAGGATCCATCGCGGACACAGCGCGGCACGATCCAGATTACGCCCGAGGCGGATCCGGCGCAGCTTCCGGTGCCGCTCGAAACGCGGCTGCCGGCGCGGCGCGGCTTTCGCTGGGGCACGGTGTTCTGGGGCGGCATCGCAGGCCTCGTGCTGCTCGGCACCGGGCTCGGCGTCACCCAGCTGATCGAGAACCTGTTTGCGCGCAGCGAAAGCCTCGGCATTCTCGGGCTCGCCTCTGCGTTGGCCGCCGCCCTCGGCCTCGGCGTCGTCACCGCGCGCGAAATGCTCGCGCTGGTGCGGCTTGCAACCATTGAAAAGCTGCATGCGCGCGCAGCGAGCGTGCTCGTCAGCGACGACCGCGCCGAAAGCCGCGGCATCGTCGCCGACCTCTTGAAGATCGCGCATCAGAATCCCCAGCTTGCGCGCGCGCGGCTGACGCTGCAGGTCCATGTCGACGACATCATCGACGGCGCCGACATGATCCGGCTTGCCGAGCGCGAATTGATGACGCCGCTCGATGCCGAGGCGCGCCGCCTGGTATCGCAAGCCGCACAGCGGGTATCGATCGTCACCGCTGTCAGCCCGCGCGCGGCCGTCGATGTGCTGTTCGTGTTCGTGGCGTCGCTGCGGCTGATCCGGCAATTGGCGCGGCTCTATGGCGGCCGGCCCGGCGCCCTCGGCATGATCCGCCTGCTGCGACACGTCATCGCGCATCTTGCCATCACCGGCGGGCTCGCCGCCAGCGACAGCCTGGTGCAGCAGATGCTCGGCCACGGCATCGCCGCAAAACTCTCGCAGCGGCTCGGCGAAGGCGTTCTCAACGGGCTGCTCACCGCGCGCCTCGGGCTGGCGGCCATCGAGGTGACGCGCCCGTTGCCGTTCACGGCGCTGCCCCAGCCTGCTATCGCCGATCTTGCCAAGGACCTGCTGCGCAAGCGGGAAGATGGGGAGTAAGCGCGGCGAAAAGCGGGCTCTGCGTCAGGTCAAGCCGCGTCGCTCATCCGGATGTCTCCCGCCAGCACGCGCCATTGAAACAACGTCGAATCCGCCGGCGGGTTGAGCTCGGGCGTCCAGCCCTCGAGCCTTTCCAGCGAATAGGTGTCCATCACGCCGCCGCGCCAGACACGGTTCACCCGCTCCAGCGGCTCGCGCCTGGCCGGGATGTCGTTCCAGAGCGCGGATTTGTTATCGGGCTCGCGCGCAACATAGAGTCCAACGTGACCTTTGATCTTGTCCATGCCCGGATCGGCGAAGCCCATGAAGCGACCGCGCTCGTTGATCTGAATCACCGGTATCGTGGAGTTGCGGAAATACCAGCGCATCATCGCATAAGTGCGATAGTCCGTGGTCGCGATCCAGCTCGCGCCGGTCTTGTCCAGCTCCACCTGCGCCCGTGCGGCCACCTGCTCGTAGCCGGCCTCGCCGCCGATCGGATCGGCGCTGCCGAAGAAGTTCCAGAGGCTCGCCACGGAATAGAGGAACACCAGCGCGACGGTGATGATGCCCGACACCACCGCTGTCTCTGCCCACCTGACGGTCGACTTGATCATCCAGCCCGGCCAGCCCTCGCGCGGCAGCATCGCAATGTTGATCGCCGCCGCCGCGAAGCCGATCGGCCACATGAACATCGGCCAGGTGTCGCCGACGCGCAGGCTGAACGACTTCCAGAGGAAATAGCAAAACGGAACGAGCACCGCGGTCGAGAGCAGGATCGAGACCGGCTGGCGGCCGAGATAGCCGCGCCGCGCCGTGAGGATTAGGCCGGACAGCACGACCGGCAGCACCACGAAACCGACCAGACCGAATTGCAGGCCGATATAGTCGCCGACGGTGCGCAGCGATATCTCATGGGTCGCGGTCGCCCGCACCAGTTGGAACCTGAACGAGGCCCAGTCATGCTGGATGTTCCAGATCACGACCGGAGAGAACACGACCAGCGCGATCAGCACCGCGCCATATAGATACGGGCTCTTCAACCAGCGCATGCGCCAATCCGGCACCAGCACGAAGGCGATGATGGCGGGCGCGAACATCACCACCGTGAATTTCGACAGCAGCGACAGTCCGCCGAACAGGCCCGCGACCAGCCACCAGCGCGGATTGTCGCTTTCAGCCAGCCGCACCAGCGACCACATCATCGCGACCGAGAACGGGATCACCGCAATGTCGGGCGAGACCTTCGCCGTCAACAGCCCGTAATACACCGCAGCCTCCGGCAGCAGCAGGGCGAGCACGACGGCGCGGACGTCACGCGTCACGCGCCTTGCAATGTCGGCAAGCAGCAGCTGTGTCACCAGCATTCCGAGAATGCCGGCGAACCGGACCCCGAAAAGCGTGTCGCCGAACATCATCGTTCCCAGCCGGATGAACCAGGAGAGCATCGGCGGATGATCGAGGAAGCACAGCACGTTTTCCTTCGACCAGGTCCAGTAATAGGCCTCGTCGGTGCGCAGATCGATCAGGCACGCATAGGCAATGCGCAGCGCCGTCATCGCGGCGATCACGGCGGCAGCAAGGATGAAGGGCGCCCGGGTGGACCGATCGGCTCTGCCGCGGGCGAGCTCTGGCAGGAATGTTGTCACGGCGCGCTTTTCCACGACCGAAGGGTGGGTGTCAACGTGCCGGAGGGCCTGTTGGCAGCCCCTTTGCCGCGACCGAAATATCCGCCTGTCAACTTGCCGGAATAACCATTTGAACGGTATTCACTGGCTTCAAGGAATAAACCTCGTCCAACCCGGGTCATGATGTCCGTGGATCGCCTGACCATGTTCGACCGCGAGAAGGCCCGGGAGAGAGCAAGAGACCTGCTGCGCGGCATCGGCGCGAGGCAGGTCCGGCTCGTCTGCGGACTGGTGCTGTTCACCTACCTGATCAGTCATTTCCTCAACCATTCGCTCGGCAACATCTCGGTCGAGGCGATGGAGGCCGGCGTCTACTACCACACCCTGTTCTGGCAGTTCCTGCCGGTGGCCATTGTCTTTTATACCGCGGCATTCACGCATATGGGCCTTGGCATCTGGGCGCTCTACCAGCGGCGCGAATTCCGCTGGCGCGCCGTCGAGCCGCTGCAGCTCGTGCTGGGCCTGAGCATTCCCCTGCTGGTCCTGTTCCACATCATCGGCGCACGCATGGGCCAGCTCCTGTTCGATCAGGAGAAGCTCTATCCGCAGGAGCTCTACGCCTTCTGGGTCGGCAAGCCCGAGCGCGCGGCCCAGATCGCGATCGTGCTGGTCGTGGCCTGGCTGCACGGCTGCATCGGCCTGCATTTCTGGCTGCGCATGAAGAGTTTCTACGCCCGCGCGGCACCTTTCCTGCTGGCCGCGGCGGTGCTGATCCCGACACTGGCGCTGCTCGGCTTCTACCAGAGCGGCCGCCAGGTGATCGCCGCAAGCCGCAATGCGGAATGGCGCGAGGTCAATCTGTCCGGACGGAAAATGGGGACGCCGGCCGAACAGGAGACGCTGGATCGGATCACCGACTATTCGCTGTGGCTTTACCTTGGCCTGCTCGGCACCGCGCTGCTGGCACGGGGCTTGCGCGAATTGCACGAGCGCCGCGGCGGCATGATCAACCTGTCCTACGGCAACGGCAAGACGGTGCGCGTGCCCAAGGGCTTGAGCGTGCTGGAAGCGAGCCTGCGCCACAATGTGCCACATGCGAGCGTCTGCGGCGGCCGCGCCCGCTGCTCCACCTGCCGCATCCGCGTGATCGGCGATCACAGCGCGCTGCCGGAGCCCTCGCAGCGCGAGGCCTTCGTGCTCAACCGCGTCGGCAGCCACGACCCCTCGATCCGGCTGGCCTGTCAGCTGCGCCCGACCGGCGATCTCTCCTTCTTCCAGCTGTTCATGCCAAGCGCGCCTTCGGGGGCCGCCCATACGAGCCAGCCGGCCCGGATCGGCGAGGAACGCTACCTCGTCAGCCTGTTCGTGGACATGCGCGGCTCGACCCAGCTCGCCGAGAAGCGGCTGCCCTTCGACACCGTCTTCATCGTCAACCGCTTTCTCGCCGCTGTATCGCAGGCGGTGATCAGTTGCGGCGGGCAGCCAAATCAGTTCGTCGGCGACGGCATGCTGGCGCTGTTCGGACTTGCAGGCACGGCAGAGGACGCCTGCCGCAGCTCGCTCCGGGCGGCCGGCTTGATCGCGGCCAATGTCGCGGAGCTGAACGAATTCCTGTCGCACGATCTGCGCGAGCCGATCCGCTTCGGCATTGGCATTCACGGCGGCGAGGTCATCGTCGGCGATATCGGCTATCGCGACCACATGGTGTTCACCGCGCTCGGCGACGCAGTCAATGTCGCCGCGCGCCTGCAGGACATGACCAAGACCCTCGTCTGCGAGGCGATCGTCTCCGAGGAGGTCTGTGTATCGGCCCGTGTTCAGGGCGACGATCCGCGTCGGCAGGAGGTCACCATCCGCGGGCGCGACGAGCCGATGACCGTACGCGTCGTGACCGACGCGAAGGCGTTGCTGGCGCTCGCCGGACCGCTGGAAGTAGCAGCGGCCTGAACGTCTTTCCTTCGGCCGAGACCATCGACCAGACCGCCGACCGGGACCGCTCCAATGAACGGGAAACAGGCAAATTGCTCAAATGTGCCGCGATATCGAACATTTCCGGCGACAATCCCGCCGCTGTTTGCGCTACCATCAAAGCCATAACCAGCGTATCCTTGCACCGCCGGACAATAGCGGTCGGCGGGGACCGTATGTTCGTTTGATTTTATTGATCCCGCGGAGACGACGTAATGGCTAAAGGTACGGTCAAGTGGTTCAACCCGACCAAGGGCTATGGATTCATCCAGCCCTCGAGTGGCGGGAAGGACGTGTTTGTTCACATCTCGGCGGTGCAAAAGGCGGGATTGACGACCCTCAACGAAGGACAAACCATCGAGTACGAAGAGATCGCCAATCGTGGCAAGACCTCGGCTGAGAACCTGAAGGTTTAGTTCGGCCGCCGCGCGGCCTCGCGCGGAGAACCCTATTGTCCAAGCACATTGCATTCGGCGGGAGCGGCGTTGCGCTCCTGCGCGAGATACCTGTTTTCGTCCCAAAGCCGGTGAAGGCGCGTTCGAGCGCCGCAAATGCCGGTCCGCGTCGGGAAGGCGCGTCGGGGCAGAAGAAGCTCCGGATTCCCGTGCTGATTCAATCGGGACACAAAAGGCGCTAGACTGGCGGCGCGCCATGACCGATTCCACCACCCCAGCGCCCTTCGCCGCGGCCTACGCGCCGGACGACATTCCCCTTGCCAAAAAACTGCTTGAAACGGCCCACCTCGCCCCCGAGCAGGAGACCCGGATCGACCGTCTCGCCACGCGCCTGATCGAGGCGGTGAGGGCCAAGGATGATCGGCTGGGCGGCGTCGAGGATCTCCTGCGCGAGTTCGCGCTCTCGACCAAGGAGGGCCTGGCACTGATGGTGCTGGCCGAGGCGCTGTTGCGCGTGCCGGACGCCCGCACGGCCGACCAGTTCATCGAGGACAAGCTCGGCGAAGGCGACTTCATTCATCACGAGACCAAGTCCAGCGCCTTCCTGGTCAATGCCTCGGCTTGGGCGCTCGGCATGTCGGCCCGGGTGGTCCAGCCTGGCGAAACCCCGCAAGGCACCATCGGGCGGCTCGCCAAGCGGCTCGGGCTGCCGGCCGTGCGCGCGGCCACGCGGCAGGCGATGCGGCTGATGGGCAGCCATTTCGTGCTCGGCGAAACCATCGAGGCGGCACTGGCGCGGGCAGCGCCGCGTTCGGCGCACCCGGCGCGCTACTCCTTCGACATGCTCGGTGAAGGCGCGCGCACCGCGGCTGACGCCGAGCGCTACTTCAACTCCTACGCGAGCGCGATCGAGGCGATCGGCCGCACCGCGCCCGATCGCGCCCTGCCCGACCGGCCCGGCATTTCCGTCAAGCTGTCCGCGCTGCACCCGCGCTTCGAGGCGATCAGCCACGTGCGGGTGATGAAGGAGCTCGTGCCGCGCCTGATCGAGCTCGCACGTCAGGCGAAGACGTTCGACCTGAATTTCACCGTCGATGCCGAGGAGGCTGACCGGCTGGAATTGTCGCTCGACGTGGTCGCGGCGACCTTCGCCGATCGCTCGCTCACCGGATGGGACGGCTTCGGGCTTGCGATCCAAGCCTATCAGAAGCGCGCCTCCGCCGTGATCGACTATGTCAACACGCTCTCGGGCGCGCATTCCCGGCGCATGATGGTGCGCCTCGTCAAGGGCGCCTATTGGGACACCGAGATCAAGCGCGCGCAGGAGCGTGGCCTATCCGGCTATCCCGTCTTCACCCGCAAGGCGATGACCGACCTCAACTATGTCGCCTGCGCCCGGCAGCTGCTCGGCTTGCGGCCACGGATTTTCCCGCAATTCGCCACCCATAACGCGCTGACGGTTGCGACCGTCCTGGAGCTTGCCGGGGAAAGCCGCGACTTCGAATTCCAGCGTCTGCACGGCATGGGCGAGGCGCTCTACGAGCGACTGCGTGCCGATCGCCCGGACATCGCCTGCCGCACCTACGCGCCGGTCGGCAGCCATCGCGACCTGCTTGCCTATCTGGTCCGGCGGCTGCTCGAAAACGGCGCCAACTCGTCCTTCGTGGCGCTCGCCGCCGACAATGCGATTCCGATCGCCAGGCTGTTGAAGCGCCCCGCGGATATCATCGAGAGCCACGCGCTCGCATGCCATCCCAATATCCCGCTGCCGCGCGACCTTCTGCTGCCGCAACGCACAAATTCCCGCGGCATCGAGTTCGGCGAACGCGCGGCGCTGCAGGGCCTGCTGGCGGCAATTGCCGTGGAGACCGCGACCGTCGCGGCCGCGCCGCTCGTTGACGGCAGGGCGGCGGCGGGGACTGCGCGCCAGCTCGTCAGCCCGATCGATTTGGAAACGGTGATCGGCAGCGTGATCGACGCTTCGGCGGAACAGGTCGAGCAGGCGGTCGCTGCCGCCTGTACCGGCTTTGCGCGGTGGAACGAGACCCCCGCATCGGCCCGCGCGGCCATCCTGGACAAGGCCGCCGACCTCCTGGAAAGTCGCGCCGCGCGCTTCATGGCATTGCTGCAGCGCGAGGGTGGCAAGACACTCGACGACGCTCTGTCGGAGTTGCGCGAAGCCGCCGATTTCTGCCGCTATTACGCTGGCCAGGGGCGAAAGCTGTTTGGCGAGGGCGAAGCGATGCCGGGTCCGACCGGCGAGAGCAATCTGCTCGCCTTGCGCGGGCGCGGCGCCTTTGTCGCCATCTCGCCCTGGAATTTTCCGCTCGCCATTTTTATAGGCCAGATCACGGCGGCGCTGATGGCCGGCAACAGCGTGGTTGCAAAGCCCGCCGAGCAGACGCCGCTGATTGCCATGGAGGCCATCAGGCTGCTGCACGAGGCCGGCGTGCCCGTCTCCGCCCTGCACCTTCTGCCTGGAGATGGTGTAGTGGGCGCAAAGCTCGTGACGCATCCTTCAATCGCAGGAGTCGTCTTCACCGGCTCGACCGAGGTCGCCCGCATCATCAACCGCTCGCTTGCCGCCAAGGACGGCCCGATCGTGCCTTTGATTGCCGAGACCGGCGGCATCAATGCCATGATTGCCGATGCAACCGCCCTGCCCGAGCAAGTCGCCGACGACGTCGTTACCTCGGCATTCCGCTCCGCCGGCCAGCGTTGCTCGGCGCTGCGGCTGTTGTTCCTGCAGGAAGATGTTGCCGACCGGATGATCGAGATGATCGCAGGCGCCGCGCGCGAACTCAGGATCGGCAACGTCAGCGATATCGCGACCCATGTCGGGCCGGTGATCGACGCTGAAGCCAAGGCGCGGCTGGAGGCACATATCGCGCGGATTAAGACGGTGGCGCGGGTGCATCTCGCCGGCACCGCACCACCGGGCAACTACGTCGCGCCGCATATTTTCGAGCTGGCCAGCGCGAGCGAGCTCACCGAGGAAGTGTTCGGCCCCATCCTGCATGTGGTGCGTTACAGCGCCGATCGCCTTGCGATGGTGCTGCAATCCATCCGCAGCGGCGGCTATGGGCTGACGCTCGGCATCCATTCCCGCATCGACGACATGGTCGAGACGGTGATCGACGCGCTTGCGGTGGGCAATGTCTATGTCAACCGCAACATGATCGGTGCGGTCGTCGGCGTGCAGCCCTTCGGCGGCTGCGGCCTGTCGGGCACCGGCCCCAAGGCCGGCGGACCACATTACCTGACGCGTTTCGCGACCGAGCAGACGGTGACCATCAACACCGCGGCCGCCGGCGGCAATGCCGCGCTGCTGTCGGGAGAGGAGTGAGTCTTAAGGCACGTGCCAACAGCGGCGGGGTGTCATCCTCGGTCGCCGGATCGAACCGGTGTACCGTCGAAATTCTCCATCGCCTGGGACGTTGCATCGGCGCGAAACATCGGTCAAATGCGTGGATCCGGCCGTCCGCCGGCGCAATTCCGGTGCGCGGAAACAACGGCAACAAGCGTGAGAAACGAGAGAGCGGAGCAACGCCACCCATGGAAGAAGGCATCTTTGAAGGGCTGAAGGTTCTGGATTGCGCGAGCTTCATCGCCGCGCCCGCGGCGGCCACCGTGCTCTCGGACTTCGGCGCCGATGTGATCAAGATCGAGCCGCCGGGGTCTGGCGATCCCTATCGCAACCTGCCGAACCTGCCCGGCTATCCGCACAGCGAGCACAATTTTGCCTGGATGCTGGAGGCCCGCAACAAGAAGAGCCTGGCGCTCGACCTGACCAAGGCCGAGGCGCGCGAGGTGCTCTACAAGCTGGTCCGCGAGGCCGACGTCTTCATCACCAACATGCCGCCGGCCGTGCGCGAGAAGCTCGGCATCACCCACGATCATCTGGGCCACCTCAATCAGCGTCTGATCTACGCCTCCTTCACCGGCTACGGCGAGAAGGGCGAGGAGGCCAACAAGCCCGGCTTCGACAGCAACGCCTATTGGGCACGCTCAGGACTGATGGACCTCGTGCGCGCCGACGAGGACACAACGCCCGCGCGCTCGGTCGCCGGCATGGGCGACCATCCCTGCGCAATGGCCTTCTACAGCGCAATCGTGACCGCGCTGTACCGGCGTGAGCGCACCGGCAAGGGCGGCCATGTGTCGACCAATCTGATGGCGAACGGCGTCTGGGCCAATGGCGTGCTGGCGCAGGCCAAGCTCTGCGGGGCGAAGTTCACCAAGCGACGCCCGCGCGAGCAGGCGCTCAACGCCGTCACCAATCACTACAAGTGCAAGGACGGCCGCTGGATCATCCTGTCGCTCCTGAACGAGGAGCGGCAATGGCCAACCCTGATGCGCTGTCTCGGCCGCGAGGACCTGGTCGAGGATGCCCGCTTTGCCACCAAGGCCGGCCGCCATTCGCGCTCGGTTGAATTGATCCGGATCTTCGACCAGATCTTTGCCACCAGGGAGCTGGCGGAATGGCGCAGGCTGCTCGACGGCAGCGGCCTCGTGTTCGGCGTGGTCGGCATCCTCGATGATATCCCGACCGACCAGCAGATGATCGACAATGACGTGCTGGTGCCGTTCGCGGGCGACACCATGCTCACGGTCAACAGCCCGATCTGGATCGACGGCGTGAACAAGGTCCAGCCGAAGAAGCCGCCCGGCATCGGCGAGCACAGTGACGAGATCCTGCGCGCGGCAGGCTATGACGAGGCGGCGATCGAGAAACTGCGCGCTGACGGCGCGGTGGGCTGAGACCTACCGGAATCCCGACGGGTGCGCTTGTCCCGGCTGGCGGAGGCGCTTGAGCGCGGCCGGCCGGCTCAGCGGTTGAGCCAGACCCAGACGATTCCAACCGCGATGCAGGCTGCAATGACGGCGAACACGATCGCCCAGGCGCTGACCCTGACGTCGCCGGTGGTCTGGCGCTCGGCCTCGTTCTGCGCAATCACGCGGTTGCGCTCTTGCTTCACGTCCTTGCCGGCATCGCTCATCGGCCGCCTTTCAAGCTCAGGTTCCGGCTTTCGCCTCGCTTGCGAGCTTAGCGGCAAATGATGTCGGTTGCTCAACGGCCATGCTGCCGGTCAGCCGGCTCAGGCCTAACGCCGCCAGTGCGGCGCAGGCCGCGGCTGCTGAGGCGGTGAAGAACACGGCCGCGGCACTCCATTTTGCCGCCAGCAGCATGCCGCCCACCAGGGGCCCGACGATGGAGCCGACCCGTCCCATGCCCAGCGCCCAGCCCACGCCGGTCGCCCTGACCGAGGTCGGATAGAAGCCGGCGGCGAGCGCGTTGGCGGCGATTTGACCGCCGACGACGCAGAAACCGGCGGCGAAGATTGCCATCGACACCAGCACAGCGGAATGGCCGAGCTGGCCGATTGCACCGACCGCAAACACGGCCGCGAAATAGACCAGCGCCAGCGCACGGAACGAGAAGCGGTCGATGACGCTGCCGAGGGCGAATGTGCCGACAACGCCGCCGACCTGCAGCATCGATCCGATCAGCACCGCCCGCGACACCGACGCACCGAGGTCGTTGAGGACGGTCGGCAGCCAGTTCGCCAGGAAATAGATGTCGAGCAGGCTCATGAAGAACACGACCCACAGCAGCAGCGTGACCAGGGCGCGCCCTTCGCGAAACAGGTGCGCGACCGGCAGGCCTGTGAGATGCGTCTCGTGCACCACAAACGCGACGCCGGGCGCGAAGGCGGTATGCGGGCTGATCTGCCTCAGCAATTCCGCGACCCGCTCGGGGGCGTGGCCTCCTGTCGCCAGGAACCGCACCGATTCCGGCAGGCGCAGCATGAGAACCGGAACCATGACCAGCGGCGCGAGACCGCCGACCACGAACACCGCACGCCAGCCGAATTGGGGGATCAGCCAGGCGGCGAGGATGCCCCCGAGCGCGGCCCCGATCGAGAAGCCGCAGAACATGATCATCACCATGGTGGCGCGGCGCCGCTGCGGATTGAACTCCGCCGTCATGGCAATGGCGTTCGGCATCGCGCCGCCAAGCCCGAGCCCGGTCAGGAAGCGGATCACCAGCAGCGCATTGAGGTCGCTCACGAGCGCCGTGATCAGTGCGCCGACGCCGAAGGCAAGCGTGGAGAGCACGATGATTGTCTTGCGCCCGATGCGGTCGGCAAGCGGCCCGAACAGGAGCGCGCCGATCATCAGCCCGAACAGGCCGGCGCTGAATACCGGCCCCAGCGCGCCCTTGGAGAGGCCCCATTCCCTGGCAAGGGCAGGCGCGACATAGCCGATCGCCTGGGTGTCGAAGCCGTCGAGGAACAGCACGGCCGCGCAGGCGAGCAATAGCCGCAGGTGGAAGCCGCCAACCGGCTGGCGATCGATGAAATCGACGAGATCGACCGCCGGCGGCGTGCCGGACCTCGGATCTGGATCCGCCATCCTTCCCTCCCCCTTTATAGCCCGCGGCTCTGATCGACCGCTGTCGGGGCGAGCCTAGCGCGCCGCGTTGCAGGCGCAAGGCGTCTTTCGGACGAGGAGCGCGAGCCTATTTGTTCTTCACGAAGCACATGCCCATCCGGCTGGCCGGGCTCATGGCGTGGCAGACCAGCCCCTCGGCGCAGCTCCAGCCGGCAAAGCTCGCATCGTCCTCGGCCGCGTTGTCGTGCCGCACATAGCAATGGGCGCCCCAGCCGTCGTCATATTGGGTGCCGGCGAGCTCGCTCATGCCGCGCGATTGCGGGCGGCTGGCGAAGCCGCGGGAGAAATCGACCGGCTGGTCCGCGGCAAACGCGGCGATGATGTCGCGCCGGCGCACCTGGTCGCCGAAGAAATGCGGCGAGGCCGGCACCACGATGGTGTTGGACGGCTTGGCCGCCATCCAGTCGACGCCGGGGAAATGAAAGCCGCCAATGCCGCGCGTCTGATGGCAGCCGGCGCAGGTGACATCGTTCAGCCTGCGCTCGAAGCCCGCGGCCGAGCGGATGTTCTGCATCGTGATGCCACCGGCCTCGGCTTTCTTCAGCGCATCGACGACGTCGTTCTCGCTGAACACCGGATTGTCGGTGCCGTCCGCGCCGGCAACCAGGCCGAAGGCCGGCTGCAGGTCCGAGACCGCAAAGCCGGTCGGCGTCGGCGCGATCGCCGCCTTTGCCAGGAATTTTTCCGGGATCAGCACCGTGCCGCGATCGAACTCGCGCAAATGCGCGGGTTCGAGCAGCCACGCCTTGAACTCGCGCTGCAGATCATGATCGGCGAGCAGCCGCTCGCGATCGATCTGGTTCTCCAGCGTCGCTTCCTCGAAGCTCTTCGTTGCCGCGCTGTAGTCGAACACTTTCATGAGATAGTCGGTGCGGAATTCGCGCGCTTCCGATTTCGGCGCATGCGCGATCTGCAGATTGGTCTCGATGCGCACGATATCCGCGGGCCCGACGCTGGCGAGCGCGCCGCCCTGTTCCATCAGCCGGTCGGCAAGCTCCGCGCCGGTGAGGTTGAGGTCGGCCGTTGCGAGCCAGCGCCGCGCGATCTCGGCGCAGCCGAGCGGCGCGCCGCTGGCGTCGCGGTCGTGATCGCCCCTGGCCTTCAGCACCATGTTCAAGGTCATCGGCAGCCGCGGCGTCACCGAGGCTTCGCCGATCTCGGCCGCCTTGGTCTGGGTCAGGCGATAGACCAGCCTGATCTCGCCGCAGGAGGCAGGATCGACATAGGCGCGGTCCATGCGGTTGACGATACCGGACAGCACGAAGCGCGTGTCGGGCGAATCGAGCGTGGCGCGGTCGAACAGCTGGAACGCGAAGGATGGCCCGACGCCGATGCTTTCGTTCGGCAACGTCGCCTTGTGATGCGCGACGTAGCGCTCGATCTCGGCGTCCAGCGCCTTGCGAACCGGCTGCATCGCAGGCAGCGCGAACAATTCGTCGCTTGCGAGCGGCGTATCCACCGAGGAGTCCGGCCGCAGCATGCGGCCGAGACCGAGGCGGCCGCCGTCGAGCGCGCGCAGTGCGAAGGGATCGATGATCGCCGCGCCGCGCTCGAGCGGCGCGGTGTCGGCAGCTTGCACGACAGGCGCAAGGCCGAGCAAGACAAGGCCGAGCAAAAAGACCAGTGCGAGAAGCGCGAGAAGCGATCGTGTGAGGCGGTGCATGACCGGACTAACACCGCAACATCCCGGCCTATTCAAGGACAAAAGGCGCCTCACATTGGAGTGAAGCGCCTCTTGCAATCGGGAATAATTTTTGGCTCAGCCTTCAGCGCGCCACGATCAGTCCCTTCGGCGTGACCACCACCCAGCGGCCGTCCTGCTTGCGGATCGCCTCGATCCGGCCGAGCCCCGGCACGGGATCGCCGGCGAACACCTCGTAGAGACCGGTGCGGCCCTCGATCAGCGCCGAGCCATGGCTGACATCGCGCAGCACCCAGTTGTCGACGGTCGGCAAGCGGCCGACCTCGGTCTTGGGCGTGGCACCGGCTGCGGCGGCGTTCGGCGAGGCCTGCGGCATCGGCAGCGGCAGGGCGCCGGAAGGCGCCGTCACCGTTCCCGTGACGTCCTTCGGCGCGGCGGCCGCGACCGTCGCGGGTGCGGCGGCGGTCGGCGCAGCCGCGGCGAGCGCGGACTGGGCGGGCGCCGCGGCGCGCAGCCTGTCGACGGCTTCGCTGAGCTTGGCGAGTTTTGCATTCGGCTCGGTCTGCGCCTTCTCGATCCGCTCGAGTCGGTCGCTGGTCTTGTTGAACTGGGCGAGGCTCGACTTGGTGGTCTGCTCCAGCCCCGCCTTCAGCGCCATGATGTCGGCATCGATCCGCGCCACCGACGCCTCCAGCGCGCCATTACTGGGGGGGCTCGCGGATGCCGTCTCGGTGAAATGCGACAGTCCGACGGTCGCAAAGGCGCCGCCGGCAGCGCCGGCGATCACGGCCAGCAGCAGCATCGCAGCCATCGCGGCGAAACGCCGCCCGCCACCATGCGCGGGTACTTCCTTCTCGGGCTGCGGCTCGGCTTTGCTACCCTCGAAGCCCGCTTTTTCGAAACCGGCTTGGGCTCGGCTCCAGCTGCCCTCGCGCGGCGACATGATCAGGAGCTCGCGCGGCCGCGCCGGCGCGGCCTTGACCGGCTCGATCTTGAGGGGCTCGGTCTTCGCCAGCTCGGATTTGGGCGCCTCGCTCTTTGGCGCCTCGTCCCCGGACGCCTCGACCTTGGCTGCGTCAGACTTCGACGGGTCGGATTTCGGCGCATCGGCCGCGAGACCGTCGACCTTGAGGGGCTCGGACTTTGGCATCCCGGACTTCTCAGCCTCGGACATCTCGGCCTTGGGCGCGTCCGTCTTCGGCTCCTCGGTTTTCGCGGCCTCCGGGCCGGGCGCGATACCCGGGGATGCGACGCTGTGCGCGTCCTGCGCGGACGCCATCACCGCATCGATCGGGGCATCGGAGGAATTGGGCGAGATATCGGCAACGGCCGCTGCGGCGCCGACGGCACCGGCTTCACCGCCACTCTGCTCGGCTTGTTGTTCGCTCACGATGAAAATCTCCAGCAAAGATTGACCATTTGGTAACTTTCATTGCTTGCCAATTCGTTACCGCCACCCCTGAAGAGGCCGCCCTTACCGAAATTTTAGGGAATTTTGCTGGGCGGATTTGGGTCGAGACTATGGCGGCGGCTGCCGCAATCTGCCGCGCCCGGAAACCCGGCTGCCCCGCGGCGCGGAATTTACCGCTGGTCGCGGCGTATCTGCGCAGCACAGCCGGGGTACCGGTCGTTTGACAGGCCGGTGGCCGCTCTGCAGAACAGGGCAACGTCACCAAGACGGGCAAAAGGGAGGAGACATGAAGCTTTACGATTCGATCGGGCCGAACCCGCACATCGTCCGCATGTTCATCGCGGAGAAGGGCATCGAGATCCCCAGGCAGACCGTGGACCTGCGCGGCGGCGAGAACCGGCAGGAGGCGCATCTGAAGCGCAACCCCATGGGCCAGATGCCGACGCTCGAGCTCGACGACGGCTTCTACCTCGCCGAGGTGGTGCCGATCTGCGAATATCTCGAGGAGACCCATCCGAACCCGCCCTTGATCGGCGCGACGGCCGAACAGCGCGCCGAATGCCGGATGTGGACGCGTCGCGTCGACCTCAACATCGCCGAGCCCATGACCAACGGCTTCCGCTTCGGCGAGGGCCTGAGGTTCTTCGAAAAGCGTGTCGTGTGCGTGCCGGAAGCCTCGCCCGGCCTGAAGAAGATCGCGGCCCACCGCCTGCAATGGCTGAACGAGCAGATGGCCGACGGCCGCGATTTTCTCTGCGGCAAGCGGTTTACGCTCGCCGACATCCTGCTCTATTGCATGCTCGCATTTGCTGCCACCGTCGGCCAGCCGCTCGACCCCGCCAACACCAACGTCACCGCCTGGTTCAACCGCGTCGCCGCGCGGCCCTCGGCCAAGGCGTAGGGGACGGTGCTGCCGGAGCTTTTCTACCTCCGTCGTCGTCCCGGCGAAGGCCGGGACCCACACCGCGGAGTCTATCCATAGCGCACGGTGCAAGTCGACCTTCCTTCGCAAGGACCTGGGGTTATGGGTTCCGGCCTTCGCCGGAACGACGCGAGGAGAGATATCGCGCAATGAGAGAGACGTGAGAGCGCGTTCTCGCGGCGCATTCCGCCCGAGCTTTGCCTGCATGTTCGCCCTCTTCGACATCAGAGGGCGCGGGGAAGGCCGGGTGACCGCTGCACCCGGGGCCCTCGCGCCGAAAAAATTGCGCGAAGGGCGCGTGACCACAGGTACAGCCGACATCACGCCGGCCTTCCCCGCGCAATGGTTTACGGCTTATTCCGCGCTCTCCTTGGTGAGCCAATGCTTGTTTGCCACCATCGCCTCGCGACAGGCCTTTTGGAGCCTGCGCAAGACTTGACGCCAGCGTCGGGGCGTCGGGACCACACGGCTTCGCCGTCCGCGCCTGCGCCGCTCGTCAGTCGGCACATCCGCGTCCACCGCATCCCGCCTCCACGTTCGTGACGTTCGCGATCGCCCCTCTTCAATCGAGGCGGGACGCGGGGATGATTGCTGATTTTCGGAAAAAATCAAGCCGAATATTTTTCGCGCCATGTCTTGCATGCGCCACCTGGCTTGATTCCGCTGCGCAAATTTCAATTTGCGCGCATGCGCTGGCGACCGAACGGTCATTTAAACAGCATGCCCCTTGAGTGAACGTCCCGCCGAACATTAACGCCGGGTCAACAAATGCGACCTAGCCTGCCAAATACTTCCTGGTGGCAAAGGTCAGAAGCAGATGAGTTCCGCATGCGTCGGCTGTCGTGAGGACGTCAAGCTACCCTTCGAATTCAAGATGGCCTTTCAGCCCATCGTCGATATGACCAACCGTCGCGTGTGGGGTTACGAGGCGCTTGTCAGAGGCGTCAACGGCGAGCCGGCATTTTCCATCCTGAGCCAGGTGAGCGAGGATATCCGTTACCGGTTCGATCAGGCCTCCCGGGTCATGGCAATCGAGACGGCAGGTGCACTGTTCGGAGGAACAGATTTACGGCTCTCCATCAATTTCATGCCGAATGCAGTTTACGAGCCGAAGGCCTGTATTCAGAAGTCGCTCGCAGCTGCAAAGCGGGCGCATTTTCCTCATGAGAACTTGATGTTCGAGTTTACGGAAAATGAAAGGATGACTGATCCCGCCCACGTGCAGAGGATCGTGGAAACTTATCGCCAGTTCGGTTTCTGGACCGCGCTTGACGATTTCGGCGCCGGATACGCCGGGCTCGGGCTTCTGGCGCGCTTGCAGCCCGATCTGATCAAGATCGACATGGAACTGCTGCGCGACATCCATCTCAGTCGTGCCAAGCAGACGATCGTCGCGGGCATCGTCGGCATTGCCCGCGCGCTCGATATTCAAGTGCTTGCCGAGGGCGTGGAAAGCGAACCGGAGCTCACGGTTCTAAGGGGTGCGGGCATCTCGCTGTTCCAGGGTTACTATTTTGCCAAGCCGGGCCTGATGGGATTGCCGGATGTTCCGGTGCTCAGCGAGCCGGTTACGATACGCGCCGCCGGTTAATCCTGTGCCGACCGGAAGAGATGAGACAGCACGAACGTGCGCTTTAAGCGGAACAGCAGAAATTACGATTTTGCGATAATGCTGATTTCGCACGGGGACCCCGACCACGCATCCGGCAAGTCCTTCGGCTTCAACTCCTTGGCCTTGTTCTTCGGCTAGAAGCCGCAACGGCATTTGGTGCCGTGCTTCGTCGCGGTCACCTTCGCTCATGGCGATGAGCCTCTGATAACGCCAGACGCTTTCGCAGATTTATTCCTTTGCGCCCGCCACGGCTGAACAGCGTGCGAGCTGAAATCACACTAGCCGCCCATTGCGCACGCAACGCAAGCGTTATTGCCAGGCGGCATTGGGAAATGCGGGACAGCATCACTGTCACGCCAATCGCCGAGCCCCTGTTAGTTCGGCCTTTCGAGCCCTGAACCATCGACGATTGAGGAAGTGAAGGTACTCCGCGCTTATCTTCTCGACCGGCTATTGTGCTTTGCGTCCCGCACGCCAGTTGATTGTAGTGCAATGAAATAACCGCGACCCATTTCCGCGCGCTTATCGATCCTCACACATTGCACTTCGCGGCCCTATGGGACGCAAATCAAGGAACATCTCATGCCTATCAACAACTCCAAAGAACTGTTCGTCAGGATGCTGAGCGATGTCCGACAACGGACCGAACACATGACGAAGATCTATCAGGAGCTGAGCGGGATCGCGCAGGATCCCAATATCAAGGAAGCCTTGGAATCGCGCGTCTTCCTGCAGGACAAGATCATCGGTTCGCTGGACCGATGCTTCAAGCTCATCGGCGAGAAGCCGGTTGCACTTAACGATCGCCTTCATGATGTTTTCGTCGAGGACTTCAAACGCGAGCTCGCCGAAATCCAGGCTCCTGCGGCCAAGGCCCTATTCGTCCTGGTCAAAGCCAACCAGCTCATGCATCTTCGCATCGCCGAATACGTGGCGCTGATCGCAATGGCCGACGTGACCGGACACTTTGGCGTCGGTGTCCTGCTGGAGAGCTGCCTTGCGGACAAGGTCGCTTTCGTTGAACGCACGCGCCGCCTGATTCGGCACACCATCGAGAGCAAGC
Source organism: Bradyrhizobium sp. (assembly GCA_035293585.1). GTDB lineage: Bacteria > Pseudomonadota > Alphaproteobacteria > Rhizobiales > Xanthobacteraceae > Bradyrhizobium. Next base: position 60,161 of record DATGMN010000037.1, on the reverse strand, counting down.
ATGCCCTCAAACTAGCGGCCTGAGGCCGCATGATAGGCCTCTCCCCGCGTAGGGGAGAGGCATCGCCCTATGGAGCTGGATTGCGGACTCGGCTTGGGAAGCCGAAGCGTCAGTGCAGCAATGATGCCGCTTGCTGCGGCGCATGAGTCCGGGTCCTGACCCGTAGTCCTGGCCCATCGTGCCATTTGGCTGTAGCGCGGCAACCGCGTCGGTTTGGGATAAACAGACATCGACATCGATGCGGCGGGCCTCGGAAATTATCAGCACGCAGCCTGATAATGCGCACCGCGTGGCGCGTTCTTTGCTTTGAGCCAGGCATCAGCTAGGGTTCAAAGCACGAGGACGTCATGAGCATGGCAGCAGATCCTGATACGGCGCTGCGGGACCGGCCGCTCGCACCGGAGCAGCTGCGCGAGCTGTCGGCGCGGTCCGACTTTCAGGGCGCGGTTCGCAGCATCAGCCATTATGGCGCGGTGGTCGCGGTCGGCGTCTCGATCTGGCTTGTATCGTCGCGCCATGGCGCCTTCTGGGCGCTGCCGCTGATGGCGCTGCAGGGCTATTTCGTCGCCTTCCTGTTCATGGCGGTGCACGAGACTGCACACAAGACGGCCTTCGCGAGCCGCACCCTGAACCTGGTCGTCGGCAATCTCTCCGCCTTCCTCATCCTGCTGCCCTACGAGTATTACTGCCTGTTCCACTGGGACCATCATCGCTACACCCAGGATCCCGACAAGGATCCGGAGCTGATCGTCGGACCGAAGCCCGCCTCCGATACCCAGCTGGCCATCGCCTATACGGGTCTGCGGCAGGTGGCCGGCCGCGTGCTGCTGATGCTGCGCCACGCCGTTACCGGACAGGTGACGGTGCCCTGGGTGCCCGACAACAAACGTGCGATCGTCGTGCGGGAGGCGCGGCTGTATGCCGGCTGCTATGCGCTGCTGCTCGCCGGCTCGCTCGCGCTTCGCACGCCGATCCTGCTCTGGGTCTGGATCGTGCCGCTGCTCGCCGGGCAATTGATCCTGCGTCCCTATCTCTATGCCGAGCATACCGGCTGCGACGAGGCGCGCAGCGCCTTCCTGAGCACGCGGACCACCGCGACCGGCGCGCTGATGAAATGGTTCGCCTGGAACATGCCCTATCATGTCGAGCACCACGCCTATCCGTCGGTACCCTTCCATGCGCTGCCGCGACTGAACGCGATCGTCGACGACAGGATCAAGTTTCGCGGCCGGAGCTATCGCGCCGTGACGCGCCAGACCTGGGCCTGGTTTCGCGCGCAGCAGCAGCGCTTCGCGCAGCTGCGGTGAGGCGCGCCTCCTCTCGCCCTCTCACCGCCGACTATCCTCCCCTCGCCCGCGCCAGCGTCTGCGACGGCGCTTCGCCGAACGTCGCCCGGTAGCTCTGGGCAAAATCGCCGAAGTGCCAGAAGCCGAAGGCAAGCGCTGCGGCCTTCACGCTTTGCGTGCCGGCGCGAAGCTCGCGGCGGACCAGCCAGAGACGGCGCAGGCGCAGATAGCGATGCAGGCTCATGCCGGTGTGGCGCAGCACCGCGTCGTGGAGGGTACGCACCGACACGTTGAGCTGCCTTGCGAGATCGCCGGAGTAGATCGGCTGGCCGATGTGGGATGCCACGGCGTCGCGAACGTCCTGAAAGATCTTGAATTGCCGGAGCGCGTTGGCGCGCGTGGTCCACCTTGCGGGGACGACATCCGCAAAGGCGGCATCGACGCCCGCGATCAGCGACTCGCGCATCGCCGAGCCTGCCGGAGGCTGCTCGCCACCGGGCGGAGCGGAGGACACCGACAGCATCTCCGTCACCAGCAGGCGAAGCCGGCTATGCGCCCGCAGCGACGTTTCAAACACCCGAAAAGTCGGGCCTGACGCCGGCCAGCCGCGGTCTTCGACCTGCGGCGTGAACGAGGCCAGCACATAGTGCCGCACGCCGTCCTCGACCGCGCTGTAGACGGACCCGTTGCTGCCGATCGCGATGAACGAGCGATCCCATTCCACCCCGTACAGCCGCAGCGGAATGCCGTCGTCCATCACGAAGGCGATCGCCGTGCAGTCCGGCGCGAGCTGCGCATCAATCACCCGCGGAAACGACTTGATGAGGCTGATGGAGCAGCCGGGCAGATTGAGAATGGTCTGCTCGGCCGAGATGGTGCGGACCAGCGGCGTGAAATCGACGTTGAGATTTCGCACCGAGCTTCGAAATTCATCGACATCCGAAAATCTGAAGGTTTGTGGCGCCAGCAGCGGCTGGCCCGAATTGTTTTTCATTGCACTTCAGGACTGGCAAATCCCGGAACGACGAATTCCGGAGGGCTGGACGCCTCCATGCAAGGCCGGTCACGGCCGAGGGAGGTCGGAGAGAACATGCTCCTCGCGACGGAGATTACCTCGCCGTCCCACCGGCAGACCAGTGTCGAAACAGACAAGGTGCCTTGCACGCAGGACGCAACCGCTCACCCGCGCGTCTGATCGCACGCGGTGGATGAGACCACGATGCGACACGGAATCGCATCGTGATCTCATCGCTCCGATCGAACACGATCCTTGCGGACGAGCAGCGTCACCTCGTGCCGATGGCGTCCTCGCTCTCAGTCCTGGCGGGCGCGCGCCAGCGTCTCCGACGGCGCTTCGCCAAACAGCGACCGGTAGCTCTGGGCAAAATCGCCGAAATGCCAGAAGCCGAAGGCAAGCGCCGTGGCCTTGACGCTTTGGGTGCCCGCGCGCAGCTGCTGGCGCACCAGCCAGAGGCGGCGCAGGCGCAGGTAGCGATGCAGGCTCATGCCGGAGAAGTGCAGCACCGCGTCATGGATGGTGCGAACCGACAGGCCGAGCTGCTTTGCGATATCGCTCGAGTAGATCGGGTGTCCGATGCCGGCTGCAAGGATGTCGCGGATGTCCCGGAATATCCTGAACTGCCTGCCCGCATTGGCGCGATTGGCCCATTTCGAGGGACGCACATCGCCAAAGGCGGCGTCTATTCCGGCAAGCAGCGACTCGCGAATGGCCGAGCCGATCTGGCGCTGCTCGGTCTCCGTCCCGGCCGAGGAAACGCATGTGATTTCCCAGACCAGGGTGCGAAGCCAGCCATACGCCCCAGGCGAGGTCTCGAAAATCCGGAAATTCGACCCCGCCTCCGGCCAGCCGCGATCATCGACCTGCGGCGTGAACACGATCGAGGCGTAGCGCCGTCCGACGCGCTCGACGGTCGTATAGGCGGCGCCGTTGCTGCCGATCACGATGGCCGAGGGAATCTCGTCAACCCCGTTGAAGCGGATCGGAATCCCCTCGTCCATCGTAAACCCGACGCAGGTGCAATCGGGGGCGAACTGCCCGTCGGTGATCCTCGGAAACGACTTCACGAGATTGATGGAGCAGCCGGGCAGGTTCAGGATGATCTGCTCGGCCGAAATGGTGCGGACCAACGGCGTGAAGTCGATGTCGAGGCTTCGCACCGCGCTTCGAAACTCGTCGACGTCCGAGAACCTGAAGATCTGTGGCGCCAGCAACGGCTGGTCCGAATCGTTTTTCATTGTCTTGCAGAACTGGCAGGACTTGTGAATTCCAGAACTCGCGAAAATTCCGGCCTGGAAATTCCAGGTTTTGCGGATGTCGGGACCGCCCGAATGGCCCGGTCGAGGCGGCGTCAATGAATTAAGAGCACGATGCGTCCGGCAGGGAGACTACTCCGCCGTCGAGACAGGCGACCGGTATCTGGACACAGTCAGTTGCGTTGCACACAAGGCGCAATCGCTTGTCACCAGCTTTTGCCGAATTTCGATACAGTTTTAGGGCTCCAAAACGCGGCTCACAACCATAAGCGGCAATTTGAATAAAGTCCTTTAATTCTTAGGGCGTGAAATTACGGGGGTTCAGACCCGATCATTTCATCCACGCCATTTCCAGGCCATGACTGCCATTGCTTGCTCCGAACTCATCGCCGAGGTCGAGCTCATCGCAAAGAACGGCCCGCCCGAGCGGCGGACGCGCATGTTGCGAGGACTCGCCGAGCTGTTTCGGTCGGCCGCGGGACGGCTGCAGGCCGACCAGCTGCGCATTTTCGACGATGTGCTGTTGCGGCTGGTCGAGCGCAGCGACGCCCGCGCGCTCGCCGGCATCAGCGCGAGCCTGGCGGGGCTGGAGCCCGCGCCGGCGGAAACCATGCGGCGGCTGGCGCGCCATGAGGACGACGCCGTGGCAGGCCCGGTGCTGGCGCGCACCAGAGCGCTTGCCGACGACGACCTGGTGCAGGTTATCTGCGACCGCAGCCAGCGGCATCTCTTGGCGATCGCGGGGCGGCCCTCGCTCAGCGAGGACATCACCTCCCTGCTGCTCAAGCGCGCCGGCAAGGAGGCCGCCCGCGCGCTGGTGAAAAATCCCGGTGCCCGGTTCACGGACCGGTCCCTTGGCGCGCTGCTCGCAATCGCCGAACGCGACGAGATGGTGGCGGAAGCGGCGGGGTTGCGCGCGGACCTGCCCGCGGCCCACCTCGCCGAATTGCTGACCCGGACGACCGATACCGTGCGCGCGCGCCTCGTGAAGATGGCGCCTGCCCCGCTCCGCGAGAAAATCCAGGCCGCGATCGCGGCGACGAGCGCCGAAAAGCCGCCGCGCGAGGCAAACGCGCCGGCCGATTATGCCGACGCGCTCGCCATGGTCGAGGGGCTCAACCGCATCGGCAAGCTCAACGATTCCGCGGTCAACCGTTTCGCCATGCGCCGCGAGCTGACGAACCTGGTCGCCTCGCTCGCCGTGCTCTCGGGCGCGAGCATCGGGGTGATCGAGCCGCTGATGGACGACGAGCGCTGCGAAGGCGTGATCATCGCCTGCCGCGCCGCCCGCCTGAACTGGCAGACCGCGGTGTCGGTGCTCAACAATCGCCGCGTGGCGAAACCGTCGAAAGAGCTGCTCGAGATGGGCAAGGAGATGTTCGAGACGCTCTACATCTCGTCCGCCCAATACACCATGCGCTTCGAGCCCCCGGTGCCCGCGGCGGCCCGGTCTGTCAGGGAGGTAGGTTGATGTTGAAGGGCGAAAACCGCGGCTCGAACCGGGTCCGGTTCGATCACAAGCACCCGGTCAATCTGATGGGTGTCGACGGCACCTGGCGGCGCAGCTGCGTCCTGCTCGACGTCTCCGCGACCGGCGCCAAGATCGAGGTCGAGGGCACGGTCGACGTGCTGCAGGCCAAGGAGTTCTTCCTGCTGCTGTCGTCGACCGGCCTCGCCTTCCGGCGCTGCGAGCTGGTCTGGATCGACGGCTGCAACGCCGGCATCCGCTTCGTGCAGCTCAAGCCGGGCCAGAAGCGACCGGAGATCAGCGAGAAGAAGGCCGAAACCACCGGGAAGACGGCCGAAGGCAGCGGGAAGAAGCCGTGACGTTTTCGGCCAAGCGGGCGGTCGCGACCGGTCGTCGGGAGCAGGATCCCGAGGGACGCGTCGCGCAGGCCCGCCGCGCCGGTCACGGAAGGTGTCGCCCCTGATGCCCGTCCACGTGGTCGCCGACGATCCCAACAAGCTCCTTGCGGTCCGCAAGCTGCTCGAGCCGAGATTTGCGGTCACCTCGGAGCTGCTCGGGGGCGCCCGCGTGCAGCGCGGCGACGTCTCCGCACTCGTCATCAGGGCGGACCTGCGCATACTCGAAAACATCCATGCGCTGAAGAAGATCATCCGGGGCTTGAGCAAGGTGCGCAAACGCATCTTCCTGATCGACGCCGCCGCGCATCTTCATGTGAGCCAGGCCTATGCGCTCGGCGCCACCCGCGTCCTGATGGGTCGGCTCAACCAGGCCAAGCTGATCGCAGAGCTGAGCGACGCGGTTGTGGACGCCGATGCGGCGGGCGAGTCGCAGGGCTCCCAGGTCGCGGCCGCGGTCGCGGAGGCCGCGCTGGCCTCGATGTTCACCGCCGTCGCAACCGGCCTGCCGATCGACATCCAGAGCACGCGCAGCGGCGGCAGCCATATCGCCGACGCCATCGCCGAAAGCGGACTCGCCGACTGGCTCGCCACCGTCCGCCGCCACCATGAGGGCACCTATCAGCATTGCCTGCTGGTGACCGGGATCACGGTCGATTTCGGCCTCAGCCTCGGCGTTGCCAAAGTGGATATCGAGCGGCTCTATTCGGCCGCGATGTTCCACGATGTCGGCAAGGCCAAGGTCCCGCTCGCGATCCTCGACAAGCCCGGCAAGCTCGACGATCACGAGCGCGCGCTGATCGAGACCCATCCCACCGCCGGCTACGACGTGCTCAGGCAGAACGGCCAGATCAGCGCCGAGGTTCTCGACGCGGTGCGGCATCACCACGAATATCTCGACGGCAGCGGATATCCCGACGGCCTCTGCAACGGCAGCATCAGCGACATCGTCCGCATTCTCACCATCTCGGATATTTTCGCCGCCCTGATCGAAAACCGCCGCTATCGCGCGCCGATGTCGCGCGAGGACGCCTACGACGTTCTCAGGAGCATGGACGGCAAGCTGGAGAAGGCGCTGGTGGGCGCGTTCAGGGACGTGGCGCTGAACCGGTAGCGATCATCCCTGCTTCGCACATGAAGTCATTCCGGGGCGCGCTGAAAGCGCGAACCCGGAATCCCGAAGTTGCGGCGCGAGATTCGGGCTCGATGCTGCGCATCGCCCCGGAATGACGGGCTCGGGCGAGATGATGGGTTTCGCTTCGCTCTACCCATCCTGCGCGATCGCATCCGCCTACATCACCACGGGCTGATCCGGCAGTTCGTTGCGAGGCGAGCCCTGCGGCGGGAAATGTTTGGCAAGCTCCCGCGACACCGCCTGGATGCCCTTGATCACGCCCGCCTCGAACCGCTTCTCGCGGAACTCCGCTTCCATCGCGCGGCAGATGCTCTGCCAGCCGGCCGCGCCGACCCGCGCGTCGATGCCGCGGTCGGCGATGATCTCGACCGTGCGGTCGGCGAGCAGCAGATAGATCAGGACGCCGTTGTTGTGCTCGGTGTCCCAGATCCGCAACTGCGAGAACACGTCGAGCGCGCGCTCGCGGGCGGACTGGTTGCGGAACAGCGGCGCGCCGTCGAGCGCGCCTTCGACGACGAAGCGCAACTGGCCGGCATGGGTCGCCTCGCCCGCCTTGATCGCCTGCTCGATTCGCATCAGCACCGAGGGCGTGAAGATGCTGCGCGCCCGCCAATGGTGCTCGATCAGGTGCCTGGCCGTCCGCGTGATGCTCATGACCGCCCCGCCCTCACCAGCTTCCCGAGGCGCCGCCGCCGCCGAAACTGCCGCCGCCGCCCGAGAAGCCGCTGTCGCTCGAGCCCGAGCTCGAGCCGGAGCTCCAGCCGCTCGAGCCGCCGCCGGAGAAGCCGCCGGACCAGCCGCCCGAACGGCCGCGGCCTGACTGGCGGGCGGCATTCTGGCTCGCCGCGATGATGCCGTCGGCAAAGAAGGTCAGCGTCGAGACGATGCCGCCGAGCAGCGCCGCGAGCGCGATCGAGCCGAACAAATACCAGGCGATGCCGCCGACCACCACGCCGGCCGTGCCGGAGCCCAGCAGCCGCCCGAGCAGGTTGCGGCAGATCGCGCCGATCACATAGATGCCGAAGATGGTGAACGGATTGAACGGGTTGAGAAAGCTGATCCAGTCCGAATTGGTGCCGTGCGACGCCTCCGGCTTCGGCGGCGGCAGCGTCTCGCCATTGACGACGCCGATGATGCGGTCGACCCCCTTGGAGATGCCGCCGGCATAATCGCCGAACCGGAAGTCCGGCGTGATCACCTCGTCGATGATGCGCCGCGAGGTCACGTCGGTGAGGCTGCCCTCGAGGCCGTAGCCGACCTCGATGCGCAGCTTGTGGTCATTCTTGGCGATCACCAGCAGCGCGCCGTCGTCGATCTTCCGGCGCCCGATCTTCCAGGCTTCGGCGACCCGGATCGAGAACTGCTCGATGGTCTCCGGCTCCGTGGTCGGCACGATCAGGACCGCGACCTGGACGCCCTTGCGCTGCTCGAGGTCCTTCAGCTTCGCGCTCAGCGATGCGATGTCGCTTTCCGTGAGCGTCCCGGTCTGGTCGACCACACGGCCGGTGAGCTGCGGCACGGCGACGTCGGCCGCGGCCGCACCGGCCCAGCACAGCACAGCCGCCAGCAAGATGGCTCGAAGCGCGGTCATCGCGCGGCCCCGCGTTCCTCACCTCGCCCCGTTTGCGGGGAGAGGTCGGATCGCATCGAAGATGCGATCCGGGTGAGGGGGACTCTCCAAGCACCGAGCGCTTTGAGAGAGCCCCTCACCCCGACCCTCTCCCCGCGAAGAGCGGGGCGAGGGCGCGTTTTTTGCTGATCGCGGCGTCTCAACGGCGTCGTCACTTCGACGGCGCGGTGTTGAAATCGACCTTGGGCGCGGTCGAAATCTCCTTCTCGTTCTCGACCGTGAAGTTCGGCTTCTCCTTGTAGCCGAAGGCCATGGCGGTGAGGTTGGTCGGGAAGGAGCGGATGGTGACGTTATAGTCCTGCACCGACTTGATGTAGCGGTTGCGCGCCACCGTGATGCGGTTCTCGGTGCCTTCGAGCTGCGACATCAGATCGTGGAACAGCGCGTCCGATTTCAGCTGCGGGTAATTCTCGGTGACGACGAGCAGGCGCGACAGCGCGCTCGACAATTCGCCCTGGGCGGCCTGGAATTTCTGGAACGCGGCCGGATCGTTCAGCACCTCGGGCGTCGCCTGGATGCTGCCGACCTTGGCGCGGGCATTGGTGACGCCGAGCAACACGTCCTTCTCCTGCTGCGCGAAGCCCTTCACCGAGTTGACGAGGTTGGGCACGAGGTCGGCGCGGCGCTGATACTGGTTCACGACCTCGGACCAGTTCGCCTTGATCTGCTCGTCCTCGGTCTGGATCGCATTGTAGCCGCAATTGGTGAGGCTCAAGGTGGCAAGCGCCGCGAGCACGGTAAGAAATCTGCGCATCAAAATCTCCGAGGAACGTCAAGAGGTCACGATTGCAGCGAAGGTAGCAGAACAAATCATCGAGTAAGCGAGGAAAAGCGGATAGCCGGCAATTTTTGGCACTGCGGTCATTCCGGGGCGTCGCGACGCGACGAACCCGGAATCTCGAGGTTGCGGCGCGAGATTCCGGGTCCGCTCGCTGTTCGCGAGCGCCCCGGAATGACGGCATACACTCAGACCGCCTCCTTCGCAGCTTTAATCGCCTGCCACACCTTCTGCGGCGTGAGCGGGGTGTTGAGCTGGGTGATGCCGAGCTCGGCGAGCGCATCCATCACGCCATTGGTGATGCAGGGCGGGCCGCCGATGGCTCCGGATTCACCGCAGCCCTTGGCGCCCAGCGGATTGGTGCGGCAGGGCGCGGAATCATCCAGCGTCACGCTGAGCGGCGGCACGTCGGTGGCGCGCGGGATGCAGTAGTCCTGGTAGGTCGCGGTCAGGAGCTGGCCCGCGGCATCATAAGCCACGCCCTCGAACAGCGCCTGCCCGATGCCCTGCGCGACGCCGCCATGGATCTGGCCGGTGACCAGCATCGGGTTCACGGCGACACCGACGTCGTCGACCGTGGTGTAGCGCACCACGCGGCTCTCGCCGGTGTCGGGATCGATCTCGACCTCGCAGATATGCGTGCCGTTCGGCCAGCTCGGCCCGTCCACCTCGCCCTCGCTGTCGACCGAGAGCTTTGCGCCGGCCTCCTTGCTGGCGATGTCGAACAGGCTGATGCGGCGGTCGGTGCCGACCACGGTGAGGAAGCCGTCGCGATATTCGATGTCCGCGACCGAGGTCTCCAACAAATTCGAGGCCTTCTCGCGCGCCTTCTGGATCATGTCGTTGGCGGAGACCGCAACCGCCGTGCCGCCGACGAACAGCGAGCGCGAGCCGACGCTGCCGAAGCCGGTGGCGAGATCGGTGTCGCCCTGCACCACGTCGATCCTGTCCATGGGAATGCCGAGCGATTCCGAGATCATCTGGGTGTAGGTGGTCGCAAGCCCCTGCCCCATCGCCATGGTGCCGGAATGCAGGACGACGCGGCCTTCCGCGGTCGCATGCAGCGAGACCTTCTCGGTGTGCGCGCGGCCGCCGGTCCATTCGATATAGCTGGTGAGCCCGCGGCCGTAGAGCAGGCCCTTCTTCTTCGCCGCGCGCTTGCGGGCATTGAAGCCGTCCCAGTCGGCGAGCTTTGCCGCGCGATCGAGCATGTGGGCGAAGGCGCCGGAGTCATAGACCTGGCCGACCGCATTGGTGTAGGGCAATTGCGCCGGCTTGATGTAGTTCACCTTCCGGATCGCGCGCGGATCCATGCCGATCTTGCGCGCGGCGGCGTCGAAAAGCCGCTCGACGATGAACACCGCCTCGGGCCTGCCGGCGCCGCGATAGGCGCCGACGGGCGCGGTGTTGGTCATGACCGTCTTGACCTCGAAATGCACCAGCGGCAGGTCGTAGACGCCGGTCTGCACGAACGGCCCGAGCACCAGGGGGATGATGTTGCCCGCGCCCGACATGTAGGCGCCGGTGCCGCCCACCGAGCGCACGCGATAGGCCAGCACCCTGCCCTTTTCATCGAGCGCGAATTCCGCGGTCGAGGTGAGGTCGCGGCCATGGGTGCCGCCGACGAACTCGTCGGTCCGGTCGCCGCGCCAGCGGATCTTCTTGCCCAGTTTCACCGCGGCATAGGCGACGATGCCGTCTTCGGGATAGACATTGGTCTTCTGGCCGAAGCCGCCGCCGATGTCGCCGACCAGGACGCGCACCGAATCCTTCGGCCGCTTCAGGATGGCTTCCGCCAGCACGTCGCGGGTCGAGCCCGGCGTCTGCGACTGCACATGGAGCGTGAGCCGCCCGCTCTTCTTGTCGACCTCGGCAATGGTCGAACGCGGCTCCATCGCCGACGGCACCAGGCGCTGGCTGACGAGATCGAGCGAAACCGTGTGCGCGGCGCCGGCAAAGGCCGCCTCGACCTTGGCCGCATCGCCATAGCTCATGGCGGCCACCACATTGTCCGGCGCCTCCGGCCAAACCGCCGGCGCACCCGGCCTGGTCGCCGCAATCGGATCGACCACCGCGGGCAGCTCCTGATACTCGACGACGATCGCCTCGGCCGCCTCCTGCGCCAGCGTGCGCGAGCTCGCGACCACGGCCGCGACCGCCTCCCCGGCAAAGCGCACCACCTCGTGAGCGAGCAGCCGCCGCGGCGGCACCGTCATCGGCTTGCCGTCCGGCCGCTTGAAGATGTTGAGCGTCGGGATGGTGCCGATGTCGTCCTTGACCAGGTCGGCGCCGGTGAACACGGCTTCCACGCCCGGCATGTCGATCGCGGCCTTGGCGTCGATCGAGACGATCCTGGCGTGGGCATGCGGCGAGCGCAGCACATGCAGCCACAGGGTCGCATCGGCCGGCTTGTCGTCGATGAACTGTCCCTTCCCGGTGAGCAGTCTCTGATCTTCCAAACGCTTGACCGGCTGGCCCGCCCCGAAACGCAAATTGCCGGGAAGAATATTCATCCGCTATGTCCTCGAGTCTTTTTGGGTTTGGGCGGGGTTTTAGCGGATTTGCAGCGCGAAACAACCGCTGGCTCCGTCATTCCGGGGCGCGCGCAAGCGCGAACCCGGAATCTCGAGATTCCGGGTTCGGTGCTACGCACCGCCCCGGAATGACGGTGCCAAGATGCTCAAAGAAGCGTCAGCCAACCTCCCGCAACACCGCCTCCACCGCCCTGCGTGCGTCCGCACCTACCGGAGCCTGGGGCGGGATCGGGTCGCCGACGTCATAGCCCTGGATGGCAAGGCCCGCCTTGATGCAGGCCGCGAGGTTGTAGCGGGCGAAGGCCTCGTTGACGCGCCACAATTTGCGCTGGAGCACCATCGCCTCCTCCCAGCGCTGGCGCCGGCAGAGATTGTAGAGCTCGACGCTCTGGCGCGGGATGATGCAGGCGGGCCCGGCCATCCAGCCCTGCCCGCCGATCAGCATCACCGCCGCCGGAATATGGGCGGAGGCCGAGAACACGCGGATGTTATCGCCGCAGCGGTTCATGATCGAGAGCAGCCGCCCGGTATTGGTCGAGGCGTCCTTGATATAGCCGATGCGCGGATGGGCGGCGAGGCGCTCGATCACGTCGAGCGACAGGTCGGAGCGCTGGAATTGCGGGTTTGTGTAGATCACGACGGGGATGTCGACGGCGTCCGCGATGGCGCGGAAATAGGATTCCACCTGCGCGTCAGCGAGCGGGAAATAGGCCTCCAGGATCGCGAGAATGCCGTCGGCTCCGAGCTTCTGGTAAGCTTTCGCCTGGGCGACGGCGTCAGCGGTCGCCGTCGACACCACGCCGGCCACAACAGGCACGCGGCCCTGCGCGGCCTCGATCGTCGCCTGCACGACAGCGGTCCGCTGCTCGCCATTGAGATAGGCGAATTCACCGGTCGAGCCGAGCGGCGTCAGGCCATGCACGCCGGCCTTGATGAGGTCGTCGCAGAGGCTGCCGAGCACACCCGTGCGGACCGTGCCGTCGGCCTCGACGGGCGAGACAAGATAGGGAAAGACACCGTGGAAATCGGACATGCGGTTAAAGGTCTTTCGATCCGGAGCAGCCGCTGGCTCATCTTGCGCGAACGCTGAGAAACCGCAAATATCTGAGCCAGTTCAGCACATCAAGGACATTCGAGAAACATGCAGTTCGATGACGTCATTCTCGGTCGCCGGAGCATTCGCGGTTACAAGCCTGATCCGGTGCCTAAGGCCCTGATCGAGGAAATCATCGGTCTGGCGATGCGGGCACCGTCGTCGATGAACACGCAGCCGTGGAATTTCTACGTCGTGACCGGCGAGCCGCTGGACCGGATCCGCGCCGGCAACACCGAGCGGATGGTGGCCGGCGTACCGCAGTCGCGCGAGTTTCGCACAGGTCAACCCTTCGCGGGTCAGCACCGCGACCGGCAGGTTGCGGTCGCCAAGCAATTGTTCGCGGCGATGGGGATCGCGCGCGACGACAAGGAGAGGCGCCAGGACTGGGTGCTGCGCGGCTTTCGGCAGTTCGACGCGCCGGTCTGTGTGATCATCACCTATGACCGCGTGCTCGACGGCAGCGACGATACGCCGTTCGACTGCGGGGCGGTGGCGACCGCGCTCGTCAACGCCGCCTGGTCGCGCGGGCTGGGTGCCGTGATCAACAGCCAGGGCATCATGCAGTCGCCTGTCGTGCGCGAGCACGCCGGAATAGCCGACGATCAGGTCATCATGAAAAGCATTGCGCTCGGCTGGCCCGATGAAAGCTTCCCGGCGAATGCCGTCGTGTCCGAGCGCAAGTCCGTCACCGAGGCCACGGTGTTCGTCGGCTTCGACGAATAGGGCGCACGCGCTGGAGAAGGCGGCATGCTCAACAAGGGCCGCCGCCAACCGGGCCACATGGCGTTCACGGCAGGAAGTAGAACGGATTCGGCACCTTGAAGGTCATCTCGGCATGGCCGCCCGCAAGGTCGCTCTTCTGGTCGCCGATATTGGCGATGATGACGAAACCCTTCGCCTCGATGTCGATGCGGGCGGCGGTCTTGTGGTTGGACACGCTGCCGTTGCCGGTGGGATCGCGCATATAGAGATGATCGCGGGCAACGGGGCCGTAGCCGGCGCGGTCGAGATTGCGCAGCGTATAGGCGCTCGCCATCTCGTCGCGGTGCCTGCTCTCCCGGCGTCCGGTGACGAAGAACACCTCGACCTTGCTGCAGCCGTCCGCCTGGCCGACGCAGCGTGCGGCATTGTAGAGCTGAAGCGTCGGCGCAATCGCCTGCGCCAGCGCGCTCTGCTCCCAGTCGAGATCGCCGCAGGCGTCGCCGGTCTCGAAGTCGCAAGCGCCGCCGCCGATGAACGCGAAATCGTCCTGGTAGATGCGCGGCCAGTTCGACAGCGAGGTCTCGTCGATGTCGAGCACGATCGCGGGCCGTGCGACCTGCGGCGCCCGCGCCGCGACCCAGCGCTGCGCATCGGCAAGCACCTTGGCGACATCGTGCTCATAGGCGGTACAGCGGTAGTACACCAGCTGCTTCTTGAAGACATCGATGTTGGTGGGCTCGCCGAGATCGGGCACGGGAAATGCGGCGGCGGTGTCGCAGCCGAGCCTGGGATCGACTGGGCCGGCCGGCAGCGGGGCCTGCTGCGCATGCGCGAAGCCAAGCGCAAGCACCGGAACGACGAGCATCGCAATGGCTGTCCGCAGCATGGGGGCGCTCCATGGATGGCGACATCCCGCATACTATCAGGAGTTGAACCATTTGCGACAGTACCGCGGCCGCTTCACGGCCGCGCGCTGGCCTGCTCCTTGATCCAGGCCTCCACCGCCGGCAAGGCACGGGATTTCAGGTCGGCGGCGATCGCGATGGTCTCGACCGCGCGGGCCGTCATCACCTTACCGCCGCTGGTCGCCTGCGCGGGCGCGAATTGCAGGAGCTCGGCGGCGTGGCCACCGTCGCTGAAACTGGTCATCAGATTGGGGATGAACGAGTCGCGGAACGACGGGCCGAGCTTTGCCGCGAGCGCCTCGTAATGCTTCTGCACGAAATCCCAGGCGACCTCCGGTTGCTCGCCGGCGGACGCCACCGTCGAGATGACGCCGCCGATGATGGTGTTGGGCAGCTCGTCGGTGAGCGTCAGGGCCAGCGTCTCGCGCGCCAGCACGGGATCGCGCGCGCTTGCCGCGGCGAAGTAGTAGCGCAGGCGCTCATTGGTCGCGGTGGCCTTGCGCGCCATGGACAGCAGCGCCTCATAGGTCGGCTTGTCGGCCGATATGCCGACCACATGCATCACCGGATCCCGCAAGGCGGTGGGAAGCGCGTTCGGATCCTGCCGGAAGCGCTCGAAGCGGCGCTTCGCCTCGGCGACGATGTCGCCATCGCCGAAATCGCCGAGCGCGCGGATCAGGCTCGCCCGCAACAACGCCTCGTCGTCGTCGGGGGCGGCGGCGCCGTCCCAGCCCAGCCGGTCGAACGCCGGATGCAAGGTGGCGCGCGCAAACGCCTGCAGGCTGGGCCGCTCGCTGCGGTCGCGCGCCAGGCGATTGAGATGGGCGAGCGAGCCGATCACCTGGTCCCAGACGGCGCGCTGATCATTGGGCGCGAGCCTGCCGATCAGCGCCAGATAAGACGGCGCCTCGGTGCGGCCGGCCTGCACCAGCGCCCAGCTGTCGGCGAGGAAATCGACGCGGTCTTCCGGCGTCATCGCGGCAAGCGATTTCACCAGCGCGGCGCGGTCGGTCGGGCCATACTCGACCCGGTAATAGCCGATATCGCCGAGATTGACCTTGATCGGATCGCCGCAATGGCCGGCCGCGACATCGGCGGTGCCATTGAGCAGGAACGTCTCGGCGTCGCGTCCACCGACCAGGCCGAGCCGCACCGGCAGCCGCCAGCTGCGCGGCGGCAGGCCGGCCTCGCCATTGCCCGCGCTCGACGACCGCGGCGGCACGATCGCAAAGCGCTCCTGGTTCAGGCGAAGCTGCTGCTTCCTGCCATCGCAACGGGTCTCCGCGATCACCAGCGGCACACCGTCCTGCTCGGTGAACGACGCCGCGATCGACGCCACCGGCTTGCCGGTCGCGGCCTCGAGCGCCTGCCAGAGGTCGGCCGTCGTCGCATTGCCAAGCGCATGCGCGGCCATGTAGCGGCGCAGGCCGTCGCGGAAGGCGTTTTCGCCGAGATAGTTCTCCAGCATGCGCAGGAAGGCCTGGCCCTTGTTGTAGGTGATGCCGTCGAAGGCGGTCATCGCCTCGCTCTCGTCATTGACCTTCTGCTGGATCGGGTGCGAGGTGCGGCGCGCGTCGAGTGACATGGCATATTGCTTCTGGCCGTAGCCGTTGAGCCAGGTGTTCCATTGCGGATAGAAGTGCTCCGCCGCCCGTTCCTGCATCCAGCTGGCAAAGCCCTCATTGAGCCAGAGATTGTCCCACCAGCCCATGGTGACGAGATCGCCGAACCATTGATGCGCCATCTCATGGGCCAGGATGCTGAAGATGCCGCGCCGGGCGCTGTCGGCGCTGGTCGCGGGGTCGAACAGCAGCCTGCTTTCGAAAAAGGTGATGCCGCCCCAATTCTCCATGGCGCCGCCGAAGCCGCCGGGCACCGCAATCAGATCGAGCTTGGGCAGCGGATAGGGGGTGCCGAAATAATCATTGTAGAAGCCGAGCAGCTTGACCGCATTATCGAGGGCAAAGCGGCCCTGCTCGCTCTTGCCCTGCGTGGTGACCACGCCGACGGTGACGCCGTCCGCATTCGCGGTGATGCGCTCGAGCTCGCCGGCCGTGAACACGAACAGATAGCTCGACATCTTCGGCGTCGGCGCGAAGCTGACCCGCCTCTCGGACGCCGAGATCGCCTCCTCGCGCGCAACCGGCATGTTGCCGACGGCGAGAAAATTCGAAGGCACCGTGGCGGTTAGCGTAAAGGTCGCCTTGAAGGCCGGCTCGTCCCAGCAGGGGAAGATGCGCCGCGCGTCGGCAGGCTCCAGATGGCTCGAGATCATCCGCTTCGTGCCCTGCGCGGTCGGGTAGTCGGCATAATAGAGCCCGCGCGCGAAGGAGTTGATCTTGCCGGCAAAGACGATGCGCAGCCGGTGCGGGCCCGCCGCCAGCGGCTCGCGCAGGGTCAGCGTCACGGTCTCGCTGGCCGCATCGAGGCTGATCTCCGGACGCGTCTTGTCGTCGACGGTCGCCTCGGCAAGCGTCATGTTCACCGCATTCAGCACCAGGTGCGTGGTCGGCTCGCGCACATCGATGTCGATCACCTCGCTGCCCGAGACCGTCAGCTCCTTTGCATCAGGCGTCAGCTCGATGGCATAATTTCGGGGCACCACCGTCTTGGGCAGCCGGCCGGGGGTGGTGTCGAAGGAATAGGCGGCGTCCGCATGCGCGCCGCCGCAGAGACAGGCGAGCCAGAACAGGCTTGCGAGCGCTGCGCGCGGGAGCGAAGCAGGTTTGCGGGCTAAAGCGTCTGTCACAGGCCTCATGTTGCCTTCCGTGTTAACCATCCGGCCCTGTATCCGACCCCATGCGGGGCGGGAGTACGGCGGCTGGGCTATTTTTTGCGCATAATTCAGTCATTCTTTTGCCCCGCTGGAAATGAATTATCCTCGTCACTAGTGTTTGGTACTCCTCTCGAAATTCGCAAGCGGCCCCATTCGGGTGGAGACAGGAAAGAGCGACGTCGGTATCGCGTATGGAGACGCTCTACGATTTGCTCGGCGCGCTGCCGCGCGACGACGCCGAAGCTCTACGAGCCGCCTTCCGTCAGGCGGTGAAGGGGGCTCATCCCGATCTCAACCCGGGTGACCCCGATGCCGGAAAGAAATTCCGCCAGATCGTGCGCGCGCAGGAAATCCTGCTCGATAGCGAACAGCGCGCCGCCTACGACCATCTCCTGGAGCTCGCCCGGGTCGAGGAGGTCAAACAGACCCGCGCCGGAAAAATCCACCGGCTTGCCTCCTGGGTGATGGCGCTGGCCGGAGCCTCGGCCGTTTCCATTGCCGGCCTTGCGGTGGTTGCGCTGTTGTGGACCAGCACCGAGCCCTCCGCCGGCACCGATCTTGGCGCGGACGAGCCCGCCCCGACCAAGGTCGCCGCCCTGCCGGAGCCATCCTCGCCTGCGTCCCCTTCAGCCACGTCGCCCTCACCTGCAGAGGCAGCGCCAGCGGCAGCAACGGTCGACGACGCGCTGCCGCCGCTTGGACCCCCACTCGACATCACCCCGCCCGCCGCCGGGGAGTTCGAGCGCCTCCACGGCTTCGACCGCGCCTTCGCCGACATCTCCCATGCCCGGCGGCCGGAGCGGGGTGGCCATGCCATGAGCCTCAGGAAGAAGGGTCCGGTTGCAGCGGAGAGCACCGCCGTACCCATGCCACCGCGGCGAACGGCGGCAAACGACCTCTCCCGCCAGGAAAGCGCCGCGTTCAATCCGCGGCCTTGAGGCGCCATCAGACCAGAGATTTTGATCGTCATTCCCAGGCGATGCGATAGCATCGAAGCCGAATCTCGAGATTTCGGCTTCGGTCCGTCCGGACCGCCCCGGAATGAGCAGACTTGGGTGAGCATGGCCCGACGCACCGGCAGCGCCGATCTTCCTCTGCATGGCGGCAGGGTTCCACCCTGGCTTGCCACCCGCATGGCCTCGCTCGGCGCGATCATGACGCAGGCGATCGTGCACCATTACGGACGTGACGAGTTCCTGCAGCGGCTCTCGCATCCGTTCTGGTTTCAATCCTTCGGCGCCGTCATGGGGATGGACTGGCATTCCTCCGGCATCACCACCAGCGTGATCGGCGCGCTGAAACGGGGGCTGGCGCCGCTCGCCGGCGAGCTCGGCATCCATGTCTGCGGCGGACGCGGGCAGCATTCGCGCAAGACGCCGGACGAGCTGCGGCTGCTCGCCGAGCGCACAGGCTTCGACGGCGCCAGGCTGACGCAGGCGAGCCGTCTCGTCGCCAAGGTCGACAGCGCCGCGGTGCAGGACGGGTTTGACCTCTATCTGCACGGCTTCTTCGTCACCGATGACGGCAAATGGACCGTGGTGCAGCAGGGCATGAACGGCGAGGCGCGCCAGGCGCGGCGCTATCACTGGCATTCACGCGATCTGCGCGATTTCGTCGACGCCCCGCACAGCGCCATCGACGGGAGGCCTGCGGGCGAGATCGTCAATCTCACCGACCACCGCGCCAAGGTTTCGCGTGGCGCGCAGCTCGATCTGTTGAGCGCGCTCGGGCCGGACCGCATCGTCGCCGAATATGAAGCGCTGACCAGCGAGGCGCCGGCGCAGCCGCTGCTGCCGCATCTGGTGATGCCGGCGCATCACGACGTCAGGCCGAAGGACGTGTTCGTGCGACGCCTGCATGCGACGCTGGCGGCAGCCGACGCGCAGGCACCATCCGATTTCGCCGATCTGCTGCTGACGCCGGGCGTCGGCGCGCGCACGGTGCGATCGCTCGCCATGGTCGCGGAGGTCGTGCATGGCGCGCCCTACCGCTTCCAGGATCCCGCGCGTTTTTCGCTCGCCCATGGCGGCAAGGACCGGCATCCCTTCCCGGTGCCGATCAAGGTCTATGACGAGACCATCCGCGTGCTGAAAAGTGCCGTGCAGAACGCCAGGCTCGGTCGCGAGGAAGAGCTTGCCGCCATCAGGCGCCTCGACGAGCAGGCCCGCCGGCTGGAGCGCACCGCCACCGGCCCCTCCTTCGAGGCCTTTGTCGCGGCCGAGCGCGCGATGTCGCCCGAGCTCGACGGGCGCAGCGTGTTCGGCTGGGAGCGCGATCGCCTCGATCGCGCGGTCGCGGCAAAGGCGCGACGTGACGGGTAGCCATGCCGGCACGAAGCGCAGGCGCTCTCGCCTATCGGACGAAGGCCGGCCGGCTCGAGGTGCTGCTGGTGCATCCGGGCGGACCGTTCTGGGCCAACAAGGATGACGGGGCGTGGTCCATCCCCAAAGGCGAGTTCGAGCCAGCCGAGGATCCGCAGGACGCGGCGCGGCGAGAGTTTGCCGAAGAGCTTGGCGTGGCGCTCTCCGGCGCGCTACAGCCGCTCGGTGACATTCGCCAGCGCGGCGGCAAGGTCGTCGAGGCTTTCGCGGCCGAGCTCGACCTGAACGCCGACGCCATCACCAGCAACACCTTCGAGATCGAATGGCCGCCCCGAAGCGGCAGGCGCCGGAGCTTTCCGGAAGTCGATCGCGCCGCCTGGTTCGACCTCGCCACCGCGCGCCGGAAGATCAACGCGGCGCAGCGGGAGTTTTTGGACCGGCTCGAGGCGATGCTCGACAGGCAATAAAGTGAACGGCCGTTCCCCGTTCCCGGATCAGCTCGACGGCACGCCCGCGGAATAAAAGGCTGGGCCGGATCGCGCCGCCGCCGGCGGCTGGCCGGCCGCCGGTCTCAAATAGGGCCGCCGGAACCGCAAAAACGGCTTCTCGATATACGCGTAGGACAGCTGCGCCATCAGGACGACGACCGGAAAAAAAGCCGCGCTCGCAGCGACGGCGACCGGCAACGGCGTTTCGCGCGGCACGAGCGGCCAGAGCAGCCCCACGACCAGCACGCTGTGGATCATATAGATCGAATAGGACAGCTCGCCGAGCCGAGCCAGCGCATCGGACGCCCGACCGGTGAACCTCAATGACATGGTGTCATAACACATGATCAGGCAGCCGTAGCTCGCCCCTTCGAACAGGGGCAGCCACACCCAATGCGACGATGAGGATGTCTGCGGAAATGCATCAAAGCAGCCACCGGCCAGATTGAGCCAGTGGAAGGTCAGAAGCACGAGGGTTGCCGTTGCCGCCAGCAGCGCTCCACGATGGTCGCGCAGCAGTGATGTCTTGGATAGCTCGTAGAACAACATGCCCATCACGAGCTGGTCGGCGCGGCCGAGGATCGACCAATAGGCAAAGTATTCGACCGATCCGGTCTCGAACCACAACACGGCACGCGCGACGACGCAGGCAACGAGAATGGCAATCAGCGTCGCGTTCGCCGCACGATCGCCACGTTGCGTGCGCAGCCAGTGCAGAGCGGGAAACACCAGATAGAATTGAAGCTCGATGGCGAGCGACCACGATGCTCCCGGCCACTCGGTCGCAACGATGACGCCGCGAATGAGCGCGCCGAGCGTGTAATGCGCGGTCGCAGCGTAGACGGCGTACATCACGGCGAACAGAGGCAGCAGCCGGCACGCCCTGTTCCAGAGGAAATTCCGGACGTCGATCTCTTGGCCATCGGTCAACTTGGCAAACAAATAGCCGCTCAACGCCATGAACAGCGCGATGCCGGTGTGCCCTTCCTCGAACCAGGAAAGCACCATCCAGAATGGATGATATTGCGGGGGCACGTAGAAGTGCAGCACGTGCCAGCAATAGACGAGGATCGCGGCGACGCCGCGGATGTGATCGAGGCCCTGGTAGTAGGCGCCGTTCGACGCTTTCATCGGAATTCCTGGCCTTAGCTAGAGCCAGGGCCCATTTGCGCGCTCGACTTGCGTCGGTCCGTGGGCGCCGCGACGGTCTCCGGCTGGTCGTGAAAGAAAGACCGGGCGATGTGATCGCCCGGTCCTGAGAACGCCGAGGGCTTACTTCAGAGAGGTATTGATCGCGTCGAACTTGCCACTGACGGTGGTGCCGAGGCCGTTGACCACGGCTATGATCGCCAGCGAGATGCCCGCCGCGATCAAGCCGTATTCAATGGCGGTGGCACCAGCCTCATTCCGCCAAAACCTCAAAATCAAACTTTTCATGGCCCTGCCCTTTGAGATTTTCCAGGAGCGAATACCCAAGCTCCGGTTGCACAACCTAACCTCGACGTCTAAAGCCCGTATTAATGCGGGACCGGGAACTGCCTCCGGCTTTTCGATACAATTGCCTTAAAATGCCGGGCACCCACGACGCTTTGGCGGACGTGACGCGCGGCGAACCGGCTGTCAGCGCGCAAGATCCCGACTTTCGCCGAGGAACTGGTCGACTGCGCCGAACACCTGCCAGCGGTTCTTTTCCAGGAACGGCGAATGCGTGCCCTCGCCGATCTCGACCCAGCGGCGATAGGGCGCCGATGTCAGCCTGCCGAACACCGCGCGCGACATCTCCAGCGGGCAGTCGCGGTCCCATTCGGCGTGCACGATCAGGACAGGGACGGTGATACGCTCCGGCTCATAGAGCGGCTTGCCGGCGGCCCAATATTCGCGGCTGTCGAGCACGGTGCCGTTGGCCGCGATCAACTGCCCTGCGCCGGGGCCGGCCTGCCCGGTGGCGAAGGTCGCATCGGCCCAGGCCTCGAACCAGGCCTCCGGCAACAGCGCATCGCGGTGCTGCTCCGGCACGCCGTTCAGCCAGCGCGCCTTCGCAGCCGAACGGTCGACGATGCGATAGGCGCCGAGTGTGCCGCCGCTATCGGCAAGACTCGGGGTCTCGCGCAGCCATTGCGGCGCGATCAGGACCAGCTTGTTGACGGCATCGGGCTGCTCGATCGTGTAGCGCGACATCAGGCTGGTGCCCCAGGACCAGCCGATCAGGTTGATCTTCGCCAATCCGCTGCGCGCGCGAATGAACTCGACGGCACTTGCGACATCGCGCACCGCGACCGGCGTCCGCACCACTGGCGCATTGTCTTTTGCCGGCGCATTCATCTCCGGCGGGCGCGTCGAATGGCCGTAGCCCCTGACATCGACCAGATAGACGTCGTTCCCGCGGTCCGCGAGATGATCCATCCAGGACTTTCCATCAAGCGGCAGGTCGAACGTGGTCGAAGCGGGATAGGTCGAGCCGGCGACGAACAGGATGGTGTTGTCGGGCGCAAAGCGCTCCAGGTCCGCGCGGCGCTTGTTGCGGACGAACAGGCGGATGCCGGGGGTATCGCTCTCGATCATCATCTCGTCGAGGATAGAGCTCATCTTCGCTGCTCCTTCAGACAAAGCGCCAGTCGAACTGCTCGCCGCGGCGTGTAACATGCCCGGCCGAGCTGTCGGCAAAATGGGCGGTGAACACCGTCGCCTCGGTCTCGGCCGCGTTCTCCAGCAGCCAGCGCCGCGAGGCAATGGCCTGCGCCGCGTTCTCGCAGAAGCGGCTGTTCCAGTCGGGGCGGAACACCTGCAGCGGCTGGTGCATGACATCGCCCGAGAACAGCGCGCGGGCGCCGGCATCTTGTAGCTCGATCGCGACATGGCCGACGCTGTGCCCCGGGGTAGGACGAAACGTCAATCCATCGCCGACCGCGCCCGCGCCGTCGACGATCTCCGCCTGCCCGCTCTCGACCACCGGCAGCACGCTGTCCTCGTAGACGCCGGCGTTGAAGCCCTGGCGTCCTGCGGGGCCGCGCCAATGATCATATTCCGCCTTCGAGAACAGATAGCGCGCGTTCGGGAAGGTCGGCACCCAGCGGCCGTCGACGAGATGCGTGTTCCAGCCGCAATGATCGACATGCAGATGCGTGCACATGACATAATCGACCGCCTCGGGCGCGACGCCGGCCTCCTTCAGACGCGCGAGGAAGGGATGGTTCTGCTGATGAAAGCGCGGCAGCTCCGGGCGGTTCTTGTAATTGCCGCCGCAGCAATCGATCAGGATGGTGTGATGGCGCGTCCTCACGACCCAGCTGTGCACGCTGGCGATGAAGCGCCCGGCGTCCGCATCGAAGCAGGCCGGAATCATCAGCCCGCGATGCCGCTCCAGCACCGCCGGATCCCAATCCGGAAACAGGAAGTCCGGCGCAAAGCCCGGTCCGTAGGTCTCGATCACACGGGTGACCGAGACCTCGCCCACGTGGTGGCCATTCATGTTCGAACCTCTTCCGTCCTGGCCCGACGATCTCCGCCCGGCGAAGCCACCTTGCCTCTCTGAGGGATGCCGTGTGATAACTGAAATCGATAGATGGCATATGAGGCATAATTTCGATGGATATCAATGCCCATAACCTGCCTTTGCTGGCATCCCTCAGCGTCCTGCTCGACGAGCGCAACGTGACGCGCGCTGCGGAGCGGCTCGGCATCAGCCAGCCCGCGCTGTCGGCGCAGCTCGCCCGGCTGCGCGACGTGTTCGGCGATCCGCTCCTGACGCCGGCGGCTTCCGGCAAGGGCATGGTGATCACGCCGCGCGGCCTGCAGCTGAAGGAGCCGCTGCGCAAGGCGCTGCGGCAGCTCGACGATGTCGTGAGCCAACGCGAGCGCTTCGACCCGAAGACGTCGGAGCGGACGTTTGCGATCGGAGCCAACGACAACGCAACCGCCATCATCGCGCCGCGGCTGATCCATGCCCTCGAGCAAAACGGCGCCGCGCGGATTCGCCTCGCGTTCCGTGCCGCCAGTCTGTCCGCGGTGACCGACCAGCTCGAGCAGGGCGAACTCGATGTGGCGCTGGTCTCGCGCAATGGGCTGCCGGCCGGCCTGCCGCATCGGCCGCTTCTCGAGGAGCGCTTCATGATGGCCCAACGCAAGGGTCACCCGCGGGGCGCGCGGGCGCCGTCGCTGAAGGAATATGCCGCGCTCGAGCATGTCATCGTTTCCGGCGAGGGCGGCGGTTTTCGCGGCTTCATCGACGACGCGCTAAAAGCAAAGCGCCTGAAGCGGCATGTCGCGGTCTCCGTGCAATATTACAGCGTCGTACCGGCGATCCTGCAGGGCAGCGACTTCGTCTGCACCCTGCCCGCGCGCTTTCTCGATCGCTATGCCAACATGCTGACCGTGCTGCCGCTGCCCTTCGATGCCGGCCGTTTCAATTTGTACGCCGCCTGGCACGCGCGTTTCGACAACGATCCCGGCCATGCCTGGCTGCGCGAGCAACTTACGTCCTGCGCCAGAGATTGAGGCGTGTGCTATGCCTGCCTCATCGCATGGCAGATGCCGCGCTCGAAATCCCGGTAGGCCGAGAGCGCGTGGCCGTCGGCGAAAGGCAGGATCTGCATCATGATCACGCCCGCAACCCGCATGCTGGGGTCGATCCAGTAATAGGTGTTGAACAACCCCGCCCAGGTGAGGCTGCCCGCCTTGCGACCGTCGGTGACGGGATCGAGATTGATCATGTGGCCGAGCCCCCAGCGCAGGCGCTTGCCGGGGAAGAAATCCACGTCGTTCGACAGCGCCGGATTGGTCGTCTTCATATGGCCGGCCTCGAGATTGCCGATCTGGTTCTCGGCCATCAGCGCCACGGTCCCCGGGCGCAGGATCTCGGCTCCGCGCAGGCTGCCGCCGTTGAGGAGCGCCTGCAGCAGGGTCAGATAATCCGGCGCGCTGGAGTAGATGCCGCCGCCACCGGAGAAACTGCTCTGCGGCACCTGCTTCTCCAGCGGCTGCGGCACCAGACGGCCGCTCGTCTCGCGCACATGCAGGCTCGCCTCGCGTGCGCGCTGTTTCTCGCTCAGCGAGAAACCGGTGTCGTTCATGCCGAGCGGGCCCGTGATGTGATCGCGGAAGTAACGGTCGAGCGGCTGCCCGCTCGCGATCTCCACCATGCGGCCGACATTGTCGAGACTGCCGCCATAGGCCCACCCCATGCCGGGCTCGAACAACAACGGCCGGCGCGGCAAGTCCTTGTGCTGATGCGCAACCCTCAGATAGCGCACCACGCTCTCGTCCCACAGCGGATAGCTGAAGCCCGAGGTATGCGACAGCAATTGCCGCAACGTGACCGGACGATGCGCCGCGCGCAGCTGCGGCACGCCTTTCGGATCGAAACCGGTCAGCACCTCCACGGCGGCGAGCGATGGATCGACATTCGCGGCCGGCTCGTCCAGCTTCAGCCGGCCCTGCTCGACCAGTTGCAGAGCCGCAACCGAGGTCAACAGCTTCACCATCGAGGCGATGCGGAACACGGTATCGCGCGGCATGCGCGTGCCGTTGGCCATATGGCGAAAGCCGAATGCGCCCTCATAGAGCAGCCTTTCACCATTGGCCGCCATGGCGACGACGCCGGGAATCTCCCGCGCCTCCACCTTGGTCGCCAGAGCGCGATCGATGTCCACGCCCCGAAGGGGCTCATACATCGGCGCTGCAAAGGCCGCGGCAGGGCGGAGCGGCATCACGCCCGCCGCCGCGCATCCGATCGTCCGCAACAACGCCTCACGCCGCGTAAGAACGCCCATGGCGCTTCCTGCAGGCTGACTCGAAATCGCGCCGAGCTTACCCCAGTTTTGCGGATTCGTCGAAGCCCTCGCGGCGCCTGCCCACTAGAACATCGTATTGGTGTTGGCGGAGGTGTCGGGGACCGGCTGCACGACGTCCCAATGCTCGACGATCTTGCCGTTCTCCAGTTTGAAGATGTCGATAATGGCGTTGCCCTTGGTGCCGGGCTCGCGCACGGCATGGACATGCAGGATGACGTAGTCGCCGTCCACGAAGGAGCGCTTGATCTCGCTGTGGGAGTTCGGAAATTTCTCGCGCAGGAAGGCGATGAATTTGCGGAAGCCCTCCGGACCGTCCTGCGCATTGGGATTGTGCTGCGTATAGCGGTCGCCGACATAGGCGAGCGCCGCATCGGCATCCTTCTGGTTCAGCCCCTTGTCATAGAAGGCCAGCACCGCCTGCCGGTTGCCCTCCTCCTGCGCGGTGGTGGCGTTGGCTGCGACACCAGGCGCTGCAAGCGCAACAAGAACAAGGGCGGCGGCCAGCCGGCCCGGCCGGAAGAGTGAACGCATGAGGAAAGCTCCGAGGAATGACGCATCATTGGCGCGGGGCAACCCCGCGCCGGAACAAGGATAATTTCGGGATGCGGAGGCGGGAAGAGCGCACCTGAAGCTCACAAGGTATCCCGCAGAAACCTGACGCCCATATGGAGCAGATCTCATTTTGCGCCCCCAAGGCCCTGAATCTGGATGATGGAATCGTGGAGCTGGACGCCGGGGCCGAGGCGAACATAGGAATTCGGCGGAATATCCTGGATGTCGGGGCCCACGATCGCGTGATGGCCCGATGCCGAGGGGAAGAAGAAGCCGACAGGCGCGCCCTTGTTCAGCGAAATCATCGCCCCGCCACTCCAGACCAGCCCGTCATCGTCGCTGCGCACGCCGGCTTCCGCGGCGCCGTCGACTTCGCAATTGGCGAACTGGGCCTTGCCGCGCACCCAGAACTCGTAGCGCGGCTGGCCCCAGGCATGGACGTCGGTATAGAAATTGTGCGCCGAGCCGGTGTCGCGAACATTGGCCACGGAGGCGTGCGCAACCACCAGATCAGTGAAATGGCTGTCGCCGGCCGAGTTGAGGATGCCGAACAGCGGCGCGCCATGCGGCATCACCGAGGTCGTGTCGGCCGAGATCGTGCTGTGATCGACCATGAACTCCCAGATATTGGTGTACCAGCCGCGCGGACTGGCCAACGTCCCGTCCGGATTAACGGCGACGACGCCGAGATGCAGCCCGGCGATCCGGTTGTCGTCGTAGTAGAGACCGCTGTGCCGCCCGCCTCGACCACCCTGTATGTCGGCGCCGAAATCGGCGAGACCGGAGCCGTCGATGCCGAAGTCGATCAGGTTGGCCTGATTGTGCGCACCGGCGGGCTCCTGGATCACCGCGCGCATCGGTGCCAGCGCGACCAGCCAGGACACGCCGCGCCCGCCGCCGCGCAGCGTCACCTGTTCCAGGCCGAACGCGCCCTTGTCGCGGCCGCCGGGCAAAACGATCGTGGAGCCGACGCCGCATATGCCGCGCGGCAGCCGCACCTCGCCAAGATCCCATTGCGGAAGCGACGTGCCGGCGAAGATCGCGTTGAGCGCCGGAGCACTGTCGGAGCCATAGGCCACATAGCCGTTGTGCACGTTGACTGCGGCCTGTGCAGGCGACGACAGCACGACCTGAGACTTGGATTCGACCCGCGCGATCTTGCCGGCGAGATTGTCGCCGCCGGCACCTGCACCGGCGACGACGATCAGCTTGCCGACATCGCCGGGCTGAAACCAGGCGTCGACGACCGTCAACTGCGTGGAGCCTGCGGCAATCGACACCTGCCGCCATCGCAGCACTACCGTATCGCAGACCACGCCATAATCGAGCACGGAAGGCACGTCATGCAGCTTGTCCTCGAGCCGGCGGGCCGTCGGCGCGTTCTTCACGGTCGCGGTGTCGCTCGAGACGTCGGCGGCGGCTGCGAATGCCGCGGGCGCCTTAGCGAGGGAAATCAGAAGCAGCGGCAGGGCGAGGAAGCGGAGCAGGCACGTCATCGGCATCGAGTCTCCCGGCTGACAGGCCTCGAAACGGCCGCAGCATCGATCCGCACTCATGATTGCAAACCGCGACGTCGACAAGATCCGAACAAGCCGGATGCGGAAAATCTATCGTGACCGCTCGAGCGCCAATCGTTCAGGACGCGTTCAGTGACGGCGTTTCGATGTCTGTGCAAGCAACCAGGTCCGTAGCACTACTTCCGCCTCGTCATCGTATAGACGCGGTCGTTCAGGCCGAACAGCACCGTCATGTCGTCGACCATGTGAAAGTCGATTCCCGCCTCGCACCCGGTCTCCAGTGTCTTGATCGAACTGTTCTTGAAGCCCAGCGCACGCGCCTGCCTGTCCGGCGCGGTGAGGCTGCCCTGGAACAGCATGTCCGGCGCGTAGCTCGTGACCTTGTATTTGAGCTTGCGGCAGAGCAGCGGTTTGGGGCCGTCGATGCTCGTAGGCAGGATGCTGACCGGCTGGTTGAGCAGCCTGCTGGCTTCCGCATCGGATGCAATACCCTTCTCCGCCCACGGCCATGGCCCGCCGAAAGCCTCCTGCGCGCGGGCGCCGGACGAGATCCCCACGGCAAGGAGGCCCAGGAGGGCCGCGCTCCGAAGCCGCCGGTAAAACATATGGCACATATCGTCAATTCCCCCGGTCGTCTGCAGCGTCATCGTCGCCCCAGGAGCGGCGGACGCCAACTTCCAATAGATCAAGGTCACCAACCCGGCCAGTTGGCGGTTCGCCAATCTAGCGGCGACCGAGCGATCCCGCTTGCACAGGACGACCAGTCGAATTGTAGCCAATGACACCCGCCTCGATTCCGCCCAGCTGTGGCGGGACCGTAACGGCTGCCTGACGGGGCTTGCGTCGATGACAGCGGGCGTGAATATAATCCGCGCAAGGAACGGCAATTTTTGGTGGGGACAACGTCCGTGACATCGAGGCTCTTTGCATATCTTGCCGGGCTCGCACTGCTCCTGCAGGCCGCCATCGCCAATGCCGCAACCGTCGTGGCGCTCGGCGCCAGCAACACCGCCGGCAAGGGTGTGTCGACCAGCGAGGCCTATCCTGCTCAGCTCGAGTCGCTGTTGCGTGCGCGAGGCCTTGACGTCAGCGTCATCAACGCCGGCGTGAGCGGCGACACCACGGGCGGAATGATGGCGCGGCTCGACAGCGCGGTGCCGAAGGGCACGCGTGTCGTGATCCTGCAACCCGGCGGCAACGATATGAGGAAGAACGCGCCGAATTACACAGCCGAGCTGCAGGGCCGGATCAGGGCCATGGGCATCAGGCTCGTCATGCTGCCGAACAGCATGTTTCGCGGCAAGCCGCACCAGCCCGACGGGCAACACCTCACGCCGGAAGGCTATCATATGCTAGCGAAGGAGCTGGTCGGCCCAGTCGCCGCAGCGCTGGGCAGATAGCTTCGTCGACAGTACCGGCACGCGGCCGCCTTCTATCTGCCGCCCGCCCGCACCATGAACCCGTCGAAAAACGCCGCGAGCTCGGCGTGGGCATCGAGCGGGAGCACGTGGGCGACATATTGATCGGGCCGCACCACGACCATGCAGCCCTTGGCGCGATCGATGCCGCGCATGGCGAAGATGTCGTGGCCGGCCTTCAGATCCGGGCAGAACATCTTTTCATAATCGCGCAAACCGTAGCGCCCTTTGCGCGGCAGCAGGAATGCCGGCATGGACTCGATCGACAGCTCGCGATGGGCCTGCTGGAATACCGCGCGGACATCGATCACGGCATCGATGTCGGCGCCATCGGGCGTGTAGCGGCGAACCGGCGACTCCCGTCCTTCGGCAAGGAAATCGCACAAGCCCCGGATGGTCGAGGCGGGATCGCCGCTGCCGGCGAAAGCGTAGATGCGAAAACGGCCGTCGGCCTCGGCGACGTGGCCGAGGTGAACGGGCTTGCCGTCCGCGAGACGAATGACCGAGGCGGAATGGAAGCGCTTGCCGATCACGAAGCCTTCGGCGAGATGCTGATGACGCGCATCGCCCGTGAGAATCGAGGGCCGGTAATGCGTCGCGGTGCCCGCCGTGTAGCGGCCGTGCTGGACGAAATAGCGCTGGGTCCTGGCGGGGTCGGCGCCCTTGGCGGAGGCGAGGATGGCGGCCCATTCGCGGTCGAAATCGATCAGCTCCTTTGCGACCGCCTGGCGCTCCGCCGAATAGGTGTGGAGCAGCTCCGGCGGCGAGCCGCCGCGCAGCACGGCTGCCAGCTTCCAGCCGAGATTGAAGGCATCCTGCATGGAGACGTTCATGCCCTGGCCGGCTTTCGGGCTGTGGGTGTGGCAGGCATCGCCGGTGATGAAGACGCGCGGCAGGCGTGTTGCGACCTCGTTCTCCGGCACGTCGTCGAACTTGTCGGTGAGGCGCTGGCCGATCTCGTAGACCGACCACCAGGCGATCTCCTTCACGTCGAGCGTATATGGGTTGAGGATTCGCTGCGCCTTGGCGATCACCTCATTGGAGGTGATGTTGCGATTGGCGACCCGCTCGCCGACCTCGAGCTTGGCAAGCTCGACATAGATCCGCACCAGATAGCCGCCCTCGCGCGGAATGATCAGCAGGCTGCCTTCGGTCGCCGACTGGATCAGCGTCTTGAAGCGAATGTCGGGGAAGTCGGTGACGGCGAGCACATCCATCACGCCCCAGGCGTGATTGGCGGAATCGCCGTGCAGCTCGCGCCCGATCGCCTTGCGCACCGTCGAGCGCGCGCCGTCGCAACCGACGACGTAGCGCGCCTTGACGGTCTCGATCTGCCCCTCGTGCTCGGGATCGATCCGCTCCAGCCGCACGGTCACCGCGCGGTCTTCGACCCGCGCCGCCGGGTCGATCTCGAGATCGAGCAGGCGGCGCGAATAATGCGGCTCGAGCTTTGTGGGCGCGTGACGCATGATGTCGAGGAAGCAGTCGTGCACCCGCGCCTGGTTCAGGATCACGTGCGGAAATTCCGACAGGCCGTCCTCGACGTCCTGCACCCAGCCGCTGCGCACGATGTTGCGGCTGTCGGTGTCGTCGGGCTTCCAGAAGCTCGTCTCGTTGACCCAATAGGCTTCCTTCAGGATGCGCTCGCTGAAGCCATAGGCGTGGAACATTTCCATGGTGCGGCAGGCGATGCCGTCGGCCTGGCCGACCAGGAGGCGGCCGGGCTTCTGCTCGACGATGCAGGTCTTGATGTCGCCGAAGGCCGCGAGCTGCGCCGCGAGCGTCAATCCCGCCGGCCCGCAGCCGACGATGAGGACATCGACCTGTTTCGGCAGCGGCTCGGACGGGCGCGCGGCGGGATAGCGCTCGGACGGATCGGAGATGGTGGGGTCGCCCGGTGCGAAGCCGTTCTGATGGAATTGCATGTGACTTTCCCTCCCTCGCTCATGATCGTTATTGATCAGCATACTGATCATCAGTATACTTTGTCAATATGCGACACCTCCTGGAGGATTTGGTGAAAGAACCCAACGAGATGCCCGGCCATCTGGCCCGCCGCTTCCAGCAGATCGCGGTGGCCGTGTTCCTGGCGGAGGTCGAGAACGCCGGCTTCGACCTCACGCCGGTGCAATATGCGGCACTTGCGACCATCAACACCCATCCGGCGATCGACCAGATCACGCTCGCCGGCCTGATCGCCTATGACCGCACCACCATCACCGGTGTCATCGATCGGCTGGTGCAGAAAAACCTGGTGGTCCGCGAGACCTCTAGCCGCGACCGCCGGGCGCGGGAGCTCAAGATGACAGATGAGGGCCGCAGGACGTTGCGCAAGATCACGCCGGCAGTGGAAGCGGCGCAACGGATCATGCTGCGCGGCCTCACGGAGAAGGAGGCCGCAGAGCTGATGCGGCTGTTGCAGAAGGCCATCGCCGCCGGGAACGAGTTGAGCCGCGCGCCGCAGCGCGACGGCGGTTAGGCCGCTTCGCCCTCGACGCGCTGGTCGATGTCCCTTTGGGCGGCCTCCAGCTCTTCGGGACTCGCCTGCTCGATCGCGGCGATGCGGTTGTTCGCCGTCTCCAGCGCCAGGATCAATTCGGACAATTTGACCTGAAGCGCCTTGGTATCCCGGTTCTGGGTGTTCTGGATCAGGAAGACCATCAGGAACGTGACCACCGTGGTGCCGGTGTTGATCACCAATTGCCAGGTGTCGCTGTAATTGAACAGCGGGCCGGTCGCCGCCCAGATCACGACGACCAGAAAGGCGATGACGAAGGCCGAGCTGGTCCCGGTCCAGTTGGCGGTGGCCGCGGCAAAACGCGCGAACCAGTGCGAGCGCTTGACGGCCGAGCTCGTCAACGATGAGACTGGAAGAGCGCCGCGCATGAACCGCATCCTCCGGGGTTGCATACCTTAACGTCGTACGATTTCCAAGGTTCCCGCGGGCGGCGCGCGCAAGTCGCCTCGCCCCTCGCGGACTTGCGGGATTGAACGCATCGGCGGCCAGGCGCGACCAAGTATCGGAGCGACACTGGACGCCGCGCAGCCGTGCGAGGCGGGCTGGCGGAGGCAGGGCAATGAGCGGGAACAACACGAGGGCAAGGCCGTCGCTCGCGAAAAATCCCGTCTTGAGCTCCTTCTTCAACACGCTCTTGCGGCTCGTGATGCGCATCGGCCCCTACAGATGGGCGCTTCTGTTCATGGCGGCGATCTGCCTGATCCATTTGACGGTGGCGCTTTACGTCGTGCTGGTGCAGCACGGTACAGCCGTCAGCACATTCTTCCGGCTTGGCGTTTCCAGCGCAGTCCTGTTCGGCATTTGGGTGCAGAGCAACCTCGCCCGCCTGGTCGGCGGCCTCTGGCTCCTGGTGTTGCTGTTCTGCTTTCTCACGCCCTTGATTTTCTGGCCCACGGTCTCCGACCTCGGCCGAGCCTCGCCGCTGTTCGAAGCCCTATACGTGCTCGGCCTATTGCTGTGCGCGCCGTGCTACTGGCTGCTGTTGTGCTCGCGGGACTTCGAGAAGGAATATTGCGAGCTGCGCCAGACACAGCCGGCCTACAAGACGTCGCTGAAGGAATGGGCCGAGCAAGGCTTGTTCGTCGCATTCGGCATGTTCCTTTTGCATAAGCTGTTTGGCTGAAGGTCCCCCTTTCCTCCTGGTTAAGTGACCCAGACGCTTGATTCACTCGGTGTCATTCCGGGTTCGCCGCTGACGCCGCGCCACGGAATGACGGAATGAAGTGGCAGGCTCGCAGCACTAACCCTTGGCAGACGCCGCCGGCGGCGACAGCGCGACCGCGGCTTCGCTGGTCAGCAGCAGGAAGGTGAACGTCTCCTGCAGATACAGCCGCACGACGCTGTCGGTATGGCTCAGATAGCCGATCGAGACGTCCTGGCCGATATGCAGGTCGAAATCGCCGCCGCGCGTGGTGAGCACGAAGGCGCCCTCGAGCGCCGGCGCCCAGATGATCTCGTCCTTGACGAGCTTCTTCACGTGATCGAGCACCGGATAGCCGTTGTCGCTGGTCTCGGCGAGCGCGGTATAGGCGGCGGCCCCGAGCACCACCGAATAAGGGCCGTTGACGCCGGCAAGACGCAGCTGGCTGAGCGCCTGCGCGATCGCGTCGGGATATTGCCTGACATCCGCCGGCAGGGTCATGATCGGGTTGCTGGTGCCCTGCCTGATGCCGCCGATGCCCGCCGCCGCATAGCCCTCGAAGATGGCGCGGTCCTCGGCATAGGCGATCTTCTGCGCGGCGTCCTTGGCCGGCTGCCAGTCGGAATCGTTGGCGCCGCGCTCGACATCGTCGATCTGCTGCCGGTCCAGCTCGAACGGCACGCGGACCTCCACCAGCGCCTTGACCTCGCGCTGCCGCGCCAGCACCCCGTCGCTCGGCGCGGCGATGGTCCTGAGATGGCCGGTGCCGACGGCCGACAGTCCGACGCCGCCGGGCGCATTGACATCGACCACGCGGCGGCCGGCGAGATAGCGCTTCAGGGTGCGCGTCGCCTCCTCCTCGATCTGTGCCCATGCCGCATCGGAGATGGGAGCGAGCTCGCGGTGAAGGTTATTCATGTCTGGTTTCTCCTTTGAGCGAGCCGATGCCGAGCGAGCCATTGTCGCGCGGGCCGTTGCGTGAACCTTGGGGCTCCGCGCCCGCCGGCGAAGGGGAATCGGCCGCGGGTGCGGCAGGCGCGGCAGCCGGCTGGCCGTCGGCGGTGACGGCATCGAGGTACGTCAATGACGGCACGAAGAACAGCGTTCCCGTCACTGCGCGGCTGAAATCGAGCAGGCGGTCGTAATTGCCGGGCGGACGTCCCAGGAACATGTTGTCCAGCATCTGCTCGGTCACGCGAGGCGTGCGGCAATAGCCGATGAAATAGGTGCCGTACTCGCCGGAGCCGACCCGGCCGAACGGCATGTTGTCGCGCACGATCGCAAGCTCCTCGCCGCTCTCGTCGGTGATCACGGTGAGCGCATTGTGCGCCGAGGCCGGCTTGACCGAATCGTCGAGCTCGACGTCGGACAGCTTGGCCCGCCCGATGATGCGCTCCTGCGCCTCGGTCGAGAGCGCGTTCCAGCCGTCCATGTCGTGCAGATATTTCTGCGTGATCACATAGCTGCCGCCGGCAAAGGCGGGATCCTCGTCGCCGATGATCGCGGCCTCGACCACCTCCGCGCCGCGCGGATTCTCGGTGCCGTCGACAAAGCCGAGCAGGTCGCGGTCGTCGAAATAGCGGAAGCCGTGCACCTCGTCGACCGCGGTGACGATGCCCGCGAGCCGCGACATGATCAGCGTCGCCATCTCGAAGCAGAGGTCCATCCGCTTGGCGCGGATGTGAAACAAGAGATCGCCCGGGGTCGACACCGCATGGCGGGAGCCTGCCCTGATCTCGCGGAACGGATGCAGCTCGGCCGGCCGCGGCGCGCCGAACAGCCGGTCCCACGCCTCGGAGCCGATGCCCATCACGCAGGAGAGCCCGGCCTCGAGATCGCGGAATTCGACGGCGCGAACCAGCGCCGAGAAATCGGCGCAGAAGGAGCGCACCGCGGCGGCATTATCGGGATCGGGATTGATGGTGACGGTGAGGAAGATCGCAGCGCGCGACAGCGGCGCCGCGACGGGCTGTGCGACCGCTCCCGGTTCGACTGCGGCCTTGGGAGTGGTCATGCAAGCTCCAACCAAATCGACCAGCATCCGATCCGAACAATGCCCGGCCATCATCTATCGCCGACGACAGGATTAGCATTGCCGACCGATGCCGTCATCCATGGAGCCATGTTCTCGCGGCGCGTTTTGCGCCCGAGTTCTGCATTGCTCGCCCTCTCGAAAAATGCAGAGGGCGCAGGAAAGGCCGGGTGCCCGCTGCACCCGTGGGCCCCGCGCGAGAAAATTGGGTGCGGGGCGCGTGAACCACAGGTACAGGCGGATACACTCCGGCCTTTCCTGCGCGAATGGTTGACGGCTTATACGCGCTCTCCCCGGTGAACCAGCTGTTGCCACCGTCATCAGCGCGAAGCCTTTTGAGCTTCGCGCGGACTTGGCGCCTGCTCCGGGCGCGCCAGGACCACACGACTTCGCCGTCCGCAGCACGATCTCACCAAAAGCTTCGACGGTTAGAACCCGCAACAACCAAAGCCCGGCAAGACCGCCTCAAACATCGCCTCGCCTCAACGATGCTAGCCGCGGCATCCGCATTCCGCCCCACGTTTCGTGACGTTGGCGACACGCCCCTCTGCTCGAGGCGGAACGGGGTGACCATAGCCCCGATTCTATGTTATGAAAAACCGAATTATTTTTTGCGCGGAGGATTGACGGAGTTTGGCGGACGGCACCCGACGGGCAAATCAGGTCGCATCTGGGCGATTTTTTTGGACGCGCGATCTCATCCATAACGGCTTCGATAGGCAGCAGCCTCAG
Source organism: Bradyrhizobium sp. (assembly GCA_035293585.1). GTDB lineage: Bacteria > Pseudomonadota > Alphaproteobacteria > Rhizobiales > Xanthobacteraceae > Bradyrhizobium. The sequence goes on along the minus strand of DATGMN010000037.1, from coordinate 24,674 downwards.
ACAACTCCTTCAGAAGGGCCAAGCATTCTGGTGTTAGGTGGCGATCTCACCGCGCATTGAGCCAGCTGAAACTTGCGTATATCTCAAAAATGAGATATAAACAATCGTGGCTTGGCGGGTCGAAATCCTCAACGAGACGGTCGCTGCGGAAATCGCGGCCCTTCCTGCCGACATGCAAGCACGCTTTCTGCGGCTTGCAGAGCGCATTACGTCGGCGGGGCTGGAAAGCCTTGGCGAACCGCATGTCAAGCACCTGGAAGGGAAGCTATGGGAATTGCGGCTAACCGGCCGCGACGGAATTGCTCGCGCGCTCTACGTCACGGCCGTTGGTCGAAGGGTAGTCGTGGTTCGCGCGTTCGTGAAGAAGACACAGAAGACGCCGCGTTCCGAGATCGAGCTCGCATTGCGACGGGCAAGGGAAATCAAATGACAATCCCGTTCGAAAAGCTCAAAGCCCGCCTCCTGGCCAATCCGAAGGTCAGGGCGGAGTATGATGCGCTGGCGCCGGAGTTCGAGATTGCCGCCGAGTTGCTCAGGGCGCGGCTGCGCGCGGGGCTCTCGCAAGTTGAACTCGCCGAGCGCATGGGGACCAGCCAGTCCGCGATCGCCCGGCTTGAAAGCGGCCAGACGCTGCCGAGCACGAAGACGCTGCTGCGCTATGCGGAGGCGACGGGCAGCAAGTTTCGTGTGCGGCTGTCGGCGGCTTGATCGCAATGAGTTGGAGAATCGAGCCGAGGACCTTGGTTCACCTCTCCCCGGCGGGGAGAGGTCGGATTGCGCGGAGCGTCATCCGGGTGAGGGGCCGCGGCGCTGTCGAGGGAGCGTGACCCCTCACCCGGATCGCATCTTTCGATGCGATCCGACCTCTCCCTGTGGGAGAGGTGACGCGGGTGGTGCTTCTTTTCGCCTGGCTATGGAAGCTCCGTCGCAGCGCCGAATGAGGGTTGCGACACGCAACGCCCTTCACTACCGAATGTTGCTCCGCTCTCGCGACGAGGTCGCTGCGCGCATGGCGGCAGCCTCACATCCCGTGGCTCTCGAATACCTTGCTGCAGGACTTCGACAGCCGGGTGCGGTGCTGCTGGAGGCACTGTTGCACCGCCATGTCGTTGCCGAGCATCGACCGGCAGAAATGGGAGGCGTCGGGAGAGCACGCACGCTGCTCCTCGGGCGTGCCCATGTGACCCTGGGCAAGGGCGCCGGACAGCGGCGCAAGGACGATGAGAAGCGTCAACGCGAGATTACGCATAGGTCTGATCCAATCCATGATGAGAGCACCGCGAGGCGACCAGGGCCGCTCGCGGCGCGCGGAAAATGACGGCGGAAATTCGGGTGCGGCCGGGTTGGACGCGCGTCCCTGCCCAGGACTACTTGTCGGGCACCCAGGTCGTGCTGGCCTTGTCGTATTTGAAGCCGGGCGCGTCCTTCAGGCCGTCCTTGGTGGCGTCGAGCGTGAGCCACCATTTGTCGTTCTTCTTGGTGGTCTTCACCGCCGTGAAGGGGACGATGACGTCCTTCTCACCCGCGCCGAGGAAGCCGCCGACGCCGACCACGAGCCCGGTGACCTTGCCGGCCTTGTCGACCAGCACGTCGTCGATATCGCCGATCTTGGTCTCCTTGGGATCGTACACCGACTGCTTGTAATAGTTGGTGACGGTCCAGCTTTCCGACGGCGCGGCACTCATCGTGGTCGTCGCAGCGTAGGCGCTGGTGACCAGAGCGGCGGCCGACAGGCATCCGAGAGCAAGCTTCTTCATCAGGTTCTCCTTGAAAGGTTCGCCCGATAACGACGGGTGAGACTCAAGGTTCCCGCGACGAACGGCGCATATACGACGCCGCGATCGATTGCCGGCATGGAACGAAAGCGCTGCGCACCCTACTTCCCGGCTTGCACGCACCCCTGCATGGCCGCCTCGATCTCCGCGCGCGAGAGCAGCCCGAGCTCCGCGATGAAGACCATCCGCACCCGCGGCACGCCCTGCGCCGGCGGCCCGCCCGGCACCAGCGTCGCGCGGCCGCCGGCAAGCTGGAACACCATCTGCCGGCCGGGCTGCTCGATCGTTTCGAACAAGCCCTTCGCCCGCGCGAGCTTCGGTGCGAGACGGCCGATCGCGCCATGCAGCTTCGGCAGCGAGAGCGGGCGCTCCGAGGTCCAGCTCAGCGTCTCGAAACGGTCTTCCGACGGGCGTCGCGGTCCAGCCTCGCGCGGCGCGGGCACGTGGTCGGGGTCCGCGGGGAACAGCAGCGCGGTGGGGACATCGCCGTTGACGGCATCGACCACCACGGCCGCCGGACGGATTGCGCGCACCGCATCGCGCAGTTTGTCGCGCTCGGTTTCGTCGACCAGGTCCACCTTGCTCAGCGCCACGACGTCGGCGGCGCGCAGCTGAGACTTCAGCAGCGCATCGTCGAGCTTCGCCACCGGCAGCGTCGCATCGACCACGCAAACGACCGTCTCCAGCGGCGCCTCGCGGAAGATCACGGGGTCCATCAGATTGCGGACGATGTCGGCGGGATCGGCGATGCCGCTCGTCTCGATCACGATGAATTCGGGCCGCGGGTCGCGCCGCAGGAGGGTGGCGAGCGTGCGCAGGAGGTCGCCCTCCAGCGTGCAGCAGATGCAGCCATTGGCGAGGCTCACCACGCCGTCGCTGCTGCCGGCGATCAGCTCGGCATCGATATTGATGGCGCCGAAATCATTGACCACGGCGGCGATGCGCCGGCCTTGCGCATGCGCCAGCAGATGGTTCACGACCGTGGTCTTGCCCGCCCCGAGAAAGCCCGCGACGAGCAGGATCGGGACGGGCACCGCTCTCAGGCTCCGACGACGGGCCGGCGCACCGGCTTGCCCGGCCGCGCCGCCACGTCCATGACGCCGTCCTTGATCAGCACCTCGCCGGAGACCACGAGATGCTTCACGCCCTCCGACGGGCGGTTCATCTGCGTGAACGTCGCGCGGTCGGAGATGGTCTCGAAATCGAACACGACGATGTCGGCATCGGCGCCGGCCGCGAGCCGGCCCTTGCTCCGCATCGCCGGCGTGGAGGCTGCGAGGATTTCCGCCGGGATCAGCGCGCATTTGCGGATGCCTTCGGAGAGCGAGATCTTGCGGCGCTCGCGCACCCATTCGCGGATGAAGCGGGTGAAGCAGCCCGCCGAGCGCGGATGCGAGGTGGCATCATCCGGCAGCGGCCAGGCGTCGCCGGTGTAGACGCTGCCGTTCGGCAGCGTCCAGGGCATGGCGTCGGAGGCGATCGCGCCGCCGGGATAGAGCACGGACATGTCGAGCAGGTCGCGATGATGCGCGTTGTTCTCGATGTCGAGCACATGCCACAGCACCAGGGTCGACGGCTCCTCGGCCTGCGCCTTCAACAGCTCCTCGCGATCGCGGAATCGGTGGCCGTCGGTGACGCGCTGCACGGAATCGTAGCCGAGGCCGTTGCGCGCCTCGAATTCGGGATCGGAGAAGAAGGCGGCCGCCAGCACGGTCGAGCCGGTGCCGTAGGGATAGGATTCGACCGTGATCGGCAGGCCCTGCGCCTGCGCCTTCGCGATCAGCGCGACGCAGCGCTCGATGTCGGTCTTGCTCGACGAGTTGAAATGGCAGATGTGCATGTGCGCGCCGGTGGCGCCGGCATAGCCGATCAGGCGGATATAGGCCTCCGCCGCGCTTTCGGGGTCGATGCGGGACATGTAGGCGACATGGGTGAAGGTCGGCACGTTGTGCGCGGCCGCGAGCTGGCACACCGCGGTGAGCTCCTGCACGCCGGCGCCCGGCGCATAGGCGTTGAGAATGCCGATGCCGATGCCGCCTTCGTTGAGGCCGTTCTGCAGGCGGTCGAGAATCCCCGCGACCTCGCCGTCGGTGGCGACATTGTCGATCCAGCGGCGATCGCGCATGGCGTTGCCGAAGGCTTCCAGCGAGCTCTCCGCATTGGAGCCGGTCATGGCGCCGATCCGCGCGAACGCCCAGTTGGTGGCGGCGCCGTAGTTGAGCACGCGGCCCTGCTCGGCCCAGCGCCGATACCAGGACGCGACCGGCAGCACGCCGGCCTCGAGATCGAGCGTGGTGGTGACGCCGTCGAAGGCCTGCATGCGGTCGGCCGGGATCGACTGGCCGTGGGCGTGCAGATCGATGAAGCCGGGGGCGATCACGAGGCCTTTAGCGTCGATGGTCTGCTCGGCGCTGCCAAGCGCGGTGCCGACGGCTGCGATCTTGCCGTCCATCACCGCCACGTCGCCAATGGCGTCCATTCCGCTGGCAGGATCCACCACCCGGCCGCCGCTGATCACCAAGCCACCCATCTTGACCATCTCTCCACATGCAGTCTGAACCAGCCGGTGCGGCCGTTTCGACACCCATACAGGCAGATTTTCCGCTCCGAAACCACCTCCGCCGATGCCGGGGCATCATGCATTGCGGGAGAAGCGTTCCGGGGATTTGAACCATCGGGGCGTTTGCGACGACTTCGGTACAACCATCCGTTCCGAGGCATCGTCATGGGCAAATCGCGCTTTGCCGTCGCGCTCTGCATGTCGTGTTCCGTTTTCTGGGCCCATCCCGCCTCCGCTGAGGCAGAAGCACAGGCGCAAGCCGACCTCGCCGCGCAGGCCTGTGCGCATCCGAAGCCTTCCGACACGCAGGACGATACGATCGCGAGCTGCTCGGCCGCGATCGGTGCCGGCACGCTCAGCGGCCGCGCGCTTGCCGCAGCCTTCGCGCAGCGCGGCTTCGCGCGCACGCTCAAGCGCAGCCTCGACGAGGCGCAAAGCGATCTCGACGATGCCATCAGAATCGCGCCCGACTTTGCGCCAGCCTATGTCAACCGCGCCAATTTCTGGACCGTGAAGGGCAAGCCCGACCAAGCGCTCGCCGACGCCGAGCAGGCCGTGCATCTCGATCCCGAGCTCGGCCTTGCCCATTTCGTCCGGGCGAGCGCGGAGAAAAATCTCGGCCAGTACGACCGCGCCATTGCCGACTACACCGAGGCGATGCGGCTGCAGCCGGCAAGCGCGGCCGAATTCGCCGGCTGGCGCGGCCTTGCCTATCACAAGAAGGGCGACGACGCCCATGCGGTGGAGGATTACAGCGAGCGGCTGAAGGCCATGCCCGGCGACGTCGGCATGCTCCTCAACCGCGGCGACGCCAGGCGCAATCTCAAGGACATGAAGGGCGCCATCGCCGACTACAGCGAGGCGATCCGGCTTGCGCCGCAAAATCCCGGCGGCTGGAAGGGGCGCGGTCAGATCCGGATGATGACCCAGGATTTCGACGGCTCGATCGCCGACTTCACCGCGGCGATCGAGCTCTCGCCGAATGAGAGCGAGATCTATCTCGACCGCGGCGCCGACTATCAGATCAATAAGCAGAATGCGCTCGCGCTCGCCGACGAGGACCAGGCGATCCGCCTCGAGCCGGACCATCCGCTTGCCTATGTCAATCGGGCCGAGACCGTGAACGACCTCGGCGACCACGTCGCGGCCATCAACTCGCTCAAGCGGGCGCTGCAGCTTGCGCCGGCCTTTCCGCCCGCGCTCGATGTGCAGAAGAAGATCGGCGGCCCGGGCAAGGCGGCGGAGCCCTCGGCGAAGACGGCCCAGGACGATTACCGGCTCTGCACCTTCCCCGTCAGCGATGTCGGGCCGTCGCCGGAGGACATCAAGCGGGTGATCGCGGCCTGCACCGTGCTGGTCAATTCCTCGGGCGGCAGCGCCGAGAACCGGGCGCTGGTGCACCTGCAGCGCGGCAGCATGTACCGCAGGCTCGGCAAGTTCGAGCTCGCGCTGGTCGATTTCTCGGAGTCGCTGCGCTACGACCCGGGCTCCGCCGACGCCTATACCGGCCGCGGCAACGCCTATCGGGGCCTGAAGCTGTTCGAGCAGGCGGTTGCCGATCACACCGAGGCGATCAGGCTGAGGCCGGACTTCGCCACCTCCTACAACAACCGCGCCAATGCCTGGTCGGACCTGAAGAACACCGAGCGGGCGCTCGCCGACTACGACATGGCGATCAAGCTCAACCCGCGCTACGCCGCCGCCTACTACAACCGCGGCAACCTGCGCCTCGATACCGGCGACAAGGATGGCGCCGTCGCCGATTACCAGCAGGCGGTGACGCTCAACCCCGCTCTCAAGGCGGCGAGCGAGGCGCTGCGCGAGGTCAAAGCCAAGCTGTGACGGCGCGCGGGCAGCGGTTGGAGCAAAACTGTTGCCGATTTGACACGAGCGGCAGTCCACAGCGTCGGCGCCCTTTTTCTGCCCGCTCGCTGCCCAGATGCGTTCATGACATGGGAGCAGCTACATATGCATGAACACTCTCAACGATCCCAAACACTGGCGAAAGCGGGCCGACGCCACCCGCGCAAAAGCTGACGTCCTGGCCGACCAGGCCGCGCGACAGAAGCTGTTGCGAGTCGCGGACGAATATGAGCGGCTGGCCCAGCGCGCCGAACAATGGTTGACCGCCGAGAAGAGCCGGCCCACGGAACGTTGGCTGCTTGCCGACGCCGCCCGCGAAACCGGCTAGCTCTACCGGCGCCGACGCCCGGCAAGGCCTGCTGCGCTTCCAACGCGCAGCAGGATCGCGATCGCGTGCCGCGCGTTCGTCCCACCGCGCGCCTCGCGCGCGCGGCCAATCGTGGTGCCCTCGCCTCTTGCGGGCGAGCGCATGATAAATGAGCGCGGCGCCAGATCGACGCCCGATTTGGCGCGGCCGTTCGTTAAAGCCCTGCACGATGCTCGAGAGGCGGCGGGGACATGGCGGCGCTTGATCTGACCGAGTTGGCCCCCGACGACATCGCCGAGCTGCGGCGCTTCGCGCTGGCGCTGCATCAGGCCGGGCGGCGTGCGGAGGCCGTCAAGATCTATCGGCAGGCCATCGCGATCGATCCGGCCGACGTCGCGATCCTCAACAATCTCGCCGCCTGCCTGTGCGACCTCGACAGGCTCGACGAGGCGGCCGCAGCTTCAGCCCGCGCCGTCGCGCTGGCGCCGCAGGATGCCCTGCTGTGGAGCAATCATGCGGCGATCCTGCTCCACGCCGGAGAGATCGATGCGGCGCTCGCGGTCTCCCATCGCGCGGTGGCGCTGGCGCCGCAGCATCCGACGGTGCGCTTCAATCATTCGCATCTGCTGTTGTTGTGCGGGGATTTGCAGAACGGCTTCTCGGGTTATCGCTTCCGGCGGCAGTGTGCGGGCCTGTTCAGCAGCCGGATGAATTTCAGCGCGCCGGAATGGCAGGGCGAGCCCTTCGTCGGCCGGAGGCTGCTGCTGTTCGCCGAGCAGGGGATCGGCGATGCCCTGCAGTTCATCCGCTATCTGCCGATGGTCGCGGCCCGCGGCGGCGACATCATGCTCTCGGTGCAGGACGCGCTGGCCCCGCTGCTCGCGCAGCTCGACGGCGTCACGGTGATCCCCCGCAGCGCGCCGCTGCCGCCGTTCGACCTGCAGCTCGCGCTGATGGATCTGCCGCATCTGTTCGGCACCACGCTCGATTCCATTCCGGCGGAAATTCCCTATCTGCATGCCGATCCGGATCGGGTCGAAGTCTGGCGTCGCAGCTTCGGCGATGTCGCCGTGCTGAAGGTCGGCCTCGTTTGGGCCGGCAGCGCCATCCACAAGGGCGACCGCTATCGGTCGCTGCCCGCCGAGGCGGTGCTGCCGCGGCTCAGGATGCCCGGCGTGCAGCTCTACAGCCTGCAGAAGGAGCCGCGCGCGGCGGATCTCGCGGTGCTCGCAGCGCTCGGAGGCGATGTGATCGACCTTGCGCCCGCGCTCGGCGATTTCGCCGACACGGCAGCTGCGGTCACCGCGCTCGACCTCGTCATCTCGGTCGACACCTCGGTCGTACATCTCGCCGGCGCCATGGGCCGTCCGGCCTGGGTGCTGCTGCCTTATGCGCAGGACTGGCGCTGGCTGCGCGAGCGCGACGACAGCCCCTGGTATCCAAGCCTGCGGCTATTCCGGCAGGAGACGCCGCAGGCCTGGGACGTCGTGCTGACGCGGGTGACGGCGGCGCTTGGCGAATTGGCGCGGACGCGGTGAAGCGTTTTCGTTACACCCTTGCGTTAGCCGCGAAGCGCTCCAGCTCCAGCGGCAACCGATCGAGCACGTCGGCCCAATCCCGGGATCGCGCTTGCCGGAACAGCCGGGCGGTCGGATACCACGGCGTGTCGTCGCGCTCGTAGAGCCAGCGCCAGTCCAGGATATGCGGCAGCAGGATCCAGGTCGGCTTGCCGAGCGCGCCGGCGAGATGCGCGACTGCGGTGTCCACGCTGATCACGAGATCCATCGCGCTCACGGCCGCCGCGGTATCCGCAAAGCTCGCAAGATCGGGCGCGAGATCGACAACCCTGCCCTTCAGTCCTTCGAGCACGGCGCGATCGTCCGCACGGGGCTCCTTCTGCAGGCTGAACAGCCGCACGTCCGGTATCGCAAGCCGCGGCAGGACCAGCGCGGCCGGCAGCGATCGCAATCCATCATGGCGATGGCCGGGGCTCCCGGCCCAGACAATGCCGACCTTGAGACCGGAGGTCCCGCCAAGCCGCGCGCGCCAGGCGACAGCCTTGTCGGGGGCAACCGCGAGATACGGCACCTCCGCCGGAATCGTCTCCATGGTGGTGCCGAGCTCGTATGGCAGGCTCATCAGCGGCACATGCAGATCGAACGAAGGTGCCGGCGCGTCGCGGGAGACCACGGTCACATCGAGACTGTCGCGCAACAGCTCGAGCAGCGGCGGCTGGACCTGCAGCACGACCGGGCCTCCGGTTGCGGCGGCTCGCGAAATGAAGCGGGCGAAGTGCAGGCTGTCGCCAAGTCCCTGTTCGGCGTGGATCAGCAGCGTCTTGCCGTTGCGAGGCTCGCCGCGCCAGCGCGGCACATCGAATGATCGCGGCCGGAACTTCGGCGAGGAATGCGACAGCCGCCACTCGAAGGCGCGAAAGCCCGCCTCGAGATTCCCGGCCAGCAGGAGCAGCATCGCGTGATTGTACTGCAGCTCGGCATCATCGGGCCGGAGCGCGATGGCGCGACCGGACGCCTCGATCGCCGCATCGCTCTGGCCGAGACTGCTCAACGCGGCGCCGAGATTGGTGAAAGCCTCGGGCGAGCTGGGATCGATGCCGATGGCTTTTCTATAGGCCGCGACCGCGCCCTCGAGGTCGCCGCGCTTGCTGCAGATGATGCCGAGATTGAGATGGGCGCCGACATTCTGCGGAGCGAGCTCGATGGCCCTGCCGCACGCCGCGCTCGCCTCGTCGAGACGCCCGCACCGCGCCAACGCGGCCGCAAGGCTCGCCTGGACATCCGCCCGACCAGGCGCAGCCAGGGCCGCAAGCTCGTACATCGACACCGCCTGCTCCATCCGCTCGAGCCGGAGCAAAAGCCTCGCCATGATCAGATAGGCATCGAGATCATCGCCCTGCAGCTCGACCGCACGGCCACACGCCGACAACGCCTCGCCGAGCCTGCCGTCCCGCTCGAGTGCCAGTGCAAGATTGCGAAACGCGGGGCCGAACTGAGGAACCAGCGTCGTCACGCTGCGATAGGCCGCGATGGCGTCGGCCACCGCGCCGCGATCCATCAGGTCATTGCCGCGATCCAGGAGAGCGGCCACCGATGCTGCAAGCGCGGCTCGTTCGGTTTGTGGCTGCATCCCTGCCCGTTCCGATTGGATGATCCGTTGCAATCATATTCAACGAGCGAGGGGCGGGTTTCCGGCGAAACGGGGCATCGGGACGAAGCCGGTCGTACCGCTGGTCGTCCTGCGGTCATCCTGCGGTCATCCTGCCCTGGGGTTCCGTGCTATCATGGCTCATGGACGATCACATGCAGCTTTTGTCGCAACCGGCGCAGCTCAAGATCGCGAGATCGGACGAGCCGGTGTGGACGCCGGCCCGAAAGGCGCTGTGGCAGCGCATCGAACAGCATGAGTTCGAGCCCGACACCCCGCTAAACTTTACCCGCCGACTCGCGCGCGACCACGGCTGGAGCCTCGAGGAGGCCCGCGCGGCCGTCAACGCCTATCGCCGCTTCTGCTTTCTTGCCGTGGTCTCGCCGACGCCGGTCACGCCGAGCGAGATCGTCGACGAGGTCTGGCACCAGCATCTGATCTATTCCCGCGACTATTGGACGCTATGGTGCGGCGAGAGGCTCAAGGCGCCGTTGCACCACGACCCGACGCCCGGCGGCGCCGACGCCCAAATGGTCTATCGCCGGCAATATGCCGAAACGCTGGCGCTGCATGAGCGCGTGTTCGGGCCGCCGAGCCCGGCGCTGTGGCCGGCGACGCATCTGCGCTTCGGACGACCCCGCTACCATGTGACGGACCTCAGCCGCTGGTTTATCATTCCCAATCCCATCGCATGGATTCGCAGCCTGCTCAGGAGGTGAACTGGTGACATGGAATCCGTTCGACTGGACGGCCGGCCCTTTCCTCGCCCTCTATTTGTCGCTCGCGGCCATCATCTTCCTGGGCGGCTTCGGCATGAGGTCGATGATCGGCCCCGCCGCGCAGGCGATCCGACGATTGAGCGCATTGGAGCTGGCCTTTCTCGCCGGCGGTGCACGCCGCCTCGGCGATGCGGCGCTGCTCGCGCTGAGCTCGGGCAACGGCGCCACCATCGACCCCAAGGGGCACAGCATCACCGTCACCGACCAGAGGCCGCTGTCGACCCTCATGGACCGGCCGCCCCTGCTGCCAGTGCGGCCGGACATGACCCGGCAGCAGTTCCAGGCGGCGGTGCAGCCCCTGGTCGAGCGGGTTCAGCAACGCCTGCAGGACTTCGGTTATTATCCGAGCAGCGAGCAGATGAGGTCCTTCCGCTGGAGCGTACTGCCCTATGTCGGTCTGCTGCTGGCCTTCGGGGCAACCAAGGCATTGATCGGCGCGGAGCGGCACCATCCGGTCGGGTTTCTCGTCATCCTGCTCGTCCTCACAGCGGTCGGCGGCTTCCTGCTGGCGAAGTCTCCGACGCGCACCCGCGCCGGCAAGGACGCGCTGCGGAGCTGCAAGGCCTCCAACGCGCGGGCCTCGCGCGCGCCGCTCGATCAGGAGCTCCTTCTCGCCGTGGCGCTTTCGGGCGCCGTCGTCCTGTCAGGCACCGCCTACGCGCCGGTCTATGCCGCCTCCAAGACGATGAGCAGCAGCAGCGACGGCGGCGGATGCGGAGGCGGCGGCGATGGCGGTGGCGGCGGATGCGGCGGGTGCAGTTGAGGGTGGAGCGCACAGGGACTGTTCATCCCGCCAGCCGATTTCCTGGCAGCGCTCAGGGCGCGGTGAGCCATGCAGTCGCGCGGCTCCGAATTTGCACGCGAACAAGACTACGAGCATGGATGAAGATCATGCCTTCGGAATTCGTATTGTAAAATGCGCTACGCCGCTCCGTATCACTGCCGTGGAGGTCCCTCATGCCGGCGGAATGCGACTTCAGCATTCCGCCTGTCGCAATCATCCCATAGGATCATCGAACGACAAGATGCCGTCGGGCCGGACGTCAGGGCGGGCGGAAAAAAGGAGCTTGAGCGATGAGCGTACTCCAATATCCGAATCCGGAAGGACTTGCGCGCAACCCGGCCTATTCCCACGTCGTCGCCGCCTCCGGCGCGCGCACGATCTACACGGCGGGGCAGGTGTCGGTCGACGCGCACGGCGCGCTGGTCGGCGCCGGCGACCTTGCGGCGAAGACCACTCAGGTGATGCGCAATATCGGTTTGGCGCTTGCCGCCGCCGGCGCGACCTATGCCGATATCGTCAAGATCACCACCTATGTCGTGGACTACAAGCCGGAGCACCGCATCATCATCGGTCAGGCGCGCGCGCCGTTCTTCGCGAACGGGACCCCGCCGGCGAGCACGCTGGTCGGTGTCGCCGCGCTCGCGGTTCCGGAGTGGCTTGTCGAAATCGAGGCCGTTGCCGTGGTTGCCGCGACCTGATCGTCCTGCGGAGAGTACGCCGACCTGGGCCACTGCCTCAAGTCGGCCGCTTCGCCTCGCCAGCCTTGCTCATGCCGCGCCGCCGCGAGGGGCCATGTTCACACCGCAGCCTGCTTCACCGCGCCCGCGATCAGCCCGCGACGCCTGGCCTCGGCATATCCATCATCGAGCGCCGCCGAGAGCGCCCCCATCAGCTCGTCGATCTCCGCTGTGGTGATGATCAGCGGCGGACAGACGTACACCGCATCAGGCCCGGCGCGCAGCAGGACGCCGCGATCCATGGCGCTCTGCTGGATCAGCGGACCGATGCCTGCGGTGGGCGGCAGGGCTGCGCGGCTCGCCTTGTCGGCGACGATGTGAACGGCACCGATCAGTCCGACGCCGCGCGCTTCGCCGACGAGCGGATGGGCTGACAGCGCTTGCAAGCGCTCCTGCAGATGGGGACCGACCGTCCTGACCTGGCTGAGAATGTCGCGCTCGGCGTAGATCTTCAGGGTCTCGACGGCCACCGCGGCGGATACCGGGTGTCCGGCATAGGTGAAGCCATGCGCGAAATTGCCGAGCTTGCCGGAATGCGCGGTGATCGCCTCGGCGATCTTCTCGCTGATGACAGTGGCCGAGATCGGCAGATAGGCCGACGACAGCGCCTTCGCCACCGTCATGATGTCGGGCTCGATGCCGAAGGTTTCGCAGCCGAACATGTTTCCGGTGCGGCCGAAGCCGCAGATCACCTCGTCGGCGATGAACAGGATGTCGTAGCGGCGCAGCACCTGCTGCACACGCGGAAAGTAGTCGCGCGGCGGCACGATCACGCCGCCGGCGCCATTCACCGGCTCGGCGATGAACGCCGCGATGGTGTCGGGACCTTCGCGAATGATCATCTGCTCGAGATTGCCGACCAGGCGATCGACGAAGGCCTGCTCGCTCTCGCCGGGCAGGCCGTACAGATAGTGGCTCGGACAATCGGTGCGGAGCACGCCGCCCACCGGCAGGTCGAAGTCCTTGTGGTTGGCCGCCAGCCCCGTCATGCTGCCGGAGAACACGGTGATGCCGTGATAGGCGCGCTCGCGGCTGATGATCTTCTTCTTGCGCGGCCGGCCGAGCGCATTGTTGTAGAACCAGACCATCTTGGCCGCCTGGTCGTTGGCTTCCGAACCGGAATTCGCAAACAGCACCTTGCCGAGCCCCTTCGGCGCGATCTTCAAGAGCGCCTCCGCAAGCTCGATCATCGGCTCGTTCGATCGGCCGTTGAAGATGTGATAGGTCGGCAGCTTCTCCATCTGGCGCATGGCGGCCTCGACCAGCCGCTTCTCGCCGAAGCCGAGCGAGGTGCTCCAGAGGCCTGCCATGCCCTCGAGATATTTCTTGCCGCTGTCGTCATAGACATAGACGCCCTCGCCCCGCGCGATCACGGTCGGGCCGACCACCTTGTGCTGCTCGAGATTGGTGTACGGATGAATGACGTTTGCGACGTCACGGCCAGCGAGCGAGTTGGGTTGAGCGACCACGGAAATCTCCAGAGTATCGGACGGCGGGAACGGCGATCTTGCCCCAGCGCAGAGGCGACCACAAACTCAAATTATGCAATGAATCCATGACGGAATGACGCGAAACCCCCGTCCAGGGTCCGCTGATATCTTGTGCAGCACGGCTTCCGTCACGCCAGCCGAAGGCAACCCGCGTGCCGCATCCGGCAAGCCAAGTTCATCAAACACAAACTATAAAAACTCACCGATAGCCAAAACAATTGCCGTAATTCTCCGGGGGACGCGCGTTCACCGGACTACCTTGCGATGAGCTATTCCAGAGATTCGATCGAAAGCGAGCTCGCGAAGGGCTGGCGAGAGCGCCGCTCGGTCGAGCTTGTCCGCCTCTATGACGCGGACGACGCGCACTACAAATATGCACGCCAGACCACGATCATCGCCGCCGTGAACTTCATGTCGCTGGCGCTGGTGGAGCCCTTTATCCTGCCGAACGTGCTTGTCATGTCGCCGCTCGTCAGGCTGACGATCAGCCCGGTGGTCCTTGCCGGCCTGTTGTGGCTCATCGCGCGGCGACCGCCGCTGATTCAGGTTCATCATGCATTAGGCATGACGGTCGTGCTCGCGACGATCGTCTGGAGCGGGATCATGCTCGCCGGCGCCGACGGCGGACCGAACTACTATTTCCTGTGCGGCTTTCTGTTTTTCCTGACGGCCAATATCTTCATGCGGCTGAAATTCGAAGCCGCGGTGATCTCGAATGTTCTGGTCTTTGCGATCATGGCGCTCGATGCGCTGCTGCTGCCGGGAGCCTCCGTGCAGTTGTTTCTCGTCGACCTCGTGATGATCCTGATCACGATGGTCATGACGCTCTATGCGAACTGGGCTCTGGATCGGAAATCCTACGCCATTTTCCTTCACCAGCTGATCGGCGCTCTGGATCAGAAGGAACTGGCGAAGCGCAACAGTGAACTGCTGGCTTTGTCATCGACCGACGCCTTGACGGGGATCGGCAATCGTCGCGCTGCCGAGGCCGCTGTCGAAACGCTCTGGCGGAACTACAGGCAGAGCGGGCAGCACTTCGCCCTCGCCATCATCGACGTCGACTTCTTCAAGCTCTACAACGATCATTATGGCCATGGTGCCGGTGACGATTGCCTCAAGGCCGTCGCCGCCGCGGCTCAAAGGGCCGCCGGAGAATTCGGCGGGCGCGTCTTCCGGCTCGGCGGAGAGGAATTCATCGTCGCCGTCGAATGCGATCGTGCCGACACCGCGGTTCGCGCTGCGAATGCCATACTGGACGCTGTCGGGGATCAGCAAATACCCCATCTCAACAGGCCCGACGGCCTGCTTCGCGTCAGCGGCAGTATCGGCGTTGCCTGCGTCAGTGAGATCGCCGCCAACGGGGTCGCCGACCTGATGGAAGCCGCAGATCTGGCTTTGTATCGCGCCAAGTCTGCCGGCCGAAGTCGGGCCGTCTTGTTCAAATCGGACATGCGTGCCGATCGCGATCCCGCCACCGTCGAAGCGGCCCAAGCCGATCCGGCGTCTCGGCTGCAGGCACCGATCGCCGCGGAGGACATCGCCCTGACCGCGGCCTGACCGGTCAGGGGACCAGTCTGAGGACCAAAGTCTTGCGCGATCAGGTTTAGATCACTCCGCGTTCGCACGTTGCCGCGCTGGAAAAACCTGGAACGCGCGGTTCTCCTTCAGCCATGCTGCGCGTTCATCCCGCAGCAGCGTGCGTCGGACCTTTCCTGAATCGTCGCGCAAGCCAACGGTGACGGTCTCGAAACTTTCCGGATGCTTGTAGCGGCTGAGGCGGTCGGCGAGGAAATCGGCCATGCCGTCGGCGATGGCCTGGATATCGCCGCTCTCGCCAAGCTCGAGAATGGCATGCACGCGCTGCCCGAATTCCGCATCCGGCAGGCCCACGACGACGCAGGATCGCACATCCGGATGGGCGGTGACGGCGGCCTCGACCTCCGCCGGATAGATGTTGGCGCCGCCGCGCAGGATCATGTCGGCCAGCCGGTCGCCGAGATAGAGATAACCGTCCGCATCGAGCCGTCCGATATCGCCGAGCGATTCCCAGCCGTCGGCGCGCCGCTTCGCCTCGGCGCCGAGATAATGATAGGTCGTGCCGGGCCCGTCATTGGGAAGGAAGTAGATCTCGCCGGTCTCGCCGGGCGCGACATCGTTGCCGTCCTCACCGATGATCCGCAGCCGCGCGGTGTCGCCGATCTTGCCGACCGAGCCCTTGTGCGCGAGCCATTCGGTACCGGAAATGATGGTCGCGCCCTGCCGCTCGGTGCCGCCATAGAGCTCGAAGATCCGCTCGGGGCCGAGCCATGCGATCCAGTTTTCCTTCAGCCACGGCGGCATCGGCGCCGCCATGTGGAACACGATCTTCAGGCTCGACAGGTCGTAGGCGTCACGCACCTCGGCCGGCAGGGCCCAGATGCGATGCATCATGGTGGGCACGAAATTCACCCATTGCACGCGATCGCGCGCGATCAGGCGCAGTGTTTCCTCGGCATCGAACTTCACCATGCCCGTGATCCGTCCACCCCCGAACAGCGCAAGATGCGTCACGATGAACGGCGCGTTGTGATAGAGCGGACCGGGGTTGAGCAGGGCCGTGCCCGGCGCGATGCCGAGCGGCTGCTCCATCGCGGTGTCGGTCACGGCCGGCTGATGATCGAGGATCACCTTGGGCCGTCCGGTCGAGCCGCCGCTGGTCATCGCTTTCCAGTAACGCGCAACCGGGTTGCTAAGCGGCTCATCGGAAAAGCCCTCAGGCGCAAAGCCTGATGGCAGCGAGTTGCCGGCATTCCAGTCGGCTTCGCCACCGACCACGAGCGACGGCTTGAGGATGTCCAGCACGGCCGCAGCCTCGCCGCGCGGCAGCCGCCAGGACAGCGAGGTCGGCGTCGCCCCGCACTTCCACACCGCAAAGGTGGTTTCGAAAAACTCGTTGCCATTGGGTAGACCGATCGCGACGAAATCGCCTGATTTCACGCCCTTGGCGGCAAAGGCACGGGCGCGCCGGTTGGCGTTGCGTTCAAGCTGGCGCCAGGTCAGCGCCTCCCGGCCATGGCTGATCGCGATCGTATCCTCCGGTCTGCGTTCGGCATACCAGCGCGGCACGTCGGCAATCGGGATCAGCATAGGGGAGTTTCCTTGATAGGCGCGTCGGGGCGCTCTTGTAGCTGGCAGTTTGCCATCCAAGGTTCACTTCACCAAGAGCGCTGGCGCAGGGAATCTCTATGACGAACTACCGACCAAGGATTGAAACATCGGCGCAAGAAGTCCGTCAATCAGGCGATTCCAATATGTTGCCTGGATGTTTGGGGAGAGAATGCCTCCCTCATTTTCACGGTGTTTGCTGCCCCACACCCGTGCAGGCGAAGACCCAACAGGTCAAGAAAGGCGTCGACATCGTCAATGGAATTGATAGCCAAGGCCAGCGCGAAAGATACTCGTTTTGAAGGTGGCATTTTCAGGCACGCCGGGCACGACGTTGAATTTCTGGCCGCCAAGATCGACATAAAGGTACTCGATCCTTACGCTCCAGTTTTGCGCGAGTGCTGACTGCAAGCCGCCACCGACAGTCCAGCCGACCTGAAGGGCATTGCCCGAAGCGGGCAACAGCGCATCCCAGGCGTAGACTTCTCCAGCCGCAACTCCGGCGGTGAGGTAGGGCAGCCAGCTGCCCGTCGCGCCGAGCGCGTATCCGACCCGGCCGCGCAGTGTGCCAAGGGAATCCAGCCTGGTGCCGCAGGCATGGGGGACCGGAGAACTTGGCCCACAGGTGGCGGACTTGCCGTCGATTCCTGTCCAGGAATAGTCGCCCGCTATGCCGATGACCCAACGAGCCTGCTGCCAGTCGTAGCCAAGCGCGCCGCCGAAGACGCCGCCGCGGGGTGAATAGGATCCATCAGCCGACAGGCCGCCGCCTCCGCCTCCACTGCCGCCATTGCTTCCGCCGCCGCCACTGCTTCCACCGCTACTGCTCCCGCCGCTGCCGCCGCCGCTTGCTCCGCAGGTTCCGAAAAAGCTGCAGGGAATGCCGGAATCGGTCTGCTTCGAATTTCCCCAACCAAAGCCCGCATCGACGCCTACATAGAATCCCGCCCAGCGATAGGTGACCGGCGCGTCGGGCGTTTTGATGGGCGAGCCGTCCGCATATTGGGTTACGGAGCAAAGACCCGGCGATGCATTGCAAGTGGCGCTGAATGTCCATGGCGGGGTGCCGGTCATGATGATCGTGGTCTTGCCGCCGCTCACGGTGACGATCGCGGTATCGCCAGGCTGAGTGAGTTGGACGCACTGACGCCCCAGCGTGCACACGGTCGACGCGCCATCCTGCAACACCACGATGGTCCGGCCGGGCTCCGATAGGATGTCGAGCGTGGTACCGCGGACACCGACGATCGCGAGCGGCGTCGCGATCTTGTAGGCGGGCTTCTCCGAATGTCCGGTGACGAACCGGAATGCGCCGGTGGTGAGCCGGATCGCGACCTCGCGATAGCTGTGCTCGTCGTTGAAGACCGTGCGGTCGAGCTTGAGCGTCGCGCTCGGCCCGAGCGACAGATTGGTGCTGTCGGCCATCACGAACCGCGCGGCGCTGCCGGCGCCGGTGCGCACGGTTTCGTCGCGCAGCATGCTGTCGCCGACATTGATCTGCGTTGCGACTGATGCCGCGACACGTGCCACGTCGTTCTGGATCACCACGGCTTCGCCGATGCGCGTCTGCGCATGCGCAAGATTGGTCGCACACAGGACAAGAAACAGCCAGGCAGGGAGACAAAAGAAGAAATTGCGCAGATACATTTCGCAGCCGATCGATGTGTCGCGTATCGTACCGGTTTGCTCGGAGCGGGACTTTGCCCAGTGTCTCAGGCGAGCGCACTCCAGCGTTCCGGAAGGCTGTTTTCAGCGGCTGTGACACAAATGCCGCATCATTCGGGACGTGCAGCGGCCCCTGAAGGTTTCGCGGGGATTACGGCGGCGGGTGCTTGTGGCGCTCCCAAGGGGAATCGAACCCCTGTTTCGGCCTTGAGAGGGCCACGTCCTAACCGCTAGACGATGGGAGCAGAGCGGCAGGGAATAGCCTTGAAATGGGCCGAGGGCAAGATCGGCGGGTGGTTAAAAGGGCGGAAATTGCCGGCTTGCCCGGGGGCATTCATCCCTTGAGGCGGCCGACTGGCGTGATGATG
The DNA here is from genome assembly GCA_035293585.1 of Bradyrhizobium sp. Lineage (GTDB taxonomy): Bacteria > Pseudomonadota > Alphaproteobacteria > Rhizobiales > Xanthobacteraceae > Bradyrhizobium. Next base: position 6,037 of record DATGMN010000037.1, on the reverse strand, counting down.
CCGTCATTCCAGGGCGTGCGAGGCGCAAACCCGGGGGTCGCGATTGTGCACCGGACAATCTCGATCCGCAGACGACCTCTGGATTCCGGGTTCAGCCCTGCGGGCTGCCCCGGAATCACGGGATGCGGGGTGTCCTTGCAGCGGGGAAACGTCCACCCGCCCCCCTCCTGTCACCCGCCCCTCTCCTCAGGGCTCATTGACGAATTTGAGCCGGCCGACCGGCTTCAGCGTGCGCGCATCGAAGGTGCGAATCTCGGTCGCGCCGCCTATATCCAGGGTGACGACGAGCTGGTCGCCGGCGACCGCGGTTGCGGCGACCTTGGCCCCCTTCGGCAGCACGGCGGTGAGATCGGCCGTCGTGGTGGTGACGCTTCCCCCGCTGTGAAAAAGGCGATAGCCGATGGCGATGAAGACGGCGCCGAGCGCGATCGCCGTGGTCAGGCCGGCGATCAGCATCATGCGCCGGACGCGCGCGATCAGGACGGCCTGTTCGGGACTCTGTTGGGGAAATTCAGTCGTATCGGTCATGCCAGATTCAATCGCTCACAGCGCTCAAAAGCTAGAAGTCGTCGTCGCGGGGGACGAGGGCTCGGCCCGGCTCGACCGCGTGCTGGCGCAGCGCCTGCCCGAGCTGTCGCGGTCCAGGCTGAAGGCGCTGATCCAGGCCGGCCAGGTCCAGATAAGCCAGGTCCAGATAAGCCAGGTTCGGACAAGCCAAGTCGAGATGAGCCCAGTCCAGACAAGCCAGGTGGCCGCGAAGGCCGCCCCCATCCGCGACCCCGCTTATCACGTGGCCCGGGGCGATACGATCATAATCGACGTGCCGGAGGCCGCCGATCCGGCGCCCAAGGGCGAAAATATCGCGTTGGACATCGTCTACGAGGACGGCGACATCATCGTCATCGACAAGCCGGCCGGGCTCGTGGTGCACCCCGCAGCCGGCCACGAAACGGGAACGCTGGTGAATGCGCTGATCGCCCATTGCGGGGCGAGCCTCTCCGGCATCGGCGGCGTCCGCCGGCCCGGCATCGTGCACCGGCTGGACAAGGACACCTCCGGGCTGATGGTGATCGCCAAGAACGACCTCGCCCACCACCAGCTGTCGGCGCAATTCGCCGATCACGGCCGGACCGGCGACATGGAGCGCGGCTATCTCGCCTTCGCCTGGGGCGTACCCCGCCACCTCAAAGGCACCATCGATGCGCCGATCGACCGCCACCCCCATGCGCGGGAGAAGATGGCGGTGCGCGAGGGCGGTCGCGAGGCCGTCACCCATTACGAGGTGCGCGCGAGCTTTGCCGCCCCCGACGGCAAGCCGGTGGCCTCGCTGATCGCCTGCCGGCTCGAGACCGGGCGGACCCACCAGATCCGGGTCCACCTTGCCCATATCGGCCATCCCCTGCTCGGCGATTCCGTCTATGGCCCGCATTTCAAGACCAAGGCGAACCAGCTCGGGCCCGAATCGCAGGCGGCCCTGGCGGCCCTTGATCGCCAAGCGCTGCATGCATACCTTCTGGTATTGGAGCACCCGCGCAGTGGGGAGCTTTTGCGTTGGGAACAGCCTCTGCCGGAGGATTTGCTTCTCCTGCGGTCCCGCCTGGAAGCGGCGCAATGACGCAGGGGCTTTTGAAAACGTTAGCTATTCCAACACGTTATATCTGCCACACGGGGACGTGACCCCCGAAATCCTTCCAAATGGGGCAGGATTCCTGTAATGTTGCATCTGCGTTGAGTGACAAACGCGGAACATCGCAAGGCGATTGGCTTTAACAAAAGCGGTCGCCCTGCCAGGTCTGCCGCTACCGGGGGCCTGAACCTTATCTGGAGGGCGCTAGAATGGCCCGTGCAGCTACATTACCGGTTCTCAACGGAGAATCCGGCCTTTCCAAATACCTCGCCGAGATCCGCCGGTTCCCCATGCTGGAGCCGCAGGAGGAATATATGCTCGCCAAGCGTTGGCGCGAGCATGACGATCGCGACGCGGCACATAAACTCGTCACCAGCCATCTCAGGCTCGTGGCCAAGATAGCCATGGGTTACCGCGGTTACGGCTTGCCCATATCCGAGGTCGTCTCGGAAGGCAATGTCGGCCTGATGCAGGCGGTGAAGCGGTTCGAGCCCGACAAGGGCTTCCGTCTTGCCACCTACGCCATGTGGTGGATCAAGGCCTCGATTCAAGAGTACATCCTGCGTTCCTGGTCGCTCGTGAAGATGGGCACCACCGCGAACCAGAAGAAGCTGTTCTTCAACCTGCGCAAGGCCAAGAGCCGGATCAATGCGCTGGACGAGGGCGATCTGCATCCCGAGCAGGTCGCGACCATCGCCAAGCGGCTGGGCGTGACCGCGCAGGACGTGATCGACATGAACCGCCGCCTCGGTGGCGACGCCTCGTTGAACGCGCCGATCCGCGACGACGGCGAAGCCGGCGAATGGCAGGACTGGCTGGTCGACAACTCGCCCAACCAGGAAGCCATCATGGCCGAGAGCGAGGAGTTCGATCACCGCCGCGAGGCGCTGAGCGGCGCCATCGAGGTGCTCAATCCCCGCGAACGCCGCATCTTCGAGGCGCGACGGTTAGCGGAAGAGCCGATGACGCTGGAAGATCTGGCGGCCGAATTCGGCGTGTCGCGCGAGCGCGTGCGTCAAATCGAGGTCCGCGCTTTCGAAAAAGTGCAGTCGGCCGTCAAGGGCACGATTGCCAGGCAGGAAGCGGCGGCGTTAGAGGCTGCGCACTAATTCACGAGACACAAGATCAGGCGGATCGTAAGCAAGACAAAAAGCCGGCGGCAGCGCCGGCTTTTTTTGTTTTCAGAGACCGCCGCTAACCCTACTACCACCGTCATGGCCGGGCTTGTCCCGGCTCGGTCATCCACGCCTTTCTATCCCTGGACATCAAAGGCCGGGCATGACGAAGGAGCAAGCGTGCGAAATAACGTCGGCCCAGTTGTGGCGTTCGTGTGGACTCTCACTCCCCCCACTCTCTTGCCAGCGTCGCCAGCGCACAGCCTTCGCAATAGCGCTTGTCCTTGAAATCGATCCAGTTATGCGCATAGACGTGATCGAGCGGAATGCGATATCGCGCACGCAACACCTTCACCAGGATGCGCCAGGCGGCAATTTGCGCTTCCGTCGCCGGCCTGGTGACGTCGGGATAGTTGCCGGCAAATTCGACCCCGATGGAGGTATCCTTGTTCACCCGGTGATAGGTCTTGCTGTTATCGATATATTTGTTGTCGTTGCGGTCGGCGCCGTCGGTGTGGGTGGGAACGAGATTGTCGGCAACCGCCCAGTACACCGTGCCGTCGGTTTCGACCCAGACCATGACGCCGCGGCGGGTCGGATTCTTCGCCTGCAGCTCTGCGCCAGCGCGAGCTGAGCCCGCAGGCCCCTCGGTCTGATGCACGATGATGTTGGCCCACGGATGGGCGTTCTTGACGTCACCCCACGGCGCGAGCCAGACCACCTTCAGCCCCGGAATATCGGGCGTGCCGGAGAGGCGCGCGATCGCCTCGAGATCGGGTGATTGCGCCCAAAGCGGCGGTGCGATCACCGCCGCGAACAGCGCACTTAATCTGGTGAGGCGCAAGCTCATAGCCTCGCACTATGCCGCGATGTGGTGGCTTTGCGAAGCCGCGCTTCACGCCTGGCGCTGCGCCTCGAGATGTGGCCTCGGCTCTTCCGGGACCAATGATGGGGAGGGTTCGTACACCGCGTGGCGGTTCCTGCCCTCTTTCTTGGCGACATAGAGCGCATGGTCGGCTGCCGCGATCAGCCGATCCGGCAGCGCCCCGACCTCCCGCGTCCATTGCGCAACGCCGACCGAAACCGCGATCGGAATGTCATCGCCGACGCAGCCGGCGGCATCCTCGCGGCAGACCTCGATGATGCGCCCGGCGACGAGCGCGCCCTCACGCAGGGTAGAAGCCGGCAGTACCACGCAGAATTCGTCGCCGCCGGTCCGCGTCAGAAGGTCGCCGGGGCGCAGCCGCGTCTGCGCCATCAGCGTGAAGTGCTGCAGGCAACCATCACCGGCGGCATGGCCGTGAGTATCGTTGATCGCCTTGAAGCCGTCGAGGTCCATCACCAAAAGCGCAAACGGCTGGTCGCTGCGCATCGAACGCGCGCACTCCTCGCCCAGGCGCTGCAACAATTGCCGGCGATTGCCGACGCCGGTGAGGTCATCCATCATCGCCAGATCGGCGACCTCGTTGCGCAGTCGGTCCATCGCCATGAGCAAAAAGCCGAAATTCCAGACCATCGACAGGAACATCAGCACGAGGATCATGATCGATTGCGGCGCGCTGAAGTGCATGAAGGAGTATTCGTCGCCGAGCAGAAGCTTGCTCAGTGCGCGGAACAGGAATATCGCGATAATGGCCGCCGTGACGCCTGCGGCAAGCCGCGCGCCCGCATTGATGCCCCCGTCACGGGCCTTCAACAGCGACCTGAGCAAAAGGCCCAGCGAAGCTACCTGGGCTGCGGAGTAGATAACGATCCGCATCGTCACGCTGTCGTAGGCGAAAAGGAAAAAGCTGAGGCCGAGGCAGGTCGAGCCGGTGATGAGCGCGGTGACCGGCCAGCGGATGGGCTCACCGTAAAACCGGCGGATGCCCATCAAGGTAAGACAACCCGAGAAGGTGATCATCGTGCCGCCGATCACCAGAGGCAGGAACGAATCCATCGCGAAGGCCAGCATCGCAATCGCGGCGCCAAGGGCGGCGGACAACGCCGAGCCGGTCCAGAACCGCGCCGCTTCGAAACTTGGATAGCTGTGGAGGATGTAGGCCCAGATCAGCCCCAGCGCGACGAAATTGACGACGAAGGCCGTCCACAGTGTTGGTACATTCAACATGGCATGAAAGGAGCGTTCGTCGCCCCATCCCCCCGCCTCTTTGACCGCACGACCGCGGCCAAGATCATTGCCGTGAATTTGCAGACCAGCATGCAGGCCGGCGAATTAATGGAGTCTCACCTGGCCGATCAAATCAGTACCCCGGTAGCTCACCTGGCAACCAAAATCCGCGCCTTGGTTGTGAAATGATGAAGATCGGCTCGCAACGCGCCCTGGTTGGACGGCCGCGTCAAGCACCGCGATTGCTTTGACGTGATGGCACGAGGGCATGAGGCCGCTTCCGGCCAATAAAAAGCGGGCTCACAGCCCGCGGTCTTCACTACACCGGTCCTGTCAGGTGCCCGGGCGGAGCTATACCCCACCCGGGCAAACCCAAGTTACTTCTTCTTCGCCTTTTTGGCCTTCTTCGCCTTCTTTGCCTTCTTCGCTTTCTTAGCCATAGCATCCTCTTTTGAGTTAATGGAATGAAACGCGACACGAGGCATGCTCGGCGGAGGGCCAGCCTCGCAACATCCTCGACTCTAATCCCAACAGATTCGCGAGCCTCTCACCCTCATTGTCACGCGCGCGTCATCACGTTATCCACAGAACTTATGCATTTTGATGGGCTTTCCGCATGACGATCATCTTAGCCGCGCTCAGATCGCGTCGTTGTTTGATCGAGCGCGCGCGGGAACGCTTGCCCGACGCGATGCGAAGTCCGACAACTCAGACAAATTTCTCGAAGGCCGGAGCATTGATGCCATGACCGCGATTGCCGGAGCCAGTATCGCCGTGACCGGGGCGGCAAGCGGGATCGGTCGAGCGCTTGCGATCGAATTGGCGGCGCGCGGCGCCGACCTCGCGCTCGCCGACCGCAACGAAGCCGGGCTTTCCGACGTCGCCGCCGAGATCGCCGAGACCGGCAATACCGCCGGCCAAGCGGGCGCAGGTCAGCCGAAAGTCACGCTGCATCGCGTCGATGTCGGCGTGCGTGAGGACATTGCGAGCTTTGCCCGCGAGGCTGTCGCGGCCCATCCTTCGCTCAACATCGTTATCAACAATGCCGGGGTCGCGCTGCTCGGCCAATTCCACGAGATCGACCAGGCGCAGATCGAATGGCTCTTCAACATCAATTTCTGGGGCGTGGTGAATGCGACCCGCGCCTTCCTCCCCCAGCTTTCCAGCCAGCCCGCCGCCCACATC
>DATGMN010000036.1:0-54688 GCA_035293585.1 Bradyrhizobium sp. | reverse complement strand
CCAATATATCAAAGGCTTAGTGATGTCCTCAACATTCGATCAGGTCGCCACGATCATCGCCGAAACCTGCGACATCCCGCGCGACACGATCACGCCGGATAGCCACGCCATCGACGATCTGGGCATCGACAGCCTCGATTTCCTCGACATAGCATTCGCCATCGACAAGGCATTCGGCATCAAGCTGCCGCTGGAGAAGTGGACGCAGGAGGTCAACGATGGCAAGGCGACCACGGAGCAGTATTTCGTGTTGAAAAACCTGTGCGCGCGTATCGACGAACTGGTCGCCGCCAAGAACGCGGGGACCTGACCGCGCCTCATGAGAATTGAATATTTCCAGCTGATCGATCGTATTCTCGACCTCAACCTGGAGGAGAAGACGATCACGGTCGAGGCCCAGGTTCCCCAGGAGAGCACGATCTTCGAGGGCCACTTCCCGGGCTATCCGATCATGCCCGGCGTGCTCTTGATCGAGTCGATGGCGCAGACCTCGGGCTGGCTGCTGCTTGGCATGTTCAAGTTCGAGCGCATGCCGTTTCTGGCCGCCGTCAAGGAAGCCAAGATGCGCGGCTTCGTGCCGCCCGGCGAGCTCCTGACGGTCGAGGCAAGCCTGGTCCACGAGGGCTCGGGCTATGCCATCACCGAGGCGAAGATCAAGGTCGGCGGCAAGCTCCGCTGCAACTCGACCCTGACCTTCAGCCATGTTCACTTCCCGCATCCCGACCTGCGCAAACATATGGATGCCCAGGCCAAGCGCATCGGCTTTCCCCAGCAGGCCTGCCAGTCATGACTGAAACCAGAGTAGCGAGGCCGGGTCCGGCGGAAGTCTGGATCACCGGCATCGGTCTTGCCACGTCGCTCGGCGAAGGGCTGGACGCCAATTGGCAGGCGCTGCAGGACCGTCGCATCAATGTCGACGAGAAGACCTTCGCGCCCTACATCGTGCACCCGTTCGCGCCGGTCAATTTCGACACCCAGATCCCGAAGAAGGGCGACCAGCGGCAGATGGAATCCTGGCAGCGCATCGGCACCTATGCCGCCGGGCTCGCGCTGGATTCCGCTGGCGTGAAGGGCAACAAGGAAATCCTCTCCCGCATGGACATGATCGTGGCCGCCGGCGGCGGCGAGCGCGATCTCGCGGTCGACGAGGCGATCCTCACTGCGCAAGCCAAGGGCAACGTGCCGCCCGGCTTCCTCAACGAGCGGCTGATGAACGACCTGCGCCCGACGCTGTTCCTGGCGCAGTTGTCGAACCTGCTCGCCGGCAACATTGCGATCGTGCACGGGGTGACCGGCACCTCCCGCACCTTCATGGGCGAAGAGACCGCAGCCGTCGATGCCGCACGGATCGCCCATGCCCGCATCGTCGACGGCGAGAGCGACATCGCGCTGATCGGCGGCGCGCAGAACGGCGAACGCAAGGACCTGCTGGTTCTCTACGAGTTCGGCGACTTCAACCTGAAGAACAAGTTTGCGCCGCTGTGGGAGCGCACCGCGCATCCCGGCTTCGCACTGGGCTCGGCAGGCGCGTTCCTGGTGCTCGAGTCGCGCGCGCATGCGGAAGCACGCGGAGCAAAGCCGTTCGCGCGGCTGACCCAGGTCTTGGGCGATCATGCGCAACGCAAGCAGCCCGGCCAGGTCACCAAATCGCTGGAAGCGCTGTGGAGCAAGCTCAGGCTGACCGACGAGACGGCGGCCATCATCACCGGCGCGACCGGCGCCGAGCCGGCAACCGCCGAGGAGCGCGCGTTCCTGGCGTCACATCCCGGCCGCGCCATCCGGGCGACGGCAACGATGTTTGGCCACACCATGGAGGCGCAATTCCCGATCGGGCTTGCGCTGGCGGCGCTGTCGGTCTCGCGCGGAAGCCTGTTTCCGGCCAATGATTCGTCCGGCTTCGAGATTGAAATGTCGACGGCGCCGTCCCAGATTGTGGTGGTCGGGACCGGCCACTGGCGGGGCGAAGGCATGGCGCTGGTGGAAGCAATCGGATCATGACGCGCTGACCTGGAATAGCGTCATGATCTGACCTCTTTGAATTGAGCATGATGTTTTCGGAAAACCGCGTTCCGCTTTTCCGGATCATGCCGTAGCCGCGGACGGGGGAAACAATGGCAGCACCACGCGACAAATTGGGCAGGCCGATCGTCGTCGTCACCGGCATGGGGGTTGCGACCTCGCTCGGCGCCGGCAAGTCGGACAATTGGAAGAAGCTCACCGCCGGCGAATCCGGCATCCGCACCATCACCCGCTTTCCGATCGAGGGCCTGAAGACGACCATGGCCGGCACGATCGATTTCGTGCCCGTCGAGCCGTTCTCCTCGACCGACCTGTCCGAGCGGCTCGCCGATCTCGTCGCGGAAGAGGCGATCGAGCAGGCGGCAATCGGAAGTCGCGGCGATTTCCCCGGACCGTTGTTTCTGGCGAATGCACCGATCGAGCTCGAATGGCCGCAGCGCGACGAGCTCGCGCGCACCATCGGCAAGAGCGAATTCAAGTATGACGACCTTCTGACCGCCAGCGGCGGCGGCCGCTTCGTGTCCTGGCACCGCCGCTTCCTGTTCGGCTCGATCTCCGATCACCTGGCTGAACGGTTCGGCACCAAGGGCTCGCCGATCTCGCTGTCGACGGCTTGCGCCTCAGGCGCAACCGCGATCCAGCTCGGCGTCGAGGCCATCAGGCGCGGCGAGACAGATGCGGCGCTCTGCGTTGCCACCGAAGGCTCGGTCAATCCGGAGGCGCTGATCCGCTTTTCGCTGCTCTCCGCCCTCTCCACCCAAAACATCCCGCCGCAGGCCGCCTCGAAGCCGTTTTCCAAGAACCGCGACGGTTTTGTCATGGCCGAAGGTGCCGGCGCCCTGGTGCTGGAAAGCTACGAAGCCGCCAAGGCCCGCGGCGCCAACATCCTCGGCGTGCTCGCCGGCTGCGGCGAGCTGACCGATTCCTTCCACCGCACCCGCTCCAGCCCGGACGGCAAGCCGATCATCGGCTGCGTGCGCAAGGCATTGGCGGATGCCGGGATGACGCCCGAGCAGATCGACCATATCAACGCCCACGGCACGGCGACGCCCGAGAACGACAAGATGGAGTATCTCGGCATCTCGACCGTGTTCGGCGAGCGCGCCAAGGAAATTCCGATCTCCTCCAACAAATCCATGGTCGGCCACACCATCTCGGCGGCAGGCGCGGTCGAAGCGATCTTCTCGCTGCTCACGCTGGAGCACCAGCGGATTCCGCCGACCATCAACTACGAGATCCCGGATCCTGCCATTCCCTTCGATGTGGTGCCGAACAAGGCGCGCGACGCGAAGGTCACGGCTGTGATGTCGAACTCGTTCGGCTTCGGCGGGCAGAACGCCTCGCTGATCCTGACCCGCGAACCGGCCTGACCCGCAGACCTGATGGCTTCGCTCGTTGCTCGCGCCAAGGCCGGGATCGGCCGTGCCGCCAAGCCGCTCAGCGAGGCGGCGATCGGGGCGCTCACCGTCTCCCTGCTGCGCACCACCCGCTATTTCGATGCGGACCGGACAGCCGACGTCTTCGCCCGCATCGCGCAACTGATCGGGCCGCTGTTGCGCGAGCAGCGCATCGGCCGCGCCAATCTGACCGCGGCCTTCCCGGAAAAATCGCCCGAGGAGATCGAACGGATTCTCGCCGGCGTCTGGGACAATCTCGGGCGCATGGGCGCCGAGTTCGCCCATCTCGATCACATCTGGGACTTCGAGGAGGAGTATCCCGAGGATGGCCGGATCGAGCTTGCGCCGGGCACGCGCACGCTGTTTCACCAGCTTCGGCTCGACGGCAAGCCGGCGCTGATCTTCGCAAGCCACCTCGCCAACTGGGAATTGCCGGCGCTCGCCGCGGTCGCGCACGGGCTCGATGCCGCGATCCTCTACCGCAGGCCGAATATCCCCTCCGCCGACCGCATCATCCAGGAGATCCGGCAGGTGAAGATGGGCACGCTGATCCCTGCCGGACGCGACGCGCCGCTCAGGCTCGCCGAGGCCTTGAGGAACGGCCAGCACGTCGCGATGCTCGTCGACCAGTACCTGACCAACGGCGTCGAGGTCACCTTCTTCGGCCGCAAGACCCGCGCCAACCCGACGCTGGCGCGGCTATTGCGGCAGGTCGAATGCCCCGTGCACGGCGTGCGCATCATCCGCCTCCCCGGCCGCCGCTTCCGCGCCGAGCTATCCGAGGAAGTCGTGCCGGTGCGCAACGACAAGGGCGAAATCGACATCCAGGGCACGACGCAGGCCGTGACGTCGGTGGTCGAGGGCTGGATCCGCGAGCATCCGGAGCAATGGCTCTGGCTGCATCGGAGATGGCGGTAGTCATCGGCTCAGTCGTTCCGGGGCGCCTCGAAGAGGCGAACCCGGAACGTCGAGATTCCGGGCTCGATGCTTCGCATCGCCCCCGAATGACGCCGCGCGTCACCTCCCCGTCTTCACCTTGGTCCAGAGCCGGTTGATGATGCGCTGGGTCGCGGGATCGCGGGCGGTGATGACGAACAGCTTCTGCAACGTGGCGTCGTCGGGATAGATGTTCTTGTCGTTGAAGATCTTCGGATCGATCAGCCTCTGGCTCGCCAGATTGCCGTTGGCATAGGACAGGAAGTCGGAATTCCTGGCGGCGACCTCGGGCCGGTAGAGATAGTTGATCAGCTCGTAGGCCTCCGCGACATGCTGGGCGTCGGCGGGGATCGCGAGATTGTCGAAGAACATCTGCGCGCCCTCCTTCGGGATCGCGTAGCCGATCTCGATGCCGTTGTTGGCTTCCGCGGCACGCGCGCGCGCCTGCATGATGTCGCCCGACCAGCCGACGACCAGGCAGATCTCGCCGGTCGCAAGCGCGCTCAGATATTCCGACGAATGAAACTTGCGGACATAGGGCCTGACCCGGCTCACGAGATCGGCGGCCTTCTCGAGATCGGCCGGCTTGACGGAGTTCGGATCGAGCCCCAGATAACCGAGCGCGGCAGGAAAGATGTCATCCGCCGAGTCCAGCATATGCACGCCGCAATCCTTGAACCTGGCGAGATTCTCCGGCTTGAAGACGATGTTCCAGCTGTCGATCCTGCCGTCGGGACCGAGCACCTCATGCATCTTCTTCACATTGTAGCCGATGCCGGTGGTGCCCCACATGTAGTTCGCGGCATAGAGGTTGCCGGGATCGTAGGTCGCGAGATGCTCGGTCACGAAGGGCCAGGCGTTGGCGAGATTCGGCAGCTTGGTCTTGTCGAGCTTCTGGAAAACATTCGCCTTGATCTGCCGCTGCAGGAAATAGGCGGTGGGCACCACGACGTCGTAGCCGGATTTGCCGGCGAGCAGCCGCGTCTCCAGCGTCTCGTTGGCGTCGAAGGTATCGTAGACGACCTTGATGCCGGTCTCCTTGGTGAAATCCTCGAGGACGCCGGGTGCGATATAGCTCGACCAATTGTAGAAATTGACCGTGCGCTCCTCGGCTCGAACCGCCGCCGGCAGCAAAACGGCCGCGATCACGATCGCAGCCGCCGCAAAATGATGGAGAGATTGCTTCACGTGCCTCATGCGCTCCTCGCCTTGCGCCGATGCACCGCGTCCGACAACCGCTCCAGCGCAGTGTCCAGGGTCGAATCCTTCTTCGCAAAGCAGAAACGCACCACCGAGGTCACCGCATCCTGCTCATAGAACGCAGACACCGGGATCGCCGCGACCTTGTAGTCGGTGACGATGCGGCGGCAGAAGGCTTCATCGGTCTCGTTCAGGCCGAGCGGCGACAGGTCGACGGTGAGGAAATAGGTGCCCTGCGAGCGCAGCACCGGAAAGCCGATGCGCTCGAGCCCCGCCGTGAGCCGATCGCGGCTGCGTGCGAGCTCCTTGCGCATGTCGAGGAAATAGTCGTCCGATTTGCCGAGCCCATAGGCCACCGCGGCCTGCAGATTGGGAGCGGTGGTGAAGGTGAGAAACTGGTGCACCTTGGCCGCGACCCGGAGCAGCGGCGGCGCGGCGCAGACGAAACCGACCTTCCAGCCCGTGAGCGAGAAGATCTTGCCTGCGGAGCCGACCTTGATGGTCCGGTCGCGCATGCCGGGAATGGTGATCAGCGGAATGTGCTCGCGCCCGTCGAAGACGACGTGCTCCCAGACCTCGTCGCAGATCGCGATCGAGTCGAACTCCTGGCAGAAGCGGGCGAGCAGCTCGAGGTCCTCGCGCGGATAGACCACCGCGGCCGGGTTGAGCGGATTGTTGAACAACACCGCCTTGGTCTTGCGGTTGAAGGCGTTCCTCAGCATCTCCTCCGACAGCCGCCAATGCGGCGGCTCGAGCCTCAGGAGCCGCGGGATGCCGCCGGCCTGGCGGATGATCGGCAGATAGGAATCATAGACCGGCTGGAAGACGATGACCTCATCGCCCGGTTCGACCACGGCCAGGATCGCCGACGTCAGCGCCTCCGTGCCGCCCGAGGTGACCATCACCTCGGTCATCGGGTCGAGCTTGAGGCCGTGCCAGTGCCCGTAATGGGTTGCGATCGCCTGCCTGAGCTCGGGGATCCCCATCATCGAGGGATACTGGTTGTAGCCGTTCACGGTCGCGTCCGCCGCGGCCCGGCGGATGTCCTCCGGGCCAGGATCGTCGGGAAAGCCCTGGCCGAGGTTGATGGCATTGTTGTCGCGCGCGGCCTGCGACATCGCCTCGAAGACCGTGACGGGCAGGTTCCCGAAAACCTTGTTCAGGGAAGGCATGGTGACGATCAGCCGCCGGTCCTGGTCGGCAGACCCGCCGCCTTCCAGCCGATGATGCCGCCGGCCAGATGCTTGTCATAGGGCAGCCCCGCCGACTGCGCGGCGAGCGAGGCCGTTACCGAGCGCTTTCCGGAGCGGCAGGCGAAGACGACCTGCTTGCCTTGCGGATCGGGTATCGCAGCCGGGTCGAAGGTCGAGAGCGGGACCACCACGCCGTCGGGATAGGCCTCCGCGGCGACCTCGTTTGGCTCACGGACGTCGACCAGCAGATAGCGTCCCTCTGCCATCCCCTTCGACACCTCCGCCGGCGTCAAATCATGCACCTTCGCCACGTACTTCCTCCAACCATCTCATCGGGCGCGCGAGGTCAGCCCGCGAACGGCGCCCAAGGTCACCCTTCACGGGTCAAAAATCAAGCACTCCAGATGTTTAGCGGCACGCCCGAATCTAGATCGTGATCTGGGTGCCGACCTCGACCACGCGTCCGCTCGGGATCTGGAAGTAGTCGGTAGCATCGTTGGCGGTGCGGCTTAACGCGATGAACATATGATCCTGCCAGCGCGGCATGCCCGAATGGGCGGCCGGCTTGAGCGCACGGCGGGACAGGAAGAACGAGGTCGACATGATATCGAACTGCCAGCCGAGCTTGCGGGCGATGGCGAGCGCCTTGGGCACATTGGGCGTCTCCATGAAGCCGAAGCGCAAAGTCACCTTGGTGAAAGTCGGGCTGACCTGCTCGAGCTTCACCCGTTCGGCGATGTCGACCCGCGGCGTCGGCGCGGATTCGATCGTGAGAATGACGTTCTTCTCATGCAGCACCTTGTAGTGCTTCAGACTGTGCATCAGCGCGGTCGGCGCGCTCATGGGATCGGAGGTGAGGAACACCGCCGTGCCGGGCACCCGCTGCGGCGGCTTCTTCTCCAGCATGGCCACAAGCTCGGCGAGCGGGAATTCCAGCTTGCGCGATTTGTCGAACAACAGCCGGCTGCCGCGCCGCCAAGTGTACATCAACAGCATCACCCAGGCGCCGAGCGCGAGTGGCACCCAGCCGCCCTCCCAGACCTTCAAGAGGTTCGCCGCCAGGAAGGTGAGATCGAGGAACAGAAACGGCGCGATCAGGGCGGCGGCAGCGATCGGCGACCAGCGCCAGACCTTCCAGATCACCACAAAGCCCATCATGGCGGTGACCACCATGGTGCCCGTCACCGAGATGCCATAGGCCGAGGCCAGGGCACTCGACGACTTGAACATCAGCACCAGCAGCACGACCGCGATCAGGAGCATCCGGTTGATGCGCGGAATATAGATCTGACCCGATTGGGCCTCGGAGGTGTGGCGAATCTCGAAGCGCGGCAACAGCCCGAGCTGGATCGCCTGGCGAGTCAGGGAATAGGCACCGGTGATGACGGCCTGGCTCGCGATCACCGTTGCGATGGTCGCCAGCGCCACCATCGGCAGCAGCGCCCAATCCGGAAACATCAGGAAGAAGGGATTTTCCACCGCCTTGGGATCGCGAATGACCAGCGCGCCCTGGCCCAGATAGTTTGCAGCGAGCGACGGCAGCACGATGAACAGCCATGCCGTCTGGATCGGACGCTTGCCGAAATGGCCGAGGTCGGCATACAGCGCTTCCGCCCCGGTCACCGCCAGGAACACGGCACCCAGGGTGACGAAACCGATGATGCCGTGATGCAGCATGAAAGAGATGGCGTAGAGCGGATTGAGCGACAGCAGCACCTCGGGTTGGCGCGCGATCGCCGGTAGCGCGGCAATGCCGATCACCACGAACCAGACCAGCATGATGGGACCGAAGAACGCCGCGACCCGCGCCGTGCCGCGCGATTGCACCGCAAACAACAACACCAGGATGATCACGGTGACCGGGACCACGTAGGGGTCAAGCGAAGACGTGACCAGCTTGATGCCTTCGATCGCCGACAGCACCGACAGGGCGGGCGTGATCACCGCATCGCCATAGAACAGCGCGCCGCTGATGATCCCGAGCAGCACGATGGTGCTGGCCGCCTTGGTGACCGCGCGCTGCGCCAACGCCATCAAGGCGAGCGTGCCGCCCTCGCCGTGGTTATCCGCGCGCAGCAGGATCACGACGTATTTCAATGTCACCACGACAATGAGTGCCCAGAGGATCAGCGACGTGACCCCCATGACGGCCAATGGCGTCGCCTCCCCCCCGCCGCTCGCAGCCACCACGGCCTCGCGCAAGGCATAGAGAGGGCTGGTGCCGATGTCGCCATAGACGACGCCGATGCTGCCCAGGGTCAGCGCGGCGAAGCCGGCGGTCGAATGGGCATCGGCATGCCCGTTGGCCACCCTCGTTTCCGGGGCGGGAGCTGCAATATCACTGGTCATGGGAACCGAGCCTCAAAGGCTTTTTCACTGCAACGTTGGCAAAGTGAGGCGCGCTTATAGTCCTGCGTCAGGTGCATAGCCTAGCCTGAATCTGCGGTGGCGGCATGCGAAAACGCATTCAGGCCGTCGCAATACCGGCGGTCGGCGATTTCCGTAGACAGAAATCGGGCAGCCGTCGAGTCCCAACAGCGGGTGGACGGCCGCAAGAAGTTTAGTGGTATTATGGTATTCTTACGGCTTCAGATCGGGCGGCAGCGCCGGATCCTCGCGCATCAGCGTGATAGTCACACGGCGGTTGGCCGATAGCGAAGGATCATCGGGAAACAGCGGCTCCGTGTCCGCCCTGCCCGCGACGGCATAGATGTGCGAGGCCGGCAGTCCCTCATGCTCGAGGATCGCGCGAACGGCATTGGCCCGATCGGCCGACAGGTCGAAGGCGCCATAATCGCTGCGCGCCGGAAGGAAGCCAGCGGACGTGTGGCCGGCGATGGAGATGCGCAAGGGCGTCTGCTTCAGCGGGATGGCGAGTTTCTCGATCAGCCGTCTGGTGCGCTCATAGGGCTCCTTGGAACCGTCGGCGAACATCGAGCGGCCGTCCTGGTCGACGATCTCGAGATTGAGGCCCTGCTTGGTTTCCTCAAAAATGATGTGTTTGGAGATCTCGGTGAGCTCCGGCATGTCCTGCAACGCCTGGCGGAGCGATGCCGAGGCGAGCGCGAATTCGCGATCGATCTTGAGCTTCGCGCCGTTGGCACGCTCCTGCTGCTCCGGGCTCGGCGTGTTGGAGGCCTCGTCCGGCGGGATGTGATCGGAGTTCTTCAGCTTCGCGCGGGTCGGCAGGCCGTCGGTTTCGAGCACGCCGGAATAGCGCGCGTCCGATTGCACGCCGAAGGCGTCGCGCATGGAACCGGCGACGATCTTGAGCTTGGCTGCGTCCTGGCTCGAGAACGCAACGAGCATCACGAAGAAGCTCGTCAACAACCCCATCAGATCGGCGAAGGTCACAAACCAGCCGTGACCACCGCCATGCGCGTCGCCGCGTTTCTTCTTGGCCATCCCGTCAACTCCGCCCCGTTCGTCCGGGATTGCTTAAGCCGGCACCGGCTCGCCTTCTTCATGGCGGTGCTTCTCCGGCAGATAGGCGAGCAGCATTTCACGCACCAAGGCCGGGCTCTTGGAATCCCGGATCATCAAGATACCGTCGATGATCAGGGTGCGGTTGGTCTCTTCGTCCAGCAGCTTGCCGTGCAACTTGTCGGCGATCGGCAGACAGAGCAGGTTCGCAACCAGCGCGCCGTACAGCGTGGCGAGCAAGGCGGTCGCCATGAACGGACCGAGCTTGGAGGGGTCGGTCATGTTGGCGAACATCTGCACCATGCCGATCAGCGTACCGATCATGCCGAAGGCCGGGGCGCAGTCGCCGATGGCGCGGTAGATCTTGCTGCCCTCGTCGAGATGCATCAGGAAGTTGTCGCGATCGCGCTCGAGATTGTCGCGGATGAATTCGAGGTCATAGCCGTCGGCGACGTAGCGAATGCCCTTGGCCAGGAACGGCTCGTCGGTTTCGACCTTTTCCAGGCCCACCGGTCCCTGCTTGCGGGCGATCTCGGCGATACGGGCGAGCTCGTCGACCAGGTCGCGGGCGGTGAGCCGGCTCATGGTGAACGCGTATTTCATACCGAGGGGTATGCCGTGCAGGATGACGTTGAGCGGAAAGCGGATCATCGTCGCCGAGAACGATCCGCCGAAGATGATGATGACGGCGTGATCGGAAAGGAAGATGGCGAAATCGCCGCCGAGCAACATCAGTGTCGCGATGACAATGGTGCCGGCGACCAGACCTGCGCCCGTCATGATATCCATGGGAGACTCCAACGCGTACACGAACCCGCCGCCATCCTGACGGCGCGCAGCCCGAATTGGGCCACGTTGGAAGACCCTAGATGGCCGCCATTAAAGACGCGTAAAGGTTAAGCAGACAAACGCTGCGCCGCGACGGAACGGCACACCGTCATGCAGCCAGCGCGAGGCCGCGATCGACAAGAACAGCGACACGGGCGTGACATCAACGTTCTGCTAACCATATAAGGCAGGGGATATTCCACCGCCCCCAGCAGCCTGATCTTGATCAGGCGTTCCTTTACCCCGGACACGGGGGTATCGAGGCAGACAATGTCGAATAGAGACCCCATCAACTGGATGCTGTCCGAGGCCATCGGCTCCCTGGCCCGGGCCGAACGGCTGCGTCAGCAATTTTTCGTCCTCCAGGCAGGTCCCCGGGAATCCTGCTGGGAGCCGCCGATCGACGTGCTGGAGACGGATGAGGAGTTGCTGATTCTGGTCGCGCTGCCCGGCGTCGACCCCGAGAAGGTCGAGGCCGTCATCGATGGCGAGGGCGTGCTCACCATCAGTGGACAGCGAACATTGCCGGCCGAGCTGCGCAACGCCCGCATTCACCGCCTCGAGCTGCCGCAGGGCCGCTTCGAGCGTCGGATCTCATTGCCTGCCGGGCGCTATGCGGTCAGCCGCTTCGCCGTCAACGGCTGCGTCGCCTTTCGTCTCGCCAAATCCTGAAAAACCGAGATCGCCAATGCCGCCTGATTCCGGACAAGCGACTTCCAACGCCAACGCTTCCAACAACAACACGTCCAGCACCGTGTCGGACACCAGCACCATGCGCATCCCCGACGATGCCCTGATCATCGTCCCCGTGCGCAATATCGTCCTGTTCCCGGGCGTCGTCGCCCCGATCACCATCGCGCGCGCCAAGTCGATCACCGCCGCCCAGCAGGCGCTGCGCGAGCAGCGACCGGTCGGCATCCTCTTGCAGCGTGACGCCGAGGTGGACAATCCCGGCCCGGACGACCTCTACCGGGTCTGCACCATCGCCAATATCGTGCGCTACATCACCGGCCACGATGAATCCCATCACGTGATCTGCCAGGGCGTGTCGCGCGCCCGCGTGCTGGACTATCTGCCCGGCACGCCCTTTCCCGTGGCGCGGGTGCAGAATATCCCGGAGCCGACCAACTCGTCGCCGGAGATCGAAGCGCGCTTCCTCAACCTGCAGCGCCAGGCGATCGAGGCGGTGCAATTGCTGCCGCAGGCGCCGCCCGAACTCGTCGCCGCGTTCCAGGCGACCACCTCGCCCGGGGCGCTGGCCGACATGGCGGCCTCCTATATGGACATCAAGCCGCAGGACAAGCAGGACATCCTGGAAACGGTCGACCTCGCCAAGCGTATGGAGAAGGTCTCCATATTGCTGGCCGAGCGGCTGGAGGTGCTGCGCCTGACCAACGAGATCGGGCAGAAGACCAAGGCTGCCTTCGACGAGCGTCAGCGCGAGGCGATCCTGCGCGAGCAGATGGCGACAATTCAGCGCCAGCTTGGCGAGGGCGACGGCAAGGCGGCCGAAGTCGCCGAGCTGAGCAAGGCCATCACCGAGGCCAAGATGCCGCCGGAGGCCGAAAGCCAGGCGCTCAAGGAGCTGCGGCGCTACGAGCGCATGCCGGAGGCGGCCGGCGAAGCCGGCATGGTGCGCACCTATCTGGACTGGCTGATCGAGCTGCCCTGGTCGTTGCCGGAGGAGAAGCCCATCGACATCGCGGAGGCCCGCAGCATCCTCGACGAGGACCATTTCGGGCTGGAGAAGATCAAGAGCCGCATCATCGAATACCTGGCGGTGCGCAAGCTTGCCCCGCAGGGCAAGGCGCCGATCCTGTGCTTTTCCGGTCCGCCGGGCGTCGGCAAGACCTCGCTCGGCCAGTCGATCGCGCGCGCAATGGGGAGGCCTTTCGTCAGGGTCAGCCTCGGCGGCGTGCATGACGAGGCCGAGATCCGCGGCCACCGCCGCACCTATATCGGGGCCCTGCCCGGCAACATCATCCAGGGGATCAAGAAGGCCGGCGCGCGCAACTGCGTGATGATGCTGGACGAGATCGACAAGATGGGACGCGGTATCCAGGGCGACCCGTCGGCCGCCATGCTGGAGGTGCTCGACCCCGAGCAAAACTCGACGTTCCGCGACAATTATCTTGGCGTGCCGTTCGATCTTTCCCGCGTGGTATTCATCGCGACCGCGAACATGCTGGACAGCATTCCGGGACCGCTGCTCGACCGCATGGAGATCATCAGCCTTGCCGGCTATACCGAGGACGAGAAGCTCGAGATCGCCAGGCGCTATCTGGTGCGCCGTCAGCTGGAGGCGAATGGCCTCAAGGCCGAACAGGCCGAGGTCGACGCCGAAGCTCTGCGGCAGATCATCAAGGGATACACGCGCGAGGCGGGAGTTCGCTCGCTGGAGCGGGAGATCGGTCGCGCGCTGCGGCACGCCGCGGTGCAGATCGCCGAAGGCTCGACGCAGAAAGTGACCATCATGCCCAAGGACCTCCCCGCCATTCTCGGGCAACCGCGCTTCGAGGGCGAGATCGCGCTGCGCACGAGCGTGCCCGGTGTCGCGACGGGGCTCGCCTGGACGCCGGTCGGCGGGGATATCCTGTTCATCGAAGCCACGCGCGTCCCCGGCAAAGGCGCGCTGATCCTCACCGGCCAGCTCGGCGAGGTGATGCGCGAGAGCGTGCAGGCGGCGCTGACCCTGGTGAAGAGCCGCGCGTCCCAGCTCGGTATCGATCCTGCGCTGTTCGAGAAAAGCGACATCCATGTCCATGTGCCGGCCGGCGCCACGCCCAAGGACGGTCCGAGTGCGGGCGTCGCCATGTTCACCGCCCTCACCTCGCTATTCACCAACCGCACGGTGCGGAGCGACACCGCCATGACCGGCGAGATTTCGCTGCGCGGCCTCGTGCTGCCGGTCGGCGGCATCAAGGAGAAGGTGGTCGCGGCGGCAGCTGCAGGGCTGACGCGCGTGATGCTTCCGGCCCGAAATCGCAGGGACTTCGACGACATCCCCAAGACCGCGCGCGACAAGCTCGAGTTCATCTGGCTCGAGCGGGTCGACGATGCCATCGCTCATGCGCTTGCCGCAGCGCCGCAGGCAGCAGCCGCGGAGTAGAGGGCACAGATTGTGCCCGACTCCGGAAGATTGCGTAGGGGCTCGTCCTTAAGATATCGCGCCAATAGGCAAGAATGCCTAATTGGTGAATGATCCATTGCGTCGAATGTCAGCGGTCCATTGCCGGTGCGCTCGCGGAGGCGGACATGGCTAGCGAAACCATCAAGGCCCTCATGATGATCACCCTGTTTTGCAGTCTCCAGGCGGCGCTGCATCTGCCGCGGATGATCAATTCGCAAACCATCAGGCGCTGGCGTCAGATGACGCTTCTGCCCCGATTGCATTGGCCCGTGCATCCCCCGGCCGGCTATGCCTTGATTCCTGTTCAGGTCAGGCGCCGGCGCCACGGAGGTCGGCGTCATTCTGGGGCACGCGAAGCGTGAACCCGGAATCTCGAGATTCCGGGTTCGATGCAGTAGCATCGGCTCGGGATGATGGAGCGACAGTCTTTCAGATTCCCCCTGCCCGGTCCCGCAGCCGGTAGAATTGCAGCGCTGTATTGGCGGTCTTGGCCTGCAGGCGGGTGAAGCTTGCGCAATATTGATCGAGATCGCCCGGGGCAAAATCCGCCTGTCCCGCTTTCAACAGCAACAACGCCTTGGCGGTCTCCCAGGCAAAGCCGGCGGCCTTCGCCAGCACGATCATCTGCTCCACCCGTTTCTGCACCAAAGCACGCTCGACCACGCCGATGGAAACGTCGCAAATCCGTGACAGCGCGAGCGCGGTGCGGTCGAAATCCTTCGCCCTGGCGAATCGGAGGACGGTAGCTTCATCCAGCTTGCCCTGCGCCTGCAGCTCCTCAACCTCGGATCTCGCGTCGCGAAATATCCCCGAGCCGGCGCGGGCCATGCGCTGCAAGCGCTCGCCGGCCGTGGCAACAGCGGCGCGAATCTGGTCGGCCTGACGGGGTTTTGCCGACTCCATCGCCGTCCGCACCTCGTCGGACACCCGCTGGAACAGGCTGATCAGCTCGCGACGGGGGATATCGGGACGCGACCACACGCACAGCGCCAGCCGGTTGTCGCCCAGCGCCTTGTCGACCAGCGCCGCGAAGCCGTCGCTCGAAAAGCGCGAGCCGGCGTTCTCCGCCGTGCTCGAGACCACCGCCATATTGCCGCGCGCAAGCAGCACGTCGGTGACGTTCTCGTCGACCTGGCTGCGCTTGGAGATCGCCAGCAGATGATCCTGGCTCATCGTCCTGGCATTCTCGAGCAGCATCTCCTCCGTCACGCGCTCCGATTGCGACAGCACGGGTCCTGCGACCTCGATCGACGGATCGAAGGCGAGCCTGCGGATGATGTTCAAGGGCGCGTCGGTCGCCTGCGCAAAACGGCTGCCGAACGCGGCACGAGCGGCGAGCTCGACGCCCTCGATCAGCCTTGTCAGAACTTCGTCGAACAGCTCGAGCTGCGGCTCGGAGAAGCTGCCGGAGGCCGACATGAAGAGGTCGGTGACCCGGCGAAGCACGTCGGCGCGGCGCGACAGGCTTCCGCCGCCGATGGCATCCTCAAGCTGATCCAGCAGACCTTCGTAAGCGCCCATTGCTCACCCAGCCCTGCCGCCGGCTGCCCGTGCGGGCTGCGGCGCGTTGGCGCGAAGCGGCGCCGCGAATTCGGCGATGAAGCGGGCCTGCGGCAACGGGCGCGCGAACAGAAAGCCTTGCGCGTATTCCACGCCCGCATTGCGCAGCATCTGAAATTGATGCTCGGTCTCGACGCCCTCGGCGGTCACCGCCATGTCGAGCCCGCGCGCCAGCGCCAGCACCGAGGCGATCACGGCCGAATAGTCGCGGCGCTGCTCCGCGCCCTGGATGAAGGACTTGTCGATCTTGATCTTGTCGAAGGGAAAGTTGGTCAGGTAGCTCGCGGACGAATAGCCGGTGCCGAAATCGTCCAGCGCCATGGTGATGCCGAGGTTCTTCAATTGCCGAATGGTCTGCAAATGCGAGGCCTGGTTGTCGAGCAGCGCCGATTCCGTGATCTCGAGCTCCAGCCGTTCGGGATTGAGGCCGGATTCAACCAATGCGCAAAGCACCACGTCGAACAAATTGCCCTTATTGAACTGGAAGGCCGACAAATTGACGGAGACCCTGAGCGCCTCGGGCCAACAGGCTGCGTCCTTGCAGGCCTGCTGCAGGATCCAGTCGCCCAGCGGCACGATCAGCCCGCTTGCCTCCGCAATCGGAATGAACTCGTCGGGGTCGATCAGGCCGCGCTGCGGATGGCGCCAGCGCAACAGCGCCTCGCCGCCGCACACCGTCTGCGTCCTGACATCGATGATCGGCTGGTAGCGCAGCTCGAACTCGCCCTTGCCGATGGCCTCGCGCAACTCGCTTTCGATGAGCTTGTGGGCCTCGGCATTCCGCATCATTTCCGGCCGATACAGCCGGAAGTCATTGCGGCCGTCCGCCTTCGCCGCATAGAGCGCAAGATCCGCCTTCTTGAGCAGGTCCTTGGGATCGCCGCCGTCGAAGGGCGAACGCGCGATCCCGATGCTGGTGCCGACCGTTACCTGGTGGCCGTTCAACTCGATCGGCCGCGCAACGGTGTCGATGATCCGCAGCGCGAGCGCGATCGTTGCTTCATTCTCCTCTTCGTCCAAGGGCTGGATGATCGCGAACTCGTCGCCGCCGAGGCGTGCCAGTACGTCGCTGTCGCGCAGGCTCGCCTTGAGACGGCGCGCAACCTCGATCAGCAGCTGGTCGCCGGCGGCATGGCCGAGCGTATCGTTGACGTTCTTGAACCTGTCGAGATCGAGCATGAAGACAGCGAAATTGTCGGTCGCGACCTTGTCGCGCCGCGGGATGGCTCCCTCCAGCATCTTGGTGAGAAAGGCGCGGTTCGGTAACCCGGTCAACAGATCGTGCTCGGCGAGATAGGCGATTTTCTGCTCGTTCCGCGCCCGCTCCGTGATGTCCTCATGCGTCGTCAGCCAGCCGCCATCCGGCATCATGTGACGATTGATCGACACGATCCGGCCGTCAGCGAGCTCATGGACCTCGCTGCCCTTCTTGATGTTCTGCGCCCTGTAGATCTCGGGATCGAGCTTGAAGCAGGTGCCCCGCTGGCGGCGCAATTCCAGGATTTCGGACAGCTGCATGCCGGCCGCGATCTGCCCGGGCGACAGATGATAGATTTCGGCATAGCGCCGGTTGGAGACGACGACCCTCTGCTCGGCGTCAAACAGGCAGACGCCCTGTGACATGTTGTTGATGGCGGCATCGAAGCGCGCGTTCATCCGCTCGAGCGCAGCGGCATTCGCAACCAGAAGGTCCTGATCATGCTTGTGCTCGGTAATGTCCTCGTGGGTCGCAATCCAGCCGCCGCCGGGAATCCTGTTGCGGCGAATGAACACGGTTCGCCCGTCCCGCAGCGGTTGCATCTGGGTCGGCAAATCCATGACCGTGTCGAGAAAGTCGTCGACGCCCAGCTCGGAGGTCTGACCGTTGCGCATATGAGTTTCAAGCAGCGTGCGCAACGGCGTTCCAGGCCGAATCTGCTCGTCCCTCAAGCCGTACATGTCGCGGAAGCGCTGATTGGAGATGACGATGCGCTTCTCCGAATCGAACATGATGAGGCCGTTCGGCATGTTGCTCAGGGCGACTTCAAACAGCCCGTTGACGTCCGCCAACCGGCTGGCCATCTTGCGGACGAAAAATCCGAGCAACGCGATGACGACGACGAGGATCGCAGTGTTGAGCGCCTCGCGCTCGGCAAGCGCGCGCCACGTTGTAAGGATCTCGTTGGTGCTCCGGCCGACCGCAAGCACCAGCGGATAGAACTCGCTCTCCTGGTAGCTGTTGAGCCGAACGATGCCATCGGCCGACGATCTGATCTCGACGGTGCCGGATTTCGACGTCCGCAGCTGCGCGAATATGCCGCCGGGCCTCATGTCCTTGCCGACATTGGCCTCATCGAACGGCCTGCGCACCAACAGCTTGCCGCTGCGGGTCGCGAGCAGGATGGCCCCCTCCTCGCCGATGTCGAGCTGCTGGTAGAAATTCTGGAAATAATCCGGCCGGACCAGCACCAACGCCACGCCGGCGAAACTGCCGTCGGCCCTGTTGAAGCGCCGCGACACCGGAATGACCCAATCATCGATGTTGCGCGCATGGATTGGCGCACCGATGTAGAGCCCGCGCGCTTCGTTGCCGAGATGATATCTGACGTACTCGCGGTCCGAATCGTCCAATGAGCGCCAGCCGGGTTGCGAGCTGACGATCAGCGCGCCCTGCTGGTCGACGACCGCGACCCCCTCCAGCTCCGGATTTTGGGCTACCTCGCTCTGGAACCATGCTGCAGTTCGGTCGCGCCCACCAGCCCGCTCCAGATCGCCATGCTCGAGCCGCTCCACCACGCTGGTCAATAGCGTGTCGGCAGTTCGGAAGGTAAGTTCCGCGTGCCGCATCAGGGCTTTGAGCAAATTTTCATTGTCCCGGGTGCGGGCGACGAGTTCCTCCGCACGCTGCTCCAGGATGCGCGTTGCTCCCAGACCGGCGATGACGGCACAGACGATCAGCACGAAGCCGAGCGTCGCGGTTGCGACGCTTGGTCGCCAGCCCGACCCGCCTTGCCAAAACGGCCACCTCATGCGCCAGTTCGATCTCATCATGCGGGGGGTTGCTGCGACGGACCGTGTGTTCACCCACGCGGTGTTTCGCTGAGGAGTTCAGAGCGCTCACGGCGTGTCGCTCGCTTACAGGCCAGTTCCCGCGAAGCCAGATGCGCGCGACACTGGCCTCATCAAAGCACGCCCATCGTCGGCGATAGATTAACGAGATACTGAAGCTTGTCGTGACCCGTATTCATACGGAGGCAGCTTGATACCTTCGACAGGGCTAGGGTGAAATTCCGGCGAGCTGCAGGCTGAGCCTGCGCAGCCGCGCCCGCGCATTGGCATCATAGGCCTGCGGATTGGCCTGGGCCTGACGCAGGCCGTTGAAGAACAGCCCGGTTTGGCCGGCGACATCGTCGCCCTCGACGAGGTGCAGGATCGCCGCACCGCCCTCCTCGACGGTCGAGACCGGGGTAATGCCGCCGGCGCGCACCATGGTGGTGTTCATGTAGGTTGCGGGATGCAGGCAGTTCACCGTGACGCCGGTTCCCTTGAGCTCCTCGGCCAGATCGATGGTGAACATGATCTGCGCGAGCTTGCTCTGGGAATAGGCTCGCGTGCCGTTGTAGTTCCTCGTGATCATGACGTCGTCGAAATCGATCGGGTGCTGCCCGAGCGAAGCGACATTGACGATACGCGACGGTGCAGCCGCCTTGATGAGCGGCAGCAGGAGATAGGCGAGCACGAAGCCCGCGAGATAGTTCACCGCAAAGCGCAGCTCGTATCCGTCCGCGCTTTCGCGCCGCTCAGGCCCGCCGTTCTTCGAGCCGATGCCGGCATTGCTGACGAACACGTCGAGCCGCTTGTTGTCGGCAATCACGGCCGCCGCGAGAGCGCGCGCCCCCGCAAGCGACGACAGGTCGGCCTGATAGAAGCGCGGCGCGGCATGGCCCTCGCGCACGATCTCCTCGATCAGCGTCCTGGCGCGGCTCTCGTCGCGGCCATGGATCAGGACGCTGGCGCCCTCGCCTGCGAGCCGTTTCGCAACGTACCGGCCGACGCCGTCGGTCGAACCGGTGATCAGGACCGTCTTGCCGTGCATGTCCATGGCGCCACCGCCTGGTTAGTGGATCTCCGCCGAACGCTTCAGAGCGTCCTTCAGCTTCTCCAGTGAGAAGTCCTTGGACCGCGCGATCTCCAGGATGGGCGCCTCGCGGCGGGCACAGAGCTCGCAAGCCTCGGGCAGTTTCGCCGCGACGTCGTTCGGGATCACGATTGCGCCATGGCGGTCGGCGTGGATCAAATCGTCCGAGCGCACCGTCATGCCGGCAACCCGCACCTCGCCGCCGAAGCTCTCCGCATGCACCCAGGCATGTGAGGGACCAATCGAGCCGGCCAGTGCCTGGAAGCCCTCGGCCCACTGGTCGATATCGCGGATCGAGCCGTCGGTGACGACGCCGAGGCAGCCGAGCGCCCTGTGCACATTGCTCTGCACCTCGCCCCAGAATGCGCCGTAGCCGACGTCGGGCCCGTCGATATCCTGGATCACGACGATGCGCGGGCCGAAGCCGGTGCCGACATAGTCGTAATAGTCCGTACGACGCCTCGCCTGCTCGGCGACCGGCAGGCCGGACTGCACCACCGAGCGAATGGTCACGGTGCGCGCATAGCCCACGATCGGCGGTAACGCGGGAAATGGGCAGACCAGCGGCTTGGTCGTGTAGCCGATCAACCGCCGCTCCGGGGCCACAATTTCCATGGCGTTGCAGATGGTCGGCGTATCCCAGCGCCCAAGCTGCGCGAGCAGTGATCCGGGCAGCGGGGCGGCGGGGGGCTTGGTCACAGTCACGGGCGTCCTCTCCGAATGATCATCTGACGGCCGTTTCAAGCGCCGCCAATTTGCTCCGCCGTCTTAGCCGAGATTGGCAGCAAACCCAACTCGGCGCCGGCTCATGGCAGATATCCGGGACGGATCGTCCGAGCGGCCCGTCAGTGCAGGCGCTCAGGCCGCTCCTCGGGTTCGGCTGGCTTTGCTGGAGGAAGAGACGACGGCGGCGCGCTCGCTGCCGCGGCGCCGGCATTGCTTGTCGCCAAGGCTGCCGCGCGCGCATGGTCCCGATAGGATTTGAAGCCGAGCGGCAGGCTCAAAATGTACAGCAACGAGCCGGCCGACAGGATGTACCAGGGATAGGCGATCAACAGCGCAATGAAGAAGATCACCGCGACGAACACCGGGAGCACGAACTCGGGCGGCACGCGCATGCGCACGGTCTTGCCGGAAAACACCGGCAGCCGCGAGACCATCAGGAAAGCGATCAGCAGGGTGTAGGCGGCCGTCAGCATTGCCGGCGGTTTGCTCACGTCCAGGAAACCCAGATAGATCGGCAGCAGCACGGTGATCGCGCCGGCCGGCGCCGGAACGCCGGTGAAATAGTTCGCCGCAAACGGAGGCTTGTTGGGATCGTCCATCGTGGCGTTGAAGCGGGCCAGCCGCAGGCTGCCGCTGATGGCAAACACCATGGCCGCGATCCAGCCGCCATTGCGCAGCTCGTGCAATTGCCAGAAATACAGGATCAGGCCGGGCGCAACGCCGAAATTGACGAAGTCGGCCAGGCTGTCGAGCTCGGCGCCGAACTTGGACTGCCCCTTGATCAGGCGCGCGACGCGGCCATCGATGCCGTCAAGGACGGCGGCAAACACGATCAGCCCGACCGCAAGCCCCATCCGGTCTTCGGTGGACAGGCGAATGGCGGTGAGGCCTGCACAGATCGCAAGCAGGGTGATGACATTGGGCACCAGCATCCGCACCGGGATCGGGCGGAAGCGGCGGCGGCGCAGTTCGGCCTGGGACGGTTCATAGGGCATGGGCTAGATATAGCAACGACTGCCCATCCACGCCATCGTCACTCATCGGGCCGCCCCGTCCCCAGTCGATGGTTAATCCGTCCGGTACGAACGGCCGTTGTCGCTCAGCCTGAAATCCGCCAGAATGGTTTCTCCCGCAATCGCGGTCTGGCCCTCGGCGACCAGCGGCTGGGTGCCCTCGGGCAGGAAGACGTCGAGCCGGGAGCCGAACCGGATCAGGCCGAAGCGTTCGCCGGCGCCGATCGACTGCCCCTCCTTGACAAAGCAGACGATGCGCCGGGCCACGAGACCGGCGATCTGGATCACGCCGATGCGGCCGTTGGGCGTGCCGATCACGAGCGAATTGCGCTCATTGTCCTCGCTCGCCTTGTCGAGCTCGGCATTGATGAACACGCCGGGCCGGTAGGCGATGCGCTCGACCCGGCCCGCCACAGGGCTGCGGTTCACATGGCAGTTGAACACGCTCATGAAGATCGAGACGCGCGGCAGCGGCCGGTTGCCCAGGCCGAGTTCGGCCGGCGGCAGCGCCTGGGTCACCATGGAGATCCGCCCGTCGGCCGGCGCCACCACGAGCCCGTCGCGCAACGGCGTCGTCCGCGCGGGATCGCGGAAGAACAGCGCGCACCAGACGGTCAGGACCGTGCCGATCCAGCCGAGCGGCGTCCACAGCCAGAACAGCACCAGGCTTGCAAATGCAAAGCCGCCGATGAAGGGATAGCCCTCGGGATGGATGGGCGGAATTTGCCCGCGGATGGAATTGGCAATCGACATGAGCTCGTCGCAAGTCTCGTTGTGAGGAGGTTATTCCGCAGCGGTGGCGATCGCATCGTCGACCGGCGGCGGCACGCGGTTCGGCGCATCGTTCTCGTCGTCGATCTGGGCGAGCTTCTCGCGCGCGGCTTCCGCCTCGCGCTGCCTGTTCCACATGCTGGCATAGAGCCCGTTTTCGGCCAGAAGCTCGCCATGGGTGCCGCGTTCGACGATGCGGCCCTGGTCGAGCACGATGATCTCGTCGGCGGCGACAATGGTGGACAGGCGGTGAGCGATCACGAGCGAGGTCCGGTTGTGGGAGACGCGGTCGAGCGCTCCCTGTATCTCATGCTCGGTGTGGCTGTCGAGCGCGCTCGTGGCCTCGTCCAGCACCAGGATCGGCGGCGCTTTCAACACCGTGCGCGCAATCGCCACCCGCTGCTTCTCGCCGCCCGACAGTTTCAGGCCGCGCTCGCCGACCTGGGTCTCGTAACCCTTCGGCGCCATGCGGATCAGCGTATCGATCTGCGCCAGCCGCGCGGCCTCCTCGACCTCGGCATCGCTCGCATCCCAGCGGCCGTAGCGGATGTTGTAGCGGATGGTGTCGTTGAACAGCACGGTATCCTGCGGCACCATGCCGATCGCCGCGCGCAGCGAGGTCTGGGTGACGGTCTTGATGTCCTGTCCGTCGATCAGGATACGGCCGCCTGACACGTCGTAGAGGCGAAACAGGAGCCGCGAGATGGTCGACTTGCCGGCGCCGGAGGGACCGACGATGGCCACCGTCTTGCCGGCCGGCACCTCGAAGCTCAGGCCTTTGAGGATGACCCGCTCCGGCTCATAGGCAAAGCGGACGTCCTCGAAACGCACGCTGCCTGCGCTGACCACAAGCGGCCTAGCGCCGGGGACATCCTCGATCTCCGGCGGGCGCGACAGCACCCCGAACATCTTCTCGATGTCGATGATCGCCTGCTTGATCTCGCGATAGACCATGCCCATGAAGTTCAGCGGCTGGTACAGCTGGATCATCATGCTGTTGATCATGACGAAGTCGCCGACCGTGTTGCGGCCCTGTCGCACGCCATAGGCGCACATCAGCATCGTTGCGGTGAGCCCCAGCGTGAAAATCACGCCTTGGCCCGCATTGAGCAGCGCAAGCGAGGTGTAGGTCCTGACGCTCGCCTCCTCGTAACGCCGCATCGAGCGATCATAACGATCGGCCTCGCGCACCTCGGCGCCGAAATACTTGACGGTCTCGTAGTTGAGCAGCGAGTCGATCGCCTTGGTATTCGCCTCGGTGTCGGAATCGTTCATGGTGCGGCGGATGCCGATCCGCCACTCGGTGGCCTTGTAGGTATAGTACATGTAGACCACGACCATGCACAGCGTGGCGAGCACGTAGCGCCAGTCGAATACAAAGAGCAGCACGGCCATCACGAGCGCGACCTCGACGATGGTCGGTATCAGCTGCAGGATGACCATGCGCACGATGGTCTCGATGGCGTTGCGGCCGCGCTCGAGGACGCGCGTCAAGCCGCCGGTCTTGCGCTCGAGGTGGAAGCGCAGCGACAATTCGTGCATGTGAACGAACGTCATGTAGGCGAGCCTGCGCACCGCATGCATCGCCACCCGCGCAAAAAGGCCGTCACGCAACGGCGTCAAGACCGACATCAGGATGCGCATGCCGCCATAACTCGCGGTCATGACCAGGGGCGCGGTGATGACCCAGACCATCCAATCGGAGGCCCAGACCGGCGCACTGCCCTTCCCGGTCAGCGCATCGGTGGCCCATTTGAAGGTGAAGGGCACCGCCAGCGTCGCGAATTTCGCGATCAGCAGCAGCACGAACGACCAGACCACCCGCATCTTCAGATCGGCGCGGTCGCTCGGCCAAATGTAAGGCCACAGATGCGTCAGGGTCCCGATCAGGGTGGCCTGTTCGGCGGAACTCGGGGCGGCAGGCAGGTCATCGCCGGCGTGGGGGGACGAGTGCGGATGAGCCATCAAACCTGAGCCATTAAACCTTAATGTCGGGAATCGCCGGGGATCGGACTGCCTTGTTCATGTGCAAACTCATATAGAGCGTTTGGGCGCTCCGTACAGCTACGGGCGTAGCATTTCTTTCGCGCTTCGCCGCTATTTGCAGCTAGATTCGCGTTTCCATGCGAATCATTCCGGCTTGACGCCCCCAACGCTGCAGTGCCACATCGCCATTATGACCAAAATCAATACCGTCTGTGTCTATTGCGGATCCGGCCCCGGGACCAACCCCAACTACATGGAATCGGCCCAGGCTTTGGGCAAGGCGTTTGCCGAGAACGGCATCCGCCTCGTCTATGGCGGCGGCTCGGTTGGTATGATGGGCGCCGTGGCGACCGCCGTGCTCGATCATGGCGGCATGGTGACCGGCATCATCCCGGACTTCCTGACGATGCGCGAAAATGCGCTCAGCCGCGTCCAGGAGATGATCGTCACCCCCGACATGCACGAGCGCAAGCGGCTGATGTTCGAGCGCTCCGACGCCTTCGTGGCGCTGCCAGGCGGCATCGGTACGCTGGAGGAACTTGTGGAGCAGTTGACCTGGCAGCAGCTCGGACGGCATTCCAAGCCGGTGCTGCTCGCCAACATCGACGGCTTCTGGGAGCCGCTGTTCGACCTGCTCGCACACATGCGCTCCACCCAGTTCATCCGCCAGGGTTTTGCGGTGGAGATTCTGAAGGCCGATCGGGTCGAGGAGATCCTCCCCAAGCTGCGGGCTGCCGCCGCGCACATTCCCGACAGCGCGCGGGAGATGGCGCCCGAGATCGCGCGACGGCTGTAGGACATTGTCGTCCCGGCGAAGGCCCGGACCCATAACCACGGGCCGTTGTGCTTCCAAAGGTCGTCGGCCACCGAACGCCGCGGATGGATTCCGCGGTATGGGCCCCGGCCTTCGCCGGGGCGACTCGTGGAATCATTCTGCCGGAAACGTCACGGCCTCCACGCGGTTGCCATCGGGGTCGAGCACAAACGCCGCGTAATACTTCACGCGGTCATGCGGACGCAGGCCCGGCGCGCCGTCGGAGCAGCCACCGCTCGCGAGCGCTGCGGCGTGGAAGGCATCGACCTCGGCGGTGCTCCGTGCGCGCAGGCAAATATGCGTGCCGCTTTCCGGCGGCACCTTGGCCATGCCGGCGCGCAGGTTGATCCAGAACTCCGGATAGGCCTTGCCGAAGCCGACCGTTCCCGGCCGCGTCACCAGGCGCGACAGCCCGAGTGCAGCAAGCACGGGTTCGTAGAAGCGTGCGGCGCGTTCGAGGTCGGCGACGCCGAGGGAGATGTGGTCGATCATCTATCTCTCCACCTACTCCGTCATTCCGGGGCGCGCGGAAGCGCGAACCCGGAATCTCGAGATTCCGGGTTCGATGCTGCGCATCGCCCCGGAATGACGGTGCCACGATCACGCCGGCGCGCCCGACTTCACGAGCTTGTACACCACCGAATCCATCAGCGCCTGGAACGAGGCATCGATGATGTTCGGCGACACGCCGACCGTGGTCCAGCTCTCGCCGGCCTCGTCCTCGCTCTCGATCAGCACCCGCGTCACCGCTTCGGTGCCGCCATTGAGGATGCGCACGCGGTAGTCGATCAGCTTCAGCCCTTCGATGTATTTCTGGTACTTGCCGAGATCCTTGCGCAGCGCAACGTCGAGCGCGTTGACCGGACCGTTGCCTTCGGCGGCCGAGATCAGCCGTTCGCCCGCGACATCGACCTTCACCACTGCGAGCGCAACCGTGACGCGCTGGCCGTTGGCGTTGTAGCGCTGCTCGACATTCACATCGAACTGCTCGACGGCGAAATAGTCCGGGACGTGCCCGAGCGTGCGCCGCGCCAGCAGGTCGAACGAGGCGTCGGCGGATTCATAGGCGAAACCGGCGGCCTCGCGCTCCTTCAACTCCTCGACCAGGCGCGTCAGTTTCGTATCGCTCTTGTCATAGGGAATGCCGGCGCGATCGAGCGCGGCGATGACATTGGAGCGGCCGGCCTGGTCTGACACAAGCACCTTGCGATGATTGCCGACCGCTTCAGGCGCGACATGCTCATAGGTCTGGGGATCCTTCAGCACGGCTGACGCATGGATGCCGGTCTTGGTGACGAAGGCGCTCTCGCCGACATAGGGCGCATGGCGGTTCGGCGCGCGGTTGAGCATGTCATCGAGCGTGCGCGAAACCTTCATGAGGCCCGTGAGCTTCTCGTCGGACACCCCTATCTCGAAGCAATCGGAGAACTCCCGCTTCAGCTTCAAGGTCGGGATCAGCGAGCACAGATTGGCATTGCCGCAGCGCTCGCCGAGCCCGTTCAGCGTGCCCTGGATCTGCCGCGCGCCGGCGCGCACCGCGGCGAGCGAATTGGCGACCGCCTGCTCGGTGTCGTTGTGGGCGTGAATGCCGACATGGTCGCCGGGGATATGCTTCGTCACCTCAGTGACGATGGCCTCGACCTCATGCGGCATGGTGCCGCCATTGGTGTCGCACAGCACCACCCAGCGCGCGCCGGCCTCATAGGCGGTCCTGGCGCAGGCGAGCGCGAACTCCGCGTTCTCCTTGTAGCCGTCGAAGAAGTGCTCGCAATCCAGCATGACCTCGCGGCCGGCCTTCTTCGCAGCCGTGAAGCTGTCGCGGATCGAAGCGAGGTTCTCCTCGTTGGTCGTCTCCAGCGCAACCCGCACCTGGTAGGCGGAGGATTTTGCGACAAAGCAGATGGCGTCCGCCTTGGCTTCGAGCAGCGCGGCCAGGCCGGGATCGTTGGAGGCCGAGCGGCCCGCGCGCCGCGTCATGCCGAAGGCGGTGAAGCGGGCGTGATCGAGCTTTGGCCTGTCGGCAAAGAACTCGCTGTCGAGCGGGTTGGCGCCGGGATAGCCGCCCTCGACATAGTCGATGCCGAGGTCATCCAGCATGCGCGCGATGACCTGCTTGTCCGCGAGCGTGAAGTCGACGCCGTTGGTCTGGGCGCCATCGCGCAGCGTGGTGTCGAAGAGATAGAGGCGTTCACGGCTCATTGTGCTGTCCCCCCGCCTGGCCGTTGCCCAGCGCCTTCTGCATCGTGGTGTTGGCGAGCCATTCGCCGTTCACGGTGACGGTGTTGCGCTGGCGCGCGACATAGCCGCGCTTCTTGAAGAAATCGAGCGCGTTGTCGCTGGCATCGACCGACAGGTTCTTGGTGCCGCGCGCGCCGGCGAGCTTTTCCAGCGCATCGCACAGCATGGCGCCGACGCCCTGCCCGGCCACGCTCGGATGCACATAGAGCATGTCGATGTGGTCATTGCCCTTCAGCGCGGCAAAGCCGATCGGCGCGTTCTGCAACGTCGCGATCAGCGTCAGTTCGGAGGCGAGCTTCTTGCCGAACGCCGCCTCGTCCTCGGCGACGGCAGCCCAGGCTTCCTGCTGCGCCTCGCTGTAATCGTCGCCGGTCAGCTCCTGGATGGCGGCGACGAAGATCGCGGCCAGCATCGGCACGTCGGCTGGCAGGAACGGCCGCAGGCCGGGATTTGGCATGGATTGGGCCATCGTTGATCACCACATGCCGTAGAGCTTCAGCACCAGCGCCACCGCGCCGGCGAGCAGGACGATCTTCAGCGCGATATAATAGAGCCAGTGCTTGGGAAAAGGCGTGTCGGGGCGGCTCATCGCGCGAACTCCCAGGTGGTGCCGTCCTTGGAATCCTTGATTGCGATTCCCATGGCCGCGAGCTGGTCGCGGATGCGATCGGATTCCTTGAAATCCTTGCGAGCTCGAGCGGCGGTACGTTCGGCGATCAAGGCCTCGATCTTGGCCGTATCGATGCCGCTCGCGCTGCGCTTGCGGCTCTCCCACTGCTCGGCACTTTCGCCGAGGAATCCAAGCAGTCGCAGCGAAGCCGCGAACGCATTGCGATCCGTCTCGCCGCGGCTCGCGTCACTGCGCAAACTATGCAGGGCTGCGATCATCTGCGGCGTATTGAGATCATCCGCCAATGCTTCGATAACGGCGCCAGAAGGCTCGCCGCCGGGAACGTCGGCAGCAATGCGATACCAGTCATCGAGCGTCTTGGCGCTCTCCTCCACGCTCTTGAGCGTCCAATCGATCGGCGAACGATAATGCGTCTTCAGCATGTTGAGACGCAGCACCTCGCCCGGCCAGTCCGCGAGCAGCTCGCGGATGGTGACGAAGTTGCCGAGGCTCTTCGACATCTTCTCGCCTTCGACCTGCAGGAAGCCGTTGTGCATCCAGACATTCGCCATCCGGCTCTCGTGGAATGCGCAGCAGCTTTGCGCCATCTCGTTCTCATGATGCGGGAACACGAGGTCGATGCCGCCGCCATGAATGTCGAACTGCTCGCCGAGATGCTTCCAGGACATTGCCGAGCACTCGATGTGCCAGCCGGGCCGTCCCTCAGCCTTGATCCCCGCCGGCGACGGCCAGGACGGCTCGCCCGGCTTGGACGGCTTCCACAGCACGAAGTCGGTCGCATCGCGCTTGTAGGGAGCCACGTCGACGCGGGCGCCGGCGATCATCTCGTCCAGCGAGCGGTTGGAGAGCGCGCCATAGCGCGGCAGCACCGTGTTCGCGGCGTTCATCGCCTGCGGCGAGAACAGCACGTGGTCCTCGGCGACATAGGCAAAGCCGCCGGCGACCAGCTTCTCGATGATCGCCCGCATCTCCGCGATATGTTCCGTCGCACGCGGCTCGACCGTCGGCCGCAGCGCACCGAGCGCATCGACATCTTCATGGAACTGGCGGTCCGTGATCTCGGTGACTTTCCGAATCGCCTCGTTCAGCGGCAGCCCCGGATAGTCCCGCGCGGCGCGATCGTTGATCTTGTCGTCGACGTCGGTGATGTTGCGGACATAGGTCACGTGCGTCTCGCCATAGAGGTGACGCAGCAGCCGGAACAGCACGTCGAACACGATCACCGGGCGTGCATTGCCGATATGGGCGAAGTCATAGACCGTCGGTCCGCAGACATACATGCGGACATTGGCGGGATCGAGCGGCTTGAAGCTGCGCTTTTCCCGCGAAAACGTATCGTAGAGTCGCAATTCCATGGATCCCGTCCCTGCCGGCCGGGCGTCCAGTGATCTCAAGTTTTGAGAAAAGACGGCCTCAGCCAGCGAATAGCTAGCTCATAATCTCGCGGCTAATGCAGCAAATGGCGAGGAAACCGTTCATGCACCCACCATGGGGCAAGCGAGGGCGCCGCGTCAAGGGTCGCGAAAAAGCCTTTTTTGGCTCCAAAACCCTCTCCGCCGCCGCCATGGTTAATCATTCTTAAGGATTTAGGCCTATCAATGAAGGCGGTCCTCTCTGTCATCGGTGCTTCATGCGATCCCTCACCACGCTTCTTGCGTGCTTGTTCCTCGCTGCGGCTGCACGCGCCGAAACCAAGGTCTTCATCATCGCCAACGAGGCCGACGCCTACGGCGTCGATCAGTGTCTGGCCAAGGGCGACAAGTGCGGCGCTCATGCTGCGCTCTCCTACTGCCGATCACGTGATTTTGCAGAGGCCTCTTCATACCGTCGCGTCGACCCCGACGAAATCACCGGCTCGGTGCCGAAAGCAGCCGGAAACTGCCTGCATGGCGGCTGCAACGAGTACGTCGCGATTACCTGCCAGCGCTGAAACCCGAGGTTTCCCAAGGCTTCGCGTTCCCCTCCGCGCCACCCCGGCGCCGCGGAAACGACGTGACGTTGCCGGACAAAGCGGCTATGGGAGGCGCCTGCGGCTCGAAGGCTGCGATCTCCCTGTGACGGCCTGACATGCCCTATCTCTTCTCTGCACCCTCGTCCCGACGATCCCTGGCTTGCGCCGTGCTTGTCGGCAGCGTGATGCTTGGCGGAGCCGCGTCGGCGCAGATGTATCCGCCGCAGCCGGTTCCTCAAGGCGCGCCGCCTCCGCCGCCGGGCGGCGCCGTCAATCCGGTCTGCCCGCGACTCGAGGCGCAGCTCGCCACCATCGACCGTGGCGGCAGCAGCGATCCCGCCAAGGACGAGCAGATTCGCCGCTATCAGGATGCCGCCGCCAAGCAGCAGGGCGAGCTCGACCGGATGACCGCGCAGGCGCGCCGCATGGGCTGCGACTCCTCCGGCTTCTTCTCGCTGTTCTCCGGCCGGTCCGCGGAATGCGGCCCCGTCAACAACCAAATCCAGCAGATGCGCACCAACCTCGACCAGATCATGTCGAGCCTGGAGCGGCTGCGCGGCGGCGGCCTCGGCGCCGATCGCGACAACCAGCGCCGCTCGGTTCTCACCGCGCTCGGCCAGAACAATTGCGGGCCGCAATATGCGCAATACGCGAATAACGGCGGCGGTCCCGGCAACTTCCTGAACAACCTGTTCGGCGGCGGCAACAATCCGAATCCGAGCGGCGTGATCACGCAAGGCGGCACGGATCTCGGTCCGCCGTCCGGCACCTATCGCACGGTGTGTGTGCGCACCTGCGACGGCGGCTATTTCCCGATTTCCTTTGCCACCTCGCCGGCGCGCTTTCCCGACGACGAGAAGGCGTGCAAGGCGCTGTGTCCGGCGACAGATGCGAACCTCTACGCCTATCGCAACCCCGGCGAGGACATCAATCAGGCGGTGTCGATCAACGGCCAGCCCTATACCGCGCTGCCGAACGCCTTCCACTACCGCAGCGAGTTCAACCCGTCCTGCTCCTGCCGCGCACCGGGCCAGAGCTGGGCGGATGCGCTGAAGGGGGTCGACGACAAGGCGGAAGCGGCGCAGCAGGGCGACATCATCGTCACCGAGGAGAGTGCCAAGAAGATGCAGCGGCCGCTGGCCAAGCAGCAGCCCGCCGCCAAGAAGGGCACGACGACGGCAACCGCACCGGCCGCTCCCACTGACGCGAGCGCGCAGGCGCCCGCCGATCCCGGCCCCACCACCGACAGCAAGCAAATTCGCTCGGTGGGACCGACTTTTATCCCGGCGCGCTAACGTCATCTGTTGGTTGAAGCTAGCCGTCGAACGCCTCCGCGGAGGCGCGACCGGCACGCGCAACCAGGCTCGTGTCAGCCTCGGCCAACGGCTTGCCGGAGTCGCGGAATCGGTTGGTGACGGGGTAGCGGCGGTCGCGGCCGAAATTCCGGCTGGTCACCTTGACGCCGGGTGCCGCCTGCCTGCGCTTGTATTCGGCGATGGCCAGGAGCCGGTCGATGCGGGCCACCGTTTCGCGGTCGAAGCCGGCGGCAACGATTGCAGCGAGCGGCTCCTCGCGCTCCACCAGCCGCTCCAGGATGCCGTCCAGCACGCCGTAAGGCGGCAGCGAATCCTGGTCGGTCTGGTTCTCGCGCAACTCCGCGCTCGGCGGACGCGTGATGATGTCGGGCGGAATGACCTCCCCTGACGGTCCCAGCGCACCTTGCGGCGTCCAGCTGTTGCGCAACGCCGCGAGGCGGAACACCTCGGTCTTGTAGATGTCCTTGATCGGATTGAAGCCGCCGTTCATGTCGCCATAGAGCGTGGCGTAGCCGACCGACATTTCCGACTTGTTGCCCGTGGTCACCACCATGGCGCCGGTCTTGTTGGAGATTGCCATCAACAGCGTGCCGCGGGTGCGCGCCTGCAGATTCTCCTCGGTGATGTCGCGCGGCAGCCCTGCAGAGCTATCCGACAGGATCGCCTCGAATCCCTCCACGGCTGGCGCGATCGGCAGCACCTCGTAGCGAATGCCAAGCCGGCCGGCGAGCTTTGCGGCATCGTCCAGCGACGCCTGCGCGGTGAATCGATAGGGCAGCATCACGGCGCGCACCCGGTCGGCACCGAGCGCATCGACCGCGATCGCCGCACACAGCGCGGAATCGATGCCGCCGGAAATGCCGAGCAGCACGCCCGGAAAGCCGTTCTTGCGCACATAGTCGCGCAGGCCCAGCACGCAGGCCGCGTAATCGGCCTTGTCGCCTTCCGGCAGCGGGGTGATCGGACCGGCGCAGCGCCAGGTGTCGCCGTCGCGGGTCCAGCGCAAGGTCGTGATGTCGTCGACAAAGGCCGGCAGCTGCGCCGCCACCGACAGGTCCGCGTTCAGCGCGAAGGAGGCGCCGTCGAACACCAACTCATCCTGCCCGCCGACCTCGTTCAGATAGATCAGCGGCAGCCCGCTCTCGGTGACACGCGCCACCACGACCGATAGCCGCACATCGGTCTTGTCGCGGCCGTAAGGCGAGCCGTTCGGCACGACGAGGATCTCCGCGCCGGTCTCAGCGAGGGTCTCGACCACGTTCTCGTAATCCTCCGACTGGTCCAGCCAGATGTCCTCGCAGATCGGCACGCCCACGCGCACCCCTCGGACGGTCACCGGGCCCGCGGCCGGCCCGCGCGCAAACAGGCGCTTCTCGTCGAACACGCCGTAATTCGGCAGGTTCGCCTTGTAGCGGAGCGCGGCGATGCGGCCGCCGTCGAGCAGCGCGCAGGCATTGTAGAGCTTGCCATCGTCGACCCAGGGCGTGCCGATCAGCAGCGCCGGCCCGCCATCGGCGGTCTCGCGCGCCAGCGTCTCGATCGCGCTGCGGCAGGCGGCCTGGAAGGCGGGCTTGCACACGAGATCCTCAGGCGGATAGCCGGCGATGAAGAGCTCAGGGAAGACGACGAGATCGGCGCCATCGGCTGCGGCCTTGTCCCGCGCCGCGCGCGCCTTGGCCGCATTGCCCTCGACATCGCCCACGATCGGGTTGAGCTGGGCGAGCGTGATGGTGAACTGGTCTGTGCGGTTGCTCATGGAGCTTAAGGTGTAGCCGAGCCCCTTCCCCTTCAATGGCCGAACATGCCCAGGCGCTCGGCAATCGCAAACAGCCAGAAGATGCCGGCCATGATCAGGGTGACCCCGACGGCGGCCGAGCCCATGTCCTTGACGTGCTTGATCTTGGTATCGTGATCCATGGTCAGGCGATCGGCGAGCTTCTCGATTGCGGTGTTGAGCAGCTCCACCGCGAGCACCAGCACCACGGTGGCGACGAGCTCGACGGCGCGCATCACCGTCGCGCCGACCAGCCAGGCGGCCGGCAGCGCCAGCATCAGCGCCACCAGCTCCTCGCGAATCGCCTGCTCGGAGCGGACCGCGAAGACAAGGCCGTTATAGGAATTGATGGTCGCCCGAAAGAACCGCACCAAGTCTCAAAATCCTGCGGCTGCCGGCACCGGCTTCACCTTGCCCGCGCGCTCCTGCTTCAGGAGCTCGGCGACCAGGAAGGCCATATCGATGGATTGTTCGGCGTTGAGGCGGGGATCGCAGACCGTGTGATAGCGGTCGTTGAGGTCCTCATCCGTAATCGCGCGCGCGCCGCCGATGCATTCGGTGACGTCCTGGCCGGTCATCTCCAGATGCACGCCGCCGGCATGGGTCCCTTCCGCCGCATGGACGGCGAAGAAGCTCTTCACCTCGGAGAGGATGCGGTCGAACGGCCGCGTCTTGTAGCCGCTGGTGGAGGTGATGGTGTTGCCGTGCATCGGATCGCACGACCACACCACGACCTTGCCCTCGCGCTGAACGGCGCGGATCAGCGCCGGCAGATGGTCGCCGACCTTGTCGGCGCCGAAGCGGCCGATCAGGGTCAGCCGGCCCGGCTCGTTGTCGGGGTTGAGCACGTCGATCAGCTTGAGCAGGTCGTCCGGCTTCAGGGACGGCCCGCATTTCAGGCCGATCGGGTTCCTGATCCCGCGGAAATATTCGACATGGCCGTGGTCGAGCTGGCGGGTACGGTCGCCGATCCAGATGAAATGGCCCGAGGTCGCGTACCAGTCGCCGGTCGTGGAATCCACTCGCGTCATGGCCTGCTCATAACCGAGCAGCAGCGCCTCGTGGCTGGTGTAGAAGTCGGTCGCGCGCAGCTCCGGATGGCTTTCGAGATCGAGGCCGCAGGCGCGCATGAAGTTGAGCGCCTCCGAGATGCGGTCGGCCAGCTCCTTGTAGCGGCGCGATTGCGGTGAATCCTTCAGAAAGCCCAGCATCCACTGGTGGACGCTGGCCAAATTGGCGTAGCCGCCGGTCGCGAAGGCGCGCAGCAGATTGAGCGTTGCGGCGGACTGCCGGTAGGCCATCAGCTGGCGCTGCGGGTCGGGCGCACGCGCTGCCGCGGTGAAGGCGATGTCGTTGACGATGTCGCCGCGGTAGCTCGGCAGCTCCACGCCGTCGATCTTCTCCGTCGGCGACGACCGCGGCTTGGCGAATTGCCCGGCGATGCGGCCGAGCTTCACCACCGGGACCGCGCCGGCATAGGTGAGCACCACCGCCATCTGCAGGAACACGCGGAAGAAGTCGCGGATGTTGTTGGCGCCATGCTCGGCAAAGCTCTCGGCGCAGTCGCCGCCCTGCAACAGGAACGCCTCGCCCGCGGCCACCCGCGCCAGCGCCTTCTTCAGGTTGCGCGCCTCGCCGGCAAAGACCAGCGGCGGGAAAGTCGCAAGCTGCGCCTCGACGTCGGCCAGGGCCTTGGCGTCGGGATAATCGGGGATCTGCACGACCGGCTTGGAACGCCAGCTGTCGGGGGACCAGCGCTCGGACATCACATGAACTCCTCAAGCAAAAACCGCGACTTAATCCTAACTGGCGGGCGCTGCCTTATACATGGGCTGTTGCACGGCCGCTACCATCGATTTCAGATTTCGGGGCAAGCCCTTGCGAAGCAAGCTGTTTTCTCCTTTGCTGAAGCAAACTCCAAGGACCGCCACAGAAACCGCAAGGGACGTCGTCGGGGGAAATCGCACATTGAGAACGGCCACGCTGGACGCTGTCTTCAGCGCGGGATGGCGGAGTGGCTGGCGGGGGAGTAGCCTCCCCTGCCGCGCCCGCTTGCGGGGCGAAGCGATCGGACTCGCGGCTCCATCATTCAGCATTGCAACGGCGCACTGCCGGCTGACGGCGGACACAGCTCCGCATTCTCGCGGCGCGTTTCGCCCGAGTCTTGCCTGATCCATCACCCTCCTGAAAGGACAGAGGGCGCGGGGAAGGCCGGGTGGCCGCATGCACCCGGGCTCTCGCGCAAAAACTTGCGCGAAGAGCGCGAAAACCACAGGTACAGGCGGTGATCACACCGGCCTTCCCCGCGCGATGGGTTACGGCTTATACGCGCTCTCCCCGGTGAACCAGCGTTTGCCACCGTCGCCTTCGCAGGACCTTTGAGCCTTGCGAGACTTGGCGCGGCATGGGCGCGCCAGGACCACACGATTTCGCCGTCCGCGAAGGCCGCCGCACGTCTGACGGCGCCTTCGCGTCCACCGCATTCCGCTCCGCGTTCGTGACGACGCGTAACGCCCCTCTGCAATCGGAGCGGAACGGCGCCAGCAAACCATGAACTTCGGAAAAACGAAAGCAATATATTTTTTGCGCGGGGGCTGGACAACGCCGAACTATCGAAATCGGAAAAAGCGAACTGATTTGCCCGTCGGGCAGCGATCGACTTGCAGACCCCCGCTTCGGCGGGAGACGACCCGCCCGTCGGTGGCTGGAACTTCCGGTGTCCCCTTGCAAACGAGGAACAAATCCGGGCCGGGAGACGTTCGGTCAGTTTGGGAGAGTGCACTACCTTGACCACGGGGCGATCCAGACTTGACTACATCGGCGACGCGCGCCGCCTCCAGCTTCTGGTCGATGCGATCGTGGATTACGCGAT
This sequence comes from Bradyrhizobium sp., assembly GCA_035293585.1. Taxonomy (GTDB): domain Bacteria; phylum Pseudomonadota; class Alphaproteobacteria; order Rhizobiales; family Xanthobacteraceae; genus Bradyrhizobium. The sequence goes on along the minus strand of DATGMN010000036.1, from coordinate 18,793 downwards.
CTTCATGCTGGACCTTAACGGGACGATCAGGAGCTGGAATTCCGGCGCGGCCCGGCTGAAGGGCTATTCCAGCGACGAGATCATCGGCAGGCACTTCTCGATCTTCTACACGCCGGAGGACCGCGCCACCGCTCTGCCCCAGCGGGCGCTGAAGACGGCCGCCGAGACCGGCCGCTGCAATCTGGAAGGTTGGCGGGTCCGCAAGGATGGCAGCCGGTTCTGGGCGCTCGTGGTGCTCGACGCGGTTCGTGATGAAGACGGCGAGCTGGTCGGGTTTGCCAAGGTCACCCGCGATATGACCGAGCGGCAGGAGGCGCATGAGAACCTGCTCCGCAGCGAGCGTCGCTACCGGCAGCTGATCGAGGCGGTGGTCGACTACGCGATCTTCCAGCTCGATGAGAAGGGGCATGTGGCGACCTGGAATCCGGGTGCACAGCGGATCAAGGGATATGCGCCGGACGACATCATCGGCAGGCACTTCAGCCAGTTCTACACCGAGGAGGACGTTGCGGCGGGAGTTCCGGCACGCGCGCTCAAGGAGGCCGCGGAGAACGGCCGCTTCGAAGCCGAGGGATGGCGCGTGCGCAAGGACGGCACGACGTTCTGGGCCTCCGTGATCATCGACCGCATCGTCGACGAATCCGGCAACCTGGTCGGCTTTGCCAAAGTCACGCGCGACATGACCGAGCGCAAGGAAGCCCAGGACCAATTACGCCGCGTGCAGGAGCAGCTGGCTGCGTCGCAGAAGCTCGAGGCGGTGGGCCAGCTCAGCGGCGGCATCGCCCACGACTTCAACAATCTTCTGATGATCGTGATCGGCAATCTGGAGACGGCCGAGCGGTACGCCCGCCAGCTCGGCGACAATACCAACCTGCAACGCGCGCTCGGCCATGCGAGGCGCGGCGCCCAGCGCGCCGCAGCGCTGACCAGCCGCCTGCTCGCTTTCTCGCGGCGCCAGCCGCTGGATCCGAAGCCGCTCAACCTGAACAATTTCCTCGGCACGCTGCAGGACTTCCTGCAGCGGACGCTCGGCGAACGCATCGAGGTGCAGACGGTCGGCAGCGCCGGGCTGTGGCTGATCGAGATCGACGCCAACCATCTGGAGTCGGCGATCGTCAATCTCGCCATCAATGCCCGCGATGCGATGACCGAGGGCGGCAAACTGACGGTGGAAGCGAGCAACGTCTGGGCGGACGAATCCTACGCCCGCGGAAACCCGGAACTGCTGCCCGGTCAATATGTCCTGATCAGCGTCACCGATACCGGTGTCGGCATGAGCCCGGATACGCTCGGCCGTGCCTTCGAGCCGTTCTTCACGACCAAGGAACCCGGACATGGCACCGGGCTCGGATTGAGCCAGGTCTACGGCTTCGTCAAGCAGTCGGGCGGTCACGTGAAAATCTACAGCGAGCTCGGCCATGGCACGACGATCAAGATGTATTTTCCGCGCTACCACGGCGCGGCGGCGGCGGCCGCAGCCGAGGCGGAGGAACCGTTTGCCCCGGGGGATCGGCTGGAGACCATCCTCATAGTCGAGGACGACGATGACCTCAGAACCTATGTCAGCGATCTCTTGCGCGATCTCAATTACCGGGTGATCGCGGCAGCAAGCGCGCAAGCCGCCCTGACCATTCTGCTGCAGCAACAGCCGTCGATCGATCTCATGCTCACCGATGTCGTCATGCCCGGCATCAATGGGCGCGAGCTCGGACGGCGCGCCACCGAGATCAGGCCGGACCTGAAAATCCTCTACATGACCGGCTATTCGCGCAATGCCGTGGTCCATCAGGGGCGCCTGGACGAGGGCGTGGAGCTGCTGGAGAAGCCGGTCTCGCAGGCAAGGCTCGCGTTGCGAGTCCGCGAACTCCTGGACCGGCCTCGCCGTTCGCCGCCGACCAAATGATCGCTGTGCTTCGGCGTGCGGGATTGAGCCGCGCAGCTCCGCTTGCGTTCGATCCCGTCGCGGTCAGCGGAAAAAGGCCCCGGGGGGCGGCCCCGGGGCTGAAGCTGCCGGATCGACGAAATCAGTAGCGGGCGGCGATGGGCGCGCCGTATCCGCCAAAGCGATAGTTGAACCGAACCGCGACCATGTCGACGTCCTCGCTGATGCGGTTGAGTGCGCCGGCCACGATCGGATTGACGACCGAGAACGAGTTGTTGTTGTGGCCCATGAACAGGTGGTCGTATTCGAGGCCCACCGACCAGTTCGGCGTGAAGCCGTACTCGAAGCCGACACCCACCGCGCCACCCCAGCGCGTCGAACTCGACGAAGCCAGGCTGGTCCCGGTCGGCGTGTCGAGAATCTCGAAGCGATTGCCCGTGACCGCTGCGCCGCCCTTGAAATACAACAGCGCCGCGTTCCAGGCATAGCCGATCTGGCCGGTGATCAGGCCGATGCCGTCGACTTTAGCGCGGGTCGAGAACGCCGGAGCGAACAGGCTCACGCGCGTGCCGCGGATATCCGCCCAGTCGCCCTGACCTTCCACACCCCAGACCCAAGCGCCGGTCTGCCAGCGATAGCCGAGCTGTCCGCCGGCAAAGCCGCCCGATGCATCGCGACACCCGTTGGCCACGATTGCCCCGCCCGGCGTGAGCAGATCCCAACAGGCATGGGCTTGGCCCCATCCGCCATTGCCGCCGATGTAGAACCCGGTCCAATCGTAGACCGCGATGACCGGCGCGGGTGGCGCCTTGACGTAGGGCTTCGCAGCCAGATCGGCCGCGGATGCGGGAGCAGCCATGCCCATTGCTAGCAGGCTTGCTCCAGCCAGGATAATTTTCTTCATATGAGATCTCCCCAACTTCTTGTCTCGTAACAACCGGATCGGGCGGGTTCCCGCGCTGATTGTGAGCGTCGCCAGATTCCCGCGTGAATCCTAGGCGTGTCCGCGTTGAACGCCCGTGCCAAAATGGCAACACTGAACGGCAATCGTCGCGATCAGGCTTTTTTTGCAATGCACGAGGCTGCGCCCTCGAGTTCCACAAGCGCTGGGGAACCCTGAGCACACAGGCTCCGATTGCCCGGGCAACACGTGGCAGAGTCGCTTCTACTGAGTCATTTCTGATTGTCACCGGCATCGCCGGGCGGCTGCGACGCGTCGAGCCACGAGGAAATGCGGGCCGACGGGATAAGCCGTCTCGGCACATGGGGATTGAGTGTGCCAGCGAACACCACAAGTCCTTCGTCGAACTTCGCGCGGGCGAACTCTTTGGCCTCCGCTTCGGTGGCGAATGTTCGGGTCACGCGCATGGATCGTCGCTTGGGCAAGATGCCGCGCTTGCGCAATTCGAACGTGACGTACCAGGCGTGCAGCATCTCTGGCCCAGGGATGCGGCGGCCCGAGAGATCGCTGGAGGCCGCCGCACTGGTGAGGAAGCGCGTGTGGCGCAAAGCACCATCACAACGCCACTCAAGACAATCGAACCTCGGGCTGCAATTGTCCCTGGGCGCAATAGAGCTTCAGGACAGCGGCTGATAATCTGCCCGCGGGAACAATAGACCTGCGGCTGTCGGAACTGCTGATCTGTTCGGTGGTTCGACGGTCAAAAAAACCGCGTTCGCCTGTCGCGTCATCTGGCGACACGGACGTGACTGTCGAGTTCGGCTTGTCGGATCGCCGGGTCGTAAAGAGGCCTTGCGGATGCGCCAAAGCCGAGACCGGCCTTGCCGCCTCACGATCAACCGTTTTCTTTCTCAAGCCGCAAATACCGCACCACAGCCAGGCTCAGCTCTTCAGCCGTCCTGGGGTCGTCGAGCTCCAGCGGGCCCGGGCGGTTGATCAGGATGTTGTTGAGCGTGCCGAACACGATCTGCATGGCGATGCGCACATGTTGCTGCCAATCGGGATCGGCATCGAGCCCGGGACAGCGCGCGAGAAGCCTGATCAACTCGTCGACGATCAGCCGCGCGAAGTCCTGGTAGGGCCGCCAGACCTGCGGCCTCTCCAGCGCCTGACGCAGCTGCGCGCGCAGCAGACCCTGGCTGTGCGCAAATACCTGGACGATCCAGAGCGTCACGGCACGAATGATCGCGTCCGGCGCCTTCGGCGAGGCGGCCAGTTCGACCACAAGAGCCTCAAAGCTGCTTCGGCCCATGGCGATGTGGCGCTTCATCACCTCGTTGATGAAGCGCTCGCGATTGCCGAACCTGAAATAGAGCGAGCCGATCGACGAGCCGGCGGCTTCCGCGACGTCGCTCATGCTGCAATCATCGATTCCCCGCTCCTCGATCAGCTGCCGGCCGATGTCGAGCAAGGCTTCCATGCTGGCGCGGCTGCGCGTCTGCGCCGGCGCGCGCAGCGCGGCGCCCCCAGCCCGTTTCTCACGTTTTGCCATCTGGCCTCACCCCGACCGGTTCCTGGCCTGCTTTACCGCCTATCGCGCACAGAAAGGCCTTGCCTTTATAGAATTAGAATATTAATTCTATTTCGAACGCAAGAGGCTGCATCGTTTCCGCGAGTGCCTGACGGATCCGCCGGCCCTCGCCCATGCCGCGACGGCAACGTCCGGCGATCATGATGGCCGCGGCAAGCGCCACGGCGCGAACGCCCCACCAATGGAAATCGATCCAAGCTCGTAGACGGGACACGGCCATGAGGAAACAACTCATCATTCTCGCCGCTGCGCTGGCGGCAACCGCCCTCACCGCCTGCAAGCCCGCAGCGCAGGCCACGGCAGCCGAGACCGGCGGCGACGTGACGCCGACCGTTCAGCGCGCCAACGCCGCGGTTGCCAAGGCTCTCGACCTCTTCGACCCCGCCTCTCTTGCCGACGCCAAGCGCGGCTTGATCGCCGCGCCCGAGGGCCAGATCAAGGACAGCGACGGCCATGTGATCTGGGATTTCGCCGCCTTTGCCTTCGAGCAGGGAGAGGCGCCGGCGACCGTCAATCCGAGCCTGTGGCGGCAGGCGCTGCTCAACAACCAGGTCGGCCTGTTCAAGGTCACCGATCACATCTTCCAGCTGCGCGGCTTCGATCTCGCCAATATCTCGCTGGTCGAGGGCAAGACCGGATGGATCGTGATCGACACCCTCACCTCGCGCGAGACTGCCGCGGCCGCGATGGCGTTCGCGCGGAAACATCTCGGCGACAAGCCCGTCTCGGCCGTCATCTTCACCCATAGCCACGTCGACCATTTCGGCGGCGTGCTCGGCATCATCACGCCCGAGGACGCGAAGGCGCGCAATGTCCCGATCATCGCGCCGACCGGCTTCATGGAAGAGGCGACCAGCGAGAATCTGCTCGCGGGCGCGGCCATGGTGCGCCGCTCGCTCTATATGTATGGCGACGAGCTGCCGCGCGATGCCAAGGGCCTGGTCGACAACGGCCTCGGCAAGGCGGTGGCCTATGGCCACGCCGGCATCCTGCCGCCGACCGTGACCATCGACCAGCCGCGGCAGGAGATGACCATCGACGGGCTGCAATTCGTCTTCCACAACGTGCCGGGCAGCGAAGCGCCGTCGGAGTTCGTCTTCGAGATCCCGGAATTGAAGGCGTTCTGCGGCGCGGAGATGATGAGCCACACGCTGCACAATCTCTACACCCTGCGCGGCGCCAAGGTGCGCGATGCGCTGAAATGGTCCGACTATCTCGACCAGGCGCTGGCCTATACCGCCGACAGCGACGTCATCTTCACCCAGCATCACTGGCCGGTGTGGGGCAAGGACAACATCCGCGAGTCCATCATCAAGCAGCGCGACGCCTACAAGTTCATTCACGACCAGACGGTGCGGATGATGAATGCCGGCCTCACCGGTCCGGAGATTGCAGACAAGATCGAGCTGCCGAAGTCGCTGCAAAGCTATCTCAGCGTCCACGGCTATTACGGCACGGTGCGCCACAATGCCCGCGCGGTCTATCAGTTCTATCTCGGCTGGTTCGACGCCCATCCCGCCGATCTCGACGAGCTGCCGCCGGTGGAGAAGGCAAAACACTATGTGGCGCTCGCCGGCGGCATCGACAACATCATGGCCGCCGCACAGAAGGCCTATGACGCCGGCGACTTCCGTTGGGCCGCGGAAATCCTCAAACAGGCGGTCTATGCCGAGCCGGCCAACACCGCTGCCAAGGAGCTGCTCGCCCGCAGCTTCGAGCAGATGGGCTACATGGCGGAATCAGGCCCGTGGCGGAATTTCTATCTCACCGGCGCGTTCGAGCTGCGCAATGGCGGGCCGAAGCAGGGCAAGTCGCTCGCCACTCTGGCCGATATGCTGCAGCAGACCCCGGTCGAGCGCTTCCTGGAACGGATGGCGGCCTCGATCGATCCGGCCAAGGCGGCCGATTCCGGTCTGAAGATCAACCTCGTCTTCTCCGACCTGAACGAGAGCTACGTGCTCTGGATCGAGAATGCCGTGCTGCATTTCCGGAAGGACCAGCCGGCCGGCGACGCCAATGCGACGCTGACGCTGACGAAGCCGTTCTTCCTGAAGCTGATGACGGGACAGGCCGGCGCCACCGACCTCCTGTTCTCCGGCGATGTCAAGACGAGCGGCAGCAAGATCGATCTTGGCCGCTTCCTGCTGATGATCGAGAAGGCGCCGGGCACGTTTCCGATCGTGACGCGGTAGCTCGCCCCATGGCGGAGCGGCGGCCCGACTGCTAATGAGCGGGGCTGACATCAGCCAGGGACGACCAAAATGAACCAGGCTGCCTACGCCGCCGTCGACTGGGGCACCAGCAGCTTCCGGCTTTGGCTCATCGACCGCGCAGGACAGGCCCTTGCCGAACGGCGCAGCGACGAGGGCATGATGGCGGCCGCAAAAAGCGGCTTTGCCGCGGTGCTGCAGGGCCATCTTGCGGCGGTGAGCGCCGCGCCCGACCTGCCCGTGATCATCTGCGGCATGGCCGGCGCGCGGCAGGGCTGGGTCGAGGCCGGCTATGTCGACACCCCGGCCCCGCTCGATGCGGTCCTTGCGGGCGCGGTGAGCGTGCCGGGACAATCGCGCGACATCCGCATCCTGCCGGGCATTGCGCAGCGCGATATCGATGCGCCTGACGTGATGCGGGGCGAGGAGACCCAGCTGCTCGGCGCGCTCGGCCATGATGCGGCGGGCGAGGCGCTGGTGTGCATGCCGGGCACGCATTCGAAATGGGCCCTGATCCGAAGCAGCACGGTGACGCGTTTTGCGACCTTCATGACCGGCGAGCTCTTCAGCGTCATCTCGCGCGAGACCATCCTGGCGCATGCGGTCGCCGGCGCCGAAGCCGAGGATCGCGACGCATTTCAGGCGGCCGTCGTCGCCGCGTTCGAGCGGCCCGCGCTGGCCGCCAATCTCCTGTTCCGGGTGCGCTCGCGCCAGCTCCTGTTCGGCACCCCGCCCGCCGCCGCGCGGGACACCATCTCGGGGACGCTGATCGGGCTCGAGCTGGCGGCCGGACTCACCACGGATATGCCGCGCAACGGCATCACGCTGGTGGCATCAGGCCGGCTGGCGATGCTGTATCGATTGGCGTTTGACACGCTGTCGGTTGCGGTGCAGTCGATCGATGCAGATCAGGCCGTGCTGACCGGCCTCTCCAGGGCCGCCGCGGCGATCTGGACGAGATGAGGATAGATACCGAATGAGCCATGTCCCCTTCCCCGCCATGAAGCGGCCGCTGGTCGCGATCCTGCGCGGCATCAGGCCCGACGAAACGCAGGCGATCGTCAGCGAGCTGATCGAAGCCGAGTTCACCGCGATCGAGATCCCGCTCAATTCGCCCGACCCGTTCCGCTCCATCGAGATCGCAGCGAAAATGGCCCCGGCCGACGTGCTGATCGGCGCCGGCACCGTGCTGACCACCGAGGCGGTCGAGCAGCTGCGCGACGTCGGCGGACGCCTGATGGTGACGCCGAACACCGATGCCGACGTGATCACGCGCGCGCGGGCGCGCGGCATGGTGACCATGCCCGGCGTGTTCACGGCAACGGAAGCCCTGCTGGCGGCGAAATGCGGCGCCTCCAGCCTGAAATTCTTTCCGGCCAGCGTGCTGGGGGCATCCGGAATCACCGCGATCCGCGCCGTGCTGCCGGCCGACCTGATGATTGCCGCGGTCGGCGGCGTCTCCGACAAGAATTTCGCCGAGTATGTCGGCGCCGGCATTTATGCCTTCGGCCTCGGCTCCAGCCTCTACAAGCCGCGAATGACGGCGGCCGAGATCAAGGAGCGCGCGAGGGTGACGATCGACGCCTATGACGCCGCCGTGCAGGGTGTGACCAGCTGAGGACGATGCGAACCCGCCGACCCTGCTCGCTTCACCCGCCCCTGGAGGGGGCGGGTCGAGCTCACATGCAATGCGCGATCGGGGTGGGGTGACAGTCTCTCCGCGACGTCGGTGCTTCCATGGCGACGAGGCGGCCATTGAATTCGTCGGTGAGACCATTTCTGCGGCTTCACCCCACCTCGCTCGCATGTCATGCGAGCGATCCTCCCCCTCCAGGGGAGGATGAAGCTCGCGGCGCGCTTTGGAATTCCGACGCTACGCGCCCTACTCCGCAGCCTGCCGGACGTGCCGAGCCGTCGGCGTGCGCATGGTGACGAGCTCTTCGGCCGCGGTCGGATGCAGCGCGACGGTCGCGTCGAAGTCGGCCTTGGTGGCCTTCATCTTCACCGCAATGGCCACCGCCTGGATGGTCTCGGCCGCATAGTCTCCGACGATATGGCAGCCGAGCACGCGGTCGCTGGCGCCGTCGACCACGAGCTTCATCAGGACGCGGGTGTCGCGGCCGGACAGCGTCGCCTTCATCGGCCGAAACGTCGTCTTGTAGATGTCGACATGGTCGAACTGCGCGCGCGCCTGCGTTTCGGTCAGGCCGACGGTGCCGACCTCCGGCTGCGAGAACACCGCGGTCGGCACGTCGACATGGTTGGCCTTGACGTCGCGCTTGCCGAACACGGTGTCGGCGAAGGCGTGGCCCTCGCGGATCGCGACCGGCGTCAGATTGAGGCGGTGGGTGACGTCGCCGATGGCATAGATGTTCGGCACCGAGGTCTGCGAATATTCGTTGACCGCGATGCCGCCATTATCCGGATCGATGGCGACGCCCGCGTTCTCCAGCCCGAGATTGGCGACATTGGGATGGCGGCCGATCGCGAACATCACCTGGTCGGAGGCGAGGCTCGAGCCGCTCGACAGATGCGTGATGTAGCCCTGGCCCGACTTCTCGATCCTCTCCACCGTGCAGCCGGTCACGATCGAGATGCCTTCCTTCTCCATCTCGCTGCGGACATGGGCGCGCACATCGTCGTCGAAGCCGCGTAGGATGTTGTCGCCGCGATAGACCACGGTCACGTCGGATCCGAAGCCGGCAAAGATGCAGGCGAACTCCAGCGCGATATAGCCCCCGCCCTGGATCACGATCCGGCGCGGCAGCTCCTTCAGGTGAAACGCCTCGTTGGAGGAGATCACGTGCTCGATGCCTTCGATCATGCGGCCGTGGTTGGGCGCGCCTCCGGTGGCGATCAGCACATATTTCGCGGTGACCTTCTCGCCGGTCGCGAGCCTGACCGTATGCGCATCCTCCAGCACCGCGCGGGTCTTGACGATGCGCGCGCCGGATTTCTCGACATTGGTGGTATAGGCCGCCTCCAGCCGCGCGATCTCCTTGTCCTTGTTGGCGATCAGGGTCGGCCAGTCGAAGGTGGCGCTCGGAATGGTCCAGCCGAAACCCTTGGCATCGGCGATCTCGTGACGGATATGCGAGCCCATCACCAGGAGCTTCTTGGGCACGCAGCCGCGGATCACGCAGGTGCCGCCCATGCGGTACTCTTCCGCGACCATGACGCGGGCGCCGTAGCCGGCCGCGATCCGCGCGGCGCGCACGCCGCCCGAACCGCCTCCGATGACAAACAGGTCGACGTCGAAATCAGCCATATCCACCTCGACCTGTCGTGGTTCAGATCAGATATTCTTGCCGCGCTTGCGCATCTCGGCCCGGAATTCGCCGTTGACGATGTCGGCGAATTGCTGCGCCCACTGGTTCATATAGGACATGCTGAACTGGATTGCCCGGGGCTCGTTGGTCAACAATTTCTGCCCGAGCGGTGATTTGTAGAAGGTCACGAGGTCCTTCAACTCCTGCTCGGTGAACTCGTTGCAGTAGATCTGCGCCATGCCGTCGCCGATCTCCTTCTCGCGGCCGGCCAGCCGTTGCGTCACGATCACGGCGACCTCGTTGAGGTCCTTCTGGTAGTTCAGGTTGGACTGCAGCAGCGTCTCCTTGGTCCGTTCGACGATGTTCGGAACGGCGTTGGCATACATCGCGGCCGCGTTCTTCATCGCCAGGATCTCCTTGGCCGCCGCCATCGCCGCCGGGGTGGCAGGCTTCAGCGCGGGCGCCTGCTGCTGGGCCGGCGCCTGCTGCGCCGCGACCGGTCCGCCGGCCAGCGCCAGCACCACGAAAGCAGCCGGCAACGTCTTGAAAACGCACTTCATTCCGATTCTCCTATTGCGGCTCAAGGCCGTTCAACGACGCGTAGTCCCTGCGCGCCCGCCAGGATTGCCTTGGTGGCCAGCCCAACGAACAACCCGTGCTCCACGACGCCCGGGATTGTGCTCAAGCGGCCCGCCAGGCGGCGGGCATCTTGTATGCGAGTAAGATGGGCGTCGACAATCCAGTGTCCGCCATCGGTGACAAAAACTTGGCCATCCCTGGCCGTCCGCAACACCAGATCCCCGGAATCGCCGCTTTCCGCGCAGGCCTGCGCAATGGCGCGCCGTGTGGCCGCCAGCCCGAACGGGATGACCTCGATCGGCAGCGGGAAGCGCCCCAGCGTCGCCACCCATTTGGATTCGTCGGCGATCACGATCATGCGATCCGAGGCGGCGGCCACGATCTTCTCGCGGAGCAGCGCGCCGCCGCCGCCCTTGATCAGATCGAGCGCAGCATCGACCTCGTCGGCGCCGTCCACGGTGAGATCGAGCCGGTCGATCTCGTCCAGCGTGGTCAGGGGCACGCCGCAGCGGAGCGCGTCAGCCCGGGTCGCCTCCGAGGTCGGCACACCCACGACCTTGAGCCCGGCGTGGACCTTGTCGCCGAGCAGCTCGACGAAATGCTTGGCCGTCGAACCGGTGCCGAGTCCGAGCCGCATGCCGTCGCGGACCTCGTCCAGCGCACGCGCAGCCGCCTGCCGTTTCAACGCGTCCATCGACATGTCCAGGAACCAGCTCCCCCCGGGTATTGCGCCGGCTCCCCACGCCCCCGGGGCGGCCGGCGGGCGCATATCTAGCCTCGTTTTTCCCGGCCGGATAGCGTTATTGCGGTGGCGCGGGTGCAATCCAAAAGCCACACCTGGACGGCTTTCTGGCCCCCGTCCGCAGTCCAACCCTTGCAGGATCAGGCTAGGGCCGATAGCGCTGTCCGGATGGCTGCGTCCTCCCTTATCGTCTTCGACCTCGACGGAACGCTGGTCGACACCGCCCCCGACCTGATCACCGCGCTCAACCATGTGCTGGCGCGCGAAGGACTGCCGCCGGTTCCTCTGGCCTCCGCCCGCAACATGATCGGCGCCGGCGCGCGCAAGCTGATCGAGCGCGGGCTCGAGGCGGAAGGCCGCGCGGTCACGGTCGACGAGCTGAACCGCATGACCGCGGATTTCATCGAATTCTACGCCGCCCATATCGCCGACGCCTCGCGGCCGTTCGAGGGGCTGGAAGCGGCGCTCGACGACCTCGCCTCCCGCGGCCATCGCCTTGCGGTCTGCACCAACAAGCTGGAATGGCTGTCCAGGCGGCTGTTGGATGCGCTCGGCCTGACCGGCCGTTTTGCCGCGATCTGCGGCGCCGACACGTTCGGGGTTTCAAAGCCGGATCCGGCGATCCTGCGCCAGACCGTGGCCAAGGCCGGCGGCGCGCTCGCCTCGAGCATCATGGTCGGGGATTCCGGCAACGACATCGGCGTGGCCCGCCGCGCCGGCATGCCCGTGATCGCCGTCAGTTTCGGCTATACCGACGTTCCCGTTGCCGAACTGAAGCCGGACCGGGTGATCCACCATATGCGCGACCTGGTGGAGGCCGTGGGCGGGCTCTTCGCAGTTCCGGGCAACGCCTAAGGCGTTGAAAACCGTCCCGTTTCGGGAATCGCGCCGGTATGCATTAACCATCAATTAACGATGCGCGCCCGCCCCGTTGCGCTGCCAACTGGCCCCTCTTATGGTCAAATCGGGGATTGCGGCAGCATGCCGCAGAGAGACGGATCGACCAAATGCGGCGTGTTTTCGCGATGACCCTGGCCGGGGTGAGTGCCTGTGCTGGAGCGAGCCTTGGTGGCTGCTCGTCCACCTCCTTCACCGACTATTTCAAATCGGCGCCGCCGACCTTTCAGGTTCAGCTGGAATCGCAGCCATCGGGGGCCGACGCCAAGACCTCGCTCGGGCCGGGCTGCAAGACCCCCTGCTCGGTCTCGGTGACCACCGCCGATCCCAACTTCACCGTGACCTACGCGCTGGCCAAGTATCAGCCGGCCACCGTCTCGGTGGCGGTGATCAAGAATCCGGGCGACCTCACCACATCCGCAACCACCGTGACCGATCCGAACCCGGTATTTGCGGAACTGCAGCCGGCCGGCCCGCCGCCCAAGCCGCAACGGATGCATCCGAAGCGCAAGCCGAAGCCAGCAGCGGCTGCGCCGGCCGATTCCACCTTCCCCGATCCGAACGCCCCGCCGCCGCCGCGCTGACGATATTGCACCGCAGCGGCCTTTGCTGCGGATGTCGATCGGGCCTTGGTGCGATTGTCCTGGCGTTTCATGATGCTTAGATTGCGTTGATGGGACGCGGCCCGCGTGCTCGCGCCCGCCTCCAGCCTCGAGTTCCAGAACGCATGACCGACGCCCCGTTTGATGCCCTTGCTCACGCCTCACGCGCGATGACCGATCCCTTTGGGCGGAGCATCAGCTATCTGCGCGTCTCGGTCACCGACCGCTGCGATCTGCGCTGCTTCTACTGCATGTCGGAGGACATGACCTTCCTGCCCAAGGCTGACCTGTTGACGCTGGAGGAGCTCGACAGGCTGTGCTCGGCGTTCATTGCCAAGGGCGTGAAGAAGCTCCGGCTGACCGGCGGCGAGCCGCTGGTCCGGCGCAATGTGATGTCGCTGGTGCGATCGCTGTCGCGTCATCTCAGGAGCGGCGCGCTGAACGAGCTCACCATGACCACCAACGCCACGCAGCTGGCGCGTCATGCGAGCGAGCTTGCCGACTGCGGCATCCGCCGCATCAACGTCTCCCTCGATACGCTCGACCCCGTCAAATTCCGGGCCATCACCCGCTGGGGCGAACTCGACAAGGTGCTGGCCGGCATCGAGGCCGCACGCGCCGCGGGCCTTGCCGTGAAGATCAACGCGGTGGCGCTGAAGAACCTCAACGAGGACGAGATCCCTTCCCTGCTCGAATGGGCCCATGGCAAGGGCATGGCGCTCACGCTGATCGAGGTGATGCCGATGGGCGAGATCGGCGAAGGCCGCATCGACCAGTATGTGCCGCTGTCGCTCGTGCGCGCCCGGCTCGGCAAGCACTACACGCTGACCGATCTCGAGGAGAGCTCGGGCGGACCTGCGCGCTATGTCCGCGTCAGCGAGACCGGCGGCAAGCTCGGCTTCATCACGCCGATGACCCATAATTTCTGCGAGGCCTGCAACCGCGTGCGCATCACCTGCACCGGCACGCTGCACACCTGCCTGGGCCACGAGGATGCCGCCGATCTGCGCAAGCCCCTGCGCGCCTCCGCCGACGACGAGATTCTGGCCGCCGCGATCGACCGCGCCATCGGGCTCAAGCCCAAGGGCCACGATTTCATCATCGATCGCCGCCACAACCGCCCCAGCGTGTCGCGACACATGAGCGTGACGGGGGGCTGAGCTAACGCCTCCTTCCCCGTCATTCCGAGGCACGAGCGCAGCCTGGCAGGGATGAACGGCCCCGGTGCGAGAGCCGGGCCGTCGCCCTTCGAGGCCCGCTGACGCGGGGCACCTCAGGGTGACGGTGAGAGATCGAACCGTGACATTGCCAAACCCGTCATCCTGAGGTGCCGTAGCGCAGCGGAGGCCTCGAAGGATGAACGGCCCGGATGGCTCAGCGGGGCCGTCGCCCGTCACACCCTGTCAGGATGGCTGAGATAATGCGCGCTCCCTTCCCCCACCGCCACGATTCACCAAAGCCCCGCGCAACCGATTGGGAGCGCGTCAATTTGCCCATTTTCCGATTGACGGGGCAAGGGCGCGCTGATTTACGTGCGACTGCTTTCGATGCCTGCTGGGCCGGATGGGCCGCTGCGCCGGGTCGCGTAGCCAAAAAGCAACCGAGAAGACGCCGAAAGCAAGACGGGGGGAGAGACTGGCATTGCAATCGCTCCGACCGCTGAGCCGCCACTCGCGCGAGTCCCTCGCGCGGTAACGAACCGATGCCCGTTGCAGCTTTCGGCGCGCACGCATGGCCGCGCCGCGGAGACGATGATGCGCCCATTGCTGGCAATCAGTACTGCGATCGACCAGATCAACGAGAAGATCGGCTATATCTGCAATCTCATGGTGCTGTTCGCCTGCCTGGTCAGCGCCGGCAACGCCATGGTCCGCTACGCCTTCGACTACTCCTCCAATGGCTGGCTCGAGGCGCAATGGTACATGTTCGCGATCCTCGTGATGTTCGGGGCGTCCTACACCTTCAAGAGGAACGAGCATGTCCGGGTCGAGATCTTCTATCTGTTCCTGTCCGAGCGCGGCCAGCTCTGGCTCGACATGATCGGCACGCTGTTCTTCCTGATCCCCGCCTGCCTCCTGCTCGCCTATCTGTCCTGGCCGTTCTTCATGCAGTCCTATTCCGTGGGCGAGATGAGCGGCAATGCCGGCGGCCTGCTCCGCTGGCCGATCAAATTCGTCATCCCCGCGGGCTTCGTGATGCTCGCGCTGCAGGGCGTCTCGGAAGTCATCAAGCGCATCGCGGCATTGCAGGGCTACGTGACCATCGACGCCAAGTATGAGAGGCCGACCCAATGATCACGCTGGACATGATGCCGCCGCTGATGTTCGGCGGGCTGATCCTGGCGATGCTGATCGGCTTTCCGGTCGCCTTCACGCTCGCCGCCGTCGGCCTCTCCTTCGGCTTCCTCGCCATCCATCTCGGCTTCTTCGACCTCAACTTCCTGCAGGCGATCCCGGGGCGCATCTTCGGCAGCGTGCTCTCCAACGACCTCCTGCTCGCGATCCCCTTCTTCACCTTCATGGGCGCGGTGCTCGAGCGCTGCGGGCTCGCCGAGGACATGCTGGATTCGATGGGGCAGTTGTTCGGCCCGATCCGCGGCGGCCTCGGCTATTCCGTCATCATCGTCGGCTTCATCCTAGGCGCCATCACCGGCACGGTGGCGGCGCAGGTCATCGCCATGGCGCTGATCTCGATGCCGGTGATGATCCGCTACGGCTACAACATGCGCTACATCACCGGCGTGCTGGCGGCCTCCGGCACCATCACCCAGCTGGTGCCGCCCTCGCTGGTGCTGATCGTGCTCGCCGACCAGCTCGGCAAATCGGTCGGCGACATGTATCTCGGCGCCTGGGGCCCCTCGGTGTTCCAGATCATGCTGTTCGCCGGCTACACTTTTGTGCTCGGCATCTTCAAGCCCGACCACGTGCCGCCGGTGCCGAAGGAGGCGCGCACGCTGACCGGCTGGCCGCTGTGGCGCAAATGCCTGCTCGGCATCATCCCCTCGGCCGTGCTGATCTTCGTCGTGCTCGGCACCATGATGATGGGGCTCGCGACGCCGACCGAAGCCGGCGCCATGGGCGCAGTCGGCGCCATCGTGCTCGCCGCCATCCACCACAAGGATTTCAGCCGCACCGGCAGCCGGCTCCTGATCGTCGGCGTCATCGCCGCCGGCATCGGCACCATCGTCGGCATCTACATGACCGAAGGCCTCATCTTCAAGATCGCCTTTGCGCTGACCTATTTTGCCGTGGCCTGGATCTGCATCGAGGCGGCGCGCATCCCCGACCTGCGCGACCTGATCAAGCAGGGCTATGAGACGACCATGCGCATCACCACCATGGTCACCTTCATCCTGATCGGCTCGACCTGCTTCTCGGTGGTGTTCCTCGGCGTCTCCGGCGGCGTGTGGCTCGAGCACATGCTGACCTCGCTGCCCGGCGGCGTCTGGGGCTTTTTGATCTTCATCAACCTCTTCATCTTCTTCCTGGCGTTCTTCCTCGACTTCTTCGAGATCGCCTTCATCATCCTGCCGATGATCGCGCCGATTGCGCAGAAGATCTTAGGCCCGGTGGTCGGCGAAGGGCCGGCGCTGATCTGGTTCGGCGTCATGCTCTGCGTCAACATGCAGACCTCGTTCCTGCACCCGCCGTTCGGCTTCGCGCTGTTCTATCTGCGCGGCGTCGCACCGAAGGAGGTCAAGAGCTCCGACATCTACTGGGGCGCCATGCCCTGGATCGGCCTGCAGGCCCTGATGGTCGCGCTGGTCATCGCCTTCCCGGTCACCGTGACGGGGCTGTTGGACAAGCCGGAGAATATCGACCTCAACAAGGTCAAGATCGAGGTCCCGCAGATCGACCTGCCGCCGCTGGACCTGGGGCCGCCGAGCAAGTAACGGGATTTCGCAGGCACTCGCTCCGATATCGATCCGTCACCCTGAGGCGCTCGCGGAACGCGAGCCTCGAAGGGCGACGGCCCGGCTCTCGCAGCGGGGCCGCTCATCCTTCGAGGCTCGCTTCGCTCGCGCCTCAGGATGACGGGTCCGAACAGGCGCGTAGGATGGGCAGAGCGCAGCGAAACCCATCATCTTTTCGGCGCAGCGAAACGATGGGTTTCGCTACGCTCTACCTATCCTACATTCTTCAGATCCTCTTCAGAGTGACGGGTCGAGCAGGTGCTCGCTCCAGTCACACCTCAAACCAAAACCCCGGAGCTTTCGCTCCGGGGTTTTGCATTTTGCGCTATCCGCTCGCGCTCAGCTCTGCGAGTGCCGGGCCATGAAGTTGTCGTAGCCGACTTCGGCGACCTGGAACCAGGCATAGCTGTTGTTGGAGTAGTTGGTCAGGGATTCATAGACCTTCTTGAAATTGGCGTTGCTCGCCGACACCTCGTTGTGCAGCTCCTTCGCCGCCTTGAACGAGGCCTCCATGATCGGCGGCGAGAACGCGTGCAGCTTGGCGCCGCCGGCGAGCAGCTTGCGCAGCGCGTTCGGATTGACCGAGTCGTATTTCGCCATCATCCAGTTGTTGGCGAAGTGACCGGCCTGCTCCAACAGGCTCTGATAATATTTCGGCAGCGCGTTCCATTTGTTGAGGTTGACGAAGGCGAGCAGCATCGGGCCACCCTCCCACCAGCCGGGATAGTAGTAATGCGGCGCGACCTTGTAGAGGCCGAGCTTCTCGTCGTCATAGGGACCGACCCACTCCGCCGCATCGATGGTGCCTTTTTCCAGCGCGGGATAGATGTCGCCGCCGGCGAGCTGCTGCGGCACGCAGCCGAGCTTCTGCATCACGCGGCCGGCAAAGCCGCCGATGCGGAATTTCAGGCCCTGCAGATCATCGACGGTGTTGATCTCCTTCCTGAACCAGCCGCCCATCTGGCAGCCGGTGTTGCCGGCAAGCAGCGAAGTGACGTTGTAGGACTTGTAGAACTCGTTGAGGATCTCCTTGCCCCCGCCCAGCATATACCAGGCCTGGTTGATGCGCATGTCGGGACCGAACGGCACCGACGAGCCGAAGGTGAAGGTCGGGTCCTTGCCGAAATAGTAATAGGAGGCGGTGTGGCCCATCTCCACGGTGCCGTTCTGCACGGCGTCCAGCACCTGCAAGCCCGGCACGATCTCGCCGGCGGCAAAGGTCTGGATCTGGAACTTGTTGTCGGTGGCCTCGCCGACCATCTTGGCCATGATCTCGGCGCCGCCATGCAGCGTGTCGAGCGATTTCGGCCAGCTCGTCGTCATGCGCCACTTGATTTCCGGCATCGATTGCGCAATCGCCGGTGCGGCCACCGTTGCGGCGCCTGCCACGCCCAGGCCGGTGACTTTGATGAAGTCTCGACGTTTCATGGTGTCTCCCTTTGACGATGTCTTGTTTAGTCGCCTTCTTGCCGAGGCTTTTTAGCGCTGTCAGCGCGATCTCTTCGGATCGTGCTCAAGCATGGAACAACCGGTTCCCGATTTCCATCCCTCCATTGGCCTCCGGACGCGACAAAAAAGCCCGGCCTCGCGCGAGACCGGGCTTCTCTCTACGACTTAAGGCTAAGAGCTGGCGCCCCTCGCCTGTCTGATTGCGCATGGTCCAGTCCGGACCATGCCGTGTTCAGCCGCGGGTGCGCGAGCGGATCATGAAGCTGTCGAAGGTGTATTCGGCGACCTGCCACCACAGATATTCGTCCGAGCGGTAGGCCTGCATGGCGTCGATCGACTTCTTGAAGTCGGGATTCTTGGCCGAGATTTCCGCCCACAGCTCGTTGGTCGCCTTCAGGCAGGCTTCCAGCACCTCGTTGGTGAAGGGACGCAGCTGCGTGCCGCCCGCAACCAGCCGCTTCAGGGCCGACGGGTTCTGCATGTCGTAGCGCGCGGCCATCCAGGTGTTGGCGTTGGCGCAGGCGTTCTCGACCACGGCCTGGTAGCTCTTCGGCAGCGAATTCCATTTGTCGAGATTGCAGAAGGCGTGGACGGTCGGGCCGCCTTCCCAGAAACCTGGATAGTAGTAGTACTTCGCGACCTTCTGGAAGCCGAGCTTCTCGTCGTCATAGGGACCGACCCATTCGGCGCCGTCGATGGTGCCCTTCTCCAGCGCCGGATAGATGTCGCCGCCGGCGAGCTGCTGCGGCACCACGCCG
>DATGMN010000035.1:0-2654 GCA_035293585.1 Bradyrhizobium sp. | reverse complement strand
CGGAGTCGTATGCGCCGGGGGCGGTCGTGTCCGAGGTGGCGCGCCGACACGGCATCTCGCCGCAACATCTTTTCGTATGGCGCAAGGAAGCGCGTGCCGGCGTGCTCAGCCTGCCAGCCGACGAGGCGCCACTCTTCGTTCCGGTGGTGACGGAGCTGCGTGGCACTGGGACGGCTGCGGAAGCGGCAGCACGGGCCTCGACAATGATCAGCATCGAGATTAGCGGAGCGGTGGTTCGCGCGGTGGCTGGGGTCGACCCTGCATGGCTGCGCGATGTGCTGCGGGCCGTGAGGGCGGCCACATGATCGCGGCTTCAGCGGGCGTGAAGGTCATGGTCGCGACGAAGCCGGTGGACTTCCGCAGAGGCGCCGACGGTCTCGCCGCGCTGGTGCGCGAGCAACTGCGCCATGATCCGTTCTCGGGAACGATTTTTGTCTTCCGTTCGAAGCGAGCGGACCGTTTGAAGATTTTGGCTTGGGACGGCTCCGGGCTGGTTCTGCTGTGGAAACGCCTTGAGCATAACGCGTTCCGCTGGCCGCCGATCAGCGATGGTGTAATGCGGCTCTCCGCCTCGCAGCTCGCCGCGCTGGTGGACGGCCTGGACTGGTCGCGTCTGCATGTCCACGACGTTGCGCAGCCGACAGCGACATCGTGAGCCGCTGCGACCAATTGAATCAGCCGCCCTTCGCATGCCACAACGTTCCACGAATCAGATTGAGTGGTTGATGTGGACGACATCACAGATCAGCTTCCGACCGATATCGACGCGCTGCAGGCGCTGGTGGCCGCAGTGCGCGCGGAGCGCGACGCTGCAATCGCCGAACGCGACCACGCGCTGTCGCAGATGGATCGGCTGCGACACCTCTTGCGCCAGCTGCAACGGGCGCAATTCGGCCGCCGCTCCGAGAAGCTCGATCCAGAGCAATTGCAGCTTGCAATCGAGGACATCGAGCAGGCCCTTGCCGGCGACGAGGCGGCTGAGGACAAAAAGGACCCTGCAGGCGCCCGCAAGCGCGCGGATAAGCGACGCGCCGAACGCGGTGCACTTCCGGCCCATCTGCCGCACATCGACGTGACGATTGCGCCGGAAGATACCAGCTGCCCTTGCTGCCGCGCGCCAATGCATGTGATCGGCGAGGAAACGTCAAAGCGGCTCGACGTCGTCCCGGCGCAGTTCCGCGTGATCGTCACGCATCGTCCCAAATATGCTTGCCGGGCCTGCACGGATGGCGTGGTTCAGGCACCTGCGCCGGAGCGGCTGATCAAGGGCGGCCTGCCGACCGAGGCGATGGTCGCCTATGTGCTGGTGTCCAAATTTGCCTGGCATCTGCCGCTCTATCGGCAGGCCCAGATGCTGCTTGCGCAGGGCATCGACATCAAGCGCGCGGTACTTGCGTTCTGGGTGGGTTATGCTGCCGCCGAGCTTCATCCGCTCTGGCTCAGGTTGCGCGAGATCATCCTGACCGCCGGCAAGATCGCGGTCGACGAGACCACGGTGCCGGTGCTGGATCCCGGTCGTGGCCGCACCAAGAAAGGCTTCTTCTGGGCGATCGCGCGTGACGATCGGCCGTGGGGCGGGGCTGACCCGCCGGCGGTGGCCTACACCTACGCGCCCGGTCGTGGCGCGGTCCATGCGCTCAAGCTGCTCGACGGCTATCGCGGCATCGTGCAATGCGACGGATATGCCGTCTACAAGACCATTGCCAACGCCGCCTCTGACGAGGCGATCACGCTGGCGTTTTGCTGGTCTCATCTGCGGCGCCGATTCTTCGACGTTGTCCAGGATGGTCCTGCTCCGATCGCCAGCGAGGCGCTCGAGCGTATCGCCGCTCTCTATGCCATCGAAAAGACGATCAGGAGCCGCAGCGCCGACGAGCGCCGTGCCGTCCGCCAGGAGCGCAGCAAGCCTCTCGTGCTGGCGCTTAAGGACTGGTTCGAGCTGCAACTCACCCGCGTCTCGGGCAAGGCGACGATCGCCGAGCATCTCCGCTACGCCCTGAACCACTGGGATGGGCTCACGCGGTTCCTCGACGACGGCCGCATCGAGCTCGACACAAATATCGTCGAGCGAAGCATCCGTCCTCTTATCTTGAATCGCAAAAACGCGCTGTTTGCAGGGCATGATCAGGGCGCGGAGAACTGGGCCTGCATTGCGTCGCTGATCGAAACTTGCAAGCTCTGTGGCGTCGAGCCGCAGGCCTATCTGACCGACGTCCTCACCAAGCTGGTCAATCTCTGGCCGGCCTCGCGCCTCGACGAACTCATGCCTTGGGCGTGGGCCACCGAGCACGCGACACGTCGCGCGGCTTGACGCACTCCGATCCTGGATCACGGCGGTTCTGGCGGGCCTCCTCGCCATCGGCTCGGTGCCGTCCGGCGGCTGCAGCAAGCCACTACGGGCTGCCTTGCGCCAGGCTGACAGAAGCTGCGGTGAGATCTCGTGACGACGCGCGACCTCCAAGACGACCGCGCCCGGCGCGTAGGATTCCGCCACGATCTGCGCCTTGACATCGTCGCTCCAATGACGGCGTCGGGCCCGAGCCTGTAACGCGTCAACAACATCTGAAATCATGTTGCGATCCGCTCTCTTCATGACGGAACGCATATTGCAGGCTAGCCCGCCCACAACAAGGTGGGGGAAAATAACCGCTTAC
>DATGMN010000034.1:0-4935 GCA_035293585.1 Bradyrhizobium sp. | reverse complement strand
GTAGTATCGATATGGAGATCACAGCGCATGTACCGGCGGCGGTCGTGCTGATCTGTCAGGGTTTGATTGTAATCGCCATCGCCGGTTCCGCGATCTTTGTCGAGAAACGGAGGCGGTGATGACCGAAGGACAGCTCGCCGTATTTCTGGGTTCGGGCCTTCGGCTGGCGATGCCGATCATCTTTGCCGGAACTGGCGAGATGTTGAGCGAGCGCGCGGGCGTCCTGAACCTGAGTCTCGACGGTATGATGCTGATTGCCGCCTTCAGCGCGGCGCTGCTCTCTTGGGCGACGGGCAGCCCGACGTGTGGACTTGTCACCGCTCTCGTCGTAAGCCTCGCTGTTGGCTATGTGCAGGCCGTTCTAAGCGTCACACTCCGCGCCAACCAGCTCGTGGTGGGCATTGGTTTCAATATATTGGCTTTGGGTCTGACCACGTTTTTGTATAGGGAAATCTTCGGTCCCCTGTCGCGCGACACCATCCCCGGCTTTTCACTTCTCGACTTTTCGTGGCTGGCGGCGATCCCAATCATCGGGCCGGCGCTGTCTCAGCAGACTGCTCTTACTTATGTGGGATTGCTCCTCGTTGCCGTGACCTGGGCGCTGCTGAACCTCACTTCTTTCGGGCTCGCGGTGCGCGCTGTCGGCGAGGATCCGCGGGCGGCGGATCAAGCCGGTATCAATGTCCGCCGCGTGCGGTATCTCGGCGTGCTTTACGCCGGCGCATTGGCCGGGCTGGGCGGCGCGTTTATGTCGATCGCGGACAGCAACACCTTTACCGAAGGGATGACGCGGGGCGCGGGCTATCTGGCAATCACGGCCGTTATTTTCGGCGGATGGGATCCTTGGCGCACCCTTGGGGCATGTCTGCTCTTTGGCTTTGCGACGGCCCTGCAGTTTCTCGTGCCGGCAATGAATCTCGATATTCCCGTGGCGCTGCTCTTGATGCTGCCCTACGTCCTCGCACTTTTCGCAATCGCTGGATTCGTTGGGAAGAGCAGGCAGCCTGCGGCGCTGACGCTGCCGTTCGAGCGCGGAAGCTGACGTCGCGCGCTTGCTCATATCGCGAATTGACCAGGGATGACCTTGAAAGGGAGGCAAAAATGGCTTCGACAAGTGGAACCAAGCGCGCCGCTGTGGCGAGGCATGGTGCAGCACAAGCGGAACAAATGGTGCCATTGGGATCGGCGCCTGGGTACAAATGGCTTGTCGATGTCCACCATGTCGACATGGCGATGCCTGCTCCTTCTCCAGTGCGAGCCACGATAGAAGCGGAGCCGCAGAACGTCACAATCGACCTCCATCGTACGGCGATTCTGATAATCGACATGCAGAACGATTTCTGCGCCAAGGATGGATGGGTAGACCATCTCGGCGTGGATTACACGCCCGATCGCGCGCCGATCGCTCCCTTGCAGCGCCTGCTCCCATCGCTGCGCGATGCCGGCGTCCCGGTGATCTGGGTGAACTGGGGTAATCGCCCCGACCTCATGAACATGCCGCCCAATCAGCTACACCTATACAAGCCGACGGGCAGGGGAATCGGACTTGGAGAGCCCTTGCCGGGAAGCGGAGCACACGTGCTGGAAAAAGATAGCTGGGCCGCGGCGGTGGTCGACGAACTCGAGCAGAAGCCACAGGACATTCGAGTCGACAAACATCGCATCAGTGGATTTTGGGACACGCCGCTTGACAGCATCTTGCGCAATCTCGGCACGAAGACGATTCTGTTTGCAGGCGTCAATACCGATCAGTGTGTTCTCCATTCTCTGACCGACGCCAATTTTCTCGGCTATGGCTGCATCCTCGTCGATGATTGCTGTGCCACGACGTCGCCCGAGTACTGCACACAGGCAACGATCTTCAATGTCAAGAAATGCTTCGGGTTCGTCACGAATTCGGTGAGCGTGATCAAAGCGCTCAAGGCGGCTCAAGCCTAACACGACCGTTTCGGAGACGTCGGTGTAGATACTCCGATGGGATGCGGCAGATGCCGGGCGCCGCACCCGGCGCAGTGGAACCGCAGCCGTCGCCACGGTCGCACCGCGCTGCTCGGATTCGACCAACGCGATGCGCCAGCAGCCGTCGGATGACAGCTCATCGCTGTGCCGTGACCTCCCAAGTTGCAGGCTCGCCCGGAGTGGCCATCATTTTGTCCGCGATGACGGCGCCAGGGTCACGACGTTGTCGTCCGCACGCGACAAAGGGTCCTTAGCGTCGTTCTCGGGTCTCCCGCGTCAACCGCTTCCTGAGGCGGTGCACGCCCCACCAGACGAGGCCCAGTACGACTGGAAGCGCCAGGCCCGGCGCCGTGTCGGGATCAACGGGTAAATGAAGACCCTTGGCGGATTTGAGCGCGTAGGAGAGCAACCCGAGCAGGTAATAGCTGATCGCCACGACGGATAGTCCTTCGACCGTCTGCTGAAGTCGTAGCTGCATCTGAGCACGTCGATCCATTGACGCCAGCAGGTCACGATTCTGGCCTTCGAGCGCAACATCGACGCGGGTGCGCAGCAGATTGTTCGCCCGAGACACGCGCTGCGACAGGCTCTCTTGGCGTTCGGCGACCGATTGGCAGGTGTGCATGGCCGGGCGCAGTCGCCGATCCATGAACTCGGCAATCGTCTGCAGCCCCTCAATGCGCTCTTCACGCAACTCGTCGATGCGGCGTTCGATCAGCGCGTAGTAGGCGCGCGCGGCACCGAACCGGTAGCTGCTGGCCGATGATAGCTTCTCGATATCGGCCGCCAGCCGCGTGAGCCCGTCGAGTAGACTGTGATCGTCGCTGTCGCTTGCCGATGCCATGGTCGTCATCGCCGAGGCAAGACCATTCTCGATGCGCGCGATCTCCGGCGCCGCCTGCCGCGCCAGGGGCAGCGCCAGCAGCGCGGCCATGCGATAGGTCTCGATCTCCAGCAGCCGTTGAACCAGCCGCCCGGCCTGACGTTCGGTCAGGCCATGATCGTGGATCAGGAGCCGGCCGTAGCCATCGGCATGGATGCGATAGTCGGCATAGACGGTCGCAGCTCCCCCCGCCACCCGGCTGCCGACCAGGCTATCCGCCACGAAGTACCGCGCCAGCTCGCTCGCACCAGGCGGCGGCGTTGTGCGGGGCAAAAGCGCGACATGAACCGCGACCAGCAGGCTATTGGGAAGCATCTGCAACCAATCGCGCGCCACGCTCTCAACGGCGGGCCGAGCGAAGAAATCGGGCGACGGACCAGACTGGAAGAAGGTATAGGTGACGAACTCCGTATGCCGCTCCCAACGGGCACGAAAGCTGCCGAAATCATGCGTGAAATAGTTGATGCCCGGCTGCGGCGCGGCGACGCCGTATCGCTGGCAGAGCCGTACCAATTGAGCGTGATCCTCGAGCGCGCCGGCCTCGCCGGTGAGGAAAGCAAGATGCGAGGCGCGATCGGGCGCGAGCATAGGCGTGACCGGTCTCGCATGGACCTCATTGGCGAGCTGGTCGCGCAGCGGGTGGTTGCCAAGCCAAGGTCCCGACGCCCCAGCGATGGCGAGCGGTGTCGCGGCTGCCGGCCCGACAGAAGAAGATTGCATAGCTGTCCCAATCGCATATCCATCAGCAACGGGATAATATCCGGTAATGGGCGCTTTTTGCGATGAAGTCGCTGAAACCCCGGGCCAGCCCCGCGAGCTGCTTCTATGAAACCCGCACCGTCTCCACCCATGGCCAGCCATGACACGCGACCCTCCTCCTGAGCGAGCCGCGCCTTCCTTTCCGGTGCCGATGAACCCTGCGTGCTACCAGCGCCTCAACGACCGCCCGCCGCATCAGGTGATCGAGCCCATTACGCCCCAGCGCAACCTCTTCGTCTTGGCGCATATGGGGATCCCCCGGCCAGACGCCGCCGATTGGCGGCTAGAGATTGCGGGCCTCGTCGAGCGGCCGCAGACGCTGACCCTTGGCGACATCATGCGATTGCCCGCGCGCGAGGTCGAAACCTTCCACCAATGTGCCGGCGCGCCGCGACGCCCCGACCTCCCGATGCGGCGCGTCGCCAATGTGGTCTGGTGTGGCGCCGATCTCGGCGCCCTGCTGCAGGCAAGCGGCGTGCGCGCCGAGGCTCGGTTCTTGTGGTCCTATGGCCTCGACCATGGGCGATATGAGGACGTGAGCGCGCGATGGTACGTCAAGGATATGCCGCTCGCGCGGCTCGCCGAGGGCGGTGTCCTCCTGGCTTACGCCGTCAATGGCGAGCCTCTTTCACCCGAGCATGGTCACCCGCTGCGACTGGTCATCCCCGGCTATTACGGGACCAACACGGTGAAGTGGCTGTGGCGGCTCGAGCTGAGCGAGGGACGCGCCACCGGCCCCTTCACGACCGTGCTCTACAACGATCCCGACCCCGCAACCGGCGGCACGCGCCCGGTGTGGGAAGCGCCGCCCGAATCCCTCATTGTCGCGCCTGCGCCGGGGCCGCTCGCCGTGACGGCGACGGAGATCTGGGGATGGGCATGGGCGGCCGCAGGCGTCGCGAAGACGGAGGTCAGCCTCGACGGCGGCAAGAGCTGGTCGCCGGCGCGGCTCGAGCCGCGCCGGCAATGGTCGTGGCAGCGCTTTTCCTTCGATTGGCAGCCGACGGGTCCTGGGAATTTCACGCTCGCCGCCCGCGCCACCGACACGCACGGCGCGGCGCAGCCTCTCGAGAAGGCTCGAAACGCCGTTCACACCGTGGCGGTGACGGTCACCTAAAGGCGGTTCCGCCGACAGGATCGCGCCTAGCCGCTCTTCGGCTCCTCATCGAGCACCGCTCTTACCTTCGCCGCGAGCGCGGCAAAGGTGAAGGGCTTGGCGATCAAATTGACCCCCGGATCGAGCCTGCCGTGGTGGACGATGGCATTCCGGGCGTATCCGGTCGTGAAGAGTACCTTCAATTCCGGGCGGCGCTTGCGCGCCTCATCGGCGAGAT
>DATGMN010000033.1:0-36010 GCA_035293585.1 Bradyrhizobium sp. | reverse complement strand
GGGCGAAGGCTCTATCCTTTCGTCATGGCCGGGCTTGACCCGGCTATCCACGTCTTCCTTGCTTGCCGATCAGTCGGAAGGCCTGATTATAGCAAACGAAGAACACACTGGCGTTGGTTCAATGACGGCATCTTGCAGGGGCATGCGTGGCCGCGCGTGGACACGGCCATGACGGAGATCGCGTAAGCAATGCCACCCGTTTTCCGATTTGCCCCGAGTCCAAACGGCTATCTTCATCTCGGCCATGCCTATTCGGCGCTGCTGAACGCCGACCTGGCGCGGCAAAGTGGAGGCCGGCTGCTGCTGCGGATCGAGGACATCGATCCCGCGCGCTGTCGCCCTGAATTCGAGGCGGCGATTCATGAGGATCTCGGCTGGCTTGGCATTACCTGGCAGCAGCCGGTGCGGCGGCAGTCCGAGCACTTGGCCGATTATCGCGCGGCGCTGGACCGGCTGACCGCGCTCGGCCTCGTCTATCCGAGCTTCGAGAGCCGGGCCGAGATCGCACGTCTGGTGGCGCAGCGGGACGAGGCGGGCGCCTGGCCGCGCGACCCCGACGGCGCGGCGCTCTATCCAGGCACCGCAAGGCAGCTTTCGATCAGCGAACGCAACGCGCTGCTCGCGCAGGGCGCGCCTCATGCGCTGCGGCTCGACATGGCGGCGGCGACCGCGCGGGCCGGCCAATTGGGCTGGACCGAGGAGGGCGAGGGGCCGCACGGAGAGCGCGGCCGGATCACCGCGGATCCGCAAGCCTGGGGCGACGTCATCCTGGCTCGCAAGGAAACCCCGACCAGCTACCATCTGTCGGTCGTGATCGACGACGCGCTGCAGGGTGTGACCGAGGTTGTCCGAGGGTGCGACCTGTTCCACGCAACCAGCGTCCATGTCCTGCTCCAGCATCTGCTCGGCCTGCCGCACCCGGTGTACCGCCACCATCGGCTCATTGTGGATGGTTCTGGGCACAAGCTGTCCAAATCAACCCAGGCGACGGGCTTGCGCGAGCTGCGCGCGGCGGGCGTCACGCCCGATGCGATTCGCCGCCGGGTTGGATTGTCTTAAAATTCCCCTGTCCTGAAACGTGACAGGGGGCACCGCAAAGCCAGCCGTGACTCCCGATGCCCTGCCGTGCCATTGTTGCGAGGGCAGGGTGAACGGGAATCATGGCGGCAAGGTCGCGTGTGACGCGTAGGAAAAAACGATCGGCAACGCCGCGCTCTCCCGCGCGCATGCACCAGCAGCGCGCCAGGTCCGATCAGAAGGTCAAATCCGGCCCCCAGTCGAAGACCGCGCCCAGACCCAAGGCGAAGACCGGGTCCAGGGTCGGCTCCAAGGCCAGCTTCAAGGCCAGCTTCAAGGCCGCCCCGGCCGCCTCCTCCAGCATGGTCGAGGCGGCGCTCGCGGCGTTTGCCCATGAGGTGCGCACGCCGCTGACCGGCATCCTCGCCATCTCGGACCTGCTCGCGACCTCCGATCTCGGCGAGCGCGAGCGGCGCTGGGTCGACACCATCAAGGCCGGTGCCGAGCATCTCTCGGCCCTGGCAACCGTGTTCGTCGATGCCGCCAAGCCCGCACGGGCCAAAGCCGTCATCCGTGAAGACCTGTTCGACCTCCGGGCGCTGGCGCGGGCCGCCGGCGATTCGCTCGCCGGCCGTGCCGCCGCCAAGGGTCTTTCCTGCGAGGTGCGCATTGCCGACAACGTCCCCGCGCTGGTCTCGGGGGATCGCATCAGGCTGCGCGCTGCGCTGGAAAATTTGATCGACAATGCGGTGAAGTTCACCGAGCAGGGCAGCGTCGCGCTCGAGGTCAGCGCGGCGCGGCGGACCAAAGACAAAGGCAAGGACAAGAGCACGAGGACAAACGTCACCTTCGCCATTTCCGACAGCGGCATCGGGCTGACCCTGCCGGAGATCAAGCGACTGTTCCGTCCGTTCTCGCAGGCCAACGTCTCGATCGCCTCGCGCTTCGGCGGCGCGGGCCTGGGGCTATCCTCGGTCAGGCAGCTGGCGCGCGCCATGGGCGGCGACGTCATGGCCGCGCAGCGTGCGGGCGGCGGCGCCACCTTCGCGCTGACCGTGGCCCTTGCGCCCGCAGGGCCGCGCAGCGGGACGGGCGCCGGCGCAGCCGGCGAGCTCTTGCCGCTGGCCTCGCCGGCGCTGCACATCCTCAGCGTCGAGGACAATCCGTTCGGGCGCGTGGTGCTCAACACCATCCTGACCGAGCTCGGGCATCAGGCCGAGTTCGTCGGCCGCGGCGAGGATGCGGCGGGGCGGATCGCGCAGGGCGCGTTCGATTGCGTGCTGATGGACATGGTGCTGCCGGGAATCGACGGCGTCGAGGCCATCAGGCGGATCCGCAAGCTTGCTCCCCGGCACGGACTCGTCCCCATCATCGGCGTGTCCGGCCGCGGCGAGGACGAGGCGGCCTCGCGCGCGGCGGGCGCCGACGCCTTCCTGCTCAAGCCTGTTTCTCCGCGCGCCCTAGCGACTGCGCTGCTTGAAGCGACACGCCGTGAGGCAGCTGCGACTTGATGATCGCCGCGTTCAACTCGCCGCCATAGACGAAGATCGCCGCGATGAAATACAGAAACACCAGTGCGATGATCACCGAAGCGAGCCCCGCATACATGGTGACGTAGTTGTTGGCAAAGCGCGCCAGATACTGGCCGAAGCCGATGCCCGACACCAGCGAGGCAACGAGCGTGAACACGATGCCGGGCATGATCTGCACCAGCCGCCGGCGTCCCGCGGGCAGCCAAGTATGCAGGATGATCAGCGCGATCACCAGCGCGCTGATGGTGATGCCGTAGCGCAGCAGGTTGAGCAGCTGCTCGTTGCTTTCGACGATCAAGGGAATGAAGCGCCGCGTCGCCTCGATGATGAGCGGCCCGAGCACGATCAAGAACCCCATCGCCAGCGCCGTGAAAGCCGCCACCAGCGTGTAGCCGATCGATTCCAGCCGCAGCCAGTACCAGCGCCGCGGCTCGACCACGGCATAGGCGCGGTTGAGCCCGACCCGCAGCGCCTCGACGCCGTTGGAGGCGAAATAGACCGACAGCACCGCGCTCAGCGTCAGGACGTCGCCGCGGGTGGTGGTGAGCACATCGTGGATCTGGGCAGACAGCGCGTCCGCGACCTGATGCGGCCAGGTCTGCAGCACGAGGCCGACGGCCTGGTCGGCCAGCTCCTTGGAGCCGAACAGGAAGGCGGCGAGCGAGGTCAGCACGATCAGGAAGGGGAACATCGCCATCAAGGTCGACAGCGCGATGTGACTTGCGATCGCCCAGCCGTCATCGGCCAGGAAGGTGTAGAAGGCATCCCAGACGACGTGGACGACGTAGCGAAGCTGCCTCACATTGCACCTTGACCGGACGCGCGGGTGACGAGGCTACCATCTGATATTAATGGATAAAAGCCGGATGCCGACGCCATGGGCCTTGCCTCCACAGGAGTGATGGCGGAGAGCCTAGTGCGGTGTTATGTAGCGAAGATGGCTACGTTTCTCAGCAAGTTCATTCTTCCCATCGCAGTCGCGGCGGTTGCCTTCGTCCTGCTGCTTGGTCTCGTCAACATGATGCGGGGCGGCTCGCCCAACACCTCGCAGCGGCTGATGCGGCTGCGCGTGTTGTTGCAGTTCGTCGCCATCATCGTCACCATGGTCGCGCTCTGGGCCATGGGACGCTGAAGAACCGAACGCTGAGAACTGGGGCGCTGAAAGGGAGCATCGCGCATGGTCGTGCTCAATCGCATCTATACGCGGACCGGTGACGACGGCAGCACTGCGCTCGGCTCGGGCGAGCGCCGTCCGAAATACGATCTGCGAGTCGCGGCCTACGGAACCGTGGACGAGACCAACGCGGCGATCGGCGTGGCGCGGCTGCATCTGAAGGATATGCCGCAGCTCGATGCCATGCTGGGCCTGATCCAGAACGATCTGTTCGATCTCGGGGCCGACCTCTCGGTGCCGCAGCGGGAGGGCAAAGCGGAGCGGTTGCGGGTGGTCGCAAGCCAGGTCGAGCGGCTGGAAAAGGATATCGACAGCCTCAACGCCAGTCTCGCGCCGTTGACCTCCTTCATCCTGCCGGGCGGAACCCCCGGCGCGGCGCATTTGCATCTGGCGCGGACAATATGCCGCCGGGCGGAACGGATCGTGGTGGAACTCGCCGCCCAGCCCGCCGAGCCGGTCAGCGCGGCTGCCATTCAATATATCAACCGACTCTCTGATTTCCTGTTTGTCGCAAGCCGTGCGGCCAATCATAATGGAGCAGGCGACGTGCTCTGGGTCCCGGGCCAGAACAGGTAAAACCGGAATAGCTGGCCGGCCGCCGTTGGAAGCGTCCCGGGCAGGATTGGCTTCGGAAGCGAATTTTTGGCCGCCACGCGCGTTGACCCCGCTTGGCGGGGGATTTAGGTTCCGCGCCCGAAAGAGCAAATTCCACAAATTGCAAGCGAAAGAGGATCGATGAAGGTTCTGGTGCCGGTAAAGCGGGTGGTCGACTACAACGTCAAGGTTCGCGTCAAGAGCGACGGAACCGGCGTCGAGCTCGCCAACGTCAAGATGTCGATGAATCCCTTCGATGAGATCGCGGTCGAGGAAGCGCTGCGTCTGAAGGAAGCCGGCAAGGCGACCGAGGTCGTGGTGGTCTCGATCGGACCTGCGCAGGCGTCCGAGACCATCCGCACCGGACTTGCGATGGGCGCCGACCGCGGCATCCTGGTCAAGGCCGAAGGCATCGTCGAGCCGCTGGCTGTGGCCAAGATCCTGAAGAAGATTGCCGACGAGGAGCAGCCGGGCCTGATCATCCTCGGCAAGCAGGCGATCGACGACGACTCGAATCAGACCGGCCAGATGCTGGCCGCGCTGCTCGTCTGGTCGCAGGCGACGTTCGCCTCCAAGCTCGAGGTCGAAGGAAGTGACTTCAAGGTCACGCGCGAGGTCGATGGCGGCCTGCAGACCGTGAAGCTGAAGGGGCCCGCGATCGTCACCACCGACCTGCGTCTCAACGAGCCGCGCTACGCCTCGCTGCCCAACATCATGAAGGCGAAGAAGAAGCCGATCGCCGACAAGAGCGCCGCCGACTACGGCGTCGATCTGAGCCCGCGCCTCGAGGTCCTCAAGACCACGGAACCGCCGGGACGCAAGTCCGGCGTCAAGGTCAAGGACGTTGCCGAGCTGGTGTCGAAGCTGAAGAATGAAGCCGGGGTTCTCTGAAATGACGACGTTGCTGATTGCCGAACATGACAATGCGTCGATCAAGGACGCGACCAACAAGGCGCTGACCGCCGCTGCCGCCCTCGGCGCCGACGTCGACGTGCTGGTGGCCGGCGAGAACGCCAAGGCTGCGGCGGAAGCTGCCGCCAAGCTCGCAGGCGTCAGAAAGGTGCTGCTCGCGGAAGGCGCGGCCTATGCTCACGATCTCGCCGAGCCCTTGGCTGCGCTGATCGTGTCGCTGGCCGCAAGCTATGACGCGATCGTCGCGCCCGCGACCTCGCGCTTCAAGAACGTGATGCCGCGCGTTGCGGCGCTGCTCGACGTCATGCAGATCTCCGAGATCATCAAGGTGGTGGCGCCCGATACGTTCGAGCGGCCGATCTATGCCGGCAACGCCATCCAGACGGTGAAGTCGAAGGACGCCAAGAAGGTGATCACGGTGCGCACCTCGACGTTTGCCGCTGCGCCTGCTGGCGGCAGTGCGTCGGTCGAGACCGTCGCGGCCGCGGCCGATCCCGGCCTGTCCTCGTTCGTCGGCGAGGAGGTGGCGAAGAGCGACCGGCCGGAGCTGACTTCGGCCAAGATCATCGTTTCCGGTGGCCGCGCCATGCAGAGCCGGGAAAACTTCGCCAAGTACATCGAGCCGCTGGCCGACAAGCTCGGTGCCGGCGTCGGCGCCTCGCGTGCGGCGGTCGATGCGGGCTATGCGCCGAACGACTGGCAGGTCGGCCAGACCGGCAAGGTGGTGGCGCCGGAGCTCTATGTCGCGGTCGGCATTTCCGGCGCGATCCAGCATTTGGCCGGCATGAAGGACTCCAAGGTCATCGTCGCGATCAACAAGGACGAGGACGCGCCGATCTTCCAGGTCGCCGATTACGGCCTAGTCGCGGACCTCTATCAGGCCGTGCCCGAGCTGACCGAGCAGCTGGGCAAGCTCGGAAAGTAACCCTACTGTCACCGGCCGGATGGGCAAAATCCGGCCGGTGTGCTTATTGGCGCATGATCCGGGGCCAACTGGCTTTTCGCGGACGAGGGCGATGCGCAATCAAAAGTCTGGAGCGGGAGGGAGATTTTACCTAATCTCACGCTCCAGAGCACGATCGGGACCGGAATGGCCGCGGCAGCAAAGCGTCTTGGCGGTTTTCCGAAAAGATCATGCTCGATCAAAAACTTGAAGCGCGATGACTGGTCGTCGCGCTTTTGCGGGCAGGCGCGGATATGCGCGCCGTTCCGGTGGATGAAAACATGGCTGTGATCAAGAAGGTCGGCGTAATCGGTGCGGGCCAGATGGGCAATGGCATCGCGCATGTCGCGTCGCTGGCGGGCTTCGACGTGGTGCTCAACGACGTCTCGGCCGACCGGCTGAAGTCGGGCATGGCGACCATCAACGGCAATCTGTCGCGGCAGGTCGCCAAGAACGTCATCACCGAGGACGCCAAGGCCAAGGCGCTCGGCCGCATCACGTTGACCGAGACCCTGGAGGGGCTCGCCGATTGCGACCTCGTGATCGAGACCGCGGTCGAGAAGGAAGAGGTCAAGCGCAAGCTGTTCCACGACCTCTGCGCGGTCTTGAAGCCCGAGGCCCTGATCGCCTCCAATACCTCCTCGATCTCGATCACCCGGCTCGCCTCGACCACCGACCGCCCCGAGCGCTTCATCGGCATTCATTTCATGAATCCGGTGCCGCTGATGGAGCTGGTGGAGCTGATCCGTGGCATCGCCACCGACGATTCCACCTTCGAGGCGGCCAAGGAGTTCGTCAACGCGCTCGGCAAGCAGGTCGCGGTCTCCGAGGATTTCCCGGCCTTCATCGTCAACCGCATCCTGCTGCCGATGATCAACGAGGCGATCTACACCCTTTATGAGGGCGTCGGGAACGTCGAGGCGATCGACGCGGCGATGAAGTTGGGCGCGCATCATCCGATGGGCCCGCTGGAACTGGCCGATTTCATCGGCCTCGACACCTGCCTGTCGATCATGCAGGTGCTGCACGAGGGGCTGGCCGACTCCAAGTACCGTCCCTGCCCGCTGCTGGTGAAATATGTCGAAGCCGGCTGGCTCGGCCGCAAAACCCAGCGCGGTTTCTACGACTACCGCGGCGCCAAGCCGGTGCCGACGCGGTAATTCCTCGTCATTGCCGGGCTTGACCCGGAAATCCATCATCTTTGAAAAAAGTCCGTAGGGTGGGCAAAGCGCAGCGTGCCCACCGCCCAGAGTTCCGTAGCGGAAAAATGGTGGGCACGCTGCGCTTTGCCCACCCTGCAAGACTGTTTCAAAGTGTTTCCCACTTCCACCCTCCGTTAACCGTTCCGGCTTAGGGTGCGGCCAGGGACACGAGGGTATCGCGTTATGGATATGAGTTTGGTGGCTGCGATCATGTCGCAGCAGCAGGGCGCCCTGCAGTCGCAGATCTCGACCAGCGTGCTGAAGCAGAACCTGGATCAGCAGAAGAGCGACGTTCTCACCCTCCTCAACGGCGCCTCGCAGTCGCTGGCCAACGTAGCCCCCGGCGTCGGCGGCAATCTGAATATCTCGGCCTAAAGCCGGACAGTGCCAGTGCCGTCACCCCTGACAGGTGTGAAACAATTTGATCCGTCAGCCTGAGGTGCCCGCGCAGCCGGCCTCGAAGGGCGACGGCCCGGCTGCAGCAGCGGGGCCGTGCATCCTTCGAGGCTCGCTGCCGCGAGCGCCTCAGGATGACGGGTCAGGGAGTGTCGGCCAGGATTAGAGTCCCGCCGCGGCCGGCGCCAGCGCGGCCGTGATCAGCTTGACCGCGTCGTCGCTGTTCCATTCGGCGGGGCCGGCGATGGTGCCGATTTCGCAGCCCTTGGGGTCGACCAGCACCGAGGTCGGCATGCCCAGGGCCCGTCCGATGGATTTAAGGTCCTGAAAGACCTTGGCTTTCTCATCCGTATAATAGCCGAGCCGGGTCAGGCCGGCGTCGTTGAGGAATTTCTTCGGCTTCTCGGGGTCACGGGTGTCGATATTGATCGCGACCACCTGGAAATTCGGTCCGGCCAGCTTGGCTTCCAGACCATCCAGCGCCGGCATCTCCTTCCGGCAGGGCACGCACCAGGTGGCCCACAGGTTCACCAGCACCGTCTTGCCGCGCCAGTCCGACAGCTTTTTCTCCTTGCCGTCGGCATCCTGGAAGGTGAGGTCCGGAAGCTTCAGCGGCGCGCTCGCCAGGGTCAGCGCAGCCACCTCGCCATGGACCAGGGGCGCGATCTTTTTCGCCAGATCGACGGCGCCGCGGCAGGTCGGGTCGCCACCGGCCTGACGAGGCAGGCTGCCAAAACCGTAAATTCCGGCAAATCCGGCCGCAGCCCCGATCAGCACGGCTGCCACGACCAGCGGAATCCGGCGGCGCGACGCGGCTGCGGCCGGGCTTGGGGAGTTCTCGGGCATATCGTTTGTCATTCTGGTCCAGATACGGCTATGCAGGGGCCGAAATTACGCGCACCCCTCGACAATTTCCGGGTGCGTCGATCGGTGACAAGGGTTCAAGCAGGCGGTCATGAGCAACAAGATGTGGGGCGGCAGGTTCTCCGAGCGCCCCGATGCGATCATGGAGGAAATCAACGTCTCCATCGACGTCGACCGGCACCTTTACGCCCAGGATATCGCCGCGTCCAAGGCGCATGCGGCCATGCTCGCCGCCCAGGGCATCATCACGGCCTCAGATGCTAAAAATATCGGCAAGGGTCTAGACACGATTTTGTCAGAGATCAGCAAGGGCGCCTTCGACTTCAAGCGCGCGCTCGAGGACATTCACATGAATGTCGAGGGCCGGCTCGCCGAGCTGATCGGGCCAGCCGCCGGCCGCCTGCACACCGCACGCTCGCGCAACGACCAGGTCGCGACCGATTTCCGCCTCTATGTCCGCGACACGATCGACGAGATCGATGCGGGCCTCGCACGGTTCCAGGAGGCGCTGGTCGCGCGCGCCACCGAGCATGCCGCGACCGTGATGCCCGGCTTCACCCATCTGCAGACCGCGCAGCCCGTCACCTTCGGCCATCATCTGCTCGCCTATGTCGAGATGGCCGCGCGCGACCGCGGCCGCTTTGCCGACGCCCGCAGGCGCCTCAATGAATCGCCGCTGGGCGCCGCCGCGCTCGCCGGAACCTCGTTTCCGATCGACCGCGTCGCGACCGCGACCGCGCTCGGCTTCGACC
Source organism: Bradyrhizobium sp. (assembly GCA_035293585.1). Classification (GTDB taxonomy): domain Bacteria; phylum Pseudomonadota; class Alphaproteobacteria; order Rhizobiales; family Xanthobacteraceae; genus Bradyrhizobium. Next base: position 26,624 of record DATGMN010000033.1, on the reverse strand, counting down.
GGCCGATGGCCAATTCCCTCGATGCGGTCTCGGACCGCGACTTCGTGCTGGAGACGCTGTCGGCCGCCGCGATCACGGCGGTGCATCTGTCGCGCTTCGCGGAGGAAATCGTGGTCTGGACCTCGCCGCTGGTCGGCCTGGTGCGGCTCTCCGACAAGTTCACCACCGGCTCCTCGATCATGCCGCAGAAGCGCAATCCTGATGCGGCGGAGCTGGTGCGCGCCAAGACCGGACGCGTGATCGGCGCGCTGACAGCGCTGCTCATCGTCATGAAGGGCCTGCCGCTCGCCTATCAGAAGGACATGCAGGAGGACAAGGAAGGCGCGATGCAGGCTTTCGTCGCGCTCTCGCTCGCCATCCGCGCCATGACCGGCATGGTCGCCGACCTCGTCCCCGATGAGGCCCGCATGAAGGCCGCGGCCGGCGACGGCTACGCCACCGCGACCGATCTGGCGGACTGGCTGGTGCGGACGTTGAAGATGCCCTTCCGCGAGGCCCATCACGTGACGGGCCGTATTGTCGCGCTCGCGGCCAAGGACGGCGTGGCGCTGCACGAGCTGCCGCTTGCCGCCATGCAGGAGGTCGAGCCGAAGATCACGGCTGACGCGCTCCGCGCCCTGTCGGTCGAATCATCGGTGAAAAGCCGCACGAGCTTTGGCGGCACGGCGCCGAAGAATGTGCTGGCGCAAGCCAAAGCCTGGGCCAAGCGGCTGGAAAAGCAGCGGAAATAGCGGTGAACGGCCGATTTTCGCTGCAATTCCCGGCTAGATGGGCCCTCGCCAGAGCCGGGCAATCTTTGTATGGTGCGGCCCACGCATTGGGGATCTTGCCGTGACTTCTGATCTGCGCCCGAAATTTTCGGGATGGGCCGTCTTGTTCGTGAGCGTGGCTGCGCTGACCCTGTCGGGCTGCGGCCGCAAGGGGCCCCTGGACCTGCCGCCGAACGCGAGCTCGGCCTCCACGGCCAATCTGCAGCAGCCGACCGACACCGAGGCAGAGCAGGCGGCCAAGCCCAGCGTCTTCAACCCGAGCTACGGCACCAATGCCGCGCCGGTCGCCGGCAAGGGCCCGAAAAGACCGTTTGCGCTCGACCCGCTTCTGGGTAACTAAGTTTCACGAACAGCAGTGCGCTTCACCCTCCCCTGGAGGGGGAGGGGTCGGCTCACATGAGCGCAAGCGAATGCGAGCCGGGGCGGGGTGAAGCCACGAAGATGGTCTCAACGTTGATCGGATACACAATGGCGGCACTGGGGACGGGGATGGACTGTCACCCCGCCCCGCCCGCACCGGGCGGTGCCCGGCGCGGACGACCCTCCCCCTCCAGGGGAGGGGGTGATGCGTCGCGTGGTTCCATCTCACGATTTTCTGGCAAACCATGAACCATTTCGATTATCGCAACGGCGTGCTGCATGCCGAGGCGGTGAACCTCGCCGAGGTCGCGTCACAGGTCGGCACACCGTTCTATTGCTACTCCACCGCGACGCTGGAGCGGCATTTCCGCGTGTTCAGCGAGGCCTTCGCCGGCGAGAAGGTGCTCGTCTGCTATGCCATGAAGGCGAATTCCAACCAGTCGGTGCTGCGCACGCTGGCCCGACTCGGCGCCGGCGCCGACGTGGTCTCGGGCGGCGAGTTGCAGCGGGCGCTGGCGGCCGGCATTCCGCCGAGCAAGATCGTCTTCTCCGGCGTCGGCAAGACCGAAGCCGAGCTGCGCGCTGCCCTCGCCAACGACATTCTCTGCATCAACGTCGAATCCGAACCCGAGCTCGAGCTGTTGTCGCGCCTGGCCGTCGAGACCGGCCGCACCGCGCGCATCTCGGTGCGCGTCAACCCGGACGTCGATGCCGGCACGCACGCCAAGATCTCCACCGGCAAGTCCGAGAACAAGTTCGGCATTCCGCTCGCGCATGCGCGCGACGTCTATGCCCGCGCGGCAAGGTTGCCGGGAATCGCGGTGCGAGGTGCCGACGTGCATATCGGCAGCCAGATCACCGATCTCTCCAATCTCGAAACCGCGTTCCGCCTGCTGGTCGAGTTCGTGCACACGCTCCGCGCCGACGGCCACACCATCTCCCATATCGATTTTGGCGGCGGCCTGGGCATTCCCTACGACATGGACGCCGAGGTGCCGCCGGAGCCGCACGCCTATGCGGCGATGGTCAAGCGCGTCGCGCATAATCTCGGCTGCACGCTGATGTTCGAGCCGGGCCGGCTGATCGTCGGCAATGCCGGCATCCTGGTCGCGCGCGTGATCTACGTGAAACATGGCGAAGCCAAGAATTTCGTCATCATCGACGCCGCGATGAACGATCTGATCCGCCCGACGCTCTACGAGGCCTATCACGACATCCTGCCTGTGACCCAGCCCGCGCCGGGCGCGAGGAGCATCGTTGCCGACGTGGTCGGCCCGGTCTGCGAAAGCGGCGACTATCTCGCGCTCGATCGCAAACTGCCCGAGCCCAAGGCCGGCGATCTCGTCGCCATCATGACATCGGGGGCCTATGGCGCGGTGCAGTCCGGCACCTACAACACGAGGCCCCTGGTGCCCGAGGTGCTGGTGAAGGACGACCAGTATGCGGTGGTCCGGCCGCGCCTCGATGTCGAAGCGCTGATCGCGATGGACAAGCCCGCGCCGTGGCTGTGATATCCCGCCGTTGAGACATTCTCCATGTCGTCCCGGCGAAGGCCTGGCGAAGGCCGGGACGACCCCAATATGATTGCTTCGCCCGGAATCCCCCGGGAAACGGTCACTCCTGCGTGTTGTCGGGGGATTCGGCCTCGATACCCGTGGAGGAACGGGTGCCTCACTGCTGCCGTTGTGTTAGGCTGCCGTGGCCGGCGACCGGAGATTGCTTGATTGAGCGGTGCCACACCTGACCCCCTGGAGCCGTCGCGCGAGAGCGACGGCCTGGCGCGGTTGAAGCTGACAGAGGCCCTGCAACGGGCCAGATTTGCCATCGCCTGGGAGCGTGCCTGGCCGCCGCTGGCGCGCCTGCTCACGGTAATCGGGCTGTTCCTGGTGGTGTCCTGGGCCGGCATCTGGCTGTCGCTGCCTTACCTCGCCCGCGCCATCGGCTTTTCCATTTTCGTCGTGCTGGCGCTTGCCGCCGCCTCCTCCCTGCTGTGGTTCCGCTGGCCGAGCCGCGCCGAGGGGCTGTCCCGGCTCGATCGCGGCTCCGGCATCCGCCATCGCCCGGCCACCACGCTGTCCGACACGGTCTCCACCCGGGACCCGGTGGCGCTGGCGCTGTGGCAGGCGCAGCGGGAGCGCACGCTGGCCTCGCTCAAGCGCATCCGTGCCGGTCTGCCGTCGCCGCGGCTCTCGCTGCAGGACCCCTGGGCGCTGCGCGCGCTGGTCCTCGTGCTGCTCGCCGCCACCTATGTCGCCGCCGGCGACGAGCGCATGGTGCGCGTCGGCGCTGCGTTCGACTGGAACGGCGTGCTGGCGCCCGCCAATATCCGGGTCGATGCCTGGGTCAATCCGCCGCCCTATACCGGTAAGCCGCCGATCATCCTGTCAGCCGCCAACAAGGAAGCGCCGGCGCTGCCGTCATCCGGCCCGCTCGCGGTTCCCGCAGGCAGCACGCTGATCGTGCGCTCCAGCGGCGCCAGTCTCGACGTCACCGCCAGTGGCGGCATCACCGAGGCGGCGCCGAAGGAGCAGGCCCCGCAAGGCACCAGCGAGAGGCATTTCGCGATCGCCGGCGACGGCAGCGTACATGTGCGCGCCCCGTCCGGGCAGCCGCAATGGTCCTTCACGGCCATCCCCGACCATCCACCGACGATTTCGCTGGCCAAGGATCCCGAGCGCCAGGCGCGCGGCGCGCTGCAGCTGTCCTACAAGCTCGAGGATGATTACGGCGTCACCGAAGCCCAGGCGCATGTCGCCGCCCGCCCCGCCGAAGGCGCCGAGCAAGGCGCGCAGCCGCGGCCGCTGTTCCAGCCGCCGCAGTTTCCGCTGGTGCTGCCGAATGCGCGGACCCGCAACGGCGTCGGCCAGACGGTGAAGGACCTGAGCGAGGATCCCTATGCCGGCGCCGACGTCAGCTTGACGCTCACCGCCAAGGACGAGGCCGGCAATGAGGCGACCAGCGAACCTTTCAAGATGCGCCTGCCCGAGCGCCTGTTCACCAAGCCCCTGGCGCGCGCGCTGGTCGAGCAGCGCCGCATCCTTGCGCTCGATGCCAACAGGAATTCCGACGTCTATACCGCGCTCGATGCGCTGATGATCGCGCCGGACGTGTTCATGCAAGGCGAGACCGGGCACTATCTCGGCCTCTACAATGTCGCGCGCCAGCTCGAGGCCGCGCGCACCGACGATGCCCTGCGCGGGGTGGTGGCGAGCCTGTGGGGGCTTGCGGTCTCGATCGAGGACGGCGACATCACCGATGTCGACAAGGCGCTGCGCGCGGCGCAGGACGCGCTGAAGCAGGCGCTGGAGCGCGGCGCGAGCGACGAGGAGATCAAGAAGCTCAGCCAGGATCTGCGCCAGGCGCTGGACAATTTCATGCGCCAGCTTGCCGAGCAGTATCGCAACAGTCCGCAGGCGCTCAATCGTCCGCTCGATCCCAACACCAAGGTGATGCGCCCGCAGGATCTACAGAACATGATCGAGCGCATGGAGCGGCTGTCGCGCCAGGGCGACAAGGAAGGCGCCAAGCAATTGCTCGAGCAGCTGCAGGAGATGCTGGAGAACCTGCAGATGGCCCAGCCGGGTCAGTCCGGCGACAGCGACTCGGAGCAGGCGCTCAACGAGCTCAACGACATGATCCGCAAGCAGCAGCAGCTGCGCGACAAGACCTACAAGCAGGGCCAGGATTCCCGGCGCGACCGCATGCGCGGCAAGCAGCAGGGCGACCAGGGCATGAGCGACCTGCAGCAGGACCAGGACTCGCTTCGTGACCGGCTGAAGAAGCTGCAGGAGCAGCTCGCCAAGCGCGGCATGGGCCAGATGCAGCGCGGCGACAAGGGCAAGAACGGCCAGCAGCAGGGTCAACAGGGTCAGGGCCAGCAAGGCCAGGGTGACCAGGATGATCAGGCCGACCAGGGCGAGGGCGACGGCAATGGGCTGGGCGATGCCGACAGCGCCATGGGCGATGCCTCGGGTGCGCTCGGCGATGGCAATGCCGACGGCGCCGTCGACAGCCAGGGCCGTGCGCTGGATGCCCTGCGCAAGGGCCAGCAGCAGCTGTCCGAGGCAATGCAGAATGGCGAGGGCGAGGGGCAGGGCGACGGTCAGGGCGAGCGCGCCGGCCGCCAGCAGGGCAACGGCATGCAGACCGATCCGCTCGGCCGTCCCTTGCACGGCCGCGATTATGCCGACGAGCTCTCCAAGATGGTCCCCGGCGAAATCGACGTGCAGCGCGCCCGCCGCATCCTCGAAGAGCTGCGCCGGCGGTTCGGCGATAGCTCACGCTCCCAGACCGAGCTCGACTATATCGAGCGGCTGCTGAAGGATTATTGAGGGAGGCGCGTTCGCCGGGCTCGGGCGGTCGCGGTCGAACTCCGGGCGAAGCCAGCCTGTGGCGGTCTGTTCGGCGCTCGGCGATGCCGCAATCTTGCGCTTGCCGGCGGCACGCCGAGCCGCTAGCTCCTCGCGCCGGGCGGAGCCTCGCCGACGAGACGTGAGTAGTGACGACTGAATACCACCCGCTGTTGCGCAAGATCCACTGGGCCACCGCATTCCTCTTCATCACGGCGATGCTGATCGGCTTCTATTGCGGGTTGCAGCCGCCGGGGACGTCGCCGCGGCGCGAGCTGCTCGAGGTGCACAAATCGCTCGGGGTGACGCTGTTCCTGCTGGCGATCCTGCGCGTCATGGTGCGCGTGTCGACTGCGGCGCCGCCGGAGCCGGCCTCGTTCTCGCCATTGGTGCGGCTGGCGGCACGGCTCAATCATTGGGCGCTTTACGTCGTGCTGTTTGCCATGCCCGTCACCGGATACATGTTCTCCGCCGCCGGCGGCTATTCGCTGCGCTATTTCTGGACCTTCTCCTGGCCGCGTTTGTTCGCCGGCAATCGATCGATCGAGCACGCCGGCGAATTGTCGCACGGCCTGCTTGCCTACCTCGTCTATGCCGCGGTTGCGCTGCACATCGCGGCAACCGTCTGGCATGTCCTGGTGAAGAAGGATGCGACGCTGGCGCGGATGTGGCCGGCTGCGGGCCGAGACCGCGGATCGGGCGTCACCTAGTCTTCCTCGTCGCCGAGCAGTTTGCCGGTCTTGCGGTTCAGGAAGTGCAGCCGCGTGCACGCCGGGCAGGTCAGCCCCAGAAATTCATAGTCCGACGCCCTGTCATCATCGTCGAGCCAGTGCTGGACATTGAGGCCCGTTGACGGGCACTTGAAGATGAAATGCGGCATCGTAAAGCCATCACAGCCCCATCACGTCGAGCATTGATCCAGATCAAATTTGGCTGACGGCCCACTGCCGTCTCAGCGTCCCGGTGCGCAATTGCGCGACCAGGCCGGGACGACGGCGAAGTGCCCGGCCGCGATAGCGTTTTCGAGCGAAGTGGATACCGGTTCGCGTGAAGAAAACGCGTCAAAACAAAAAAGCTGGAGCCCGGTTCTGATTCGATCAGAACCGGAAATGCTCTCTAGCCCTTCCTCGCCATCAGCGCATCGGCCACCGCGGTGCGGATATCGGCAACCGAGAACGGCTTAGTGATCACGTCGTGGACGATGGCGTTGAGGTTGGAAGCGCGTTCGCGCTGGTCGGCGAAGCCGGTCATCAGCAGCACGGTCAGGTTGGGGAAATCGCGGGCCGCCGAGAGCGCCAGCGCGATGCCGTCCATGACCGGCATCTGGATGTCGGTGAGCAACAGGTCGAAGGCGCCGTCCTCGCGGGTCAGGATATCCAGCGCCTCGGCGCCGTCCTGGGCGGTGACGATCTCGTGGCCGTCCATCGCAATCGCGCGCGCCACCAGGAGGCGCATGGATTCCTCGTCATCGGCGATCAGGACACGCGACATCGGCAAACGGTCTCTTCAGAAGTGAAAATGCGGTTTCCCGCCTTTATACACTTCCGCCGGCGATGTCTCGCTTGTTGAAGAAGCGGATGTCGATGCTCTTGCCCTCGGCAGGCGGCGAGGCGAGGCGCGACTTGAAGGCGGCGCGCTCGCCGGGCTGCAGGACGTTCTGGTCCAGCACCGTATTCCAGGCATAGATCTCCGCGCCTTGCGCATCGCGCACCGCAAAGCGCAGCCGCGGCAGGTCGACCGGCTTCTTGTTCTGGCCGACGATCACCCCTGATATCACCAGGACCGGCTTGCCCTCCACGGTCTCGGTGGCGATCTTGACGTCCCTGAACTGCACCCCGCGCAGGTTCACATCCAGCCCGACCAGCCGGTAGAAGGCCGCCGTCTGCGGCATCAGCCGCACCATGTCGGCCCGCCAGACCAGGAGCGCTATCGCCAGCGCCCCCATGGCCGCACAGGCGGTGCCGGGTCCGGCGAACGCCGCACCCGTCATTCTACGGGTCATTTTCGGCCGCGCGAGCTGCGGCAAAAGCTTGCGAAGCCAGGATTTTCGCGCCAAATCCCCCTCGTCCTCGGCGCCCTCATAGCCGTCCTGACGGGCCATGGTTTGCCAATCGTCCCCATCTATGTGAGACGAAAAGCTGCGATCGGCTGGAAAATCGCCGGCAATCGAGGGGCTATCGACGTGCGGCGTGTCGTGGGGGTTGTCCTCGCCTGCCTCGTCCTGCGCCATGGCCTCCCATTCGGCTGCGGCATCGGTCTCGTCATGGCCGGCGGCCGAATAGATCGAGTTGGCCGGTTCGGGCGCGATGGCATCCTCGGGACGCGCCAGCCAGACCTCCTTGCAGCGCGAGCAGCGGACGGTGCGGCCATCTGCCCCTAATGTCGCCGGATCGATCGCGTAGGACGTTGTACAGTGGGGACAGACGATGTGCATGGAGCCCGATTCTCCGATGGCCTTGAGGCGGCGCCGAACGCGGCGGCGGTACGTGAGACGATGCTACAAGGCGACCGTTAACGAACCGGAAACCATAACCGAAGCAAAACCGCCATATTGCGCGCGTTTTGTTCGGGATTTGCGGGGTCCCGCCGGGGCCCCTGTCGAACGGAGCTAGACTTGGTTCGGTTCGAAAATGTCGGATTGCGTTACGGGCTCGGCCCGGAGATTCTGCGCGACCTCAGTTTTGCGATCCCGGCGCATTCCTTCCAGTTTCTCACCGGTCCCTCCGGCGCGGGCAAGACGTCGCTGTTGAGGCTCTTGTTCCTGTCGCATCGGCCGACGCGGGGGCTGGTCAACCTGTTCGGCCATGACGTCTCGCTGCTGACCAAGGACGGCGTCGCGAACTTGCGCACGCGGATCGGCATCGTGTTGCAGGATTTCCGCCTGCTCGACCATATGACCACCTATGAGAACGTGGCGTTGCCGTTCCGCGTCATGGGCCGCGACGAATCGAGCTACCGCAAGGAGGTGATCGACCTGTTGCGCTGGGTGGGCCTCGGCGAGCGCATGGATGCGCTGCCGCCGATTCTCTCCGGCGGCGAGAAGCAGCGCGCGGCGATCGCGCGCGCAGTGATCTCGCGTCCGCAATTGCTGCTCGCGGACGAGCCGACCGGCAATGTCGATCCGACGCTCGGGCGGCGGCTGTTGCGGCTGTTCATCGAATTGAACAAGTCGGGCACGGCGGTCGTCATCGCCACCCACGACATGACGCTGATGGATCAATACGACGCGCGGCGGCTGGTGCTGCATCAGGGACGCTTGCACATCTATGAGTAACGTGGACCAGCAGCATGGACCTCTGGTCGATCTCGGCAACGAGCGCCCGCAGCTGCCGGCGCGCGCCCGCAACCTGTCGCCGATCGTGCCGCGCGCCACCATCGCCGGCCGGGCGCTGGTCGCGGTCGTCTCCATCATGACCTTCCTCGCCTCGCTCACCACCGGCGCCGTGCTGCTGGTGAGCGCGTCCGCTGCGGAATGGCAGTCGGACGTCGCAAGCGAGATCACCGTCCAGGTGCGCCCGCAAGCGGGCCGCGACCTCGACCGCGATGCGGCGGCGGCGGTGGATGCCGTGCGCAGCCAGCCCGGCATTCTCGACGTCAGGCCCTTCACCAGGGACGAATCGGCGAAACTCCTGGAGCCCTGGCTCGGCAGCGGGCTGCTGCTCGACGACCTGCCGGTGCCGCGCGTCATCGTCGGGAGGGTGCAGCCGGGCTCCACGCTCGACATGGCGGTGCTGCGCAGGGCGGTGGCGCAGGCCGCGCCCACCGCAAGCGTCGACGACCATCGCGCCTGGATCGAGCGGATGCGCTCGATGACCGGCGCCACGGTGTTCGCAGGGCTCGGCATCCTTGGCCTCGTGATCATCGCCACCATCATCTCGGTGTCGTTTGCGACCCGCGGTGCGATGGCCGCCAACCGGCCGATCGTGGAGGTGCTGCACTTCGTCGGCGCCGCCGACCGCTATATCGCCGACCGCTTCTTCTGGCATTTCCTGCTCCTCGGGCTCGAAGGCGGTGTGATCGGCGGTGGCGCTGCGATGCTGCTGTTCGGCTTCTCGGAATCGATTGCCGCCTGGTTCTCCGGCACCCCGATCGGCGACCAGTTTGCCGCGCTGCTCGGGACATTCTCGCTGCGGCCGTCCGGCTATCTGGCGCTGGCCGTGCAGGCGGTCCTGATCGCGGCGATCACCGCCTGGGCCTCCCGCCGGACCCTGTTCAAGACGCTGGACGAGATCGAATGAGGCCGGTCGCAGCGGGATCGGGCCCGGCGCGATCAGGCGCCGTCGGCTCACGGGACTCCACTTCGCCGCAAAACTTTCCTAAAATTGCGCGGGGAGAGGGGCCTTAGCAACTGCATGACGTCGCCGACCGACGATCGATCGCCGACTATACGCGCACGGCCGCGACGCTTTCGCGCGGGGCTTGCGGTGCTCGGGCTTGCAGTCGCCGCGGTGGTCGGCGGCTTCGCCGTTTTCCTCTCCGAGCTGCGCGACGTCGAGGCGCCCCCCGAACGCAAGGCCGACGGCATCGTGGTGCTGACCGGCGGCGCCTCCCGCGTCTCCGACGCCATGGAGCTGTTGGCCGCGGGCTACGGCAAGCGTCTCCTGATCTCCGGCGTGCATCCGTCGAGCGCCGCGAGCGACATCTCGCGCACCCTTCCCGAGCGGCAGACCTATTTCAACTGCTGCGTCGATCTCGACCGCTCGGCAGTCAATACCCGCAGCAATGCGGCCGAGACGCGGCGCTGGGTGCACGAGCGCGGCTTCAGATCGCTGATCGTGGTGACCTCGAACTACCACATGCCGCGCGCCATCGTGGAACTGTCGCACGCCATGCCCGATATCGACCTCGTTCCCTATGCCGTGGTCGGCGATAAATGGCGCGAGGAGCCCTGGTATGAGGGTGGCCCCACCTTGCGGCTGGTGCTATCGGAATATGTGAAATATGTCGCCGCCAAGTTCAGGGTACAGCTCGCCGATCTCGGCATCGATCTCAACCTGGACTGGCTGGAGCCGCCTGCGGGCTCCGGCGCGCTGCGCCGGCCGACCACGGCGCAGGTGAATTGAAACGAGCGAATTGATCACACGGGAGCACGATGAGATGACGTTGAATCGGTTGGCTCCGCAAGCTCGGTTCACCTCTCCCGAAGGGAGAGGTCGGATTGCATCGACAGAGGCAATCCGGGTGAGGGGCTACGGAGGTGCGACCCGCGGCAACCAGTCGACGCCAATCTCATCACGCTCGCCTGATCGCGGGCGGACAAGAGTCTAGGGTTTTCGATGGTTGCGATTTTCATCCGCTCGTTGATCTTCAACATCCTGTTCTATCCCAACTTCCTGTTCTGGGCGATCGTCGCGCTGCCGACGCTGGTGCTGCCGCGCGCGGCGCTGCTGCGCGTGGCGAGCTGGTGGGCGAAGACCAACATCGTGCTGATGCGCCTCGTCTGCGGCATCAAGGTCGAGTTTCGCGGCGCGGAGAAGATTCCGAAGGGGCCGCTGCTGATCGCGTCAAAGCACCAGTCGATGTGGGAGACCATCTCGCTGCTGCACTTCTTCGATGCGCCGTTCTTCGTGCTCAAGCGCGAGCTGAAGCGGATCCCGATCTTCGGGCTGTTCCTGATCAAGGCCGACATGATCGCGATCGACCGCAAGGCAGGCGGGCGCGCATTGATGGCGATCATGAAGCGCGCCGTCGCGGAGGTTCGCCACGGCCGCCAGTTCGTGATCTTCCCGGAGGGCACGCGCACCGCGCCCGGCGCACCGCCAGACTACAAGCGCGGCGTGATCCAGATCTATGCCGATTGCGGCGTGCCGTGCCTGCCGGTTGCGCTCAATTCCGGCCTGTTCTGGCCGCGCCGTACCTTCATGCGCTATCCCGGCACGCTGGTGGTCGAGTTTCTCGATCCCATCCCGCCGGGCCTGCCGCGCGAGGAGTTCTTCACCCGCCTGCGCAGCGCCATCGAGGAGGCGAGCGATCGCCTGGTCGCGGCCGGCCGCGCCGAGCAGGCGCAGCTGTTCGGCCGCACGCCCGACACCGTCAAGGCGTGAGCCGGCACGATTTGTTCCAGATGATTGCCGCGGTGTGAACCTCTCCCGATGGGCGAGGTGAAGCGAGTTCGCGGCTCGAACCGCGATGCGTCGCGCACCTAGAGCGCTGCGCCGGAGGCTGCGTGCGGGGGATGCGCTTCGTGCAGCATCGCGGCGAGCCGGTGCAATTCCCTGTCGCGGAAGCCCTGCGCCTCGATGGCGCGCACCGTCGCCAGCACGTAATCGCGGTTGTTGCCGGAGCGGCCATGTCCCTGCTGCACGATGCGAAGCTGCTCGGCGAGCGGCAGCCGGCCGGCATATTGGATATGCCCGCGATCGACCACATAGGCCAGTGCGGCGACCCGCTGCCGCGCATCGTTGTCGAGCCAGACCGAGCGCGTCACCTCGCGATAGACATTGGTGGTCTGCTCGCGGCTGCGCAAATAGTCGATCGTGGCTTCGCGCAAATGGCCGGCGACGCGGAAGGCGATGCCGCGGCAGGCGCCGCCGCGGTCGAGCCCGAGCACGAGGCCCGGCTTCTCCGGCGTGCCGCGGTGGTCGAAGGAATAGACGCAGAGCGCGCGGTGTTCGCCGATCAGGCGAGCCGGGACCTGCTCGATATAATCGAAGCCCGGCCGCCACATCAGGGAGCCGTAGCCGAACACCCACAGGTCGTCCTTGCTGGCGGAGGGGTCGTTTGCAGACATTTCGCGGGAAGAGCTAGCAGAAATCGCCGGACGGTCAAAACGGGTTGCGTTTGGCATGCCAGGGGCCCGTCCGCTTTATTGACAAAATTGCTCCTCAAAGGGGTCGCCGCATGACCGACATCACGCTTCCGACGCGCCGGCGCCCGCTTTGGCCCGTATTCATCGCCCCTGGTCTGGTTCTGATCGCCGCCATCGCCTGGAGCGCCTTCTGGTTCTATGCCGCCTCGCAGGTCGACGTGATGGCCGATGCCTGGCGCGCGCGCGAGGCGAAGTCGGGCCGGATCTATGACTGCGCGCGGCGCTCGGTTGCGGGCTTCCCGTTCCGGCTCGAAATCCGCTGCGACGGTGCCAGCGTCCAGCTGGTCTCGCAGACCGCGGGCCAGCCGCCGGCCGCGCCGGTCACCGCCAGGCTCGGCGAGATCCTCGCGGTCGCCCAGATCTATGATCCCAAGCTTGTGATCGCGGAGTTCACTGCCCCGGCGAAGATTTTCGAGCAGGGCGCAACGCAGCCCTCATTCGTGGTCAACTGGAGCAAGGGCCGCAGCAGCGTCGTCGGCCTGCCCGCGATCCCGCAGCGCGGCGACATCGAGTTCGACGACGCGACCATCGAGCGCCTCGATGGCACCATGCAGGTGCCGCTTGCGACCGCCAAACATATCGAGCTGCACGGCCGCATCGCGCAGGGCTCGCCCCAGGATCATCCCGACATCGAAAGCGTGCTCGAAATCAATCAGGGCAGCATCCATGGCCTGCATCCGCTGATGGCGCAGCCCTTCGATGCCGACATCCGCGCGATGGTCACCGGCCTGAAGGATTTCGCGCCCAAGCCCTGGCCGCAGCGTTTTCGCGAGATCCAGGCCGCCGGCGGCCACATCCAGATCATGCAGTCGCGGGTGCAGCAGGGCGATCTGATCGCGGTGTCGGCCGGCACGCTGTCGCTGACTGCCGACGGCAAGCTCGACGGCGAATTGCAGATGACGGTGACGGGCCTCGAGCATGTGATCCCGGCGCTCGGCATCGAGAAGATGCTGGAGGACGGCGTGCCGCAGGCAACGCTCGACCGCGTGGCGCCGGGCGTGAAGACGCAGGACCTCAACAATCTATTCGGCGCGCTCGATCGTGCCATTCCGGGCCTCGGCAAGGTGGTCAAGCAGAATGCCGGTGCCGGCGTTGCCGCCGGCATCAATGCGCTCGGCAAGGACGCGGAGCTCGAAGGCAAGAAGGCGCGCGCCTTCCCCCTGCGCTTCGTCGATGGCGCGGTGTTCTTCGGCCCGCTGAAGGTCGGTGACGTGCCGCCCCTGTTTTGAAGGATGGTTGTCATCTCACGTTTTGTTGAGTGCCATGCTCGCCAAAGCGTGATGGCGAGCGCCTTTCGCGCGGGAATTTGACCGCCCATTTTCCTGTCTGGTTCTCGGACGGTTCGCAGCATCTGCCGATGGGCGAGCCGAGACAGGAGACATTCCATGACCAGCTTGAAGCTTATCGGCGCGGTCGCGCTGTTGTCGGCGGCCTTCGCCACGCAGGCGTTCGCACAGGCCGCCGTTCAGGAGCCCGGCGCGTTCGCCTTCTATCATCCCAATGCCGACGTCCTGAACGCCGGCCGCGGCGCGCCGCCGGCCAATGCGTTCGCCTATGTCCCCGAGCGCGATGTCGCCGGAGTGCGACTCTCGGTGCGGCCGCATCACGCCCACCATGCCGTTAGGGCGCACTGAGCAGGCGCGCTGACACGGCGCACTGACCAGGCGCGCTGATTGTTCAGGTCTCATCGGGCGAGTGGCAACCGCCCGTGGTTGTCCCCGTATGTTGCCCCAAACTGAAGGGCTCGGCCGATCCGGCTGAGCTCTTTTTTTGCTTGAGGTTCGTCCTGGACGAAGGGCCGTCGGCGCTGCAAGCGCGGTTCACCTCTCCACCCCCGCCGGGCCGCCATCGTGATCCGGGACAAGCAGGTTTGACATGTGTCAAGCTGAGCGAGGCGCGGGGTCGCTAATAGGGTTTATCCGAAACTCCGCGGCGAGGGGCGCGATATGATCACCGGTTGCCTGAAGTGGTTGATGATTGCCAGTTTTGCCGGCGCCTTCGCCGCTGCCGCGCAAGCTGAAGACGTCGATGTCGGCAAGGCGGAATTTCAGGCGTCGTGCGCCAGCTGCCATGGCGCGGACGGAAAGGGCAAGGGACCTGTCAGCGGGCAGCTCAAGGTGCCGCCTGCCGATTTGACGCTCCTGGCCAGGAACAACAACGGGGTCTTTCCCACCAACGCCGTTTACGAGACCATCTATGGATCGAAAACGATTGCCGCTCACGGCAATCGCGAAATGCCGATCTGGGGTGAGCGCTTTAACCCCACCATGAACTACCCTCACATCATCGATCCGGCTTATGACGCGCTCGACCCGTCGCGCGGATCGCGAGACGTCGTCGTGCGGACGCGCATCCTCGCCGTCGTCGATTACCTGAGCCGTATTCAGCAGAAGTAGCCGTCGGCAAGTATCCGAATGACCCGACCCGCGGCCGGGCTTGTCGGGGTCAGTCCGGCTTCTTCAGCTGCGGATGGGGACGGCCGAAATCGGGCGCGGCGGAATCCTGGCCGATCGAGACGATGCCGCGGCGGATGGCGCGGGTGCGGGTGAAGTGGTCGAACAGCGCCTCGCCGTCGCCACGCCGGATCGCGCGGGTGAGCTTCGAGAGATCCTCGTTGAAGGTGCCGAGCATCTCCAGCACGGCGTCCTTGTTGGCGAGGAAGACGTCGCGCCACATGGTCGGATCGGACGCCGCGATGCGGGTGAAGTCGCGGAAGCCGCCGGCGGAGAATTTGATCACCTCCGACGACGTCACCTGTGCGAGCTCATCCGCGGTGCCGACGATGGTGTAGGCGATCAGGTGCGGCAGATGGCTGGTGATGGCGAGCACGCGGTCATGATGCTCCGGCGTCATCACTTCGACCTTGGCGCCCATCGCCGCCCAGAACGCGCGCAGCCTGTCGGTCGCGCGCGCATCGGTGCCGTCGGGCGGCGTCAGGATGCACCAGCGGTCGATGAAGAGCTCGGGAAAGCCGGAGTCGGGACCGGAATGTTCGGTGCCGGCGACGGGGTGCGCCGGCACGAAATACACGGTCTTCGGCAGATGCGGCGCCATGTCCTTGACCACCGCGCCCTTGACCGAGCCGACGTCGGAGACGATCGCGCCCGGCTTCAGGTGAGCCGCGATCTCCGCGGCGACGGGACCGCAGGCGCCGACGGGGATGCAGAGGATGACGAGGTCGGCATCCGCCACCGCCTCGACATTGGTCTCGACCACGCGATCGACAATGCCGAGCTCCGCCACGCGCGCGCGGGTCTTCTCCGAGCGCGCGGTGGTGACGATCTCCCCTGCCAGCCCCTGAAGGCGCGCGGCACGCGCGATCGAGCCGCCGATCAGGCCGAAGCCGATCAGCGCAATCCGCTTGAAATGCGGGGCGGCGGTCACATCGTCGGTCACTTTGACGTTCCTCTGCCCCCCATGAAGTCGCGCAGGCCCTCGACCACGAGGCGGTTGGCTTCCTCGGTGCCGATGGTCATGCGCAGCGCGTTGGGCAGCTGGTAATTGTTCAGCCCACGCAGCACGAGGCCACGCCGCGTCAGGAACGCGTCGGCTTCCGCCGCCGTCCTGCCCTTCTCGGTCGGGAAATGGATCAGCACGAAATTGGTGACGCTCGGCGTCACCGTCAGGCCGAGCCTCTCGATCTCCTCGGTCAGCCAGTTGCGCCATGTCTCGGTATGGGCCTTCGACATCTGCTGATGCGCACCGTCCTCGATTGCCGCGACTGCGGCGAGCATCGCCGGCGTCGAGACGTTGAAGGGGCCGCGAATGCGGTTGACCGCATCGACGATGTGGGCGGGCCCGAACATCCAGCCGATGCGCAGCGCCGCCAGCCCGTGGATCTTGGAGAAGGTGTGGGTCATCACCGTGTTCTCGGTGGTGGCCACCAGCTCGATGCCGATCTCGTAATCGTTGCGCGCGACATAGTCGGAATAGGCCGCATCCAGCACCAGCAGCACGTGCGGCGGCAGGCCTGCGCGCAGCCGCTTCACCTCGTCGAACGGGATGTAGGTGCCGGTCGGATTGTTCGGGTTGGCGAGCCAGACGATCTTGGTGCGCGGCGTCACCGCCTTGAGGATCGCGTCCACGTCGGCGGTGAAATTCTTCTCCGCGGCGACCACGTTCCTGGCGCCATTGCCCATGGTCGCGATCGGGTAGACCAGGAAGCCGTGGGTGGTGGAGATCGCCTCGTCGCCATGGCTGAGATAGGTGTGCGCGAGCAGATTGAGGATCTCGTCCGAGCCGGCGCCGCAGATGATGCGGTTGGGGTCGAGCCCGTAGGCGCGGCCGATCGCCTCGCGCAGCACCTTCGATGTTCCTTCCGGATAATCCTCGAGATGATCGGCCGCGTGCCTGTAGGCCTCGATCGCCTTGGGCGAGGGTCCGAACGGCGTTTCGTTGGCGGACAGCTTGAACACCTTGCGGCCCGGCTCCGGCACCGGGCTCTTGCCGGGCGTGTAGGGCGCAATATCGAGAATGCCAGGATTCGGCACGGGGCGGGACATCATCAACTCCGGGATTTTACGGTTCGGCTAGCGGGCCGACCCGCTGAAAGGCACCGTATAGCGCGTTGCGTGGCTGCCGACGAGAGCGGTCGAGCGGACCGAGGCGCCGGCCTCGATCAGCGCCAGCTTTATTTTCTCGAGCCTGTTGGTGCCCGAGATCGACACCAGCAGCGCCGCGCCGTCGAAGGCGGTATCGGGGACTGCGACCACTTCCGCCAGCGGCGACAGCGCCCGCGCGATCTCGGCGTTCCAGCCGGAGACCCGCAGGCTCCAGGTCTCGACCTCCGTCACCATGGCGCTGTCGGCGACGCGCGAGACCAAGAACACCGGCAGCGCGGCCGGATGATCGGCGCGCTCGACAAAGGGCAGCCGCGCGATGATCTTCGGCGTGCCGGTTGCTTCCAGCGCCGTCCACCAGGGCGTACGGCTTGCGACCGCGGAGACCATCGCGAGATCGCCCTTGGATTTGGCGACCGCCTCGACCGCGGCGCTCGGATTGAAATGCGCGACATAGGGCACGGTGAAGCCGAAATGAAAGCGCGCGGAATCCCGCATCGCCGGCTCGCTCACCGAGACGTCCGCATGCACGGAGAACGGCGCCTGGACGTAAGTGAACGTCGAGATGATCACGCGCCAGATGCTCTCGATGGTGTCGAGCGGCAGGATGCCGCGATGCCGCTCGACCAGGCGGCGCATCATGTCGGCCTCGCGGGCCGGGCGGAACGCCGAGCCGACCTCCTGGGTCTGCTTGACCTGGATCAGCCGGTCGATGATGTCGCCACGCTGCATCAGGAGCTGATGCATGCCCTCGTCGATGCGGTCGATCTCCTGGCGCAATTCGGCAAGCGACGGCGGGGCGGGCGGACGTTGGGTCATGGGTCGGAAGCCTTCCGGGCCGCTTTCGGCGGCGGGCACGTTAACGACTGATTAGGAAAGACGGGCGCCGAAAGCAAAGAGAAACATCGTGTTCGCTGCGGCCCGCGCGCCGGTTCGGCCGCCTTAACCGCCCCGCCTGGCGTTTCCCTCGGCTTGACGGGATCGCCCTTAACGACTAATTTTGTACCGTTCCGTGGTCATTTGAGCCGGCCGGCTTGCAGCCACGTTAAATAACTCGCTAAACAGGCCGGGGAGATGATCCCGGCCGAACCTGTTGTTCAGGCCGGGTTTTTTATGGCCTGATTTCAGCGCTGGCGGGGCACGGCCAGGATCGTCAGCGCGCAAACGAGATCGGTGCAGGATGGTCAGCGTCAGATCAAGACCAGGTGCAGTGAAAGGCGTGATCAGCGCCGACGAGCGCTCGCGCGAGGCGGATCATCCGCATTCGCTGCTCGCGCAGTTCGGCGCCGATCAGCCGCTCAAGCTCGATTGCGGCGTCGACCTGTCGCCGTTCCAGATCGCCTATCAGACCTATGGCGAGCTCAATGCCGATCGCTCCAACGCGATCCTGGTCTGCCATGCGCTGACCGGCGATCAGCACGTCGCCAACGTGCATCCCGTCACCGGCAAGCCGGGCTGGTGGGAGACCATGGTCGGCCCCGGCCGCCCGCTCGACACCAATCACTATTTCATCATCTGTTCCAACGTGATCGGCGGCTGCATGGGCTCGACCGGGCCCGCCTCGATCAATCCCGCGACGGGCAAAGTCTGGGGGCTGGATTTTCCCGTCATCACCATTCCCGACATGGTGAGCGCGCAGGCCATGCTGCTCGACCGGCTCGGCATCGAGACGCTGTTCTGCGTGGTCGGGGGATCCATGGGCGGCATGCAGGTGCTGCAATGGACGGCGGCCTATCCGCACCGCGTGTTCTCCGCGCTCGCGATTGCCTGCTCGACGCGGCATTCGGCGCAGAACATCGCCTTCCATGAGCTCGGCCGCCAGGCCGTGATGGCCGATCCGGAATGGCAGGGCGGCCGCTACGCCGACAGCGCCACCCATCCGCATCGCGGGCTCGCGGTCGCGCGCATGGCCGCGCACATCACCTATCTGTCCGACGCCGCGCTGCATCGCAAGTTCGGCCGCCGCATGCAGGACCGCGAGCTGCCGACCTTCTCGTTCGACGCCGATTTCCAGGTCGAGAGCTATCTGCGCTACCAGGGCTCGTCCTTTGTCGAGCGCTTCGATGCCAACTCCTATCTCTATCTGACGCGCGCGATGGATTATTTCGACATTGCCGGCGACCATGACGGCGTGCTGGCGGAAGCGTTTCGCGGCATCAAGACGCGCTTCTGCGTGGTCTCGTTCACCAGCGACTGGCTGTTTCCGACCTCGGAATCGCGCGCGCTGGTGCATGCGCTCAACGCCTCCAGCGCGCGGGTGTCGTTTGCCGAGATCGAGACCGACCGCGGCCACGACGCCTTCCTGCTCGACGTTCCCGAGTTCTTCGACATCTCCCGCGCCTTCCTGCAATCGGCAGGCAAGGCGCGCGGCCTCAACAATGGAAGCTAGCGCCATGTCGTTGCAGCAAACCCTGCCGCTGAATGGCCTCGAGGCCGGGCGCAATACGCGCTATCGCGGCGACCATCTGTTGATCGCAGGCCTGATCGAGCCCGGCTCGCGGGTGCTCGACGTCGGCTGCGGCGACGGCGACCTGTTGCAGTTGCTGGAGAGCCGCGGCATCGACGGGCGCGGCATCGAGCTGTCGCGCGAGGGCGTCAACCGCTGCGTGGCCAAGGGCCTCGCCGTGGTGCAGGGCGACGCCGACACCGACCTGATCAATTATCCCGACGATGCCTTCGACTATGTGGTGCTGTCGCAGACGCTGCAGGCGACGCGGCAGCCGAAGACGGTGCTGGAAAACCTGCTGCGGATCGGCCGCCGCGCCATCGTCACCTTCCCGAATTTCGGCTTCTGGCGCATGCGGCTGCAGCTTCTGATCGGCGGCCACATGCCGCGCACCGAGAACCTTCCCGCCACCTGGTACGACACGCCCAACATCCATTTCTGCACCATCAAGGATTTCGTGCAGCTCTGCGACGAGATCGGCGTGAAGATGGAGCGCGCCTGGGCGCTCGACGTCTACGGCCGCCCGCTGCGGCTGAACCTGCCGTGGTGGTTCTGGAACATGTTCGGCGAGCAGGGCGTGTTTCTGTTGAGCCGGGCGCAAAAGGGGAAGTAGCTCTCCGTCATTCCGGGGCGCCTCGAAGAGGCGAACCCGGAATCTCGCGCCACAACCTCTAGATTCCGGGTTCGCGCTCGCGCGCGCCCCGGAATGACGGCGTCACCCCGCCACCATCGACCGTGGATCGCGCGGCAGCCAGCGGCCGGCCTCGACCAGGGCAATGAAGCGTTCGACCATCTCGTTGAACAGCGCGGGCTCCTCGAGATTCAGCACATGGCCCGACTTCGGGAAGAAGGTCAGGCCCGCCGCCGGCAGATGCTTCTTCAAGAACAGGCTCGGCTCGATGCAGCTGTCGTCCTCGTCGCCGCAGATGATCAAGGCCGGCGTCGCCGCTTTGCCGATCGCGTCCACCATGGTGTAGATCGAGGGCCGGCCGCCCTGAAAGCCGCGCATGGTGTTGGCCGAGCCTTTGGCGTCGTGGCGCGCGAGATTGGCGTAGAAATCGGCGTGGCCGCGCGGGTCCTTCACCAGGAAGGGAATCCGTCCCGGCGCCTCGCGCGTCACTTCCGCAACCTTCGCCGAGCCCAGCGTCTCGAACTCCTGCGCGGTGGCGCGGCACTGCGCGCGAAAATTCTCCAGGTTGTCGAGATTGGAGCCGGAGCCGACGCCGGCGAGCGTCATCGACAGCGCGCGATGCGGCGCGTTCAGCGCGATCTGCAGCGATGAATAGGAGCCCATCGAGAGACCGACCAGATGTGCATTCTCGATACCGAGATGATCGAGCACGGCCAGCGCATCCGAGTAGAAATGCTTGTAGGAGTAAACCTCGTGTGCTTCAGGCACATCCGAGGGCGTGTAGCCGCGCGCGGAATAGGCGATGCAGCGATGGCCGCGTGAAAAATAGCGCATCTGCGGCTCCCAATTGGTGTGGTCGGCCGCGAATTCATGCAGGAACAGGATCGGCGTCCCGTGGCCGGCCTCCTCGTAATAGAGGCGGGTAGCGTCGTTTGCGACGGCATAGGGCATCGGCGTGTCCCCCTCGTTCTTGTCGATATCATCAATCGCAGTTAACGGCGGCGTCAGCAATGCGGCTGCTGCAGGGCGCGATGCAGAATCCTCACGTCACTCCGGCCGCCGTGTTAACCATGTTGCATCGCGTCATGTTTTGGTCACATCTGGAGGCTCATACGGCCGGCGCGCGTCGGTGGCCGAGATGTGGCCGGCGCGGAAACGGGGGTGCCAAAACTAAGGCAAAAACCAAAGCAAAAACTAAGGATGAGTATGGTTGCGTTCTCTGCGTTCCGCCGGTCGCTCGTTGCGCTGGCTTTCTGTTCGGCGGCGGTTGCCGCTTCTTCACCCGCTTCGGCAAGGTCTCACCACGGCTCGCAGCGCTATGCACATGCGCGCTACACGGGCCACCACTTTGCACGGCGAAGCTTCTCACACGATCGCCATTACGCCCGCGCCTCGCGCTATGAGCGCAGCGTGGCGGCGCTGCGTGCGCGCGGATTCGAGTCCACACAAGCCAGCATGGTCTCCGGCGGCAACGAGGCGGCCGGCAGCTTTGCATCATCGGGCGGCTTCGGCGGCTCGGGCCTGATCGCCGATGCGCGGCGCTATCTCGGCACCAATCCGACCAGCCGCGGCAGCCTGTGGTGCGCGCGCTTCATGAACATGGTGCTGCAGGACACCGGCCATCAGGGCACCGGCTCCGATCTCGCGGCGTCGTTCGCCCATTACGGCACGCGCGTATCCGGACCCGAGGTCGGCGCGATCGCGGTGATGGGCCGTCGCGGCGGCGGCCATGTCGGCATCATCACCGGCATCGATGCGCAAGGCAATCCGATCATGATCTCCGGCAACAACGGCAACCGCGTCCGCGAAGCCCCGGTGTCGCGCGGCCGGATCTATGCCTACGTGATGCCGAACTGATCTCGCTGTCTCGCTTCCTCCCTCTCCCCGTTCTTCACGGGGAGAGGGTTGGGGTGAGGGGCTGTTTCCGCATATTCGGCATCAGAGGAGTGCGCGGATGCTCTCCCTCACCCGCATCGCATCTTTCGATGCGATGCGACCTCTCCCCGCAGGCGGGGCGAGGTAAAGAAGAAAGCGTGCCGCGCTCAACCTCATGAGTTTGCTTGCGCCGCTCTAGTCCCGCCGCGGCCGCGTCAGCGTGAAGGTCTCGAACGGCGCCAACTGCCCGTCGGGTCCGACCACATCGTAGTACACGACCTTGATCGAGGTGGTGCCGCCGCGCGCCTCGCCGGGATCGAGCGTGAATGCGGCGAAGCCGTAAGCATGCGCGGCGTTGCGCACCGCCGACCACGGCGCGTGCTCCCTGACGTAGACGGGCGGACGCTTTCCCGTCTTCGGATCGGGCTCGCCGACCGCGGTGATCACCCGGCAGGCCGGCGGGTCGAAGAACAGCTGGTTCGACGGCACCGACGTTCCGCCGCCGCCGATCACCATGTGCACCGTGCCCTTGGTGGTGTCGATGACGTCGGTTGCGGTCGCGGCCGGCACCGGCGTCAGCGTCGCGTTGGCTTCGCTGCCGCGGATCGGATGCGAGCGCTCGTAGTGATGCTCATGGCCGCACACCACGAGGTCGACGCCATATTTGTCGAACAGCGGCACCCATTCCTCGCGGATGCCGAGATCGGCGCCGTTGAACATGTCGGCCGTCGAGATCGCGACCTGATGCATGCACACCACGATCCAGTCGATGTCGCGATTGTCGCGTGACGCCGCCAGCTCCTTTTCCAGCCAGGCCTTCTGCGCGCCCTTCGAATAGCCGCGGACATAGGAGTTGCCGCCGTCCTGATAGCAGATGTCGTCATTGGCGATGGAGATCACGCGCATGGAGCCGGCGGTGAAAGCATACCAGAGCCCGCGGGTGAGCTCGTTCTGGCCTTCGGCCTCCGGCACCGAGAAATAGGTCTGATAGGCCTGATAGCCGATCGGTCCGTTGCCTAGCTCGTTCTCGTGGTTGCCGGGCGAGGGCATCCACGCCCGCTTGCGGGCGCTGCGGCTGTTGTTGTCCCAGAAATCCCACCAGGTCCGCACCCGGTCCTCGGCGAGATTGGCATAGCAGAGGTCGCCGTTGAACAGGTGAAACAGCGGCTGCAAGCGTTCGACGCCGAGCGTGGTGTCGCCGGCCGCCGGCGAGCCGAGATTGTCGTTCACATAGACCGTGCTCTTGAGCGTCACGCCCTCGGGCGGGGTGAATTTCTTGCCGAGCGTCGGCGTGCCCTGGTCGCCGAAGCTCGTGAAGGTGAACGGCGCCCGGCCGCGCGGCGCGGTGCGGAAGGTCGCAAACTCCGGCGCGGCGCCGTCATGCATCGCACCGTAGAGATAGGCGAAGTCAGGCTGCAGGCCGGCGAGCCTGGCGTGATAGGCGTAGACGCGCTGGTTCGATTTCGCGTCGAGATAGCTCGTCTGGTCGGCCTTGACCGTCTGCTCGAACTTGCCGTCGAGATGGCCGAGCAGAACTCGGGGGTTCTGCACCGGCTGCAGCGTGTGCCAGGACACCACCATCTCCGACGATGCATCGGCGCCGAACTGCAGGTGCAGGCCCGCGACCGGCGGCGTTGCCACCGGGTCTGGCGCTTCGCTGCTGGCGGCAGCGGCCCGGGCGTCTTCGTGTCCGACCAGGGTCGCCGCCACCAACGCCGCGCCGCCGATACCTGCGGCGGCGAGCAGCTTGCGGCGGCTGAGATCGAGGTCGAATGTTTCGCTGTCGTGCGTAGTCATGGCCATGGCTTCTTCCGTGTTGGTCGGAAGAGCCTATCGCAACTTGACGACAGTTCGGCAAATCGCCTTCGCGAAACCGCTAGATGCCGCGGCGCTGCGCGTTGCCGCTTGCGCAGCGCCAGGCGGCCAGCCGCTCGGCGGGATGCTGCTTCATCCAGTCCGCGAGCTGCGGCGCGCCCATCAGGCAGGACTGCATCGAGATGTCGGCGAATTCGGAAGTTGTGACCGTCTGCTCATGGCAATCGGTCGGCGACGACAGGCTGCAGAGTACGGCGATGATCTTGATCACGCGCGGCCTCCGTCGCCGCGCCGGACACTGGCGCCACCGCTGGCAGGAG
Organism: Bradyrhizobium sp.; assembly: GCA_035293585.1. Classification (GTDB taxonomy): domain Bacteria; phylum Pseudomonadota; class Alphaproteobacteria; order Rhizobiales; family Xanthobacteraceae; genus Bradyrhizobium. The sequence goes on along the minus strand of DATGMN010000033.1, from coordinate 2,691 downwards.
CCGGAGGTGCTCCGTCGCGCGGACCGCCGGCCGGATCGGTCGGCGGAAACACGCTGTCATACATCGCCCGGGCCTCGCGAATGAGCCTGATGCGCTCACGCTCGGATTTCGACACAAATTGAATGACTTCGCCCATATTCGCTCCAAACCTCGATCTGATATGAACCGCCGTAGAATGACGATCATCATGTATGATCAGCTAGTTCGTCATGTCCGGCGCTAAAGGCCTACAGATGCAGCTCCGCGATAAAAAGCGCGTGACCGCGTTCCAGGCGAGGTATCCCGACGCCCGGCAGACACATGATCTGAACAACAGCTGAGAGGCGGGGGCGTTCCTGCGCCGGAGCCTTCGACCCCGGGCCGATTGCGAGGAGAATGCCGGCGAGCAGATCGGGCCGCTCAGCGCGGCGCGTCCTGGCCGCGATTGCTGAGAACGAGCAGCTCGTGAATCGAGGATTGCAGGTCGTGGACGTTGAACGGCTTCTGCAGGAGCCGGGAGTGCGCGCCCATGGCGGCCTTCACGGCGACCGTCTCGGAATAGCCGCTGGCGAAGATGATCGGCAAATCGGGCCGCCGCACGCGTGCCTTGCGCGCGAGTTCGGCGCCGTTGATTCCCGGCATGGCAAAATCGACGATCATGAGGTCGGGATCGATGTCGTCGAGCGCTGCGAGCGCCGACGCGCCGTCCTCCGTCATGATCCCCTGATAGCCGAGCGTCGCGAGCGACTCCGACAGGAAATTCCGCACGTCCGGATCGTCGTCGACGACCATGATGGTCGCGGTGACGCCATTCGGCTGTTCCTGGCGGGCGCGCGGATCTGCCGCGTCAGGCACGGGCTCCGTGGAGCGAAGCAGCAGCCGGACGACGGTGCCCGAGCCGATCGCGCTTTCAATGCGAACGGCGCCGCCGGACTGGCGGACCGCCGCGTAGACCTGGCTGAGGCCGAGCCCGGTGCCCTTGCCAAGGGGCTTGGTGGTGAAGAAGGGCTCGAAGGCCCGCTCCGCGATCTCTTCAGGCATGCCGTTGCCGTTGTCGGCGATCGAAAGCTCGACATATCCGCCGTCGGGCAGCTCGCGATCGCCCGTCAGCTGACGCAGCCTGGTCGAGATCGTGATGTTGCCGCCGTCGGGCATGGCATCGCGCGCGTTCAGGGCTAGGTTCAGCACGGCCATCTCGAGCTGGATCTGGTCGCCCAGCACGTATTCGTTGTCCGTCTGCAGATCCATCTGCAGCCGGATGGTGGCGCCGATGCTGCGATGGAGCATCTCGGCGAAACCGGTGACGGTCTTCGAGATGTTCAACGGCCGGATCTGCAGCTCCTGTGTGCGCGAAAATGCCAGCAGCTGGCCGGCGAGGCGCGCGCCGCGTTCGGCCGCCTTCAATCCCGCATCGGACCAGCGACGCACCCGCTCGGGGTCGTCGGGATGGCGGCGGATGAGATCGAGGCTGCCCGCGATTCCCTGCAGGAGATTGTTGAAGTCGTGCGCAATGCCGCCGGTCAATTGCCCGACGGCTTCCATCTTCTGCGCCTGGCGCAGCGCGTCGTGGGTCTGCTGCAGCTCGCGCGTCCGTTCGAGGATTCGCTGCTCGAGCGTCTCGTTCAATTCGCGAAGCTTGGCCTCGCTTTCGCGCAGCGCCGCTTCAGCGCGGACGCGCTCCGTGGTCTCCGAGACGATGCAGAGCACGCCGGCTGTCGAGCCGTCGGGGTCGGGGACCGCGGAATAGGAGACATCGAAGTAGACGGTTTCACCATAGCCGTGCCGTTCGATATAGAACGGCCGATTGCGCGCAACGAACGTCCTGCCGGTCTCGCGAACGCCCTTGAGCAGCGGCTCGAGATCGTCCCAGAGCTCTGCCCAGTTTTCCCGGGCCGGCCGGCCCAGCGCGCGGGGATGCTTGTCGCCGATGGTCGGCGCGTAGGCGTCGTTGTAGAGGGCGACGAAATCGCTTCCCCAGAACAGGACGATCTGGGCCTCGGCGCGCAGGATCACGCCGACGATGGTCTTGAGGGTTGGCGACCAGCTCTCGGGCGGGCCCAACGGCGAGGTGGACCAGTCGTGAGCGCCAAGCACGCCGCCCATCGTGCCGGCCTCGGCCAGGAACTCCCTCTGTGCGGAGCAACGAGCCCCCATGCTGACCCTCTCGATGATCGGAACGTCGTTGTCCAGACCGAGCTAAATCCGCTCCGCCACGATTTGGTTCCATCGATCCGGGCCGCTTGAGTGCGGTGCGGCGAGGGGGGCGGTATCCCGGCCTGGGCCAGGCGAGGATGCGCGGCGCCGCCGGCCTTGGAGATTACCCAAGAGCGGCAAGAGGTACCAACCGTTACCCCTTCTTCAGGCGTCGAGATTCGCCCGACGGGTAAAATCAATTGAGCTTCGCCGGCTTCGTCGCTTCCACCTTCTCCGATCTGCCAAAGCCGCTTGCGCGCAAAACCCAATTTCGCGTTTCCTTTCAGGCTGATTCGGGCTGTCCAGTCCTTCGCGCAAAAATATTCCTCTTTCGTATTTTCGGAAATCGTGCTTTGCTTGCCTCATCCCGGCCCGCCTGAGGGGCGTCTCGCGAACGTCACGATACGTTGGGCCGGCGATGCGGTGGACGCGAGGGCGTCGTCCGCGACGGACGATCGCATGGCGCATCAGCGTGAGCGGTCGATGCGCGCGGGACGAGCGGCGCTAAAAACGTCTCCA
>DATGMN010000032.1:0-33083 GCA_035293585.1 Bradyrhizobium sp. | reverse complement strand
ACCTGTGACCTCCAGCTTCGGAGGCTGGCGCTCTATCCAACTGAGCTACGGGTGCATCTCTCTTTCGCCTACCCGCATCGACCCACGAGGGTCAACGGATTCGGCATCCAAACGTCGGCCTTTGTTGCGGCAGACCTAGCTACTACGCTCGACTCGCCGCCGGCCCTCTTCTGTTCTCCCGAAGCTGCTTACGCGGTGCTTACGCGAAATTCGAACGGGTCTGGAAGGGAGCGGGCCTTGTTGACAAGCCGCTGTTTTAACGAGCCTTTCTTCAGTTGCAAACAAACTCTACACCCTTGACACGAGCCTTCGGAGGGCAACGCTCTATCCAGCTGAGCTACGGGTGCTTGAGTGCGAAGCTTTAGCCGATTGGCCGGGCATCGGCAATGCCTTCGCGGGCCTCGGAACGCGCCCTGCCGCCGACCGGGCCATCTCCGGCGGCGTCATCGAGGCCCGCGTCGGCTCGAACTCATCTCGGCACAATCGCGACCAACTCACGGCATAAGCGACGCCCCCCCGGGGTTAGGGTGAATGCCCAAAGTGCAACCATGGATCGTCCAATGCGAGAGCCGACCTGTCCCCTGCCCAACCGGGCCTATAATCTGAAACTCCTGCATGAAGAGGGGCGTCCCGGCCCCGACAGCCATGGCTGGTGTTTTGGGCTGCCGCCCGGCATTTCGCCGCAGCAATGGCCGCTTGATCCCCAAACCGGCTATCCGCTGGTTCACGCCTTCACCCTCCGGCTGCCGGAGGACTACCGCTGCCATGGTCCTGATATCACGGGCGTCAGCCTGTTTGCCTTCTGTGCCGAGCACTCCGATGGCGGCACCTCGCCCGACGAGGCGATCCTCAAAGCGATGACCGGAGAGAGCCCGCCGCAGGATGCGCGCTATCGTCCATTCTGGGATGCCGCGCAGGCCGCCCATCCGCGGCTTCATCGCATGGAAGATATTTTGGGGGACAGCTTTGCGGCTATCCTGCTCACCGAAGCCGAGCTAAACGGACCGCTCTGCGCCGTGCCGGAGACAGCCGCCGCTCAAAGCTTGAGCTCCCACGACAGGCCAAGCTGGCTTGAGCGCGGCAGCGGGCGCACTTTCTTCGATGGCCATGTCGGCACCTCCAGCGTCAAGGAGAACCACTGGGTCTACAAGAGCCTCGGTGGCATCCCCGAAGCGAGGCTCGATTGGAGCCGCGCGCTGCGCTGGACTCCGCGTGCGGCCGACCCCAACGCAGGACGGGCGCCGCAGGATTCCTTCGCGGCGGACAAGACATCGAGCTATCAACAGCCGCATTACTACGAGGGCGGCGTCGTCAAGGCCGAGAATTATCGCAAGCACGCCTGGACCGCAGATCATGCACGGGACCATATCGGCGGCACCATGCAGCCGGTGCAGGCAACCCCGCGCTTTTCCCCGTTCTATGTCGAGTTCGAGGAATATCTCGGTGGATACAATTTCGGCGGCGGCAACTGTCAGTTCGATTTTCTGAACATGCAGCTTGATTGGGCGTGCGGGTGAACGCGCGCTGGCCCTAAGCCGGCACGATCACCTTGCCGATCGGCCACAGCGCGATGCCCGCGAGCTTCAGGTGCGCCCAGGCGAAGGGGATGCCGATGATGGTGACGGCAAGCAGCACGGCCGTGATGAGGTGACCGAGCGCCAGCCACCAGCCGGCGAGCACGAACCAGATGATGTTGCCGATCACCCCAAGCGGGCCGGTGCCGATGTCGGTCATCCCGGTGAGCTCGTCGCGCCGCACCGCCTTCGAGCCGAACGGCAGCAGCGTGTAGATGGCGATGTTGAAGGCGGCCCGGGCCCAGGGCAGGCCGATGATGGTGACGGCCATGATGACGGCCGCCACCAGCCAGCCGAACGCCATCCAGGCGCCGCCGATGAGGATCCAGAGCAGGTTAAGCAGGAGCGAAACAGGAGCCATAGGAGTCTTTCCGGGATTGCCCGCGTGCACGGATGCCGGCTCGTATATAGGCTCGAAACCTGTCGATGCGAAGATGGCTGCGGGAGCGTCCTTTACCGCCGCCGGGCACCGGAGCGCGTCGGCGCGACCGGTTTGCGGCGGTCGAGCTCGGCGAAATCGGCCAGCATGGTGTCGACGCAGGTGACTCGGTTGCGGCCGAGGCGTTTGGCCGCATAGAGCGCCTGGTCGGCCTGGCTGAGCAGCTGGTCGGCGCCGCCGATCTCGTCGCCCGACATCAGCGCCAGGCCGACGCTGATCGTGACATGGGGCCCGGCTCCGGCCGCGCCATGGGCCATGCGCATCTCCAGCACGCCGGTCCGGATTCGCTCCGCAACCTCGAGCGCACCGTCGCGATCGGTCTCCGTCAGCACGATTGCGAATTCCTCGCCGCCGTAGCGCGCGGCAAGGTCGGTCGGCCGGAACGCCTTCTCGCCGATGACGTTGGCGACGGCGCGCAGGCATTCGTCGCCGCGCTGGTGGCCATGGCGGTCGTTGAACAGCTTGAAATGATCGACATCGGCGAACAACAGCGCCAGCGGTTTTCGCGTCTGCTGCGCCCGCAGCCATTCGGTCTGTAGCGCCTGGTCGAACGATCGGCGGTTGAACAGCCCGGTCAGGCCATCCTTGGCGGCGAGCGTCTTCAAGGCCGTTTCCGAGCGCTTGTGCACGGTGACGTCGCGCAAGGTCTCCACCACCGCGATCAGGCGGCCGGCATCGTCGAGCACCGGCCCCGCGTCGATTGCGAGAAACAGATGATTGCCAAGTCGCGGCATCACGCACCAGTTCGCGGCGCTGTAGCCGCCCATGGTATTGTTGCCGATGGAGAACTCGGAATAAAGCTTTGCGAGCCTGTCGGGACGGTTCAGCGCGACCAGGTCGGCCAGGCAATAGCGGCGCTCCTGATAGAAGGCCGTCCAGTGTCGCCTGGTGCCGAGTACTTCGGAGGCGGCGACGCCCGTCAGCCGCTCGCAGGCGCGGTTCCACACCATCACGCGCCGCATCGGATCGATCACGAAGGTCGGCACCACCAAATGCTGCAACAGGCGCACGGCATAGTCGTGCGCGACGTCAGTCCTGCTTGCACGCGACATTCTCTCGGCTCCCTCCAGCGCGAGCCGCCTTTCGTTCGGCCCCGGCGGCATCGTGTCCTTGCGCAGCGGCCTCGACCCGATCGGGCGGCCGTCCAAATTTTCCCTCAGGCCACCGCCGTCGCGTCGCACGCGGCCGACCTGAACAAATGCTTCACTTCGGCGCCGGGCTTCGGCGCGCTGAACAGATAGCCCTGCATCTCGGTGCAGCCGAGCTTGCGCAGCAACTCGCGTTGGCCCGAGGTCTCGACGCCCTCCGCGACCGTCGTCATGTGCAGGGCAGCGGCGATGTTCACGACCGCCTGCACGATCGAGGAGGAGCCGTCCGCCTCCGAAATATCGCTGACAAAGCAGCGGTCGATCTTGATCTTGTCGAACGGAAAACGCTTCAGGTAGCTGAGCGAGGAGAAGCCCGTGCCGAAATCGTCGAGCGCAATGCGCACGCCGATGGCGCGCAGCTGATGCAGGATCGCGAGCGCCGCCTCGTCGTCGCGGATCAGCACGGCCTCGGTGATCTCGAGCTCGAGCCGGCTGGGATTGAGACCGGACGCGGCCAGCGCGCCTGCGATCCTGAGCGCCAGCGTCTGGCACTTGAGCTGGACCGGCGAGACGTTGACGGCCAGGTGAATATGATCGGGCCAGCTCGCCGCTTCATGGCAGGCCGTGCGCAGCACCCAGTCGCCGAGCTCGGTGATCAGTCCGGTATCCTCGGCGACCGGAATGAACTCGGCCGGCGAGATCATGCCGCGCTCGGGATGGCGGAAGCGCAACAGCGCCTCGCAGGCGGAGACCTCGCCCGAGCGCAGGTTGACCAGCGGCTGGTAGTGCAGCTCGAAGCCGCCGTCGGCCATCGCCTGGCGCAGATCCTGCTCCATGACCAGCCGCGCCTTGGCGCTCGCATCCATCGACGGCTCGAAGAAACGGTGGGTGCGGCGGCCGCCGGCCTTGGCGGCGTACATCGCCAGGTCGGCATTCTTGATCAGCTGGTCGAGCTCGGTGCCGTCCTGCGGCGCGAGCGCAATGCCGATCGAGGCGTCGGTCGAGAGCTGGTGGCCGAGACACTGATAGGGTCTGCGGATGGTCTCATGCAGGCGCGTGACGAAGTCGACGACCTCGGCCGTCGAGGTGACGGCGGTCTGGATCACCGCAAACTCGTCGCCGCCGAGCCGGGCGATCAGATCGTTGGGCTTGATGCAGGCGCGGATGCGGCTGGCCACCGTCTTGAGCAGCTCGTCGCCGACATGGTGGCCGAGCGAATCGTTGATGCCCTTGAACTCGTCGATATCGATATAGAGCAGGGCGAACTGCCCGCCATCCCTGGCGCGGCCGAGCTCGCGCTCGATCTGTTCGCGGAACAGCACGCGGTTGGGCAGGTCGGTGAGCGCGTCGTAATGGGCGAGGTGGGCGATCTTCTCGTTCGCCTCGCGCCGCTCGGTGACGTCGTCGACCACATTGATGATGTAGCGCGGCTCGCCGGCCGCATCGCGCACGTTGATGCGCCTGCAGGTGATGTAGCGCGGCCCCATCATCTTGGTGTCGACGAGATGCTCGTCGTGGAAGCTGCCGTCGCCGCAGGCCAGCGCCTTGTCGTCATCGCTCGTGATCGACGCGGCCGTGTCCTCGTTGAAGATGCCGAAGGCGGTCTTGCCGATGATGTCCTCGCGCACCATGTCGAACTGGTACTCGGCGACGCTGTTGACCAGGAGATACTGCCGCGTCCCCGCGTCCTTCACGGTGATCTGCGACGGGATATGGTCGATGATCTGGCGCAGGAACGTGTAGTTGCGATCGAGCTCCTGCTCGAGCCTGCGGCGCTCGGTGATGTCCTCGATGGTCGCGACCCAGCCGCCCTGCGCCAGCGGCTTGTTGACGATCTCGAAGGCGCGGCCGTCGCCAATCTCCATGATATGGATATTGACCTTGCCGGCCGCGACGTCGCGCATGATCGGGTCGCAGAAGGCGCGGACGTCGCCGTCGAAGGTGCCGGTGTCCTTGCGGTGCTGGATCAGGTCGTAATAATGCAGTCCCGGCTTCACCACGTCGCGCGACAGTCTGTACATGTCTATGTAGCGCTGGTTGAAGGTGACGATGCGCGCCGACGCATCGTACATCAGAAGCCCCTGCGTCATGTTGTTCAGCGCGGTATCGAGCCGCAGCCGCTCCGCCTCCAGCTTCTCCTGCGCCTCGCGGTTCTGCGCGTTGATCTGGCGCACGATCAGCAGGAGGATGCCGGCGATCACGATGGCGGCGAGCGCGGCGACGAGCACCAGGAAGCGGGTCTGCTCGCGCCAGTCCGCAAGCGCGGAGGCGGTGGTCGTGGTCGCGATGACGACGATGGGGAAATGGCCGAGCGGCGCGCCGGATGCGAGGCGGTCCTGGCCGTCGATCGGGCTTTGGATCCGCAGCGTCTGTTCGCCGCCGCGCGTCACGATCCGCTGCAGCAGCGGTGTGTGCGTCAGCTTCTTTCCGATCAGCGCGTCGACATGGGGAAAGCGCGCCAGCATCGTTCCGTCGGTGTGGAACATGGCGATCGCCGCCCCGTCGCCGAGCGCGAGCGAAGCGAAGAACAGCTCGTAATTGATGGGATCGATACGCCGCGACATCACGCCGAGCAAGGTGCCGTCGGGCGCATTCAGCCGGTGGGCGATGATGGTGGTCCAGCTGCCGTCGAGATAGCTTCGCACGACCTCGACCGCGATCGGATCGGCATGCGGATTGGATGTGAATTCCTTGTAATAGGGCCGCTCGGCAATCGTGATATTGGTGATCGGGTCCGGCCGCGACCAGTTCAAGAGCCGGCCGTCGGCGTCGAAGATGGCGACGTCGCCGATATAGGAGAGCGCCGAGACCTTGGAGCGCAGCATCAGATGCGCTTCCGCCGTCGACATCTGCTTCCTGAAGGCTTCCGGGGTCGATGCGCCGGACATCTGCATCTGCGCGATCAGCTCGGAGGCGACCGTCTCGGAATCCTCGAACTGCCGATCGAAATGGCGCGTCAGCAGCTTCACGGTGTTCTGCAGCTCGCGCTCGGCATTGTGGATGGCGCGCTCGCGGAATTCGTCGACCATCATCATGGTGCCGGCGAAGATGGCGATCACCAGCAGCGCGCCACACAGCGTCAGCCACGCCACCGGTCCGCGGGGAACGCGCAACAGCTGCTCAAGCCGGCGCGCGAAGCTGCCGGTCGTCGCGCTCCAGCCGTTGGACATCACACCGCGCATTCCCGCCACTCCGAGACGGAATGCATACGATGCGGAAATGGCATAAGCCGTTAGCAAATCCGGTTACTGAAGCGTTAATCGCTCAAAATCTACGCATATGGCGTGTGCTGCGGCAGCGCCGACCGACGGTGGCGGCGCACGACAGACCAAGCATCCAAAAGAATCGCGATCCCTGGTAGGGACTAGTTAACGCGTCCGGGTCAGCGCCTTCGCCGCATCCCGCTTCGCCCAGGCGCGTGCTCTCGTCCTCGCTGCCGCGTCATTTTGCCGCCTGCGGCTTGCCGCGCAGCCGACCGACGACCCCGGTCGGAAAGAAATAGACGCTGGCGACGAACAGCACCCCGAGCCACAACAGCCAGCGATCCGGATGCAGCGGCCCCGGCAGCAGCGGCAGGCCGGCATCGGCGGCGGCGCGGGACGCCGTGCCCATCAGGGTCTGCAGATAATTCTGCGCCAGGATGAAGATCGTGGCGCCGATGACGGCGCCATACATCGTGCCCATGCCGCCGATCACCACCATCAGCAGAATGTCGAGCATGATGGAGAAGCTCAGCGACGTGTCGGGGCCCGCATAGCGCAGCCACAGCGCGTTCAACACGCCGGCGGAAGCCGCGACCACGGCCGCGATGCAATTGGCGTAGGTCAGATGAAACACGGTGCGGTAGCCGAGCGCCTCGGCGCGGAAACGGTTTTCCCTGATGGCCTGCAGCACGCGGCCGAACGGCGAGTTGACCACCCGCAGCAGCAGGAGGATCATCGCGGCCGATGCTGCGAGCACGAGATAATAGGTCAGGATTCGCCCATTGATCTCGACGCCCAACGTGGCCTTGGAGATCAGCACCGTGCCGGGCCGCAGCAGCTCGGGCAATTGAAAGCTGCGGCCATCCTCGCCGCCGGTGAGCCAGGACATTTGTGATGCCAGCACCTGGAAGGCGGAGGCGACGGCGAGGGTGATCATGGCAAAGAAGATCGCCGCGACCCGCAGCGAGAACAGCCCGATGGCGAGCGCGAGCAGGATCGCCAGCGGCAGGCCGATGACGATGCCGGCTGCGACCGCAAGCCAGCTCGGGCCGAGCGAATAGAGCGCGATCGCGACCGCATAGGAGCCGATGCCGTAGAACATGGTGTGGGCGAACGAGACCGTGCCGGTATAGCCGAGCAGCAGGTCGTAGGAGGCAACCAGCGCCGCGAAGATGCAGATTTTCGCGGCGACGTTCAGCGCCTTGGCGCCTGGAAACAGCCAGGGCGTCGCGACGAGCGCCAGCACGATCAGGATGAGCAGGATGGTCAGCGCCCGGCTGCGCGGCGGATCGCCGGATAGGATCATCATCGGCTGGTCACCGCATGAAGCCCGCGCGGCCGCCACATCAGGATCGCGACCATCAGCAGGATGTTGGATACGAGCGCAAGCTTCGGCACCAGGAAGCCGCCGTAATTGGCGACCATGGCGACCAGCAGTGCGCCGATGAAGCAGCCGCCGATCGACCCCAGGCCACCGATGATGACGACGATGAAGACGAGCACGGTGAGATCGTCGCCCATGGAGGCGTGCACCTGCTCGCGGTACAGCGCCCACATCACCCCGCCGAGCCCGGCCAGCGCCGAGCCGGTCATGAACACGCCGAGGAACAGCCTGCGGATATGGTAGCCCAGCGCCTCCACCATCTCGCCGTTCTCGACGCCGGCGCGGATCAAAAGCCCGAGCTTGGTGCGGTTCAGCACCAGCTGAATGGCAACAAAGACGATCAGCCCGACCAGCATCGCCAGCAGGCGATATTTCGCGATCGCCACGTCGCCGATGATGAACGAGCCGCGCAGGGAGGCCGGCAGCGGCAGCGGGATGATCTGCGGCCCCCACAGCGCATAGAGCGTCTGCTCGGCCACGATCAACCCGCCGGTGGTCATCAGGATCTGCTTCAGATGCTGGCCATAGACCGGGAGGATCAGCACGCGCTCGACCACGAGCCCGAGCGCGCCGGTCACCGCCATGGCCAGCAGGATGGCCGGCAGCACCGCGGCGAGATTGCTCAATAGCGAATCCGCCTGCATCCATCCGGCCAGCGGCACGAGCACCAGCGTCGCGACATAGGCGCCGACCGCGATGAAGGCGCCATGGCCGAAATTGAGCACGTCCATCAGGCCGAACACCAGCGTGAGCCCGCTCGCCATGATGAAGATCATCATGCCCATGGCGAGGCTCGCCACCGTCAGCGTCGCCCAGGAGCTGGCCGAGCCGATCAGCGGCAGCACCAGCAGCGCCAGCGCGACCGGCAGCAGCGCCGGGATGATGTCGCGCTTCGGCTTCGGCAGGGAATCGGTCGCGGCAAGCTCGTTCACTGATGCGCCTCCAGGCTCAAGCCCAGCAAATGTTCCTGCAAGGCAATGTCGGCGGCCAGCGCCGCCATCTCGCCGCGATGGACGATGGTGCCATTGTCCATCACCAGCACGCTGTCGCCGAGCTCGCGCGCGGCGTGGAAGTTCTGCTCGACCAGCAGAATGGTCGCGCCGCCGCGCTTGATCTCCTTGAGGCATTCGATCAGCGAGCCGACGATCGCCGGCGCAAGCCCCTTGGTCGGCTCGTCGATCAAAAGCAGCTTGCGCGGCTCGATGATCGCCCGCGCGATCGAGAGCATCTGCTTCTGCCCGCCCGATAAGCCGCCGGCGCGCGACAGCCAGAATCGCTTCAGCGCCGGGAAAAATCCGAAGATCCAGTCCAGCCGCGCATCGTCCGGCGGTCCGTCGCGCGCCGCCAGCACCAGGTTCTCGCGCACCGTGAGGTCGGAGAACACCGCCATGGTTTCCGGCACATAGCCGACGCCGAGGCGGGCGATATCGGGCGTTGCGGTACGCTCGATGCGCACGCCGGCAAGCGAGATCTGGCCGGCGGACGCCTGCCACAATCCCATGATGGTGCGCAAGGTCGAGGTCTTGCCGGCGCCGTTGCGGCCGAGCAGCATCGTGGTCTGGCCCTCGGGGACGACGAAGTCGACGCCCTGCAGGATGTGATAGCGGCCGACATGGGTGTGAATGCCGGACAGCGTGAGAAGGTCGCTCATGCTGCGCTCCGCCCGGGCGCAATGCCGAGATAGGCCTCCTGCACGATCGGCGAGGCGATCACCTCGGCTGGCTTGCCGTCGGCGACGAGCTGGCCGTTATGCAGCACGATGATGCGGTCGGCGAGCGAGCGCACCACGTCCATCTTGTGCTCGACCAGGAGGATGATCTTGCTCTTGTCCTCCTTGAGTTGCGCGATCAGGTTGAGCACGACCGGGACCTCGTCGATGCTCATGCCGGCGGTCGGCTCGTCGAACATGAAGACCTTGGGCTCCAGCGCCATCATCAGGGCGACCTCGAGCTTGCGCTGGTCGCCATGCGACAGCGCGCTCGCCACCGCCTGGCGGCGGCCGCCGAGCGCGACCTTGTCGAGAATGGCATCCGCGCGCGCGATCAGGTCGCGCCTGATCATCCAGGGCCGCAGAATGTCGTAATGCACGTGATGGGCGGCCTGCACCGCAAGGCGCACGTTTTCCTCGACCGACAGATTGGGAAACAGATTGGTCAGCTGGAAGGCGCGGCCGAGGCCTGCGCGGGTGCGCAGCGGCGCGGACAGCGGCGTGAGGTCCTTGCCCTCGAACAGGATGCGGCCGCCCGTGGGGCGCAACTGGCCGGAGATCAGGTTGAAATAGGTGGTCTTGCCGGCGCCGTTCGGACCGACGATGGCGGTGAGCTCGCCAGGACGGAAGCTGCAGCCGACGCGGTTGACGGCGACATGACCGCCGAAGCGGATGGTGAGGTCTTGCGTCTCGAGCGTGTGGGACATCTGTTACCCCGAATGAGCTCTCGCTTCTTACCTCTCCCAGCGCGCGGGGAGAGGTCGGATTGCATCGAAAGATGCAATCCGGGTGAGGGGGACTTTCCGCATACTCCTCAGTCAACGAATCCGCGGAGAGAGCCCCTCACCCCGACCCTCTCCCCGTGAAGGACGGGGAGAGGGAGAGGAGAGAGCGAGCGCTCCATCACCGCTTGTTGCGGATCGGGACGTTCATGTCCTCGATCTTGATCTCGCGGACCGGCTCGTTGATCGCCCAGGCGAGGTTCGGATCGACCTTGACGCGGAAGTGGTACATGCTCTGCAAAGCCTGATGGTCCTCCTTGCGGAAGATCATCTTGCCCTTGGGCGTGTCGAATTCCATGCCTTCCATGGTTGCGATCAGCTTGTCGGTGTCGGTGGATTTCGCCTTGGTCACCGCGGTGACCACCGCCATGGCTGCGGCAAAGCCGCCGGCGGTGAAGAAGTCCGGCGGTGCGCCGAAGCGCTTCTGGTGCTCGGCGACCAGCCAGTCGTTCACCGGGTTCTTGGGAATGTCATAATAGTAGTAGGTGGCGCCTTCCATGCCCGGCAGCCGCTTGTAGGCGGCAAGTGCCGGCAGAATGTTGCCGCCGGTGGAAAGCTCGATGCCATAGCGCGCGGGGTCCATGTCCTGCAGCTTGGTCAGGGGATCGCCGCCGCCGGCCCAGATCACCCAGATGATCTTGCGGCCCGGCTTGTCCTTCAGCGCGTCGAACAGGCGCTGGCCGACCGCGGTGAAATCGGTCGTGGTGGTCGGCGCATATTCTTCCGCCGCCAGCGTCGCGCCGGTCTTGGCCAGCGCCTCCTTGAAGGCGGCGACGCCGTCACGGCCGAAGGCATAATCCTGCGCCAGGGTCGCAACCGTCACGCCCGCTTTGCCGATGGCCACCGCATTGGCAATCGCGTCCTGCGAGGAGTTGCGTGCGGTGCGGAAGATGTATTTGTTCCATTTGTCGCCGGTAATTTGGTCGGCCACCGCCGGCTCGACCAGGAAGATCTTCTTGTTTTCCTCGGCGACCGGAAGATCGGCCAGCGCGGCTGCCGACGACGTGGTGCCGATGGCGATGTCGGCCTTGTCGTCCTGATAGGCCTCCGCGAGCGCCGCCTTCGACAGGTCCGGCTTGCCCTGGTCGTCCTTGGTGACGATGACGATCTTCCGCCCGTCGACCGTCATGGTGCCCTTGGTGGCATATTCCAGGCCCATGCGCAGCCCGGTCTCGGTCTGCTTGGCATAGGCCTCGAGCGGGCCGGTCTTGCCGTAGATCAGCGCGATGGTCAGGTCATCGGCCTGCGCCGCGGTCGAGATCAGGGCCGCGGCGACCGCGGAAGCCAGCAGGGATGTGCGCACGTCTCTCTCCACCAATTGCATTTCTGCGGAACTGATAGTGTGCGGGCTCGCCCCCGGTCAAGGCGTTCGACGGCAAAGGATGCTCCGGAGGCTGGAGATATCAGCGCCGCGCGCCGCGATCGCGGTAACCATAGCCGGGGCGGCTCGATTGGGCCGGGCGGCTCGCCAGGCTCACGCGCGCATCGCTGATCCGCGGCGCGGCGAGTTTCAGCTCCTCGAGGAAGATCGGCTGCGAGAAGTAATAGCCCTGGGCATAGCGGATCTTGGTCGCTCCCTGCAGGTAGGCGAGCTCCTCGAAGGATTCGAGCCCCTCTGCAATCACGGTCATGCCGAGCGCTTCGCTCAGCGACTCCACGGCACGCAAGATGCCCTGGCTGCGCGGGCGCTTATGAATGTCGGTGATGAACGAGCGGTCGATCTTGATCTCGTCCGCGGTGATGTCGGCCAGCGCCGACAGCGAGGAATAGCCGGTGCCGAAATCGTCGATCGAGATGCCGACCCCGATCTCGCGCAGCAGCGGCAGGATATACTGCTGGAAATGGCTCTTGGCGACGAAGGCATCCTCCGTCACCTCGATCATGAAGCGCCGGGGGAATCCGGTCGCGTCGAGCGCCCGCGCGAACGAGCGCATGAAATCGACGTTGCAGGCCTGTTTGGCCGCGACATTGATGCTGATCGTGGCCTGCGGGCCGAAGGTCTCGTTGATCGGGTCGATCGACTTGACGATCTCGGCCAGGACCAGGTGGGTGAGCTCGTCGATCAGCCCGAGCTCGACCGCGAGATTGATGAACGAGCCGGGCGCCTGGATCACGTCCTCGTCGTCGCGCAGTCGGACCAGCGCCTCGATGCCCTTGATCTCCTGGCTGCGGATATCGACCTTGGCCTGGAAGGCGCAGCAGAAGCGCTTGTCCAGGATCGCAAGCCGCAGCGACTGCTCGAGCTTGGTGCGCGCGAGTGCTTCGCGCTCCATCCCGGCGTCGAAGAAGGCCGCCGTGCCCTTGCCCTCGTTCTTGACGCTGTACATCGCGATGTCGGCGTTCTGGCGCAGCACCTCGTAGCTTCGGCCATGGTCGGGATAGAGGCTGACGCCGACCGAGGTGGAGGCGAAGATCTCCGAGCCGTCGATGAAGAACGGTGCGCCCAATTGCTCGATGGTCGATTGCAGATAGTCCGCGACTTCCTGGATATTCTGCACCGGCGACAACAGCAGGAGGAATTCGTCGCCGGAGATGCGCGACAGCATGTCGGTCGTGCGCAGGCCGCGACTCAAGCGCTTGGCCAGCTCGACCAGGAGCGCATCGCCGACGCCGTGGCCGTAATAGTCGTTGATGTGCTTGAAATTGTCGAGGTCGAGGAAGGCGAGCGCGAACGGCTCGCCGGTGTCGTTCCCGATCAGGCTGTTGGCGCGGTGCTCGATCACCCGGCGGGACGGCAAGCCGGTCAATTCGTCATAATAAGCGGAGCGGAACAGCTGGTCTTCGAAGGCTTTCTGCTCGCTGATATCGGTCGAGCTCGAGACCAGCAGCCTGCGGTCGCCGATCACGGCCGGGCGATGGGCCGTCAACAGCACCTGGCGGGAGAGACCCTCGCCGATCGCCTCCTCGGTCACGGCTGCGCGGTTGTCGCGCAGAAGCTCGAGGCCGGCCTTGCGACGGCCATGCAACGCATCGCCCGCATCGTTGCCGCGGAGCTGCGTTGTTGCGGCATCGTTCATCAGGATGAACCGGCCGTGCTCGTCCAGGACCGTAACGCCGGCAGGCAGCACCGCGAGCACGTCCTTCAGAAGGCCGAGCTCGGCCTCTGGAGAACGAGGGGGATCGGCCTCCGGCGCGGCGGCCGGGTGCAAATGGGTGAGGCGGTCCTGCATGCGCGCCGATCCTGCTGCGACTCCCTCTTAGGTTTGGTTAAGAGCCGTGCAGAATCCGCATATCGGCGGCACGCCAGGGTGTCGCAAGTCATGCGCTCGCGCAGCGTTCTTAATAGAACATCAACGCGGCGAAGGGGCCTGGCGCTTTCGAGCGAAGCAGATGCCGGTTCGCGCGAGGAAAACGCGTCGAAGCTCGAGGTTCACACTCTCGGATGTATCACGCTTTGGGAATGCGGCACTGCATGGTGCAGTGAACGCCGGTCTTCAGATAGGTGATCTCGGTCTTTCCGTCGAACGGCACGAGGGCCGATTTCAACAGCTTGGTGCCGAAGCCGGCCGGCCCCACCTGATCGATCGGTGGTCCTTCGGTCTCGTCCCAGACCACGTTGAGGCGATCGTCGGAGATCGTCCATGACACCTGCAGCAGGCCGCGCGCGGCGGAGAATGCGCCGTATTTGGCGGCGTTGGTCGCAAGCTCGTGGAAGATCAGGGACAGGCTCACCGCGAGCTTGTCGGGCAGGAACAAGGGAGGGCCGTTCAGGTTGAAGCGGACATGGCCGTAGGGGGTGAGCTCGGAGAGCAGCAAATCCTTGATGTCGCAGCCGGCGTTGTCGACCCGCGCGATCAGATCGTCGACCGTCGACAGCGCGCGCAGGCGGTGGTCGACTCTGGTCCAGACCTCCGGATCCCGCTCCAGCACCTGATGCAGCACGGCATGGATGGTCGACAGCTTGTTCTTCAGCCGGTGCTGCAGCTCGGCGACCATGAGCTTGCGATATTCCTCCTCCTCGATCAGGCGCTTGGTGATGCGCCGCTCCCGCGCGACCGTCGAGCGGTAGTGCTCGACGCCCCAGATCGCGAGAGCGCAGACCGCCCAGTAGATCAGGAGCAGCATCACGCGCGCGGGATCGGCGCGCGTCTCGCCGAAATTCAGCACGAGGCCGAGAATGCCGCTGGCGGCCGCGGTGAAGATAGCGGGTCGCAAGCCTGCCACCGCGGCGGTAAAGAACACCGCCGGCATGTAGGGCGTGAAGTAGAGGTCGGGTCGGATCAAGGAGAAGCCCCAGCGCGCGGCGGTGCCGAGTGCGAGGCAGAATGCCGCAAAGGCGATGCCGAACAGGGGAGAAGGTTGTGCAATCCCCTGCCAACCGCGCCGGAACTCGTCGGATAGCTTCATCTTCCTCCTGATCCAGATCGAATGAAGCCGGAACATGGCGCCGCCCTGCGCGCCGCAGGATACGCGCTTCAAGCTTGCTCGCAAAGCTAGCCTTTTGGTCCTGTCCGACAGGAATATTGATTCCTGCGGGTCGGCAGTTTCAGCTAGCATCAGTTCGATTCAACATCGAAACATCACGAGGAACGTTATGGGACGACTGAGCGGCAAGGTCGCGATCATCACGGGAGCCACCAGCGGCATCGGCTTGCGCACCGCGGAAATCTTCGTCGCCGAGGGCGCCAGGGTGGTCATCGCCGGCCGCCGTGTCGCCGAAGGCGAGGCGCTGGCCAAGCAGCTCGGCGCGAACTGCATCTTCCGCCAGACCGACGTCACGCAGGAGGATCAGGTCAAGGCGCTGACCGCGCTCGCCGTGGACAAATTCGGTCGCCTCGACTGCGTCTTCAACAATGCCGGCGGGCCGGCGCAGACCGGCGGCATCGAGGGGCTCGAGGTCGAGCGCTTCGACATTGCCATGGCGACGCTGGTGCGCAGCGTGATGCTCGGCATGAAACATGCCGCGCCCGTCATGAAGAAGCAGGGCTTTGGCAGCATCATCAACAATGGCAGCATTGCTGGCCGGCTTGCCGGCTTCTCCTCCTCGATGGTCTACAGCGCGGCGAAGGCCGCGGTGATCCATCTCACCAAATGCGTCGCCATGGAGCTCGGCGAAGCCGGCGTGCGCGTCAACTCGATTTCGCCCGGCGCGATCGCAACCGGCATTTTTGCCAAGGCGCTCGGCCTGACGGTCGAGGCGGCCGAGAACACCCCGCCGGTCATGCGCGAGGTCTACAAGAGCGCGCAGCCGATCCCGCGCGCCGGCCTCCCCGACGATATCGCCCATGCCGCGGTATTCCTGGCGAGCGACGAATCCACCTTCATCAACGGCCATGATCTCGTCGTCGACGGCGCCATCACCGGCGGCCGCAACTGGACCCAGCAGCAACAGGGCTATGTCGCGCTGCGCAAGGCGTTCGAGGGGGGAAAGTCGTAGTCGTTGGATCGTCACTCCGGGGCGCCTCGGAGAGGCGAACCCGGAATGACGGGGTTCCGGGTTCACGCTTCGCGTGCCCCGGAACGACGGTGCGATATTACACCGGCTTCACCACCACCCGCAGCCCGTCGCGCGGCTTGGGGATCGGCCACATCTGCCAGCTCGGCTTGTAGCCTTGCGGCAGCGAGACCGAGAGGTTCTGCAAAAAGTGCCGCGAAAAACATTTCGCCTGCATATAGGCGAAGTGCAGCCCCAGGCACATATGCGCGCCGCCGCCGAACGGCACGAAGGCAAAGCGGTGGCGGTTGCGCTGTGCCTCGTCGGCAAAGCGCGTGGGATCGAAGCTGTCGGGCTCGATCCAGAGGTCCGGCATGTGGTGGGTGAACAGCGTATTGACGCCGACCGACGTGCCGGCGGGGATCGCATAGCCCATGAAGGTGAAATCGCGCACCGCGCGGCGCGGCATCGAGGGCACCGGCGGCTTCAGTCGCAGCGCCTCCTTGAACGCCATCTCCACCTGCGGCAGCGCCTCGAGATTGTCGAAGCTCGTGGGTGCGTTCGCGGCAAGGCCAAGGCTTGCGACCTCCTCGCGCAGCTTCGTTTGCCACTCCGGATGGGCGGCGAGCTCGCCGACAAACGACGTCAGCGACGAGGTCAGCGTGTCGTGCGCGGCCATCATCAGAAAGCTCATGTGATCGATGATGTCCTGATCCGAGAGCAGCGCGCCGTCGTCATCGGTCGCCTGGCACAGCTGCGAGAACAGGTCCTCGCCGCCCTTGCCGCGGCGGATCGGGATCTGCTCGGAGAAATAGGCGATGATGCGCTTGCGCCCCGCAACGCCGCGCCCCATCTGCGTGCCCGGCAAGGGGGTGCGGATCGGCGCCACGGCCGCGGCCACCATGTCGATGAAGGCCTTGTTGATCTCCGTAACCTCGGGTCCGATGTCGGCGCCGAGGAAGGAGGTGGCGGCGAGATCCAGCGTCAGCTGCTTCATCGCGGGATAGAGCAGCATCTCGCCCGGCTGCTGCTTCCAGATCCTGATCCGCGCGGCGATGCCCTTGTCGAGCTCGGCGAGATAGGACTTCATCGGTCCGGATTTGAAGGCGACCGACAGCGTCTTGCGATGCGTGCGGTGCTCGTCGAAATCGCGCAGCATCAGCCCGCGCGGAAACAGCCGTCCGAGGATCGGGCCCCAGCCGAGCTCGGAGGAGAACTTCTTGTCCTGGTCGAACAGCACGAGCTCGTTGGCCTCGGGCCCGAGCAGCGAGATCGAGGTCTCGCCGAACATGTGGGTGCGATAGACCGGGCCGTATTTCCTGAAATTCGCCTCGACATGCCCCTTGGGATCGGCCAGCGCGGCAAGCGTCTTGCCGATGATCGGCCAGCCCTCGTCGCCCGGAATATGGGTCAGCGAATTGCGCTTGGGCGGCGTGAGGCTTTGCGAGGGAAGAACCATCGACATGGGCTGCGGCTCCGGCACGGGCTCGGCTGACACGCATCCTAGCCGGGATCGCGGCTTTGTCGTGATCAATTGTGTTACCGCCGTCATCGTCCGGCTTGCCGCCGCCGCTAAAGCTACGGCGTGCCCAGGATTCGCTCGCCCCTCGAAGCCTTGGCGGAGGCGGGACCGGACGATTCCGTATTCCAGAGGCGTCGGAGCTCCAGCTGAGAGGCTTCTCGAATACTGGATGCCCGGCCTGCGCGGGGCATGACGACCAGTGGCAGGATCACGCCGTCGTCCTCACGCCTTTCGCTTCGCGGCTTCCGTCTGCAGATCGGGCGCGTTGACCGCCGGAATCGCGACGCGTCCCGGGCCGGTCTGGGCGAGCGCGGCGGCGGCCTTGTCGTTCTCCATGATCTTGGCCATCACGGCCTGGCCGGCGCGCTCGAAGATCGCGCGGTTTTCGATCACGAATTTTTGCGACTTGCGCAGGCTGTCGATATAGCCATTGATCTCGGGCACGACATAGCGCGCGACCATGTCCCAGCTGCGGCGGGTGTTTTCCGGATTGGCCCAGTCATGGACAAAACCGATGATGGCGCCGACGCCGCCCGACACCTGCATCACGTTCTTGATCGTCTTCACGAGATCGTCGGGCGTGCCGATGGTGGAGGCGGCGCCTTCGACGAAGGCGGTCTTGTCCACGGCTTCATCGGGCGAGGCGAACGCCTTCAGTCCCGGCCGCATCAGGGTGCCGACGGTATATTCATTGTGCCAGCGCATCAGCCCGGCGCCGGCCTCGCGCCGCGCCTGCTCGCGCGTCTCGGCGATGTGCCAGGTCAGCAGCACGCGCCAGTCGGCGCGGCTCACCTTGGTGCCGTGCTTCCTGGCGGAATCCTCGGCAAATTCCCATTGCTGCGCCAGCGACATCAGGCCCTGCGTCGACATCGAGCCGAGCGAGATGATGCCGATGCCATATTTGCCGGCGAGCGTCATGCCGGAAGGCGAAATCTGCGAGGCCACCACGAACGGCATCTCCTCCTGCAGGGGAAGGATCTGCAGCGCCGCGTCGTTCATGGTGAACCAGTCGGTTTTCGCGGTGACCCGCTCGCCGTTGAACAGGCGGCGGATCACGGCGATCGCCTCGTCCTGGCGATCGCGCTGGGTCATCGGGTCGATGCCCAGCGTGTGGGCGTCGGAGGCGAGCGCACCGGGACCCGAGCCGAAAATGGCGCGGCCGCCGGTCATGTGGTCGAGCTGCACCATGCGCTGCGCGACGTTGTAGGGATGATGATAGGGCAGCGAGATCACGCCGGTGCCGAGCTTGATGCGCTTGGTGCGTTCGCCGGCCGCCGCCAGGAACATCTCGGGCGAGGCGATCATCTCCCAGCCCGAGGAATGATGCTCGCCGCACCAGAACTCGTCATAGCCGAGCTCGTCGAGCTGCTGGACGAGGTCGATGTCCCGGCGAAATTGCAGCATCGGATGCTCGCCGATCGGGTGATGCGGGGCGAGAAAGGCTCCGAATTTCAGGCGCGCCGATTTTACGCGTGTCATGGTTTCCTCCGGGCGGAATTTTTCTTGTGCGGGGCTTTTGTCAGGCTACGTGCTCGCTGCCTGCAACGCAATCGCCGGCCGGCCGCGACGCATCACGCAGATTGCTGCCATGCGTGCAAGCGATGGATCGCCTGCGGCGTCAGGCTGTAGGCGTCGACCGTGCTCCTGGACAAGCTCGCCACGGCATGCGGATCGATCAGCAGCCGCGATATCACCACAGCCCAGGGAATCGCGCAGCACGGGTCCGTCCAGAGCGGCACCAGCTCCTCGCGCGAGCCGCGGTAGCGGCCGGAGCTTGTCATGAGCCTTGCGATCTCCTCAAGGACATCGCGCCGGCGGTAGCGCCGCTTTGCGGCCTCCGAGAGTCCCATCAGTCCAAGCCGGGTCACGACGCCGGCGCTCCCCTCGGCCTGGCGCTTCGGCGTTTCGCCGAGCGAGATCTTCAAGAGCGCGCCGGCGAGGTCGACGCCGGAAAACCAGGCATTGACCGGCTCGACCAGCCGCGGATTGGCGTCGATGAAACGGGGCACGCCCGCCGTCGCGTCGCGGATATAGTCGAAGGACAGCGCCCCGTGCCAGTCGAGCGCGCCGCCGATCCGCTCGACGACGTCGTACACGTCCTTGCTCACGACGCTGAGCTTGAGCACGTCGCCGCCGCCGGGCCCTTCCGCGAGCTGGCGGTAGATATGGCAGGCGATGAGCCGGCCGCGATCGAACACCGCCTGCGTGCGCTCCAGCGCGCCTGTCACGGCGGCCTGGACCAGAAGCCCCTCCGCGAACGCGCCTTGTTGATCGAGCCGGCTCAGCAGCGCATCGCGTTGCCGTTCATCGCCGACCCGCCACACGCCGGTGCTCGCCGTGCCGAACGCGGCCTTGACGAAGAACGGAAGCGGCCGGTCCGCGGCAAATTCCGCTGCGCTACGCACCACCGCAGTGGCCGGCTGCGGCACTTCGAGCCGCGTCAGCAATTCGGCAAGGCTCGCCTTGCTCTGCACCTGCTCGAACGCGGCAAAATCCGCAACCGCGATGCCGAGCCGGTCCGGAAGCTGCTTGCGCGCGGCGGCGAACAGATAGGCCTGCTCGTGCACCGGCAGCACCGCGTCGATTGCGCGCCGCTGCACCACGTCGAGGGCCGCCGCGAGGTAGCCATCGGGATCGGCGCCGGAGGCGGGCGAGCGGTGCACGCGGTCGACAAAGCGTGAGAAGCGGCCGAGGCAGAGGAGATCGCTGGACATGATGTCGACGCGATGGCCCGCAAGCCCAAGCGCGGTGATGGTCTCGCGAGCCGACAGGCTCGAGCCCTCGCTAAGCAGGATTTGCGGCCTGGCTGCGCCCATGCGCAGACAGTCTAGAACATGATCTGCAGGAATCGACGCCGGTTCTTTCGGAAAGCAGGACCTCGGGCTTGCCCCCGCGGGATCGAGCTCAGGCGAAGCCCGCGCGCGCCATGGCGTGGCCGGCCGGCCCGAAACGGAAACAAAGCGGATACATCCGGGGCTAGGGGGCAGGAAAACCGGGTTCTGTTCGGCAAAGCTTCGGTCTAAAAGGCGCCCGCGCCAGCCCGGCCACCCCTGCGGGCCGCTCAAGCGCCGCGTCGTTCGTTCATTCGAGGCAGTTCATGGCTTTGTCGCAATCCTCTGCAGCTCCGCCAATCTCAAATCCGCGGAAGCGGCAATTGATGCAGGAGATCGACTCCTCGCTGGACGATCAGGAGCGCTGGCGCAAGTTCAACGCGGCCTATCACGAGGACGATTTCAGGTTCATGCGCTTCC
Organism: Bradyrhizobium sp.; assembly: GCA_035293585.1. GTDB lineage: Bacteria > Pseudomonadota > Alphaproteobacteria > Rhizobiales > Xanthobacteraceae > Bradyrhizobium. The sequence goes on along the minus strand of DATGMN010000032.1, from coordinate 12,758 downwards.
TGATTCCGCCGGGGAAGCGGGTGCTGGAGCTCGGCTGCGGCACCGGCGACCTGCTCGCAGCGCTTGAACCCTCTTACGGCGTCGGCATCGATTTCGGCCCGCAGACGATCGCGCGGGCGCAAGCCCGCCATCCGCAGCTCGATTTCGTGCTCGGCGATGCCGAGGACCCGGCGACGCTGAAGTCGATCCAGGGGCCGTTCGACTACATCGTCATCGCCGACACCATCGGCATGTTCGAGGATATCGACGGCACGCTGCGGCTGATCCATCAGCTCTGCGAGCCGTCGACCCGGATCGTGATCTCCTATTACTCCCATCTCTGGGAGCCGATCCTGATGACGGCGGAAGCGATCGGCCTCAGGCGCAAGCAGCCGAAGATCAACTACATTGCCAATGCCGACTTCCTCAATCTGATGGACCTCGCCGATTTCGAGGTGATCTCCGCCGAGCAGCGGCAATTGCTCCCGCAGCGCTGGTTCGGCCTCGGCCCCCTGATCAACCGCTACGTCGCGCCGCTGCCCGGCATCCGCAAGCTCTGCCTTCGGACCTATCTGGTGGGGCGCCCGGTGCGGCAATTCCCGGACCGCAAGCTCTCCGTCTCGATCATCATTCCCTGCCGCAACGAGCGCGGCAATATCGAGAGCGCGATCACCCGCATGCCGCGCTTCGGAAGCGAGCAGGAGATCATCTTCGTCGAAGGCAATTCCAGCGACGACACCTTTTCCGAATGCGAGCGCGTCCGCGACGCCTATCAGGGCCAGTGGGACATCAGGGTGATGAAGCAGGACGGCAAGGGCAAGGGCGATGCGGTCCGCAAGGGCTTTGCCGCGGCCAAGCACGACGTGCTGATGATCCTCGACGCCGACCTCACCATGCCGCCGGAGGCGCTGCCGAAATATCACGCCGTCATCGAGACCGGGAAGGCGGAGTTCGTCAACGGCACCCGCCTGATCTATCCGATGGAGCAGGAGGCGATGCGGCCGCTCAACTTCATCGCCAATCGCTGCTTTGCCTACATGTTCAGCTATCTCGTCAACACCCGCCTGACCGATACGCTGTGCGGCACCAAGGTGCTGCTGCGGCGGGACTACGAGGTGCTGGCGCGGGAGCGCAGCTATTTCGGCAATTTCGATCCGTTCGGCGATTTCGACCTGATCTTCGGGGCGGCCAAGCAGAACCTGAAGATCATCGAGACGCCGATCCATTATAAGGCGCGCACCTTCGGCGAGACCCAGATCTCCCGCTTCCGCGACGGCTGGCTGCTATTGAAGATGGTCTGGTTCGCTTATCGCAAGTTGAAGGCGGTCTAAGCTCCTCGTCCAGAGAACGGGCGCAAGACTGGTATCCCAAAAAGCCGGCTTTCCTGGTATCCCAAATTGGGATACCAAATGGGACCGAACGGCGATTCCGTTCGTTTCCCCCGGCGAAGGCCACCATGTCCCAGATGCTCCACATCCACGACCGCTTGCGCGAGATGATCCTCTCACTCGACCTGACCCCGGGCGAGCGGCTGACCGAGCGCTGGCTCGAGGGCCAGTTTGCCGGGTCCCGCACACCGATCCGTGCGGCCCTGGCGCGGCTGGAGGGCGAGGACCTGGTCCGGCGCGACGGCCGCAACTGGATCGTTGCGCCGATCGAACTCGGTGAGCTGGAACAGCTGTCCGAATTCCGCGAGCCGCTGGAGACCACGGCCGTCCGTCTCGCCTGCGCGCGTGCAGGCGAGACGGATCTGGCTGCGATCGAGGAGATGCTCGATGCCTGCCAGTCCGGCGCGCCGCGCGAGGAGTGGCACCGGGTCGGCACCGATTTCCATGTCGAGATTGCGCGCCTCTCGGGCAATCCATTCATCGTCAAGGCGATCGAAAGCGTGATGACCCGGCTGTCGCGTGCGCGCTGGCTGGAGGTCTGGACCGAGCCGTCGCGCGAGCAGGCCTGGGCCGAGCACCGACGCATCCTGGACTGCATTCGCCGCAACCGGCCCGATGAAGCTGCGCGCCAAGCCGCCGACCACATCCGCGACACGCGCGATCGCCTGCTTCAGTCGCTGAACGAGGATCGCCGCGGCCTGCGTGCGCGCGGCTTCGCCGTGATCGGGGCGCGCTAGCGATGGACGCGACAGCTCTGCAGGATGTCGGCCGCGACGCCGGCTATTGGAAGCGAAATCTGCTGGTCTGCTTCCTCGGCTCCGTCACCACCATCGTCGCGATGACGCTGCTGCTCCCGTTCCTGCCGCTCTATGTCGAGCAGTTGGGCGTGACCGATCACGCCGCCATCGTGCAGTGGTCGGGCATCGCCTATGGCGCGACCTTCTTCAGCGCGGCGCTGACGGCGCCGCTGTGGGGGCGGTTGGGAGACCGCTACGGCCGCAAGCTCATGCTGATCCGCGCCAGTCTCGGCATGGCGGTTGCGATGTCGCTGATCGGCATGGCGCACAATGTCTGGGAGCTCGTTGCGCTGAGGCTGCTTGCGGGGCTGCTCGGCGGCTACACCTCGGGCTCGATGATCCTGGTGGCCGCGCAAACGCCCAAGGCGCGCTCCGGCTGGGCGCTCGGCGTCTTGTCGTCCGGCATCATGGCCGGCAATGTCGTGGGCCCCCTGATCGGCGGCGCGCTGCCGCCGCTGATCGGCATCCGCGCCACCTTCTTGTGGGCGGGCGGCATCATCTTCATCACCTGCCTCGCCACCACCTTTCTGATCCGCGAGGAGAAGCGGCCGGCGCAGGCGAAAGGCGGCAAGTCGCGTGGCGGCTGGGCGCAGATTCCCGACAAGCGCCCGATCGTGGCGATGTTGGCGACCGGCGTGCTGCTCATGGTCGCCAACATGTCGATCGAGCCGATCATCACCGTCTATGTCGCGCAGCTCGTCGCGCCCGCCCAGGTGACGTTCGTTGCCGGGCTGGTGATGTCGGCGGCGGCGCTCGGCGCCATTCTCTCCTCGTCGCAACTCGGCAAGCTCGCCGACCGGGTCGGGCACTGGAGCGTCATCACCGGCTGCCTTGCGGTCTCGGCCGTGCTGCTGATCCCGCAGGCCTTCGTGGTCAATGGCTGGCAGCTCATCGCCTTGCGCTTCCTGATGGGTCTGGCGCTGGGCGGGCTGTTGCCGTGCATTGCAAGCGTCATCCGCCACAACGTGCCGGAGACGATCGCCGGCGCCATCCTCGGCTATTCAGTGTCGGCGCAATATGTCGGCCAGGTGCTGGGGCCGCTCGCCGGCGGCTATGTCGGCGGCCATATCGGCATGCGCGCAGTGTTTCTCGGCACCTGTGTGTTGATGGCGGTTGGCGCGATCGGCAATTTCGTCGTGGAGCGAGGCCGCGGGCACCGCTGACGAGGCCGTGCGTGCCTCCGCACTCATCGCGCCGATGATGGCGATCGCGCCATCATCTGCCCCTGAACGACTGACATTTTATTTCCTAATGACGGTCTTCATGCAAAGAACGTTAGGCGCGGGCGGTGCATGCCTCGACTGCGCAATCGCCAACGGCAGCGTCGTCGCCAGCCGCGGTGTTCTTTGCGACCGAATCACTGCACGCGGCGCGACACGCATCGTTTGCAGCGCTGATCACCTTCCCGTTTTCGATCATGACATGCGTCGCATTTCCGTCGTGGATGCGTCGCGCAGCCTGAAATCGTGACAAAACTGTTGCGACAATCGCACGGCAGCTCAAATTATGGGGACCGACAGCACACAGTCTTTTGTTTTGCACTGCAGCAACTATCTTTGCTTGGTAGCATTGAGTATATGCTCACCCGAGGAAAGCTGATTGTCTCTCGCTGAAAACATCGAATTTCTGAGCCGCCTCCCCAAACCGGGCGATTGGCCGATCTACGGCCGCGGCTTGCAGGGCGAGCCGCCGAGTCCGCTGACGGAAGTGCGCGACTTCGGCAGCAATCCCGGGAATCTGCGGATGTTCGCATTCGCGCCCGCGAGGTTGCAGCAACCGCGCGCCCTCGTCGTCGTGCTGCATGGCTGCGGCCAGACTGCTGCGGGCTACGATCTCGGCGCCGGCTGGTCGACGCTTGCCAAGCATTATGGTTTTGCGCTGCTGCTGCCCCAGCAGCAGTCCGCCAACAATGCCAATGGCTGCTTCAACTGGTTCAACAAGGACGACATCGCGCGCGGGCACGGCGAGGCCTTGTCGATCCGCGAGATGATTGCGCGCATGGTGCGCGAATATGACATCGACCAGCGCCGTATCTTCATCACCGGACTGTCCGCCGGCGGCGGCATGACGTCGGTCATGCTCGCCACCTATCCCGAGGTGTTCGCGGCGGGCGCGATCATCGCCGGCCTGCCGTTCGGCGTGGCGGCAGGCGTCCGCGAAGCGCTGGGCGTGATGCGCGGCTCGGGCTCGCGTCCTGCCGGCGAGCTCGGCGATCTCGTCCGCGGCGCCTCCAGGCATCACGGCCATTTCCCGCGCGTCTCGGTGTGGCACGGCAGCGCCGATCGCACCGTCCATCCCAACAATGCCGACGACATCGTCAAGCAGTGGCTCGACGTGCATCAACTGCCGGAAGCGCCGATGGCCGAGACCGTGGTCGACGGCCATCCGCGCCAGGTCTGGTGGAATGCCGACGGCGACACCATCGTGGAGTCCTATACCATCGGCGACATGGCGCATGGCACGCCGCTCGGCCGCGCCGGCGACGACAGGCGCTACGGCCGCAAGGGCGCGTTCATGCTCGAGGCCGGCATCTCCTCCTCCTATCACATAGCGAAATTCTTCGGCCTCACGCATTGGATCCGCGATGCGAAGCCCGCGATCCCGCAGACGCCGAGCACGCGGCTGATCCCGCAGGTTTCGCTGATGGCCGCAGCCGCGACGATCGCCCGCCCCAAGGCGGACCGTCCGCAGGCCGCCGCGGCCGAGCCGGTCCTGCCAACGCAGGCCCGCGCGGAGCGTGCGAATGTGCAGGCGGTGCTCGAGCGCAGGAAGGCACGGCCCGCGCCGCCCCAGCCCCGCGAAGCCGCGGCGCCCAAGCCGAAGGTCGTCTCGAAGCCGGACAAGCGGCCTCGCGTGCTCGACAAGGTCGGCCGCGCGATTCTGCGTGTGCTGATGGATGCCGGCTTGCTGCAGAGGCGCTAGTTCAACGAGCCCGCCTTTACCTCGCCCCGCTTGCGGGGAGAGGTCGGATTGCATCGCAAGATGCAATCCGGGTGAGGGGGTGCCGGACTATCCGCCACACCGAATTCGCCGATAGAGCCACCCTAACCCTCTCCCCGCAAGAACGAGGCGAGGGAAAACTCGCAGCCTCTCACATCTCTCCGGTCAAAAACGGATTCGTCAGCCGCTCCTGGCCGAAGCTCGAGCCGGCGCCGTGGCCGCAGATGAAGCCGACATCGTCGCCGAGCGGCAGCAGCTTGGTCTTGATCGACGCGATCAGCGTGGGATGGCTGCCGCCCGGGAGATCGGTGCGGCCGACGGAGCCGTTGAACAGCACGTCGCCGACATGGGCAAAGCGCATCTCGCTGTTGAAATAGACCACGCTGCCCGGCGAATGGCCGGGGCAATGCAGGATGTCGAAGGAGAGCGAGCCGATCTGGACTGTCTCGCCCTCCTCGAGCCAGCGGTCGGGCGCGAAATTGCGCACGCCGCTCATGCCGAACTGCGCGCCCGAGGTCACGACATTGTCGAGCAGGAATTTGTCCTGATAGTGCGGACCCTCGATCGGCACGCCCAGCGCGTCGCGCAGTTCGGCGGCGCCGCCGACATGGTCGATATGGCCGTGGGTCAGCCAGATCTTCTCGACCTTGACCGCGGTCTTCTCGATCGCGTCCAGGATGCGCGGCACGTCGCCGCCGGGATCGAACACCACGGCCTGCTTGGTCTTCGCGTCCCACAGGATGGTGCAGTTCTGCTCGAACAGCGTCACCGGCACGATGATCGCGCCGGCCTTTGCGTTGTTCTCGGCCTTGGTGTCGTTTTCGCTACTCATAAATACACAATGCCGATTTTTTGCGGCGCGCGAAAGCGAAAGATTCATGCGGCAAGCATAGCGGAATCGGGTAAACTTGCCGGTCATGGAACAGCGCGCCCGTCAGCTATCACCTGTGCCGCCGCCGGACCGCCGTCAGTCCGAGACGGCGCTGACGGTTGCGCGCGGAACTGCGCGGCTGCTCCGCTCGCTCGGCTTTTCCTGCATCAGCGAGCTGCCTTTGCCGTCCGGGAGGCGCGCCGATCTGGTCGCGCTGAACGAGCGCGGCGAAATCTGGATCATCGAGATCAAGTCCTCGGTGGAGGATCTGCGCGCCGACCACAAATGGGAGGATTACCGCGCCCATTGCGACCGGCTGTTCTTCGCCTTCACGCAGGACGTGCCGTGCGAGATCTTTCCCAGGGATACCGGACTGATCGTCGCGGATGCCTATGGCGCGCACATGCTCTGCGAGGCGCCGGAGCATCGTCTGCCGGCGCCGACGCGCAAGCTGATGACCGTGCGATTCGCGCTGGTCGCCGGCCAGCGCATGAACCGCCTGCTCGACCCGCAAGGGCATGCGGAGTTCTAGATGTAGATGTAATAGTGAACCGTCATGCTGAGGTGCTCGCGGAACGCGAGCCTCGAAGGATGAACGGCCCCGCTGCGACAGCCGGGCCGTCGCCCTTCGAGACGGCCGCAGTGCGGCCTCCTCAGGGTGACGGTGATAGACCGGGCGAAAAGAAAAGCCCCGTCGCATCATCTGCAACGGGGCCAGTCGCTCAGGGGACGGGGGAGACGATTACGGGCCGATCTGCCGGCTGACCACGTTCTCCTGCTGGTTCAGCGCGCGCTGCTCGGCAGGGGTGATGTAGCCGCCGTTGAAGCGGGCCATGGCACGCTCCTCGGTGCGGATGGTGTAGTCCTCGGCGTGCAGCCGTTGCGCCTGGTAGGGCGTGATACGGCCGGAGGCTTCGGCGCGGTCGATGCGGTAGTTCTGATAGCCGAGGCGCGCGTTCACTTCAGCACGGCGCGGATGATTGTACTGCCACAGCGTCTCTGCGGATGCGGCGGTGAACGACGTGCCGAGCGTTGCGAGGGTGAGGGCAGCAATGGACAACAATTTGATGCGGGTCATGACATGCTTCTCCGTGGGCTCCGTGTGGGTGCAGGGGTCATCCACCAACAGGCCCGACAATACGGGCCTGTCCCCGAAGCCGCGCTGAACGGGCCGTTCATACGGCGATCAGCAACATTGATTCGGCGTCATTTACCTTGACGGTACGGAAAGGTTTGGAGCGGCGAGCGCGATTGCGTAAGGGGTTCGCGGTCAGCGCGGCGCGCGCTTGGCGAGAATCCGCTGCAGCGTGCGGCGATGCATGTTCAGGCGGCGCGCGGTTTCCGAGACGTTGCGGTTGCACATCTCGTAGATGCGCTGGATGTGCTCCCAGCGCACGCGGTCGGCCGACATCGGGTTTTGCGGCGGCTCGGATTTGTCCGTGCCGGTTGCGAGCAGGGCGGCGATGACGTCGTCGGCATCGGCAGGCTTTGCGAGATAGTCGACCGCGCCCATCTTCACCGCGGTGACGGCGGTGGCGATATTGCCATAGCCGGTCAGCACGATGACGCGGGCATCGGGCCGCTTGCGCTTCAGCGCGGAGACAACGTCAAGCCCGTTGCCGTCGCCAAGTCGCAGGTCCACCACGGCAAAGGCCGGAGCCGCCTTCGTGATCTGCGCCAGCCCCTCGGCAACGCTGTCGCTCGACGTCACGGCAAAGCCGCGCGTCTCCATGGCGCGGGCCAGGCGCTCGAGAAAGGGCTTGTCGTCCTCGACGATCAGCAGCGATCGGTCGGGACAATCGGACAGCTGCATGGGGGCAGCCAAAGCGGAGGTTTCTGTCATGGCACTCGATATATGGCGTTGCTCCTGCCCCCTGCCAAGACCACCAAAAAGGGCCGGCGGAAATGCGGCCTTAAGTCGCGTTAAGCTTCTGGTTTCTCGCCATTTTCATCCGCCTCGAAACGATCGCGCGGCCACGCCAGCGAGACCACGGCGCCATGGTCGGGAAAGGTGCGATTGGTAAACGCGACCTTGGCGCCGGTCCGCTCGAGCAGCGTGCGGGCGATGAATACGCCAAGTCCCAGTCCTGAATGATCGCCGGAATTTTCGCCCGATACCTCCTCGGCCCCGCGCCGGCGCGACAGGTAGGGCTCGCCGATGCGCTTCAGGATGTCAGGCGCAAAGCCCGGCCCATCGTCGGAAATCACGATTTCGACGGTCTCGTTGTTCCACCATGCACTTACCTCCACGGCCTCGCGCGCGAAATCGACCGCGTTCTCCAGGATGTTGCCGACGCCGTACAGGATCGCCGGATTGCGCCAGCCGACCGGCTCCCTGGTGCCGGCAACCGCGATGCGCACCTTGATGGCGACGCCGAAGTCGCGATGCGGCGCCACGATCTCCTCGATCAGGGTCGAGAGCTTCATGCGGTCGAACGGCGCGCCCGTCGAGGAGAGCTGGGTGATCTTGGCCAGAATGTCGCGGCAGCGCTGCGCCTGCTCGCGCAGCGTCTTGATGTCGGAGGCGACCAGCGGATTCTCCTGCAGCGCCTTCTCCAGCTCGCGCGAGATCAGCACGATGGTCGAGAGCGGCGTGCCGAGCTCATGCGCGGCCGCCGCCGCAAGGCCGTCGAGCTGGGTCAGATGCTGCTCGCGCGCCAGCACGAGCTCGGTGGCGGCGAGTGCATCCGCAAGCTTGCGCGCCTCCTCGGTGACCTGGAAGGCGTAGAGGCTGGTGACGCCGATCGCAACCACGATGGAGAGCCACACGCCGAACAGATAGATCGGCGGCAGGATCAGGGGCTCCTCGGCGTCCCAGGGCAGCGGCATGGAGAAGAACACCAGCACCGAGGCGCAGGCGACGGCGAGGCCGCCGAGCGCGATGGTGAGACGAACCGGGAGCGCGGTCGCCGAGATCAGGACCGGTGCGAGAAACAGGAACGAGAACGGGTTCTGCAAGCCGCCGGTCAGGAACAGCAATGCCGCAAGCTCGATGATGTTGAGCGCAAGGAGCGCGGCGGCATAGGCCGGCTCCAGCCGCTGCATCGGGTTGAAGGCGATCTGCAGGCCGAGATTGAGCAGCGCCGACAGGCCGATGATGGTGAGGCAGGGAATGACGGGAAGATCGAATTCGAGCCCCTGCAGCACGATGAAAACGGCCGCCAGCTGGCCGAGCACGGCAAGCCAGCGCAGCCGCAAGATCGTGTCCAGGCGCACATGGCGGCGCGGATGGCGGAAATCGGAGGCAGCGATGTCGATCATGTCGTCCAGGTCTATTTTGCCAAGTCTATCCGTGCGGCGGCCCGATCACAAATCGCACGCTTTGGGCTGCAATGGAGTTGCGCTAATCGCCGCAATGCCCCAATGAACGGTCGCCATGAACGTCATCGACCAGGCTTCGCAACCCATTCGTCCCGCGGACGCAACGCCTGCGGCGATCGAGGTCGCCCATCTGACCAAGCTCTACAAGCAGACCCGCGCCGTCGACGACATTTCGTTCCGTATCGCGCGCGGCAGCACCACGGGACTGTTGGGCGGCAACGGCGCCGGCAAGACCACGACGATCGCCATGATCATGGGGCTGGTGCTGCCGACCTCCGGCCGGGTCCAGGTGCTCGGCCATGACATGCCGCGCGAGGCGGCAAGCGTGCTGGGGCGGATCAATTTCGAGAGCCCCTATGTGGATATGCCGACGCGCCTCACGGTGCGGCAGAACCTCACCATTTTCGGCCGCCTCTATGGCGTGTCCCATTTGCGCGAGCGCATCGCGCAACTGGCCGAGGATCTCGACCTCAACGAGTTCATCGACCGTCCCAACGGCAAGCTCTCGGCCGGGCAGAAGACCCGCGTGGCGCTGGCAAAGGCGCTGATCAACCAACCCGAGCTGTTGCTGCTCGACGAGCCGACCGCCTCGCTGGATCCCGATACGGCCGATTGGGTGCGCAAGCATCTGGAGAATTACCGCAAGACCCGTCAGGCGAGCATTCTGCTTGCCTCCCACAACATGCTCGAGGTCGAGCGCCTGTGCGACCGCGTCATCATCATGAAGCGCGGCCGCATCGAGGACGACGACAGTCCCGACGGCATCATGGCCCGCTACAACCGCGCGACGCTGGAGGACGTGTTCCTCGACGTCGCGCGCGGCCGCAACCGGGCGGGCGCGTCATGAGCGAGTTGGCGCTGCAGGGCGGGATTTCGGCCGGCCGCATCGGCGCGATGATCCTGCGCTACTGGTATCTCCTGCTGTCGTCCTGGCCGCGGCTCCTGGAGCTGATGTATTGGCCGGTGCTGCAGGTCATCACCTGGGGGTTTCTGCAGACCTACATCGCCCAGAACGCCAATTTCTTTGCGCGCGCCGGCGGCACGCTGATCGGCGCGGTCATCCTGTGGGACATCCTGTTCCGCGGCCAGCTCGGCTTTTCCATCTCCTTTCTCGAGGAGATGTGGGCGCGCAACCTCGGCAACCTCATGATGAGCCCGCTCAAGCCGATCGAGTTCCTGATCGCGCTGATGGCCATGAGCCTGATCCGGCTTGCGATCGGCGTCATCCCGATGACGCTGCTCGCATTGTTTCTGTTCCACTTCAATTTCTTCGCCCTCGGCCTGCCGCTGATCGCCTTCTTCTGCAACCTGATCTTCACCAGCTGGGCGGTCGGCATCTTCGTCTCGGGCCTCGTGCTGCGCCATGGGCTGGGCGCGGAGAGCATCGTCTGGACGCTGATGTTCGCGCTGATGCCGCTCGCCTGCGTCTACTATCCGGTGCACGTGCTGCCGGTCTGGCTGCAATACGTGTCCTGGTCGCTGCCGCCGACCTATGTTTTCGAGGGCATGCGGGCGCTGCTGATCGACCATGTCTTTCGCTTCGACCTGATGCTTTCGGCGCTTGTGATTAATGCCGCCTTGCTGGTGGCTTCCTTTGCAGCATTTCTTGCCCTTTTGCGCAGCGCGCGCCGCAACGGCTCCTTGCTCGGGGGTGGCGAATAAGTCACTTTCGCGTGGAAATTCGCGCCCTTCGCTGGAAAAGGCCCGTAAATATACCGATCTCTGCATTGACGCATTATTACGCATTCGGCAGTATTTTGCGTTGCAAAAGGGAATTAGAATCATGGCCATTGGTGAGTTTGGCGGCGCACCTCCGTTAGCAGCTGAAGGCAGTCCACTCCTAACGACGCCGATGTACTGGATGTATGAGATGGCGCACGCCTCGCTCAATCCAGCGCGCGCGGTTTCGGACGCCACCAAGATCCTGTTTCAGAATCCGTTGAATCCGTGGACCCACACCCAGCTCGGCAAGTCGCTCGCGGCGGCTGCCGAATTGTTCGAGCGCACCACGCGCCGCTACGGCAAGCCGGAATGGGGTCTCAACGACACCGAGGTCGCCGGCGTTCGCGTGCCGATCGAAGTCCGCAGCGTCTGGGAAAAGCCGTTCTGCCGGCTGCTGCACTTCGACCGCAAGTTCACCCGTCCGCTGCGGCAGCCGCAGCCGCGCGTGCTGATCGTGGCGCCGATGTCCGGCCATTACGCGACGCTGTTGCGCGGCACGGTCGAGGCTTTCCTGCCGACCCACGAGGTCTACATCACCGACTGGACCGACGCCCGCATGGTGCCACTGTCGGAAGGCCGTTTCGATCTCGACGACTACATCGATTACGTGATCGAGATGCTGCAGGCGCTGGGCGGCAACATGCATGTCATCGCGGTGTGCCAGCCGTCAGTGCCGGTCGTCGCCGCCGTGTCGCTGATGGAAGCGCGGCATGATCCGTTCGTGCCGCTCTCGATGACCCTGATGGGCGGTCCGATCGATACCCGCAGCAATCCGACCGCGGTGAACAACCTCGCCCAGGAGCGCGGCATCGAATGGTTCCGCAGCCACGTCATCACCAAGGTGCCGTTCCCGCATCCGGGCGTGATGCGCGACGTCTATCCGGGCTTCTTGCAGCTGAACGGCTTCATCAGCATGAATCTCGACCGTCATGTCGATGCGCACAAGGATCTGTTCCGCAACCTGGTGAAGGGCGACGGCGACCTGGTCGACAAGCATCGCGATTTCTACGACGAATATCTCGCGGTGATGGACCTGGCTGCCGAATATTACCTGCAGACGGTCGACACCGTGTTCGTCAGGCACGCGTTGCCGAAGGGTGAGATGACCCATCGCGGCACGCTCGTCGAGCCAGCCAAGGTGACGCGCGTCGCGCTGATGACGGTCGAAGGCGAGAAGGACGACATTTCAGGCCTCGGCCAGACCGAAGCAACGCATCGGCTGTGCAGTTCTATTCCGCAACATCGCCGCGTGCACTATGTGCAGCCGGGTGTTGGACACTATGGCGTGTTCAATGGTTCCCGTTTCCGCTCGGAGATCGTGCCGCGCATCAATGATTTCATGATGTCGGCTGCGAACCCCAAGTCGAGATTGGCGTTGGCCGCTGAGTGACGCTGCGCGCATCGCAATCGCGCGTGAATCGGTGCCGAAGAGCAGCGAATCTCCCCTTCGCCTAAGTGCCTGATCCGGCGTCCGGAATGCCGGATTCCCGCTCCGACAAGGAATGATTGTGGCCTCACTCCTTGACAGGGTAAATAGAAGGTCTTTTTTGTCGAAATTTCCGCTTCCGGGCCCATTTTGTAGGGGCTGACCGAGGGGGAAGGCCCTGTATATTGGGCAAATGATTTGTTTTTGCGCCGGGCGATTTCGCTGGCTTCGGATGTGGCAGAATCCGGGCGAACTCCTACCCCCCGGACTGACTGACATGGCCACACGTGCGCTCCTGTATCGGCGCCCCTACG
>DATGMN010000031.1:0-41295 GCA_035293585.1 Bradyrhizobium sp. | reverse complement strand
ACGTATAAGCCGTCAAACCATCGCGCAGGGAAGGCCGGAGTGATGCCGGCTGTACCTGTGGTCACGCGCCCTTTGCGCACATTTTCTGGCGCGAGGGCCCCGGGTGCAGCGGTCACCCGGCCTTCCCTGCGCCCTCTGACTTTCGAGGAAGGCGATCGACGATGCAACACTCGGACGAATTCCGTCGCGAGAAGGGGAACGCATGCCCTCTCCACGATCTCAACCCCGTCGTCCCGGCTTTCGCCGGACGACGGGGTTGGTATTGTCGGCCTATGCCGCGCTTGCCGCCTTCGCCTTCACCGAGGGCATGGCGCGGAAGGAGATCGCGAGCCGGTTCCAGGCGTTGATGGTCGCGATCAGCATGGTGAGGTTGACGGTCTCGGCCTCCGAGAACTGCGCACGGACCTGCTCGTAGAGATCGTCGGGCGCGTGGGTCTGCGAGATCAGCGTCACCGCGTCCGTCCAGGCCAGCGCTGCGCGTTCGCGCTCGGTATAGACGGGAGATTCACGCCAGGCGTTGAGCAGATAGAGCCGCTGCTCGGTCTCGCCATGCTTGCGCGCATCCTGGGTGTGCATGTTGATGCAATAGGCGCAGCCGTTGATTTGCGAGGCCCGCGTCTTGACCAGCTCGATCAGGGACTGCTCGAGTCCGCTCGACGCCACCTGGTTCTCCAGGGCCATCAGCGCATTCACCGTGTCGGGCGCGGCTTGGTAGAAGTTCATGCGAGGCTTCATGGTCGTCTCTCCTTGGTTTGAGGATATCAGGACATCAGTGGGCACCACCGGCACTCACGTGGTCCGGCTTCTTGAGCAGCAGGCCGGCAATCAGCGCGACGATCAGCGCGGCACCGAGCAGATAGAAGGTGTCGCTGAAGGCGAGGATGAAGGCCTGCTTCTGGACGACGTGGCCGACCGCAACATAGGCGCGATTGAGGGCGTCCGTATGATTGGCAACGCCGTGGTTCATGAAATATTGCGTGAGCTGCTCCAGCCGGCTGCGGGTCGCCTGTTCGAACAAGGAAATCGACTGCATCAGCACGTTGGAGTGATACTGTTCCCGCTTGGTCAGGAAAGTTTGAAGCAGCGCGATGCCGACGGCGCCGCCGAGGTTCCGCATCATGTTGAACAGGCCCGACGCGGAACCGGCGTTCTCGGCTTCGATGCCGGCGGTTGCAACCGCCGACAGCGGCGTCATCACCAGCGCCTGCCCGATCGCGCGCACCACGTTGGGCCAGAACAGCTGGTCCGTGGCGTAATCCGCGGTCATATAGATGTTCATGAAGTTGGAGGCGGCGAACAGGGCGAAGCCCAGAGCGATCAGGAGGCGCGGGTCGAGCCGCTTCATCAGCCGCGGCACCAGCGGGATCAGCACCAGCTGCGGCAGGCCGGTCCATGCCAGCACCATGCCGATCTGCTCGGCATTGTAGCCCTGAACGCGCGACAGATATTGCGGCAGGATGAAAACCGAGCCGTACAGCGCAGCGCCGAGCAGGAAATTGGCGAGCATGCCGAAGCCGAAATTGCGGCGCACCAGCAGGCGCAGGTTCAGCAGCGGCTTCTTCGTCGTCAGCTCGATCACGAAAAACACAGCGAGGGCGACGGCGGCGATGACGGAGAGGCGGACGATGAAGGGCGAGCCGAACCAATCGTCCTTGTTGCCTTCCTCCAGCACGGTCTGCAGTGCGGACAGGCCGATCGCCATGGTGATGATGCCCGGCCAGTCGCCTTCGCGCAGCAGATGCAGCTTCATCGGCTTGGCATCGAGCGAGAAGAACAGCATGGCAACCATCACCGCGCCCGGCGCGAGGTTGACATAGAAAATGTACTGCCAGCCCCAGTTCTCGGTCAGATAGCCGCCGATGGTCGGCCCGATCGCGGGCGCAAAGGTTGCCGACACCGCGAACAGCGCAAGCCCGATCGGCTGCTTCGCCTTCGGCAGCAGGGTGATGATCAGCACGAAGGCCATCGGGATCAGCACGCCGCCGGTGAAACCCTGTACCGCGCGGATCGCGATCATCTGCGGCAGGTCCTGCGCCAGCGCGCAGGCCGCGGAGAACACCAGGAACAGCACGGCATTGGTCAGCAGATAGATGCGAACCGAGAACACCTGGGCGAGCCAGCCGCTCAGCGGGATCACCACGATCTCGGCGATCAGATAGGAGGTCGAGATCCAGCCGCCGTCGTCGATGCCGGCGCCGATCGCGCCCTGCACGTCGGCGAGCGAGGCGTTGACGATCTGGATGTTGAGCACCGCCATGAAGGCCCCGAGCGTGGCGCCGAGCACGGCGATCCAGGTCCGGGCGGACACGTGCGAGGACGCTGCCGCTTGTGCGGGCTGGATTTGGCTGGTTTGACCTGATGTCGCCAGGGTCGCTTGGGCCGCAGTCATGGGCTTCTCCTCTCGTGCACACGAGGAAGATGGATTGGATGGGGTGTTTCGATAATGGCCGAAGAAGTGGAAGGATTATCCGGCGGGGATTGAAGATGCCCGCCGGATTCAATCGAGCTCAGCTGCCGGGACGGGCCTGAGCCGGATTGGCGGCGAGCCGGCTGGGATGCTCGCTTTCGGCAATCACGGTCGCCTTGGTATCGATGGTCGGCTCGGCCGACATGCCCGGGCGCAACAGGCCGGTGAGGCTCTGGTCGTCGAGCACGATCTTGACGGGCACGCGCTGCACGACCTTGGTGAAATTGCCGGTGGCGTTGTCGGGCGGCAGCAGCGCGAATTCAAGGCCGCTCGCCGGCGACAGGCTGTCGACATGGCCGTGCAGCTTGCGGCCGGGGAAGCTGTCGACGACGAGCTCCACCGGCTGGCCGTCGCGCACATGGGTGAGCTGGGTCTCCTTGTAATTCGCCACCACATAGACGGCGTCCAGCGGCACCACCGCCATCAGCTGCGTGCCCGCCTGCACATATTGTCCGACCCGGAGCGATCGGGCGCCCACCGTTCCATCGACCGGCGCAGTGATGCTGGTGTAGGACAGGTTCAGCGCCGCCTGCTGCTCCACCGCGCGGGCATGGGCAAGCTGGGCGACCGCCTGGGCGCGCTGGGTGTCGAGCACCTCGAGCTTCTTCCTGGCGGCGATCAGCGCCGCCTTGCCCTGCTGCAATTGGGCATCGCTGGCGCGCTGCGCCGCATCGGTCTGCTGGGCGCGCTGCACCGTGCCGGAGCCGGTCTTCATCAGGTCGTCATAACGGGCGCGTTCCTGCTCGGCGAATTTCAGGTTGGCTTCGGCGGCGTCAACCTCGGCGGCCTGCTGGGCGATGATCGGCTGCTGCAGCTCGATCTGCGCATCGAGGTTGTGCACGGCGGCCTCGGATGCCGCGACATCGGCATGGGCCTGGTCCAGCGCGGTGCGGAAATCGCGGTCGTCGATGCGGGCGAGAAGCTGGCCGGCTTTGACCGGCTGATTGTCGGACACCGCGACCTCGGCGATGTAGCCGGAGACCTTCGGCGCGATGATGGTGGAATCGGCCTTCACATAGGCATCGTCGGTGGTCTGCAGGTAGCGGCCGGTGGTGAAATAGCTGTAGCCGAGGTCGGCGCCGGCCGCGATGCCGGCGGTCAGCGCCAGCAGGAGGGCTGTCCGCTTGATCGTCTGCCGGATCGGGCGAGTGCTCGTTTTTGCTTGTTGTTCAGTAACATAGGACAGGCTCGACATGGCGTGCTCCAACGACTTTGCGGCGCTGGCCCAAAGCGGGCCGCTGCTCCGTTTCGCCGTTAAGATGCGATGTCCCACCCGATCTGATAATCCGGGAAAAAATGGATACATTATCCATCAACAGAGAACAATCGGAGCAGGGCCGATGGATCGGCTGACCAGCCTCACCGCCTTTGTCCAGGTCGTGGACAATGGCGGCTTTTCGGCCGCCGGCCGCAAGCTCAACATGTCCACCACCATGGTGAGCAACCACATCCAGGCGCTGGAGGAGCGTCTCGGGGTGCGGCTGCTCAACCGCACCACGCGCAAGGTCAGCGTGACCGAGATCGGTCGCGCCTATTACGAGCGCGCCACGCAAATCATCGCCGACCTCGAGCAGGCCGATGAAATCGCCAGTGCCCAGCAGTCGACCCCGCGCGGCACGCTGCGGGTCCACACTGCGACCCACATGGTTCCATTGATCGCGCCCGTCGTTGCGGAATTCCTCGCGACCTATCCGGAGGTCAAGGTCGACCTGCGCATGGGCGAGGCCAATGTCGACCTCATCGAAGAGGGGCTCGACGTTGCGCTGCGGATGACGCCGCCGCCGGACTCCAGCCTGATCGTCCGCAAGCTCGCGACCTGGCGTCATGTGCTGTGCTGCTCGCACGGCTACCTGGACAAGCACGGCAGGCCGGAGCAACTGGCCGACCTCGCGGACCGCGACTGCATGCGTCACGTGCTCTATCCGTTCGGCGACGACTGGCAATTCGTGGACCGCAAGGGGACGCCGACCTCGGTGCAGGTCGGCGGCCGGCTCGTCACCAATAGCGGCGAGGCCCTGCGCATCGCGGCGCTTCATGGTGTCGGCATTTGTCTTGCCGCAGGCTTTCTGGTCCAGGACGATCTGGAGGCTGGCCGTCTGGTGCGGCTGTTGCCGGAATACCGGACGGTCGAGCTGTCGATGAACGCGATCTACCAGCATCGCCACCATTTGTCGGCGAAGGTCAGGACTTTCATTGACATGCTGGTGCATCACAGTTCCGAGCAGCAGAAGCTCATCAACCCTTATTCGTGACGGCATGTCTTGCCACGGTTACAAACGCGAGATCGTGATCGGAGCTTTCCGGCTCTGGAACCACGTCCCGCAATCGATTAACGTGCGGCTCCAATGAGGCGCATCATTCCATTGCTGTTGTTGTCGGCGGTCGCGCCTCTGCTTGCGGGCGGGATGCTGCAACCCGCGCCTGCGTTCGGTCCACCGCCGGGTGCAACGCTCGCCGTCGAGAAGCTTGCGGCAATCGACGGTTTTCTCGACGGCCAGGTCGCGGCGGGT
Organism: Bradyrhizobium sp.; assembly: GCA_035293585.1. Classification (GTDB taxonomy): domain Bacteria; phylum Pseudomonadota; class Alphaproteobacteria; order Rhizobiales; family Xanthobacteraceae; genus Bradyrhizobium. The sequence continues at coordinate 36,318 of DATGMN010000031.1, read as the reverse complement.
AAGATCCCCGGCGCCTGCGTCCTGGTCCAGCAGCACGGCAGGCCGCTTTATTCCAAATGCTTCGGCACGCGCGATCCTGACACCGGCACGCCGCTGACCAGGGACTCGATCTTTCCGATCCATTCCGTCACCAAGACCATCACCAGCGTCGCGGCCATGATGCTGATCGATCGCGGCAAGATCGCGCTCGACGACCCGGTCTCGAAATACATCCCCTCCTTTGCGAGCATGAAGGTCGGGGTCGAGCGGCCGGACGAGAGCGGCAAGCCGGTGCTCGAACTCGTGCCTCCGCGCCGGCCGATGACCGTTGAGGACCTGCTGCTGCAGACCTCCGGCATCACCTACGGCTTCTACGGCCAGGGACTGGTGAAAGCGGCCTATGACGGCATCTATCTCGGCGATTTCGACAACGCGCAATTCGCCGAGCGCATCGCCAAGGTGCCGCTGGCCGACCAGCCCGGCACGCTGTGGGACTACGGCCATTCCACCGACGTGCTCGGACGCGTCATCGAGGTCGCCTCCGGACAGTCGCTCTATCAGTTCGAGAAGGAGAATCTGCTCGATCCGCTCGGCATGGCCAGCACGAAGTTCTTCCTGAGCGATCCAGCCGAGCGGGTGCGCTACGCCAAGCCGTTGCCGCGCGACCATCACGTCGAACGGAACTCGCTCGACGTCACGCGCTGGGAATCCGGCGGCGGCGGCATGGTGTCGAGCCTTGCCGATTTCGCGCGTTACGGGCAGATGCTGCTCAATGGCGGCACGCTCGATGGACGGACCTATCTCAGCCCGGCAATCTTCAAGGCCATGACCACCGATCACATCGGTCCCGGCACCGGCGTTGCGCGCAACGTGTACTACTTCCCCGGCGACGGCTTCGGCTTCGGCTATGGTTTCGGCATCCGCACCGAGCCCGGCCTGACCTTGCCTCCGGTGCCGGGCTCGCTCGGCGAGATCAAATGGGACAGCGCGAGCGGCGTCTATCTCGTGGTCGACCGCGCTGAAGACATGTTCTTTGTGGTGATGCAGGATTCGCCCTCGGGGCGAATGCCCGTGATCACGACGGTGAAGAAAATTATCTACGACGCGTTCGGGAACTAGATGCTGCGACGGCTGGAACAGGCAAGCGAGATCACGATGGCGCCGGTGCGCATCACGGCGCTCGACCGCGCGCGCACCTTTGTCACCCTCCTGGTGGTGCTGCATCACTCGGTGGTCAATTACACCTATTTCGGCACCGGCGACCGGGCGCGCTGGCTCGGCTTCGATCTGGTCGTGCTGTTCAACGACAGCTTCTTCATGGCCTGCATGTTCCTCATCTCCGGCCTGTTCGTGCGCGACAGCCTGGCGCGCAGGGGGGCTGCGGATTTCGTCAGGCATCGCGCCTTCCGGCTCGGGCTGCCCTACCTGGTCTCGATCTTCATCCTGATGCCGTTGGCCTATTACCCGACCTTCCTGCGCTATCATCTGCCCGGCACGACGGACTTCAATTACTTTCATTTCTGGTGGCACACGCTCACCATCGGTCCCTGGCCGTCGGGCCCGGCCTGGTTCCTGTGGGTGCTGCTGGCGCTCGACGCGATTGCTGCTACGATCTGGGCCATGGCGCCGGGCGCGATTGCGGCGCTCGGCCGCGCCGTCGCTTCCTTCCGCGATCGGCCGATGACCGCGTTGCTCGCGTTCACGACCTTCTCGGTCATCATCTATCTGCCGTTCCACCTCATCTTCGGCGACTCCGCCTGGTTCGAGCCGGAAGGTTTTCCGCTGCCGATCCAGACCAGCCGCGTCCTGCTCTATGCCGGCTATTTCTTCGCCGGCGTCGGCATCGGTGCGACCAATCTGCGCACCGGGCTGTTGGCCGAGAACGGCGAGCTGGCCAAGCGTTGGGGCGTGTGGCTCGGCTTTGGGATGATCTTCTACGGCGCGATCCTTGCCCTGGTCTATGCGCATCACAGCTGGATCGCGGACTTCAATGCGCCGCCGCTGTGGTGGCGCGCCGCCTATGGTCTTGCCTTTGCGATGTTCAGCGCGGCCATGACCTTCGCCGTGCCCGCAACCTTCGTCTATGCGTCGCAGCTGAGACTCGATCTGCTCGATGCGATACAGCCTTCGGCCTACGGCATCTTTCTGCTGCACTATATCTTCATCATCTGGCTGCAATATAACGTCTACGACCCCGTGTGGTCGGCGTTCCTGAAATTCGCCATCGTGTTCTTCGGCACCCTGTCGCTGAGCTGGGGGGCGACGCTGTCGCTTCGCCGGATTCCGCTTTTTGCCCGGCTGATCTAGCCACCTGCGGTCATGCGCCTCACGGCTTCAAAATCAGCGGGCCGATCACTTTTTCGCGCGCTGCGGCCATGCACAGAGTTCCGCTCTCGCGCGGTAACATTTCCGTTGCTAGAGCGTTTATCTTCTGAGTGGGCCGGCGACGGATGCCGGCCGAGGCCGGAGAACGTTGATGTGGGTATTGCTGCTGGTGCCCTTTGTCGGATTGCTGTGGGTGCCTTTCTATAATTCCGTCGAGCCGTCGCTGTTCGGATTTCCCTTCTTCTATTGGTATCAACTTGCCTGGGTGCCCATCACCTCGCTTCTGATCTGGCTGGTCTATCGCAGCCGTCCGCATGACGAAGAAGCTCGTTGAGGGGATGGGATCATGAACGACCAGATCGACTGGATTCCGCTCTCCGTTTTCGTCTTCTTCTTTGCGCTCATCACGGTGATGGGTTTTCTCGCCGCGCGCTGGAAGTCCGGCCCCGTCAGCGAGCATCTTGACGAGTGGGGCCTGGGCGGCCGGCAATTCGGCACCTGGATCACCTGGTTTTTGGTCGGCGGCGATTTCTACACGGCCTACACGGTGATCGCGGTGCCGGCGCTGGTCTATGCGGTCGGCGCCTACGGCTTCTTCGCGCTGCCTTACACCATCATCGTCTATCCCTTCGTCTTTGCCGTGATGCCGGCGCTGTGGAAGACCGCGCACAAGAACGGTCACGTGACCGCCGCCGACGTGGTGCGCGGCACCTATAATTCGCGCGTGCTGGAGCTCGTGGTTGCTCTCACCGGCATTGTCGCCACGATGCCCTACATCGCGCTGCAGCTGGTCGGCATGGGCACGGTGATCAAGGCCATGGGGCTCTCTGGCGAACTGCCGATCGTCGCTGCCTTCATCATCCTGGCGCTCTATACCTACAGCTCGGGCCTGCGCGCGCCGGCGCTGATTGCCTTCGTCAAGGACATCATGATCTATATCGTGGTGCTGGTGGCGGTGGTGATCGTGCCGGTCAAGCTCGGCGGCTATGGCGCCGTGTTCGCGGCCGCCGACCATGCCTTCGCGGCGAAGGGCGGCGCCACCGGCCTGATCCTGAAGGATTCGCAGATGCTCGCCTATGCGACGCTGGCGCTCGGCTCGGCATTTGCTGCCTTCATGTATCCGCACACGCTGACCGGGGTGTTCGCGTCGAAATCCGCCGACACCATCCGCAAGAATGCGATCCTGCTGCCGGCCTACACGCTTCTGCTCGGCCTGATCGCGTTGCTCGGCTACATGGCCCATGCCGCGAACATCAAGGTGGCCTCGCCGAACGACGTGGTGCCCATGCTGTTCAAGACGCTGTTCCCGTCCTGGTTCGCGGGCTTTGCGTTTTCGGCGATCGCGATCGGCGCCTTGGTGCCGGCGGCGGTGATGAGCATCGGTGCTGCGAACCTGTTCACGCGCAACGTCTGGAAAATCTATCTGCATCCCGAGATCAGCCATGCCGGCGAAGCGTCGGTCGCCAAGATCACCTCGCTGATCGTCAAGGTCGGCGCACTGGCCTTCACGCTGTTCCTGCCGGTGCAATTTGCGCTGGATCTCCAACTGCTCGGCGGGTTGTGGATCCTGCAGACGCTGCCGGCGTTGGTGTTCGGCCTCTATACGCGTTGGTTCCGCGCCGAAGGGTTGCTCGCAGGATGGGCCGTGGGCATCGCCTGGGGCTCATGGACGGCGTGGAGCAACGGTCTCAAGCCGCTCGCGAGCCTGACGCTCGGCGGCGCGACCTACACGTTCTATGTCGGCCTTGGCGCCTTGATCCTCAATATCGTGGTTGCCGCGATCGTCACCGCCGTGATGGCGTCGATCACGCCTGCGGCCGACCGGAGCGTCACGGCACGATCCTGATTGCTTCACACCAAGCGTTCCTTGAGTCGCTCCACCTCGGCCTTCACCTTGGGGATCGCGGCGTCCTTCACCGGACCATAGCCGCGGATCTCCAGGGGTGCGCGTGCGATCGCGACGAGATCGGGCAGGTTCCTGGCGTCGAGTTTGGCAAGGATCGCATCGATCTGCTGCTCGTACCAGCCGATCAATGCGCGCTCGCCACGTCGCTCAGTCGTGTAGCCGAACGGATCGAACGCCGTGCCGCGAAGGAATTTGGCCCGCGCCATCAGCTTGAGCGGCATCTGCAGCCACGGTCCGAAGCTGCGCTTGCGCGGCCGGCCGCGCGCATCTTTGGGCGAAGGCAGCAGCGGCGGGGCGAGGTGGTACGTCACCCTGAAGTCGCCCTCGAACTCGCGCCGCAATTGGTGGAGGAAGCCGGTCTCCATGTGCAGCCGGGCGACTTCATATTCGTCCTTGTAGGCCATCAGCTTGAACAGCGAACGCGCCACCGCGTCCGTCAGTTTCTCGCTGCCGAGCGCGGCTTCGGCCCTCCGCACCCGGGCGATCGCTGCCTCGTAACGGCCAGCATAAGCGCGGTCCTGGTACTGCGTCAGGAACGCGCTGCGCCTTGCGATCACATCGTCGAGCGTTTCGGCAACCGGCTGGCTGCGCGATGCATTCGGCAGCAAGCTGCGATCGGCGCGGGCGATGCGGCCCCAGGCAAAGGCCTGCTTGTTGCGCGTGACGGCCACGCCGTTGAGCTCGATGGCGCGGTCGAGCGCCGCGAGCGATACCGGCACCAGCCCGTCCTGCCAGGCGAAGCCGAGCATCAGCATATTGGCGTAAACGGAGTCGCCGAGCAGATCCTCGGCCAGCGCGTTCGCATCGATTGTCGCGAGATGGTCCTGCCCGATGACGCACGCGATCGCCGACAGACGCGCGCTGGCGGCGAGGTCGGCATCGCGGACGCGCACGACGTCGCCGGTCGGCATCTCCGCCGTGTTGACCAAGGCGCGCGTATCCTTGCTGTATGTGCCGGATGCTTTTGCAGACGAACTCACGACGAGATCACAGCCGATCAATGCGTCCGCCGAGCCCTGGTCGATTCGCACCTGGTGCAGCTCGTCCGGCGCGGCCGCAAGCCGCAGGTAGCTCAGCACGGGGCCGAATTTCTGGGCAAAGCCCGTGAAGTCCAGCACCGAGACGCCGCGGCCCTGAAGATGGGCGGCCATCGCGATCAGCGCGCCGACCGTGATGACGCCGGTGCCGCCGACGCCCGTAACCAGCAGGTCATAGGGGCGATCGAGGTCCCGCAGCGTGGGCAGCGGCAGCGCTGCAGCGCGCGCCACGACGTCGATGTTGGATGCGGCTTTCGCGCGGCGCTTGCCGCCCTCCACCGTCACAAAGCTCGGGCAGAAGCCGTTGAGGCAGGAAAAATCCTTGTTGCAGGTGGACAGGTTGATCTTGCGCTTGCGCCCGAACGGCGTCTCCTTCGGCTCGACGCTCAGGCAATTCGATTCCACCGAGCAGTCGCCGCAGCCTTCGCAAACGAGCTCGTTGATATAGGCAAAGCGCGCGGGATCCGGCATCTGGCCGCGCTTGCGGCGGCGCCGCTTCTCGGTGGCGCAGGTCTGCTCATAGATCAGCACGGTGACGCCTTCGATCTCGCGCAGCTCGCGCTGAACGGCATCGAGCGCCTCGCGCGGATGGACGGTGACTCCGGCCGGGAAATCCCTGGTCTCGAATTTCTCCGGATGGTCCGAGACCAGTGCAATCCGGGAAACGCCCTCGGCGCGGACGCTGTGGGCGATGGCCTGCACGCTCACGGGGCCATCGACCGGCTGACCGCCGGTCATGGCGACGGCATCGTTGAACAGGATCTTGTAGGTGATGTTGGCTTTGGCCGCGATCGCCTGGCGGATCGCCATCGAGCCGGAGTGATAATAGGTGCCTTCGCCGAGATTCTGGAAGATGTGCTTGCGGCCGGTGAAGCGCGAGGAGGCCGCCCAGTTGACGCCTTCGCCGCCCATCTGGATCAGCGACGAGGTCTTGCGGTCCATCCAGCTCGCCATGAAATGACAGCCGATACCGGCCAGCGCCTTCGATCCATCCGGTACCTTCGTCGAGGTGTTGTGCGGGCAGCCCGAGCAGAAGTACGGCGTACGGGTCGCGCCCGCGACCGTGATCATCCGCTGCGCGTCCGGCGCCAGCGCTGCGGCGCGTTGCACGAGCTTGAGCTCCGGAAACAGCGGATCGAGCCGGCGCGCCAGCACGTCGGCGAGCGCGCGCGGCGACAATTCGCCGGTCCAGGAGATCAGCCGCGCGCCGCTCTCGTCGTGCTTGCCGACCATGCGCTCCGGCTTCGATCCCGGATAGTCGTAGAAATATTCCTTGAACTGGCTTTCGATGATGCCGCGCTTCTCCTCGACCACCAGGATCTCGCGCTTGCCGGTGACAAAGGCCATCGCATCGTGCAGCGCGAGCGGCCACACCATGCCGACCTTGTAGATGTCGATGCCGACGCTGCGGCAGGCGCTTTCATCGAGACCGATCAGCCGCATCGCCTCCATCAGGTCGAGATGCGCCTTGCCCGTGGTGACGATGCCGTAGGTGGCGCTGGGGACATTGTAGATGCGACGGTCGATCGGATTGGCTTTGGCGAAGGCATAGACCGCGTGCTTCTTCGCTTCCAGCCGCTCCTCGATTTGCGGGCCCGGAAGGTCGGGCCAACGATAGTGCAGCCCGCCGGGCGGCGGAGTGAAGTCCGGCGTCATGAAACGCCGTGGCGGCTGCAGCGCGACGGAGGCGCCCGACTCCACGATCTCGGAGATCGCCTTGAAGCCGACCCACATGCCGGAGAAGCGGCTCAGCGCATAGCCATATTCGCCGAAGGCGAGATATTCGGCCACGCTTGCCGGATGCAGCGTCGGCATGAACCAGCTCATGAAGGCGACATCGGACTGGTGCGGCATCGAGGACGATACGCAGCCATGGTCGTCGCCGGCGACGACGAGCACGCCACCATGCGGCGACGAGCCGTAGGCATTGCCGTGCTTGAGCGCATCGCCCGAGCGGTCGATGCCGGGGCCTTTGCCATACCAGAGGCCGAACACGCCATCGACCTCGCGATCTCCTTGCGTCTCAACCTGCTGCGAGCCGAGCACGGCGGTGGCGGCGAGGTCCTCGTTCACGGCGGGCAGGAACTCGATGCGCTGCGCCTTCAATTGCTCCTTGATGCGCCAAAGCTCGAGATCGACGCCGCCGAGCGGGGAGCCCCGATAGCCCGAGACGAAACCCGCCGTGTTCAGTCCCTCCGCACGATCGCGCCGCGCCTGGTCGAGCACGATGCGGACGATCGCCTGCGTTCCGGTAAGGAACACGCGGCCATGCTGGCGCTCATAGCGGTCGGCGAGCTGATAGGTGTCGAGTGAGGGTCTGTCGTCCATGGCGGCCTCCGGCGAAAGCGCTTTGCCTGCAACAACGCTAATCCCGGGCAATTGGCAGGTCTTGCCTATCTGTTGCCCGGAGAAGCCAATAGCGGTAAGAATTACCGCTATGAGCTTCATTTTGGTAAAATTTTGCAGGATGGCTCCGATTCATGGTTGAGGATATGGACCAACGGATTCTCGCCGAGCTGCAGAAGGACGGCCGCGCGAACAACCAGCAGCTGGCGGATTCGGTGGGCATGTCGACTTCGGCATGCTGGCGGCGGGTGCGGGCGCTGGAAGAGGAGGGCATCATCCGCGGCTATTCGGCGCTGCTCGATCGCGAAAGAGCGGGCTTTGCCACCTCGGCCATCCTGCACGTCTCGCTGGAGCGGCATGATGCGACCTTCGTCGATCAGTTCGTCGCCCAGGTCAGCAAACGCAGCGAGGTGCTGGAATGCTTCGCCACCACGGGAGATGCCGATTACCATCTGCGCGTCGTGGTACGCGACATGCAGGCGTATAATGAGTTTCTCGACACCTTCATGTTCCGTCTGCCGGGCATCCGCTACGTCCGCACCAACATGATCCTGAAGGAGATCAAGACCAGCGTGGCGCTACCGTTTCCAGGGAAATCGAAGCGGAGGTGAGGTGACCTGCAGCTTTCGCCGTCGTCCCGCACCCACATATGTGCATGCCCTAGGGCATTCGCCGGGACCATCGCCGGGCGAGCGCCGTCACGGCGTTTCCCTGACGAACCTGTTGCGCAGGGTGCCGATGCCGGTGATGTCGATCTCGACCACGTCGCCGGCCTTCAGGTCGGGCGAGGCGCCGTCGGTGCCCATCCAGATCACGTCGCCCGGCCACAGCGTGAAATATTTGGTCAGCTCGACAATGAAGGGGACGATGCCGAAGATCATGTCGTTGGTGCGGAAGCGGCCGGTTTCCCTGCCGTTGACGCGGATCACCGTCTCCATCCTGTCGAGATCGACATCGGTCTCGATCCATGGCCCCATCGGCTTGAAGGTGTCGCAATTCTTGGCGCGCCACAGCCCGCGATCGGCCTTCTGCCAGCTGCGCTCGCTGACATCATTGCCGATGGTGTAGCCGAACACGCAGTCCATCGCGTTCTCCGCGGTCAGTTGTTTCGCTTTCCTGCCGATGACGACGACGAGCTCGCCCTCATAGTGGATCTTCTCGGTCGCAGTCGCGGGGATCACGACATCTTCGTCATGGGCGATCAGCGCATTCTGGGCGCGATAGCCGATTTCGGGCCGGTCGGGGACGTTCGGCACCTCGCCGCGCTTGTCGGCGGCTTCCTTCAGGTGCTTCAGATAATTGAGCCCGACACAGTAGAAGGTGCGCGGGATGAGCGGCAGCTCGATCTTGACGTCCTCGAGCGCATGGGTTCGCGCGACCCGCTGCCATTCGCCAAAAGGATCGCCGTTCACGGCGATCACGCGGTTGCCTTCGACGAGGCCCCAGGAGGTTTCGCCCGCGGCGGTGAATTTGAGCCAGCGCATGTGATCTCCGTTATTCCGCGGCCGCCCGCGGTGCCGTCTTCCACGCGCCGGCAAGCGGGCGCTTCAGCCCGAGATTCTCCCGCAAGGTCCTGCCGGCATAATCCTCGTGAAACAGGCCGCGGCGCTGCAATTCCGGCACCACATGGCGGACGAAATCGGCGTAGGACCCGGGCACGTAGGTCGCAGCTATGACAAAGCCGTCGCAGCCGCGGTTGACGAACATGTCCTCGAGCTTGTCGGCGATCTCCTTCGGACCACCGACGATGACGTCCTGCACCTGGCCGCGGCCCGAGAAGGTGATGAAGTCGCGCGTCGAGGGGTTGGTCTTGCCGGAGGTGCGCAGCACGCCGTCGCGGATGCCGAGCATGCCCTGCATGCCCTGCAGCTCCTCCGTGGTGAGCGGTTCGTCGATCGGCTTTGCCGCGAAATCGAAGTTCAAGCCTTCGGCCAGCAGCGACAGCGCGTCGATCTCGAGCGGCAACTTCTGGATCAATGCCATCTTGTCTTCGGCCTCGGCCTGGGTCGCGCCGCAGACCGGCGTTACCAGATTGCACAGGAACATCTGGTCCGGATCGCGGCCGGCCTTCGCGGCCTCGGTGCGGATGGCGTCGTAGCCTTGTTTGGCACTCGCCAGATTGCGCGCGGCGGTGAAGATCACTTCGCCCCAGCGTCCGGCAAAGCGCTGGCCGCGGCCAGAAGCGCCGGCCTGGATCACCACGGGATGGCCCTGCGGCGAGCGCGGCACGGTGAAGGGCCCGCGCGACCTGAAGAAGGAGCCCTGATGATCCAGCCGCTTGACCTTGGTCGGATCGGCAAAGCGCCCTCTCCGCTTGTCGATGATCAGCGCATCGTCCTCCCAGCTGTCCCAGTGGCCGAGCACGACCTCCATGAACTCGTCGGCGCGGTCGTAGCGCAGGTCATGCTCGAGATGGCTCTCCTTGCCCATGTTGAGCGCTTCGCCGTCGTTCACCGACGTCACCACGTTCCAGGCCGCGCGGCCGCCGGTCATCAGATCCAGCGTCGCAAAGCGGCGCGCCACGTCGAACGGCTCGAAATAGGTGGTGGAGCAGGTCGAGGCGAGGCCGAGCCTGTCGGTGACCATGCCCATGGTGGTCAGCACGATCACGGGATCCATCTTCACGCAGCGGATGCCGTATTCGACGGTGTGGGCATGGTCGTTGCCGTAGCGGTCGGGCATCGCCAGACGGTCGTCGAAGAAGGCCATGTGGAACTTGCCGGCTTCGAGAATGCGCGCAATCTCCTGGTAGTAATCTGCCGACATCGAATCGTCGCGCGAGTCCGGATGGCGCCAGGAGCTCGGCAGGTTGGTGCAATTCTGCGCCTGCAGAAAGCCGACCATCGCCATTTGCCGTGTCATGCTGCTCTCCTGCTCAAATCTTTTCACGAAAGACCGAGGTCGGCCGCGAGCCCATAGTCGCGCGCCAGCGCGCGCAATCTGTCCCAGGTCGCGTCCTCGATCTCGATGCCGTTCGTCCGTCGCTCCTGCTCGCGCAGGAATTCGATCTCGCCGGGATAGAACACGCCGCGGGAGCCTTCCGAGGGCGGGGTCGATTTCAGGTAACGCGCGAAGTCGGCGACCTCGCGTTTGAACTGATCGAGCGGACGGAACGCGGCGACATTGAACACGGCCAGGAAGCAACCGTCATTGTGCCGGCCGGTCGGCTCGACCCCAAAACCGAGCCCGGTGAGCAGCCCGCACAGCACCTCCACCATGGCGGCGAGGCCGCTGCCCTTGTAGCCCTCGGTGCCGCCGAGCGGCAGCAGCGCGCCGCCCTTGCGATAGTCGTTCGGGTCGGTGGTATGGCGCCCCTCGGCATCGATGATCCAGCCTTGCGGAATCGGTTCGCCGCGCGCCACGGCCAGCGCGATCTTGCCGGCGGCGACCGCCGAGGTCGCCATGTCCAGATAGAACGGCGCCTCCAGGTCGGAGGGCACCGCGATCGCGATCGGGTTGGTGCCGAGCCGTGCCTCGCGTCCGCCGAACGGCGCGACATGCTTGGGCGAGCGGCCGGAGTCGGCGGTCGCAAGCCCGATCATGCCGGCGCGCGCCGCCATCAGCGGATAGGCGGCGAGCCGGCCGACATGGCTCTGCCGGAACACGGTGCAGGCCGCGACATTGGCGGCCTTCGCCTTGTCGATCGTCAGCGCCATCGCCTTGGCGTTGACATGAAAGCCAAAGCCCCAATTGCCGTCGATCACGGTCGTAGCAGGCGATTCCTGCACGATGGTGAAGGGCGCGCCGGGCACGATGTGGCCCGCCTTGATGCGGTCGATATAGGTCGGCACCGCAATGATGCCGTGGGAATCGTGGCCTGCCAGGTTGGCGTTGACGCAGCCGGTCGAAACCGCCTCCGCCTCCTGCTCCGACGCGCCGGCGGCCTTGAGCAGCGCCGCGCCAATGCGGGTCAGGCGATCGGCTTCGACAACCGGCATGGCGTTTCCCTTTGGCTCTGCCCGCCTGCGCTTCGCAGGAGGCAGCTCTTGCTTGTTCTGGTCGTCATCGTCGCAAAGAGCGGGGAGCCCTGCAACGGTATTCGAGGGACGTCGCGCGCGGGCCCGTCATAGGTGCGATGCAACCGCTCGGTGGCTCAAGGTTAGCAATTGCTTGCGCCGGCCTTGCCGCAACTCCGTAGTTTTCACGGCATTTTCCGCGCCGCCTTGGCGGGGCGTTCACCGTGAAATGGGTTTGCTGCGTTCAATAACGCGCATTTAGGCCGCGCCCGTCCATAAAGAGCGGAAATTGCCAATGGGATGGACCGCCTTGAAGTCGGACACCGCGCGTACTTCGGCTGCGTTGAGCGCGACCAACGAAGCCATCCTGTACGCAAAATCCCCGGGGGAACTCTACCGCAAGGTCTGTGAGGCCGCATTCTCGAGCGGCGACTTCCTGGCGGTAGCGGTGTTCCTGCTGGAGGAGACAACCGGGCTGTTGCGCTGCGTCGAAGGTTTCGGCGAGGATGTCGCGCGGCTGCGCAGCATCGACATTTCCTCCATTGCAGGCACGCCCGAGGGTGAAGGCGTCGGCGGCAAGGCGTTCCGCGATCAGGCGCTGTGCGTCAGCAATGATTTCCTCCACCAGCCGTACTCGCTGGCCTGGCGCGAGGGTGTCGCCAAGGCAAAAGTCGGTGCGGCCGCGGCGCTGCCGCTGATCTGCGCCGGCCGCAGTGTCGGCGTGCTCATGGTGACGCGGCGCGAGGCGGGGTCGATCACCGCCGACATCGTGTCGCTGCTCGAGCGCATGACCGCGAACCTGTCCTATGCTCTCGACAATTTCGAGCGCGAGAACGCCCGCCAGCAGAGCGAGCGGGAAATGCGCCGGCTCAACCGGATGTTTGCTGCGATCAGTGCCACCAACGAGGCGATCATCCGGGTGAAGAGCCGGGGCGAATTGCTCGACGTGGTCTGCGAGGCGGCGGTGCTCGGCGGCATGTTCAATTCCACCAGCATCGGCCTGATCGAGCCGGACGGCGTCCATTTGCGCGTGGTTTCGTCCAAGGGCCGCTATTGCGAGCGCATGCTCGATCGCCGCTGCTCGCTGTCGGAAGATCACCCGGAGAGCCGCGGCGTGATCGGCAACTCGTTGCGCACGCGCCAGGCTTCGATCATGAACGACTATCTCAGCGATCCGCGCAGTGCGTATTGGCATGAGCAAGCGCGGAACGACCAGAGCCTTGCCTGTGCGAGCTTTCCGCTGCTGCAAAACGGCGAGAAGCCGGTCGGCGTCCTGCTGTTCCTCGCGCCGGAGAAGGATGCGTTCACGCCCGATCTGGTCGAGCTGCTGGCGCGGCTTGCCGAGAACGTCTCCTTTGCGCTGGATAATTTCGACCGGGCCGAGGAGAAGGTGAGGTCGGAACAGCAGAAAGAGCGGCTGGCGCGGATGCTGGCCGCGCTCTCCTCGACCAACGAGGCGATCATGCGCTCGCGCTCGCGCGCCGAGCTGTTCGAACTCGTCTGCGAGGCAGCTGCCGAAGGCGGCAGGTTCACCTCGACCAGCATTTCCATGGCACGGCCGGATTCCGATTTCATGGAAATGGTCGGCGTGGCGGGGCCGACCGCCGAGAACAGCCGAAAGGTCAGGATCTCCGTCAGCGAGGCGCATCCCGAGGGACACGGCGTGTGCGGCACGGCGTTCCGCTCCGGTCAACCCTGCGTCTGCAACGACTACTTCGCCGCGCCGGACTTCTCAGCTTTTCACGGCGTGCTCCGCGCCGACGGTGCGCATGCCGCGGCCGCCTTTCCGCTCATCGTGCATGGCCGCACCACGGGTGTGATGCTGTTCATCGCGACCGAAAAGGATACGTTCACGCCCGAGTTCTCCGAGCTGTTGCAGCGGCTCGCCGCCAATGTCTCCTTTGCGCTGGAGAATTTCGATCGCGTCGACGAAAAGAGCAAGGCCGACGAGCGCATCGAATATCTCGCCTCCCACGATGGCCTGACGCGGCTGCCGAACCGGGAGATGTTCAACGAGCTGTTGCGCTATTCGATCGAGACCGCGCATCGCCACGCGCGCGGCTTTGCCGTCCTGTTCATCGATCTCGACCGCTTCAAGGTCATCAACGATTCGCTCGGACATCAGGCGGGTGACGCACTGCTGGTGGAGGTCGCCGAGCGGCTCAAGCGCGCGCTGCGCGCAAGCGACGTGGTGGCGCGCCTCGGTGGCGACGAGTTCGTGGTCATCCTGGGCGAGGCCGAGCAGGCGAGCGATGTCGAGCGCATCGCGCGCAACCTGCTGTCCGTGCTGGGCCAGCCGGTGCAGCTCTCGGGACATGAATGGCAGACCACCGCCTCCATCGGGATTGCCATGTATCCCGCCGACGGGGCGGATGTGCAGACGCTGACCAAGAACGCCGACATGGCGATGTACCTCGCCAAGGAGGAGGGCAAGAACGGCTTCCGCTTCTTCACCAAGGATACGCGGAATCTCTCGATCGCGAGTCTGCAGCTCGAGGCGGCGCTGCGGCGCGCGCTTGAGCGCGGCCAGTTCTCGCTGCACTACCAGCCCAAGATCGGCATGGCGGGCGAGGGCGTCACCGGCGTCGAGGCGCTCTTGCGCTGGAGTCACCCGGACTTCGGCGCGGTCTCGCCGGCGCAGTTCATTCCGCTGGCCGAGGAGACCGGCCTCGTCGTGCCGATCGGGCGCTGGGTGCTGCGCGAGGCCTGCGCGCAGGCGATGCGCTGGCAGGCCCGCGGACTCAATCCCCTGTCGGTTGCCGTCAATCTGTCGCCGCGGCAATTTGCCGACGAGCATCTTCTCGACGACATCGACAAGGCGCTGGCGCGGAGCGGGCTCTCCCCGCAGCTTCTGCAGCTCGAGGTTACCGAGAGCATGGTGATGCGCAACGTCTCGCGGGCCGTGAAGGTGATGGACGCCATCCGCGGCCGCGGCGTGCGCCTTGCGATCGACGATTTCGGCACCGGCTATTCCTCGATGTCGCTGTTGAAGCAGCTTCCGATCGACACCATCAAGATCGACCGCTCTTTCGTCCGCGACCTGCCGACGGATTCGGAGGATTGCGCCATCGTGCAGGCGATCATCAGCATGGCCAAGGCGCTGGGCCTGATGATCGTCGCCGAGGGCGTGGAAACGGCGGCTCAGGAGGCGTTCCTGTGCGCGCGCGGCTGCGACGAGATGCAGGGCTTCCTGTTCAGCCGCCCGGTCGTTGCGGACGAAGTCGCAACCTTCGTGCAATCCGCGCCGCGCGTGACGTCGCCGCCGCTGCAGCCGCGCGCTGGCGGCGTGACGAAGGTGCGTTAGGCGTCGACTGTGCGGCCCCGGCTGCGGCATCGGGGCCGTCGCCCTTCGAGACGGCCGCTGTTCGCGGCCTCCTCAGGGTGACGGTGCCAGATTCCAGGGTCCCCTATTTCTCCTCCGGCACCAGCGTCGCGGTGGCCGGGCCTTCGCCCATGATCAAAAGCACGGCGTCCTCGTCCTTGGCGCCGTCCCAGTGCACCTGCTTGCCGTAATGCGTGACAAAGCTGCCGGCCGGCATCGGCACGGTGCCGTGCTCGGGATCGAATTTCGCGCCCGAGCCGACCCACCAGGTGCCCTGCAGCACCACGATGTAGCGGTCATTGGGATGGAAATGCGGATGGCTGAAATGATTGCCCTTGGTCCATTTGGTGTAGACCATGTAGAAGCCGGGCTTGTTCGGATCGCCGACCACGACCGCATTCTGTCCGCCGCGCGCGTCCACCGGCCCCCAGGGAATCTGGTCGGGCATCTTGTAGGTCACCGCGGCCGGGTTGAGCTCGGCCGCCGCGCCGATGCTCAACGTCGCTGCAAGCACCAGCGGTATGGCAAGATAATGGCTGAGACGGCCCCCTCGCGGCGTGGTCGTTGTTGTCTGCATTTTGTCCTCCCTCAACGTCCCGTCCTGGAATAGCCGGCGGGTTCTGTTGTTATGCTAGCCAGACGGCTACGCGCCTAGCAAGGCGTCCGGGAATGCACCAAACGCATGATGCAATCCGCGACGGCGGCATAACAGGGGCATTTACGCTGGCCGTGGTGATGCTACCTTGCCGCCGCACCTAACGGCCCAGGCTCAGGGCCCAAAGTCATGCTCGAAGCAAACAGAAACAAACAGGGGAGGCTCAGCTCATGAAACGCTCAACGCTGATCGCGGCCGCAGTTCTCGGCGCCGCGACCATGCAATCCGTCACCATCGCCTCTGGCGAAAGCGGCGGCTGGATCACGCTGCTGGATTCCAGCAACAAGGGCGAGTGGACCGAGGTCGGCAAGGCCAACTGGTCCATGAAGGACGGCGCGATGACCGCCGACAAGCTCGAAGGCAAGGAGCTGTCCTATCTGGTCAGCAAGGACTCCTACAAGGACTTCCAGATCAGGGCGGAGTTCTGGGTCGACGAGGAAGCCAACAGCGGCATCTTCATCCGCTGCGATCAGGCCGACAAGATCGACTCCAAGATCTGCTACGAGGTGAATATCTTCGACAAGCGGCCCGAGCCGAGCTACGGCACCGGCGCGATCGTCGACGTCGCCAAGGTCGATCCGATGCCGAAGGCCGCCGGCAAGTGGAACACCTATGAGATCACCGCGAAGGGCCCGCATCTCACGGTCGTGCTCAACGGCCAGAAGACCGCCGATGTCGATGACTCCAAGCACCTGGGCGGGCACTTCGCCCTGCAATACGCTTCGGGCGTGGTGAAATTCCGCAAGGTCGAGATCAAGCCTCTGTAAGCCTGCGATCAACGGCATGTTGCCGAAGAGCTCGTCGCGTTCAGCGATGGGCTCTTTTGCGTTGGATCCGGCGAGTGAGGACGTCGTTTGCAAAGCAAATCGCGCATTCGAACCACGTTTCGTTAACCGGTGCGGCGCCGTGCTTGCGATTAGCTGTCTTGATGCGGGCAAGACACTGTTAACCAAGAAACTTTATCATCTCACATGTCCGGGCATGGCTGGAGCGCGGCATTTTCTCTTTCAGCCGCGCTGGATTGCGTTCGAAACGACTCGGTTGATACGCGCGAGAATGACGGCTTCGACCCTTGCAGAATAGGGTGAAAATTGCGCGATTGAGTGCAGGGTACGTTAACTAGGAATTTAGGAATTGGTTGTGCGTACCCATGCGTCCCTTAAGGGTTTGATTCAATTACCCTGGAAAATAGGGACTGCAATGCGTGTCGCTGTTGTTCACGACTGGCTCTATACAATCGGCGGAGCCGAGCAGGTCCTGCGCGAAATACTTGAATGCTATCCCGACGCCGACGTTTTCACGCTGTTCGATCTGCTCGAGCCGGACGAGCGGAACAAGCTCGGCTTCGCGACGTCGCGCACGAGCTTCCTGCAGAAGATGCCATGGCTGGCGCGGCATCACCGCGCCTATCTGCCGCTGATGCCGATCGCAATCGAGCAGTTCGATCTGTCGAGCTATGATCTCGTGATTTCCTCGAGCTGCGCGGTGGCCAAGGGGGTCATCACCGGCCCGGACCAGCTGCACGTTTCCTACGTGCACTCGCCGATGCGCTACGCCTGGGATCTGCAGCATGTCTATCTGAAGGAGAGCGGCTACGATTCCGGCATCAAGAGCGGGATCGCGCGTGTTATTCTGCATCGCATGCGGCTGTGGGATGTGCGCACCGCGCACGGGCCCGATGCGATCTTCACCAATTCGCAGTTCGTGGCGCGGCGCGTGAAGAAGATCTACGGCCGCGATGCCAAGGTGATCTACCCGCCGGTCACGCTGTCTGCCCGCGACACGGTGGTGCCGGCCGGCAACCATTTTCTCGCGGCGTCGCGGCTCGTGCCCTACAAGCGCATCGAGCCGATCGTGCGCGCCTTCAACGCCATGCCCGATCTCAAGCTCGTGGTGGCGGGCGACGGCCCGGAGGCCGCGCGGCTGAAGAAGCTCGCGGGCCCCAATGTGAGCTTCGCAGGATTTGTCCCGGACGAGCATCTGCGCCAGTTGATGGCGACCGCGCGCGCCTTCGTTTTCGCGGCCGAGGAGGATTTCGGCATCGTGCTGGTCGAGGCGCAGTCGGAAGGCGCCCCGGTGCTGGCGCTCGGGCGCGGCGGCGCGCGGGAGTCGATCGCGGCAAGCGGTCCCCATGCCACAGGAATGTATTTCGAGACGGCCGACCCGGCGTCGATCGTCGACTGTGTCCGGTCGTTCGTCGCGCGCGAGCATGCGATTTCGCGCGCCGACTGCCGGCAGCGCGCCACCTTCTTTTCTGCGGAACGTTTCCGCAGGCAGTTCGTCTCGGCCGTCAACGAAGAGCTGGAGCGCTTCCATGCCAACAGGCAGGGCCGCTCGCTGCCGCGTCTGATCGCCTGAGGCGCGCGATGGGTTGAGAGTGAACCGATGAGGCATGCGCGCATACCGGAGGCCTTGTCCCGCCTGGACGCGTTCAACAGGCTGTGGCGCAGGAGGCGCGTGTTCGTCGCTGTGTTCCTCGCCACCATAGGCGCGGCCGTGACGGCATTGGTGGTGCTCCCGGTGCGCTACGTGGCGACCGCGTCGGTCATCGTCGCCGAGCCGGAGCCGGGCGTTGCCAGCCCGTCCGCGGCCTGGGCGCAGAAGATCGGCGATCCCGCCGACCTGGAAAGCCAGCTGCTCGTCATCCGCTCGCCGCGCCTGTTGCGCCAGGTGATGAACACGCCGGGCGTCGTTCCGGCCGTGGTCGAGGAATGCCGGCGCGGCTTGCTGCCCGGCGCGGGCTCGCGCTGCGACGGGCTGGCGAGCGATCCGTCCAGCTTCATCGAATATATCGATACCCACTATGCAGTCGCCTCCGCCGGCCGCTCGCGGGTGATCAACATCTCCTACCAGTCACCGCTGCCGGAGGTCGCGCAGCGCCTCGCCAACGCGCTGACCAACGCGTTTCTCGACGACCAGCGCAATGAAGGTGCCAATAGTCGCGAGGTCGCGACCTCCTGGCTGTGGCAGGAGCTGCAGCAGCTCGACGGCCAGATCCGCGCGGCCGACGAAAAGATCCAGGAGTTCCGCCGCAACAAGGGCCTGATGCGCGGCGCCAATGGCTCGATCACCTCGGAGCGCCTGACGACGATCGGCCAGCAGCTTGCGGCCGCGGAGGGTGCGCGTGCCGAGGCGCTGGCGCGGCTGAAGGAGATCAAGTCCGAGCAGGAGCGCGGGCCGACGGATGCACCGTCCGTGCTTGCGAGCCGCACCGTCGCCGACCTGAAGCAGCAACTGACGACGGTGAGTGCGCAGCTTGCCAGCGCCACCACCGTGCTCGGTCCGAAACATCCGTCGATCCTGGCGCTCAGCCACGAGCAGGAGCTGATCCAGCAGCGGCTGGCAGCCGAAATGCAGAACATCGCCAACAGCGCGCAGAAGACCTTCGACGCCAATGACGCGCTGGTGGTCTCGCTGAAGAAGCAGATGGATGCAGCCAAGGCGGACGCCGGCTCGGCGACCGTGGACGAGGCCTCCATCGAAAGCATGGTGCGCGACACCGAGATCAAGCGCCAGCAATATGCCGACCTCTACAAGAAGGCGAGCGAGCTCGAGACCGAGCGGCGCGTCATGCTCGGCTCCACGCGCCTCGTCAGCCTGGCCGAGCTGCCGAACAAGCCCTTCTTCCCGAAGAAGCTGCCCTTCCTCGCCGCCGGCGGCACGCTGGCGCTGATCCTCGGCATCGCCGCGGCGCTGCTCGCCGACCAGCTCTATCCGCCGCCGCAGGATGGCGCGGAGGCGACGCCTCAGGCCTCGCACGCGGAGGTCGCCGCGGCGCGCGCCAAGGCGGCCGCTTCGCTGCGCGGGTTGCAGAAGATCAGGGCGATCGCCGCGGCGCCGGTCGGGCGCAGCCAGCGGCGCACGATGACGTCCGGCGGCGCGGTACCGGTCCTCGCCCGCCTGCCGCGGTTGCGACGGCCGCAGCCGGCGTCGCTGGTCGGCGCCATCATGCAGGACCACGTGCCGTTGACGGTGGCGCAGGCGCTCGATCTCGCCGAGCGACATGGCGGCTTCCGCCAGGCGCTCGCCGAGATCATGACGGGATTGCGCATCGGCGAGGGCGAGCCTGGTCGCCGCATCGTCGTGACCTCGCCCGCATCGGGTGACGGCCGCACGCTGACGACGCTCGCGCTGGCGCATCATGCGGCGGCGATGGGATGCCGGGTGCTCGCCGTCGAATGCGACCTGCAGCGTCCGGCCTTTGCCAGTGCACTGTCGCTGACCGGCAAGGCGGGGCTGCTCGGCGTGCTTGCCGGCGCCATGTCCCTCCGCGATGCGGTCACGCGCACCGAGAATCCCAAGCTTGATGTGCTGATGGCCGGCGGCGCCTCGGCCAAGGCCGCCGAGCGGCTGGCCCGGAAGAACTTGGCGCAACTGTTGTCCGTGTTCCGCAGCTACGACGTGGTGCTGATCGACAGTCCGCTGCCGTCGCATCGCCACGCCCGCCATCTTGCCGGCGTCGACAGCGTCCTGCTTTGCATGAAGGGCGACAATGCGCTGGCCGAGCGCAGTGCGGCCGCAGTGGCCGCCCTGAAGGCCCTTGGCGGCGGCACGATCGCGATCGCGGCCACCATGGTGGAGCCGGAGCGGGCGAGCTCCCGTCAGCCGCAGCCCGCGCCTGTGGACGTCTATGCAAGGGCGGTGTGATGGCAAACGAACGCGTCCTGTTCGTCGATCACACCGGCCAGATCGGCGGCGCCGAGCTTGTCCTGCTTGATGTCGTCGCGGGCCGCGCGAACTCCTCCGCCTTCCTGTTCGAGGACGGACCGCTCGCGACAGCGCTGGCCGAGCGTAAGCTCAGGCTGATCATCTCCAGATGGGGTCGCGGCCTGTCGCAGTTCCGCCGCGACAGCAAATGGCTTGCCGCCGTTCCGCTCGCCGGGCGTCTCGTCGCGATCGTGGAGGAGCTTGCCCTGGCCGCGAAGTCGCACGACGTGGTCTATGCCAATTCGCAGAAGGCCTTCGTGCTGGCGGCGATCGCCAGTGTCTTCGTCCGCCGCCCGCTGATCTGGCACCTGCACGACATCATTTCGCCGGAGCATTTCGGCGCCATGCAGCGCCGCATGCAGGTGATGCTCGCGAATGCGCGTGCGACCAGGGTGATCGTGCCCTCGCAGGCCGCGGCTGACGCCTTCATCGAGGCCGGCGGTCGGCGCGAGCTGGTGGAGATCGTGCCCAACGGCCTGGCGCTGCCGCCGGAGCCGCGCACCGCAGCCGAACTCAGGCAGAGCCTCGGCTTGCCCGCGGGGCCGCTGGTCGGTGTGTTCAGCCGCCTTGCCGCCTGGAAGGGCCAGCATGTTCTGATCGAGGCGCTTGCCAGGCTGCCCGGTGTCGGCTGCATCGTGGTCGGCGATGCGCTGTTCGGCGAGCAGGCCTATGCGGCCGGGCTGAAGCAGATGGTGCTGGAACGCGGGCTTGCCGACCGCGTGCGTTTTCTCGGCCATCGCAGCGACGTGCCCAAGCTGATGAAGGCGATCGATGTGATGGTGCATCCCTCGATCGACCCGGAGCCGTTCGGGCGGACGCTCGTGGAGGCAATGCTCGCCGGCGTCCCCGTCGTCGCGACCAATGCCGGCGCCGCGCCCGACATTCTCGAAGGCGGCAAGGCCGGAACGCTGGTGCCGCCGAATGATGCGCCGGCGCTGGCCAGCGCCATCGCGGCCGTGCTCGCCAAACCCGAGACGCTTCGTGACCAGCTTGCCTATGCCTCGCTGCGCGCACAGGCGCAGTACAGCGTGACGCGGATGCTGGAGGCGATCGGCCTTGTGATCCGCAAGCTGCAGGCGGGAGCCGCGGCATGAAGGGAGCGCTCGGATGATCGGCACGTCGACGTCGATGCTCGTGGCCAACGTCCTGGCGCTGCCGTTTGCGAAGGCCGCCGACCGCATGCTCGGTCCGCGCGGCTGCCTGTTCACGTTCCATCGCGCGGCGCCCCCGGCCGAGTGGGCGGCGCTGCCGAACCGTGATTTCTATATCGACATCGCGTTTCTGGATCGCTTTCTCGTCCATCTTGCGGCCGAGAAGTGGGACGTCGTGACCATCGCCGAGGCGGTGCGGCGCTCGGGCAGCGCCGACAACCATAGCCGCTATGTCAATTTCTCCATCGACGATTGCTACCGCGACAGTTTCGAGCTGGTCGCTCCCGTGTTCCGCCGCCACAACGTGCCGCTCACGCTGTTCGTCACCACCGGCATTCCCGACGGGACCGTGCCGCTGTGGTCGGTCGGCCTGGAGGACGTCCTGGCCACGCGCGACCGCATCGTGCTGGACAACCAGGTCATCAGGCTCTCGAGAGCCGAAGGACGGCGCGCCGCCTTTCAGCGCATTTCCTCCTGGTGGGACGGGCCGGATGCCGTCAGGCACTACGCCGTGTTCTGCGCGGCGAATGGCATCGACATGGAGGCGATGCACTGGAAGCACGCCATCTCCTGGGAGATGCTCGAACAGCTGGCCAAGGATCCGCTGATCGAGATCGGCGCTCAC
Source organism: Bradyrhizobium sp. (assembly GCA_035293585.1). Taxonomy (GTDB): domain Bacteria; phylum Pseudomonadota; class Alphaproteobacteria; order Rhizobiales; family Xanthobacteraceae; genus Bradyrhizobium. The sequence continues at coordinate 14,309 of DATGMN010000031.1, read as the reverse complement.
ACCATCAGCCACCCGCGGATCTCCGAGCTCTCGGCGGAAGCCGTGCTCGCCGAGCTCCAGGGCTCGAGGGCGCGGCTGAACGAGCGGCTCGATATCAACGTGCAGCATTTTGCCTTTCCCTACGGCCGCTCCGGCGATTGCGGCCCGCGCGACTTTGCGCTGGCGCGCCGCGCGGGCTTCTTGAGCGCCGCCACCACGCGCAAGGGACTGGTGCGCGGCGGTCAGGATCGCTTCAACCTGCCCCGCAACACCATCAACGGCGGCCATCGCAGCCTCGGCGCGATGGAGATGCATCTGATGGGGCTGACCGGAACCGCGGCACGGATCGCAGGGCGTGTCTGATTCCAGGCCATTGCGCATCGTCTCCATCGCCCATCCCGTGGTGAGCAGCGAAGCCGGACGGCTGCGCTATCCTTTTCTGGCCGCCAGGCGCGACGTCGACTTGCATCTGGTGGCGCCGGCGATCTGGAAGGAGTTCGGCCGCAGCATCGTCGCGAAGCTGCCGAAAGAGACGGGTTTTGCGGTGCATGTGCTGCCGATCCTGCTGCCGCATGCCGGACCGATGAACTGGTATCTGCATTTCTATCCGGGCCTGCGCCGGCTGTTGCGCAAACTCGATCCGGACGTGATCCATCTCTGGGAGGAGCCGTGGAGCATCGTCGCGCTGCAGGCCCAATTGCTCAGGGGACGCGCCGGACTGGTGCTGGAGGTCGACCAGAACATCCTCAAGCGCCTGCCGCCGCCGTTCGAGACCATCCGTAAATATGTGCTGGGACATACCGACCATGTGCTGTCCCGTAGCCCGGACGCGACAAGGGTGGTGCGCGCGCGCGGCTATGACGGGCCGGTGACGGCGATCGGCTATGGCGTCGATCTCGCGACTTTCACGCCTGCGTCAAGCCTGGCGGGGCGCTCGCCAAGCGGCGTGCTGAGGATCGGCTATGTCGGTCGGCTGATCGAGGAAAAGGGTCTCGACGAAGCGCTCGATGCGATGGCGCTGAGCGGCGCGCCGGTCAGTCTCAGCATCATGGGCGAGGGGCCTTACGAAGCAGGATTGCGCGAGCGCGTCGCGGCGCTGGGCCTGAGCAACCGCGTGAGCTTCCGCGGCTGGGGCGGGCCCGCCGATGTCGCCGATTTCATCCGCAGCCTCGATGCGCTGGTGCTGCTGACGCGCACGACCAACGCGGTGCGCGAGCAGTTCGGCCGGGTGATCATCGAGGCACAGGCCTGCGGCGTGCCGGTGATCGGCTCGACCTGCGGTGCGATTCCGGATGTCGTTGGCGATGGCGGCTGGATCGTGCCGGAGCGTGATGCGAGGGCCCTGCGGGAAGTGCTGGACAAGATCGCAGGCGATGCTGCGCTGGCGCGCGCCAAGGGACTTGCGGCGCGGGCCAATGTTCAGGCGCGCTTCACGTATGAAGCCGTCGCAACGGCGCTGCTGACGGCCTGCAAAGCCGCCGCGGACGCCAAACCATCGCCCTCACCATGAGGTGCCGTCGCGCGGCGCGCTTCCGCGCTCATCTCGGGAGGGCAGGTCGGGACTGAAGCTGCATCATGCCGGCAGCGCCAATTGTTGCGCGACCGTCCCGCGTTTCTCGGCATCGATCTCCCGCAACAGCTCGATATAGTGCTGCCCAACGCGGTCCCAGCCGTAGCTGGCGGCGGTCGCGAGCGCGCCCTCGCGCAGTCGCTGGATCAGGGCCGGATCGGCAAAAGCCGCGGCGAGCTTGCTTGCGATGTCCTCGGCATCCATCCTGATCTTGAATCCGTTGATGCCGTCCTTGAGATATTCCTCGATGCCGCCGGCGGCGGTGGCGAACACCGGCACGCCGCAGGCCATCGCCTCCATGCAGACGATCGAGAAGGTCTCATACGCGGTCGGCAAGACGAAGGCGTCCGCGGCGGAATAGAGCGCAGGCAGGTCGGAGCGGGGACCGGCAAAGATCACGCGGTCCTGCAGCTCCGGCGCAAGCTTGCGGTAGGGCGCGGGATTGTCCGAGCCGACCACGAGCAGATGCGTGTCAGCGCCGAGCCGTTGCAGCGCCCGGATCGCGTGCGCAAGGCCCTTGCGCTGGAATTCATGGCCGACGAACAGCAAGAGCTTCGCGTCACCGGGAATGTTGAACTCGCGGCGAATCGCGGCGCCCCGCGCGGCGCAGCGGCTGAAGCGCGCGAGATCGATGCCGTTGGAGATCACGCGGATGCGCGAGGGCGGCACGCCATAGCTCTGTTGCAACTCCGCCGTCACGCGCGAGGACACCGCGACGAAGCTGCGATAGCGCAGGCCGCCGATCATGAAGCGCTCGCGCAGGCTCACCCATAGATGCAACGGATTGAAGAGCCAGCGCCAGTCGCCGGCGCTGCGCTTCTCCGCAAGGCTCTGCGCATTCACCGCATGCACGACCAGGACGTCGCCTGCGAGCGAGTCGCCATGGCTGATCACGACGGCATTCCGGTAACGCCGCCTGATCGCCCAGGTCGCGGCCAGTGTGAAGGTCGGCACGACGATGATGCGCCCGAGATGCCTGAACAGGCCGCGGGTCGGGATCATCGACAGCCATGGTGCGATCCGCTCGATCCTGGTCGAGCCTTGCAAGCTGGTGCTCTGGAAAGTTTTGCCGACGGTGCTCGCCAGCACTACATTCGGTAAGTTGTTGCGGCTAAAAACGCGTGCGAGTTCGGCGGCGACGGTTTCGACGCCGCCGGCCGTGCTCAGTTCCTGCACGACCTGCACGATCTGGAAACCCATGGCGCCGTGTTCTAGGGGACGAGCTTTGAGAAACCTTTCCAATTTGCGCGCTTTGGCAGTGGCGGTGTTAACCATTGCGTCGGCATGCGGCGCGACGGCGCTGGCGACCGGCGGCACGGCTGCGGCCGGGAAACGGCTACGCGACCACATCGGCGGCGGCAATCTGGTGACGCATCTGGCGGGGCAGCCGCCGCTGACGCAGCTCTATGCGGCGCTGCATGGGGTCGGCGCCACCATGGGGCGGATGGATTCCTATGGCTGGCGCACACGCGACCGCAAGCCCACGCCGCACGATTTCGATGCTGAAATGCTTCAGGCCCATGAGAACGCGATCACGCCGGTCATCTTGCTGGAGTACGACGGCAGCTACCAGACGCTGGATCCACCGCAACCGATCGGATCGTATCACGACTGGTTTGCCGCCGGACAAGCGCTGGCCAGGCGTTTTCGTCCGAATGGTGAATGGGCGAGGGAGCACGGCATCACCGGATGGGGCGCGACCGTCTTCACCGCGATCAACGAGCCGGACGTGCTGCAGAGCATTCCGCGCGCGGACTATCACGATGCGCTGGCGGGGCTGGCGGATGGCGTCCACAGCATCGATCCGGCGCTGAAGGTCGTGCCCGGCGGCTTTGCGACCTGCAACTCGCACCTTGACGCGACCTTGGGCGGCTACGGGCCCGCGATCGCGGACCTCCTTGAAGACGGCCGGCTCGACGGCATCGATCTGCACACCTACTACCACTCCAGATGGTATCCGATGACACGGGGCCGCGAGTTCTCGGTGCAGACCTGCTTCGACCGCGTCAAGCAGGCGATGGGCCTGAAGCGCGACATCAAGTTCTATACGACCGAGTTCAACGTCGCGCGGCTCGACGATTGGGATGATCCCAGCCTCGCCGCAAAGCTGTTCCTGAGCGCGTTCTGGGATCAGGTCAGCGTGGTCGGCGCCGATGGACGCATGCCGGCCATGGCGCTGGCATTTCCCTGGAACCTCGGCGACACCGTCCGGGTCGATGGGCCCGCTTATGCGATGGCCGCGACGGAAAATCCGTGGTCGCCGGATCCGCGCGCGATCGTGCTGCGGATGGTGCTGCAGCTCGCCGGCGACATGACGCTCCAGTCCATCGACAAGCCGCGCGGGCTGACCAGGCTTGCCGGGGCCGATGCCGAGCTGATCGTCTGGCAGAATCTGCCCGGCTGGACCGACCGGCCGGGTCGAACGCTGGAGCTCGAATTGCCAGATTGGGCGCGCAGCGTCGAGGTGTGGGGATGGGACGGTCTGCGGCGCCGCGTCGCGGTGGGTGACGGTCGGGTCGTGCTGGACGGGCTCGAGGAAAACGAGACCACCATGATCCGCGTGCCGCGGTCCTGAAGGCGTTAAGGTAAATGCGAGTGAAAGGGTCGAACGCGACGCCATGCATCAGCCGCGCAACTTGCTGTTATCCGGATTGTTCCAGAATGGTCGTGATCGATTGTGATCAGACATCGCCATTTGGCGCGGACCGAGCCGGTGAAGATCGAACCAAGAGCCATGCAGCCAGACCATCAGCGTGACGCGCCGGCGCCGGCAGCAAAGCTGAAAGTCCGCGAGATCCGCGAGGCGGATCTCGGCGCCATCGCTGCGCTGCTCAACCGCGGCTTTGCCTTTCGCTCGGTCGATTATTGGCTGCGCGGGCTCAGACGCCACGCCGGTCGCCCGCGCCCTGCGGGGTATCCGACCTTCGGCTATTGCCTCGATCATGACGGCGCACCGGTCGGAGTCATCCTGCTGTTGTTTGCGGAAGTACGGGCGGGCACCGAAAGCATCGTCCGCTGCAATGTCTCGAGCTGGTATGTCGAGCCGTCGTTCCGCGCCTTCGCGCCGTTGATGGTGAAGGTCGCGACCAAGGACCCCCGCGTCACCTATTTCAACATCACGCCGGCCCCGCACACCTGGTCGACGGTCGAGGCCCAGGGCTTTTCTGTCTATTGCAGGGGACAGATCTATGGCGCGCTGGCGCTGTCGCCGCCGGCCGGCCACGCGAAAGTCGAACTGTTCTCGGAGAAAGCGGCGCAAGGGCTCGACGATTACGAGGCCGATCTGTTGCGCCAGCATGCATCCTTCGGCTGCCTGAGCCTGGTCGTCCGCGACGGCGCGAAGACCTCTCCCTTCGTGTTCCAGAAGCACCGTGTAAACAATATCGTCCCGGTGTACCGGCTGCTGTATTGCCGTGACATCGACGATCTCAGGTGCTTCGCCGGCAATATCGGCCGTTTCCTGGCGCGTCGCGGCGGATTGTTGGTGCGCTTTGATGCCAACGCTCCGGTTCCGGGAGTGGTCGGCTGGTATTCGGAAAAGCGCGGCCGCAAATACGCCAAGGGCCCGACGCCGCCGCGGCTTGGCGATCTCGCTTTCACGGAAGCTGCGCTATTCGACAGCTAGATTTTTGCTCGATTTGCGGTCTGCCGATCGGCATCGCCGCACGCAAGACGGGGCCGGACCCGGCAGGCCCAGCCTTGATCACGCTCCTATCCTGGTTGACGCCGTTCCGCCGCCTGTCGGCGCAGGGATCACGAACGCGTGCACTCGGCGCAGCGGAAACGGCCCTTGGAGGCGCGGAACAGGCTGCGGCAATACCAGCGCCGGGCCACCACCTGCAGCGGCCTGCGCATCGCCTGCGCCATGAACAGAATTTCGACCATCATACCATCCTTCGTGCTGCAACGAAGGTGGGGCGGCACCTCGCTTTGACAATGCCGCCCCTGCACGCATCAGCCATGCAGTTTTTTCGCGGTCTCCGCGATGACCCGGCCTTGATAGCGGGCGCCTTCGAGCTCGTTGGCGCTGGGCTGGCGGCTGCCGTCGCCCGCGGCGATCGTCGTCGCCCCGTAGGGCGCACCGCCGGTCACCTCGTCGAGCTTCATCTGGCCCGCGTGGCCGTAATTCAGCCCGACCACGACCATGCCGAAATGCAAGAGGTTGGTGATGATGGAGAACAGCGTGGTCTCCTGGCCGCCATGCTGGGTCGCGGTCGATGTGAAGGCGCCGCCGACCTTGCCGTGCAGGGCGCCCCTGAACCAGAGCCCGCCGGCCTGGTCGAGGAAGTTCGCCATCTGCGAGGACATGCGGCCGAAGCGGGTGCCGGTGCCGATGATGATGGCGTCGTAATCGGCGAGCTCTTCAACCTTGGCGACGGGCGCGGCCTGGTCGAGCTTGTAATGCGAGGCCTTGGCGACCTCGGGCGGAACGAGCTCGGGCACGCGCTTGATGTCGACGGTCGCGCCGGCCTCGCGGGCGCCCTCGGCGACAGCATTGGCCATCGTCTCGATATGGCCGTAGGCGGAGTAGTAGAGGACGAGGACTTTGGTCATGGGTAGTCTCCTGGAGGATGGTTGATGAGGGTGGCATCGCCGGGGCTTGACCCGGCAATCCACATTTTCGGTCGCGCGAAGCAAGTCGTGGATGCCCGGGTCAGGTCCGGGCATGACGGAGTGCTTGAGTCGCTTACGCCGCGTCCACGAGCACGAGTTCGCTGTCTTCCAGCGCCTTGATGCGCAGCTTCTCCTCGCCGGAGATCGCCGCTCCATCGCGGGCATTGACCCGCACGCCGTTGATCTCGACTGCACCGGCGGCCGGCACCAGATAGAGGTTGCGCGTGCTGCTGGTCGAATATTCGGCGCTCTCGCCGGCCTTCAGCGTGGTAGCGAGCACCCGCGCATCGGCGCGGATCGGCAGCGCGTCGTCGTCGCCCTTGATGCCGCTTGCGATGGTGACGAGCTTGCCGGAGCGATCGGCCTTGGGGAACGGCTTGGAGCCCCAGGTCGGCTCGCCGCCGCGGCCGGTCGGCTGGATCCAGATCTGGAAGATCTTGGTCGTGCCCGGCTCCAGATTGTATTCGGAGTGGCGGATGCCGCTGCCCGCGCTCATCACCTGCACGTCGCCCGCCTCGGTCCGGCCCTTGTTGCCGAGGCTGTCCTGATGGGTGATCGCGCCTTCGCGCACATAGGTGATGATTTCCATGTTGGCGTGGGGATGCGCCGGAAAACCGGTGTTCGGCGCGATCTCGTCGTCGTTCCAGACCCGCAGAGCACCGTGGTTCATGTTCTGCGGATCGTAATAATCGGCGAACGAGAAGTGATGGCGTGCGTTCAGCCAGCCATGGTCGGCATGGCCGAGTTTTTCAAATGGTTTGAGTTCGATCATGGGTTCGTTCCTGTGGTGTTTTGTGCGGAATGTCCGTTGCGCTCTGGATAAGGATTTTGAGATGGTATAGAAATAGAAACTATTGAAACTCATTGTTTCCAATTTTGCGGTTGGGGCTCATGGCAAAGCTTCCGGATTTCGAGGCGCTGGCGATTTTCGCGAAAGTCGTGGAGTTGAGGTCGTTTGCGGCCGCGGCCAGCGAACTCGCGCTGTCGAAGGCCACCGTCTCCAAGGCGGTGAGCCGGCTGGAGGAGCGGCTGGGCGCGCGGCTGTTCAACCGCACCTCGCGACGCCTCGCGCTGACCGATGCCGGCCAACGGCTGGCGTCGCGGGCCGCGCGGCTGTTGGCCGACGGCGAGGAAGCCGAGAACGAGACGCTGGCGCAATCGACCGCGCCGCGCGGGCTGGTGCGGCTTGCAGTGCCGATGTCGTTCGGGGTCAAGGCGGTGGCGCCGCTGTTGCCGGAATTCCTGACCCAATATCCCGACGTCTCGATCGATCTGCATTTGAGCGATGCCACCGTCGACCTGATCGGGGAGGGCTTCGATGCCGGTTTGCGCATCGCGCGGCTGCCGGATTCCTCGCTGATTGCGCGGCGGCTATGCAGCATGCCGCGCTACACGGTCGCTGCACCGTCTTATCTCAAGCGCCACGGCCGGCCGACGCATCCGATGCATCTCGCCGAGCATAAATGCTTCGGCTATGCCTACCTCTCGAGCAATGTCTGGCACTACACCAATGCGGCCGGCGAGCAGGCGAGCGTGCGTCCGGCCGGGCAGCTCCGCGCCAACAATGGCGAGGCTGTGATGCCGGCACTGATCGCAGGGCTCGGGATCGCCGATCTGCCTGACTTCATCGTTGGCGAAGCCATTGCGTCGGGCGAGGTCGAGGTGATCCTGAAGGGCTGGAAGCAGCCCGAAGCCGCGGTGCATCTCGTGACGCCGCCCGGCGGTCCGCGGCCGGCGCGCGTCGAGGTGCTGGCGGAGTTTCTGACCAGGCATTTTTCCAAGGGAAAGAAGCGGACGTAGACCAGCAGCGGGGCCGTCGCCCTTCGAGGCTCGCTGACGCGAGCACCTCGGGGTGACGGTGAAAGTTGGGCGCTTCCGGCTCATCCGACAGCAGATGCGTCTTTCGATCCGTCATCCTGAGGGGCCGCAGCGCAGCGGAGGCCGCGAAGGATGAACGGTCCGACTATCGCACCGGGTGGGCTCGCTACACCGCAGCGCGCGGGTCGTCATTTGGCGCGGTCGCCTCGGCCAGCTTGTGGCTCAGGGCCTGCGCGATCTTGCCGGCGAGTTCGTGCAGCTGAAACGGCTTGCCGATGGTCTGGGCTTCGTCGATGCCGCTGAGCAGCGCGCGGTCGGCATAGCCGGTGACGAACAGGATCGGCAGCCGCGGATAGCGCGCGCGAACGCGCCGGGCGACCTCCGCTCCGCTCATGCCGGGCATCGCGAAGTCGAGCAGCAGCAAGTCGATGCCCTCTTCCGATTCCAGAATGTCGAAGGCGGCGCTGGCGCTGCCGCTGTCCAGCACCTCGTAGCGCAATTCGCGCAGCATGTCGGCCACGATTTGCCGCACGGCATCGTCGTCGTCGACCACGAGGATGCGAGCCGGGACATCGGGATCGGCGCCGAGGTCGTGGGCAGGCGTGTCGGTGCGCTCCTCCGCAAGGTCGGACCGCGGCAGGAAGATGCGGATCGAGGTGCCTTCACCCTCGACCGTGTCGATGCGTACGCCGCCGTTCGACTGCTTGGCAAAGCCGAGCACCTGGCTCAGGCCGAGGCCCGAGCCCTTGCCCACTTCCTTGGTGGTGAAGAACGGCTCGAACACCCGCGCGCGGACGCTCGGGCTCATGCCCGAACCGGTATCGGAAACGCAGATCTCGACATAATCGCCTGCCACCGGCTCTTCCGGTCCGGCCGGCTCGCGCAAGGTCGCGTTGCGGGTCGAGACCGTCAGCAGGCCTCCGACCCCCATGGCGTCGCGTGCGTTGATCGCGAGATTGAGCACCGCAAGCTCGAGCTGGGTGGGATCGACCAACGCGTGCCAAAGTCGTTCCGAAAGCGATGTCTCGATCCGGATGCTGCCGCCCATGGTGCTGTGAAGCAGGTCGCGCATGCCCGCGAGGGTGTGGTTGAGGTCCAGGACCTTCGGCTCCAGGCGCTGGCGGCGGGAGAAGGACAGCATCTGGTCGGTCAGCTTGGCGCCGCGCTCGGCGGCCGAGCGCATGAATTGCAGGCGCTGCGACAGCTTGCCGTCGATGCCGCGCGCGGCGAAATCCTTCTCCATGAATGCGATGTTGCCGAGCACGACGGTCAGCAGATTGTTGAAATCATGCGCGACGCCCGAGGTCAGCTGGCCGACCGCCTCCAGGCGCTGCATCTGGCGCAGCGTGCTCTCGACCCGCTCGCGCTCCTCCATCTGGGCCAGCAGCTGGCGATTGGCGGCGGCCAGCTCCTCGGTGCGCGCCTGCACACGGATCTCGAGTTCCTCGTTGAGCCTGCGGCATTCATATTGCCGCCGTCGGCCGCGCAGATGGGTGCGAACGACGCTGATCAGGGTGGTCGGGTGAAAGGGACGCTCCAGGAAGCTGACGCTGCCAAGCGCTTCGGTGAGCTGCGCCGCCGTCGGATTGCGCTCGATGCCGCCGCCATGCTCTGTCAGCACGATGAAGGGAAAGTCCGACCAGGCCGGCTGCGTTCTCACCCACTCGACGAGGCCGCGCATGTCGACGCCGCGGAAGGACTCCTCGGTGACGATGGCGAGCTCGCAGCCCGCCTCGATCCCGCTGACCAGGTCCGGAAACGACGCGCAGACTTCGGCGCACAGGTCCGCTTCCTGCAGGATGCTCCGCGCGAGCGCCGCGTCCCGGCCGCGCGGCGCGAGGATCAGGGTCTGCTCGGCCGTATCCGACTGGTTCGGTCTGGTCACTGATAGTCCATCAGCGGAGTCGTCTTGCCGACATAGGTCGGAACTCCGCGCAGCACGCCCTGGAAATCCGTCAGCGGCTCGCCGACATTGATGCCGCTTCCGCCGATCTTGAGCTCGCGGATGGTGTCTTCGTGCGCGCCGGTGCGCTTCTTGATCACCGAGATTGCGCGCCGCACCCTGCCCATCGCCTCGAAATAGCGCAGCATGATCACGGTATCGGCGAGATAGGTCACGTCCACCGGCTGCCTCATGTCGCCTATCATCCCGTGCTGGGCGACGGTCAGGAAGGTCGCGGCGCCCTGGCGGTTGAGATATTGCAGCAGCTCATGCAGGTGCAGAATCAGGAACTGCTCCTCGGGCATTGCCGCCTGGTAGCCGTTGAGGCTGTCGATCACGACCGTATGGATCCTCTGCTCGTCGACGGCATGGCGAACGCGATAGCTGAATTCGCCGGGCGACAATTCGGCCGCGTCCATCTGTTCGACGAACAGCTTGCCGGCCTCGCGCATGGCCTGCAGATCGATGCCGAGGCTCTTGGCCCGCGAGAACAGCAAGCCGAGCTCCTCGTCGAAGATGAAAAGGCCGGCGCGCTCGCCCCGCTGGACGCTTGCGGCCACGAACTGGATGGAGAGCAGCGATTTTCCGGTGCCGGCGGGGCCGATGACGAGCGTCGAGGAGCCGGCGGTAATGCCCCCGCCCAGCAGCGAATCCAGCTCCGGCACGCCGCTCTTGACCGCCTGGCCGTTGAAGCCGTGCCGATGCTCGGCCGCCACCAGGCGCGGAAACACCTGAATGCCGCCGGTCGTGATGTTGAAGTCGTGATAGCCGCCGCGAAAGCTCTGGCCGCGGCATTTGGCGACGCGCAGCCGGCGCCGCTCGGCACCGTAATTGGGCGCGAGCTGGTCCAGATGGATCACGCTGTGCGCGATGGAGTGGACCGCGCGGTCGGTGCTCTCGGTGGTGAGGTCGTCGAGCGTGATCACGGTCGATTTGTTGCGGGCGAAGTAGTGCTTCAGGCCGAGAATTTGCCGGCGGTAGCGCAGCGAGCTTTGCGCCAGCAACCGGATTTCCGACAGGCTGTCGATCACGATGCGCTGCGGCTTGTATCTCTCGATCGCCTCGAAGATGCGCTCCACGGTTTCGCCGAGCTCGAGGTCGGACGAATAGAGCAGGCTCTGGTGCTGCTGGGGATCGAGCACGCTCTCCGGCGGCACCAGCTCGCAGATCTCGACGCGATCGTCGATGCGCCAGCCATGCGAGGCGGCGCCTTCCCGCAATTCCTCCTCGGTTTCGGCCAGGCTGACATAGAGGCCGGTCTCGCCGGCAGCGGCGCCGGCAAGCAGGAATTGCAACGCAATGGTGGTCTTTCCGGTGCCCGGAGTGCCTTCGAGCAGATGCAGGCGGTTCCGGGCGAGGCCGCCTTCGAGCACGTGATCGAGGCCGCGAATCCCGGTTTGTGCACGGGGCAAAATCTGGCTGGTGGCTGTCATCGAATCAAACTGGAGGATGTTGGAACACTCGGTGATGTCGGATCAAACGCCGCCAAGCCGGACCCGGTTCCAGCCCGCGCGGACGGCCCGGCGCCATCGGCGGATCGACCAAAAGCGTAGCTATTTCAGTTGGTTCCGAGCCTCGCATTCACGATTTCTTGTGGCGGCGAACCTCGCATGGCCTCATTTGCGCGCCAGCATGGCCTCACTCGAGGCAACGCGCGGGACGGAGCGAGTGATGATGCGAATGAAGTCGATTGCCTTCGTTTTGTGTGGGCTCGTGGGCGGCATTGCCATGCCGCCGACCGCGCGTGCCGAGGAGTATCGCGGGACGATGGAGCAGCAGATGGCTTGCACGCCCGACGTCTGGCGGCTGTGCAGCGACCAGATCCCTGACGTCAATCGCATCGTGGGCTGCCTGCGGGCGAACACGCCGCAGCTCTCCGAGGCTTGCCGCGCGGTGTTCGATACCAGCAACCGCGCGGATCGGCCGTCGTCTCGCGGCCGGCGACCGCCGCCCGTCGCGGGCCCGCCGGTCGAGGCGCCGCCCGGCGACGACGACTGGTTCAGGTGACCGCCTGGCTGTCGCTGATTTGCATTTGCCGCTGCTCGCAGACGTCGACCCATTCGGCGCCGACGAGCTCGGCCATCCGCTCCGGGCTGATACGCACCGCGCTGTGGGTTGAGCCAGCGGCCGGCACCACGATGTCGAAGGCCTTCAGCGAGACGTCGCAATAGACCAGCAGCGGCACTTTCAGCCCGAACGGACAGACGCCGCCGACCTCGTGTCCGGTGATCTCGGCGACTTCGTCGAGCGCCAGCATTTTCGGCTTCACCCCGAACAGCGCCTTCACCTTCTTGTTGTCGATGCGCGAGGTGCCGCTGGTCACGATCAGCACCACGCGCTCGCCGACGCGCAAGGACAGCGTCTTGCCGATCCGCGCCGGCTCGACGCCGTAAGCCTCGGCGGCAAGCGCGACGGTCGCCGAGGAGATCGGCGAGACGATGACGTCGATGTCGGGGGCCTTTTCCGCGAAGAAGGCGCGGACCGATTCCAGACTCATGCTGTCTTCACAATTCCAGGCAATTCCGCCAGCGACCGGATGCGATGGTCCGGCGCACAGCCAAGCTCGTCCATCTGGGTGCGCAGGGCCTTGAACATGGTCAGTGGCGCAATCGTTTCACTTTCGACGCAGGCGAGCGCCATCGCTTCCGGCGTCACCCGTTCGATCCAGGCGACGTTGAGGCCGAAGGCCTTGGCACCGCAGGCGTCCCACGGGTTCGAGGAGACGAAGAGCACGGAAGCGGGCGGGATGGCAAGTGTCGTTTCAATCAGGCTGTAGGCGAGCGGGCTCGGCTTGAAGACCTTGTTGGCGTCGACGCTGATCGTGGCCGCCAGCACGCGATCGAGCCCGGAATTTCGGACCAGCGCATCGAGCGTGTCGGGGCTGCCGTTGGAGAGGATCGCAAGCTTGCGATCGGCCATCGCGTTGAGCGCGGCGAGCGCATCCGGATAGAGGTCGAGATGCAGATATTTGCCGATGATGCGCTCGAAATCGTCGGGCTCGTAGCTCAGTCCGAGCACGCGCAGCGTATAGGCAAGCGCGTCGCGCGTGACGGTGGCAAAGCTTTCGTAACGACCCATCAGCGAGCGCAGCCAGCTGTATTCCAGCTGCTTGATGCGCCAGATCTGGGTGATGATGTCGCCATAGTCCGGAAACGTCTCCTCGGTGACCGCTGCAACCGACTGGATGTCGTACAGCGTGCCATAGGCGTCGAACACGATCGCCTTGATGTTCATTGTCTTCACCTGTCCAGTTTCGATCCGCGCTCGTCCTTGCTGCCGGTCATGCCGGCGAGGAAGTCGTGCACGGCTTCGATCGCCTGCGTCGCGGCCGCCTCATTATATTCGAGATGGTGGCCGAGATAGGTGCGCGGAATTTGCAAGGTTGGCACGTCAAAGGCGTGATAGGCGCTCGGGTAGACGATCAGCTTCGCCGGCACGCCGGTTCCCTTTTCGCGCGAGATGCCGAAGCCGTCGCGTCCCTCGACCATGTCGCGACACTCCTCCGCCGGCGTCCAGTCGTCGCTGGCGCCGATCAGGATCAGGGTCGGCACCGTCATGTTGCCCTTGAAGCCCTTGCAGGGCGGATAGAAGGCGATGCCGGCGCGGAATTTGTGGTGCGCGGTCTCCTCGATGACGCCGCGTTCGAGCGAGGTGAGCGTGAGCCAGCCGCCCTGGGAGAAGCCGAGCAGGACGACACGGCTGCTATCGGCGAAAGGTTGCTGGGCCAGATAGTCGAGCGCGCGGTAGGCGTCGAAGGCCATGTCGACCGGGGCGTTGCTCGCGCAGGTATCGCCGATGCCGCGCGGCCCGAAATGGTCGACCGTCAGCGTCACATAACCCCAGCCGGCGACCCGTTTACCCCAGAGCTCGTCGAGCTGCTTGAAGTTGCCCTTGCAGCCGTGCAGCAGCACGATGGCGGGGAGGGGGACTCGGCTGTCGGGCTGCCTGAGATAGGCCTGTAGCGGCTGGGCGCTGGCAAGCGGCGTTTCCAGCTCGACAATGCGAGGTGATGGCTCAGCCGCTGTGCCGCCGCGTCCCAACAGAAGCGCAGTGACGAGAGCGGCGAAGGTGAACAGCTTGGGCATCGCGCGACCCTCTCGGGTTGGGCTCGCGCGAGTGCCGCCTTGCGATCAGATGCCGAGCAGCTTGCGCGCGTTGGCCTTCAGTACCTTCGGCCGGATCTCCTCGCGGATGTCGAGCTTGGCGAAATCCGCAAGCCAGCGGTCCGGCGTGATCACCGGCCAGTCCGAGCCGAACAGCATCTTATCCTGCAAAATCGAATTGATGTAGCGGACCAGGATCGGCGGGAAATATTTCGGCGACCAGCCGGAGAGGTCGATATAGACGTTCGGCTTGTGGGTCGCGACCGACAGCGCCTCCTCCTGC
>DATGMN010000030.1:0-8554 GCA_035293585.1 Bradyrhizobium sp. | reverse complement strand
ATGCGCTCCGCCCAAAAGCGCACCATCGACGACGTTTGCCGCCACATCGGCGGCCTCGTCACAACCATCCAGCCAAGCGAATGCGGCAACTACTTCAAAAACGCCGGATACGCTTCCATCAAAACGTGAAACGCTCTAGCGTGATTTGAGGCGGACGCAATCTGACCCAGGCGCACGGGCGCGCTTCCGTCGCATCCGGAAAACTACGGCAGGTGTTGCGCTCGACCGGAGCTACATCGGCATCACAAGCGCGCTCTGCTTCTCGCGACGGCGTTGCACCGACGAGGGAATGCGCATCGCCTCGCGGTACTTCGCGACCGTACGACGGGCGATATCAATGCCGGCGCCGCGCAGACGTTCCACGATGGTATCGTCGGACAGGATCGCGCTCGCGTCCTCCGCATCGATCAGCTGCTTGATGTGATGGCGCACGGCTTCGGCCGAATGCGCCTCGCCGCCATCCGCCGAGGCGATGGATGCGGTAAAGAAGTATTTGAGCTCGAAGGTGCCGCGATTGGTCGCCATGTATTTGTTGGCGGTGACGCGCGAGACCGTCGATTCGTGCATCTGGATGGCGTCCGCGACGGCCTTCAGATTGAGCGGACGCAGATGCGCCACGCCGTGCGTGAAGAAGCCGTCCTGCTGGCGTACGATTTCGGTTGCGACTTTCAGGATGGTGCGGGCGCGCTGATCGAGCGCGCGCACCAGCCAGGTCGCGTTCTGCAGGCAGTCGGTGAAATAGGACTTGTCGCCGTCTTTCTTGATGGTCTTGGAAAGTTCCGCGTAATAGGTCTGGTTGACCAGGACGCGCGGCAGCGTGTCGCTGTTGAGCTCGACCTGCCAGCCGCCGTCGGGACCTGGCCGCACATAGACGTCGGGCACCATGGCCTGCAGCCGCGAGGTGCCGAACTTCAACCCGGGCTTGGGATCGAGTCGCCGGATCTCGCTGATCATGTCGGCGATGTCCTCGTCGTCGACGCCGCACACCTTGCGCAAGGCGGCGAGGTCGCGCTTGGCCAGCAAATCGAGATGCTCGACCAGCGCCTGCATCGCCGGGTCGTAACGGTTGAGCTCGCGCAGCTGGATCGCCAGGCACTCGCTCAAATTCCGCGCACACACGCCGGGCGGATCGAATCGTTGCAACACCGCAAGCACCGCCTCGACATCAGCGGACTCGGCGCCGAGGCGCTCCGCGGCCTGGCCGAGATCAGCCGGCAGATAGCCGGCGTCGTCGACGAGATCGATCAGATATTGGCCGATCATGCGATCGGACGGAGTGGCGAAGGCGACCGAAAGCTGCTCGGCAAGATGGTCGGAAAGCGTCACTTCAGCGGCGACGAACGCCTCGAGATTATATTCCTCGTCATTGGAGGCGCCACCGCCCCATTCCGTGTAGGCGGTCGGCGCGGCATCCTGGGCGGTGCGCGCTGCGGCCTCGGCCGGCTCCTCGGAAAAGACGTTGTCGAGGCCGGTATCGAGCGTCTGCTCGATTTCGGTGCGGCTGCCGAGATCCGGGCTCAGCCAATCCTCTTGTCCGGCCTCCGGCGCCGCCTCGAAGCCATCGCCGGTCCCGCCCGAAAATTCCGATTGGCCGGCGGTAAAATCTTCCGATCCGCCATGTTCCGAATCGGACATGTCGCGTTCCGATCCCGGCTCGCCGGCGACCGGCGGCTCAGGGGTTTCGGCGCCCCGCTCGAGGAGCGGATTGCGCTCCAATTCCTCTTCGACAAAGGTGGAAAGGTCGAGGTTCGACAGCTGCAGCAGCTTGATGGCCTGCATCAGCTGCGGCGTCATGACCAGCGACTGCGACTGGCGGAACTCTAATCTCTGCGTTAGCGCCATGGAGGCAAGACCGTCCCCGAATACTACTTGGTCCGATTCTTGCTTATCCTACTCTGCGCCCGATGTACACGGCTTGACGCAGAGCAATAAAGTGACTAGAGGCGGAATTCTTCCCCAAGGTAAAGACGGCGCACATCCGGATCGTTGACGATCTCCTCCGGGCTGCCTTCCGTCAAGATCTCGCCGGCATAGACGATATAGGCGCGGTCGGTCAGGCCGAGCGTTTCGCGCACATTGTGGTCGGTGATGAGAACGCCGATGCCGCGATTGGTCAGGTGGCGGACCAGATCCTGAATGTCGCCGACCGCAATCGGGTCGATGCCGGCGAAGGGCTCGTCGAGCAGCATGTAATTCGGGCGGGTTGCGAGGGCGCGCGCGATTTCGACGCGGCGGCGCTCGCCGCCGGACAGGGCGATCGACGGCGATTTGCGCAGGCGCGTGATGTTGAATTCATCGAGCAGCGAATCGAGCTCGCGCTCGCGCTTCTTCTTCGAGGGCTCGACCACCTCGAGCACGGCGCGGATGTTCTGCTCCACGGTGAGGCCACGGAAGATCGAGGCTTCCTGCGGCAGATAACCGATGCCAAGGCGGGCGCGCTGATACATCGGCAGCTGCGTCACGTCGTGACCGTCGAGCTCGATGGCGCCGCGGTCGGCCTTGATAAGACCGGTGATCATGTAGAACACGGTGGTCTTGCCGGCGCCGTTCGGACCGAGCAGGCCGACAGCCTCGCCGCGGCGCACATAGATCGAAACGCCCCGGACCACCTGTCGGCTGCCAAAGCTCTTTTCCACGCTATGCACAGCCAGGAAGCCCGGCCGCCGCAACAGCCGGACGCCCGAGGATCCCGCCGCCGGCTTGGCCGGTTGTTTGGCCGGGCTGCGCGGACGCGGTCGCTGCGCCTGCGGCGGCACCTCGGCATGCTGCGGCTGGCCGGCGAGATCGAGCCCCGCGACCTGCGCCTCACGGGCGATCGACGGCGCGTCGCGCACCGCACTCGGCACCATCTCCCCATAGCCGTCATCAAAGGCGGCGATGCCGTCGCGGGCGCGGCCGAACCCGGTCCGACCGCGCTTGGCGGGGCGCCGACGGAACATGCTGAGTAAATCGACCATCCGCGCTTTGCTCTCAACGCCTCTCAAAAGCTGTTCGGTAGCCGGCCGCCCGCGGCTCGATTCGTCTGCTCAGGATGAAGGATTGGATGCCCCTTGCCCAGCGGGACGCCCGATTTCGGCGTCACAAAATGTGCGCGCTTCGATCCCTGGCTAAATACAGGCTTGTGCCGCCAGCTTCAACCGCGGCCGCTCGGCCCATCGCAGAAGTGATTGAAGTTATTTCGGTTTGTTCGGATTGAGGATGGAGAGCGGCGATCCTGCGCCGGGCTTGGCGCCGGATGTGGGCGCCGCGGGCGAGGTTTGTCCCGGTGCCTGTCCGGCACAGCCGCCACCCTCGCCTCCACTGTTGATGAACAGGCCCTGCACCTTGCCGCTGTCGGATTCCACTCGGGAGACGCCGGTCGTCATGTCGACGAACAGGCGGTCGCCGCGCAGCACGTTCCTGCACTGGGTCAGCACCACGCCGCCGAGCATGGTGATCAGATTGGCCTTGGTGTCGAACACGGCAGTCTCGCCCGTGACGACCTGGTCCTTCTGCGTGACAACCACACTGCCGCGTGCCTCAAGCCGCTTGATCGAGGAGCTGCCGCCGGGACCGGGAGTTGCCGACTGCATCGGTGCGCCGGGCGCGGCGGCGGCCGTCTTTGTGCCCTTGGCCGCGGGGGTCGCGGGGGCCGCGGGCTGCTGCCCTGGCGCTTGCCCCTGATCTTTCGATTCGTAGAACACCACCAGCGTCTTCGAGGTCATGGTGGTGTCGCCCTGCACCACCTTCACATTGCCGGCAAAGGTCGCTTCCTTCTTCTTGTCGCGCATCTCCAGCGAGGCCGCCTCGATCTGGATCGGCTGGTCCCTGTTCTGCGCAAAGCCCTGCATCGCATTGGGGACGTTCGTCGCCGCGCTCTGCGCATGCGCAGCGAAGGCTGCGCCGAACGCAAGCACGAAGGCGATGGCGGCAAGCGGTCCGCGCGAGCGGCAGTAAAAAGAAAAACCGGGCATGCTCATCATCTCGAATTGGATTTGCCGGAAGCCGCGCGCGTCCGCACCGGTGCGGCAGATGCAGGCGGCGGCGCGGGCTCCGTGGGCGCGGCATTCGCTTCGGTATTGGCGGAATTGTCGGTGTCGAGATGATCGAGATGCATCACGACGTTGCCGTCGAAGCGCACCACCGCGCCGCCATCGGCGATGTGCAGGCGGTCGGCACTGAGCGTGCCGTTGGTCAGTTTGACGTCGACATGCTCCTCGGAATCGACCGTGCCCTTGCCCATGTCGACAAAGGCGTGGCTGAGCCATGCCTCATAGCCGCTCGAGGTCACAAGGTGGATGTCCTTGTGCAGGTCGAGCGTCTGCTGTTTGTTGTCGAGAAACCCGGTGCGGGCATCGAGCGTCACGGTCGACTTGTCCTCCATCAAGACCTTGGCCCGCAGCGTATTCAGCTCGACATGATCGGGATCGGTGACGTCCTGGGTTGCGGTCTTGGCCCAGAGTTCATAGGGGCGCCGGTCCTCGGTCGAGTAGCCGGACAGATGCGGCGATTCCATGGTGATCTTCGTGCCTGACACGACCAGGTTGCCCATGTCGAATTTCGGGATCGGCATCCGGAACGGATTGAACAGCGAGATGCCGATGACGGTCGCCATGGCCAGCCCGACCGCGGCAGGCACGGCAATACGCAGCACCCGCACCATCCGGCTGTGCCGCGCGGCGATCGCAAAGCGTGCCTCGAGGCTCGCCTGATAGGCCGGGTTCTGGACCGAGTTCACCGCTGCTCCTGATGGCGGGGAGATTATCCCACTCTACCCCGCAATGGCCGATGATGCAGTCGGGAACTGGGTTGAGACTGTGTCCGAAACGGGGCGAGGGGAGCAACCAATGACCCCGCGGCCGCTCGTTCAGCTCTCGCCGGCCGATCGGAGACGCTCACGAATGAGCGAAAATGTCCTCGAGCTCCCAGCCCTGCAGGTCGAGCTTGGCGCGCGTCGGCAGGAACTCGAAACAGGACTGGGCGAGTTCGGTGCGCCCCTCGCGCGCCAGCATGACGTCGAGCCGCTCGCGAAGCGCGTGCAGATGCAGCACGTCGGAGGCCGCATAAGCGAGCTGCGCCTCCGACAGCTGCTGCGAGCCCCAGTCGGAGGACTGCTGCTGCTTGGACAGGTCGACGTTGAGCAACTCGCGCACCAGATCCTTCAAGCCATGCCGGTCGGTATAGGTGCGGGTGAGGCGGGAGGCGATCTTGGTGCAATAGACCGGCTGCGGCATCACGCCGAGGGTGTGATAGAGCACCGCAACGTCGAAGCGGGCGAAGTGAAAGATCTTGGTGACGGCGGGATTGCCGAGCAGCATCTTCAGGTTCGGCGCATCGGCGTGATCCTTCGGAATCTGCACCACGTCGGCGCTGCCATCGCCGTTCGACAGCTGCACCACGCAGAGCCGGTCGCGGTGCGGGTTGAGGCCCATGGTCTCGGTGTCGATCGCGACCGACGACGTGTAGCGGGAAAGATCGGGCAGGTCGCCGCGGTGCAGTCGTACGGTCATCTAAGGTCTGGCCTCTCGATTCGGTGCTGGCGCCAACCTACCGCCGCTCGCGGCCAGAGGCGAGTCGGCCGGTACCGGACGGCTTAACCGCCCCTCACGGGCAAAACCGGGCATTGGGCAAAAATGGTGCCCAGGAAAGGACTCGAACCTTCACGGCTGTTACACCACTGGCACCTGAAGCCAGCGCGTCTACCAATTCCGCCACCTGGGCCCGGCGCGGTTACTAAGGGGCCGTCGCGCGCTTGTCAAATTCCGATCACTGCATATCGGTAGGCATGATCCCGAAAAAAAAGATACCGGTTTTCCCTCACGACAAACGCGAAGCGTTTGCGCCGGGGTCCTGCTCAATCAAAAAGCCAAAGCACGCCACGCTTTAGGCTGTACAGAAATCGGCTGATGGCGTATCGCGAATCCTGCCAAATCGCCGCGTCCCCTCGAATTTGCCTGCTCAGGACATAAAAGCCATGCCCTCCAATCTGGATACCCTGGTTACGGTTTTCGGCGGATCGGGTTTTGTGGGGCGGAATGTGGTCCGGGCGCTGGCCAAGCGCGACTATCGCATCCGGGTCGCGGTGCGGCGGCCGGAACTGGCGGGATATCTGCAGCCGATGGGACGGGTCGGCCAGATCCACACCGTGCAGGCCAATATCCGCCACCAGGGCTCGGTCGAGGCGGCTATTCGCGACGCCCAAGTCGTGGTGAACCTGGTCGGCGTCCTCGCCGAGAGCGGCGCGCAGACCTTTGAGGCGGTGCAGGCGGAGGGGGCCCGCACCATCGCGACCGCTGCGGCCGCAGCCGGCGCGCAAATGGTGCATGTCTCGGCGATCGGGGCCAACGAGGCGTCCGAATCGGCCTATGCCCGCAGCAAGGCGGCCGGCGAAAAGGCGGTGCTGGCAGCGGTGCCCTCGGCCGCCATCATGCGGCCGTCGGTGGTGTTCGGTCCCGAGGACCAATTCACCAACCGCTTTGCCGCGCTGGCGCGGATTTCGCCCTTCCTGCCGCTCATCGGCGGCGGGGCCACCAGAATGCAGCCGGTCTATGTCGGCGATGTCGCCAATGCGGTGGCCGAGGCCGTCGACGGCAAGGCAAAGGCCGGCGCGACTTACGAGCTCGGCGGGCCCGAGATCCTCTCCATGCGCGAGATCATGGAGATCATCCTGGCCATCACCGACCGCGAGCGCATGCTGGTCTCGCTGCCGTTCGGGATCGCCAAATTGCAGTCCTACCTCCTGCAATTCGCGCCCGGCGCATTGAAGCTGACGCCGGACCAGGTCGAGCTGCTGCGCATGGACAACCTGGTGTCGCAGGCGGCGAAGGATGCCGGGCTCACGCTCGACGGCCTCGGCATCGCGGCGGATTCGCTCGAAGCCATCGCCCCGCAATATCTCTGGCGCTTCCGCCCGGCCGGGCAATTCCAGCGCAAGAATGCCTGAGGCATGTGGTCGTCCCGGCGAAGGCCGGGACCTATAACCACAGGCCTTTGTTGTTGCGAAGATCAACTGCCGCCGCGGGCCATAGCGAAACTCCGCGATATCGGTTCCGGCCTTCGCCGGAACGACAGCGAGCTTGGCTCACCGCCCCATCGCCAGCGCAACAAGCCCCAGCGTGCCCACGACGACGCGCCACCAGGCGAACAGCGTGAAGCCGTGGCGCGTGACGTATTCGAGGAACGTCTTCACCACGATGATCGCGACCACGAACGAGACCACGAAGCCGATCGCGATGATGCCGAGGTGATCGGTCGTCATGTCGGCGCGGTTCTTGTAGAAATCATAGGCGAAGGCGCCGATCATGGTCGGGATCGCCAGGAAGAAGGAGAACTCGGCAGCAGCACGCTTGTCGGCTCCCAACAACATCGCGGAGACGATGGTGGCACCGGAGCGCGACACGCCCGGGATCATGGCAAGGCACTGCGCGATGCCGATCCACAGATACATCAGAAGCGGAAACCTGGTCGCGTCGTGCTCACGCGGCTTGTGATCGATCTGGTCGACCCACATCAGGATGGCGCCGCCGACGATCAGCGAAAAGCAGACGATCCAGGGATTGAACAGATATTCCTTGATGTACTTGCCCGCGGCGAGGCCGATCACCACTGCGGGGAGGAAGGCGATCAAGACGCCGATGATGAAACGGCGGTCCTCGCTGTCCTCGGCGTTGGTCACCGCCCCGATCAGGATCCGCCACAATTTCACGAAATAGAGCGCGACGATGGCCAGGATCGCACCCAGCTGGATCAGGATATCGAAGCTCTTCCAGAAATCGTCTTCGCCGAGATTGAAGAAGCGGCCCGCCAGCAACAGATGGCCGGTGGAGGAGACAGGCAGGAACTCAGTGACACCCTCGACGACGCCAAGAATCACCGCGCGCAGCGTATCCGAGATCATGCTTCTCACCTCTGAGGATCGATTTCGGCCAAATTTGCGGGCTCTTCTCGCTTATTCGCCCCAACGCCGCAATCGCAAAAATCGCGAAAACTTCGGTTGCCTCGTGCGTTTGCATGGGTAGTTTGGCCCCTCCGCCGGAATTGGTGGTTTCTTAATTACAACCCGCATATTCAAAGGTTGCATGTTCACGCTGTTCCATCACCCGTTTTGCCCGCATTCGCGCTTTGTCCGCCTGGTGCTGGGCGAATATGGCTGCGACCTCAAGCTGGTGGAGGAGCGGGTCTGGGAGCGGCGGGAGGGTTTTCTGGCCATGAACCCCGCGGGCACCACGCCGGTGCTGTTCTCCGATGGCCAGCCGGCGATTCCGACGGCGGGCATCATCGCCGAATATGTCGACGAGACCCTGGGCGCCGAGATGGGCGACCGCAGGCTGTTGCCGAGCACCATGGGCGAGCGCATCGAGGTGCGCCGCCTGATGGCCTGGTTCAACGAAAAGTTCTTCGAGGAGGCCTCAAACCCCCTGGTCACCGAGCGCATCTACAAGCGCTTCATGAGCGAGGAGGACGGCGGCGGCCCGCCGGCGTCGGACGTGATGCGCGCGGCGCGGGCCAATGTACGCTATCATCTCGCCTATATCGGCTGGCTGGCGCAGCGGCGAAACTTTCTGGCGGGCGAGCG
>DATGMN010000029.1:0-227636 GCA_035293585.1 Bradyrhizobium sp. | reverse complement strand
TGGCTGCCGAAGATCACCCATGGCTGGTTCTTTCGAGCGGAGAGTTTTTTCTCGGTCGCGCGATATCTGGACAAGGCTGCGCTTGACGACCCGTTCGGCGGACCGCCGCCGGAATTCCTCTCGCATTCCCACGCCGAAGGCTTCCTGCGCTTCTTCAACGAACGCTGCCAGCGTCAGGGCATCTTCATCTTCGACGAGCCGGAATCGGCGCTGTCGCCGTCGCGGCAGATCGAATTCCTGAAGCTGCTGCGGCGGATGGACGATATCGGCCATTGCCAGGTGATCATGGCGACCCATTCGCCGATGCTGATGGCCTATCCGGATGCGACCCTGCTGCGCCTGACCAGGCATGGTCTGGAGCCGACCACCTTGAAACAGACCGACCACTACAAGGCCATGCGCGAGTTCTTCGAGGATCCGAACGGGTTTGTCGAGGCGGCGCTGGCGGAGTGACGCCGTCACTGGCGGGAGCGAGGCGACGCGGCAAGCAAACGCCGCTGCGCTCTGCCCATCCTACGGTTTGCTTCGCCACGCCCTATCGTCTCGCCGCACCCAGCTCCCGCACGATATCCTCCATGCGCTCGAAGAGCAGATCGGGCGCACGCCCCTGCAGCGCTTCGGTGGAGGCAAAGCCCCAGCGCACGGCGCCGCAGGCGATGCCGGCGGCGCGGGCGGCCTCGATGTCGCGGACCTCGTCGCCGATCGCGATCACGGCCTCGGGTTTGAGGCTGGCGCGGTTGACGACGCGGCGGAATTTCCTCGCCTTGCCGAAGATCGAGGCTCCGCAATCGAAATGGGAAAACAGCCCGGCGAGCTCGCCGAGCTGCCGGCGCGCGTTGGCCTCGCTGTCGGACGAGACCAGCGCCAGGTGAAAGCCGGCCTCCGCAAGCGTCCGCAGCATGGCGTCGGCGCCGTCGAACAGCGGAATATCCGCAAGATGCTGCGCCTTCAGCCGGCGCATGTGCCGGGCGATTGCCGGCAGCTTCCAGATCGGCACCTCCAGCCGGGCGAGGATCTCGCGGGAGTCTGCATGGCGCAGGCCTTCGACATCCTCGTCGGCGATGCGGCGAAAGGAAAAACGGTCGGCGACGCCGTTCACATGGCGCCGGAACCACGGAAAGCTGTCGGCCAGCGTGCCGTCGAGGTCGAAGATGACGAGGGAATAGGGCAAGGAAATGCCACATGAAACGCGACGAGAGCAGGGCACATATAGCAAAACCACATTGCGCCTTTTATGCGAAGGGGCACGGAATGGACTATGCTGGCGTGAAAGCCTGAGGAGGCGTTATCAAAACCGTCATCCTGAGGTGCTCGCGTCAGCGAGCCTCGAAGGGTGAACGGCCCCGCTGTTGCAGCCGGGCCGTCGTCCTTCGAGACGGCCGCGGTTCGCGGCCTCCTCAGGATGACGGTTCGAGAGTAGAGCATCGCGCGGCGAACGGCTATCGAGGTCGCCAAGGACAAAATTGGAGGAGCAAGCGTATGTCATTTTACCGAGGCATGACCTGCGAGAACGTCACGATATCAGGCGACAAGGGCACGCCGATCACGGCCTATGTCGCAAAACCCTCCGGCCCAGGACCGTTTCCGGGCGTGGTGCTGATCCATCATCTGCCCGGCTGGAGCGAGCTCTACATCGAGACCACGCGGCGCTTTGCCCATCACGGTTATCTCGCAATCTGCGCCAATCTCTACGAGCGCGCGGGCGCCGGCAATCCGGATGACGTCGCGGCCAAGGTGCGCGCCGAGGGCGGTATTCCCGACGCCCAGATGGTTGGCGACACCGAGGGCGCCGTGAAATGGATGCGCGCGCAGCCCAATCACAACGGCAAGGTCGGCCTGTTCGGCTCCTGCTCCGGCGGTCGCCACGCCTTCATCTATGCCTGCCAGAAAAAGGACGTCGACGCCTGCGCCGAACTGTGGGGCGGCCGCGTGGTCATGGCCAAGGAGGAGCTCAACGAGAAGACGCCGGTGGCGCCAATCGACATGACCAAGGATCTGTCGTGTCCGCTGATCGGCATCTTCGGCAATGACGACCGCGCCCCGAGCCCGGAGCAGGTCAACCAGCACGAGGCCGAGCTGAAGAAGCACGGCAAGCAATACGAATTCCACCGCTACGATGGCGCCGGCCACGGCTTCTTCTACTGGCACCGGCCGCTCTACCGTCCCGAGCAATGCATGGACGCCTGGGGCAAGGTGTTTGCGTTCTTCGGCAAGCATCTGGCGAAGTAATTCTAACGCTTTCCTCCGTCATTCCGGGGCGCCGCGCCAGCGGCGAACCCGGAATCCAGAGGTTACGACGCGAGATTCTCCGGATGGCGGGTCAGAGTCTTGGCGGTGTTCCGGCAGAGCACCGTCACCCTGAGGTGCCCGCAGCACGCGGGCCTCGAAGGGCGACGGCCCGACTGCAACAGCGGGGCCGTTCATCCTTCGAGGCCAGCGCTGCGCGCCGGCACCTCAGGATGACGGGTTGGAAATTTGCTTGCCTTCAGGTGCGCAATGGCGCGCCGCAGTTCGCCCTTCGGCGCCCTGAATGACTCGGGATGAGAGACCGACCACTAGCGAAGCGAGGAGCCCACTCATGTGCACATCCATCATCGAGATTGCGACGGCAGACGGCATGGCCAAGCGCGGCGACGACTGGTTTCCGCTCACCCACAGCGTGGTCGCCTACGACCACGCCCGCCACACGATGGCGGGCGACGTGATCACGCTCGATTTCATCAACACGGGCCTGGAGCCCGGGGCTCGCGCCGGCGTTGAATTGACGCTGGAGAGCGCGAAGGAGCTGCGGGCCGCGCTGGACCGGGCGATTGCGGCGGCGGAATTCGAGGAGGCGGAGGTGCGGGGGAAGGGGGCGGTGCTGGGTGTCGCTAGGGCGGCGTGAGGGACTTGTGGGGTGGGTAGAGCGCAGCGAAACCCACCAGCTGTCAGTCCATCGAGAGATTGATGGGTTTCGCTGCCCTCTACCCATCCTACTGGCTGGAGAGCGCGAAAGTGCTCGGGACGATAGCGGCGGCGCGATTTGCGGAGGGGCGGGACAGGGCGTGACCTCGACTTGTACGAGCCGCGTAATAGAAAGCCGGGTGGGCGCCGTGTTCACCAGGAGCGGGAAGGAAACACACATCGATCCGCCCTGTACTTGCAAACCACAATGACAAATCCAAGAGGTTCTGCTAGATTGCCCGGCGGACGGAGCTTCTGTCATGCGCAACGAACGTATCGAAGTGAGCCCTCAGATCATGGATGGCAAGCCCGTCATCCGCGGTACGCGCATCCCCGTGGAGTTGGTTCTGCGTAAGCTCGGCGCCGGGAAATCCGCCGAAGAGGTTCTGGCCGATCATCCGCGGCTGACGCTTGACGATATCCGCGCGGCGCAGGCGTTCGCCGCCGACTATCTCGCCGACGAAGAAATCATCTATCGCTGACCCGTGCTTTGGCTCGCCGACGAATGCATCGCGGCGCCCCTCGTGGAAGCACTTCGGCGCGAGGGCGAAGATGTGCTTTACGTCGGGGAGGCCGCAGCGGGCATCAGCGACCATGACGTCATAGCTCTCGCTACGTACGAGAGACGACTTCTCCTAACTGAAGACAAGGATTTCGGCGATCTTGTTTTTAGACGGGCCCATCCGGTGCCCGGGATCGTGTTGATGCGCGTCGGTTCCGAAAATGCACAGCTCCAGGCGCTCCGGGTTGTTGCAGCAATCCAGCAATATGGTGAGCGGCTGTTTGGTCAATACGTCGTCGTCGAGGAGGCACGCTTCCGCGCTCGCCCGCTATGGACGGTAAGCAGCGGGACGTGACCGATGACCGGACAGGCTGGCTATTCCGTCGTGCGGGCTCGTGATTTCGGAACCGTTCTACTCCGCCGCCTCGCTCGCCCTGCCGCTCTTCCGTGGCTTGTCGGCCTTCTCCAGCACCGGCTTCAAAAACTTCCCCGTGTAGCTCCGTGGCGCCTTCGCAATATCCTCCGGCGGGCCCCAGGCGACGATTTCGCCGCCGCCGTCGCCGCCTTCGGGGCCTAAGTCGATGACCCAGTCAGCGGTCTTGATGACCTCGAGATTGTGCTCGATCACCACCACCGTATTGCCCTGCGCGACCAGCTCGTGCAGCACCTCCAGGAGCTTCTTGACGTCGTGGAAGTGCAAGCCCGTGGTCGGCTCGTCCAGGATGTAGAGCGTGCGGCCGGTGGCGCGTTTTGACAGCTCTTTCGCCAGCTTGACGCGCTGGGCTTCGCCGCCCGAGAGCGTGGTGGCCTGCTGGCCGACATGGATGTAGTCGAGGCCGACGCGGTGCAGGGTCTGGAAGGTGTCGCGCACGCGCGGCACCGCCTTGAAGAACTCGGCGGCTTCCTCGACCGTCATGTCGAGCACGTCGGCGATCGACTTGCCCTTGAACAGCACCTCCAGCGTCTCGCGGTTGTAGCGCTTGCCCTTGCAGACATCGCAGGTGACGTAGACGTCAGGCAGAAAGTGCATCTCGATCTTGATGACGCCGTCGCCCTGGCAGGCCTCGCAGCGGCCACCCTTGACGTTGAAGGAGAAGCGGCCGGGCTCGTAGCCGCGCGCCTTCGCCTCAGGGAGCCCTGCGAACCACTCGCGGATCGGGGTGAAGGCGCCGGTGTAGGTCGCGGGGTTGGAGCGCGGGGTGCGGCCGATCGGCGACTGGTCGATGTCGATGATCTTGTCGATATGCTCCAGGCCCTCGATGCGGTCGTGCGGGGCTGCGCCTTCGCTGGCATTGTTGAGCTTGCGGGCGATGGCGCGGTAGAGCGTGTCGATCAGCAGCGTCGACTTGCCGCCGCCGGAGACGCCGGTGACGCAGGTGAACAGGCCCAGCGGGATTTCCGCGGTGACGTTCTTGAGATTATTGCCGCGCGCGTTGACGACCTTGATGGTGCGGCGATGGTTCGGCGGGCGACGCTCGGGCACCGCCACGAAGTTCTCGCCGGTGAGATATTTGCCGGTCAGCGATTTCGGATTGCGCATGATCTCGGCCGGCGTGCCCTGGGCGACGATATGGCCGCCATGCATGCCGGCGCCGGGCCCGATGTCGAGCACGTAGTCGGCGAGACGAATGGCGTCCTCGTCATGCTCGACCACGATCACGGTGTTGCCGAGGTCGCGCAGGCGTTTCAACGTTTCGAGCAGACGCGCATTGTCGCGCTGGTGCAGGCCGATCGAGGGCTCGTCCAGCACATAGAGCACGCCCGTCAGGCCCGAGCCGATCTGCGAGGCCAGCCGAATGCGCTGGCTCTCGCCGCCGGACAGCGTGCCCGAGGAGCGCGACAGCGTCAGGTAATTGAGGCCGACATCGATCAGGAAGGTCAGCCGCTCGCGGATCTCCTTGAGGATGCGGACGGCGATCTCGTTCTGCTGCGCGTTCAGCGTCGCCGGCACGGTCTCGAACCATTCGGAGGCACGGATGACCGACAGCTCGGAGATCTCGCCGATATGCTTGCCGCCGACCTTGACGCACAGCGCCTCCGGCTTGAGCCGATAGCCGTGGCAGGCGTCGCAGGGCACGTCGGCGAGATATTTCGCGAGCTCCTCGCGCGCCCACTCGCTTTCGGTCTCGCGGTAGCGGCGCTCGATGTTGGTGATGACGCCCTCGAACGGCTTCTTGGTGTCGTAGGAGCGCACACCGTCCTCATAGGAGAACTTGATCTCGTCCTCGCCGGAGCCGTGCAGGAGCGCGTTTTGCGTCTTCTTCGGCAGATCCTTCCACTTGGTGTCGAGCGTGAACTTGTAGTGCTTGCCGAGCGCGGTCAGCGTCTGCAGGTAATAGGGCGAGGACGACTTGGCCCAGGGCGCGATGGCGCCCTTGCGCAAGGTCGCGTCCTTGTCGGGGATGACGAGGTCTTCGTCGACATGCTGCTCCACGCCGAGGCCGCCGCAGGCCGGGCAGGCGCCATAGGGATTGTTGAAGGAGAACAGCCGCGGCTCGATCTCGGGGATGGTGAAGCCGGAGACCGGGCAGGCGAATTTCTCCGAGAACAGGATACGCTCGGGGCCGCTCTTGTCGTGGATCTTCGCGGTCTTCTTCTTGTCCTCGGCCGGCGCGGCCGCAGGCGCATCGGCATATTCGATCACCGCCAGGCCCTCGGCGAGCTTCAGCGCGGTCTCGAAGCTCTCGGCGAGGCGCTGGCCGATGTCGGGGCGCACCACGATGCGGTCGACCACGACGTCGATGTCGTGGGGGAATTTCTTGTCCAGGGTCGGCGCTTCCGACAGCTCATGAAAGGTGCCGTCGATCTTGACGCGCTGGAAGCCCTTCTTGAGGTATTCGGCGAGCTCCTTCTTGTACTCGCCCTTGCGGCCGCGCACCACCGGCGCCAGCAGATAAAGCCTTGTGCCCTCCGGCAGCGCCAGCACGCGGTCGACCATCTGCGACACCGTCTGGCTCTCGATCGGCAGGCCGGTGGCGGGCGAATAGGGCACGCCGACGCGCGCCCACAACAGGCGCATGTAGTCGTAGATCTCGGTGACGGTGCCGACGGTGGAGCGCGGGTTCTTCGACGTCGTCTTCTGCTCGATGGAGATCGCCGGCGACAGGCCGTCGATCTGGTCGACGTCGGGCTTCTGCATCATCTCCAGGAACTGGCGCGCATAGGCGGAGAGCGACTCCACATAGCGGCGCTGGCCCTCGGCATAGATGGTGTCGAAGGCGAGCGAGGATTTGCCGGAGCCGGACAGCCCTGTGAACACGACGAGCTTGTCGCGGGGGATCTCGACGTCGACGTTCTTCAGATTGTGCTCGCGCGCGCCGCGAATGGTGATGGCACGGAGCGAGCTTGGCGAGGAGGGGCGTCGCGCTTTCAGAATTTCATCCATATCGGCAATTCCAGGCGCACGGGACGCGCGCATCGTAGGGGCGCGCCTGGCTGTTTCAGCCGGGATCGGACGCCAATGGGGTGATGCTGGAACGTAGGAAGAACGGCAAACAATTTCCAGTGCCGCATGCAAGTGATCAACGGTTTCCAAGCGGTTTCCCGCGAAATGGCAGCAGGGGGCAGCAGCAGGGATGTAAAACCCGGACCTGCGCAAACAAAAAGGCCGGCGCGAGGCCGGCCTTTTCTCGATGCGCAGGCTGTTCGCCTCAGTACTTGGCCACCACCGGGCCGCCGAAGGTGTAGTTCACGCGAACCGTACCCATGTCGACGTCCTGCTTGATGCTGTCGGTGCGGGTGAAGCCGACGCCGAGCGCGGGCGTCGCGGCGAAGGTGAAGCTGCTGTTGCCCATGAACAGGTGGTCGTATTCGAAGGCAACCGACCAGCCCGGCGCAAAGCCGATCTCGATCCCGGTTCCGACGGTGCCGCCCCAGCGGGTGTCGCTCGACTGGTCGAAAGCAACGCCGGTGAAGAGGCCTTTGTACTTGTTGTGGGTGACGGCCGCGCCGCCCTTGAAGTACCAGAGCACATTGTTCCAGGCGTAGCCGACCTGGCCGGTCAAGAGGCCGAAGGAATCGATCTTGGTCTGGTTGGTGTAGGGAACGCCGGCGGCAATGCCGATCAGGCTGGTGTTCGATCCCTTCAGGTTCGCCCAGTCGCCCTGGCCTTCGAGGCCGAACACCCAGTTCTGCATCTGCCAGCGATAGCCGATCTGGCCGCCGGCCAGCGCGCCGGTCGCATCATGGCAGCCTTCGCTGGTGACGGGGACCGCAATGCCGACAATGCTGGTCATGTCCCAGCAATTGTGGCTCGAGCCGCCGCCGGCGTTGAAGCCGATATAGAAGCCGGCCCAGTTGTACACCGGCGCAATGGCGGGAGCCTTGGTGTAGACGTGACGCGCGGCAAGGTCCGCGGCAAATGCGGGAGCGCTTCCGAGCGCGGCGAGGCTAACTCCAATCAACAGGGCCTTTTTCATCTCTATCCAATCTATCGTGCTTAAGGCTATCGGCTGCAACCGGTAGCTGAATCATCAAGTGCGAAAGCTATAGCGAAAGCGGTTGCCGAAAACCGTCACCCAAATGCCACTACTGGGGGGTAAACCGTGCAACCTGCGCGTGACGATGCGATGAAGGCCTGCCAGCAAAAAGGCCGGCACAAAGGCCGGCCTTTTCAGTGCAATTCGCTCCGCAGGCTCCGGACATCGCGAGTGTCGCGACGGATCAGTCGGTGGCTCAGTACTTGGCCACCACCGGGCCGCCGAAGGTGTAGTTGACCCGCACCGTGCCCATGTCGATGTCCTGATTGATCTTCTCGGTGCGGTCGAACGCGCCGGCGGGGGTGATGAGGTTGGCGCTGGTGCTGTTGCCCATGAAGAGATGGTCGTATTCGAAAGCGACCGACCAGCCCGGCGCGAAGCCGATCTCGACGCCGGTGCCGACCGCGCCGCCCCAGCGGGTGGCGGTGGCCCCGTCGAAGGCAAAGCCGACGGGGAAACCTCCGACCGCGGTTTGCACCACCCCGTTGTACTTGTTGTGGGTCACGGCCGCGCCGCCCTTGGCGTACCAGAGCACGTTGTTCCAGGCGTAGCCGAACTGGCCCGTGAACAGGCCGATCGCATCGGTCTTGGTCTGGTTCGAGAACGGGAAGCCGCCGAACGTCCCCGTCAGGCTGGTGTTGGATCCCTTCAGGTTGGCCCAGTCGCCCTGAGCTTCGAGGCCGAACACCCAGTTCGTGAACTGCCAGCGATAGCCGATCTGACCGCCGACCAGTGCGCCGGTTGCATCATGGCAGCCATCGTTTGGCGTGGCCGGGATCGGCGTGCCGAGCGAATTGGTGAGATTCCAGCAGTTACGGGCGGAGGCGCCACCGGCGTTGAGGCCGATGTAGAAGCCGGCCCAGCCGTAGACCGGAGGAGCGACAGGCGCCTTGGTGTACATGTGACGCGCAGCAAGATCCGCCGCAAACGCCGGCGCGCTTCCCAGCGCTGCGAGGCTAACTCCGACCAGCAAGGCCTTTTTCATTTTCCGTCCCCATTCCATTCCATTTTCTAAAGGCCGCCAGTGCCAACCGGCAGCTGATTCATCAAGTGGTATAGCTTTAGCGGAATCGGTCGCCAATGGCAGTTACCGGAATGCCACAACCGAAGGTAAATTGCGCAACCTGAGCGCGACGGCCGGCAGATGCCGACAGCAAAAAGGCCGGCGCGAGGCCGGCCTTCTGTCGTGCAACTTCTCTTGTTGCGAAGGATCAGTAGCGCGCGACGACGGGGCCGCCGAAGGTGTAGTTGATCCGCACCGTGCCCATGTCGACGTCCTGCTTGATGCTGTCGGTGCGGGTGAGGGCGCCGGTCGCGGCCGACGAGAAATTGTTGCCGCCGCTGCCCATGAAGAGGTGGTCGTATTCGACCGCAACCGACCAGCCCGGCGCGAAGCCGACCTCGACGCCGGTGCCGACCGCGCCGCCCCAGCGGGTCTCGCTGGCCTGGTCGAACGCAGCGCCGGTGGCGGTGAAGCTGCCGGTGTATTTGTCGTGGGTCATGGCCGCGCCGCCCTTGGCGTACCAGAGCACGTTGTTCCAGGCGTAACCGATCTGGCCGGTGAACAGGCCGATGGCATCGATCTTGGTGGTGTTGGTGACCGCCGAGGTCAGGGCCGCCGGGGCGCTCAGGTTGGAGCCCTTGAAGTTCGCCCAATCGCCCTGTGCTTCCAGGCCGAACACCCAGTTGGAGGCCTGCCAGCGATAGCCGATCTGGCCGCCGGCCATGCCGCCGGTCGCGTCATGACAACCCTCGCGCGGAACGCCCGCGACGCTGGTGAGATCCCAGCAATTGTGGCTGGAGCCGCCGCCGCCATTGAGACCGATATAGAAGCCCGCCCAGCTATAGATCGGTGCCGGCACGTAGGCAGGTGCTTTGGTGTAGGCGCGCGGGGCCATATCCGCCGCCAGAGCAGGGACCGTTCCTACGGCTGCCAGGCTAACCCCTAAAAGCAAGGCCTTTTTCATTTGTTGTTCTCCAAGCCAATGTTGCCAATTATTCCCCGTCGCCGCCGCTTCTGGACAGCTGATCGGTGCGACTCATCGCAGGGACAACTGAATCACTCGTAAAAATGGCGTTGCCGGAAAGTCACAGCCAACGGCAAATCGCGCCATTGCGCGGGCGTGAGCGCGCAAACGAAAAGGCCGGCGCGAGGCCGGCCTTTTGGATTATTCCAGCGAGCGTTGGCGCGTCGACGCTCAGTAATTGTCGACGCTCAGTACTTGTCGACGCTCAGTACTTGGCGACCACCGGGCCGCCCCAGCGGTAGTTCACGCGGACCGTCGCGATATCGAGATCCTGCTTGACGCTGTCGGTGCGGGTAAAGACGTTGGCCGGAGTGAGGAAGCTGATCGAGCGGGTGCCCATGAACAGATGGTCGTACTCGACGCCGACCGACCAGTTCGGCGCGAAGCCGACTTCCACGCCGGTGCCGACGGTGCCGCCCCAACGCGTTTCATCTGCCGAGTCGAGAACGAGGCCGGCCGCCGTAATGCCCTTGTACTTGTCATGGGTGACAGCCGCGCCGCCCTTCACGTACCAGAGCACGTTGTTCCAGGCGTAGCCAACCTGGCCCGTGATCAGGCCAATCGCATCGATTTTGGTCTGGTTGGTGATGCCGGTCAGCGGAGCCGGCAGTCCGGCCGCGCTCACATTGGAGCCCTTGAAGTCTGCCCAGTCGCCCTGGCCTTCAAGGCCGAACACCCAGTTCGCCGACTGCCAGCGATAGCCGATCTGGCCACCGACCATGCCGCCCGAGGCGTCATGGCAGCCTTCGGACACGGTCGGCGCGGTCGCACCGACAACGGTCGCGCTGTTGGTCCAGCAATCGTGGCTGAAGCCGCCGCCGCCATTGAGGCCGACATAGAAACCGGTCCAGTCATAGACCGCAGCGATCATGGCCGGGGCCTTGGTGTAGGTCCGTGCGGGCAAATCCGCAGCGAATGCGGGCGCGGCGCTCAACGCAACCAAGCCAACCACTCCCACCAGCAACTTCTTCATTTCAACGTCCCCCGGCTTTTCTTGCGCTCCCGTTGGTCCCCAGAAGCGCCTTCAAGTCAGTCGCGACCGCCCATGCGATCAAAATGTCGTGCTGACTATAGCCGATTCAGGCGCCAAAACCGTCTCTGAAATGCCACACTCGGTCGAGAAGTGCGGGCCGCCTAAATGAATGTTTTGCAACGCATTTTCCGCAACGCGCGGAAAGGGGACGCCGGGGCGAGGCGCAAGCCGTGGTCGAGGCCCGCGCCAAGGCGACGGAAGGGCCGAAAAGTGGCCGCGATCTCCCGGAAATTGCTCGGAACAAAAATGGAACACGGGTAGCAAGGCTGCTATATATGGGGATAATTGCGGATTGGCGCGGCGACCGCGCGCAGCGAGCGTATAGGGTCGCCAGCAAACGGGCCGCCGGCGACCGGCCGCCCCCGAATTTTCAGCGTGGAGAGTGGCGATGGCGGGAAGCGTGAACAAGGTGATCCTGGTCGGGAATCTCGGCAAGGATCCGGAGATCCGGCGGACCCAGGACGGCCGGCCGATCGCCAATCTGAGCGTGGCAACGTCCGAGACCTGGCGCGACCGCGCCACCGGCGAGCGCAAGGAAAAGACCGAGTGGCATCGCGTGGTGATCTTCAACGAAGGCCTCGCCAAGGTCGCCGAGCAATATCTGAAGAAGGGCGCCAAGGTCTATGTCGAGGGCCAGCTGCAGACGCGCAAATGGACCGACCAGAGCGGCGCGGAAAAATACACCACCGAGGTGGTGCTGCAGGGCTTCAACTCCAATCTGACCATGCTGGACGGGCGCGGCGGCGGTGGCAGCTTCGCCGGCGACGACATGGGCGGGGGCGGCGGCGATTTCGGCGCGATCGGGCCGTCCTCGGGCTCGGCAGCCCCCCGCCGCGCACCCGCGCCGAGCGGCGCGCGCAACAACGACATGGACGACGACATTCCGTTCTAGCGTGATGCAAGCCGTGCCAAGGACGGGGCGCTTCTCTGGATCCAGCGGATCACAAGGAGGCGCCCTTTTGCATTGGTGCTCGCTGCCTGACCAGACATCGCTGGACTAAGGGGAATCATCTACTCTGGGCGTCAGCCGACGGACCGCTTCCGATGAGCGCCCAACAGGAATAAGCCCCAGATGTCCCAACCCGCGTCTCCGGCGGAGGAAACCCCCGCCGCGTGGTTCGAGGCGGGCTTTGCGCGGCTGCAGGCCGGCCAACTGGCCGAGGCGGAGCAATGCGTGCGCAGCGCGCTTGCGCTGGATCCGCGTCATGCCGATTCACTGCATCTGATGGGCCTGCTGTGCTTTGCCGCCAGGCAATATGATCTCGCCATCGAATGGTTCGTCCGGGCGATCCGGCAAAATCCCGACGCTGCGGATTACGTCTCCAACCTCGGCATGGCGCTGCAGCGGACGCAGCGCTTCGATGAGGCGATCAGGAGCTTTGATCGCGCGCTGGTGCTGAAAGGGGATCAGGCCGAGACCTGGTTTCGAATGGGCGAATGCCTGCAGCAGCAGAAGCGCAATCCCGAAGCGATCATGAGCTTCGAAAAGGCGCTCACGATCGATCCAAAACATGCCGGCGCCGCCGGCGGCAGCGCGATGCTGCATCTCGAGGAGGGCCGCTACGAGCAGGCCATCGCAAGCTTCGACCGCTTGCTGCAGGTCAGGACGAACCTTGCCGGGGCCTTCAAGCTGAAAAGCTTCTGCCTGGCGCAGCTCGACCGGCTGGAGGAGGCGCTTGCCGCCAGCCGCAAGGCGATCGAACTTGCGCCGGATGATGTCGGGATTCTCGACAATGCCGGATTGGTGTTGCAGCGTCTCGGGCGGCACGACGAGGCGCTCGTCTGTTTCGACCAGGCGATCGCGCGCGACCCTGCCTTTGCCAATCCGCTCTTCAACCGGGCGCGGTCGCTGCTCGCCATGCTCCGGCTCGACGAAGCCGTGGCGGCGCTCGATGCCGTCATCGCGATCGCACCGAACCATGCCAAGGCCCTTTGGAACAAGGCGCTCACGCAGCTCCAGCTCGGCAATTTCGCAGACGGCTGGGCGTTGCGCGAGCGCGTGCGAACGATCGGCGGCATCCTCGTCGACCGGAACTTCACGCAGCCACAGTGGCGCGGCGAGGGGCCGATCGCGGGCAGGACCATCCTGCTTCATGGCGACGAAGGCCTCGGCGACACTATCCAGTACGTGCGTTACGTGAAAAAGGTGGCACAGCTTGGCGCCCGCGTGATCCTGCAGGTCGACGATCCCGTTCAGCCGCTTGTGTCAGCCATCGAGGGCGTGGCGCAATGCCTGCCGAGAAGCGCTGCCGAGCTTCCGGATTTCGACATCCACTGTCCGCTGTCGGCCTTGCCGTTTGCGTTCGAGACCCGGCTCGCGACCGTTCCGTCCGAGGTGCCCTATCTCCCCGCGCCGCCGGAGGCGCTTCGGCAGGCCTGGGAGGAGCGGCTCGGCTCGCACGACAAGATGCGGATTGGCCTCGTCTGGTCCGGAAGTCAGGCGCACGGCGATGATCGCCAGCGCTCGATGCAGCTGCGCACGATGTGCCGGCTTCTCGACGTCGATGCGCGCTTTTTCAGCCTTCAGAAAGAGCCGAGGCCCGGCGACAGGCTGACGCTGCTGGAGCGTCCCGACATCCTCGATTTCACCGGGCATCTTGCGGACTTCGCCGAGACCGCGGCCATGCTCTCGTGCCTGGACCTTGTCATAACGGTGGACACCAGCGTCGCGCATCTTGCGGGTGCGTTGGCGCGACCGACCTGGATCATGCTGGCCTATGCGCCGGATTATCGCTGGCTGCTCGATCGCGATGACAGCCCCTGGTATCCGACGGTGCGGCTGTTCCGGCAGACCGCGACCCGCGACTACGGGGAGGTGCTCGACCGCGTCCGTGGCGAGCTGAAAGCCCACATTGCCGCGCTATCGCCGGCCGCGGTCCGGCCGCCGCCCCGCCGGTAACCCCGGCTTCCCGTTTCGCGCTGTCAAAGGCGGGCGTAAGTCACTGGAAAAACGAAGGGAAAAAGGCTTCCTCCGGGATGCAAAGGGGTGGTGAAAACCGCCCCCATGCGCTATATGATTCCATGAGAAAACTGACCGGATTTCCCCTTGTCTGACAACGACGACCAAAAGCCCGACGAGCCGTCGGGCCCCTCCGACATTCGCCCCATCTCCATCCTCGACGAGATGAAGACGTCGTACCTCAATTACGCCATGAGCGTGATCGTGGCACGCGCGTTGCCCGACGTGCGCGACGGGTTGAAGCCGGTGCACCGGCGCATTCTCTACTCGATGTACGAGCAGGGACATACGCCGGACAAGAAATACGTGAAGTCCGCGCGCGTGGTCGGCGACGTCATCGGTAAATACCATCCGCATGGCGACCAGTCGATCTACGACGCGATGGTCCGCATGGCGCAGGATTTCTCCATGCGCGTGCCTCTGGTCGATGGCCAGGGCAATTTCGGCTCGGTGGACGGCGATCCGCCCGCGGCCTACCGATACACCGAAGCGCGGCTCGCCAAGCCTGCCATCCCGCTGATCGACGACATCGACAAGGACACCGTCGATTTTCAACCCAATTACGACAACAACGAAAAAGAGCCGTCGGTTCTTCCGGCGAAGTTTCCCAACCTGCTCGTCAACGGCGCCGGCGGCATCGCGGTCGGCATGGCCACCAACATCCCGCCGCACAATCTCGGCGAGGTGATCGATGCCTGCGTGGCGCTGATCGACAATCCCGCGCTCACCATCGACGAGGTGATGAATATCGTTCCGGGGCCGGATTTTCCGACCGGCGGCGTCATTCTCGGCCGCCAGGGCATCCGCTCCGCCTATCATCTCGGCCGTGGCTCGATCGTGATGCGGGGCAAGGTGTCGATCGACACCATCCGCAAGGAGCGCGAGGCGATCATCGTCACGGAGATTCCCTACCAGGTCAACAAGGCGACCATGGTCGAGCGGATCGCCGAACTGATCCGGGAGAAGAAGATCGAGGGCATCGCCGATCTGCGCGACGAATCCGACCGCGACGGTTTCCGCGTCGTCATCGAACTGAAGCGCGACGCCATGCCCGACGTGGTGTTGAACCAGCTCTACAAGTTCACGCCGCTGCAGACGAGCTTCCCCGCCAACATGCTGGCGCTCGACGGCGGCCGGCCGCGGACGATGAATCTGAAGGACCTGCTGACGATCTTCATCGCCTTCCGTGAGCAGGTCGTCACGCGGCGGACCAAATATCTGCTGAAGAAGGCGCGCGACCGCGCCCATATCCTGGTCGGCCTCGCGGTGGCGGTCGCCAACATCGACGAGATCATCCGCGTGATCCGCACCTCGCCCGATCCCACCACCGCGCGCGACGCCCTGATGGCGCGCGACTGGCCGGCGCGCGACGTCGAGGCCATGATCACCCTGATCGCCGATCCGCGCCACCAACTCGCAGCCGACGGCACCATCCGCCTGTCGATGGAGCAGGCCAAGGCGATCCTGGACCTGCGGCTGCAACGGCTCACGGCGCTCGGCCGCGACGAAATCTCCGAGGAGCTGGACAAGCTGAAGGTCGAGATCAACGACTATCTCGACATTCTGCGCTCGCGTGCGCGCGTGCAGGCCATCATCAAGACCGAGCTTGCCGAGGTCAAGGCGGAGTTCGCCACCCCGCGCCGGACCGTGATCATCGACCAGGAAGGCGAGGTCGAGGACGAGGACCTGATCCAGCGCGAGGACATGGTCGTCACCGTCTCGCATGCGGGCTACGCCAAGCGCGTGCCGCTGTCGGCCTATCGGGCGCAGCGCCGCGGCGGCAAGGGCCGTGCCGGCATGCAGACCCGCGAGGAGGATTTCGTCAGCCGCCTGTTCGTGGCCTCCACGCATACGCCGGTGCTGTTCTTCTCCTCGCGCGGCCAGGTCTACAAGGAAAAGGTCTGGCGGCTGCCGGTCGCGGCACCCAACGGGCGCGGCAAGGCGCTGATCAACATCCTGCCGCTGGAGCAGGGCGAGCGCATCACCACCATCATGCCGCTGCCGGAGGATGAATCCTCCTGGGCGCAGCTCGACGTGATGTTCGCCACCACCGGCGGCAATGTCCGCCGCAACAAGCTGTCCGATTTCATGGACGTGCGCCGTTCCGGCATCATCGCCATGAAGCTCGACGAGGGCGAGGAGATCGTCGACGTGCAGATCTGCACCGAGCGCGACGACGTGCTGCTCACCGCCGCCGGCGGCCAGTGCATCCGCTTCCCCGTCACCGATGTGCGCGTGTTCACCGGGCGCACCTCGATGGGCGTGCGCGGCATTGCGCTGGCGGACGCCGACAAGGTGATCTCGCTCGCCATCCTGCGCCACATGGAAGCCGATTCCGAGGAGCGCGCGGCCTATCTGCGCCGCGCCAATGCGGTGCGCCGCGGCGGAGCCGAGGAGGAGGCGGCCAGCGATGCCGAGGAGGCCAGCGGCACGATGGAGCTCGGCGAGCAGCGCTATGTCGAGATGTCCGCGGCCGAGCAGTTCGTGCTGACCATCAGCGAGAACGGCTATGGCAAGCGCTCCTCGTCGTTCGAATACCGCACCACGGGCCGCGGCGGCAAAGGCATCGTCGCCATGTCGGTCAATGAGCGCAACGGCAAGCTGATCGCCTCGTTCCCGGTGGAGGATTCCGACCAGATCATGCTGGTCACCGACAAGGGCCAGCTGATCCGCTGCCCGGTCGAGGACATCCGCATCGCCGGTCGCTCGACGCAAGGCGTGATCGTGTTCGACACCGCCGAGGACGAGCATGTGGTCTCGGTCGAGCACATCGGCGAGGACGCCGAGGCCGCGAACGGCAACGGCAACGGCGCCCCGGCCTAGAGCAGGGCGAATTCCTCAAGCTGCAATCAGGAGCGGCCAAGTTGCGACGGCGGCCGCTCCCTGATCGCGTGCGCCGGTCACATCGCGTGTCGAGCCTGCGTCTCGATCCATGTCATGTGTGCGCTGATTGCGGAGCTTAGACCGATTCTAGCTGCGGCGCGGCGACCCCTGATGTTGACACCCGCAAACAATTGAAGCGATGATGAACCTGTTCAGGTTCGTTGGTCGAAAGACCGACGACATGGGAATGCGGTGAGGCCTCGGCCAAATCCGCAACTGCGCCCGCAACTGTGAGCGGTGAGTTCTTTTCCACGAAGCCACTGGGCTTTCCGGCCCGGGAAGGCGGAAACAGAGCATCGACCCGCGAGTCAGGAGACCGGCCTGGACAGTCATCCATCCGGCGTGCGGTGCGCACGCTTGGGGCGCGGTTCTTCGCAGCGATGACAAGCACTGATGTTTGTTTCGCGGAAGGAGAGCCGCCATGGCTGCGCGCGCCCAAAGCTGTTCTGTCCACTACGTTTGTTGCCTTGTATCGCTGGCCTGCGCAAGTTGCGCGGCGGTGAGCATGTGCATGGCCCCCAGCGCCGGCGCGGCCGATCTGCCCGCGGCAATCGCCGTGAAGTCACCGGCACGGCGCACGCGCACATCGGCTACGCGTGGCAACCGGTCGGTCTACGCGACCGGCGGTTTGGCTTGGACCTATCGCAGCCAGCCATCACGGCCAGCCCGATATGCACCGTCGCGCGTCGCGCCCGCGATGGATATCTTGGCCGTGCATGGCCAGTCGACGTTCGTCGATCAGGGCTATCCGTTTCTAGCGAGGCAAGCGTCATGCTCTCATACCTGAAACTTGCCGTCGACGACGGATCGGCCGCCTCGCGCACCAGAGTCGTCTCGCTCTACGTGTTCCTGCTGGAAATCAACGGCCTCGCCTGGACCTGGGCCATCGTCGCATTGTCCGACCGGCCGACGCTGCTTGGCACCGCCTTTCTGGCCTATGTGCTCGGCCTGCGACACGCCGTCGATGCCGATCACATCGCGACCATCGACAATGTGGTGCGCAAGCTGATGCAGGAGGGGAAGCGTCCGCTCGCCGTCGGACTGTTCTTCTCGCTCGGACATTCGCTTTCGATTGCGCTCGCCGTCGCCGGCATCGCCGCGGCCGCATTTGCGCTGCAGGGCCGGTTTCAGGAGTTCAAGACGGTCGGCGGCGTCATTGGCACCGCCACGTCCGCGTTTTTCCTGCTGACGATCGCCGCCATCAATCTCGTGATCTTGCGCAGCGTCTGGCGCAGCTTTCAGCGCGCGCGGCGAGGCGAAAAGGTCGGCGACGACGAGCTCAATCTGCTGTTGTCCGGCCGCGGCCTGCTGGCCCGCCTGCTGCGGCCGTTGTTCCGCATGGTCACGGCAAGCTGGCAGATGTTTGCGGTCGGCCTGCTGTTCGGCCTCGGCTTCGACACGGCGACCGAAATCAGCCTGTTCACCGTGGCGGCAGGGCAGGCCTCGGGCGGCCTCAACTTCGGCACGGTGATGATCTTTCCGGCGTTGTTCACCGCCGGCATGACGCTCGTCGACACCACCGACAGCGTCTTGATGGTCGGCGCCTATGGCTGGGCGTTTCTGAATCCGATCCGAAAGATCTGGTACAACCTCACCATCACGGCGATGTCCGTGGTGGTGGCGGTCATGATCGGCGGCATCGAGGCGCTCGGCCTGATCGCCGGCAAGCTCGGGCTCGAGGGAAGCTTCTGGGGGGTGATTGCCGGCCTCAACGAGAGCCTTGCGAGCTTCGGCTATCTCGTGGTGGGCGTGTTTCTGGCGAGCTGGGCGTTGTCCTTTGCCCTCTATCGCTGGCAGGGACTCGAGCAGCCCAATTGAGCCGCGCCGCGTCCTACGGCGTCCGATCCGCGGTCACCAGCCGCGCCTGCCGGACGTCCTTGCGGGTGAAGGCGGTGCGCAGGCAGGAAGCTTCGAAATTCGGCCAGGCCTGCTCCGAGCAGTCGCGGCCGATCGGGCGGATGTCGAGACGGTCGCCCTTGGCCAGCGCCGGTGGCACGCTGGCTTCGACCTGCGGAGCAAAACCGGGCAGAATGGTGAGGGCAGCGGCAAAGCAAGCAGCCACCGCGACGGCGGAAAGAGCCTTGATCATGACGGTCCCCATGTCACGGGCCGTGGCCGGCCCGCCTTTTCGTTGCGCCATTCATTAACCGTGAGTCGTTTCGGCAGGCCTTCGCGGAAGGCCGAAATTGGTTTCATCCCGGAGCGGCTCTGTTTCGTCGGGGCGGCTTTGACGAAACAAAGGCGGCCTTCCGGTAGTCGCGACGGCGGCCGGCATGGTTCACTGGCCGACAAAGCCGCGTTGCGACCGGTTCCCGCCGGGCTCCCGGTCGACGCGGAACCCGCCGCGCTTGCCCGGCCGGCGCGGCCGGGGTAGGAGGGGCGCATGCCGCGCATTGCCCTGTATCCCGGTTCCTTCGATCCCGTCACCAACGGCCATCTCGACGTGGTCCGGCACGCCGTTCGCCTCTGCGACAAGCTGATCGCCGCCGTCGGCGTGCATTCGGGCAAGAAGCCGCTGTTCTCGACCGAGGAGCGGCTGCAGATGACGCGGGACGTGTTCGGCCCGGTGGCTGCCAAGGCCGGTTGCGCCTTCGACTGCGTGACCTATGACAACCTCACGGTCACTGCCGCGCAACAGAACGGTGCGA
Organism: Bradyrhizobium sp.; assembly: GCA_035293585.1. Lineage (GTDB taxonomy): Bacteria > Pseudomonadota > Alphaproteobacteria > Rhizobiales > Xanthobacteraceae > Bradyrhizobium. The sequence goes on along the minus strand of DATGMN010000029.1, from coordinate 208,163 downwards.
CCATCATGATCCGGGGCCTGCGCGACGGCACCGACCTCGATTATGAGATGCAGCTTGCCGGCATGAACGAGACCATGGCGCCCGACGTGCATACGGTTTTCATCCCGGCCTCCGCCCATGTCCGCCCGATCACGGCCACCCTGGTGCGGCAGATCGCCGGCATGGGCGGCGACGTCTCGGCCTTCGTGCCGGCCGAAATTGCCGCCGCGCTGAAAGCTAAATTCGCCGGCTGAGCCCGCCGCGCGCGGCAAGCCGACCATCCATCCAACGATTGCGGAGTTTCAGATGATCCGAGCCCTCACCATGGTCTTCGCGCTGATGCTGGCAGCGCCTGTTATGCTGGCACAGCCCGCGCACGCGCAAGCGCCGCTGCCGGCGGGGCTCGACAAGGCCAATGCCCTCGTCATCGACACCACCAAGGGCCGCATCGTCATCAAGCTGCGGCCGGACCTGGCGCCGCAGCATGCCGAGCGGCTGAAGCAGCTTGCCCGCGACGGCTTCTACAACAACGTGCCGTTCCACCGCGTGATGGACGGCTTCATGGCGCAGACCGGCGATGGGCAGAATTTCAACGGCACCGGCGGATCGAAATATCCGAACCTGAAGCAGGAGTTCTCCAACGTCCACTTCAAGCGCGGCATCGTCGGCATGGCCAGGCGCGGCGACAGCGTCGATTCCGCCAATTCGCAGTTCTTCATCATGTTCGCCGACGGCGGGAGCCTCGACGGCCAGTACACGGTGGTCGGCGAGGTGGTGCAGGGCATGGACGTCGTCGACAAGCTGAAGAAGGCACCTCCGGGCTCGGCTGGCGGCACCGTCACCGATCCCGACAAGATGGTGAAGGTGCAAGTCGCCGCGGACATGAAGTGAGCTGATCAGGTGAGCGGCGGCAGACTGCGCCTCGTGATTGCCGCAGCGCTGCCGCTTGTCGTCTTGCCGGCCCCGGCGCGATCCGAGGACGGGCAAGCCGATACCAACAAAGCCGACACCAACAAGGCGGATGCCGGCAAGGTCAATACCATCAAGGAGACCATTGAACGGATCTATTCCTGCTGGCGGCCGCCGCCGCTGTCGCGCGCGAATCCGATGGACATCACGGTGGTCGTGAGCTTCAACCGCGCCGGCGAGATTCTCGGCAAGCCGCGGATCACCTTTGAGTCCACCGGGGCTACCGACAGCGACCGCCTGGAGTACCGCGTTGCCGTCATGGAGACGTTGCAACGCTGCACGCCGATGCCATTTACCGAAAGCATGGCGGGCGCGGCAGCCGGTCACCCGTTCTGGATCCGGTTCCATACGTCCAGTCCCAGACCCACACCCCAACCAGAGAAACGAGCATGGCTGTTACCGAAAATACTTTGATCCTTGAGACCACCCAGGGCCCCGTGACGATCGAGATGCGTCCCGATCTCGCCCCCAACCACGTGGCCCGCATCAAGGAGCTGGTCCGCGAAGGCTTCTACGACGGTATCGTGTTCCATCGCGTGATCGACGGCTTCATGGCGCAGACCGGCTGCCCGCACGGCACCGGCATGGGCGGCTCTGGCCAGAAGCTGAAGGCCGAGTTCAACAAGGAACCGCATGTGCGCGGCACCGCCTCGATGGCGCGCGCGGCCAACCCCGACTCCGGCGACAGCCAGTTCTTCATCTGCTTCGACGACGCCTCCTTCCTGAACGGCCAGTACACCGTTTGGGGCAAGGTCACCGAGGGCATGGAGAACGTCGACAAGATCAAGCGCGGCGAGCCGGTGAAGGACCCCGACAAGATCGTGAAGGCGCGCATGGCCGCCGACGCGGCGTGATTTGACTCCGTCATTCCGGGGCGGTGCAAAGCACCGAACCCGGAATCTCGAGGTTCCGGGTTCACGCTTCGCGTGCCCCGGAACGACACTGAATGTGTGAGAGCGCATCGCCCCCATGCGCACCGACCTTTTCGATTTCGATCTGCCGCCCGAGAACATCGCGCTGCGTCCCGCGAGCCCGCGGGATTCGGCGCGCCTGCTCGTGGTTGAGGCCGGTGGCGGGCTGCGCGACCAGATCGTCTCCGACCTGCCGGATTGGCTCCGCCCCGGCGACCAGCTCGTGGTCAACGACACCAAGGTGATCCCGGCGCAGCTCTCCGGCCGGCGCATCGGCCGGCCGACCGAGCCCAAGATCGAGGCCACCCTGATCAAGCGGCTCGACGGCTCGCGCTGGCAGGCATTGGTGAAGCCGGCGAAGAAGCTCGCCGAGGGCGACAGCATCCGCTTCGGCAATGAGGGCAAGGTCTGCCTGCTCGGCCATCTCGACGCGACGGTCGAGCGCAAGGGGTCGGAGGGCGAGGTGACCTTGTCCTTCGCCTTCCATGGCCCCGTGCTCGACCAGGCCATTGCGGATGTCGGCCACGTCCCGCTGCCGCCCTATATCGCGAGCAAGCGCGAGGTCGATGAGCGCGACAGCGAAGACTATCAGACCATGTTCGCGAGGAGCGAGGGCGCGGTGGCGGCGCCGACCGCGGGCCTGCATTTCACGCCGGCGCTGGAAGCGGCGTTGCGCGCGCACGGCGTTGCCATTCACCGCATCACGCTCCATGTCGGCGCCGGGACCTTCCTGCCCGTGAAGGCCGACGACACCGCGGGGCACAAGATGCACGCGGAATGGGGCCAGATCACCGCGGAGACGGCATCAGCGCTGAATGCAGCGCGCGCGAAGGGCGGCCGCATCGTCGCAATCGGCACCACCTCGCTGCGCCTGCTCGAAAGTGCTGCAGCCGAGGACGGCACGGTTCTGCCGTTCGCCGAGGAAACCTCGATCTTCATCACCCCCGGCTATCGCTTCCGGGCGGTCGATGTGCTGCTGACCAATTTTCATTTGCCCCGCTCGACGCTGTTCATGCTGGTCTCGGCATTCGCTGGGCTCGAGACGATGAAAGCGGCGTATGCCCACGCGATCGCAAGCGGCTACAGGTTCTATTCGTATGGCGATGCGTGCTTGCTGTTTCGGGGCGAGTAGCGAGAGAACGCAACGCGGGCTCGGCCCACCTCTCCCCAGCGGGGAGCGGTCGGATCGCATCGAATGATGCGATCCGGGTGAGGGCCGCAGCTCTCTCGATAGACCGTAACCCCTTGCCCGATTTGCTGCGCAAATCGACCTCTCCCGATGGGAGAGGTGATCTTCGCTGCTGCGACAGTTACCTTACGCCATCACCCGCTCCGGCAACAGCTCCGCGATCTGCACCGCGTTGAGCGCGGCGCCCTTCAGGAGCTGATCGGCGGCGACGAACATCGAGATCGAATGGCCCGACGTGTCGCTGAGATCGGTTCGGATGCGGCCGACCAGCACGTCGTCCTGGCCCGATGCATCGACCGGCATCGGGAAGTAGTTGCTGGCGCGGTCGTCGACCACCCGCACGCCGGGCGCCACCGCGAGAATGTTGCGCACCTCGGTTTCGGCGATCGGCCGCTCGCATTCGATGGTGATGGCCTCGCAATGGGCGCGCAGGACGGGGACGCGCACGCAGGTCACACCGACGCCGATCCTGTCATCCTCGAAGATCTTGCGGGTCTCCTTGATGACCTTGGTCTCCTCGTCATTGTAGCCGGTCTCGGGGTCGATCGCGGTGTTGTGGCTGAACAGGTTGAAGGCGTAGGGGTGCGGCATCACCTTGGGCGGAAACACCTGGCCATTGAGATGGGCCCGGGTCGACTGCACGAGCTCGTCCATGGCGGCGGCGCCTGCGCCGCTGGCCGCCTGGTAGGTCGCGATGATCATGCGCTTGATGCGGTTCTTCTGATGAATCGGCCACAGCGGCACCAGCGCGGTGATCGCGGCGCAGTTCGGGTTGGCGATGATGCCCTTGTGGTCGCGGATGCGGGGCGCATTGATCTCGGGGATCACCAGCGGCACGTTCGGGTCCATGCGGAAGGCCGAGGAATTGTCGACGACGACGGCGCCGGACCGCACCGCGATCGGCGCGTACTTCCTGGAGATCGAGCCGCCGGCCGAGAACAGCGCGATATCGACCCCCTCGAAGGAGCGCTCGGTGAGCTCCTCGATGACCACGCTCTTGCCGCGGAATTCGACCGTCTTGCCGGCCGAGCGGGCGCTGGCCAGCGCCTTGAGCCGGCCGACGCGGAAATTGCGCTTGTCCATGGTGGCGATGAACTCGGCTCCTACTGCGCCGGTCACGCCGACAATGGCTACAACGGGGTCGTTCTTCACGTTCTTGTCTCCGGTGATGCTTGAGGCAATAAAAAAGCCCCGGACCTGATCAGGCGGGGCTTCGGTTCGAGATGTCGCGATGGTCTGGTGTCTGCCTACGCGCGCACGCCTCCGAGGCCCGGTCGGGCTTTGGTCGTTTTGGTCGTGCTTTTGGTCGCGGCGGTCATGGCGCGGGACCATAGGGGGGCGGCCTGGCGCCGTCAACGGCTTTTCCGGCGATTGCCGCGCCGAAAAGGTTGAATCCGGCCGCCCTGTCGCGCCATAAGCCGGCCCATGGGCCATTCCGATACGACGCTTCCCAACCATTTCGAACTGCTCGCCACTGACGGTGCGACCCGCACGGGGCGGCTGACCACCCCGCACGGGGTGGTGCGCACGCCAGCCTTCATGCCGGTCGGCACGGCCGGCGCCATGAAGGGGCTGTACTGGCGCGAGGTGCGCGACGCCGGCGCCGATATCGTGCTCGGCAATACCTATCATCTGATGCTGCGGCCCGGCGCCGAGCGCATCGCGGCGCTGGGCGGCCTGCAGCGCTTCACGGGCTGGGGCGGGCCGATGCTGACGGATTCCGGCGGCTTCCAGGTGATGTCGCTGTCGGAGCTGCGCAAGCTCACCGAGCATGCCGTGACCTTCCGCTCCCATATCGACGGCGCCAAGATCGAGCTGTCGCCGGAGCGCTCGATCGAGGTGCAGCGGCTATTGGGCTCGGATATCGCCATGCAGCTTGATGAATGCGTGCGGTTGCCGGCGGAGCGCGCCGACATCGAGCGCGCCATGCGGCTGTCGCTGCGCTGGGCGGAGCGCAGCAAGCGCGCCTTCGAGACCGCGCCCGAGGGTTACATGCTGTTCGGCATCGTGCAGGGCGGCGACGTGCCGGAGCTGCGCAAGGCCAGCGCGCGGGGCTTGAGCGACATCGGCTTCCACGGCTATGCCATCGGCGGACTCGCCGTCGGCGAGCCGCAGGCGGTGATGCTTGCCATGATCGAGGAGACCGCGCCGCTCTTGCCCGCCGACCGGCCGCGCTACCTCATGGGCGTCGGCACGCCCGACGATCTGCTCGAAGCGGTCAAGCGCGGCATCGACATGTTCGACTGCGTGCTGCCGACCCGCAACGGGCGGCACGGCGTCGCCTTCACGCGCTTCGGCGCCATCAACCTGCGCAATGCACGCCATATCGATGATCCGCGGCCGCTGGACGAGGAAAGCGCCTGGCCCTCGACGCGCGAGATCTCGCGCGCCTACCTGCACCATCTCGTCCGCTCCGGCGAGACACTCGGCGCCATGCTGCTGTCCGAGATCAACATCGCCTATTTTCAGCGCCTGATGGCCGACATCCGCGAGGCGATCGCGCAAGGCAGGTTTGCCGAGTTCTACGAGGCGACGAAACAGGGATGGGCGTGCGGCGACATCGCGCCGCTCACGAGCTGAACGGCCACGCATATCGTCCGGCACCAATAGGAACCGGAAGCGCGGAAGCGAATTGAACTCTTCTGAATTCTCAGGATGCTGGGACAATGCTCGCGGGGCGCGATCGCGCCCCGCGGACGCCTAATTGCACACGATACGCTTGGCCGCGTGCTTGGTTACGAAACCATATCCGCAAGTGTCGCAGGTCCAGAGATAGCTGATCAAATGCTCCGACAGATAGGCGGAGGCTTCGGCAGCAACCATCGAGTCTGCGCATACGGGGCAGGTTGGCAAATCACTCCCCCGGGGATCGGGGTGCGGCACAACGGTCGACAGGATTTCAGCAACGGCTGGCATCGTGACCCCTCTGCGTTCCAAGGCCTGCGATAGTCTATACACCAAATTCATTGACGATGTAGCAACACAAATGCGTTGCTTTTGCGTTATTTGGTCGCGTTAAGTTTTTGCAATGCAGCGCTTATTTGATTTGAAACAACTCGCTTGCACTGCAGCGTGCACCGTCGCCTACTGGCCTTGCCGGCCTTCACCGCAACGCGAGACAGCACAGGAGAAAAGCCATGGACGCATCACGGGCGACGGGTGCAGCGCACCGTCCCGGCCGCGGCCGCGTCTTTGACGGCATTGTCGATGCGATCGGCGACACGCCGATCGTGCGGCGTGCGAACCTGCCGAAGGCGCATGGCGTCGAGGCGCCCATTCTCGTCACGCTCGAATATTTCAATCCGGTGGCCAGTGTGAAGGACCGCATTGGGGCGGCGATGATCGTCGCCATGGAGAAGGCGGGCGTCGTCGTGCCGTCGTTTGCGGAGCGCCATCTCTCAACTGCCCTGTTCGAAGGAATCTAGCCATGTCCGATCTGCCGAGACGGCCAAGAACTCTGAACGACGCCCGCAGCGAAGCGGAAGCGGCGTTCAAGAAGGTGACCACGAAGACAGCCGAGGCGCCGCCGAAGAAAAATGCTGTTCCCGGCGTCAAGGAGCAGGTCACCTTGCGGATCGACCAGGACGTGCTGGAGCATTTCCAATCCGGCGGGCCCGGCTGGCAGGATCGCATCAATGATGCGCTGCGCAAGGCGGCAGGGAAGTAGGACTGGAGCATTCCGGCTCTGATTGAAATCAGAACCGGGCTCCAGCTTTTGTTTTGACGCGTTTTCTTCACGCGAACCGGTATCCACTTCGCTCGAAAACGCTCTAGGAGACGCCAGCCCAGCTGTTGGTCCTCATCCTGAGGAGGCCGCGAGAAGCGGCCGTCTCGAAGGATGGCCGCGGGTGAGAGCGGGGCCTTCATGGTTCGAGATGGCGCTGGCGCGCCTCCTCACCATGAGGGGCCACAGAAAAAGCCCGGCGCATGGCCGGGCTTGTTTTCTTGATCGGCCCGCGCCGCTCAGTGCCGGAACATGCCGCCCATCATGCCGCCGACCAGGCCGCCCATGAAGGCGCCGGGATCGCCGCCGCTGCGGCGATAGCCGCCACCTCCGCCACCACCGCCGCTGCTGTGCCGCACGTGGCGGCCGCTGTCGGAGGAGGAATCGTCGGAAGAGGTCTGGCTGGTCGCGACGATCTCGGACAGCAGCGCCTTGTGCTGGAGCTTGTTGAGATAGCCGCTGACCGGATAGCCGCGGGCGGCCTGCCAGCGCTTGATCACCGAGCGGGTGTCATCGTCGAACTTCCCGGTGACCTTGGTGTCGAAGCCGAGGCCGTTGAGCCTGCGCTGCACGTCGCGGCGCTGCCCGCGGTCGAGCCCGATCTGGTCCTCGGTGACCTGGCTCGACTCCTCGCTGAAGGTTGCGGGATCGACGGCGGTCAGATTGCGCGTCATATCCTTGCTGTCCTTGTCCTTCCCGGCCGTGCCGTTATCGAGCGACGCGATCCGCGCCAGCGCCAGCGAGCGGAACTGGCCGTTGGGATAGCTCGAGAGGTAGGCGTTCAGCTCTTCCGGCTTGTTGGAGTCCTTGACCGAGCGCCAGAATTCGAGCTCGACATCGGTGTTGGGCGTGGTCGACGCAAGGGCAGGTGCCGTTCCGGAAGCCGCCGGGGCGCCTGCCGCAGCAGGTGTGGCTGCGGCCGGATTGAGATAGACCGAGCCGGTCAGGTTGGTATGGCCCCAGGGCAATTGGCCCTTGCTGGTCTCGTCGCTGACCTGGGCGCGCACCTCCGTCATCGCCTGCTGGATCTCGACGCCAGGCTCGGTGATGTGGGCGATCAGCGCGCGGGTGAACGGGCTGTTGGTGCCTTCCTGGCCGTCGAGCGCGGTCTGGCCGGGGCCGGTGGCAAAGGCGATCAGCGTGCCTTCGCCGGATTTCATTTCGGCAAGACCCTGGCCGACCGCGACGCTGCGGGTGGTGTTGGCCTTGATCTTGGCCGCGAACGGGTTGTCGCGGCAGGCATCGAGGAACACCAGCTTGACCTTGGCATCGCCCATGGTCTGGTCGAGCGTCACGTCGACATTGATGGCAGCGCCAAGCTTGACGTCCATTTCCGATTTGATGTCGGCATCGACCGGCAGCAGATAGTTGGTGCCGGAGATCGCGATGCCGTGGCCGGCGTAATAGAACACGGCGACGTCGGCGCCTTGCGCCTTCTTGCCGAAGTCGAGCAGCTTCGCGGTCATGGTGTCGCGGGTCAGGTTGGTGCCCTCGATGACTTCGAAGCCGACATTGCGCAAGGTCGAGGCCATCGCCTTGGCATCGATCGGCGGGTTCGGCAGTTGCGCCACGTTCTTGTAGGCGCCATTGCCGACCACGAAGGCCACGCGCTTGTCGGCCAGCGCGGCGTCGGCGGAGAACAGCATCAGGATCAGGGACAGGATGATGGTCGGGTAGCGCATCGCAAAAATCCCCCGCAGAATCGAAATAGATTGGAAGACAACGATTGCCCGCAATTTACACGAAAAGACCGTCCTTCGTGCGACAAAAAATGAGATGTGCCCGCCTGCAATCGCGCCTCCCGACATGCTGCAGACTAGCGGGCAGGAGCCGGATCATTGCGTGATCTAGATCACAATTTCGCCGGCGGCGCGTCGGGAGCCGGCGCGACTTGAGCCTCTCGCGGCGCCTTCAGGTTCAAGAGATTGCCGGCGAGGATCAGTGCGGCGCCAAGGCCGGTGAAGACGTCGAGCCGCTCGGCATAAAGCAGCCAGCCGGCCGTGGCAGTCAGCGGAACCCGCAGGAAATCCATCGGCACCACCACGGTCGCATCCGCATGGCGCATCGCGCTCGCCAGGCAATAGTGCGAGAAGGTGCCGCAGATGCCGATCACGACCATCCAGGTCCAGCCATGTGCGGACGGCCAGGTCCAGACGGTGAGTGTCGGCAGCAGGCCCGCGATCGATTGCACCACCAGCATCCAGAAGATGACCTGGAGCGCGCTTTCGGTGCGGGTCAGCGATTTCACCAGCGCCATGGAGATGCCGAAGCCGATCGCCGCCCCCAGTGCGATCAATTGGCCCGGATCGACTTTGCCGGTGGCCGGCCGGACGATGATGATGACGCCGATCAGGCCGAGCAGGATTGCCGCGCCCTTCCACGCGGTGATGCGCTCGCCGAGAAAGCTGGCGGCGAGGATCGCGGTCCAGATCGGCATGGTGAACTCGATCGCCACCACCTGGCCGATCGGGATCAGGGTGAGCGCAAAGAACCAGCCGAGCTGCGCGACGTAGTGGATGAGGTTGCGCGCGGCGTGATCGCGCAGCCGCGTTGTCCTCAGCGCGGCGAGGCCGCCGGCGCGCCAGATGATCGGCGACAGCAGCAGGAAGCCGATCAGCGTGCGCACCTCCATCAGCTCGAACACGTTGAGCTCGCGCAGCGCCTCGCGGCCGGCGACCGCCATCACCAGCGTGAGCGACAGCCAGCCCGTCATCCACAGTGCGGCCATCGGTTTGGAGGCGGTGGTCTTGGCGGACATGGCTCGGTGGGGGCAGGGGGTGAGACGGGCAGGCCGGTATCGGCGGGCGAGGCCGCTTTTGCAACCCGTTGTTACAGCGGCCCTCATATGCGGGCCAATTTCGCTGTGGGTTTGGCCGCGATCGGTGTAGCTAACTGCAGGTCATTCCGGGGCACGCGAAGCGTGAACCCGGAATCTCGAGGTTCCGGGTTCGGTGCTTTCGCACCGCCCCGGAACGACAGATCAAAAGGAGACAAACCATCATGCGTATCCTGCAACCGGCCGAATGGTCCAAGCCGCGGGGCTTTTCCCATGGCGTCGAGTTCTCCGGCGCCGGCCGCTGGGTCGTGCTGGCCGGCCAGACCGGCGGCGACGAGAAGGGCGAGTATGCATCCGAGATGGCGGGGCAGGTCGCAACGGCGCTCAAGCGGATCATCAAGCTGCTCGCCGAAGCCGGTGCAGGCCCGGAGCACATCGTCCGTCTGACCTGGTACCTGACCAGCCGCAGCGAGTATGAGGCGGCAGGGCCCGCAATCGGCGCCGCCTGGAAGGAAACCCTGGGACGCAATTTCCCGCCTTCGACTTTGCTTTATATCGACGGCCTGGTGGATGCCCGCGCCAAGGTCGAGATCGAAGTGACGGCATTCGTGCCGGGGGCTGAGGAAGCACAATTGCAATGAACAGCAATCGCAAGACGTCAGCCGATTTCGTCACGGCCTTTGCCACCGGCTGGCCCGAGCAGGAGCCGCATCTGCTGATCCTGTCGCTGACTACGGCAAAGGGCGTGCAGGATTTTGCGCTGACCAAGGATCAGGCGCTCCTGATCGCAAAGACCATGAAGCAGACGGCAGAGCAGCTGGCGAAGCCGAAGAGGGCCTGATCTTGCTCGGTCATTCCGGGTTCGATGCTATCGCATCGCCCCGGAATGACGGAAGTCGGCCTCTTACCCGATCCGGCGCACCCAGCCGAATTCGTCGGCGATGTCGCCGCGCTGGATGCCGACCAGCTTCGCCTTGATGGCGGCGGTGATCGGGCCGGTCGTGCCGTCGGCGATCACGATGTCGCCCTTGGTGCTCTTGATCTTGCCGATCGAGGCGACCACGGCGGCGGTGCCGCAGGCGAAGGCTTCCTTGAGCTTGCCGCTGGCGGCGTCCGCGCGCCACTGGTCCATCGAATAGCGCTCTTCGCGGACGGTGCGGCCTTCCTTGCGCGCAAGCGCGATGATGGCGTCACGCGTGATACCGGGCAGGATGGTGCCGGAGAGCGGCGGCGTCACCAGTGAGCCGTCGTCCATCACCACAAAGACGTTCATGCCGCCGAGCTCCTCGACCCAGCGATGCTCGGCCGCATCGAGGAAGACCACCTGGTCGCAGCCGTGCTCCATGGCCTCGGCCTGCGCGAGCAGGCTTGCGGCATAGTTGCCGCCGCATTTCGCCGCGCCGGTGCCGCCCTCGGCGGCGCGGGTGTAGCGGTCGGACAGCCACACCGTGACCGGCTTCTCGCCGCCCTTGAAATAGGAGCCGACGGAGCTTGCGATCAGCATGAACAGATATTCGTGCGAGGGGCGGACACCGAGAAAGGCTTCGGTCGCGAACATGAAGGGCCGCAGATAGAGGCTGCCGTCGCCCTTCGGGATCCAGGCGGAATCGATCTTCACCAGTTCGTCCACCGCCTGCAGAAACACCGCTTCGGGCAAATCCGGCATGGCCATGCGGGCGGCAGATTGCTGGAAGCGGCGGGCATTCTGCTCGGGTCGAAACAGCGCGATGGAGCCGTCGCTGAGATTATAGGCTTTGAGGCCCTCGAAGATTTCCTGGCCATAATGCAGCACGGCGGCCGCCGGATCGAGCGTAACCGGCCCGCGGGCGGTCACCTCGGCATCGTGCCAGCCGCGACCCTGGGTCCAGCGAATCGTGACCATGTGGTCCGTGAAGACCTTGCCGAAGCCCGGATCCTTCAGCAGGGCGGCCCTGACGTCGGCCGCCACCGGCCGGTCCGAGGGGCGGCGGGAGAAGCTGAAGGCGGTCTTCGAATGGGCGTTCATCGGACAATCCCTGCAAAGCGCGCGCGGATCCCGCGCGGGGAATGGTCTCGATACCCCCTGCGCGGATCAAGTCAAGCGTGCGCGCGGAATGGCGCGCGCGTTGGGGCATTTTCGAGCGAAGCGGATACCGGTTCGCTCGAAGGAAACGCGTGAAGACGTAATCCGAAGCCTCCGATTGAACCAGAATCGACGCGCTAGCGCGACAGCGCGATGTTTGCGGCGCGGAATTGGCTGTCGGCCCGCATTGCAATCGACTGGCGGGCACCGCGGGTGGCCAGTGCGATGCTGGCATTGAAGCCCGCAGTCGAGGCGACCACCTGGAAGTTGCCATTGCCGCCGCGGCCCTGCAGCGTGCCGCTGATGTTGCGGCTGCTCTCGCTCCAGCTGCCGCTGACCGTACCGCCGGCCTCTGCAACCACGCGACCCTCGAGGTTGAACCTGTAGGAGTCGCTGGCGCAGGTCAGCGACAGGTTCATCTCGGGTCCTGCAACGGCATAAGTCGCGCGGCAGCGGATCCGCTCGGTCGAACCGTCGTCGAGCGTTACCGTGCCGCCGCCGGCCCAGCGGCCGGCCATGCCGGCGAAGGGCCCCGACTCCGCCTGAGCGGGAAGGGCGGTTAGCCCGGCGCCGAACAAAACGGCGGTTGCCACGAGCAACCGCCGCGAGGCGGTGAGAGTGTTCGAGGTCGGCCCGAACTTACTGCCGCGACGCTTCCCAGCGGCCGCTGCAGGGGATGCCTGCAGATGCGCCATTCCACTTGCCCGATCCGGCATTGCCATTGATTTGTCCGTTCGCATAAGCGCCATTGATTGAAACCCGAACGAGGCCTTCACGGCCTACGCTGCCGGAGACGTTGGCCCCCGACGCGGAAATCTTACCGTCGGTCACAGTGAGCGTCGAGCTTGCGGTTGGCTCACAGCTGCCGCTCTTGGTCACGATCGTGACATGCCACAGGCCGTCATAGGGGTTCTCGGCGAAGGCCGGCGCGGCCATGCCGGCGGCAAGAACGGGTGCACAAAAATACGCAAGCATGCGGTTGAGACGCATAATTCAAATTTCCTTCAATGTGGGCTGATGACCCGCCTTATTCGGGTCAAATGTGACGAAAATTTGCTGCGCCGCCATAATTTTGAAATATTAACGTTATTTCAGAGGGTTAAGTACCAAACCGAGTCTGGTTTCGCAGGCCTGATTCCGCGAAAATCAGGTGGTTCGGAAGACGCCCTTGACCGCCTCGAGACTCAGTGCGGAATGAGGCTTGGGGCCTTGGTCGCGAACTCTTCGTCCTGCGGCTTGGACGGCAGCTCGTTGTAGGTCTTGGCGTAGTCGATGACGCGCGCGAGCAGCTTCTGGCCGAGCGGCGCCAATGCCCGCTCCCACAATTCGCGCGCGGTCTCGCCCTTCTTCACAAAGCACCATTCCTGGGCTGCGATCGCGCCGGCGTCCATGCGCTCGGCGAGATGATAGACGGTGCCGCCGGCAATTGGATCGCCTTCCTTGATGGTCCATTCCACCGCCGCGATGCCGCGATGGCGCGGCAGAAGCGAGGGATGATAGCCGATGCCGCCGAGCCTGGCGGCCGCCACCGCCTCCTTGGTCACCCGGGCGTGGCTGTGCGCGGCGATGATCAGGTCGGTGTTCGGAGCGATCTCGGAGGCCACCACGCGTTTCGGATCGGCCTGCACCACCACCTCGATACCGACGCTGCGGGCGGCTGCGGCCAGGCGGTCCTCGCCATCATGCACCACGACGCGCGCGATCTCGACCGCGTGCTCCCTGAGCATGTTGAAGGTGGCCACACCGAAATGGCGAGAGCCGACGAGGGTGATCCGCATGATGGTCCTTTCACGCAACGGAAGCCTTTGCCGGTCGATACCACACCGGCGCGGGCGCGGTGGTCCTGGCAGCCGTTGTTATCAACAAGCGGCTCTGGAAAATCGAGATCAAGTTTTTTGCATTGCACGCGACGAGGGATGCAGGCCCCGGCTTTCAAATCAAGCGAAGACGGTTCTTTAAGCGTATGATGCCAATATGAAAAGGCCGCACCGCCGCGCGGTCGAATAGCCGGGCGCCGCGCCTTTCAAGCAACCTACCCCAGGGCACGCGCGCTCGGCTATTTGCCGGGAGCTGTCTTCCGAACCCTCCTGCTTTAGGCCATTCCTCCTGTCCTGACGTGGAACCTTGCCCCAGCCGGCCGAACCGGACGGCTCGCTATTGTGTGCCAAGCACGTGCCAGATGATGGCGAGCACTGCGACCAGGAGCAGGCCCATGATCAGGCGGTGCCAGATCCCTTTCATTGCCGCATCAGTATTCTTCGGAGGATTCCAGCCGCTGCACCGCCATCAGCGCCTCGCGGCAGAGCTGGGCGAACCAGATCAGGAGCGTGCTGCCTAGAAGGAACAGCGTGAAGCTGTGGTAATCGGCGAGCGTCAGCGGGCTGAATTCGAACACCGGTGGGATGAAGGCCCACCAGACAATCGGAATGGCCAGAATGGCGGCGCAGGCGCCGGCCGGGACGCCGGCGAGCAGGCTTGCCAGCAGAACGGCTGGAAGGAACGTCGCGAAGTAGAACGTCGCGCCCAGGTAGTCCAGCAGCATGCGCAAGGCCGCGGCAGCACCCAGTACGGACAGCGCAACCATGAACGCCGCGGGCGACCACGGGTTGAGCTTGAGGATCGGATGAGTGGTCTTCACTCTTTGACGCAACGCTTCGCCCCCCGGCTTTTTTTAATTGAGCAAGCCGCCTCAATCGGCCGCGCGCGCATAGGGTTAGCGCCGGACGCGAGGTTCTGCAACAGGGCAGGGAACTGCTGCAGCGCAGCTTAGCGCTTGCGAAACAAGCGGTTGGACGAGTGGTCCGTGCACAAGCTCACTGCCGATGACGTCAGATCTGCCCACGGAGAGGCTTTCCGTGCACGAGTGAACAGATCAGGTGTTTGCCTTGATTTACGCTGGGTTGGGCTCCGGGGGTGACGCCACGGAGACTCGCTTGACTCGAATCCCCGCTCGCGCACGTCGCGGCGGGGATTTTTTGTGTGCGCGTCGCGCGCCTGCCGCGCGGCATGCTAGACTGGCGGTGCGGCCTTAAAGCGCAGGGAGATGACATGAGAAAGCTATTTGCAGCAGTGCTGGTGTCGGGAAGCCTTTTGAGCCTGGCCGCAGCCAACGCTGCCGACGGGTGTGGTCCCGGCTGCCACGCCACGTTTCAAGGCGCCTGCGTCGTCGATGGCTGGGGCTTCCTGCCGCCGGGCCTGACCAACGAGTGTCCGGCCGGCGCAAGACCAATTCCACGCTGCCCGCACGGCTTCGCCTGGAAATTCAAGGCCTGCTTCCCGAGCGACTGAAGTCGGCTCGGGCGTCGGTCCGTTTGTGGGGTCAGTGAGCCTGATAGGCGTCGATGGCGTGCGCCAGGAAAATGCCCACGCTGAACATGCCGATCAGTGCCGTCGCAACCTCGATCATGGTACTCGTCCTTAACGCTGGTCCCTGTTTCTTTTTCTAAGGTCTTAAGGGGCTCCGGGTTTCAGGACGATTTCGTCATTCGCTAAAAATGGTTTCGTTGACCCTGTTCGGCGCCAAATTGGCGCCGGCACGCGACTTTGGCCGATCCGGGTTCCGGGGTTCCGTCGGGTTCCCCCGCGGGGCCTACCCCCGTAGCAGACCGGATATGTGCGCGCTGCAATCACCGTGCGACTACGGAATGGCTTGGCACGCAGTTCGCATCTCGCTGCTCGAGCAATCGACTGATTCCAGCTTGGAGCATGCATGGCTGAAGTGATCCGGTTCGTCCCCAAGGCAGAACTCGAGCGAGCCCGCCTGATCCGCGAAGCCCGCGCGATCTATGAGAGCATTTTCCCGTCTGATACCCGCGCCGCCGGCGAGCGGCAGGACCGCGGCGAGGAGCGGTAACGGAGGCCCGACAGGGCTGGTCTCCAGACGACAGCTCCGTCCCCATGTACCGGTCGAGGCGAGGACGGTCATACCGCTGCGCGGCCTCACCGTCTGCGGAGCGCGGCTTCATTGGCCCGCTTCTTGCTCAGGATGAGCGCGGGCAGGACGCAAACAAGGAGGTGTTCCCGACAACAACGCTGGAAGCCGATAGCCAATGTCCGCCTCGATCAGAACCTCCTTGACCTTTGCCATCCTGCTGGCCGTCCCCTTGGTCGCTGCGCAGTTCGCGCACGCCCGCGACCCCGAAGGCAGGTATGCCAACTCCCCGCTGCACGGCTGGTTCGA
This sequence comes from Bradyrhizobium sp., assembly GCA_035293585.1. Lineage (GTDB taxonomy): Bacteria > Pseudomonadota > Alphaproteobacteria > Rhizobiales > Xanthobacteraceae > Bradyrhizobium. Next base: position 192,373 of record DATGMN010000029.1, on the reverse strand, counting down.
GCAGCTCGCCAGCAAGAAAGGGCGCTGCTGCTCCGACGCCGACGGCCGCGCCCTGTCCGATGTCGACTGGACCTCGCATGACGGTCACTACCGCGTGCAGATCGACGGCGAGTGGGTCGACGTTCCCGATGATGCCTTGATCACCGAGCCCAACCGCGCCGGCCCCACCATGGTCTGGCCGACCTGGCTCGACGGCCATCCGCAGGTGCGCTGCTTCCTGCCCGGCAGCATGGGCTGATCGGATGCGAAGGCCGGCTAGGAGCATTTCCGGTTCTGATTGAATCAGAACCGGGCTCCAGGTTTTTGTTTTGACGCGTTTTCTTCACGCGAACCGGTATCCACTTCGCTCGAAAACGCTCTAGTCTGCGCGTGCCGTGACCGTCCCGGTCATCGCCTTGTACCTGGCGACGGCCTGCTCGAGATTGAAGAACATCCGCTCGCGGCCGAGCGTCTTGCCGAGCGGCGAGCGCTGCACGGTCGCCAGCACCATCGGCTGCAATCCCACGAGCCAGAGCGCGAGGCCGTGATCGCGGTTTCGCTTCTCGGCCTCGGTCAACATCTTGAGCGCAGTATATTCGAGGTCGCTGACGCCGCTGAGGTCGAGTGCGACGACCTTGGGTTGGCTCGATGCGATGAGCGGCCGCATCTTGTCGGCGATCAGCTCGGCATTGACGAAGAAGATCGGTCCTTCCAGCTGCACCAGGAGCAGACCCGGAATTGTCTCGTCCTCGGGATGCTCGTTCGAGCGCGGCCGGAACACGTTGGTGCCAGGCTTTCGCCCGAGCACATAGACCGGCGGATTGGCGACGTCGTAGGCCAGCGCCAGCAGCGACACGGCGACGGCGACAAGAATTCCCTTCAGCGTTCCAAACAGCACGACGCCGGCAACCGCCACGATGATCCAGGCAAACTCGCGCCAGCGGATGCTGGCGATCGCGCCGAACTCCAGCGGGTCGATCAGCTTGGCCGCATAGACCAGCACAATGGCGGCAAGCGTGGCCTGCGGCAGCAGCTCGACCAGCGGGGCGAGGGCAAACATCGTCACGAGGGTGACGCCGGCCGTGACCAGCGTCGACAATTGGCTTTTCGCGCCCGCAAACCGATTGACAGCCGTCTGGGAGGTGCCGCCGCCGGCCGGCATGGCGCCCAGCACGGCGCCTGCCACATTGGCGATGCCGGTGGCCAGCAATTCCCGGTTTGGATGAAGCAGCGGATCACCGGGGCCGACAAAGGCCCGTCCGGCGGCGATGGTCTCGGTAAAGCTCATCAGTGCAATGCCGAGCGCAGCCGGCCAAAGCTGATCGAGCAGGGCGACGTTTGGCCAGCTGAGAGAGGGAAAGCCCTCCGGTATCCTGCCGACCGTCTGCACGCCATGCGATTGCAGTCCGAGCAATCCCATGCTGGCGATACCGGCGGCCACGGCCAGCAGAGGCGCGGGACCCCGCGGCAACACCCGCTCGACGACGAGCAGGATGCCGATCGTCACCAGGCCAAGCGTGACCGTCATGGCCGAGCTGTTCGGCAGTCCTTCGACGATCGCGAGCAGATTGTGCAGGAAGGAGCCCTTGTGGAACTGGATGCCCAGCAGCTTCGGTATCTGATCGACCGCGATGACCAGCCCGATCCCGGCCTTGAAGCCAACCAGCACCGGATGCGAGATGAAATTGGCGATGAACCCGCAGCGCAGCAGCGAGGCAAGCACGAGCATCGCGCCCACCAGCAGGGTCAGCATCGACAGCGCCGCCATGATCGCGCCGTGGTCGATCTCGGGCGCCAATTCGGTGAGCGCGGTGCCGGTCAGGATCGCAAGCGTCGAACTCGTGGAGACGCTGAGCGCTCGTGAGCTGCCGATCAACGCATAGGCGACCATCGGCACCAGCGCGGTGTAGAGACCGACCTGCAGCGGCAGGCCGGCGATCGCGGCATATGCCATCGCCATCGGCAGCACGACGGCCGCAGCCGTCAGTCCGGCGATGACGTCGGGGCCGAGCCATGTGCGCTGGTAGCCACGAAGCCAGTGGCTGTTTCGCTCGGACATTGGCTCCTCTCGGACCGGATTGCGGTCCCATTGCACGTTGATACTTGTGCCACATCACAGCCCGACGCCCTGATGCGGTGAGGCAGATTGAGCCCATTCCGACGGGATATTCAATGCTTGCGATGCCGGCGCGCGTCTTGCCGATCCCTGCTCCAGTTCTCTCTGCCCGCGTCGCGTTCGGCAGCGACGGCGCCTTGCCGACCGATGATGTCAACATGCGCGTGGCGCGGCCGCCATCGCGCCGCATTTACCGGCGGGAAAGACTTTGTGCCGTTTAATGCGGCATGGGGTTGTTGCAGCTGGAAGTTCGAGACCGGGATGGGAGGCCGTTGCCGCAATTGTGCAATGACTTCCTGGATCAAAAGCTTCCCGTCGATCATTGCCGTCTGGCACAATCGCTGTTGCAGTTGATCCGAAGCGGCGGTGAGCCTGCTGCGCACAGCGTCCACGTCCTGCGCGACGGCCGGGAGATCGGGTCCTGGTCGCTGGATCGCGAGGGCCTGGAGGCGGTGGTCGCTACGGCGAGACAGCTGGATGAACGCAACGCGCGTCCACGGCCGCAGCTCCGCCTGGTGCATTCGATCAGCCGCTGATCAGCGCTTGCATCCGTGCGATCGCAGGCTGCAATCCGCCGCATCCGATCGAAGGGCAAAGGCCTTCACATCGCCGAGGTCATGCCGGACCTAGCCGGCGGACATCATCTTCGGCGGATCATACATGTCGAAAATCCGGTTGAGGCCATAGACGGCGCCGATCGACAGCAGCACTCCCACGATCAGGGCAGCCGTGGTCGCCACCACGAATTCCTTGAAGTCGATTGCTTTTCGAGACATCGGCCCTCCGCGCATTTGCTGGGCCTACCCCAAGTTGAACCAACCATGTTTTTCGTGATTCGCAAATGCGGAACAGCGTGCTGGCCGTCGCCGGGTACGATTGAACAACGGGGAAGGCCGATGTTTGAGAGTTGCGCGAGGCGAGACCGTCGCTCAGCCGCCGCGCGCGGGCTCGGCCATGATCTTCAACCGCTGCGCCTGGGCGCACTCGTCCTCGATCTTGAAATAGCGCGCCACCGCCGCCGCGCCGACGTCGAGCGGATGGCGTTCGCCCGGTTGCCGGTCGGCCAATATCCGCAGCTTGTCGGCGGCGCCGTTGAACTCTGATTGATTGTTGATGATGACGGTCGCGCCGGCAGCCTTGGCCAGCGCTGCAAGCCGGCGCTCCGACGCCAGATATTGGTCGAAATGGGCGACGTCGTTGGGAAAATTGAATTCGGTGCCGCCGGAATAGACCACGGTGAGCGGCTTGCCGTGATCATGCACCTGGAAAATGCCTGATATCGTTCCGGGCGTATGCCCCGGCGTCAGATAGAGTGTGACCGTGCGGTCGCCCAGCGTGAGCCTCATGCCGTCGGTCGCGACGATGTCCCGCTTCGCCTTGCCGGTCGGGTATCCGTACAGCGAGCCCTCGATGAGGTCCCAGTCCGCCATCACGACATGCGCGCCGTAGCGCGACTGGAACAGATAGGCTCCGCCGGATTCGCCGCGATGGCCATGGGACACGATGACATATTTCACCTTCGCCGGGTCGAGGCCGAGTTTCTGCATACCGCCGACCAGCACATCCTCGGCGTCGTAGACATTGGCGGTGTCGTAGAGGATGTAACCGTCGCTCGACGTCAACAGCCAGGCCGATACGCTTTCGGTCCCAAGCCAATAGACGTCATCGAAAGCCTGTTTCGGCGCCATGTAGGTCGCCTTGCGATTCGGCTCCTCGCGCGGAGCAGGGGCATCGGGCGGCGGCGCGCCGCGCTGGGGCGCGACACAGAGGGCGGTGACCAGACCATAGAAGTCGGGCGTGTTGTCACGGCCGCCGGCGGCATTCTTGCCCGCGGCCAGATGGCCCTCGATGGTGTCGGGTACCGGCGGCGGCGATTGGGCGTTCGCGGCGGCGAGCAGCGTCGCAAGGGCCATCAGGCAACCGGCTTTTGGCATCGACATGGCGTGCTCCCGTTTATCGTTTCGTGGTTGGGAGGCAGCCTAGCCAATTTTTGCGGATTTGGTGAGTGCGGCTTCGCGGCCCGAGCCCAGCCGGAATCGAGACCGTGACGGCCGCGTGATGCGACAAGGCAGCGGATGCTTGCCTTGCCGGCAGCGCCGGACCATACACTGCCCCCGTAACGGGTTATTTTGATTGCTCAACGACCAGGACGGCCCTGTCGAGGGGATGATCTGATGGAACTCAGTGCGGACATTTCGGCGACACTCAACCGCATTCTCGATGCGGCCGCCGACAATCTCACCTTTGCAAAGCTGCTGGTCAAACTCGGGCTCGATCCCAACAACGTCACCTACGACGCCCTGTTCAACCGCCTGCTCGAGCTCGTGGTGGCGAACATCAACATCGCCAGCCTGTGCGCCCTGGTCGGCGCGATCTTTTTCGTCGCCACCCTGCTGACGCGGACCATGGTGCCGCTGCGCGTGTCGAACATGGTCAGCAACCTGTCGTTTGCGGCCTATGGCGCGCTGGCCGGCGACATCAAGACGTTCCTGCTGTACCTCCTGCTATTCCCGATCAATGCGGTTCGTCTGCGCCAGATGCTCAGGCTGGTCGAGAAGGCGCGCACCGCAACCCAGGGCGACATGTCGATGGAATGGCTGAAGCCGTTCATGACCGTGCGCAGATATCGCAGCGGCGACGTCCTGTTCAAGAAGGACGATGCGGCGAACGAGATGCTGTTCACCGTCACCGGCAAATTCCTGGTCAAGGAGATCGGCGTCGAGCTGCCGCCCGGGCGCCTGATGGGCGAATTGGGCTTCCTGACGCCGAACAATCGGCGCACCGCGACGATCGAATGTCTCGAAGACGGCCAGGTGCTGTCGATCACCTATGACCGCCTGCTCGAGATCTACTTCCAGAACCCGCAATTCGGCTACTATTTCCTGGTCCTGACCAGCCAGCGTCTGCTCGAGAACATCGCGCGGCTGGAAGAGGCGCTGGCGGAAGAGCGGGCGGCGCGGCAGGTTTCGGCGGCGAACAATTAGAGGGGATCGTTCCCGTCGCGCGCGATGCCGGCATGGCAAGACGCCGTCGATGCGCTTGTGAAACGTCGCGGAAGCGAGAATATTCGCCTTCCTTGCAACCCATGCCTGGAAGCCGAGATTGTCGCAGCGTACCGAAAGCCCTCGAGAGTTCAACGTCAAGCGCGCCGCATTTGCCGCCACGATCGGCAACATGCTCGAGTTCTATGATTTCATCACCTACAGCTTCTTCGCGATCCAGATCGGCCACGCGTTCTTTCCCGCGCAAAGCGCCTATGGCAGCCTGATGCTGTCGCTGGCGACCTTTGGCGCCGGCTTCGTGACGCGGCCGCTGGGCGGGATCGTGCTCGGGGTCTATTCCGATCGCGTCGGCCGGCGTCCGGCCATGCTGGCAAGCTTTGCGCTGATGGGAGCTGCGATCCTCACCATCTCGCTCACGCCCTCCTACGGCACGATCGGCATTGCCGCGCCGATCATCGTGATCGCTGCGCGCATGGTGCAGGGATTTGCGCTGGGCGGGGAGGTGGGCCCGACCACGGCCTATCTGATGGAGATCGCCTCGCCGGAACGGCGCGCACTGGTGGTGTCGTGGCAGCCGACCAGCCAGGAGATCGCCGCGACGACGGGCGCGCTGGTCGGCGTCATCCTGAGCAGGACGATGGCGCCCGAGGCGCTCGATGCCTATGGCTGGCGCATCGCATTCCTGATCGGGGCGCTCTGCCTGCCGTTCGGACTCTGGATGCGCGCCTCTCTGCCGGAGACGATCCCGCAAGGCGGCAACAGGGCCGAGGGCGCGGAGCATTCGGGCCATCTCGCTCTGGCGCGCCGGCATATCCGTGTGATCGTGCTGGCATTGATGATCCTGGCAAGCGGCACGATTGCGACCTATGTGACGCAGTACATGACGACCTATGCGCAGAACACGCTGCATGTGGCGCCGACGCTGGCGTTCACCGTGTCGGTGGTGAGCAACGGTCTTCAGATTGCGGGCGCGCTGCTCGGAGGCTGGCTCGCCGACCGCTTCGGCCGCAAGCCGGTGATGATCTGGCCCCAGCTGGTCGCGCTGGTTCTGACCTATCCGACCTTCCTGTGGATCGCCGGCGCGCCGGGGCCGTCGTCGCTGCTGCTCGGCTTCGGCCTGCTGTCGCTGATCGGCTCGCTGCCTTTCTCCGCATTCTACGCGACCTTCACCGAGGCGCTGCCGCAGGAGATCCGCGGCGGCGTGTTCGCAACCATCTATGCCGTGGCGATCGCAAGCTTCGGCGGCACCGCGCAGCTCGTGGTCACCTGGCTGCTCCACGTCTCGGGAAATCCGCTGGCGCCGTCCTGGTATCTGCTGCTCGCGGCCGTCGTTGGGCTGGTTGCGATGGCGTCGATGCCGGAAACCGCGCCGGTGAAGGTCGGGCGAAGCTAGCGTTTCGCGTCCGAAGCGGCATTCGCAGACCATGGAACGATCAGCGGGAACCGGCGCTGTGCAGAAAAGCGACCGTCCATTGGCACAAGTGTGAACTGGCCCACGGACAAGCTCCGCTCTCACGGCCTATGCTCCGACGACGGCGGGGTCTGCCCCCCTCCCGACGACCGCCGTCAGCGGTCCCCGCCGTCCGAGCCGGCAGGGGCCGCTTTCACGGCTGATCAACTCGCTTTGGTCGGCGGCTGCCAGACATCAAATCGGGTGGCCGCTCTCGCCCGGCACGAACTGCGCGAACACGCCCTTGATCCTTGCCTCCGGCGTGACGTCGCGTTCGCGCCGATGCTCGCCCGCCGGCCGCTCTGCAGCCACGCGTGGCCCGCCGGTCACGAACGAATCCTTCGCGATCCAGCGCGCGGTCGGCAGCGAGTCTGCTCCGATCCAGGTGCTGCTGACAGCGACCGAAGCCGCGGCACGCTCGTCGGGACCGAACAGCGCACTGCTGATCAACAGGCACACGATCAGCGCCGGGACTGCGAGGACAAATTCTCTCAACATGGGCATTGTTATCCGCCTCTGCTTGTTGTGGACATAGGGGCGCATCCCAAGTGAAAGCCGCGCTAAGGCCCGCGCGGCAATTCGGACTGTGATTTCCGGCGGGTTAGATGTTTCCGCAGGATTTTAGGCAATGGGCGCCGGAATACCGGCAAGGACTTGCCCGGCGACCCGACCTGCCTAGCGCTGACGGCGCGTTGATCTCGGCGATCCCGATCGCGCCCGCAGGTTGCCCATTCAGCCGGAGATGCCGGCGCCGGGGTCCACCCCGAAATGGAGCAGGGCGAGAGCGAGGACGAGGCCGCCCAGGCTGAAGGCAGTGAGCAGCGCAAGATCGGAAACGCGACCGGACGAGCGGACGAAACTGAACACAATTGCGGTCATGCCAAAATTCCCAATGTGAAATGAACGCCGGCAACATACGGGGCACCGGTTTCGGATCGATGTCGTCGCTGCGCGGATTCGGCTTCGTCGGAACCGGCTTTTGTTAACTGCGTGGAGGCCGGTTTACCGCGTATAAACCGTATGCCGCGCCTCGCGGCCCTCGCCACAATTGGCCCGCAATGTTCGCCGAACACGCGCGCATGGGTATTGCGTGCGCCAACGGGGCCGCCACCGCGCTCGCGGCTGCGACGCTCCTGCTGGCCGCCTCGTTGGGCGGCTGTGCAACTTCAATGGCCGGCTCGTCAGTGATGGACGCGCGGGCCGAGATGCCGTCGCATCCGAAGACCAGCAGCTACCCGCCGGTCGAAGACCGGCCTTCCGACCGCCCCATGATGACGTCCGACCAGCAGTCGAAGCTCAAGAACGATCTGCTCGCCGCACGCGCCCGCCAGGAAGCCGCCGAAAAGGCCTCGAAGCAACAGTGATGCGTGCGCGTCGCTCCGATCCGCGAGCGTGTCGGAAAGCGTCTGGATCAAGCGAGGGAAAGAGACGGGCCGGAAGGAAGCCCTCCGGCCCGCGAGGGCTAATGCGTGTATGGGAGGAGCGAGAGCTTCGCCACGAAGCCGTCCTGGCTTGCGCCGTCGTTGAGTTGCGGTCGCCACGCTTTGGACGTGGTCGGGAAGTCGGCCGAGTTGGTGTAGCCGGTCAAGTACGCGTTGTTGCTCGAGTCGATTGCGATTGCATACGCGCCGTCGCCATTGCTGCCGCCAAGGCAGGTCGAATAGCTCAGCTTCGTGCCCGTCGTGTTCAGCACGGCCACGAAGGGCTCCATCACACCTGTGCCGCCGGCTTTCTGGATGGCGCCCGTCGTCGTCGGGAAGTCGGCCGATTGCGTAAAGCCTGTGACGTAGGCATCTCCGTTGGAGCCGACGGCGATCCCGGAGCTGGCGTCGTTGCCGCTTCCGCCGAGATAGGTCGAGTAGATGAGACTTGATCCCTTGCTGTTGAGCTTGGTGACGAATGCGTCTTCCGGTCCATTCAAGGCGGTCTGCACAGCGCCCGCGGTGGTCGGGAACGCGGTCGACTGCGTATAGCCGGTCACGTAGGCATTGCCGCCGCTGTCCACCGCAATTCCGCGCGCGCCGTCGTAACCGGTGCCGCCGAGGAAGGTGGAGTACACAAGCGCCGCGCCGTTCGGGCCGAGCTTGCTGACGAACACGTCGCCGCTGCCGGAGGATGCGGTTTGATACGCGTTGGCGGTGACTGGGAAACTGCTGCGGAAGATGCCGTAGGTCGTGCCCGTCACATAAGCGTTGCCGGCCGGATCGACTGCGATTGCGTTACCGAAATCGTAATCGTCACCGCCCAGGAACGTGGAGTACACGAAGGCCGTTCCGTTGTAGTCGAGCTTCGTGACGAAGGCGTTCTGCAAGCCCGCCAGCTTCCTTTGCATGGCCCTGGAGGTCGTGGGGAAGTCGCCGGAGCTCGTGGATCCCGTGACGTAGGCATTGTCGCGCGGGTCGACCGCGATACCATGACCTTCGTCGCTCGCCGAACCGCCCAGATACGTGGAGTACTCCAGCTGCCCGAAAGCGTTGAAGCGGGCAACGAATGCGTTCTGGCTGGCGCCTTCGCCGAGCCTGGCTTGCGCGGCGCCGGGTGTGATCGGAAAATCGACCGAGCGGGTGAAGCCGGTGACGTAGGCATTGCCGCGGGAGTCGACCGCGATGCCGCGTCCCGCGTCCTTCGAACGGCCGCCGAGCACGGTCACATAAACCATCCGCGAGCCGTCGCGATCGAGCTTGCTGACGACGACATCGCCCTCTCCCATCGGGGGATGATCTAAATCGCATGCGAAATCGCCGGCGCACGCAATCCGGAAGGCGCTCCGGTAAAAGAAGCTGACGACATACGCGTTGCCTTGAGAATCGACCGCAATGCCGTTCCCGTAGTCGAACTCCTTGCCGCCGAAGAACGTCGCGTAGGCAAGCGCTGGATCGATGACCAGGGGGCGTGAGCGGTCGTAGCTGGCGATCTTGAAGGTCGCCCGCGTGCCGTCGATGACGTAGCTGCCTGCGACGATGCGGCGTTCCCCGTCGACTTCCTGATAGATCACAGGCTTATGCTGCACGAAGCTGCCGCCGGCCGCGGCCAGTACGAGATCGCCCGCCTCATTCACCGTGAGGCTGTCCACGCCCTTGAAGTCCACCGCGATGCGGTCGGGATCGGCTCCGGGCGCGACGATGAAGTCGTATTCGAGCTGCTGCTGGTTGCCGTAATAGACGAGGTCGATGCCGGGATACACATCGGCGTATTTGACCCTGGCATAGTTCGGGATCTGCGCGTGCCACTGAGCCGGGTCCTGCCCGACATAGTAGTTGCTGACGCCTGGGAGCTGGTCGGCTCCGGAGACGCTCGCGTGGCCGCTGGCGCCGGCGATTTCCATGCGGACGACGGTGCTGCTCTGCGCGCCCGGAGCGCGCAGGCTCAGCACGGCGGCGTCGGAGGTCAGAAACAGGCCGTAGCCTTGGCCGTGGGCGAGATACTTGACCTCGGCGTCGGTCTGGCCCTGGTTGGCCTCGAACGCCATGGGCAGCCGCCCGTACGGAGCGTCCGCCTTGGCCTGACAGTGCGAGGCGACCGCAAGCGCAACGAGTATGGCCGGGATAGTCTTGGGTGACATGTGGTGTACCGCTGAATTCGGTGGAGTGAGTGTTACTTGTGGGCCGTGCACAGCTGATCGCGCAGCGGCGTGGAGGTGCGCGTGTAATGGCGCAGCGAGCCCCCGGGGTTCCAGTCATCGCCGTCGATGCTGTAGGTGTCGCTCAGGAACGGCCTGGGGTTGTTGGTTCCGGTGGCGTAAGCCGGCGTCGTATAGGGCGCGATGACGATGAGGTGCATCGTGCCCGCGGGATCGAAACCCAGCCCTTCGACCTCGGTGCGGTGCGGCTCATCGAAGGAGAGGAGCGTGATGACGCTGCCGGTGACCGGATCGACCTTGAAAATATACTTGCGGTTCGTGTTGGGCGCGGCGCCGGCATCGTGCGAGTCGCTCGCGGCGTACATCATGCCATCGAAGATCTTGGCGCCTTGCACCCGGCGGCCGTCGAACGTCTGCTGCAGGGGGACGGTTCGGAGCAGGGCGAACGTTCTCAGGTCGAACACGTTGAGACTGCCGGCCGCAGCGCCGCTCCATGTCACCGTGTAGAGCTCGTTGAGCTTCGCGTCGACGGCGACCCACGGTATGCCGTCCGTATGGAGCGCCGTCGGCATCGCATGCTTCTCGCCGGTGTATTGCAGGGTCTTGGCGTCGTAGACCGCGATGAAGTCCTGCAACTGGTCGTTGTCCTCGTCCTCGATGGCCGCGTAGAGCTTCTTGCCGGCGATGTCGATGTCGCCGATGTGGCCGTAGTCCGGCTTGTTGCCGAACGTGGCGAAGATCGCCTGGATGTCGGCCGGGAAGGCGAGGGGATACGCCAGTGTCGCCTGGTATGTCGTGGGATCGGTGCGCTGCAGGCCGTAGCGCCATGAGAACACCGGAACGTCGCCGTCGAACGACATGCCCTGGCTCTTGAGCGTTGCGGGAATCTTGTCGACCTCGGAGGGCGCGAGATAGGAGAACCCTTCGAGGTTGACGTTGGAATCGTAGGCGAACGCGCCGAGGACGCGATCCAGATAGCTTTGCAGCACCGACATGTCGTTGACGAGCGGGGTCCGCGTCGCAACCGACTCGGTCCAGGCCTCATTGTCGAGCGCGGCATTCGCCGCCAGAAGGGCGGCCTTGAGCGGGACGCTGCTGCCGGCGAGACTCGCTTCGAGCGAGAGCAGGCCGCTCTCCGAAAGGTCTTGGAGGCGCACAGGCGCCGCGGCGGTCGATGCCGCGGGAATCGTGATGCCGTTGCTGACGTTCCGATCGGCATCCAGCGCGAACAGCAGGCTGAGGATTTTGCCCAGTTCCAACGTGCTGCCGCAGCTCTTGGCGGCGGCGAGGTCGAATACGGTCATGGTCGGCTTCGCTTCCACCGTCGCGAGCTGGACGTTCTGTGCGAAGAAGGTCAGACGGCTGTGGCTGCGGACGGTGTACACACCGTCCACGGCAGCGACCGCAACGCCGTCTGCGAGAACGGTCAGCCCCGAGACGTTGGGCCAGCCCACCACCGAGACGGCAATCCTGGACGCGCTTTCGGGAATCGGGTCGGCGACCGCGTCGCAAACTGCGCCCAACGTCGCCACGCCAACAATGCCCGCGACCACGGCGGCGAGCCCGGTGCGACGGAGTCGCGCCGTCCGGAAGATATTATCACTCATTTGTTTGTTATCGACCTGATTTGTCTGATTTTGAAAACGGACTCGAACGAGGCGGTCGCCGACGCCTGTGTCGCGAGGACCTCCCTTACTTGCCCGCGCAGCCTTAGGGTCGCTCAGCGACACTGCTATGACATTTCTCCGAGCCCTGCAGCTTGCCAAGCCGCTCGCGGCGCAGTCCGATGAAGGGAGCAAACAAGCTCACAGCGAAAGCCGAGCGACTATCACGCTTGGCGGGAGGGCGGAGCCCCGAAGCTGTGCGGCGAGCCGCAATTGCTTACGGCCGCAAAGGTCTCCGCCTGTCGCCGAGGTTGGCTTCCTCGGTACAGCCTCCGGGGTCAATGAATCTTCTCATCGCCAAGTCTGCGGCGGAATGCCTTGGTGGATGGACGCCCCGGGCTTGGGGCGTCCGTGATGAACTTTGCGTGCCTACTTGGCGATTGAAGCCTGGGCTGCGGCGATCTTCGCCTTCACCGCATCGAGATTGAAGCTTGCGCCCTTTTGCATTGGCGGAAACTCGATCGCTGTCATCGCCAGTTTTTCCACCTGCTGCTGAACAAACACAAAGCGCCAGAATTCGTATTTGAACCAATCGAAGTATTGTTGTGCGCCATTCTTAGTCCCGTTATCGGGCCAGCCCGTGCGCTCGAAAGGATCGAGCCGAAGGTTAACCAAATAGGGCACGTCAGGCTTGGTTTTTTCACCCAGCCAGCCTCCGGGCTGATCGATGAAGCGATACTTGAAGTCGTCGATACGCACGGCGCCCAGCTCGCTTTCGCCGAAATACCAGATTTCGTGCCGGTTCGACGGTCCCTTGCCGGTGATCATGTCCATCTGGTTGTAGCCGTCCAGATGACATTTGTACGTGGTGTCGCCGATTTGCTTTCCCTTCTTCAGCTCTTCGGCGATGTTCGGGTTGCCGGCCGCAGCAAGGAAGGTCGGAAACCAGTCCAGCCCGGAGATAAGACCGTTCTCGACTTTGCCTGCCGGCACCTTGCCCGGCCAGCGGATCATCGCGGGCACCCGGAAGCCGCCTTCCAGGACCGTGCCCTTGCTCTGCGCGAATGGCGTCTGTCCGCCATCTGGCCAGGTGAAGACCTCGGTGCCGTTATCGGTGGTGAAGACCACGATGGTGTTGTCGTCGACCCCCATGTCCTTGAGTTTCTGCATCACCAAGCCGACGTCGTCATCGAGCTGCGCCATACCGGCTTCATGGATGGTCCAGCCGTTCTTGGAGTTGCGCAACGCCTCATACTTCGGCGACAGGTGGGTGACGATGTGCATACGGGTCGGATTGAGCCAGAGGAAGAACGGCTTGTTGTCGGCCTTGGCCTTCTCGATGAACTTGAGCGCAAAGTCGCGGATTTCGTCGTCCACGGTTTCCATCCGCTTGGGATAGAGCGTGCCCGCGTCCTCGATCCTCTGCTTGCCCACCTTGCCCCAGCGTGGGTCCACGGTGGTGTCGTCGACATTGGTCGCATAACAATGGAGCATGTTACGCGGACCGACGGTATTCAGCAATTCCTGCGGATAGGCGGGATGCGCCGGGTCTTCCATCGCATCGAGATGATACAGATAGCCGAAGAATTCGTCGAAGCCGTGCACTGTCGGCAAAAACTCGTTTTTGTCTCCGAGGTGATTCTTGCCGAACTGGCCGGTAGCGTAGCCCATTTCTTTGAGTGCGGTTGCGATCGTAATTGCCTGCGCGGGTATCCCGATGGACGCGCCGGCCTGACCGACCGTCGTCATACCGGTGCGGATCGGAAGCTCGCCGGTGATGAAGTTGGCGCGGCCCGCCGTGCAGCTCGCCTCGGCGTAGTAATCGGTGAACAGCATGCCTTCCGCGGCAAGCTTGTCGAGGTTCGGCGTCCGGCCGGCCATCATGCCGCGGTGGTAGGCGCCGATATTCCACATCCCGATATCATCGCCCATGATGACGACAATGTTGGGCCGCTGCCCGGCCGGCGCTGCTGCCGTCGCCGGTTGCTGCGCTTGCGCGGGACTTGTCAGTCCGACAGCCGACAGCGCCGAAGCGGCGACGAGAGAACTGCCGCTCAACAATAGATCGCGGCGTTTCAATCTCCCGCGGCTGTGTTCCGTGCTCAACTCAGGCTTTTCCGGTATCCTATCGTTGCTCATGACGTGATCCTCTTCCTGGTGACGCACCTGAAGCCGACGTGGCTTGTCGAGGTGTCGATCGGCTCCGCATGACGCGCGGCCGGACGATAGCGGCGGCAATAATTGGGGGCGCAGAGATGCGAGCCGCCTTTAAGCACCTTGCGTGGAATCCTGATGTTGGGCAGGCGTGGGTCGTAACTCCCATCCTCGCGGCCGCCGCGCGGGTTCTCGGGAATGCAGCACGCCTTCGGGGCGTCGGCTTCGTGTTTCTCCGAATACCAATCGGCCGTCCATTCCCAGACGTTGCCGATCATGTCGTGGACGCCATAGCCGTTGGCCGGGAATGCGGTGACGGGCGATGTGCGCTCGAAGCCGTCGGTCGCGAGGTTCTGGTGCGGAAAATTGCCCTGCCAGGTGTTCGCCATCTGCTTGCCGTCAGGCGATAGCTCTTCGCCCCAGGCGAATTCCGCGCCGTCAAGTCCGCCGCGTGCCGCGAATTCCCACTCGGCCTCGGTTGGCAATTCCTTCCCGGCCCATTTGGCATAGGCTTCGGCGTCCCGGCAGGCGACATGCACCACCGGGTGATTGTCGAGCCCTTTGATATTGCTCTTCGGGCCGTAGGGGCGGCGCCAGTTCGCGCCCTTGAGGAAGGTCCACCATTCGCTCCAGTTGCGCAGATCAACCGAGCGCGCCGGCGGGGAGAAGACGAGCGATCCGGCATAGAGCATGTGCGGCAGCGCGCCCGGATAGTCCTTCGGGTCGGGCGGGATTTCGGCGAAGGTGATGTGGCCGGTTGCCTCGACAAACTCCCGGAATTGGCAGTTTGTCACCGGTGTTCGGTCGATCCAAAAACTATCGATCGTAACGCGATGGGCGGGCGCCTCTTCGGGATAGTGCTGATCTGACCCCATGCGGAACGTGCCGCCTGGAATGAACACCATCGGCGCGCTTGAATCCTCGGAAGCCTCCACGTCAACAAGAGGATCGGCTGGATTTCTCATGAAGCGACAAGCCTTGATGGCGGCTGCGGGTTGGCACGATGACTCGAGAGAATGAAGTGGGGGCGGGGCATCGCGAGAAATACGTCGAGGAATTATTCGGCTTCAACGCGAAAAGACAGTCTGCAACAAACAGAGTACCGATCCGTGCAGACGCGGCTATGCAAAAACGGACCGCAGCCTAGTTGAGCGCAACGGGCTGTAGTCTGAGGCCGGGAACATCCCAATCAAGTTGAAGTGGAGGTCACGGGTGTGCAGGATCGCTCCAGGCCTGGCAGCCCGCGGCTTGATCACTTGGACGAGCGGGTTCCGTCGCTCTGCTCCGCTATTTTGTGATTATGCGGCTCGCGGCGGGTGGAGGAGCCGCCGCGGGCGAGATGACAAATGTCAACCAAGTGTTCCAGCCGGACGGTCGATCCGAGGAAGCAAATTCCGCGTAGCCTTTGATATTGATGTAACCTTGAAGGGTCTGGCTAAGCGGAAACACGTAACCAAACTGCGGCCCGATGCCGAACACCTGCGACTGGAAGCATCCCACGCGATCGCCCGAACCGCTGTCGCAGCCGATTTCCTTATAGGCATAGCCCACCAGACCCACTTGAATCTGCTTGGTCAGGAATTGCGACGCGCCCCAATCGAAGTGCATGTCGACGCCATTCTGATACTGCGTTGCAGTATTGATGAAATTATAGGTAAACCCAAGCACACCTGAAAACTCGTGGCCGGTCGCCGGATTGAAATAAGTGTAGCCACCGCCTACGTCGATCGCACCGTGTCCGATACCGACATTCGACAAGCGGCTTGAATCGTAGGCGCCAATCGGGATATCGCCGGTAGCGTAAACCATGTAGTTGTTGACGCCGGCATTCCAACGCAAGGCGAATTGCGGGATCAGATCGCCAAAACCCCACTGCGCTTGGCTGAAGTTGTCAGATCGCATGAACGGGATGCTACCGCCGCCCGGTCCTGTCAGGGTCCCCGACAATTGGCCTGCCAGAGAGGTGCTTACGACACCGTAGGCTCCAACGAGGGATGCCGAAGCCTGGCCTCCGAGCACCGGTGTTGCGAACACATAGGTCGGAATGACAAATCCAAGATCAGCGGTGGCATTTAGGCTCGCGTTCAGACGAGCCGACAAATTGGCGGGGACCTGTTTGATTTCAAATTCTCGGGCCAAGGCGACGTCACCACCTGCCGACACCGAGGTGTGATAATAGACATTCGCCAGCGACCAACCCGGCTGCTGGGGCGCCGCCGCGAGGCTTCCAAAGAAACCAGGGACCCAGAAACTGACGCCGCCTTCATCGGCGTATGCGGCATCGGATAACAGTCCGACCATCGCTATCGCTACGCCGATAGTTGTGCGAATGATCCGACCGCCAGACTTCCTTTCGGATATGCAGCGAGCCATCGGTCTGCCCTCCTGTGCAGAATGACAGTGCATCAATCAGCGATTGGATGTCTCGCGCTAAGGTAGCTCCCGTCAAAATCGCCCCGCGTATGTTGCCGCAAGGCCACTTCAAGCACGTCGCTATGAGCAAGTATCGTAAACTGATACCTCACACTCCGAAAGGGACACTGTCTTGGACAGCACCACTGACCGTTAGAAGCCGGTGGGGGGAGGCGTGATGCATCGTTTGTGAGGGACTTTCGCCGAACACTTTGCGGTACTCGACTGAAAAGCGGCCCAGCTCTCCAAAGCCGAAAGATGTCGCAATCTCTGTCACGGTCACGCGCTTGCGGTCGGCGGCCAAAAGGGCGCCTCTGGCCGCGGATAACCGCAACATTCGAAAACGCCGGCACGGTCCAACGCCACGCATCTTGTGGAATGCCTTGCGAAGCGTTCGTTCGCTAACTGCGAGGGTGCGACACAGAGCCGAAATGTGAAGTGGCCTATCAACCTCTGCGAGCGCCAGTTTCTCCGCTTGTTCGACGAGAGCTTGGCAAGCGCTGCAATCCCGCGAAGACGGTAACTCCGCCGCTTCCGCGATCAGCTGAAGGACAGTCATCCAAGCACCCGAACGCTGCTGGTACGCTTAAATGGTTCAACAAAGCGGAACTTCAACAAAGCGGAACATAGCACCTTGCGCGCACGGAAGACATTGTCCTTGGGGGCAAATCGCCGGTTTTTCGAGGCGGCAGCGAGGTCAGCCCCGATGAGGGCGGCGATTGGCGCGGAATGCCGCGGAGTACGGCGCGCCGGATCAAGCCCATCTCAAATCCGCGATGGCCCGATGGGAAGCGACATCAGGTGCTCCGACGCGACGTAGTTGATCTAGCGGCAGCGGCATCATATGCAAAAACAAGGCGTCGAACCATTCGATTTAGTCGTTTCTAGATCCCCGCTCGTTTTGCGTTTTCGCTATGGTCCGTCGGGTGCTATCCTCGGTAGCAACTTCATGCCGACAGGGAGGGGCATCATGCGCAGGTCTCTCGTGGGTCCGCTGCTTTCTTTAGTCGTTTTTGTTCTTGTATGCTCATTTTCGGAAACCTCTGCCCGCACGCGCGTGCGGCCGCATGCGATATGGGACACGAATTGTTGGAATCTTGGCGACGTCTGCAATGAGGCTGATTTTATTCTGATGTCTTCTGGTGCCGCGCACGGGCACTATACGTCGAAATACGGAATGAATCCGACAGACGTGCCGTTCACAACCTATGATGGCAACCACAGCGATGTCACGGATCTTAGCTCGGTCTTGCTGTTCTTGGTCTCCAGCCAGGTAAACGGAGTTTGGCGGCTCGATTTTGAACTGGACTTCAGCATGTACAATCGGGTTCACGACGATAGAGCTGACCGCGCTGGGATATGGCTGTGGTTTTACAACAGCAAATTAGGTCCTTCCTACTATCGCGAGTTTTACATTGATGGGCTCGGTGGGGATCAGCCCGCAAGTGGTCGTGTTTGTGGCAATCAGTCCCAACAAGCGAGAGGGTCTCTCCCGGCCGATCTTGAGTTTACGAAGATTACTTTGGTGATCAGCGAGCCTCACTATCAAGCCGGATGTCCACGGCACCGCCGTAGATGAAGCTCTCATCCTCTCGATTTTGCGAGGCGGCTTCATAACAAGATTTGAAGCGCTCAACGGACTTAGCTTGTATTTCTTGGCCGCTTTCTTCCGCGGTGCCGGTGCCGCCTTCGGCTGAGCATGCGCCAGCGCCTGTCGCACCGCGATCTCGGACGCGCCCGTCAGGAGGACGCCGAAAAAGCCTCGAAGCAACAGTGATGCGTGCGCGTCGCTCCGGCGCTTGCGTCACGACCAGGGCGGCTCCATCGCTGGCGTGGTTTTAACGACGGCGGCTGTGCTGTTCCGCTACGACCAACTCGGCTCTGTACCGATCTGGCGACTACCCTACGACCTAGCCCTCATAATTCTATGGCAGGTCGCTCTCTCCTTATCATCGCGAGTGGATTGGGGCTTGCTCGTCCAATTGAATTATGCCGCCTCAGTTGGCGGCCATTTTTTCATCTTAGGCAAGGATGTCGCCTTGTGGCCCACAGGCGAAGTGCCGGCTCTCTGCTCCGAGGTCTGCTCTCGGAAGGTTAGTTGATCCAAATTGCTCAGATCCAGTTTTTCGCGTTTTGACCCAAAGCGGACATCCTTGATTTAGGTCAACCCGGAAGAGCGCCGCTCTGTTTCTGTAATTCCTCAGTGTCCGTCTAAGGACCAAACGCCGCGCGAACCCAGCGCGGTGTCGGACCGGGAGACCCAAACACGTAAGGAGTGCGCCTTGTTCACGAAACGCGAGATCTTACGCAGCGCGGCATTTACCGGCGTCTCAATTGCAACGACGTCGCTCCCGGTATGGGCGCAGACAACTGCCGACCGCCCTGGCTTCTTGAAAGCAAAAGACGTTGCCGAGGCGGGCTTCATATATGGCCTGCCTATCGTGATGAACTACGCCGTCATGTACGAGTACGCAGTTGATCGCAATTCCGGGCAGTTCAAGGCTCCGTTCAATCAGATCAGGAACGAACCCAACGTATTCACGTACAAGGATACCGCCATTCCTACGCCGAATAGCGACACGCCCTATTCGTTCTTGTGGATGGACTTGCGGGCGGAGCCGATCATTCTTTCGGTCCCAGCGGTGGACCCGAAACGCTACTACTCGGTCATGCTCTGCGACGGCAATACCTACAACTACGGCTATATCGGTACGCGGGCTACGGGAAGCGAGGCCGGCGATTACATGGTCGTCGGCCCGGACTGGAAGGGCACAACCCCGCCCGGGATAAAAAAGGTGTTCCGGTCGGGCACGCAATTTTCGCTGGTGGGATATCGGACCCAACTGTTCAATCCTGACGACCTCGACAACGTGAAGAAGGTTCAGGCCGGCTACAAGGTGCAGACACTCTCCGGCTACCTGAAGCAGCCGCCGCCTGCCGCGCAGGCCGTCAATTTTCCGAAAATCGACAAGGAGCTCGTGAAGACGAACTTCTTCGACTACCTCGACTTCGCCTTGCAGTTCGCGCCGGCAGAAGCAAATGAGAAAGAGATACGCGCCCAGCTCGCGCGCATCGGCGTCGGGCCGGGCAAGTCCTTCAACTTCAAGGATCTCTCAGTCGAGGACAAGCTGGAGATCGGCTTGGGCATGAAGGGAGGCGAACGAAAAGTCGATGAGGCGGTCGCCAATGCCGGCAAAGCGATCAATGGTTGGCGGGTCAGCGGGCTGCCAGGCGACAGTGCTCACTTCAACGGTGATTGGTTGAAGCGGGCCGCCGCCGCCAAGGCAGGCATATACGGTAACGACCCAGTGGAGGCGATGTACCCCCTAACCCGCACCGACGGCGACGGTCAAACACTCGATGGCAGCAAACACAATTACACGCTCACGTTCCCGCCGGGTCAGCAGCCTCCGGCAAATGCCTTCTGGTCTCTGACGATGTATGACGGCAAAACGCAGTTGCTGATCGAAAATCCGATCAACCGGTATCTGATCAACTCACCGATGCTACCGGCCATGAAGACGAACCCGGACGGGTCACTGACGCTTTACATCCAGAATAAATCACCGGGCGCCGACAAGGAGGCCAATTGGCTGCCGGCTCCGGACGGCCCGATCTATCTCGTGATGCGGCTCTACTGGCCGAAAACAACGCCGCCTTCTATCCTTCCGCCAGGCGAAGGCACTTGGCAGCCGCCGGGTGTGAAGCGAGTTTGATATCGCTCGGATCTGTAGGACAACGACTTCTGTTATTGGCCCACTCCTTCCGCAGCCGACATTCGACCGGCAGGGAAGCTATTGAGGGATAAGCTGCCGTTCCAGCTCATGGAGCGCAACGGGTGAAAATGACCCCAAGCGGATATCCCCGCCTCGCGGGACCCGCACTGCGGGGGATGGTCGCACCACCAATGGTGGAGCGGTCAAGGACAAAGTTTCAAGCTAGGCCCTTTGCGGCTGCCATCTGTCGCGCCGCTTTCTCTTCTGCGAGAGATGCTTCCAGCCCAGAGATCTTTTCCTGTAGGCGCCGGTTGTTGTCCAAGAGGGGCTGGCTGGTCAGGAGGAGGAAATAATAGCCGAATTGCTGATCACTCTGAAAATAGATTTCAAGCAGTCTTTCATAAGTTATGGTCAGGACTTGGCCGTCTTCTATACACTCGACCGTTCCGGTTCGTAGGTTATTGGGCGTAAGGAAGCCAAGTTCTCCCATGAGACGCCCTGGCGGAACCTCGACGCCGATTTCTTTGATGAGAAACTTCCCGGTGACGGTGAGTAACATTTCCCTAGCGACATCACCCTTCCTGAATAGTCTGTCGCCCCGGCGATATCTACGTTCAGTCATGAATGGTTTGAGCCATTCCATGGACCTGTCACCCTCCGTCGCGTTGCGTGCCTTTTTAACGAGCTTGAGCAGTTGACGGAGGCGAACGGCGTTGACCGGCAACAGCAGCAGGTAAAGCAGAAAGGTAGCGATATTTCCGGAAAAGCGCGCCGAAAAATACGAAGAATGTACAGCCGACCATATTCGCAACCCGCAGCGGCACCATTCTCTGCATCAGCAAGGTAGCGACAAAGAAGATGGCGCCAACAAAGGCGAACATGTTGGCGAGAGTGATGTTAGCTAACAGAATATTAAGTAGCCGATTGAACAGTGCGTCTGCGCGCGGCGGAGGTCGTCGAGGTTTTCTATCAGCAGCGCGGCTTCGATAACTTGCCCGCGGGAGCCTATGGCGTTCTGAACGGCATCGGGTGGGACAGTACGTCTGTTGTGTCCGGTACGTGGGGCGGCGGAACGCACGACGATGTGAACTATGCCGGCTATGCCTCTCTGATCGCGCATACAGTGCAGAAGGATGTGGTCGGCCTCCACACGGCAACGATGCTGATCGGGGCCGCCAAGAACTCAGCCGGCTGTCCGCAGAACGTGGTCAACAGCGCCAATACCATCCCGGTGGGCGCGAATTACACGCCTGACAATCAGGGACACATGACGATCGAGTGGAACGGCTGAGGTCTGCCCGCTAGAGGCGGGCAGCGACGAATTTCATTGTGGCTAAATAGCAGCTTTTCCGCGTCTGTGTGAATTCCGGCACAGCAGCACGGCGGGACTCAGCATAGTCTGGTCGCGTTTCCTCCCTAGACTGGCCCGTCGCCAATGGCGGGTCGCCCTTTGGACGGGGCCCAACTGGGCGCGCACGGCTCGAGCAAAACTCTTGGCTTGCTCCAGGGCTGTCATGCTGTCGACCAGATCAGGCCTGAGCCGGCGGCTCGGCATGTCGGATTATTGAGCCGATCAGGCCGGCCTGAAAGTGTGAACTGTCGCGGTGGCAATGCCGTGCGATTCTTTTAGCTCTTTCGTTTCGAACCGCGGATCTCTTAGCCGATCGAATTTGGTGATGTCCGGCGTCCATGTCATCGGAATTCGCCAGCAATCGCCTGCTTGGGACAGCTTCGTTTTCTCGACAATCACCGGCCACCAACGCAGCAGAAGGCTTGCCTGCCCAAAACCCTTGAGATCATCGAAATTCGCTGGTGGGAAAAAGCTAATCAGCCCACTTTCCATGTAGGCGATCAAATTCGGCCAATGCTGAAGAATGCGGCCGTCACCGGAGAGAATGGCGTTCCCGCCTTCTGACGCAAATGCCTTCAACCAGATTGGGTCTTCAGTTCCGGGTGGGTGGAAATCCCTGACCCATGTGATCTCAAGTCCGCTTCGATCCGCTAAAAAAGCCTTGAGGGCCTTTGCAACCCGATACGAGATGTTCTCGTCCAGGCGGATCTTCAATGGAGTGTCCGTGTCCTGATATCTTGCTCAAAGCTTACGGCGTCGGCAACATCACGGGGGCTGACACCAAATTCCTCCGCGGCCGCCTCAGCATTTCCTTCAGCCTGATAGGAGGCAAACAGCGTTTCCGTCGGTATCCAAACATTCTTGACAACGGGACGGCCGAAAGAAATTTTCGGATCCATGACGATGTTCGGGTGATTTCGCAGGGGCTGCCAAGATCGCGCGATATCCTCGACATAGAAGACCTGATCGAACAGCGATGGTTCAACCGCTGGCACAATTTCAAAGTTGTCATTCATGAGATTCACGAGGCGCTTCTCGCCTTCATCCGTGACGACTTCCTCAAAAATATGCTTGCCGTTGGCGCGGAACCGCTTATCCATTGCAAAGGGATGATCGACGCCGTGACGATCGCGCAACTTCAACGCTACCTTCCGAATGGTTTGAGCGCTGAAGCCCGCTTCTTGAAAATGGCGAATGAAAGCGCTTTCTATCAGATCCAGAAAGCCCAACACGGTCTTGCCGCCGACCCGAGGAAGCTGGCGGATCAAGATTGGTCTTGCATCGCTGTTGCCGTAACCCTCAACCCAAGACCGGACTTTCTTTGGTTTCGCCGCTAAGATGCGCGCGACCATGGGCACCGTATACAGGCCCGCATCCGCGATTCGAGACCAGTCAGCTTCGTGCACCTTGCTCGCTCCCGGCGAAAAGCTTGTTGCGCCAGTCTATCACAGCATGGTTGGCCCGGTCACCATCGCCCGGGACCGGCGCCGACGCGCGCGGATTTCCCGTCACCTGCATGCAACACTCAGGCGGAAATCGCGGCAACCTCGAGTGTCAAGCTCTGGTGCGGCCAAAAGGCGGATGCTTAGAGAAGCAGCCGAGCACTCGTGCCCTGGGGGTCTTTTGACAGAGGCGCGGCGCCCGGCTGCCCGGCCGCGCGGCGGTGCGGCCGGGCTCATTAAACCAGCGCCAGCGAAATAAAGCACCACCTCAGGGGAATTACCCTTAATTTGCGGGTTTTCTTGCCGACAGTCGACACGTTTCCCAGCCGGCGGATGGCTTAGGTGCCGTCGGGTTTGCCCTGACGCCGATCATAGCCTTTAACAAGCTGAATTATTATCGGAGACAGAACTCCGATTTCGACCGATTCGTAGTTTCGGCAACAGCGAAGAACCGCGGCAACGGGGCGCTTCAGCGGTGGCATCCGCAACGAGCCCGAATAGACGCGATCCGCGCCGAGAACAACGACGACTACAACATTAGAGCTTTGGTCCCACGGCACTTTCCAGATGAGATGCGGGACGACATCGCCCAAGCTATTTTCCTTTCGCTGTACGACGGTTCGCTCCAACGGGATCAGGTCGTGAAACGCCTTGGCGAATTCGTTGCCGCCTACAATCGCGAGGCCAACAGACACGGTACTGGAAAGTTTGGCCTAATCTCGATTGACGCGCCGGCATTCGTGGAAGGTGCGACTCCATTTGCGGCTGTTTCCATTGGCCATGGTTCAGCCCTCCTGCTCGACGAGGCGCGCCAACTCATCCGCCAGGAGCCTGGCGCCTTGGCGCCTTGAACGACTTCACTGAGAGGCACGGGATCAGCTTCGATTGGCTGCTCCACGGCGACCTACAGGGCTTGCACCGCATGCTGAGCAAACGCAGAAGCTTATCCACGGCCGAACGAGGGACCAAGGAGCCCGAACCAGCATGAGGCGCCGGCGCAGACTGAAGAAGCGAGATCGCCAACGCCTGGCGACACATGCCCGCCGGCTGCGGCGTTAGCTGACAGCCCAAAATGATACGCCGCCGGGCTCGAAATGCCCCGTCCCGGCGGCGCCCTGTTTCAATCTGGGTCTCTGAAATCCCAGCAACCCAATTTGAGCAATGGCCGTGCCAGTCGCTCCCGCGGTCGAGGCGGTGAACTACCAGGGCGCGGGACTTCGGTCCCGCGCTCACTTCGATTTAAGCTTGGCGTATATCTGTTTGCTAATCGGTAGATCGAACCGAGTGCCGTCTGCCTTCACGATCCACGAATTGTCGCGCCGGCTCTCTTCCAATTCTTCCATCACATAAATCGCGGCTTCGTTGAGGCTCTTAGCTTTGTGCGAGCCTGTCCCTGCGTTTATGGGATTATGACCGGGCCGGCTAACGACCTGGTTCGTCTTCCAAAACACCGTGGCAGCTTCATCTGGCAGTGGCGCGCTTCCTGCCCTGCGACAAATTGACTCGACTTCAGCGTGGCAATCGATTTGCCAACACACTGCACACACAGCGGATTTTCGAGGATCTTGATTTTTCGCCTAAGTGCTTGATATTATTGGTGAGCGCGCTGGGGCTCGAACCCAGGACCCCGTGATTAAAAGTCACGTGCTCTACCGGCTGAGCTACGCGCTCGCTCCAGAAAGGTGCGGCTTGGTCGGTGTTACATAACGCGCGTGGCGCCGTTTCGGACCATGCTCCGGCCCGCGCTGTGTAGGGGGCCATCTTCCGCCGGTCAATAGTTGCGGCGGCTCCCTCCGCCGAAGCGCGGTGTTTTGTGGATTTATGCGTCCGGACGGGCCGTCAAAGGGCGCTTTCAGTAGCCGACCGCACAAATCCTGCCGCCCCGCGCGCGGCCCCTTAGCCGTCGCGCGGGACCTCGCTGCCGACCGGCTGGGAGGGGGCGATCGGCAGGGTGACGGGGCGCAGGCCGATCAGCTCGGCGGTGCGCACGGCGGTGTTGCGCCAGAAGGCGAAGGAGTTGGCGCGCGACAGCTCCAGCGTGGCGATCGCCACCGCCGCCAGGAAGGGCAGGCTCTCAAGCACCAGGACGACCGCGAAGATGTCGATTTCCGGGATCTGCTTGGTGTTGGTTCCGACCAGCACCGCCGCGCCGGCCAGCAGGAGGACGCCGATCACAGCCTCCCAGAACGCCTGGAACTCGATCGACATGCTGGTCAGGCCGCCCTTGGATGTCCGCGCGAAGGCGAGATGCTCGGTGATCAGGCCTTGCGCGACGGCGCGGCACACCGTCCATTGCACGCTCATGGCCGCGATCATGGCGCCCAGCATCTGGCCGGTCTTCACCGGCACGCGCAGGCGGTACATCACCAGGAAATGGCCGAGCGAGACCACGAAGGCCGCGATGATCGGCAGCGTCAGGATCTTGTCGGGGATGGCGATGTCGGCAAAGGCCACGATCGGCACCCAGATCAGATTGAGGATCGCAACCAGCACGCCCAGGCTTTCGGCGCCGAGCCAGTTCAGCCAGCCGAGCGCGAATTCGCGCTTCTGGTCGGGCGAAAGCCTGCTCGCGCCGGGCAGGAAGCGGCGCCAGTGCTTCTTGACGATCTGGAAGCCGCCATAGGCCCAGCGGTGGCGCTGCTTCTTGAAGGCCTCATAGGTGTCGGGCAACAGGCCCTGGCCGTAGCGGTGGTTGGTGTAATGGGTGAGCCAGCCGAGCTCCTGGATCGCAAGGCCGAGATCGGTGTCCTCGCAGATGGTGTCGCTCGACCAGCCCCCCGCCATGTCCATCGCCGCGCGGCGGATCAGGCACATCGTGCCGTGCACGATGATGGCGTTCTCCTCGTTGCGCTGGACCATGCCGATGTCGAAGAAGCCGGCATATTCGCCGTTCATGATGTAGTGCATCAGCGACAGATCTTCGTCGCGATGGTCCTGCGGCGCCTGCACCAGGCCGACGCGCGGATCGGCAAAGGCCGGCACCAGGTCCTTCAGCCAGTCGGGATCGACCACATAGTCGGCATCGATGATGCCGATGATCTCCGCATCCGCCGCGGTGCGGTCCATGGCGATGCGCAATGCGCCGGCCTTGAAGCCCTTGACCTTCTCGGCATTGATGAACTTGAAGCGCTCGCCGAGCGCGCGGCAGTGATCCTGGATCGGCTGCCAGAACGCGGGATCGGGCGTGTTGTTGATGATGATGACGCATTCGTAGTTCGGGTAGTCGAGCCGCGCCAGCGCATCGAGCGTCTGCTTGAGCATCTCCGGCGGCTCGAAATAGGCCGGCACGTGGATCGAGACCTTCGGGTAGGGCGTGCCGTCCGGCATCACCGGCATGGTCTTGCCCTTGACCAGCAGCCGCTTCGGCGGCCGGCCGAAACCGACGGCTGCGATCTCGTCGATCCGCGCCATCGCGATCAGGGTCAGCGGCACCAGCAAAGTGAGGCCGAGCGTCAGCGCAAAGGCCGAGCCGAAGATGAAGTAGTGCGCGTCCCAGAAGGCGAACACGGTCGCGACCCAGGCGCCGACGCCGTTGGCGGTCGCCGACAGGATCAGCGCCTGCTGCGCGGTCGGGTCGGGCAGGCGCAGGATCGGCAGCGACAACAGAATGCCGACCAGAAGCGCGATGATCGCGAGGTTCCAGTAATGGGGATAGACGATCGGTCCGGTCCAGGCGAATTTCGGCTCGAGCGAGGCGTTGAGGATGCCCCAATAGGGACCGACGCCGCCTTCGAAATATTTCCAGGGCCGGTCGATGCCTTCGACAATGTTGTACTCCATGTCGATGGAGTTGGCCCGGGCGACGAAATTGCGCAGCACCTTGGCCTGCTGGAACGGACCGGGGTCGGCGTTCATCAGGTTGTAGCCGGAGCTCGGCCAGCCGAACTCGGCGAGCATCACCCGCTTGCCCGGATACTGATTGCGCAGCAGCTGATAGAGCGTGATCGCCTGGTCGACCGCTTGCGCCGAGGAGAAACGCTCCCAGTAGGGCAGCACGTGGGCGCCGATGAAATCGACGTTGGAGACGAGGGCCGGATGATCGCGCCAGATATTCCAGATTTCGCCGGTCGTGACCGGAACGCCGTTGACCTGCTTCTTGACGCGCTGGATGAGCCGGATCAGCCGCTGCACGTTGTTTTCGGCATACGCCCATTTGACGGCTGCGGCCCGCTTGGCCTCGCTTTCCGAGCTTCCGCCGGTCTCGGGCTGCGCTTCGGCGTCACGAAGCCGTTGGGCTTCTTCGAGCAGGATGCGCGCGGTTTCCCCGGATTCGGTCGGCAGTCCGAGATTTTCGGTCGGGATCTGCTCGCCGCGGTAGATGGTCTCGTTGCCGACCACGATGCCGATGATGTTGCTGTTGCTGCGGGCGAGCTTGATGACTTCGGCGATCTCGCGCTCGTTCCGTTCCGGCCGGTTGTCGATCCAGGCGCCGAGCGTCACCTTCAGTCCGAGCTCGTTGGCGATCGGCGGCACCAACTCGTTGCCTTCGGTCGACGAGTAGAGGCGGATGGCGCGGGTGACGGTGGCGAGCTTGGTCAGATCGGCGCGAATCCGGTCGGGGTCGGTCAGGGTGTCGATGGTATGGCCGGGCTCGAACGGCGCATAAGAGACGCTCGGCAGGCGCCCGTTGAAATCGGGAGCCTCCTGCTTCTGCTGGAGCACGCCCCAGAGGCCCGCATGAACGGCGCTGACAAACAGCAGAACGACAACGATGGCGCGCATCGCGACAAGACCAGACGGGGCACGGGGTTAAGAGAAGCGAACCTGTCCCCAGGGTTCGGCCGACGGGACGGCGACATTGGCGTTAGGATAGTGCTGTCACGCCATTAAACAACTGGTATGACGGCGTGGCCGTTTCAGGGCGCTTATCCAATACCGGATGATGGGAGAGCGTTCCTGAACCTGCCGTGAACTCGACCAGGGTACGCCGTGCTATTTCGCCGCGGGCTGCGGCGAGGGCGCCGGCTGGGGCGAAGCCGATGGCGCGGGCGCGGCGGAGCCGGCGGTCGCCGGCTGAGCTGCGGCAGGCGCGGCCGCCGCCTGCGGCTGGGCGTTCGGATTGATCCAGCAGGCCTGGACGTGGTTGCTCAGGCTGTTCGGCACCTTGTCGTCGATCTGGGCGAAGAAGCGGGTCAGGCAGCGGAAGGCCGCCTGGACGTGTCCGCCGGGGCAGCCGAAACGGTCATAGAGATCAAGGTGGCGGAAGGCGGTATCGAGGTCGTCCCGATACATCAGCTGGACCACGCGACGGCCGAGCCAGACACATTCGGGATTGCCGGCCGGGCCGTTGATGGCCTGGGCCGCTTCGGCGAATTCGTCGATCTTGCGCTGATTGTCCTTGGACGCATCGGCCGGATTGGCCGGCTGCTGCTTACCCTGGTCCTGGGCGTGATTGTCGCCGCTCTGGGCCGACGAGGCGGCGATGCTTCCAAGGTTTAGGAGAACGACGAGGCCGGGAATGGCGAGACGGCGCACCAACGATTTCTGAAGCTCAAGCATCCCTCGACGCATGGATTCCCCAATATCTCAAAAACCTTCCGCTGCCCCAAAGCCCTCGCGGATGCGGCGGTGATGCCGTCCAAATGGGTCCCCAATGCGGCAGAGCTGTCGTCCTGATCCCATGACCTGTATTTGGCTTTTTGTCCAGCAAAGTCACAACTTTATCGCTTTATCAGTCGATCGCTCGCGGCCGGGACGCTGTTTTCCGCGACAAAAGCGCCGGCCTTTCGGCCGGCCTGCGGGTCAACACTTGTTGGCGGGCTGCGCACAGGCCCTGATGCCCCTTTGCAGACAGCCGGCTTTTCGGCTAATTCCTGCGTCCCCCGCCTGGAGGATGGAACTGATTTCTCTTCGTACGCCACTGGCGCTGCTGCTGATATCCCTGGGTGCGATTGCTGCCGTGTGGTGGTGGCTGGCCACGCCCATCACGCTTGCGCGCGCGCCGATCGACCCCAATGCCAAGCTGCAATGCGTGTCCTATGCGCCGTTCCGCAATGGGCAGACGCCGCTTGTCGCCTCGACGCTGATCACGGCCGCGCAGGTGGAGCAGGACCTCGCCCAGCTCGCCAAGGTCACCGACTGCATCCGCACCTATTCCATCGAGAACGGCCAGGACATCATCGCCGGGATCGCCCGGAGGGCCGGCCTCAAAGTGATCCAGGGCATCTGGCTGTCCAGCAACCGCTTCAAGAACCTGAACCAGATTTCGACCGTGGTCAGGCTGACGCGGGAATATCCGGAGACGATCAGCGCGGTCGTGGTCGGCAACGAGGTGCTGCTGCGCGGGGAGATGACGGAAGCCGACCTTGCCGCCATCATCCGCTCGGTGAAATCCCAGGTCACGGTTCCCGTCACCTATGCCGATGTCTGGGAATATTGGCGGAAGAACCGCGAGATCGCCGACGCGGTCGACTTCATCACCATTCACATCCTGCCCTATTGGGAGGACATCCCGATCCGCGCCAAGTTTGCGGCCGACCATGTCGATTCCATCCGTCAGGAAATGGTGGCGAGCTTTCCGGGCAAGGAGATCCTGATCGGCGAGACCGGCTGGCCGAGTGAAGGGCGGATGCGCGAGGGCGCGCTGCCCTCACGCACCAATCAGGCCCGCGTCGTCTCCGAGATCCTGTCGCGCGCGCGGCAGGAGAACTTCCGGGTCAATCTGATCGAGGCCTATGACCAGCCCTGGAAGCGGCAGCTCGAGGGCACGGTCGGCGGCTATTGGGGCCTGTTCGACTCGGTGCGGCGGGCCCTGAAATATCCGGCCCTCGAGCCGATCAGCAATTTCCCGCTGTGGAAATGGCAGATGGGCGCCGGCATGGTGCTGAGCCTGCTGGTCTTTGCCGTGGCCGCGCTGACCCTGCGCCGCCGCCCCTGGACGCCGCGGCCGGCGGCCTGGATCGCGGTTGCCGTCTCCGCGACCACGGGCGGGATCCTGCTCGGGGTTGCCGCCGACAAGATGTTCTACGAGAGCTACGGCCCGGGCGGCTGGTTGCAATGGGGGGCGCTGCTTGCCGCCGGCATCGCCTCGCCCGTGTTGTGCGCCAATGCCCTGATGTCGGGACGGAGCCTGCCGACCTTCCTGGATCTGCTCGGTCCGCGCGACGACAAGCAGCGGCCGGTCATGACCTATCTGCTCGGCATCGCGCTCGTGGTGAGCGTCGTGATCGGCAGCCAGACCGCGATCGGCTTCGTGTTCGATCCGCGCTACCGCGATTTTCCCTTTGCCGCGCTGACCATGGCGGTCGTGCCGTTCGCATTGCTGACGATGAACCGTCCGCAAGGCGGCCAGCGCCCGATCGCCGAAGCCGTGTTCGCGGGCCTGCTCGTGATCTCGGCGATCTACACCGGCGTCAACGAGGGCAGGGACAATTGGCAGTCGCTCTGGACCTGCGCGATCTATGCGCTGTTTGCGCTCACGCTGTGGCGGGCGCGGGTCGAGCAAAGCCCAAAATGAGCAGGCCGATCGCAATCCCCGACAAGGCGACGTTGTAGAGCACGATCCCGAAGCCCGCCGCGATCAGGCCTCCCGTCAGCAGCACGATCGAGGGGCGGATGACATGCAGCGCCGCGATCACGATCGCAACGATCCCGAACACCGAATTCTTGAACAGCACGGTCGCCAGCGCACGTCCCTTGCAGGCCATGCTCTGCAGGCCGCCGTCGCAGGCCAGCGCCACCGGCGAGAACTCGATGGCGAGGTAGCGCAAATAGAGCGCATAGCCGATGGTGAGGAAGCCGACGATCAGGAGCCATTGCACCTGATAGGGCGTGAGCCGGAACGGGATTTTCTTCACGGGATCTGTTCGTACTCGTTTGCGTCAGACCTGGCCTTGGTCGTATTTGGCCTTGGTCGTATTTGTCCGGGGTATCACAGTAGGGCACAGCCCCTGGCGCGGCCGCCAAAGGCGACTGAAGACCTACACCCAAGCCCCTGCAAAGACGAGTGGAAAACTTAAGGCCGCCCCGTTGACCCGCTACTTGCGCCCGAACAGCGAGGAGAAGGTCGAGGTCGACTCCGGCTTGGGCGGCGGCGCCGGCGGTTCGTCCTTCCTGGCGTGCCTGTAGCTGCGCTTCGACGCCCCCGGCCTGGTCTCCACCTTCGCATCCTCGGACCCTTTGGCCTCGGCAGGCCTCGCGTCGGAGGCCTTGGTGTCAGAGGACTTCATGTCAGAGCCCCTGGCGTCGGATTTGCCCTCCGATCCCGGCCTGATCGCCGCCAGCGATTGCGTCTCGTCCGATTTCATGGCCAGGCGCTGGCCATCATAGACGGTGGTTTCGCAACTCCGCTTGGTCTCGGTCAGCACCGCGCAGATCTTGGCCGCCGCGGCGGCGTCCTTGAGCGGCCCTGCCGCGAGATGGAGCTGCATGCCAAGGCCGGTGCGGCCTTCCCGGATCACCACGATCGGGTTCAGGGCGCCCAGCTCGGCGTTCACATGCCGCACGCCGCGCCAGAGCGCGCGCAGACCGCTCAGCGAGTTGGCGCTGCCGAGGTCGACGGCGAAGTCCGTCCGTTTCACGGCGACGCTCGCCGCATCGGCCTCCGGCTCGTCGATCGCAGTGGCCGAGGCGACCACTTCGGATGCGGCTGCGGGCCCCGCGTCCGGCCCGCTGCCGTCCGCCTTGGCGTCGAGCCTGGCATCCACCTTGGCCTCGGCCGCCTTCATGTCCGAGGGCTTTGCGGCCTCGACCAGCTTGGGCGCGGCGGGGTCCGGCGGGCCCATGATCGATTTGGTCATCAGCGAGGCCGCAGCAGCCGGCGAGGCGGGGCCTGACGCTGGACTTGATCCCGGCCCTGGCGAGGCGGTGGCCGTGGTTGCCGTCGCGGCCGCACCTGATGCGTCGGGCTTCGCGTCGATCCTGCCGGCATCCGCACGCGGCCTGTCCGGGCCGGCTGCTGCAGCGGCCGTGCTCGCGACCGGGGCAAGAACTGGGGCAGGAACCGGGGCGGCGGCGTTCTGCTGCGGCGTCTGCGGCATGTTCGAAGCCGGCCCGGCGGCCGAGGCCTGCGGCCCGGGCGATGCCGACGGCGTCGCCTGCTTGGCCAGCGCGCCGGTCACGGAATCGAGCCCCTGTTCGATCACGGTGACGCGGGAGAACAGGCGGTCGCGGTCGTTGTTGAGGGTCTCGACGGCGGAGGCGAGCCGCCGCGTCTCGTTCTGGCTCTCCTTGGTGAGCGCCTGGATCTGCTGGGCCTGGCGCGCGAGATCGGCGGCCGCGAGCTGCTCGCGCCGCATCCCCAGCGACCATTGATTGGACATCACGGCGAGCGTCACGGCGCCGACGGCGGCCACGCCCCAGCTGCCGATCCGCCAGAGCGCCCGGCGATCGAATTCGTTCTCTTCGGCGAACAGCCCTGAGAGCGGGCTGCCGGTCTTTTCAAACGTCTTCTCAGACTTCTTTTCGACCTTGGCCGCGCTCGCCAGCCGGTCCGATTGCTTTGCCATACGAAGGGGAACCTCAACGAATCACAGGCAAACATTAACAGGATTTGGGCACCGTTCCTGAGTCCCGGACGTTTGCGGGACGGGGAAAACCCATTATGACGGCGCGCTGAGATACCGTTCGACAAAGGACCTCGATG
This sequence comes from Bradyrhizobium sp., assembly GCA_035293585.1. Taxonomy (GTDB): domain Bacteria; phylum Pseudomonadota; class Alphaproteobacteria; order Rhizobiales; family Xanthobacteraceae; genus Bradyrhizobium. The sequence goes on along the minus strand of DATGMN010000029.1, from coordinate 159,984 downwards.
ACTGCCCGATCCTGCCTGACCGTGGTGCTTGCCGCCGGCGAGGGGACGCGGATGCGCTCCCACGTCCCCAAGGTCCTGCATCAGGTCGCAGGCCAAACCCTGCTGGCCCATGTGCTTAAGGCCGCGCCTTCCAGCGAAGGTTCAGCGCTTGCCGTGGTGGTCGGCCCCGACCACCAGGCGGTGGCCGACGAGGCGAGGCGCCATCGCCCGGACGCTGCCGTCTTCGTGCAGCTCAAGCGGGTCGGCACGGCCGACGCGGTGCTGGCGGCGCGCAAGGCGATCGCGCACGGGGCTGACGATCTTTTGATCGCCTTCGGCGATACGCCGCTGATCTCGGCCGCGACATTCGAGCGGCTGCGCGTGCCGTTGAAGGACGGCGCGACGCTGGCCGTGCTCGGCTTTCGCGCAAAGGATCCGACGGGCTACGGACGGCTGCTGACCGAGGGCGGCCGCCTGGTCGCAATTCGCGAGCATGCCGAGGCAAGCGCGGAGGAGCGCCGGATCGATCTCTGCAATGCCGGCGTCATGGCGTTCAGGGGCGACACCGCGCTTACTGTTCTCGATCGGATCGACAACGACAACAGCAAGGGCGAATATTATCTGACCGACGCCGTCGCGATCGTGAAGGACATGGGTTTGGAGGCCGTCGTGATCGAAACCAGCGAGGATGAAGTGCGCGGCATCAACACCAAGGCCCAGCTTGCGGAAGCCGAGGCCGTCATGCAGGCGCGGCTGCGCCAGCAGGCGCTGGAGGCGGGTGTCACCATGGTGGCGCCGGAGACGGTGTTTCTGGCCGCCGACACCACTTTCGGCAAGGACGTCACCATCGAGCCGTTCGTGGTGATCGGGCCGGGCGTTGCGATCGGCGACGGTGCCGTGATCCACGCCTTCTCGCATCTCGTGGAGACATCGGTCGGGGCGCGCGCCTCCGTCGGCCCCTATGCGCGGCTGCGCCCCGGCACCTCGCTCGGCGAGGGCGCCAAGGTCGGGAATTTCGTGGAGATGAAGGCGGCGCAGCTCGAGGCCGGCGTCAAGGTCAACCATCTCTCCTATATCGGCGATGCCGAGATCGGCGCCGGCTCGAATATCGGCGCCGGCACCATCACCTGCAATTACGACGGCTTCTCCAAGCACAAGACGCTGATCGGCAAGGCGGCCTTCATCGGCACCAACTCCTCCCTGGTCGCCCCGGTGAAGATCGGCGACGGCGCCTATATCGGCTCGGGCTCGGTGATCACGCGCGACGTCCCCGACGACGCCATGGCCATCGAGCGCAGCCCGCAGAACAACCGCGAAGGCGGGGCGGCGCGCTATCGCGCGGCGAAGACGCGGAACAAGAAGCCGAAGGGGTGAGCGGAAGCTCCTTAAAGGCCGCCTTCGAGGCCGGCTGGTCCCACAAGCTCATTGCTCGCGCGCAGAAACTCCACCGCCCGCGCGCCTAGCCACGTGCAATCCGCAAAAATTCTGAGCCGGACGACTTTAAAGCGATGATGATATCCTGTATATGATATACATATATTTCTTGATATACGGAGGATGCGATGCTGGTTTCCAAATGGGGCAACAGCCTCGCCGTCCGGCTGCCCAAGGCGCTGGTGGATCAGCTCGGCCTCAAGGAAGGCGATGAATTGAACGTGGTTGCCGCGAAGGACGCCACGATCGCGGTCGAGACCAGGGAGCAGCGCCGCCAGCGGGCCCTCGATGAGCTCGCGCAGCTCAATTGGACCTTGCCCGCGGATTACAAATTCGATCGGGACGAGGCCAATGAGCGATGAGGGCGTTTTTCGATACCAACATCCTCATCTATGCCGTCACGGCCGAGCCCCGAAAACAGCGCGCGGACCAGCTTCTTCGCGCGGGCGGCTCTGTCAGCGTTCAAGTGCTCAATGAGTTTGCGAATGTCGCCTACAAGAAGCTGCAGCACGATTGGACCAAGATTGCCTTCGCGCTGGACCGCTTCAGGCTCTCTTTCGATGCCGTATTGCCGTTGACGCTCGACACCCATACGGCCGCACTCATCCTTGCCAGGGATAACCGCCTGCCATTCTACGACGCCCTGATCATCGCGTCTGCGATCGAAGCCGGGTGCGATACGCTGTTCAGCGAGGACATGCAGGACGGCCGCACCATCGGCGGGCTTACGATCGTCAACCCTTTCAACAAGACTGCGCCGTGAACGCCCAAACCCCCGTTGCCAAGGTCTGGAATTTCGCGGACGTGCTGCGCGATCAGGGGTTGTCCTATCAGGCCTACATCAGTCAGATTTCTTACGACCTGCGGACCAACTGGCAGGCCTGCGCAGTCACGTGAGTGGTAGTCAACCCGAGCACGTTGTGAAAGTGCGCCGTCAGCCCGGTGACTATCGGCTCGCGAGCTATTCGCTGGAGAAGGTGTATCGGATGCGCTGGGACAACGTCGGCGGTGGCATTCAGCAACGCTCGGCGACACACGTTTACGGCTATGTCCTGTGCAACGAGCTGACCGGCGGAAAGCTGGCGCATTCTTGCCGCCATGGGCCGCCGCCTCACGAGATCAAAGTGTGCATCACCAAGAAACACAATGAACAGGTCTGGCCGCGGATACTGGAGATCGTCGGGCCTAAGCCGAGGCGATCGCCCGGATGATCGCGTTGCCCTTCGGCATCTGCCGTTCGAAACCCCTCCTGATAGTCATTCCGGAAGCACCACTGAACAGAAGCTTCCAAGAGTCCTTGAGAGTCTGACCCTGGGAGTGGGAAACGAGGAGATTTTCTATGCTCATTTGGATGATTTTGACTTCACCGTATGTCGAAAACCGAGCCGCGGATGCCCGTCTGGTCTCCTAGCGAGGTCGGCTTCCGGGAGAACAGAGAACCACTTGGTTGGGAGCCAAAACGTCGCGATTGACCCGAAGCCGACATAAGAACCTTTGGTAAAGAGAGCGTCATTAACGCGCAAGGGAGGTTCGGACAGGCGTTCGGTTCGGCTTAAGGTTTCTCAGCTATTTTCGCCTGCCGGAAGGCGTTGCTGCCTCACGGGTTTGGGGCCAAGCGGATGAAAAAACTCGTTGTTGCATTCGTTGTCATACTGGTGATTTTCGCCCTCTACAAACTGAAGTATCCAACCTACACCTATCATTACCGTATGACCGTAGAAGTTGATGCTGGTGGCGAAATTCGTTCAGGCTCAAGCGTCATTGAGGTGAATGCTCGTCGTCAGCCCCAGCTTCTGCCGGAGATCGGTCCATTTGAGCGTTGGGCGCGGGGTCAGGCAGTCTTTGTCCCGCTTCCGGGTGGAAAGAACATCGTTGGGTTGCTCGCGTCGGGGGCGAGAGGCGAGAATGCAGACTATCCTATCCGGATCATCCATCGCGTCTTCAATGTCGGGGATGTTGAGAGGCTTCCAACTTTGCACGGTCGCCGAGAACTCGCGGCTGACCAAATGCCAACCCTCGCGACAGTGACTGATCCGGACGATGGCGCGAGCACGTTAGTGGTGAAGCCGGAGGCGCTTTCTGGTTTGCTGGGCGTGCGTTTGCGCTCCATCGAAATTGAAATGACGACAGATCCAACTACAGCACCCGACATTCAGGCGCATCTGCCGTTCCTAGTCGACGAATGCAAGAACACGCTTGAAATGGGTTTCCCGCGTTGTTCCTATTTCGTTAGGCGTTAGAGTCTGCTTCTGTGAAGGGTTTCGGATGCCGGCCGCTTGATCGGCTCGGGCAGCTCTGCCATGCAGGGCTATCGACTGCGACCTGCGGGTCCTTGTCATTCCAATCGTCTCAGGCGGCGGGGGGCGCATCGCCGTATCCTTGGTCGGAGGCATAGCCGCGATCAAAAAACCCGAGCCGACGGCGAGGTCGTCGGCTCGGGGCACCGATCAGCCGGCCTTGAGGTCGTTCGCTTGCACGACCGGGAAATCGATATCGGTCTTCGCGACCTCGTTCACGAAGTTCGTGAAGAAGTTCTCCACGACCAGGGCGACGATCTCGAGCACCTGGGCGTCGCTGTAACCGGCCTTGCGAACCGCGACCAGATCGTCGTCGCTGACGTGGCCGCGCGCTTCAGCTACTTTGGCGGCGAAGCGGACCGCGGCATCGGCCTTTGGATCGCTGGACGAACCCTTGCGGTTGAGAGCGATCTCCTCCGGGCTGATCTTGGCGAGGTTCAGCCCCAGGTAGGTGTGGGCCGACAAACAATAGTTGCAGCCATTTACCTGCGCCACGGCGAGCGCGATACGCTCGCGGGTTTTGACATCCAGACTCTTCGTGAGAGCTCCGCTGAGACTGGTCAAGCCTTTCAGCGCCGCCGGGCTGCTGGAGAACAGGCGGAACATGTTGGGGACGACGCCGAGCTGCGTCTTAACGGCATCCAGGATCGGCTTAGAGGCCTCTGGTGCATGGTCCAGAGCGGGAATGGTAAGGCGGGACATAACGATCTCCTTCGTTAGTTGCAAAGTGACAAGCCGGTTGGCTAACGAGGGAAATAGATCCTTCCACGGAGAACGATAATCCTGTAATTTTGAGAGACATCGTCTTACTGGGTGAGATAGTCAATTGGATCGTTTGGAGGCAATGACGATCCTCGTGGCCGTGGTGGACAAGGGAGGCTTCACCGCGGCTGCACGTGCTCTGGGTTTGCCTCTTCCCACCGTCAGTCGAAAGCTGGCAGAGCTGGAGTCTCATCTCGGCACGCGGCTGTTGAACAGGTCTACGCGGCGGGTTGCTCTTACGGACGCAGGCCGTGACTACCTGTCTGCTTGCAAGCGCATTCTTGAGGAGATCGCGGACGCCGAGCGAAAGGTTGCCGGCGAATACGTCGCTCCGAAGGGCGAGCTCGTCATATCCGCGCCCATCGTCTTTGGCAGGCTCCATGTGGTCCCTGTTATCAGCGAGTTTCTAGCCAAATACCCAGACATCGACATCCGGACGCTCCTCTCTGATAGAAATGCTCATCTGCTTGATGACGACATCGACCTGGCTGTACGGATCGGCCGGCTGCACGACAGCTCCATGATCGCAACACAGGTAGGAGTGGTGCGTCAGATTACTTGCGGGAGTCCAAGTTATTTCGCTGCAAACGGCGTCCCGAAGGCGCCGCGCGATCTTCAAAAACTTTCCGTCATTACCTTCGAGGCCTTAAATTCAGGGACGTCGTGGTCCTTCGGAGGCAAGAAGGGTGAAGTGCTGCCGATCCGGTCGCGCCTGTCAGTCAACACCGCAGAAGCAGCGATCGATGCAGCGACTGCGGGGGTCGGCGTTACCCGAGTTCTGTCCTATCAGGCAGCGCAAGCGATCGCCGACGGCAAGCTACAGGTCGTTCTCAGTTCGTTTGAGCCTGCCCCGGTGCCGGTAAGCATTATCTATGCAAATCAAGATATGCTGCCGTTAAAGACGCGCAGCTTCATCGATTTCGCGGCCCCGCGGCTTCGCGCCAGGCTTTCTCACCTTGCTGATCGCCCCAACGAGTAAGCCACCGTGCCCACGATTGCGGACGTGGTCGCTTCATTTGGCTACTGATCCTAAGCGGCGCAAAGTACGGAGCGCGAAGGTTGCTGCCCGGTTGCATTAAGGTGAAGTTATCTACTCTGTGTGCCACGGAATGTTCAACATTGAATAACCGGCAACGAGGATCGCTTCGGGCCAGAGGAGTGAAGATCGGCGACGGCGCCGACATCGGCTCGGGCTCGGTGATCACGCGCGACGTGCCCGACGACGCCATGGCCGTCGAGCGCAGCCCGCAGAACAACCGCGAAGGGGGAGCTGCGCGTTATCGCGCGGCGAAGACGCGGAACAAGAAGCCGAAGGGTTGAGCGTCGCTGGTTCGGCGTCGGTCAACTCTGCCGAGAGCGCTATCGCATTGTGAGCGGATCAACTGGCACGCGCCCAAAGCAGCCTGACGCTATCGCGTGGCGGACCTCCGGGTTTGGCCCGAAGCGGCAGTTGGGCGATGTCTGCTATTCCGCCGCTGTCAGGGGATAAGCGGACATCCAGCGAACGGGTCGCGACAGCCGCCTTTGACCCAGGCCGGACCTTTGCGTCCCCGGTTGACGCAGATCAAACCTGAACAGACACGCTAGAGTATGCAGAAAGACCCTGCTTCTTCCGAGCGGGAACGATCCGCTCGGTCAGATCAGTTGGAACTTGGGTCGCCGTCCCGCCCATGTACTTCAAAAAGCCTCTGAGCCCTGCCGCAGGGACACGGCACACCTCCAGAAAATTGGAAACGCCCCATGGCAAGATGGAAGCATGCTCTGGTCGCGATCACGCTCGCGGCGCCGATTCTGGCGCCTGCGGCCATGCAAGCACAGCAGCAACGAAAGCCGAATATCGTCATCATTTGGGGTGACGACATCGGCCAATCCAACGTCAGCGCCTACTCGCGCGGCATGATGGGCTATCAAACGCCGAACATCGACCGGATTGCGAATGAAGGCACGATGTTCACGGACTTTTACGCGGAGCAGAGCTGCACCGCCGGCCGCTCGTCCTTCATCACCGGACAGTCGGGCTTGCGCACAGGCCTGACCAAGGTCGGTCTTCCCGGCGCCACGCTCGGGCTCCAGAAAGAAGATCCGACGATTGCCGAACTGCTCAAGCCACTCGGCTATGCGACCGGCCAGTTCGGCAAAAACCATCTTGGCGACCGCAACGAATACCTGCCGACCGTGCACGGCTTCGACGAATTCTACGGCAACCTCTATCACCTGAATGCCGAGGAAGAGCCAGAGCTGCCGGATTATCCGAAGGACCCGGCATTCCGCGCAAAATACGGTCCGCGCGGCGTCATGGACTGCAAGGCGTCAGACAAGGATGACTCGACGGTCGATCCGCGCTTCGGCAAGGTCGGCAAGCAGGTGTGCAACGACACTGGGCCGCTCACCAAGAAGCGGATGGAAACAATCGACGACGACATTGCTGACCGGGCCGTGGATTTCATCAAACGACAGAACGCGGCCGGCAAGCCGGCGTTCGTTTGGGTGAACTTCACCCACATGCATTTCCGCACCCACCCCAAGCCGGAGAGCATCGGCCAGTCCGGACGCTGGCAGAGCCCGTACCACGACGCCATGATCGATCACGACAAGAACGTCGGCACGGTGCTGAAGGCGCTGGACGATCTGAAGATCGCAGACAACACCTTCGTGATGTACTCGACCGACAACGGTCCGCACATGAACTCCTGGCCGGATGGCGCGATGACGCCGTTCCGCAACGAAAAGAACTCGAACTGGGAAGGCGCTTACCGCGTGCCTGCGATGTTCCGCTGGCCGGGCAAGATCAAGCCAGGGCAGATCTCCAACGACATCGTGGCCCATCTCGACATGCTGCCGACGCTGCTCGCCGTTGCCGGTGACACCGAGATCAAGGACAAGCTCGCCAGGGGCTACAAGGTCAGCGACATGACCTACAAGGTCCATCTCGACGGCGACAATCTCGTGCCCTACGTCACCGGGCAGACCCCGAAGAGCCCGCGCGACTCCTTCCTTTACATCAACGACGATCAACAGTTGACCGGTTTGCGTTACGATAACTGGAAGATGGTGTTCATGGAACAGCGCGTTCCGGGGACAATGCGCATCTGGTCGGAGCCGTTCGTTACGCTGCGGATACCGAAGATATTCAATCTGCGGACCGATCCGTACGAGCGTGCCGACGTCACCTCAAACACCTATTACGACTGGTTTATCGACCACGCTTTCCTGCTTGTGCCAGCGCAGGACTATGTCGGCCGGTTCCTGATGTCGTTCAAGGACTATCCGCAGCGGCAGAAGGCTGCCAGCTTCAACCTCGATGAGGTGATGCAGAAGCTGCAGGAGTCACCGGCAAAAGACTAAGGCGATCGCACGTAAGACAATCCGCGGCCGGCCTTGGGATGCGGCCGGCCGCGGCGGTCGAAATGACGGACCGGTTCGCAGTTGGCAGCTAACAGAGGGACATGACTATGAATGGAGCACAAGCGTTGTTCAAAGCCCTCACCGACGCAGGGCTCGACACCTGTTTCGCCAATCCTGGCACATCCGAAATGCAGCTCGTCTATGAAATTGGGCTGACCAAAGGCGTGCGCCCCGTTCTCTGCCTCGAAGAGAACGTCGTGACAGGCGCGGCCGACGGATACGGACGCATGGCGGGTAAGCCCGCGTTTACGCTGCTGCACGTGGGCAGCGGCTTCGCTAATGGGATCGCGAATATTCACAATGCGGGGCGGGCCAACACGCCGATCGTAAACGTGGTGGGTGCCAATGCCACTTACCACCAGCCCAATTACCCCGAGCATGAGCTCATTAACGGTAAGATTGTCGACCTCGCACGGGTCGTCTCGCACTGGGCGCACGAAGCCAAATCCGCCAGCGATCTGGCTGTTCTCGGAGCATTGGCAGCACGTTATTCGCGGATTGGCTCGGGGAAGATTTGCACCGTCATCGCCCCCACCAACTGCCACTGGGATCCAGCCGTCGCGCCGCCGGTGCCGGCTCCGCCGATGGAGACACCCAAAGTCTCGCCCCAGACCATTCAGGAGGTGGTTACGCTGTTGAGCAACGGTAAGAAGACGGCGCTACTCCTGGGCAGCCACGCACTGTATGGCGACGGGCTGGAATTGGCTGGACGCATCGCCGCAAAGACCGGAGCCAACTTGTTGGCGGAGACTACCGCGTCCCGCTTCGCGCGGGGCGAGGGCCGTGTTCCGGCCGAGAAGATTCCGTATCTCCCCGAGCAAGCAATTCCGTTCCTTCAGAAGTATGAACAGCTCATCCTCATAGGCGCCCTTTTTCCCGTTGCCACTTTTGCTTACAAGGGCAAGCCGCTCATCAAAGTCCCAGCGAGCTGCCAGGTGACTGCGATGGCGACCGTGGAACACGACATTTGGTCTGCGCTCGGCGATCTGGCCAAGGCGGTCGGTGCCCCGTCACAACCCGCCGCACGCTGTGTGCGATCAGAGCGCGCTCCACCGGCAGGTGTGTTGACGGACGCTACCATTGGACAGAGCATTGGCCTGCTACTGCCCGAAAACACAATCCTGGTGAGCGACTCCGCCACGACGGAAGGGTCGCTTTATCTCGGGACCGAAGGAGCCCGGGCGCATGACTATCTGTTCGCTGATTGTGGCGGGGCCATAGGCGCTGGATTGCCCGTTGGATTGGGAGCCGCAGTGGCGTGCCCGGATCGGAAGACCGTTGTTCTAGAAGGCGACGGCAGTGGTATGTACACACCCCAAACGCTCTGGACCTTGGCGCGTGAGAAGGCCGACGTCACAGTCGTCGTGCTGAAGAACGACAGCTACGGGATTCTGAATATCGAATTGGCTAGGGTTCGCGAAGGTGAACCCAACGAAAAAATGCTGTCGATGCTTCACCTCGGCAATCCCTCACTGGACTGGGTGAAGCTCGCCGAGGCCCAAGGGGTGCCCGCCACGCGGGCGACGACTGCCGAGGAATTCCATCGGCAATTCGCGGCCGCAATGAGCACCAAGGGTCCCAAGCTGATCGAAGCCAAAATTGTCCAAAACCTGCAACCGGCAATCGACGCCGTTCACAAAGCAAGGGTGCCTTAGGCGGAAGATCGTTCAACGCGGGGCCGCGTCCATGGAATCGGGTGCGGCCCCGCAACTCGCAGCGCGCGATGCCGAAACACTTGTCATGTCCGGGTTTGGCCCTTGGCGGACCTGCCCGCGCTGTCCGCTTTTGGGGGCAAGCCAGACATCCGCATCGTCGAATGGAAGAGCCGCGATTGCCACAGCCGCAATGCGCGACAGCGAAAATCAACGTTAGCGAGGCGTCGGAGACTGGCGCGACATTTTCCAGGTCGGCGAAGCTCAAGCCGTCGGGACGCCGAGATGATCCGCAACCCATTGTTGGCTGTGATGGCTGTGCGCGCAAAGCTCGATTTCACGCGCGAAATCAATTCGATCGGCTCGTCGCGATAATCCGCCGCATACGGTCGTCCTTGCATTTTCCGATATTCCGAACCATCATCCGGTCATCCCCCCTCGGCACAGAGGGACGGTTCGCGGTCGTCACGAGACGTGAGGCGGGGAGGCGGTGGACGCGGACGTGGCTGTTGACGAGAGCCACGGAGGCGGACGGCGAAATCGTGTGGTCCTGGCGCCCCAAAGGCTGGCGCTAATGCCGACGATGCGCAAGCGCATCGCGGCGGGGACGGTGGCAATCGGCAAGGTTCACCGGGGAGATCACGTATAAGCCGTAACACCACTGCGCAGGGAAGGCCGGTTGTCACCGCCTGTACCCAGAGGTTTTCGCGCTCTTTGCGCAATTTTTTGCGCGGGAGCCCCGGGTGCAGCGGCCATCCGGTCTTCCCTGCGCCCTCTGACTTCCAGGAGGGTGTAAGATGCAGGCAAAGCTCGGGCGGAATGCGCCGCGAGAACGTTGGCGTGTGTCCTCTCCGCGAGGAGCGAAGCGACGACCGCGTCCGCCGAAGCGCTTGCGCGAAGGCGGAAGCAATCCAGAGTCGTGTGCCTGGCTCTGGATTGCCGCGTCGCTGCGCTCCTCGCAATGACGGGGGACGCACCTTGAAAAATGCATCTGGACGAAAAAGGCGGCCACCGGACGGCAGACTTGACCGCGGACTTGGGGCCGGTACAGGGGAACTCTATCCCTCGTCGTCGGAGAACTCGGAGAACAGCGCGCGGGTGAGGCGCCAGCCGCGTGCTTTGGCGCGCTTGACGGGCTCGGTCGAGGGGTGCTTGACCTTGAGCATCGCGGGCGATTCACGGTCCTGGCGCGGCGGCGGCCAATGTGCAAGATGAGTGCCCGAGGTCTCGCTCGGGCGCACATGCATGAAGGATGTGCCTTTGGGGTCGGGAGACTTGTTGCGATCGCCGCTCATGGCCAGCACCTCCGCTTGAGGCCCATCGTTTTCCAAAAGCCTTGACGGAGGGTTAAGCACGGCGCTTCGGGTCGCCTCGACGATGGGCTTTCGGGCAGGACGTTAAGGTTTCGGTTTAAGGTTGTCGCAATCGGCAATAAATATTGAGTACCTTCAGGCTCGCGAATTTCGTTAAGAGATTCCCTCAGGCTTGAAGACGATTTTCGGCATCAGCAGGGGATATCGATCCGCATGTGCGGGATTGTAGGCATTTTGGGGCGCGCGCCGGTTGCCGAGCAACTGGTCAATTCGCTGAAGCGGCTGGAATATCGCGGCTATGATTCCGCCGGCGTCGCGACGCTGGAGGGCGACCATCTGGAGCGGCGCCGCGCCGAGGGCAAGCTGAAGAACCTGGAGAGGCGGCTGCGCAGCGAGCCGCTCGACGGTCACACCGGCATCGGCCACACCCGCTGGGCCACCCATGGCAAGCCGAACGAGACCAATGCGCATCCGCACGCGACCGAGAACGTCGCCGTGGTCCATAACGGCATCATCGAGAATTTCCGCGAGCTGCGCGCCGAGCTCGAGAAGCAGGGCGCGCAATTTGCCACCGAGACCGACACCGAGGTGGTGGTTCATCTGGTCGAGTCCTACCTGAAGAAGGGCTATTCGCCGCAGGCTGCGGTCAAGGCGTCGCTGCCGCATCTGCGCGGCGCGTTTGCGCTCGCCTTCCTGTTCAAGGGCCACGACAATCTCATGATCGGCGCCCGCAAGGGATCGCCGCTCGCGGTCGGCCATGGCGACGGCGAGATGTATCTGGGATCGGACGCCATCGCGCTCGCGCCCTTCACCGACACCATCACCTATCTCGAGGACGGCGACTGGGCCGTGCTGACGCGCGACTCCAGCGAGATCTATGACGTGCAAGGCAACGCCGTGCACCGCGAGGTGCTCAAGTCGGGCGCCTCGTCCTTCCTGATCGACAAGGCCAACTACCGCCACTTCATGGCCAAGGAGATCCACGAGCAGCCGGAAGTGGTGGGCCATACGCTGGCGCGCTATGTCGACATGGCCAATGAGCGCGTGGCGCTGCCGAAGGAGCTGCCGTTCGATTTCCGCGACATCCAGCGCATCTCGATCACCGCCTGCGGCACCGCGAGCTATGCCGGCTTCATCGCCAAATACTGGTTCGAGCGGCTGGCGCGCGTGCCGGTCGAGCTCGACGTCGCCTCCGAATTCCGCTACCGCGAGGCGCCGTTGCGCAAGGGCGACCTCGCGATCTTCATCTCGCAGTCGGGCGAGACCGCCGACACGCTCGCCGCGCTGCGCTATGCCAAGTCGCAGGGGCTGCACACGCTCTCCGTGGTCAACGTGCCGACCTCGACGATCGCGCGCGAGAGCGAGACCGTGATGCAGACGCTGGCCGGCCCCGAGATCGGCGTCGCCTCGACCAAGGCCTTCACCTGCCAGCTGATGGTGCTGGCCGCGCTTGCGGTTGCCGCCGGCACCGCGCGCGGCGAACTCTCCGGCGCCGACGAGGCCAAGCTGGTGCAGGGGCTGATCGAGATCCCGCGTTTGATTTCGGCGGCGCTTGCGACCGAGCCGCAGATCGAGAAGCTCGCCCGCGACATCGCCAAATGCCGCGACGTGCTCTATCTCGGCCGCGGCACCTCCTATCCCCTGGCGCTGGAGGGCGCGCTCAAGCTGAAGGAAATCTCCTATATTCACGCCGAGGGCTATGCCGCCGGCGAGCTCAAGCACGGCCCGATCGCCCTGATCGACGAGACCATGCCGGTGGTGGTGATCGCCCCTTACGACCGGGTGTTCGAGAAGACCGTGTCGAACATGCAGGAGGTCGCCGCCCGCCGCGGCAACATCATCCTGATGACCGACGCCAAGGGCGCGGCGGAGGCCACCGTGGATTCCCTGGTGACGATCGTGCTGCCGGACATGGCCGCGACGTTTTCGCCCATGGTCTACGCTATCCCCGTGCAGTTGCTGGCCTATCACACCGCGGTCGTGATGGGGACGGACGTGGACCAGCCGCGCAATCTGGCGAAATCCGTGACCGTCGAATAGGCAACGGACAGTCGGCGGCGAAGCGACGGGAAACCGGCGGATCGGACGGATGGTCAAAAGTCGGAGCGGCAATGGTCTTCAAAAACCTGCTAGAAGACCCTAGCTGACCACGCAGCGACTGACCTGGAACCCGAATGACCTCCCGCGACGATTTGCCCCCCACCGAGCCTGCGGCCCCGCCGCCGGAGCCCCACGCCCACACCGGCGTGATGGGCCGGTTGCGCAACTATTTCCTGACCGGTCTCATCGTCGCCGGCCCCGTGGCGATCACGCTGTGGCTGACCTGGTGGTTCGTCACCTGGGTGGACGGGCTGGTGCGTCCCTTCGTTCCCCTGGTCTACCGGCCCGAGACCTATCTGCCGTTCGGCGTGCCGGGGTCCGGCCTGGTCGTGGCCGTGGTGGCGCTGACCTTGCTCGGCTTCCTCACCGCAAATCTGATCGGGCGCACGCTGGTCGACATCGGCGAGCGGTTTCTCGGGCGGATTCCGGCGGTGCGCGCGATCTACCGCGCCATGAAGCAGGTGTTCGAGACGCTGTTCTCAGGCCAGGGCTCGAGCTTCCGCCGCGTCGGCCTCGTCGAATTTCCCTCGCCCGGCATGTGGTCGATCGTCCTGATCTCGCAGCCGCCGAGCGCCGACGTCGCCAACAGCCTGCCGGACGAGGAGCACATCTCGGTGTTTCTGCCATGCTCGCCGAACCCGACCACCGGCTTCTTCTTCTATGTGCCCAGGAGCAAGATCATCGAGGTCGAGATGACTGCGGAAGAGGCGGCGACCCTGATCATGTCCGCCGGCGTGGTGCAGCCCGGGGCCGACCAGCAGAAGAAGGTCGCGGCTCTGGCCGGCATGGCCAACGCCGCCCGCATCGCCAACGGCGGCACACCGCTGCAGCCGGCGCCGGCGAAGGTGGAGTGACGGGACTTCAGGTCATCCCGCGCCCATCAGCGGCAGCGCCTCGTCGCGCTCATACAGATAGAGCAGGCAGCGCAGCGCCTCGCCGCGCGGGCCGGTCAGCTTCGGATTGTCCTTCATGATGCGCAGCGCCTCGTCGCGCGCCTGGGTGATCAGTTGGGCATGGACCTCGGAGCGGGCGATGCGGTAGCCGGGCAGGCCGCTCTGGCGCACCCCGAGCACGTCGCCTTCACCGCGCAGGCGCAAATCCTCCTCCGCGATCCGAAAGCCGTCGGTGGTCTCGCGGATTGCCTTGAGCCGGGCCTTCGACATCTCGCCCAGCGGCTCGCGGTAGAGCAACAGGCAGGTCGAGGCCTCCGAGCCGCGGCCGATGCGGCCGCGGAGCTGGTGCAGTTGCGCAAGTCCAAAGCGCTCGGCATTCTCGATCACCATGATGGTGGCGGCGGGAACGTCGACGCCGACCTCGACCACGGTGGTCGCGACCAGAAGCCCGATTTCGCCGGCGGCGAACGCGCCCATCACGCGGTCCTTGTCCGCGCCGCGCATCTTGCCGTGGACGAGGCCGACCTTGTCGCCGAACCGCTCGCGCAGGCTCTTGAAGCGCGCTTCCGCATCGGTGAGCTTGACGGTCTCGGATTCCTCGACCAGCGGGCAGATCCAGTACACACGCTTGCCGGCCGCGAGCGCGCGACCGGTCGCCTCGATCACCTCTTCAAGGCGGATGTCCGGCACCGCGCGGGTGTCGATCGGCTGCCGGCCGGCCGGCTTTTCGCGCAGCTCCGAGACGTCCATGTCGCCGAAATAGGTCAAGACCAGCGTGCGCGGGATCGGCGTCGCGCTCAGCACCAGGACGTCCACGGCCTCGCCCTTGTCGGTCAAGGCGAGCCGTTCACGCACGCCGAAGCGGTGCTGCTCGTCGACCACGGCGAGCGCCAGCGCCTTGAAAATCACGTCGTCCTGGATCAGCGCGTGGGTGCCGACCAGAAAATCGATCTCGCCTGCTTCGAGCCGCGCCAGGATATCGCGCCGTTCCTTGCCCTTCTCGCGCCCGGTGAGGATGGCGACCCGAAGGCCTGCGGCTTCGGCCAACGGCGTGATCGTCTTCACGTGCTGGCGCGCCAGAATTTCGGTCGGCGCCATCAGCGCGGCCTGCTTGCCGACTTCCGCGACGGCGGCTGCCGCCAGCAGCGCCACCACGGTCTTGCCGGAGCCGACATCGCCCTGCAACAGCCGCAGCATCCGTACCGGCTGCTGCAGGTCGGCGGCAATCGCCGACGCCGCGTCGCGCTGCGAGGCGGTGAGCGCGTAGGGCAGCGCATCGATGATCTTGCTGCGCAGGTGGCCGTCGCCGGCATGGCGGTTGCCGGCGGGACGCCGGAGCTGCACGCGCACGAGAGCCAGCGCCAACTGGCCTGCAAGCAGCTCGTCGAAGGCAAGCCGCGACCAGAACGGGCCGTCCGGCAGCACGTCAGTCATCTCGAGGGGGATATGTACCCGCGTCAGCGCCTCGCGGATCGGCGGGAAGCCGCAACGGCGCAGCACGTCGGCGCTGATCCATTCCGGCAAGTCCGGCAGCCGCTCGAGTGCCTGCGCGATCGCCCGTTTCAGCGCGCCGAGCGCAAGCCCTTCCGTCAGCGGATAGACCGGATCGATGCCGGAGAGTTTTGCAAACCCGGCCTCGTCCACCACGCGATCGGGATGCACGATCTGCGGGATGCCGTCATAGGTCTGCAGCGTGCCCGAAACATAGCGCTTGACGCCGACCGGCAGCAGCTTCTCGACATAACCCGGCTTGGCGCGGAAAAAGGTCAGCACGACATCGCCGGTGTCGTCGCTGGCATAGACCAGGTAGGGCGCACGGGCATTGCGCGGCGGCGGCGGACGGTGCCTGTCCACCGTCACCTCCAGCGTCACCACGGTTCCGACAACGGCATCGCGGATCTTCGGCCGCGTCCTGCGGTCGATCACGCTGGAGGGCAAGTGCAGCACGAGGTCGACGAGCCGTGGCGTCTCGTCGCGGCCGAGCAGGTAGCGCAGCAGCCCGTCCTGCTTAGGCCCGACGCCGGGCAGGGTGGTGACCGGCGCGAACAGCGGATTGAGAAGGGAAGGGCGCATCAGGAGAATCTAGGACTGATTATGCACGTCTTGCCCGGCTTTGAGCGCGGCATCCACGGCTTTTTTGCGCGGAGAACGATGGGGGCTGACAGCGGTCATTCCGATGGCTATATGGACAGCGCCCGGCCCGTCCGGGCTTTCGGCGTTGGACTGGATTTAAGGTAATGACTGGAACCACCCGATCGAGCGTCGGCCTCGACGACCGCCGCAAGCGGCTGTTGTTTCGCTGCTGGCACCGCGGCACCCGCGAGATGGACCTCATTCTCGGCCGCTTCGCCGACAAGGAGATCGGCGCTCTCACCGAGACCGAGCTGGCCGAGCTCGAGCAACTGATCGATGTGCCGGATCCGGACCTCTATGCCGCGCTGACCGGCGACCGGGCGCCGCCGGCCGTTGCAGGCGCGTTGTTCGACCGGCTCAAGGCCTTCCGCGCGGTGGACGGGGACCTATGAAGAAGGCCGCTTCTCCCGCCGACCTTCTGCAGCCGGGCCGTGCGCTCACCATCGCCAACGTCGCCGAAGGTGCCGAGGGGCTCGTCATTTCCGATCTGGCGCGCGCGGTCGGCGCGCGGCCGAAGAAGCCCGCGATCAGCCTTGCCGTGATCTGCCGCGACGGGCCGCGGATGCAGCAGCTGGCGCGGGCGCTGGAATTCTTCGCGCCTGACTTGCCGGTGATGCAGTTCCCGGCCTGGGACTGCCAGCCTTACGACCGCGTCTCGCCGCATGGCGGCATTCTGGCGCAGCGCATGACGACGCTCGCCCGGCTCTCGCGCCTTGCCGGCAGCGAGAAGCCTTTGATCGTGCTCACCAGCGTCAACGCCGCCGTGCAGCGCGTGCCGCCGCGGGACAAGGTCGCAGCCCAAGCGCTGTCGGTCGCGCCCGGTCATGTCGTGCCGATGGATTCCATCGTCGCCTGGCTGGAGCACAATGGCTACACCCGCTCGTCCACCGTGCGCGAGCCCGGCGAATATGCCGTGCGCGGCGGCATTCTCGATCTGTTTCCGGCTGGCCTCGATCAGCCGGTGCGGCTCGATTTCTTCGGCGACAGCCTGGAATCGATCCGCTCGTTCGACGCCGAGACCCAGCGCACGCTGCTCGACATGCGCTCGCTCGACCTCGTGCCGATCTCCGAATTCCAGCTGGTGACCGAGACTATCCGTCGTTTCCGCATGGGCTATGTGGCGGAGTTCGGCGCGCCCGAGCGCGACGATCAGCTCTATGAGGCCGTCAGCGAAGGCCGCCGTCATCCCGGCATGGAGCACTGGCTGCCGCTGTTCTGGGAAAAAATGGAGACGCTGTTCGATTATCTCGGCGACGCGCCGATCGCGATCGAGCCGCAAGCCGAAGATGCGATCCACGAGCGTTTCAAGCAGATCGCCGACTATTACGATGCGCGACGCGAGGCACTGAAGCATCCGGGCGGCGGCGCCGTCTACAAGCCGCTGCCGCCTGACCGGCTCTATCTGTCCGAGGACGAATGGACGCGCCGCGAAGGCGATGCTGCGCTGGCGCGCCTCACCAGCTTTGCGGTGCCGGAAGGGACGGCCGTGTATGACGCGGGCGCGCGGAAGGGCCGCGACTTCGCGCCGGAGCGCAACGACGCCACCGTCAATGTGTTCGAGGCTGTTGTCGGCCATGTGCTTGGTTTGCAGGCCGCGCGCAAGAAGGTCGTGATCGCGCTGTGGAGCGAAGGCTCGCGCGACCGCATGACGAGCATGCTGCGCGACCACAAGCTGGCAAACATCACCAGCGTCAATGCCTGGCGCACGGTGCAGGCGACCCCGCGCAATGAGACCATGCTCGCGGTGCTTGGCCTGACCTCCGGCTTCGAGACCGACGACGTCGCCGTCATCACCGAGGAGGACATCCTCGGCGACCGCCTGGTGCGGCCGCGCAGGGCAAGCCGCAAGGCCGATAATTTCATTGCGGAGATCACGAGCCTTTCCGCAGGCGATATCGTGGTCCATGTCGAGCACGGTATCGGCCGCTTCGTCGGGCTGCAGACGCTGGACGTCGCGGGCGCCCCGCATGACTGTCTCGAGCTACGTTATGCGGGCGAGACAAAGCTGTTCCTGCCCGTCGAGAACATCGAGCTGCTGTCGCGCTACGGCTCGGAAGGCATGAATGTCGAGCTGGACCGGCTAGGGGGCAGCGGCTGGCAGGCACGCAAAGCAAAACTGAAGAACCGCATTCGCGAGATCGCGGGCGAATTGATCAAGATCGCCGCGGAACGCATGCTGCATGAGGCTCCGAAACTGCCGGTGCAGGCGGGGCTCTATGACGAGTTCTGCGCCCGTTTCCCCTATGACGAGACCGAGGACCAGCTCACCGCGATCCAGTCGACGCTCGCCGATCTCGAGGCCGGCCGGCCGATGGACCGGCTGATCTGCGGCGACGTCGGTTTCGGCAAGACCGAGGTGGCGTTGCGTGCCGCCTTTGCGGTGGCGCTCGACGGCAAGCAGGTCGCGGTCGTGGTGCCGACCACGCTGCTCGCGCGCCAGCACGCCAAGACCTTCACCGAGCGTTTCCGCGGCTTCCCGGTCAAGGTCGCCCAGGCCTCGCGGCTGATCTCGACCAAGGAGCTCAACCAGGTCAAGAAAGGGCTGACCGATGGCTCCATCGACATCGTGGTCGGCACCCACGCGCTGCTCGGCAAGGCCATCAAGTTCCGAGACCTCGGCCTTCTGATCGTCGACGAGGAGCAGCACTTTGGCGTCAGCCACAAGGAGCGGCTGAAGCAGCTGCGCGCCGAGGTGCATGTGCTGACGCTCTCCGCCACGCCGATCCCGCGCACGCTGCAACTGGCTCTCACCGGTGTCCGCGAGCTCTCGATCATCGCCTCGCCCCCGGTCGATCGTCTCGCGGTGCGCACCTTCGTTGCTCCCCACGATCCCCTGATGATCCGCGAGGCGCTGCTGCGCGAGCGCTATCGCGGGGGACAGGCGTTCTACGTGGTGCCGCGGATCGAGGATCTTGCCGAGGTGAAGGATTTCCTCGACAAGACCGTGCCGGAGATGAAGGTCGCGGTCGCCCACGGCCAGATGGCCCCGACCACCATCGAGGACATCATGTCGGCCTTCTACGACGGCAAGTTCGACGTGCTGCTCTCGACCACCATCGTCGAATCCGGCCTCGACATCCCCAACGCCAACACGCTGATCGTGCACCGCGCGGACATGTTCGGCCTCGCCCAGCTCTACCAGCTGCGCGGCCGCGTCGGCCGTTCGAAGCTGCGGGCCTATGCGCTGTTCACGCTGCCGGCGCAGCAGAAGATCACCCCGCAGGCGGAGCGGCGTCTCACGGTGCTGCAGTCGCTGGAGACGCTGGGTGCCGGCTTCCAGCTTGCCTCCCACGACCTCGATATACGCGGCGCCGGCAATCTTCTGGGCGAGGAGCAGTCCGGCCATATCAAGGAGGTCGGCTTCGAGCTCTATCAGCAGATGCTGGAGGAGGCGATCATCAATCTCAAGGCCGGCATCACCGAGCCGGTCGCCGAGCGGTGGTCGCCGCAGATCACGATCGGCATGCCGGTCCTGATTCCGGAGGACTATGTCGCCGACCTGCCGGTGCGGCTGTCGCTGTACCGCCGGCTTGCCGATCTCGAGACCGAGGAGGAGATCGGGACCTTTGCCGCCGAGATGCGCGACCGCTTCGGCGTGCTGCCGGACGAGGTGCGCTATCTCTTCAAGGTCGCCGCGATCAAGGGCTATTGCCGCCGCGCCAATGTCGAGAAGGTCGATGCCGGCCCCAAGGGTGCGGTGATCTCCTTCCGCGACAACTCGTTCGCCCAGCCGGACCGCCTGGTGTTCTTCATCAAGCAGCACGGCAAGGCCGCCAAGGTCAGGCCGGACATGAAGGTCGTGTTCCTGCAGGATTGGGAGACGCCGGAGGAGCGGCTGACCGGCACCACGGAGATCCTGCGGCAGCTCGCCAATCTCGCGGAGAACAAGAAGGCGGCATAGCCTTCCGTCATTGTTTTCCGCCGCGATTGCCGGCCGCTTCTCAGAGCTCAGTGAAACCGGTCGTGCGGCCGCTCGGCTGGCCCCTTGGGACCGCCTTCCTGGTCGATGGTCGCCTTTATCTCAGCAGCGGTGACGCGACAGTCGCTGTTCCTATCGAACCGCAAGATGAAGGCGCTCGGCTTCTCGACAAACTCCTTGCGCGTGATCCTGCCGTCCTGATTTTCGTCGAAATAGCCGAAATCGGCATCCGCCAACGCGGCGTCCGCTTTTTGCACCGTTGCAAATTCGGGCGGATCGAGCTTGCCATCGTGGTTGCGATCCGCGGAGGTGAAGATCCGGTCGGCAAAGCTCTTCCATTCGTCGCAGGTGAAGACCCCATCATGGTTGGCGTCCCAGGGCGGCGGTCCGTTCCTGACCATGGCGTCGTGCGCGGGCGGCGGCGTTTGCCCGAAAGTGGCAGCGGGGCTGGAGAGAAGCAGGCCCAGGGCCGAACCAAGGATCATGCCGATTCCGCACGCAGAGTTTCCGAGACGCAAATTGTTTCTCCATGTTTCCGGTTCGCGACGAATGCGCCAGCCATTCTACGAGAACTCGGCTTGATGTCGGCATAGCAAATCCATAGCTATTTATCGGCGCCGTGCGTCGCGGCAGAGGTGTTCTCAGGCGGCCGCAGCAACAAGATCGGGGCAGGGGTGCGGCGGGGCCCTGTGACATCGTGGGGCTTTTGTATCGGGCCGCGGCCGGATAGAAGCTGACCCGAAACGATATCGTTCCGTTATTGTCATGAATTTGTCCGGCCCCTTCATCCGCCGTCCGGTCGCCACCACGCTGCTCTCGCTGGGACTGGTGGTGGCGGGCGCGATCGCCTTTTTCAAGCTTCCGGTCTCGCCGCTGCCGGACGTCGACATTCCCACCATCTCGGTGCAGGCGACCTTGCCCGGCGCCAGCCCTGCCGACGTCGCCGCGACCGTCGCAAGCCCGCTCGAGCGTCACCTCGGCCAGATCGCCGACGTCACCGAGATGACGTCGCAGAGCTCGCTCGGTTCGGCGCGGATCAACCTGCAGTTCGACATCGAGCGGGACATCAACGGCGCCGCGCGCGACGTGCAGGCCGCGATCAATGCCGCGCGCGCCGACCTGCCGAGCAGTCTGCGCAGCAATCCCACCTACCGCAAGTTCAATCCGGCCTCGGCGCCGATCCTGATCTACACCCTGACATCGGCTACGCTGACGCCGGCCGAGCTCTATGACGCCGCCTCGACCGTGCTCTCGCAGAAGCTCGCGCAGGTCGAAGGCGTCGGCGAAGTCTCCGTCTCAGGCGGATCGCTGCCGGCGGTGCGCGTCGAGCTGATTCCTGCGGCGCTCTACAAATACGGCATCGGCCTGGAGGACGTTCGTGCGGCGCTCGGCAGCGCCAATGCGCACAGCCCGAAGGGCGGCATCGACGTGGGGCGCCAGCGCTACCAGATCTATGCCAATGATCAGGCCCGGAAGGCCCAGGACTACAGGTCGCTGATCGTCGCCTATCGCAATGGTGCGCCGGTACGGCTCACGGATGTGGGCGACGTCATCGACTCCGTGGAGAACGTCCGTACCCTCGGTCTTTCCAACGGCAAGCCGGCGGTGGTGATGATCGTGTACCGGCAGCCGGGCGCCAACATCATCCAGATGGTCGACCGCGTGAAGGCGCTGATGCCGTTGCTCAAGGCTTCGGTCTCGCCGGCCATGGACATCAATCTCGCGGTCGATCGATCCAAGACCATCCGCGCCTCGCTGCGGGACGTCGAGATCACGCTCCTCATCGCCGTCGCATTGGTGATCCTGGTGGTGTTCGCCTTCCTGCGCAACACGCGCGCGACGCTGGTGCCGGTGGTGGCGGTCTCGGTGTCGCTGGTTGCGACGTTCGCCGTCATGTATCTCCTGGGCTACAGCCTCGACATCTTCTCCCTGATGGCGCTGACCGTCGCGACCGGTTTCGTGGTCGATGACGCCATCGTCGTGCTGGAAAACATCACCCGCCATATGGATGCGGGCCTGTCGCGGCTGGAGGCGACGCTGCTCGGCGCCCGCGAGGTCGGCTTCACGGTGCTGTCGATGAGTGTGTCGCTGATTGCGGTCTTTGTCCCGATCCTGTTGATGGGCGGCCTGGTCGGCCGCCTGTTCCGCGAATTCGCCATGACCATCACGATTGCCATTGTGATTTCGCTCGTGGTCTCGCTGACGACGACGCCGATGATGTGCGCCATCTTGCTGCGCGCAAATCATGGCCAGGCGCATGGACGGATCTACCGGGCGAGCGAGCGTGTCTTCGAGCTCATGCTGAGCTTTTATCGGTGGACGCTTGCCCTCGCGCTGCGTCATCCGGCCCTGGTGATGCTGATCCTCGTCGCGACGCTCGGCCTGAATTTCCATCTCTATCGCGTCGTCCCCAAGGGGTTTGTTCCGCAGCAGGATACCGGGCTGCTGATCGGCTCGATCCAGGCCGATCAGCATACGTCGTATCAATTGATGCGGCAGAAGCTCACCCAGTTCATCGAGATCGTCAAAGCCGACCCGGCCGTCGACACCGCCGTGGGGTTCACCGGCGGCGGCGGTCCGGGCCCGGGGGCCTCGGTCAACACCGGCACGGTGTTCGCGTCGCTCAAGCCGCTGGGCGAGCGCAACATGCCGGCCGACAAGGTGATCGAGCGGCTCCGCGGCGAGCTTTCAGCCGTCGCCGGTGCCACGCTGTTCCTGCAGTCGATCGGGGATCTCGGCGCCGGAGGGCGGTCCGGCAATGCGGCCTATCAATACACGCTGCAAGGCTCGACGCTCGAAGAGCTGAACGAATGGACACCAAAGCTTGTCACGGCGTTGCAGGCCGTGCCGGATCTCGCCGATGTCTCGACCGACCAGCAGAACAAGGCACTGCAATCCAACCTGATCATCGATCGCGACACCGCCTCCCGTTTGGGAATCACCGTCAGCCAGATCGACAACACGCTCTACGATGCGTTCGGGCAGCGCCAGGTCTCGACCATCTACGTCGAGCGCAACCAATATCATGTGATCATGGAGGTCGCCCCGCCATACTGGCAGAATCCGGAGACATTGAAGCAGGTCTATGTTTCCACGTCAGGCGGATCGGCGACCGGCTCGCAAACCACCAACGCAGTGGCCGGAACGGTCGCCTTGGCCGGGCAGGCGGCCTCGTTCAGCTCGGTCGCAGCGAACGCGGTGCGCAATCTCGCGACCAACTCGATCGGCGCCACCGGAAAGGGCGCATCCTCCACCGGAACGGCCGTGTCGACCAACGCGGAGACGATGATCCCGCTCTCCAGCGTCGCCCGGTTCGCACAGGGCGAGACGCCGCTGGTCGTCAATCATCAGGATCTGTTCGTCGCCTCGACCGTCTCCTTCAACCTCCCGCCCGGCGTCTCGTTGAGCACCGCGACCACGGCGATCGAGACGACCATGAGCCGGATCGGCATGCCCGCTAGCATTCACGGCGGGTTCGCGGGCGCTGCCAAGATCTTTCAGCAATCGCTGGCGAGCGAGCCTTTTCTCATCCTGGCGGCACTGGCGACCATCTACATCTCGCTCGGCATGCTCTACGAGAGCTACATTCATCCGCTGACGATCCTGTCCACGCTGCCCTCGGCCGGCGTCGGCGCGGTCGCGGCCTTGATGCTGTCTCACACCGAGTTCGACATCATCGCGATGATCGGGGTGATCCTTCTGGTCGGCATTGTGAAGAAGAACGCCATCATGATGATCGATTTCGCGCTCGAGGCCGAGCGTCAGCATGGGCTGTCGTCGACGGAGGCCATCACCGAAGCCTGCATCATGCGGTTCCGGCCGATCATGATGACCACCATGGCCGCCCTGTTCGGCGCGGTGCCGCTGATGGTCGGCATGGGCGAAGGCAGCGAGTTCCGCCAGCCGCTGGGCATTGCCATCTTCGGCGGCCTGATCCTGAGCCAGGTGCTGACGCTCTACACCACGCCGGTCGTCTATCTCTATCTCGATCGTGCCAGGCGCTGGCGGCAGAGCCGCAGACAGCGCCGCGCGCAACAGTCGGCGTAGCCCGCGGTGACGATGACGCCGACCTCAGAGCCCGTTTCTGATCGATTGAGAACCGGGCCCTGAGCTCTTTCGTTTCGGCGTGTTTCTATATCGTGTTCTATATCATGTCGCTCGAAAACGCCGTCGCGCGCCGTGCGCTCTGACCGCGCGGGTTAGAGGGTGCAGCTCCGCTTCTCGCGCATCTGGAGCTGCACAGCCATCGCGTCGGAAAAGGTCGGGAACGGCTTGCTCATCACCTTGTAGTGGGACGGCCATTCCAACGGCTTGTGCGTGAGATCTTCATTCCAGATCTGGCAGATGCCGGTGTTCTCCCAGCGGATCACGTAATAGCCGGCGGCCTGTGCCGGCGCGGTGATGCCGGAAAGTGCAACGATGCCGGCGACTGTGGACAGAATGCTGATACGACGCATTGCGAATCTCCTTTGATGTCGCCCCCGAAATGCGCGCGGCGTCGTACGGCCGCGATGGTTCCATGGTTGCGAGAGACGTTCATCTTAATACGCAAGTGCCGAATTGTGCGTGTCGCGGGCGCAACACTCGATTCCGGTCTTGCGCTATCCGTAGTCATCACGGCTGGACGATACGCGAATTGCGAGCGAACCTGATCGCGGGGTGATTTGGAATGGAGCCGCGATGACCGACAGCATCGACATCACCAACGACACGGAAGTCTTCGACGCCATGCGCTTCGACCTCGTGTCCGGCGACATGATCTGGACCGGGCGCGTAGGAACCCGCGAGGCCATCCGCCGGGAGAAGCTGGCAATCGATCCCGCCTCCTGGAACTTCTGCCCGCATCAATGGCTGGACGAGCGGGGCTTTGTCGATCGCGAGCGGTCGCGCAGGTATCCCTACACGTAGCCGCCCACTCGGCCAGCGACCAATCGATCTAGTCGATTGGAAAGACGCTAACGATGAGTTGGATCGCTGAAATGGGAACTCCTAGGTTGAGCGCCATCAACAACCGACGGAGAGACAAATGCGGCGAGTTCCCATTCTTCTGGCCACCCTTCTCGCTTCCTTGTGCATCTCTGGCGCGACCGCTCCTGCACATGCCGAGAGCTATCCCGTCTGCCTGGCCTGCGGCTCCGCCAATACGCTGGAATGCGATTATGCAACGCTCGCGCAATGCGAGGCGAGCGCAGCTGGCGGCCTGGGCTACTGCGTGACAAGCTCTAGATATGCGCTCAACGCTTATGCAAGCGCCGGACGAAGCGGCAAGCGAGCGCACTGATCGTCGGCAGCCTCGGGCAAAGGCGGAACGAGCGAGGAACAGCGTTGCGGCAATATGTCCGCGGCAGGCCGGTTGCCGGATCGCGGCAGCGGGAATAGCCCTTTGGGTGCTCATTTCGTCTGCAAGGGCGCGATGGGCTTTTTGACCTCGACTTGCCCGCAGGACGTCATGTTCTGCGGGCATTTTTCAGCGGGGCGGCTATCCCGCAGCCCGCCGCGACTCCGCGTAGAGCCGCGACAGCAGCAACTTCGGCGTATCCGTCGGCATCAGCGTTGCCACCGTCACCACTGCATCGGAGCGTGAGCGGCGGCCGTGAGAAGTGTGGCGCATCACGCTGGAGAGGCGGCGTGCGATGGCATGGGCGTCGCGCAGATCGGTGTTGCAGAACACGACGAGTACCGAGCCGTCGTGATGGGCCGCGCCGAAATCGGTGCGGCGCTTGAGGCGGCTGATGATCCGCGCGCCGTCGAGCTGGGCGCGCTGGTTGCCGGGTTCGAAGGCGAAGCGCGCCACCGACAGGCCGCCGCCCTCGCTCAGGCTCTGCGCCACGGCTTTGGAAAAATCGCGGGCGAAGGCGGAGCTCGTCAACAGGCCGGTCTGCGGGTCCAGCAGGCCGCCGGCATCGAGCGCCTGCAGCGCACGGTTCAGTTGCGCCTCGAATGCGTGCTGGCGGATCAAGGGCAGCGCGGATGCCGCGATGTCGGCGGGCTTTCCGGAGATCGTCTCGAGATTGGGCAGATCGTAAGCGCGCGCCTGCGGTCCTGAGGTGATCGTGACAGGCAGGTTGCGAAAGCGCGCATCTTCCGACAGCACCGTGAGGAAGGCGTCGACCACGCGCGGCGTAAAGCCCTCGGCGAGCACGACGCCGTTGATGTCGCGGTTGTTGAGATGGTTGGCGGCCGCTTCGATCGAGAGCGCGCCGACCACGCCCATGCGCTCGCCGAGTGCGACCGACAAAGCAGGGTAGTTGCCGCCGCGGCCGATCAGGAGCGCCGTTGCATCGCGCGTCGGGTCGGTCTCGGGGAGGGCGTTCGGCGCGGAATCGCCTGCGAGCCGGCGCAAGACGGTGGCGTGCAGGGCGCGCACCCGCAACGCCGCGCGCAGCCGTCCGACCAAGCGCTCGGAATTGGTCTCGGAGCGCCAGAGCGGCAGCGCGTTCTCCGGCGGCGGACCGGAGGGATCGAGCGCGATCAGGGGAACATAGGGCATTCGCGCGCCGATCTGGCCGGCGAGCGCGGCGAGATCGTCGTCTGGGACCTGAGCCGCGGCAACCAGCACGGCCGCGGGCTGCATCGTACTGACGGCATCGGCGGCCTCGGCAAAGCCGGCGTCGATCAGCGGAAACAGCTGCGCCTCGTCGAGTGCGCGGGCGAATATCGGTCGCCCCGCATTCGACACGATCAGAATCGGACCTTGGGACATCGGCAGGCAAACTCGGATACGCGCGCGCGAAAGCCTAGTTCCCTGGCGTTAACGCCGTGTCAACGAAACCGGCGATGACGGTGTCCTGGTGTCGAACCGTCGCCGCTCGCGTCTTGATGACGGGTTGAAAAGGGGGCACCTCACCCCGGGGCCGAGCGGTCGCGAAATGCCTCCACCATCAACGGGTTGAGGCCGAGCTCGGTCAGCGCCTCGCGGGCGCGGGCGTTGTCCTGGGCACGGCCGGCGAGCCGGTGGCCGCTCAGGCGATCGGGCAACGCGGTGAGCAGGGCGCCTTGCCCGAGCCGCTTCGACCATTCCTGCAGGTCCTGGGCGAGGAAGCGGTATCCGCCGACCGTCATGATCCCCGAGGGCGGGGCGGTGATGTTGATCGCGCCGGTCTGCCGCTCGATCCGTGCGGCATATTCGGTGTCGACATAGTCGCGCGGGGCCTGCTGGATCAGGGAATCGCTGGGCGGGGTGGGCGGGGCATAGGCCGCAACCGACACCATCGGCCCGCGCAGCCCCAGCGTGCCCTTCGGGGTCAACAGGATCTCGCCGGATATCGAGGAGCCCGTCATCTCTCTTCGCGCCCCATGAGGCCCGGGTTTGACCCGGGCGGGCGCTCCGTCATCGCCACGGCGGGCGCCGAACAGCCCGGCCTCGCCGAACAGATAGACATCGGTCATGGCGACGTGCTGCGCCATCCAGGACGGGCTGGAGGCCACCTGCTCGGGAGCGCGCCAGAGGCCGATGACGTTGCGCAAGTCCGGCAGCCTTGCGCCGAGATCGAGCTCGTCCAAGCGCAGAGCGAGCTGCGCCGGCGCAATCAGCGTATCGCAGCGCCGGCTCGCGATCTCGCGCTCCAGGAGCTCCTCGTCGAAGGGGTGGTGCAGCACCAAGGTCCCCGCAGACACCAGCCAGGCCACGAGCGATGCGGCAAGGCCGGCAAACGAGGCGGGCGAGAACGCCGACATGATGGTCGCGCCCTGCGCCATGTCGGCTTCGAGCGAGATCGCGAGCCCGGCGGCGATCAGGCTGAGATGCGGGCGCGGCACGGCGCGGAAGCCGTCGGCCGTCACGTCGAAGGAAATCACGGCCGCCTTGCGGCCGTCCTGGATGACGTGGCGCGTCGGTTGCGCGTCCCGCGCCATCGCGTGGTCGAGCGAGGCCATGCCTTCCGGCAGGTCGCTGCCGAAACCCGCGACATGGCGGATCGAGAACACCTCGGCTGCGGCATTCATGGCGAGGTCGGAATGCAGCACGCCATCGATCCTGCCGGACGTGACGATGGCGCGCGCGCTGGTGCGGTTGAGCGCGGACACCAGCTCCGCCTGGCGCCAGAGCTGCGGCAGGACGGCGACCACGAGGCCGGCGCGATGCGCGGCGAGCAGCGTCAGCATGAACTCGACTGTATTCGGCAGTTGCACCGCGATGACCGAATGGCTCGGCAGGCCGGACTCGGCAAAATGCGCAGCGAGCGCCGAGATGGCGCGATCGGCCTGGGCGTAAGTGAGCTGCCGCGGCGCCTGTCCGGTGATGCGCTGCTTGTTCGGCGGATCGACCAGGGCGAGCGTATCGGGTCTGCGCGCCAGGATGCGCTGGAACAGGACGTCGAGGGTGGGTGATGCGCTGATCTGATTCACGTGGTTTGATTCACCTGAGCCGCCTGGATGACGACCCCGCCGGGCCGATCATTTCGCGGGTGCGTTCGGGCCTTGATTCGCTCCCTGACTATAGCCTTGTGCGCGCGAATCTTGCGCATGCCACCAAGTTTCCGGGAGATAACCGGTCAGGGCGGTCACCGCCGGCCTTTGTATCCGATTCCAGCGCGCAATCCATTGCTCCCCGGCGTTGAGCACCGGAATTGCGTAGAAGCCCGACATCAGGGCCCGGTCCAGCGCCCGCACGGCCGAGACGAAGGCGTCGTGTCCGCGCGCGGCCAGCAGCGCCCCGATCATGCTATCGATCGCAGGAGCCTTCGCCCCCATGTAATTACGGGTGCCCTTGATGTCGGCCGCTTCGCTGCCCCAGTAGAACGACTGTTCATTGCCTGGCGACAGCGACTGGTCCCAGCGGTTCTGGATCATGTCGAAGTCGTAATCGAGCCGGCGCTGGTCGAATTGCACGGGGTCGACGACGCGCACATGCACGTCGATTCCGGCGCGCTTCACATTGCCTGCATAGGCGAGCGCAATCCGCTCCTGGTCGCGGGTCGAGACCAGGATCTCGAAGGAGAGCGGTGTCCCGGTGGTGCGTTGCCGCAGCACCGTGCCGTCGAGCGCGTAGCCGGCCTCGGCGAACAGCTTCAGCGCGGCGCGCAGACTGTCGCGGTCGCGCCCCGATCCGTCGGTTGTCGGCAGGCGATAGCTTCCGTCGAGAATGTCGGGCGCGATGTCGGAAGTGAAGGGCCTCAACAGCTCCCGCTCGCGCGGATCGGCAGGGCGCGTGTAGGCCGACAGCTCCGAGCCGGCAAAGAAGCCGCCGCTGCGGCTATAGAGTCCGAAGAAATAATTGCGGTTGATCCACTGGAAGTCGAACAAGAGCGTCAGCGCCCGGCGGACGCGGACGTCGGCAAACACCGCGCGGCGGGTGTTGAACACCAGAAACTCCGACGGGTAGGGCATTCCGGTCTTGATCGTGTCGCGGATCACCGCACCGTTTTGCGCGGCCGGAAAATCGTAACCGTCGTGCCAGCGGAGCGGCTCGGTCTCGTCGCGAAAATCGTAGAGGCCGCGTTTGAAGGCCTCGAACTGGCCATTGGCCTCGCGATAGAAGTCGAACTTGATCTCGTCGAAATTCCAAAGGCCGCGATTGACCGGCAGGTCGCGACCCCAATAATCCGGATTGCGCGCGAATGTGACGCTCACGCCGGGGTCGACGGCTGCGACGCGATAGGGGCCGGAGCCGATCATGGGCTTGAACGATGTCTGCTCGAAGCTGTCGACGTCGGTTGCATGGCGCGGCAGGATCGGCATCAACCCGAGGATCAGCGGCAGTTCGCGATCATTGGCGCCGGCCAGGTCGAACCGCACGGTCAGTGGGTCGGGCGCCTCGGCCTTTGTCACCTTGCTGTAATATTGCCGGTGGTTCGGACGGCCATGGTCGCGCAACAGCGCCCAGGAAAACAGGACATCATCGGCGGTCACTGGCGTGCCGTCGGAGAAACGTGCTCGCGGATCGAGACGGAAGGTCACGTAATCGCGGGCGTCATCCGTCTCCACCGACCTCGCCAGCAGGCCATACAGGGTGAACGGCTCGTCGGCGCTGCGCGCCATCAGACTTTCAACCGTATAGCCTTGCTCAAACCCATAGGCCCGGATCTGCTGAACGGCCGGGATGCCCTTGACGATGAAGGGATTGAGGCTGTCGAAGGTGCCGAGCAGGCCCCAGGTCAGCCGGCCGCCCTTGGGCGCGTCGGGATCGGCGTAGGGCATATGGGTAAAGTTGGCAGGCAGGGCCGGGGCGCCGTGCATGGCGATGGCGTAGCTCTCTGCCGCCGCGCAAGGTGTGGCGTGGAGCCCAAGCTGGAGGCAGATCGGAAGCGCAAAAGCGATTGCGCTCTTACGTCCAAAGACTAACACGGGAACAGGCGCTCTTGATTCGCGATCATCGCGTCTCACCTCTACCACAGGGCGCGACTTCCGTCGGAATACAGCCATCAAAGGTGCCTGTCGGCATTGATCTTTTCGTTCGCCCCTGTATGAAGGCGGGCGATTGAGAATGGCTAGTGAACAGTCACGTATCCGCCTCAATTCACTAGGAGACACGCCGCGCGAGACGGCGAGGTGCTAGCGCCTCCGGCGGTTTCTGCGCTCCCGTTCAGAAAGGGTTTTCCGCAATGAATTTCCGCATTTTGGCCGCGTCGGTCGGACCGCGTGGGCGCCTTATCGCCTTGTTGGCGGCAACCGCGCTGGCCGTTCCCTTCGCTTCCAGTGCCGAGGCCCAGACCGCTCCGGCGCCCGCCGCACCCAAGGCCAAGGCTGCGCCCAAGGCGGCTCCCAAGGCCCCGGCGCCTGCCGCCCAGGCCCCCGCGGGCCAGCCGGCGCCCCAGGAGGCCCAGGGTCAGCCGGGCCAGGCCGGCCAGCAGCCGCCGGCCGACCAGCAGATCCAGCTGATCTATGCGCCGTGGACCAAGTTCTGCCTGAAGGGCCAGGACGCCAATGCCAAGCAGGTCTGCTTCACGGGCAAGGACGGGCGCATCGAATCCGGCCAGCCCGTCATTGCCGCCGTCGTCATCGAGCCGGAAGGCGAGCCGAAGAAGATTCTCCGCGTGACGCTGCCGCTCGGCATGCAGCTCGTGCACGGCACCCGCATCATCGTCGACAACAACCAGCCGCTGCAGAGCCCCTATGTGATCTGCTTCGCCAATGGCTGCATGTCCGACTATGAGGCGACCCCTCAGCTCATCGACAGCCTGAAGAAGGGCCAGAACCTGGTGGTCCAGGCGATCAACGCCAATGGCGCGCCGCTGACCTTGCCGCTGCCGCTGGGCGGCGAGTTTGCCAAGGCCTATGACGGTCCGCCGACCGATCCGAAGGTGTTCGAGGAAACCCAGAAGAAGCTGCAGGAAGAGTTGCAGAAGCGCGCCGAGGAGCAGCGCAAGAAGCTCGAGGACGCGCAGAAGGCCGGTGGCGGCGCAGCGACCCCGACCGCGGCACCGAAATAAGGGCCGGACAGGACAAACAGAAATGGCGCTCCTCAAGGAGCGCCATTTTTCTTGGACGATCGTTTCTCTTGGACGTTTCGTCCGGCGATATCGAGGCGGTCGGAACCGCCGTTGAAACGCCGACCTAGTTCAACATCGGATTGCGAGGACGATAGCCGCCCCCTTTGTCCTTGACGAAGATCTCGGCGACCTGCGAGTGACGGATCGGCTCGTCGGAGCTGTCGGGCAAGAGGTTCTGCTCGGAGACATAGGCCACGTATTCGGAATCCGAATTCTCGGCCAGCAGATGATAGAACGGCTGGTCCTTGTGTGGCCGCACCGCTTCCGGGATCGACAGCCACCACTCCTCGGTATTGTTGAATTCCGGATCGATGTCGAAAATAACCCCCCGGAAGGAGAATATCCGGTGGCGCACGATCTGGCCGATCTGGAACTTGGCGGTTCGCGCTTTAATCATCCCCTGTCGATAGACCATGACGGGCGGCGATGCTAGTGCCCTCCGCGCCGAATTAACCTTGTGAAGGCCCTGCGCCAGTCGTCCCACGCCGAAAAAAACTCCTGAAATGACCGAAATCCTCAACCTGGCCGTCCCCTATTTCGGCCTGATTTTCATCGGCTTTGCCTGCGGCAAGGCCAAGGGCCTGCCCGAGGCCGGCCTCGCCTGGATGAACTTCTTCCTTCTCTATGTATCGTTACCGGCACTGCTGTTCGTCATTACCTCCAAGACCCCGTTCAGCGAGCTCAACAACCCGCCGTTCCTGATTGCAACCACGCTCGGAACCGTGACGGCGTTCGTGCTTGCGCTCCTGGCCGGGCGCCTGCTCGGCAAGCTGACCTTGCGCGAGGCGACGCTTGCCGGGCTGTCCGGCGCCTATGGCAACATCGGCTATATGGGCCCGGGATTGGCGCTTGCGGTGCTCGGTACCAAGGCGGCGGCGCCGACCGCGCTGATCTTCTGCTGCGACAGCATTTTCCTGTTCACCATCGTGCCGCTTCTGATCGAGCTCTCCGACCGCGACCATCCGTCCGTGCTGCATGCGCTCACGGTCGTGGTGCGGCAGATCGTGCTCAACCCGCTGATCATGTCGGCCTGCGCGGGCGCGCTCGCGGCGGCCTTCCACATCCGTCTGCCGGTTGCGATCGACAATACGCTGCTCTTCCTGCAGAACGCGGCCGCGCCGACGGCGCTGTTCGTGCTCGGCGTGACGGTGGCGCTGCGCCCGTTCAAGCAGGTGCCGTGGGAGGTGCCCGGGGTGATCGCGATCAAGCTGTTGATCCATCCGCTGGCGGCTTTTGCGCTGATGCTGCTGTTCGGGCCGTTTGCGCAACCGTGGGCGGCCTGCGCCGTGCTGATGGCCTCGCTGCCGCCGGCGCTGAATGTTTTCGTCATCGCGCGGCAGAACGAAGCCTGGGTGGAGCAGGCGTCCGTCGCCGTGCTGATCGGAACGTTTGCCTCGGTCGTCACGCTCACCAGCGTGATGTGGTTCATCCAGAGCGGCCGGCTGACGTTTCCCTAAGGAGCGCGCATGATCCTTTCGAAAAACCGCTCCAGACTTTGCGCCAACGCGGCCCCTCGGGTCCGGATCATGCGCGAAGAGCACGCGGCTTCGAGCGCGCGCGCCAGGACGGCGCAAGGCCCTCGCGCATCGCAAGCCGCCGCAGCGGACCGATCGAGCCGATCAGATGCAGGCCCGCCGCGCGCAGCGACTGCATCGGCAGAAAATCGCTGAGCAGCGACCGGTTGGCGGTATCGATGACGAAGGTGCGGCTCAACACGTCCGCGCGACGCGCCGCATCATAGCGTTGCAGCACGCGCGAGCCGCCGGGATCGTCGCCATGCGCGAGCGCCTCGCGGGCGAGCTCGGCGAGGTCGTCGCCGTCACGCAGGCCCAGATTGAGCCCCTGCGCCCCGATCGGGGGAATGACATGGGCGGCCTCGCCGACCAGCGCCACGCGCCGGGCCGCAAAGCGCTGCGGCCGCTCGATCGCGAGCGGAAACACCCAGCGTCCCGGCTCGACCTGGACGCGGCCGAAGATGAAATGCGATTGCTTCTCGGCCGCTTCCGACAGCTCCTCGTCGGACAACGCGCGCAGCCGCTCGGCCTCCCGGGGAGCTGCGACCCAGACCACGCTGCAGCGATTGCCGGGCAGGGGCACGAACACGCAGGGGCCGTGAGGGGTGTGAAATTCGGTCGAGACGCCACGGTGTGGTCTGGCGTGGCCGATGTTGAAGGTCAGCGCTGCCTGTTTGAGTTCGCGCCGCGTGACTGCGATGCCGGCCGCCTCGCGGCACAACGAATGCCGGCCGTCGGCGCCAACCACGAGGCGGGCCGACACGGAGGTACCGCCGGCCGTCGTGATGGTGACCTCGTCATCGCCGCCGACGATGGTCTCGGCCTCGTCATCCAGCCGCGTCAGGTTCTCGATCTCCGCTGCCCGCGCTTCGAGCGCCGCGACGAGGATGCGGTTTTCGACGTTGTAGCCGAAGGCCGCGAGGCCGATCTCATCGGCGGAAAAGCGCACCTCGGGCGCGCGGATCAGCCGGCCGGTATCGTCGACCAGCCGCATGGCGGCGAGCGGAGCCGCCTGGTCGCGGCAGGCCGCCCAGACCGAGAGCTCTTCCAGGAAGTCGATGGAGCCGCCGAGCAGCGCCGTCGTGCGGTTGTCGGCATAAGGCGCGCGGCGGGCGATCAGCAGCGTGCGGCAGCCGGTCTGTGCGAGCGCGATGGCCGTGGCAAGGCCGGCCGGGCCGCCGCCGACCACGGCGGCGTCGTAGGTTGAGGAAGCGTTACTCATGGCAGGACAATTGAACCTTGCGCCCGCTATTTTCAAGATCGCAAATGGCGGGCGGCGAAGCCTTGTTCCAAACCGGGGCCTGCGACGCGGCGGAACGCCGCAATGGCGGGTGTGCAAATGACAGCGATTCCTGATAGCACTGCCGCGTCCATGTCGCAGCAGCAGATCAGCGAGCAAGAGCCACCGCA
Source organism: Bradyrhizobium sp. (assembly GCA_035293585.1). GTDB lineage: Bacteria > Pseudomonadota > Alphaproteobacteria > Rhizobiales > Xanthobacteraceae > Bradyrhizobium. Next base: position 125,744 of record DATGMN010000029.1, on the reverse strand, counting down.
AGCCGCCCCTCACGCGCGCGCCGCAGCATTTTCCGTGCATGTGTTCACGGCGCTCGGCGCGGGCGTAGCCTTGCTCGCGCTGCTCGAGGCGGTGCGGGAGCATTGGGCCGCGATGTTCGCCTGGCTTGGCGTGGCGCTGGTGATCGATGGGGCCGACGGTCCGATGGCGCGGCGGTTGGACGTCGGGCGGCTGCAGCCGAACTGGTCGGGCGACGTGCTCGATCTCGTGGTCGATTTCGTGACCTATGTCTTCGTGCCGGCCTATGCCATCACCGCAAGCGGGCTGTTGCTGCCGCTCGCCGCACCCGTGCTCGGCGCGGGGATTGCGGTGACAGGCGCGCTCTATTTTGCCGACCGCCGCATGAAGGGCGCGGACAACCATTTCCGCGGCTTCCCCGGCCTGTGGAATCTCGCCGCCTTCTATCTGTTCATGCTGCGCTGGCCGCCGCTTCTTTCAAGCGTCGGTGTGTTCCTGCTGATCGTGGCGACCTTCCTGCCGTTCCACGTGCTGCATCCCGTGCGCACGGTGCGGCTGCGACGGCTGACGCTCAGCCTGATCGTGCTCTGGAGCCTGCTCGGCCTGTACACGCTGCTCAGCGATTTCGACGTCGGTACCGGCGTCAAGGTCGCGATGTGCGCCATTGCCGTCTATGTGGTGGCAAGCGACGGCGCGATTCGTCTCCTCAGATCGTTCAAGGCATGATCGAACTTCTGTTCAGTCCCGAAGCATGGGCGGCGCTGCTCACGCTGACCGCGCTCGAAATCGTTCTCGGCATCGACAACGTCATCTTCATCTCGGTGATCGTCGCGCGGATCCCGGAGCCCAGGGCCACACATGCGCGCCGGATCGGGTTGGCGCTGGCGCTGCTGTTTCGCATCGCGCTGCTGTGCCTGCTGGTCTGGCTCATCGGCCTGACCCAGGCCGTGCTGACGGTGCGCGGCCAGGCCTTCTCCTGGCGCGACATCATCCTGATCGGCGGTGGCCTGTTCCTGATCGGCAAGGCGACGCATGAGATCCATGGCGAGGTCGAGGGCCACGCCGCCGGGACGGCGGGGTCCAAGGATCATGGGGCGAGCGCCTTCCTCTGGGCGATTGCGCAGATCACCGTCATCGACATGGTGTTCTCGCTCGATTCCATCATCACCGCGATCGGCATGGCCCAGGAGCTGACCATCATGATCGCGGCGGTCGTCATCGCCTGTTTCATCATGTACGCGTCCTCGGGCCCGGTGGCGCGGTTCGTGGCGGCGCATCCGACTACCAAGATGCTGGCGCTGGCCTTCCTGGTGCTGATCGGGGTGGCGCTGGTCGCCGACGGCTTCAAATTCCACATCCCGCGCGGCTACATCTACTTCGCCATCGCGTTCTCGGCGGCGGTCGAGTTCTTCAACGTGCTCGCCCGGCGCAACCGCAAAGTCGACGCGTAGTGCGCATTTCGAGCCCTGCGAGTTGACAAGGCCGGCGCGATGGCTTTCGCTTCCACAGCCTGCAAAACACCCGGGAGTCGGCGATGACCAAGGCCGTGCGCGTGCACAAGGTGGGAGGACCGGAAGCGCTGGTCTATGAGGCCGTCGACTTGCCGCCGCCCGCCCAGGGCGAGGTGCGCGTCCGCCAGCACGCGGTCGGGCTCAACTTCATCGACGTCTATTACCGCACCGGGCTCTACAAGGCGCCCGGGCTGCCGTTCGTTGCCGGCAACGAGGCATCAGGCGAGGTGGTGGCGGTCGGGGCAGGGGTGACGAATTTCCACCCCGGCGACCGCGTCGCCTATTATACCAATCTCGGCGCCTATGCGAGCGAGCGCAACATCGCCTGGGACCGGCTGGTCAAGCTGCCCGACCACATCACCTATGAGCAGGGCGCCGTCTTGATGCTCAAGGGACTCACGGTGTGGTATCTTCTGCACAAGACCTTCAAGGTCGAGCCGCATCATCGCGTGCTGATCCACGCCGCGGCCGGCGGCATCGGGCTACTCGCCTGCCAGTGGGCACGCGCGATGGGCGCGCATGTGATCGGTACCGTCGGCTCCGAGCAGAAGGCCGAGCTTGCGCTCGCCAATGGCTGCGATCACGTCATCCTCTACGACAAGGAGGATTTCGTCGCGCGCGTGAAGCAGATCAGCCGCAACGAGCTGTGCGACGTGGTCTATGACGGCGTCGGCAAGGCGACCTTTCCGGGCTCGCTGTCCTGCCTCAAGCCCCGCGGGCTGTTCGTCAGCTTCGGCAATGCCTCGGGTCCCGTCCCGCCCTTTGCCATTGCCGAACTGAACACCCACGGCTCGCTGTTTGCGACCCGCCCGAAGCTCAACGACTATATCGCCACCCGCAAGGAGCTATTGGAGGGCGCCGATACGCTGTTTGCCGCCGTCATCAACGGCACGCTGCGTGTGCCGATCAACCACGCCTATGCACTGAAGGATGCGGCGAAGGCCCATGTCGACCTGGAGAGCCGGGCGACGACGGGGGCCTCGATCTTGAAGCCTTGAGGCTCAACGTCAAAACAAACTCCACCGTCATGCCCGGGCTTGTCCCGGGCATCCACGTCATCTCGTATATGCCGCTCGACGTGGATGGCCGGGACAAGCCCGGCCATGACGGAGGAGAGAGCGTCTGCCCTACGCCACACGCCTCGCGGCGCCCACACTGGCAAGTATCGCATCGAGCTGATCAATCATCTGCGCAATCTCCTCACGCTTGACATTGAGCGCGGGCATGAAGCGCAGGGCATCCGCTTGCGGCGAGTTTAGCAGCACCCCCTTCTCAAACGCCTGTGCGACCAGCGCCGGCCCGATCGGCAGCTTCAGGTCGAGCGCAAGCAGGAGCCCGCGGCCGCGCACCTCGCCGAGACCGTGACGCGCCGACAGCCGCTGCAACTCGCTCGCGAGGAAATGGCCGCTGTCGACGACCGATCTCAGGAACTCCGGTTTGCTGACTTCCTCCAGCACCGCGAGCCCGGCCGCGCACATCAGCGAATTGCCGTTGAACGTGCCGCCCTGGTCGCCATGCTCGAAGCAGGCGGCTTCCTCGGTCGCAAGCAGCGCCGCCAGCGGCGCGCCGCCGCCGATGCCCTTGCCCAGCGTCATGATGTCGGGCGCAATGCCGGTGTGCTCGTAGTGGAAGAGCTTCCCGGTGCGGCCCATGCCGGTCTGGATCTCGTCGAAGATCAGGAGCAGGCCATGCGCTTTCGTCAGCGCGCGCAGCTCCTGCAGGAACTGATCGCTCGCCGGCCACACGCCGGCCTCGCCCTGGATCGGCTCCAGCATCACGGCAACCGTGTTCCTGCTGATCAGCTCGCGCACCGAGGCGATGTCGTTCAGCCGCGCCTTGGCAAAACCCTTGACCTTGGGCTCGAACAGCGGCTCGAAGGCCTTCTTGCCCGAGGCCGACATGGTCGCGAGAGTCCGGCCGTGAAAGCCGCCCTCGAAGGTGATGATCTCGAAAGCGCCGTTCTTGTAGAGCGAGCCATATTTGCGCGCGAGCTTGATCGCGCCTTCATTGGCTTCGGCCCCGGAATTGGCAAAGAACACCTGGTCGAACGCGCTGTTGTCGACCAGCGCTTTCGCAAGCTTCAGGCTGGCCGCGTTGTAATAGGCAGGGCTTGCCGTGATCAGCGTCCTGGCTTGATCGGCGATCGCGTCTACCACTGCAGGCGGCGAATGGCCGAGGCAGTTCACGGCCCAGCCCTGGATGAAATCGAGATAGCGCTTGCCGGTCTCGTCCCACAGAAACGAGCCTTCGCCGCGGACGAACACCGTCTTCGGGCGCGCGGTGATGTCCATCAGCGCATCGAAGGAATGGGCAGCGTTGCTCATGGCGGGGTCTCCTTGCAGGTTTTGGTTGAAGAGGCGGGCCGAAACGCAAAGAAGGCCGCAACTTTTCCGTTGCGGCCTTCTCGAAAGCTAAGAGCTGACTAAGCTAATTCAGCGCTGGCGTCGGACATGGCGCAACCGATCGTCGTCACGACGGTGACGACGGCAAGCGTTGCGGCGCTGGGTCCGAATGAAGATCATGGGCGAGGGCCATACAGCCGAACGCCCGCCGCTGTCAAGACGCGCGGAAGCCGGGCCGCTCCTGGTCCGAGGCGGGCAGCTCGTACCAGATCGTCACGACGATGAACGGCGCGGCGCTGTCGCCCTTGGCGACCGACGTCACCACCGTTTCCGACTTGATGATGGTCGCGTCGAGCTTGGCGAGCCAGGCGTTGACCTGCTCCTCGACCACGCTCGCGCTGACATCCATGAAAATCTTGATCTTCAGAGGCCGCGGCATCGTCCTAAACTCCTCTTGATGTGATCAGAACCCCGCCACGCTGCCGTGCAGGTCGTATTCGTCCGAACGCTCGATCCTGGCGGTGACGATCTCGCCGACGCGCAGGGGACGGCGGCTGGTGAGGTAAACCGAGCCGTCGATCTCGGGCGCGTCGGATTTGGAGCGCCCCTTGGCAACGGTCGGTCCGACCTCGTCGATGATCACCTGCTGGCGCGTGCCGACCTTGCGCTTGAGCTTTCGCGCGGAGATCTTCTGCTGGCGCGCCATCAGCGCGTTCCAGCGCTCCTGCTTGACCTCGAGGGGCACGGCATTGGGCAGCGCGTTCGAGGTCGCGCCCGCAACCGGCTCGTATTTGAAGCAGCCGACACGGTCGAGCTCGGCTTCATCCAGCCAGTCCAGCAGATAGGCGAAGTCGGTCTCGGTCTCGCCGGGGAAGCCGACGATGAAGGTCGAGCGCAGGACGAGCTCCGGACATTGCGCCCGCCAGGCCTGAATGCGCGCCAGCGTCTTGTCCTGCGCCGCGGGCCGCCGCATCGCCTTCAGCACCTCGGGGCTCGCATGCTGGAACGGGATGTCGAGATAGGGCAGCACCTTGCCCTCGGCCATCAGCGGGATCACCTCGTCGACATGCGGGTAGGGATAGACATATTGCAGCCGCACCCAGGCACCGAGCTCGCCAAGCTCGCGTGCGAGATCGACGAACTTGGCGCGGACCTCGCGCCCCTTCCAGGGGCTCGCCTCGTAGCGCAGATCGACGCCATAGGCCGAGGTGTCTTGCGAGATCACCAGCAGCTCCTTGACGCCGGCTGCGACCAGCCGCTCGGCCTCGCGCAGCACGTCGTCGGCCGGGCGCGACACCAGGTCGCCGCGCAGCTTCGGGATGATGCAGAAGGTGCAGCGGTTGTTGCAGCCCTCGGAAATCTTCAAATACGCATAGTGCCGCGGCGTCAGCTTGATGCCCTGCGGCGGCACCAGATCGAGATGCGGGTTATGGACCGGCGGCACCGCGCGGTGGACAGCCTCCAGCACGCTCTCATATTGTTGCGGGCCGGTGATCGAGAGCACGTTCGGGTAGGCCTGCTCGATCTGCTCCGGCTCCGCGCCCATGCAGCCGGTGACGATGACCTTGCCGTTCTCGGCCATGGCCTCGCCGATGGCCGACAGCGATTCCTGCTTGGCGCTGTCGAGGAACCCGCAGGTGTTGACGATCACGACGTCGGCGCCGTCATGCTTGCGGGCAAGCTCGTAGCCCTCCGCGCGCAAGCGGGTGATGATACGCTCGGAATCGACCAGCGCCTTGGGGCAACCCAGGCTGTGGAAGCTAATGCGCGGCGCTCTTTCCATGAAACCTGCTTCCAGATCGTTGAGATTTGCGATCCAAGTAATTGTTCCGACAGAAAAATTCAACCGCTGAGAATGCTCCCGTGATGGTAAAGCGGTGCTCGTCCGTGACGGCTGTAGCGCACCGGTGCCCTGGGACACAAATCAACGCGAGAGTGTTCAACACGACCCGAGCGGCACAAGAGCGAACATCTGCCAGCCAACGCCAACAGGTGGCCCCCGACCCCGCGGACTTGTTGGTTGGCGGGGTCGCGTTGTGCTACTTGATCGGGGTGGAGCAATCAGACGGCAAGAAGCTTAGTGTGATCCGCGAGCTTCCGCCAGACCATGAACTTCTCGCTTTTTTGAGAGTGAACCAACCGTACTCAATCCCGGCGGGCCGAGATGAATTGCGCGAACGTGCACGTCTAGTCGTTATTCTGTTTCTTGCTTGATTCCACGGAGCTTGACTGCGATGCGCCATTTCATCTTCGGCATGGCTTTAGTTATTGGTTTCTATGGAGCGATGTTTCAGGCGCGAGCTGAAGTCGACAAGATCCTCCATGCCTGCGGTCGGCAGGAAGGATTATGTCCGGAATTCAGGCCACGCGTGAAAGCACCTGATGGGTGGACGAGGGACGAGGCCGCGAGTCTCAAATACGGCGTCTCCATGTTCGTGCCTAACGGGAAGAAATTCGGTAAAGCGGAAGCAATCATCTATGCCGAAGGCCGCTACAACAAGGACCGGACCGAATTGGCCGAATGGGTCGCAGCCAGCGATCGAGACTGGGCGGCGACATCCGGCCAGAATGCCAAGATCACCAAGCTTCCCTCGGCCGACCCCAAGGTCATTGTCAATCGCTACGATAATCCGTCCCTGAGAGACCAGCCGATCGAAGTGATCGCGCATTACGCCGATCTCGACAAGGACGGCAATTCCTACGTCGTGCGGCTAGCGGTCTCCGGCCTCAGCGAGGCGGCGGTGCTGGCTGCCGTGCCACTTCTCGACAAGATGATCGCCGGCGCGAAGATTCCGTGAGAGTGCGGCTTTTTGGGGAGCTGGCTCAAGTCTACATTCGTTCGCTCAGGGGCATCCGAGCGAAACCAAGCTTATTCGTGGCGCGACGGCCTCTTGCATCGTCCGGATCTGCCTGATTGTTGGTCGTCGGCTAGTCCTAAATGCGCACAAAGACAAGGCTTCAACCTGCAATTTGGCGTGCTATGCATACCGGTTCGGAAGACGAGTGATCGATGAGCGCCGAGCAGCCGCCGCCTAAAGCCGAGCAGTCGCCTAAAATCGTGATTGTCGACGAGAGCCCGATTCGTGCCGCCATCCTGGAGGAGGGGCTGCGCGAGGCCGGCTACGGCAGCGTCATGCGCATCAGCGAGATGCAGAGCCTGCTCGCCCGCATCTATGCGCTCGATCCCGATATCATCGTGATCGACCTGGAAAACCCGTCTCGCGACGTCCTGGAGCAAATGTTCCAGGTCAGCCGGGCGGTACGCCGGCCGGTCGCCATGTTTGTCGACCAGAGCGACGCCGCCTCGATCCAGGCCTCGGTGGACGCCGGCGTTTCCGCCTATATCGTGGACGGGCTGAAGAAGGAGCGCATCAAGTCGATCCTCGACCTCTGCGTCTCCCGCTTCAACGCGTTTGCAAAACTGCAGGACGAGCTCGACCGCACCAAGATGGCGCTCGAGGAGCGCAAGGTGATCGACCGCGCCAAGGGCATCCTGATGAAATTGAAGGGGCTGACCGAGGAGGAGGCCTACGTCCTGCTGCGCTCCACCGCGATGCGTGAGAAGAAAAAGATCGGCGAGATCGCACAGTCGATCCTGACCGCCTCGGAGCTCTTGAAATGACCGCCCCCCTCCAAATTGGTTTCATTCCGCTGGTCGATGCCGCGGCCCTCATCGTCGCCGTCGACAAGGGCTTTGCCGCTGCCGAAGGCGTCGATGTGACCCTGGTGCGCGAAGTCTCCTGGTCGAATGTCCGCGACAAGCTGAACATCGGCCTGTTCGAGGCGGCACATCTGCTTGCGCCCGTCGCCATCGCCTCGAGCCTTGGCGTCGGTCATGTCAAGGTGCCGATCGTGGCGCCGTTCAATCTCGGCATCAATGGCAACGCCATTACCGTGTCGCCGGCGCTGCACGCCGCGATCCTGGCCGAGATCGACGGCGACCGCTTCGATCCGATGGCAACCGCGCGGGCGCTCGCGCGTGTCGTGGCGGCAAGGCGCAAAGCCGGCGCCGACCCCTTGACCTTCGCCATGACGTTCCCGTTCTCCACCCACAATTACCAGTTGCGATTCTGGATGGCGGCGGGCGGCGTCGATCCGGACGAGGACGTGCGGCTCGTCGTGTTGCCGCCCCCGTTCATGGTCGAAAGCCTCGAGAACGGACATGTTGACGGCTTCTGCGTCGGCGCGCCCTGGAACTCGATTGCCGTCGATCATGGCGTCGGCCACATCCTTCATTTCGTCGCGGACATCCTGGTGCATGCGGCCGAGAAGGTGCTGGCCATCCGGCAGGGCTTTGCGGAGAAGAACCCCGAGGTGGTCGCCCGCCTGGTGCGGGCCTTGAACCGCGCTGCGGAATTCATCGAGGAGCCCGGCAACCGCGTCGAGGCCGCACGCATGCTGGCGCGGCCCGAGCGGATCGGCGTCGATGCCGAGGTGATCCAGCGGACGCTGGATGGGCGGCTGAAGATCTCACCCGACGGCACGATCCGCGAGAACGGCCGTTACCTGCTGGTCGGCCGGGAGAGCGCGGGCCGGCCTGATCCGGTCCAGGCCGCCTGGCTCTACTCCCAGATGGTGCGCTGGGCCCAGACCAGGGTCAGCGAGGAGGCGCTCAGGACGGCGATGGCCGTGTTCCGGCCAGATCTCTACGACGCGGCGCTCGGCATCGCCGGCAGCCCGTCAAGCCATCCGGTCGGCGCCTTCGAGGGTCCGGAATTCGATCCTCGGGACATCGCGGCCTATCTGGCCTCGTTCAAAATTTTCCGTCGACCGGTCTGATCGCCGCCAACGCCCCGATTAAATCAGGCGGCGCGATTCCCTGCATGCTGTTTGAGCTTATGCCTTTATAAAAGGCATGGATCGGTATTCATTTCATGCGATGCGTCATATGTAACTCATTGAAGGATCTATATTTTAGATCGAATGCTGCACTGGCACACAATTTGAATAGGGAATGTCAAGCCAGCCGCCGGAGATGCCCGCTGGCCCAAGTCCATGATGGATTTCCGCAGCAACGAAGCTGATCGGTTCGCTCCGCTGGGTCCGAAAGCGCGTTGGCCGTCGCTTCGGACCACAGAGCGTTCATGCAAACCCCCTTCACTCGCTAGGACCACGCTGTTTGCGCGTGGCTGCTGGAGCTTCGCTATGGACTACCCACGCCCACTGACGCCGGTGACGTTCGACCTGATTGGCGGCTTCGTGCCCACCGGCCGTGCGCTCTGCGTCACCCACAAGCCCGCGAAACCCTCGATTTCGGCTGCGCCCGTCGTCGCGCAGCCCGCCGCCGAATAGGGCATGGATGTCATGAAGCTCGAAACAATGTCCGTCGATTTTACCGACGAGCAGAAGCGCTACCTCGAAGGCTTTGCCACGGGGTTGCAGATCAGCCGCGTCGGCCGCGGCCTCGGCAGCGGCGGCGCGGCGGCTAAGGGCCATGCCGAGCCGATCGGGCCCGACGCGATCCATTTCAAGGCGCAGGACAAGGTCACCGCCAGCGGCCGGAAGCTTGCCGACCAGGAGAAGTTCAAGCGCGAGGAGCATCCGTTCGACGCCTATGAGCGGCTGAAGGACCAGGCCAGGCACAACAGGGCTCCGTCGCCGGCCGACAATTTCCGCTGGCGCTATTACGGCATCTTCTATGTCGCGCCCGCGCAGGATACCTACATGTGCCGGCTGCGCATTCCCAACGGCATTTTGAAACGCTGGCAGTTCTCGGGCCTTGCCGATCTCGCGGAGAGCTACGGCGGCGGCTACAGCCATGTCACGACCCGCGCCAACATCCAGATCCGGGAGATCATCCCCGCAAACAGCGTCGCGCTGATCGAGGGCATCCAGGATCTCGGCCTGTGCTCGCGCGGCTCCGGCGCCGATAACATCCGCAATGTCACGGGCACGCCGACCGCGGGGATCGATCCGCAGGAGCTGATCGACACCCGCCCTTACGCCCGCGAATGGCATTATCACATCCTCAACGACCGCTCGCTGTACGGCCTGCCGCGCAAGTTCAACGTCGCCTTCGACGGCGCCGGCCGCATCGCGGTGCTGGAAGACACCAATGACATCGCGTTCGCCGCCGTGGAGGTGAAGGACGGCTTTGGCATCGAGCCCGGCGTTTGGTTTCGGCTCGGCATCGGCGGCATCACCGGTCACAAGGATTTTGCCAGGGAGACCGGCATCATCGTCAGGCCGGACGAGGCGACGCCTGTCGCTGATGCCATCGTGCGGCTCTTCATCGAGACCGGCGATCGCACCAACCGCCTCAAGGCGCGGCTGAAATATGTGCTCGACAGCATGGGGGTCGATACGTTCATGCTTGCCGTCGAAGAGCGGCTGGGCCGCACATTCGTGCGCGTGCCGGCGGAGGCGATTGCGCCGCGCCCGGCCTTCGACCGCATGGCCCATATCGGCGTGCACAAGCAGAAGCAGGACGGCTTGAACTGGATCGGCGTCGTGCTGCCGTTGGGCAAGCTGACCTGCGAGCAGATGCGCGGGCTCTCGAAGATCGCGCAGGACCTCGGCGATGGCGAAATCCGCCTGACGGTCTGGCAGAATTTGCTCATCCCGGGCGTCCGCGATGAGAACGTCGCACTCGCGACGGCCGCAATCGAAAAGCTCGGGCTTGCCGTGCAGGCCTCGCAGATCCGCGCCGGCCTGATCGCCTGCACCGGCAACAAGGGCTGCAAGTTCGCGGCCTCCGACACCAAGGGTCACGCGGCCGCGATCGGCGACTGGTGCGAGAGCCGTGTCAATATCGATACGCCACTCAACATCCATCTCACCGGCTGCCACCATTCCTGCGCCCAGCACTACATCAGCGACATCGGCCTGATCGCGGCCAAGGTACCGACGGGTGAGGGCGAGGGCGATGATGTGGTCGAGGGCTATCATCTGTTCGCCGGCGGCGGCTTCGGCCCGCAGGCCGAGATCGGGCAGGAGGTCTATCACGACCTCAAGGCAAGCGAGGCGCCACAGACCGTCGAGCGGCTGTTGAAGGCCTATCTCGCCCATCGCGCCTCGCCCGACGAAACCTTCCTCACTTTCGCCCGCCGTCACGACGGCGAAACCTTGCGCAAGCTCGCGGACGCAGAGGTGTCCTCATGAACCAGATCACGCCACCTCCGAAGATCGAGATCATTCCGTCGAGCGCTCCATTCTCGGAAGCGCAACGCTCCTGGCTCAACGGCTTTTTCGCGGGCCTGCTGTCTAACGACACGGCGGCGCCGCTGTCGTCCGAGCAGGGCGCCGCGCTTATAGCGGGGTCAGCCGCGGCGGACGATGAGGACGACGCGCCCTGGCACGACCAGACACTGCCGATCGCCGAGCGCATGAAGCTTGCCGAAGGCCGTCCGCTGAAGCGGCGGATGATGGCGGCGATGGCGCAACAGGATTGCGGCCAGTGCGGCTACAATTGCCGCGACTACTCCAACGCCATTGCCGACAAGAGCGAGGCGCGGCTCAATCTCTGCGTTCCCGGCGGCAAGGAAACCGCCCGGATGCTGAAGGCGCTCCACGAGGAGCTCGACAAGGCACCCGCTGCCGCGAATCCTGCGGCCGCTCCGGCCGCCGAAAGCCCGGCGGCGGGAGCCGTCGCGATCGAGCCCGGCCGCTCCCGCGACAACCCGGCGGACGCGGTCTTCCTGGGGCGGCGCCTTCTCAACAAGGCGGGATCCGAGAAGGAGACCTATCACATCGATTTCGATCTCTCCGAGAGCGGCCTCGATTATGTCGTCGGCGATTCGTTCGGTGTGTTCGCCAAGAATGATCTGGGCCTGGTCGATCAGATCATCGCGCTGCTCGGCGCCTCCCACACCACCAAGGTGAATGGCAAGACGCTGCGCGAGGCTCTGACCACGGATGTCTCACTATCGCCGGCGCCGGACACGCTGTTCGAGCTGATCTCCTTCATCACCGGCGGCGCGCAGCGCGAGAAAGCGCGGGCGCTGGCACAGGGCGAAGACCCCGATGGCGATGCCGCCACGCTCGACGTCATGGCAGCGCTGCAGAAATTCTCCGGCGTCCGGCCGCACCCCGAGGCCTTTGTTGAGGCGCTGGAGCCGCTGCAGCCGCGGCTCTATTCGATCTCGTCCTCGCACAATGCGACTCCGGGCAAATTGTCGCTGACGGTCGACTGCGTGCGCTACGTCATCGGCAAGCGCAAGCGCCTGGGGCTCGCGTCCACCTTCCTCGCCGAGCGCGTCAAGGAAGGCGAGAAGCTCAAGGTCTATGTGCAGAAGGCACACGGCTTTGCGTTGCCACGGGATCCGAAGACGCCGATCATCATGGTGGGACCGGGTACCGGCATCGCAGCGTTCCGCGCCTTCCTGCAGGACCGCAGGGCGACGGGTGCCACGGGCAAGAACTGGCTGTTTTTCGGGCATCAGCGCAGCGACTGCGACTTCTTCTACGGCGACGAGCTCAATGCGATGAAGACGGCCGGACTGCTGACGCGGCTGTCACTCGCCTGGTCGCGCGATGGCGCCAAGAAATTCTATGTGCAGGACCGCATGCGCGAGGTCGGCCGCGAGGTCTGGACATGGCTGGCCGAGGGCGCGCATCTCTATATCTGCGGCGATGCCAAGCGCATGGCCAAGGATGTCGAGCGCGCGCTGGTCGATATCGTCGCCCAGTTCGGCGCGCGCTCGACCGATGAAGCCATCAGCTTCGTCGCCGAGCTGAAGAAGAAGGGACGCTTTCAGCAGGACGTCTACTGATGCGCCGAGTGAGCATGCTCAATTTTCGCGCAAGTTGAACGAATAAATTTCTCGTCGCCCCGGTTCTGTTGGAATTTTTAGCTTGGAACCGGGGCAATGAGGCGGCGTGCGTCGCTATTTTGCCTGTCGCCCTTGCAACAGAAGCGCGAAGCGATTTGATTTGCGCACGATGGGGCGTTGGAGAACCACCATGCGCGAACTTTCAGCGGAAGCCCGCCTGCATTTTCACGCGCGCTCCCTGACGCGGCGCGGCGGTGGCGGCCTTCACCTGGTGGCACTGTACAGTGCGTTTGCCGTGATCGCGGCGATCGTATTCGGGACGCTCTCCGTCCGTCCGTTCTAGCGCATGGTCACGCCGGGCGCTTGAACGGCGCCACCGCGATGCCTGCATCCGCAAGTCCCTTCCGCAGCACGCGCGCGATGTCGACCGCGCCGGGCGTGTCGCCGTGAATGCATACGGTATCCGTCCGCATCTTCATGCGCTTGCCGGTGACCGAAATCACCTCGCCATCCTGCACCATGCGCACCACGCGCTCCGTGATCAGCTTTGCATCATGCAGTACGGCGCCGGGCTTGCGACGTGACACGAGCTGGCCGTCGTCCTCGTAGGCGCGGTCGGCGAAGACTTCATGCACCATCGGCAGATTGGCCTTTTCGCCGGCCGTCACCAGCCGCGAATTGGCCAGCACGACGAAGATCAGACTGGGATCGACCGCCTTGATGGCGTTGGCGATCGCCTGCGCCGTCATGTCGTCCTCGCAGCCGACGTTGGAAAGCGCGCCATGCGCCTTGACATGAGTGACCTTATGGCCGGCCGCTGTCGCAATCGCCTGCAGCGCGCCGATCTGGTAGGCGACCATGTTCTCGATCTCCGACGATTTCAGCCCCGGTACCGGCCGGCGGCCGAAGCCGTGCAGGTCGCGATAGCCGGGATGTGCCCCGACGCTGACGCCGCGCGCTTTCGCGAGCTCAACGGTCTTGCGCATGATGTCGGCATCGCCGGCATGGAAGCCGCAGGCGATGTTGACCGAGGTTGCAAGCTCGATCATGGCCTCGTCATTACCCATGACCCAGGGCCCGAAGCTCTCGCCGAGATCGCAGTTGAGATCGATGCTGGTCATGGTGTGTGCCTCTCTTGATGGTCCGCCCTTGATTTCAAACCGGTGGATGCCAGGTATCCGCGTCGACCGCGCTGACGGCGTGGCCTGCGACATTGACGTCATGCAGCGCCTCGATGTTCAGCTCCACGCTTTCGATGCCGCGCACGCGATCGGGCAGGGAGCGCAGCAATTGCGCGAACCTTCGCGCCTCGGCCTGCGCCTCTGCCATGCCGATCGCCTTGAAGCGGAAGCCCGCTCCCGCCGTGGTCTGCGCCAGCCGGCCGAGATCGGCTGATATCACGGTTGCGATCTTGGGATAGCCGCCGGTGGTGCCGCGGTCCGGCATCAGGACGATCGGCGCGCCGTTGCCGGGGACCTGGATGCTGCCGTCCACCGTGCCGTCGGAGACGATGTTGTGGCCGTGCAGATGTTTTATCACCGGGCCTTCCAGCCGGTAGCCCATGCGGTCGCTGGTCAGCGAGATCTTCCATTCGCTATCGAGGAACAGCTGTTTTGCGGCCTGGTCGAACTCGTCGTCCTGCGGCCCGAACAGCACCCGGATCGGCCCGTTGCTCGCTTGCGGCAGCTCGATCCGCCGCTGCGGCGCATCGCTTGCCGCTTTGGCCGGCAGCTCATCGCCGGCCTGGAGAGGGCGCTGATAGGGGCTGCCGAGACCGGCGCGGGCGTTCACGGCGAGGCTGCCGAACATGGGCTCGCCGCTGATGCCGCCCTCGAGCGCGAGGTAGCTGAAGGCGCCGCCCTTGGCGAAGCCGAGGGTCAAGGTTTCGCCCTCGGCAATCGTCATGGAGGTATCGAACGCGACCGGGCGCCCCGCAATATCAGTGCTGCGCACGGCGCCGGCAAGCGCCACGCGCACCGCACCGTCCCGCGCCGTGAACGCTGCGCCGAACGGCCCGATCTCGACCGCAGCGGCGAATGGCGTATTGCCGGCGAGCGTGTTGGCGGTTGCCAGCGCCAGGCGATCCATCGCACCGCTCGGCGTCAGGCCGTAACGTTGCGCGCCGTGGCGTCCGCCGTCCTGGACGGAGCTCGCCGGCCCGATGCTGGTGACGATAAGCCGGGTCATGAGGCCATCAACTCGGCGACGATCTCGCCGCGTTCGGCGGCCTTGTCCTGCTCGGCAAAGCTCTTCTCGTCGATGGCGAAGAAGGTAATGCGGTCGCCGGGCTCGAGCAGGAAGATCGGCTCGCGATGCAGCTGATAGGTCCGCATCGGCGTGCGCCCGATCAGGTGCCAGCCGCTGGGGCCCGCGAGACATTGGATGCCGGTCTGCACCCCGCCGATCGAGACCGTTCCTGATGGCGTCAGTATCCGCGGGTTCTGCCGCCGCGGCATGTGCAGGAATTTGTCCAGGCCAGAGAGATAGGACCAGCCGGGCGTGAAGCCGATCATGGCGACGCGATAGTCGCCCGCGACATGGCGCGCCACGATCTCGTCCGGCGTGGTGCGAAGCGTCCTGGCGACGTCCTCGAGGTCGATGCCGTTCTCGCCGCCATAGGCGACCGGCACCCGCCAATGCTTCGTCCTGTCGTTCGGCGGTGCGGGGATTTCCGCTAGCGCCAACAGCTTCTCGCCAAGTGCATCGAAATCGACCAGGCAGGGATCGTAATGGACGAGGAGCGAGCGGTAGGTCGGCACGGTCTCGGTCACGCCCGCAATCGGCGCAGCTGATATCGCGCGGTCGAGCGCCAGAACGCGCTGATTGGCGGCGTCGTCGATATCTCGGGAGAATTCGACCGTGATGGCGGCATCGCCACTCGGCAGAAGACGGGGCGGGCGGAGCGTGGCTTCCATGACCTCACAATGTCGCAACCGGGCAGGTTGAAGCTGTAGCTTGTTTTGAGCGAAAACGGAATCCGTCTCCGAGAAAAAATCCCGCAAGTTCAATAAATTAAAGCGATATCAGGCGATAAATGGGCTTTATCGCATCTGCCTGTCGGCCTTGCATCTTCTGCTCTTGACGGCCGGTCCGCACCTCGCAAGATGCGCTCGCGATTTCCGCTTTTTCATGGAGCTCCATCTTCGATGTCCCTCACCCCCGACGCCATCGCGACCCTCGCCAAGGTTTCCACCGCGACCATCACGACGGTCCTTCTGAAGAAGGGATTGCGTAACGTCTGGATGCGCGGCGCGCGTCCGCTGCATCCGGGGCAGAAGCGGCTGGTGGGTCCGGCCTTCACGCTGCGCTTCGTGCCGGCGCGCGAGGATCTCGCGACGCCGGAGTCCTGGTCGTCGCCGGTTTCGACCCGCACCGCAATCGAGGCGATGCCGGACGGCTGCATCGCGGTCGTCGATGCCATGGGCATTTCGGATGCCGGCATCTTCGGTGACATTCTGTGCGCGCGCATGGTCAAGCGCGGCGTCACTGCGCTCATCACCGACGGTGTGGTGCGCGATCTCGAAGGCGTGATGGGCACGAACCTGCCGGTCTGGTGCAACGGCTATGCGGCGCCGCCCTCGGTCGCGGGCCTCACCTTCGTCGGCTGGGGCGAGCCGATCGGCTGCGGCGGCGTGGCGGTGTTCCCCAATGACGTCGTCGTGGCCGACCAGGATGGCGCGGTGCTGATCCCGCAGGCCTTCCTCGAGCAGGTGCTGGCCGAGGGCCCCGAGCAGGAACGGATGGAAGCCTGGATCGTCAACGAGGTGAACAACGGCGCCACCTTGCCGGGCCTCTATCCCATGAACGCCGAGACCAAGGCCCGCTACGCCGCATCGAAGAAGTGACGTAGCGATGAAGTAGGGTGGGTAGAGCGAAGCGAAACCCACCATGCATCCGCTGCGATGAAAGGCGATGGGTTTCGCTGCGCTCTACCCATCCTACAGAACGACACAGAGACCGACCTAGGGAGACCACCATGGACATCTATCTCGCGGGATCGCGCCCGACCCGCCGCGCGCCCGCCGACAGCTTCACCGGCACGGTCTGGCAGGACCCGATCATCACCCCGCAAACGCCGGCGCGCGTGGCCTCGGCCCGCGTCGCCTTCGAACCCGGTGCGCGCACCGCCTGGCACACCCATCCGCTCGGGCAGACCCTTTACGTGATCCAGGGCGTGGGCCGGGTGCAGGCCAAGGGCGGTCCCATTCGCGAGATCAAGGCCGGCGACGTGGTCTGGATCCCGCCGAACGAGAAGCACTGGCATGGTGCCGCGCCCGGCACCGGCATGGTCCATGTCGCCATGCATGAATCGCTCGATGGCGTGCACGTGACCTGGATGGAGCACGTCACCGACGCCGAATATAACGGCGCGGTCGGCTAAGGCGCTTTGAGCGCGATCCGGAAAACTGGCTGCCATTTTTTCGGATCAGGCGCCGCTCAAATCCGCTGCGCGGTCCAGGTGCCTGAGCACATTGCACCATGCCAGGTGCCTGAGCCCGACGCGCCCGACAGATGACCGAAGCCCGTGGCGTGCTTGATGCCGCTGGCGAGCGTCACGCTGATCGAGCCGGAATCGGCGACATGGCCGGAGGCGCTCATCATCCCGCCGGAGGAAGCGACGCGGCCGTTGCTGATGCCGAAGGACGTGGTCGCGCCGTTGCCACATTCTGCACTCGAGGATGCGATGTGAACGTTCCATTCGCCGTCGAAGCTGGCGGCCGCGGCCGGCCTGGCGAATGGCAGAGTGAGGCAAAGCAGAAGCTGCGTGGCGAGTAGAGTCTTGCGAAACTGTCCCATGACGTGCCCCTTTCGGTTTGCGATGGCGGCACGATCGCATCGGGAGACGTTTTCGGCTGTGATGGCTGTCACAGGTGCGGGCAGCGGCGTGACCGGGGTCACACCCATGCAATCGATCGCTGGAGAAGCGGGCTATCGCCTCGGCTTGCGCCGGCCGGAGTGAAACACCATGCCGGCCTTCTCCGGCTTGAAGCCGCGCGGAAAGACCGTGCGGTCGTCGTAGATCGCGCCGGTGAAGCGGGCGCCTGTCAGGCGTGCATCGCTCAGATCGGCGCCGCGAAAACAGGTCGGGCGGTCCGCCATGATGCTGACGGCGTTGGCGCCGGAGAGATAAGCGCCGACGAGGCGGGCGCCGGTGAAATCGGCGCCGCCGACATTGGCATCGCGAAGGTCGGCGCCGGAGAGGTCGGTTTCGATGAAGTCGGTCGAACCGCCGAGATTGTCGAGCGCGCAATTGGCACGGCGCAGATCGGCACCGCGCATGTTCGCCTTGTTCAGGACCGCGCCCCGCAGGTCGCAGCCGGTCATGATGGCGTCTTCAAGCACGGCGTCGTTGAACGTCGCCCAGTACAAATCGGCGCCCGACATGTCGACGCCGGCAAGCTCGGCGGACATCAGGTCGCGGCCCTCCTGCATGGTCCCGGCCAGCGAGCGGTCGCCCGGCGGCAGGCGGAGGGGCCCGTCGAATGAGAGTTCGTCGTCGGAATCGGATTGATCGTCATCGGTCATATCTTATTGTCGGCCGAACGGCGCATTGCGTTCGATGCCAAGGCGCGACGAAGCGCTCGCGGATTGGCGCGCCGTTTCCCTGGCGGCTGACTTCACCGAGGGCATCATTGGCTGACATCGCCATCAGCCGTTCCCTGAAGCTGCGGGCCTCGCTGGTCACAGGAAACGTTCTGGCGCGAAAGGCGTCAGCGGAATCTCCGGCGGGCGGCGGCTCAGGAGTTGCGCCACCAGGCGTCCAGTCCGTGCCGAGCCGACCAGGCCGACGTGGCCGTGACCGAAGGCGTAGACGACGTCCGTGGAGGCGCGGGCGTAGCCGATGCAGGGCCGGCCATCGGGCATGCTGGGCCGGTGCCCGAACCAGGTCTTGATGCGGGAGGCAGGGATGTCCTTGGCAAGCTTCGGGAACATGCTGAGCAGATTGTTGCGCAGGATGTCGGCGCGCTTCCAGTTGGGCGGCGCATCGAGGCCGGCGATCTCGACCGTGCCGGCGGCGCGCAGGCCCTGGTCGGTCCAGTTCACCACCATCTTGGCATCGGAGGCCATCATGGACATGCGCGGGCCCACGCCCGGGTCCTCGATCATCACGTGATAGCCGCGCTCGGTCTCCAGCGGCAGGTTGTCGCCGATCGAGGCGGTGAGGGCTTTTGACCGCGCGCCAGCCGCAACGACGGCAGCATCGCAGGCGATCTCGCCGCGGTCGGTGACGACGCCGATGAGCTTGCCGTTCTGCAGTTTCAGCGCCGTCGCTTTGGCAGCCACGCGTTGCGCGCCTCGCGCGACGGCAAGCTCGGCAAGCGCTGCGATATACCGGCCGGGATTGCGGCACCGCCCGGCCTCTTCAACCAGCACGCCGAACGTATAGCGCGGATGCAGATCAGGCTCGCGCTGGCGCATCTCGTCGGCGGACAGTTCGAGCCACTCGATGCCCACGCGCTTCCTGATGCGCCAGCCGAGATCGGCGTCGAACCGCGCGCGCGACGGAAAGATATGCATCACGCCGTTGCGCTCGATCAGTTCGGGGACGCCGGCTTCCCCCGCGAGCGCCTTGTGCAGGGAAGGGGCATCCTTCAACAATGGACGCAGCGCGCGGGCGGTTGCCTCGACCTTTGCTTCCGTCCACCCCGACCAGAGATAGCGGATCAGCCAGGGCAGCGCCGTCGGCAGATACGACCAGCGGATCGCAAGCGGCCCGAGCGGGTCCATCAGATATTTCGGCACCTTCTTCCAGACGCCGGGCTCGGCCGGCGGGATCACCGAATGCGACGACAGCCAGCCGGCATTGCCATAGCTTGCCGCCTGCGTGCCGCCGGGCTCGCCCGGATCGATCAGGGTGACGCGATGGCCGTCTCGGAGGGCCTCGATGGCGCTGATCACGCCGACCGCGCCGGCCCCGATGATGGCGACATGGCGCGCGCTGCTCTGCGTCATCGCATCACGCCTTGCCTGGTACAAAGTCCTTGCCGACCGACATCGCGCGCGGATCGAGCAGGCAATGCAGGATCGATGGCTTGCCGGATGCGAGTGCGCGCTCGAAGGCGGGCGCAAAATCCTCGGTGCGTTCGACACGTTCGCCATGGCCGCCAAAGGCCTTGGCGTAGAGCGCGAAGTCGGGGTTCTGCAGCTGTGTCCCGACCACGCGGCCTGGATAGTCGCGCTCCTGATGCATGCGAATGGTGCCGTATTGGCCGTTGTCGATGACGACGACGATGAGCGCCGCGCCATATTGCGCGGCAGTGGCGAATTCCTGCCCGTTCATCAGGAAGCAGCCGTCGCCGGCAAAGGCCACCACGACACGGTCAGGGTAATGCCGCTTGGCCATCACCGCAGCCGGCACGCCATAGCCCATGGATCCCGAGGTTGGCGCGAGCTGGGCAGCGAAGGCGTGGAAACGATGGTGACGATGCAGCCAGCCGGCATAATTGCCGGCGCCGTTGCAGACGATGGCGTCCTTCGGCAGCCGGTCGCGCAGCCAGGCGACGACCTGGCCATACTGGAAATTGCCCGGCAGCTCGCGTGGCGTGGCGGTCCATTGCAGATAGTCGGCATGCGCCTTTGCCGCTTCGCCGGTCCAGGCAGGCGCAGCGGGCGGCTTCAGCGCTGCGACGGCCTTGGCAAACGCCGTGGGGCTCGCTTGGATCGCCAGGGTCGGCTGGTACACGCGGCCGAGCTCCTCGGCACCCGGATGCACATGGACGAGCTGCTGCGCCGGCGAGGGAATGTCGAGCAGGGTGTACGAGGACGATGGCATTTCCGACAGCCGGCCGCCGATCAGCAGGATCACATCGGCGCCGGTGATGCGCGCCTTCAGGCGCGGATCGGGGCCGATGCCGAGGTCGCCGGCATAGTTCGGATGATCGGCGTCAAACAGCGACGCGCGGCGGAACGAGGTTGCAACGGGCAGCTCGAAGCGTTCGGCAAATTGCGCGATGCTGTTGCTGGCGGCCTCGTCCCAGCCGGAGCCGCCGAGCACGACGATCGGTGCGTTGGCGCTCGCGAGCATTGCGCCCAGCCGGTCGATGTCGGCTGGCGCGGGCCAGCTGATCGCGGGCTCGACGCGCGGCGCGTCGCTGACGGCCGCGGTCTCGGTCAGCATGTTCTCGGGCAACGCGACCACCACGGGCCCGCGGCGGCCTTGCAGGGCGACGCGGAAGGCGCGCGCGACCAGCTCCGGAATACGGTCGGGCCTGTCGATCTCCACTACCCATTTGGCCACGCTGCCGAACACGGCCTTGTAGTCGAGCTCCTGGAACGCCTCGCGCTCGCGCATGCCGGTGTCGACCTGGCCGATGAACAGGATCATCGGCGTGGAATCCTGCATGGCGATGTGCACGCCATGGCTGGCATTGGTCGCGCCGGGACCGCGGGTGACGAAGCAGATGCCAGGCTTTCCCGTCAGCTTGCCATAGGCCTCCGCCATCATCGCTGCACCGCCTTCGGCGCGGCAGATCATGACGTCGATCGGGCTGTCATGCATGGCGTCGAGCGCAGCCAGGTAGCTCTCGCCGGGGACGCAGGTCACCCGCTCCACGCCCTGGGCCACCAGCTGATCGATCAGGATCTGGCCGCCGGTGCGCAGATTGCTTTTGGCTCCGTTGGATTGGCTCATGAGGCATCCTTGCGAATTTGACAGGGAAGCGGGTAGGACAGCCCCATCAACGGCGCAAGGCCAAACAGGCCGCGCTCACGCGAGGCCTGCCATTCCGTTCGGTCAGGGTACAACCCGCAGCCGGTGTCGCGATCAGTTGACCCGCGTCCAGGTCTGGCCACCGCAGAACATGCCGCCGAAGGCGCAGCCCTGCACGCGCAGCGTATCCGGTCCCCTCAGCGCGATGGTCGAGTCATAGGTGCTGCCGGTGTTGGGGTCGAGAATCCGGCCGCTCCATTTCTGGTCGCGGGCCGGCTTCATGTTGATCAGGACCTGCTCGCCGTTGAGGTTGGATTTTGCATCGACCGAATAGCCGCAGAGATTGGCGCCGCACTGCTCGATGCGCACCTTGCCTTCCTTCTCCTCGGTCAGCCAGACCCCGACCGGCGAGTTCGGATCGCGCACCGCCGGTGCGGGCGCCGGGGCAGGGGCTGGAGCCGCGACCGCAGTGTGCTGAGGCACGGGCGCGGGCGCGGCGGCGGGCGGCGGCTGCGGGGCCGGCGCCGGCAGCACCACGATGTTGGAGCTGGGCGGCGACGGAGGCGCGGCAGCGTCCTGCTGCACGGCCGCTGCCGGTGCCGGCGGAGCGGGAGGCGGCGGCAGCGTTGCCGTTTCGGCCGGCGCGTTGTTGGCCGTTGCGGTCGGCGACGCCGCGGGCGGATTGGCCGCCGGAGCGGCCGGTGTTGCGGGCTGTACGGCCGGTGCCGCAGCTTGCGAAGCCGGCGCGGCCGCGGTCTCCGCCGGCGCTGCCGGCGCTTGGGGCTCGATCTTGGCCTCCTGCGGCACTTGCGGCTGCTTGTGGCTGGAATCCTGATCGGTGCTGCGCGTGCGCTTGGATTTGCGCCCGGTGTTGTCATAGACGCCCGGGATCGAGACGGTGCCGCGATCCGGATCGACGTGGATGGTATGGCCGCCGTACTGGAAGGTGTACTGGGCGTGAGCGGCGCTGCTTGCCAACAGCAATGCGGCAACAGCCAACAGCCTCTTCATCGTGACCTCCTGAGCAGCTTGATCCCCGGGATAAGGTTTACGAAGACTCTCGCTTCCGGAACGTGATCTACATCACTTTCACGACATAAGTCCGTGGGGCAGCAGCTTTGGTTCAACGCTTCGGCGGATGGCAGTCTAATTTGACCGGGCAGCGCGTCAATTGTTCCTCACTCGAACCAGGCCGTGTAGATCCTTTTGAAATTGCCGTCCTCCATCGACATGTGCAGCCATTGGTCGACAAAGTCCTTCAGGGCTTCGTCGCGCTGCAGCCAATAGGCCTTTTCCGCGAAGTCGAACGGATGGTCCGGATGCACCGCGCAGAGCACGCCCGGATGCAGCTTCTGCTGATAGCGCGTCTCGGAGGCATCGGTCATCATCAGGTCGGCATCGCCCTTGGCGATCTGGTCGAAGATGGTGACGTTGTCGCCATAGACCCTGATCTCGGCGTTCTTCAAATGGGCGCGCGCGAAGCGCTCATTGGTGCCGCCGGGATTGACGATGACCCGAACGCCCGGCCGGTCGATCGTCTCCAGCGTCTCGAACTTCGCGGCATCGCTGCAGCGCGCGATCGGCGTCTTGCCTTCGCGCAGGATCGGCGTCGTGAACAGACCCTTCTTCTGCCGGTCGAGCGTGATCGAGACGCCGCCCATCGCGATGTCGAACGTGTCGACCTCGAAATCCTTCGCCAGTTGCGGCCATGCGGTCTTGACGAACTCGACCTTGACGCCGAGCGCCTTGCCCAGCGCCTCCGCCATGTCGACGTCGAAGCCCTTGAACTTGCCGGTTGCGCTGTCGAGGAGGCTGAAGGGCGCGTAGTCTCCGGTCATGCCGACGCGCAGCGTGCCGCGCTTGATGATGTCGTCGAGGCGGGAGCCCGGCGATTGCGCCTGTGCCGGGCTGGCTAGCAGCAAAAATGCGGCGGCGAGGCAGGACAGGATTCGAAGCATCGGGCTCTCTGGCGAAATAATGCCGGTGACTGCATTCGATATAGGGCAGTCACCGGCATTCGCAAACGCGCCCTTCGTCGACGCTGCGACCTGCGGGTCTAGTCCTCGCTCCCGTGCGACGCATCGACCGCCGGGCTGCGGCTGATCATCTCGCGCCGGATCTGCTCAAAGCGATGATGCGCATCGCTCTCGCGCTCGTCGACCAGCCTCATGGCGGCGTCTGCGCTCATGGGGCCGCCGACGGCTATCGGGGCCGAGCTGTCGCCGATGGTCTCATCGACGAAGTAGTCGTCATGCTCGCCGCGACGGACGCTCCATTTGAAGCGGATCGACGCCATCGGGCCGGGACCGATCTTGGTATAGCCATCGGCGTCCGTGGGCGCGATGGGCGGCGAGCCCGTGGCCGGCGCGTCGTGAATGCGATGGTTCTGCGGATGCTCGAGGATGCTTGCGATGGTCGCAAGCGCCTCGTCCGTCGGATCGCTCTGGGTCAAATCTGCATCCTCCGAGAAAGAGTGGACGTTCGGCCCCAATGATCCCTCGCCGACGCCCTGGTTTCGGAGGCTTGATTCCGAATAAGGCCGAGTTTAGGCGCAGATCGGCGGTAGCTTGGTCCGCCACGGCCGCTCCTGCTCGAGCTGTGCGGCAAGCCGCAACAAGGTCGCTTCATCGCCAAAACGCGCCGCGAACATCATGCCGAGCGGCAAGCCGGCGCTATTCCAGGCGAGCGGCACCGACATTGCGGGCTGGCCACTCATGTTGAACATCGCGGTCCCCGGCATGTAGCGCCGCAGGGTTGGCCCAATATGGGACAGGTCCTGCGCCATCGAATTGAGCTCGCCGAGCTTGAGCGGCGGCGCGCACAATGTGGGACTCAGGAAGACGTCGCATGTCGCCATGAACTCGGCGAGCGCGCGCGAGATCTGGAACGCCGCGAGCTCGGCTGCGACATAGTCGGTCGCGCTGGTCTCCTTTGCGTTATGCGCCATCCCGAGCGTCAGGATCTCGAAATCGTCCACGGTCATGGGGCGGCCGAAGCGCTGCTCGGCGAGCCGCACGCTCATGGCGGTGTTGGCGCCGACGATGGTCATCATGACGGCGGCAGGATCGGTCGGCAGCACCGGCGCGCGCTCCTCGACATCATGGCCGAGCTTGGCAAGCAGGGTCGCGGTCTCGCGCACGGCAGCGGCGATCTCCGGATCGATCGCCTCGCCCTGTGGAGACTTGGCGGTGAACGCGACGCGCAAACGCCCCGGCGCCTGCTTCACCTCCTCGGCGAAGGGACGCGCAGGCGGCGGCGCGTGATAGGGACTGCTCAGCTCCGGCCCGCTGATCGCATCCAGCATCACCGCGCTGTCGCGGACGCTGATCGAGACCACATGGCCGCAGGAGAAGCCGCCCCAGCCCTGGCCGCGATCGGGCCCGAGCGGATTGCGCGCCCGCGTCGGCTTGAGGCCGAACAGGCCGGTGGCCGAGGCGGGGATGCGGATCGAGCCGCCGCCGTCGCTGGCATGCGCAACGGGCAGGATGCGCGCCGCAACCGCCGCTGCCGCGCCGCCCGACGAGCCGCCGGAGGAGTGCGCGGGATTCCAGGGATTGCGGGTCGGCCCGTGCAGGCGCGGCTCGGTGGTCGGCATCAGCCCGAATTCCGGGCTCGCGCTCTTGCCGAAGATGATGAGCCCCGCATTGAGGAAGCGCTGCGCCAGCGTGCCGTTATGGTTGGCGACCTCGTCCTTGTAGAGGCTGGCACCGAAGGTCGTCCGTGTGCCCTCGAGCAGATCGAGGTCCTTGAGCAGGAACGGTACGCCGGTGAAGGGGCCCTCGGGCAATCCCTTCTCGATCTGCCGCTTCGCGTAATCGTAGTGCTTGACCACCACGGCGTTGATCTGGGGGTCGATCGTCTCGGTGCGCGCGACCGCCTCGTCGAGCAGCTCCTGCGGCGTCACCTCTTTCTTGCGCACGAGCTCGGCGAGGCCAACGGCGTCGAAGTTTCCATATTCCTTGAATGCCATGTTTCAACCCATTGAATAAGCATGTTTAAAACAGTAGGCGCTAGGCGGAACGTACCGTGCCCATTGACTCTCCGTCATTCCGGGGCGCCCGAGGGCGAACCCGGAATCTCGAGATTCCGGGTTCGCCGCTGGCGCGGCGCCCCGGAATGACGGAGAGTGAAACAAACGGCAGAAACATTGCCCTAGCCCAGCACATCCTGATTGATCACGTTCTGCCTGATGGGATCGCCGTCCAGCGCGCTCAGGATATTGCGCGCGGTCTGCTCGCTCATGCGGTCGACCGCTTCGCGCGTGACGCCGGCGACGTGGGGTGCCGTGATCACGTTGGGCAGCTTGAACAGCGGATTGTTCACCGGCGGCGGCTCCTGGGCGAACACGTCGAGGCCGGCGCCGGCGAGCTTGCCCGAGACGAGCGCGTCGTACAGCGCGGCCTCGTCGACAATGCCGCCGCGCGCGGTGTTGACGAGGTAGGACCCGTTCTTCATCAGCGAAAGCCGCGCCGCGTCGAACAGGCCGACGGTCTCCGGCGTCTTCGGACAATGCACGCTGACGAAATCGGCGCGCGGCAGCGCCGTGTTGAGATCTGCGGCCGGCTCGCAGCCGGCCGCCTTGATGTCGGCCGCGGGCTTGTAGGGATCATAGACCAGCACCTGCATCTCCATGGCCTGGCAGCGCTTGGCGGTGCGACTGCCGATGCGGCCAAAGCCCACGATCAGCAGGGTCTTGCCGTAGAGATCGTAAGGCAATTTGCCGAGCCGCTCCGGCCAGGTGCCGGTCCTGACCATGGTGTCCATCTCGGCCGCGCGCTTGGCCAGCGTCAGCATCATGAACAGCGCGCATTCGGCAACCGAGGGCGAGTTCGCAGTGCCCGCGACCATCAGCGGCACCTTGCGGCGGCTGAGAGCGGGGACGTCGACCGCGTCGAAGCCGACGCCGATCCGGGTCACGACCTTCATGTCGCCGGACGCTTCCAGCTCGACCTCGCCGAACCGGGTGGCACCGAGCGCCACGCCATGGACGGGCGCCTGCGCGCGCAGCAGGGTCTGGAAATCCTCGGCCGAGATCATGTTGGGGAATTCGACGAGCTCGATATCGTCGCGCGCATTGAGGAGCGCTCGTCCCGGCGCCGAGAGAGATTCCGTGACGAGGATTTTCTTTTTGTTGCGATGCACTGGAATTTGAGCCTTGTTGTAGTGGGGATACCTCCCGTACCCCCAATGATGCTGCCAACGTATCGCGGCTGGATTGGAACGGCAACGCTGAGACTGACGCCATCAGCTGTTCTCCGGCAAGCCGAGCTGATTTTGCCCTCCGAACAGCACGTTCGGCGAGAGACCTCCTAAGGCCGTTCATCAGACACGCCCGCTAACACAGGCTGCGGCGATCGAGTTCATCAAGGTGAACAGGAACCAAGTGCACGCCTGCCGCTTGAGGTTCGACAACCAAACAAACGGAGGATGAGGCCATGCAGAGGAAGCAGGCTGCGAAGCGGAAGGGCACGAGCAGGGCTGCCGCCGTGACGACACTGGGTGCTGCCGGCCTTGGTCTTTCACTGGCAGGGGGCGCGTCCGCATCGACGATGCCCGCTGCTGATATCCCGCCATCTCACAACACCCCGCTCGATCAGCGCTTCGTTCTTGGCGACGAGGAAATGGCCGATGTGAGCCTCGCCACCTTCCATCTCTTCGACCGGGAGGACGTTGGCGACTTGCAGAAAGTCGCCTGGCGTGGTTGCGGCGGTTGCCGTGGCTGCCGGGGTTGCGCCTGGCGCGGCTGCAGGTGCGGTGGCTGCGGCGGCTGCTGTGCACGCTGGGGACGCTGCCGCTGGTGCTGAGTGCCAGGACCTGACCAGTTTGAAGTCCTGACCAAGTCGAAGACGTGACCAAATCTCGCACCTCCCTGGCGCATACCGCAGCGGCATGGCTGTCGGAGGTCGGATGAAGACGCGAGTCCAAGATACACCTCCGCATTCTCGCGGCGCGCGCGTGCGCCCGAGCTATGCGTGGAAAGCGTTTGCCCTCGAGGGAAGGTGAGGGCGCGGGGAAGGCCGGGTGGCCGCATGCACCCGGGCTCTCGCGCAAAAAAGAGTTGCGCGAGCGCGAAAACCGCAGGTACAGGCGGTGACAACCGGCCTTCCCCGCGCGATGGTTTACGGCTTATAGGCGCTCTCCTCGGCGAACCAATGCTCGTTTGCCACCGTTGCAGGCCGCGATGCTTTCGCATCGTAGCCCACGTGTCGCCAGCGTCGGGGCGACAGGACCACGCAACTTCGCCGTCCGCCTCCGTGCCGCTCGTCAACAGGCACATCGGCGTCCACCGCATTCCGCCCCACGTTTCGTGACGATCGCGATACGCCCCTCACACCGGGCGCGGAATGAGGGAAGGAAAGCATGAATTTCGGAAAAATGGAAGAAGTTTATTTTTGCGGGGAGGGACTTGAACGCGGTAACCGCTTTGATGCGGCTCGCGAAATTCGAATTGTCGGGCATCAGACTCGTAGCATATTCCATCGGGAGCAACGGCAACGCCAAGCCGTCACGGATCGCAAGCTCCGAT
The DNA here is from genome assembly GCA_035293585.1 of Bradyrhizobium sp. Classification (GTDB taxonomy): domain Bacteria; phylum Pseudomonadota; class Alphaproteobacteria; order Rhizobiales; family Xanthobacteraceae; genus Bradyrhizobium. Next base: position 98,027 of record DATGMN010000029.1, on the reverse strand, counting down.
ACAGGCACCGTGATCATCGCTGCAATTGAACCGGCAGCGGATCAGGCCACACCAAAGCAGGTGGCGCTTAGGCAATGAGCGCCGATCCATTTCGAAGAGATCCTGATCGCAAGTGTAGCCGCCGGTTCGCGGTCGCTGCCTGCGTCGCTCGACTCCCCGAGTTTTTCAGGCGTCCATTACAAAAGGCATCATTGTCTTGCCCGACCCACACGACTTTCGCTCCCCACAATCGTCCTGCATCAAGATCGGCAGATCCAAATCAGGCGGGAGGAGCTTTTTCGGCAACCGCATCAAACGAATTTTCAGCGTCCTCGCGCTCGCACCGGTCATGCTCTTGTGGGCTTGGGCTGCGCTGGCATCCGACGCGCCGAACCCTCGACTTTCCGAGGACATCGCGCTGACGAAGGCCACGCTTTCGCTGTTGGCGGCGAAAGATTTTGCGGCGGTCCGCGATCGGCTCGATCCCATGATGGGCCAAGTCCCCGACGATGCGTTAGGTCGGATGTCGGACGTGATCGGCACCAGCGAGCCCCTCTCGGTCGAGACGATCTCGTCGACCGAAGCCCACAACCTTCAAACGGGAGACGGTAACAGCCGGATCATCTTGGAGTACGAATTGACCGGCAAATGGGTGGTCGTGGACGCGGTGGTCAGGACGCAGGGCGCCTCGAAGCGGTTCACCCGACTGTACTTCAACGTCAATACGCGACCGCTGAGGGAGCTGAACGCGTTTCACATCCGGGGCAAGAGACCGATGCAATATCTGTTTCTCGCGTGCTGGATCGCGGTCATTGCACTTACCGCCCTGGCGATTGACCTCGCCTTCAGGCGTCATACCGGCTGGCGCAGATGGGCGCTCATCGTCCTGATGCCGTTGGGGCTGACGCCCACCGCCGCGGTGAATTGGACGACCGCACAGGTGTGGGTCCTGGAAGCCGCCAGCAATTCGGCCGGGTACGTCATTCCATTTTTTGCCGTTCGTTGGCCCATGGCCCTGTTCAGCCATACCGAGACCGGCGCGCCGTTCCTCTACGTTTCAGCGCCACTCATCGCCTTCGGCTACCTGATCTGGTACTGGAGAGCGTCGCAAAGGCGACCGCTGCCGGCATCGAGCGCGGATCAAGCCGGTTGAGCACGCGATCATGCCGTTTCGGATTAAGGTGCAATATGCTCGCGACACAACCCATGTGACACGAGCGGTCGGCTTCGGTGCAACTTGCACGCTCCAATTGCATGTGCAATGACCAAGAAGTCGTTTGCAAGTTGCGGGGCTTCCGGGGGCTGATGGGAATGTTCGGTTGGCTAAGGCCCAAGACTCCGACGAAGGGGCCGACTCCGGAGGGACTTTATGGACAACTGCCCCGAGGAGCGCGTTGGGTAGGCGGCCCTGATCCTGCGGGCGATCCCGCAAAGTTCGTCCCGGAGTCCGACGCGTACGTGTTCGACATCGCGGAATGGCGATGGGAACAGCATCTTTGGATCACCGCCAGAACCCGCTCAACCGGCAGCCAGGCGGGCTTCGGGCTTGTCCTAGAACTCTCGGACGGCACAAGCACCGATGCGGTTGAGCTTTGGACGCAAGGCCCGCGCAATCGTCCAATGCTGAAAGAGCGTCAGGAATGGGTGATTCCCCGGGGCCATCCGACCCGGCAACTGGCGCTGATCTCGCATGGCGAACCAACGACCCAGGTGCTCCGCAAGCTTGAGCAGTGTTTCGGCCAGCAGCCGCTGACCCATCCAGCCTTGCCCGACAAGACGGCCATGATGGGGGAGATGGTCCTGCTGCGCGGAATTGTCCTCCCCGATGAGGGCCGCTTCACTGCGCGAACCAAGATTGCGCTTCCGGAGAGGGGGAGCTGGCCCTATTGCGAGTTTTTCCTGAACGTCAATTCGGTCCGCAAGCAGATCTGGCTGTCGGAGAAGTCCAGCGAGTATCGGGTCCCGATATTGACCCGGATTTCCCACTTCGGGTGATGCCGATGAGCGCGCGCGACCCGGGATGAGCGAGCGATGGACGCGCACGACGCGCTTGATGCGATCCCGACGATCAATGATCTTTCAACAATCGCGGCTATCGGCTGCGTGCTACCGACGTATGTTCTCCGTCTTCGCCCGCCAACTTACAGACTGAACGCAAGGCGCCAGTTCGACAAATCTGGGGGTTTTCGGCATTGCCGTGGGTGGACTCGATCGCCGGCCTTGAAACGTTCGAGCGAAACCGCACAACGCGGACCTCCGCGTGTCAATAGAGGTGCTCGAGGAGCGGATGACATCCGGGCCGATCCAAATGACGTCGGCTTTCAGACGATCGGAAGCGTACTTGGGTCCAGTTCGATTGATGGACGAAGCATTTTGCCCCGAAGCTGCCGACTGTAATCAGGCAGAGCATGCCTGCTCTCACGGATCGTTCAAACCTCAACTCGTCAGCTTCCGTGATATAGGGCGCTCTTCACTTCGTAAGCGCCTCCCAAACCGCATGGAAAGTCCGAAATGTCGAGTCCAAGATACGATGTCTATAAGCCCGCCGCGCCTTACTTCGATCTGGTTCGAGGGGCGCTTGGGGACCTCGTCAATGGCGAGCATTTCTTCGACATCGTCGCCGACGACATTGTCTATGAGGTCCTCTACGACATCGCCGGTTGGCCTCGTGTGATCCGGGGGCGCGCCGAGCTGATGGCGCAGTTCAGGGGCTATTGCGACCACATCGAGCTTCAATCGGCCGATAAGTTGATCGTCCACATCACGGACGATGGCCGTGTCGTCCTCGAATATGAGGTTCACGGGACCATCCTCGCGACAGGCGTGACGTACAACAATCGATTTTGCTCAATCATCAAGATCGAAGATCGGAAAATTGCGCATTGGAGGGACTACATGGACTCTCTTGCGGCCTGGAACGCTTTGACGGCGAATCCCCGCTAAAGAGCGGCCGCCGTCGGATCAACAGCAGACGTCGGGCAAAACTCTGCCGCGGAGACCGCTCTACGACGCTGCGCTCTGGCTAAACCCGTCCCAGCACGACCCCGCTCGTCTCGTCCAGCAGGTGCATGTTGTTGAGGTCGACCGCCAGCCGCATTGGCGCGCCGTCGCGGGCTCCGGCATTGGGATTGACCCGGCCGCAGACCTGCGCGCCTTCGAGCGTGAAGTAGACCAGGGTCTCCATGCCCATGGGCTCGGTGACGTCGAGCACGGCGTCGAACGGCTCGATGCCTGCTTCCGCATGCGGCCGCACCTCGGCGATGTGCTCGGGCCGGATGCCCAGCAGCAGCCGGTCGGTCCGCGGAATAGCCTTGTATTGCGCGGCGCGGCGCGGCGGCAAGGGGAAGGCGATGCGGTCGGTGAGGCGGATGTTGAGCTTGTCACCAACCTCCTCCAGCCGGCACGGCAGGAAGTTCATCGCGGGCGAGCCGATGAACCCGGCGACGAAGCGCGTCGCCGGGTTGTGGTAGAGCTCGTTCGGCGCGCCGATCTGCTCGATGCGGCCCTTGTTCATCACCACCACGCGGTCGGCCAAGGTCATGGCCTCGACCTGGTCGTGGGTGACGTAGACGGTGGTGGTGCGCACCTTCTGGTGCACCTTCTTGATCTCGATCCGCATCTGCACGCGCAGCTTCGCGTCCAAATTGGAGAGCGGTTCGTCGAACAGGAACACCTTCGGATTGCGGACGATGGCCCGTCCCATGGCGACGCGCTGGCGCTGGCCGCCGGAGAGCTGCTTCGGCTTGCGGTCGATCAGGTCGGTGATGTCGAGCAGCCGCGCGGCCTCGGTGACGCGCGCCTTGATCTCGGCTTTGGGGTAATGCTTCAGCCGCAGGCCGAACGACATGTTCTCGGCGACCGTCATGTGCGGGTAGAGCGCGTAGTTCTGGAACACCATGGCGATGTCGCGGTCCTTCGGCGGCACGTCGTTGACGACGTCGCCGCCGATCATGATGTCGCCGTCGGTGATGTCCTCCAGCCCCGCGATCATCCGCAGCGTGGTGGACTTGCCGCAACCCGACGGTCCGACCAGCACGATGAACTCGTGGTCGGAAATGTCGAGATCGATGCCGCGCACGGCCTCGACGTCGTCGTAACGCTTCACAACCTTGCGCAAGTTCACTTCGGCCATCGGTTCTCAACCCTTCGTCGCACCGGCGGTGAGGCCGGCAATGTAATAGTCCATCAGGAAGGCGTAGATGATCAAGGGCGGCGCGGCGCCGAGCAGGGCGCCGGTCATGATCTGCCCCCAGTTGAAGACGTCGCCCTTCACAAGGGATGTGATGATGCCGACCGGCATGACCAGCTGATCGGTCGAGGTGGTGAACACCAGCGGATACAGGAACTGCGCCCAGGACACGGTAAAGGCGAAGATGGTGGCTGCGATCAGGCCGGGTAGTGCTACGGGAATGAAGATGCGGGTCAGCGTCTGGAACCAGGAGGCGCCGTCGATGATAGCGGCTTCATCGAGCTCCTTCGGGATCGAGGCGAAATAGCCGATCATGATCCAGGTGCAGAACGGCACGGTCAGCGTCGGATAGATCAGGACCAGCACGTACCAGCGGTTGATGAGCTGGATGCCGGTCCAGTCGCCGAACATCGCGAACATCTTGAACAGCGGGATGAACAGCAGACTGTCCGGAATGAGGTAGGTCAGGAACACGCCGGTGGCGAGCACCGCCGAGCCCCAGAACTTCATCCGCGCCAGCGCGAACGCCGCGGGGATTGAGATCAGCATGGTGATGATCACGACCAGCACGGCGATCACGGCCGAATTCCAGAAGAAGCGCAGGAACTGGTTGGAGGACAACAGCTGCATGTAGTTCGACAGCGTCGGATGAAACACCCACCAGGGATTGGTCGCCGCCGAGATCTCCGCACTGCTTTTCAGCGAGGTGATCAGCATGTAGACCGGCGGCAGCAGCGAGAAGATCGCGAAAATGGTGAGGAAGACATAGGACCAGCGCAGCGCCCAGGCGCGATCGCGGCTCATGCTGCCGTATTTGACGTTGCGCCGGGGGCCGGCCTTGTCGATGGTGAGGCTGCTCATCAGGCTTCGTTCCCACGTTTGGTGACGTCGCGCAGGATGAAATAGGCGGCGACCGCAAGGATCGGCGCCATGAACAGCGAGACGCTGGCGCCCAGCGGAATGTCGCTGCCCTCGATCCCGATCTTGAAGGCCCAGGTTGCGAACAGATGGGTCTGGTCCAGCGGCCCGCCGGCGGTGAGGATGCGGACGATGTCGAAATTGGCGAAGGTCACGATCAGCGAGAACAGCGTGGTGATGGCGATGATGTTGCGCATCATCGGCAAGGTCACGTACCAGATGCGCTGCCACCAATTGGCGCCGTCGATAGCGGCGGCTTCATAAAGCTGGTCCGGCACCGATTTCAGCGAGGCCAGGTACATGATCATGAAGAACGGCGCGCCGTACCAGACATTGACCAGGATCACGGAGAAGCGGGCCCATCCGGCCTCGCCGAGCCAGGAAATCGGCGCGACGCCGAACAGGCCGAGCGTATAGTTGAAGGCGCTGTAGGAGGGATCGAACAGCCACAGCCAGGCGAGCGTGCTCATGGCCGGCGGGATCACCCAGGGCACCAGCAGCATGCCGCGCCATTTGCGCTGCTTCTTGGAGGGAATGTTGTGGGCGAAATGGGCGACGATGAAGCCGATCAGCGCCTTGAAGATCACGGCGGTGATGGCGAACAGGCAGGACTGCTCGACCACCATCCAGAACGTCGCGCGCTTGAACAGGAACTGGAAATTGCCCAGCCCGACGAACTTGGTCATCGCCTTGTTCAGGGTCGCCAGATGGATGGCGTAGAGGGCAGGGTAAATCACCAGGATGGCGATCAGCAGGATCAGCGGCAGCGTCATCAGGAACGCCACCGTCGACTTCCGCTTCAGCGTGTTGCGCAGGCTGGTGCGCTTGCCCGCACGCCGCACGCCCTGGGTGGTGGCTTGTTGAAATGCGACATCGACCATGGTGCGTCTTCCCTTGCAGGATCATTCACCGCGGAGCCGGCGTTGCGACGGTCGGCTCGATTTTGCTCCGTCATTCCGGGGCGGTGCGCAGCACCGAACCCGGAATCTAGAAGTTGCGGCGCGAGATTCCGGGTTCGCCGCTGACGCTGCGCCCCAGAATGACGGAGTGAAGCGTCAAAGCCACGGCGCTAGCTTCGCATGAAGCCTTCGCACTCGCCTTCCGCCCAGGCGAGGGTGTCTTCCAGCTTCTGGCCCTGGGCGTATTTCAGGCACATCTTGGTCAGCGTGGCCTGGGCGTAGATCTGCTGGGCGATCTTGGGCGGTGCAGGTGACGCCGCAATCGACAGCACCTGGTGCTTATAGGGGTTGGGATAGTGGAACAGCGTGCCCTTCGGCGGCTCCTGCTCGGCCCAGACCTTCAGCGTCGTCAGCTTCTCGAACGCCGGCAGGTCGTAGCCGCCGCTGGCATTCACCAGCCGCTCGATCGAGGCAGGCTGTGAGATATGGGTCAGCAGGCTCTTCGCCGCTTCCTTGTTCTTGGAAAAACTCCAGAGGGCGAGGAAGTAGGGCAGGAACGGCGCGAAGCGGCCCTTCGGTCCTGTCGGGAAGCCGTGGGTCCAGCACTGTGCCGCAATCTCGGGCGCATCGCGCTTGGCGACCGCCCAGGCGCTCGGCGGATTCATGATCATCGCGCCCTTGCCGGCGATCAGCCATTTGTTGTTGGAGGCGTCGTCCCAGGCGGCGACGTCGGGCGGCAGGAACGAGATCAGCTTCTTGTAGAATTCGAGTGCCTGCCGGACGTTGTCGGTCTTCACCGTGAGGTCGCCCTTGGCGTTGACGAGCTCGGCGCCGAAAGCCTGGAAGAAGGCGCCGGCGGAATCGACGGAATCGGAGGTTTCGCCAAGCCCGATGCCGAAGGGATAGCCGCCCTTCTGGACGGCTTCGGCCGCCTTCAGGAAGGTGTCGAGGTTCCAGTTGTCGGCCTTCGGCTCGCTGCCGGCCGGGTACATCGCCTGCACGTCGATGTTGGCATATTTCTTCATCAGGTCGATGCGGGAGCAGGGCCCCTTGATCTGGCTGCCGAGGCAGGTGGGGACGCCGAGCCATTTGCCGTCGAGCTGGCCGAGATATTGCACCGTGTTGTTGACCGCGCCGTTCTGCTTGATCAGCGGTTCCATCACGTCGTTGACGGGCTCAAGCAGGTCGGACTGGGCGTGCGGCCACCAGGTCGGCATCGCCAGGATGTCGTGGCCGGATTTGGCCTGGGCTTCGGCGGCGATGGTGACGAGGTTCTTGTTGCCCTGGCTCGTGATGTAGTCGATGGAGATCTCGACCTTCTCCTTCTCGGCCCATTCCCTCACGACGGCTTCGGAGGTCTTGTTGGCATCGGGAACCCAGTGGTCCCAGAAGCCGATCGAGAGCTTGCCGGCGGCATGTGCAGAACGGACGTACGGCGCGCTGACGAGAGCGGCGGACGCGATGGCGGTGGTGGCAACGAATTGACGGCGACTGATCCTTCTCCCTGACATGGCATTCCTCCCTGGGTGAGCCAATCGGATCCGATGGTTATCTGTTGTTGTTTTTGCTTCGCGGCCCGAGCGGGCTTTCCGCGGAGATTTTCTTTGTGACAATCAGATCAGAATTGGCGGCTTCTGTCGAGAAATGACGTGGCGCGGACTCCTAGAACTAATGTTGCGTAGAAGGCCGCGTTGAAATCGCAAACGCGCCGCCGAAAGACGTGTCGCCTGCGCATATTGCGCCGCATATAGCCGCCAAGGTCGCGCGTCGGGGACGCGTCCCTCGGCCGGCCGCCGGCGTCTTTGCTCAGTGGACTTGGCCGGTGCGGAAACGCTAGAATCGACGCGCCGGCAACGGATTCCCCGCCGCGCAAGAAACCAACAGCGTTTATATTTTGATCGACTTGAGGAGGCCGAACAATGACCAGTCCGACGTCAAAGCTGCGCGCGCGGTTATCGCTGTGCATCGCACTTGGGGTCGCCACCTTCGCAGCCGTCAACACGCCGCGACTGGTTGACGCACAGGGGCTCGTCAAGGGCGTGGAGCAGGGGGCGCGGGAAGGCAACAAGGCCGCGGGCCCGGTCGGGGGCGTGCTCGGCGGCGCCATCGGCGGGGTGGTCGGCGTGGTCACCGGGGTGACCGGCGTCTTCACCGGTAACACCGGCAACACCAACCAGCAGGCCACAGCGCCCGCCGACAAGGACAAGGCCGCCGACAGGACGAGCGACAAGGACAAGCAGGGCAACTCCGCCAAATCGACCAACGAGTCGACCAAGGCCGCCAGGACCGCCAAGGCCGCGCCTGGTTCGTCGGCCGTGCCGACCGCGCCCGGCGCGCCGGCGAGCGCGACGACAGCCGCCGTGACCCCGACGGCATCCGGCGGCAAGCCGGTCGAAGTGCTGACCCAGGACGGTGCCCCCAAATTGACCGCGGACCAGATCGTCGCCAACAGCGACTCCTATGTCGAGCGGATCAAGAAGGAACTGAACCTGTCGCCGGACCAGGAGAAGAACTGGGGCTCGTTCGCCAGCGCCATGCACTATCTCGGCCACAACGGCGCCGAGCGGCTCAACCTGCGCATTGCGCGCGCCCAGCGCGATCCGCCCGACGACATCATCGAGCAGATGCGCAACGAGGCGCAGTTCCTGGTCGACCGCGCCGCCGACCAGCGCAACGTCGCCGATGCCGCCGAGCCGCTTTATGCAAGCCTCGACGACAAGCAGAAGCAGCTCTTCATCGAGGAGATGGTTCGCCTCAGCCACGAGCGCGGGATGGATTGAGCCTGCATCGCCAGGGTGCGCGGCAGCGCGAATAGCCGGGCACGCGTGCCCTGGGGTAGGTTAAAGGCCCGGCACCCGGCTATCCTGCCGCAGCGGCGCGGCGTTCACAATTCCTCACGCAATGTTGAAAAAATGCGGACCGATTCACGCCCGACTGATGGCTGGCGCGTGACCTTGTCACGATTGGTCACGTGTGCTGTGGAAAAGTAGAATCGGAGAGTCGTGACGCTGGCCGGATGATACCGTGACGCCGTCTTTCGCTGGCTTTGACAGCGCATTTTCGAGCGAAGCAAACGGCGCTTCGCTTGGATTCGCATGAAGAAAACGCGTCGAGTTGAACGGCATCGGTTCTGATTCGATCAGAACCGAATCTGCTCTCACGCCTTGGGAAAATTCAGTTCCACGCCGACGCCGTCGGGGTCGTAGAGAAAGAACTGGGTGTCGCCGGTGCGCGGCACGATGCTCTCCCGGAATTCGACACCTTTCGACCGCAGTCGCGCCCGCACGCCTTCGACATCGGTGGCGGCAAAGGCGATGTGGTCGAAGCGGCCGGTATCCTCGAACTTCTTCTCGGTGCCGCGGACGATGATTCCCTCGCGGGCCTTCCGCGTGCCCATGAGGTGCACGGTGGCGACCCCGCCGGAATAGAGCCAGTAGCCGGGGAAGTCGAGCGGGGGGCGGTCGCCGACCTCGAGGCCGAGCACGTCGACATAGAAATCCCTGGAGCGCTCGAGGTCCTGCGGCTCGATGGTGAAGTGCTGGAGTGTTCCGAGAGGCATTGTTGTTCTCCTTAGACGAAGCTGAGGTCGGCCTCCGCGCCCAGCATCCAGGCACCGACCGTCTCGAAATGGCTCATGCGCCCCTGCAGCTGCTGGGTCACGGTGTGCATGTCGCGGAAGCGCCGCTCCAGCGGATGATTGTCGAAGATCGAGCTGGCGCCGGCGGTGTGATAGGCGAAGTCGACCGCCTCGCGCGCCTTCTGGATGGCGTTGGTGGCGGCCATGCGGATGGTCACGCGCTGCGCGATCGTGATCATGGCGCCGGCACGCAAGTCCTGCCAGATCTCGGCCATGGACTGCAGAACCAGGCTGCGCGCGGCGCGCAAGTTCACCTCGGCCTGGGCGAGGCCCGATTGCACCACCGCATTCTCGCTGATCGGCCGCCTGCCGCCGCGGATGACCTTGCCCTTGGCCATGTCGATGAAGCAATCGAGCGCGCCGCGGGCGATGCCGCAGGCGACCCCGGCAAAGCCGATCTGGTAGCAGGTGTGATTGCTCATCCGGTACAGCGGCCCGCTCTCGCGGCATTCGCGGTCGAATTCGCGGGTGATGGAATGGTCGGCGCGGACGAAGACATCGTTCAGCGCAAACTGGTCGCTGGCGGTGCCGCGCAGGCCGACGGTGTTCCAGATGTCGGTCCATTCGACGTCTTCGCTGCGCACCAGCATGGTGCGCTCCTGCTGGACGCCGGCCGCATCCAGCCGCGGCGAGCCGTCGGCGGTGAAGATCGGGCAATGCGCGCCGAGCCAGGTGGCGTGGCGGCCGCCGGAGGCGAAGGCCCAGACGCCGGTGACGCGATAGCCGCCGTCGCATTCGATCGCCTTCACTTTCGGCCCCGGTCCCCACGCCAGCACGGCGCGCGGATCGTTGCCGAAGATCGCCTGCGCCACCGGCAGGTCGAGATAGGCCGCCGACATCGCGCAGCCGCCGGCCTGGCTGAGGCACCAGGCCGTCGAGGCATCGGCCTCGGCGATGGTCTCGATCACATGGAAGAAGGTGACGGGATCGGTCTCGATGCCATTGGACGAGCGCGGCAGCAGCAGGCGGAACAGTTCCGCCTCGTGCAGCCGGTCGAGCAGCGAAGGCGGCAGCCGCCGCTCCCGTTCGATCTGGTCGGATGCCGCCGCAACCGCGGCCCGCACGGCTCTGGCACGGGCGATCACGCTTGGATCGCCCGCAAGGTCGGCTGTAAGTGCAACGGGCATGCCGGAACTCGCTTTTGAAAGGGCTCAGGCTTGCCGGACTCGCGCCGTGGCAAGATCGGCCGCGGCGTTCAATTCCTGGTCGATCTGCTCGATCGATTTGCCCCTGGTCTCGATTCCTAAGAAGTAATAGACCGCGCCCGCCATCAGGAACCAGCAGCCGAGATAGACGAAGGCCGCCGGGATCTGCGGCAGCGGTACGTCGGGCTTGAGGTAGTTGTTGGAGCCGACGATCAGCGCGAGCCCGACGGGACCTAAGATCTTGCCGATGCCGCCGAAGCCATAGGCCGAGCCCATGCCCGAGGTGCGCAAATGCGAGGGCCAGACCTCGGCCGCATAGGGTCCGACAATGGCAAAGCCGCCGTCGGCGAAGAAGAACGTCACCGCCAGGATCAGCCAGAAGGCCGAGAGACCGAACAGGCTCGCATCATAATTGTAGCCGGCCAGGATGGTCAGGAAGCCGGCGCCGAAGCCGAGCAGCCCGCCGGCATTGCGCCGTCCCATCAGCTCGGAAAAGTAGGAGAAGGACAGCCGGCCGATGAAGCCGCACGCGGAGAGCAGGATCATCATTTTGGCCGCCTGCTGCGGGCTCACCTTGAGCAGCAGCACGAACAGCGACGGCGCCCACAGCGTCAGGCCGTAGACCCCGGTCTGCGCGCCGGCATTGCCGAGCCAGGAGACGATCAGGCTGCGCGGATATTTGAACAGGTCAAGCCAGTTCGAGACAACGACGGGGCCGGCATCGGCGGCGGTCGGCATCGGCAGCGTAGCAGGGTCGACCTGCAGCGCCCAGGCGAGCGACTTGCGGGCCTCTTCATAGCGGCCCTGCCGGCACAGCCAGCGCGGGCTCTCGGGAACCCAGATGCGGACCAGGAGCACCAGCAGCGCCGGCAGCACGCCGATGGCAAACAGCAGCCGCCATTGATCGCTCCCGATGAAGGCCCCCAGCACGGCGCCGATACCGACGCCGAGCGGAATGACGCAGGTGACGAGCCCGCCGATGAAGCCGCGCTTGGAGGAGGGCATGAACTCCTGCACCAGCGGCAGGTCGACGCAATAAAGCCCGCCGACACCGGTGCCGACGAAGAAGCGCATCACGGCGAGATAGATCCAGCCATTGTCCGGCGTGAAGTAGAGCAGCCCGGTCGCAATCGAAAAGTTCAGCACCGTGCCGATGAACACCACGCGGCGACCGATGCGGTCGGCAAGCCAGCCCCAGCCATAGGCGCCGAGAATGGCGCCGATCCCCGAGCTCATCAGCACCGTGGCGGATTGGCCGAAGGTCAGCTTCCATGGCCCGATCAGGAAGGCCAGCACAAAGCCGATCAGGAAGTAGTCGAAGAATTCCAGCGCATCGCCGACGATCGCGGCGCTCAATATCCTGATCTGGTTGGCGGTCAGACTCGTCCTGCGGTCGAGCAACTCGAACATGGCGTTTCCCCTTGGCGCATGTTCATTGTTTGAAAGGCGAGCGTTGCGCCTGCGCTGCGTCCTTGGCCATCAAGGCTACAGCGCGATCGCGCCAAGCAGCAAGATCGAGAACAGCGCCCGTGCCATGCGTGTTGCGGCGCGGCAGGGCGCGCGCGGAACCTTATTGATCATCCGCTAAATTACGCGCGCGCCTTGAATTTCTCTACGATCTTACCTTGATGTCGAGTTGTTTTTCGCACACGCAGCAGGATCGCCGCCGACCAATTTCTTTAGGATTGGGTGCTAATCTTGCGCACTTGAAACTGGGTCCTTCCATGGAACGCCGCAGGCATCCGCGCACCGAGCTCGACGAGCCCGCCTACGTCTCGGCAGGCGGCTCGGTGATGGCCTGCACGGTGCGCAACATCTCCGCCGAAGGTGCCGCGATCGACGTCGACAACGCAGCCTTTGTGCCGTCGCGCTTTCGCCTGGTGATGGCGGCTGACCGTTCGGTGCGCGACTGCGAGGTGGTCTGGATCCAGGACAACCGGATTGGTGTCGTATTCCGACAGTCGGCCGCGCTGGCCGCCAACCGGCCTACCGCTTCAACAGCTTCGTAAGCCGCTTGTCCAATTCCTCGAACGACATCGCGCCCTTGGACATCTCGCCATTGATGAAGAAGGTCGGCGTCGCATCGACCTTGAGCTGGTCGAAGGTGAACTTCTGGTCCGCGGCGATCTTGTCGAGCTGCTCCTGGTTCTTCTCGCAAGCATCGACGTCCTGCTCGCTCATGCCGAAATGGCCGCCGACGTCCTTCAAGGTGTCGACCGTGTGCTCGATGACGCCGTCCTGCTGCTTGAACAGCATGGTGACGGCGTCGAAATAGCGCGAGGTGTCGTTGCCCGCGATGCAGCGCGCCAGCATTGAGGCGGCCACGGCCTTCAGCTCGAGCGGAAACTCCCGCGAGACGAAGCGCACCTTGCCGGTGTCGATATATTTCGATCGCAGCATCGGGAACACGTTCTCCTCGAAGGCCGCGCAATGCGGGCAGGTCAGCGAGGAATATTCGATGATGGTGACCGGAGCCTTGTCCTTGCCGAGTGCCATGTCGGGCAGGGCAGGCAGCTTCGCCAGCAGCGTCATGGTTTCCGCCTTGCCGGCGCTGGCTGGCGGAGGTGCGAAAACCGCGCTCACCACGAACAGGCTGAGCGCGGCAAGACGAACAGGCTTGGGCAACGGCTTGCTCCGGAAACCGGGCCTTTCGGCGCCGACAAAGGCAAGCTATTGCGCTAGCGCAAAAGCGACAATGCGGCAATCGGATGCGGGGCTTGCGGCATTGGCGCTCTCGCGGGATGCGGATGTCGGGAGCGATACTGTTGCTAGACCCAGCCGCCACCCAGATCGAAACCGAGCCCGATCAGGCCGAGCGAGAGGACCAGGCCGAAACAGGACAGCAGCGACACGGCCTGCAGCGACGGATCGCTGCCGCGCGGAGCGTCGAAGAAACGAAGGACCAGCGAAGAGACGGTGTTCGAGACAATATTCATTGCTTCCCCCTCTGGCGGTCCCGGTTTGAAAAAATGGGATCGCCTTGGGGAGCAGCTTCTAAGCCAAAACCATCTCAGGACCGTTATCGGGCATCCCTAACCGATCGCAACGGCGCAAGGTTAACATGCATCGCGGCGGTAGGCCGATCCGGTTGCGGCGCGGAGCCGCCGAGCACCCTGGCGACCGTCATCGCCGTCATGGCCGCGCGGTCGGACGCGCGTTCTGCAGCCAGACGGTCCCTGGCCTTTTCCTCGATCAGGAGCGCGATCAGCGCCAAGCGCCTTCTTTCGTCGCTCGCCTCAGCCAGCAATTGCCTGTAGCGATGATAGTCGTACTCGCCGTCCTGTTTACGCATGCCTTACCCCCCGCACACACAAACGCCGTTACGCTGCAGTGTTTCGCAACTCCACGAATCGTACAATATCCTCGCAGGCAGATATCAACCGTTGTCGAACGCGCGCACCCGGGTTCCATCGACCCAGGGTCTCGCCGGCTGCGATCGCAAGAGGATTCCGGGCTATTTCTGTGCGTCGGCTTCGAGGCATTGCAGCACGAAGGCGGTGCGCTCGCGCGGCATCACCTTTTCCTGGTCGGCCTTCTTGGCGCATTCGTGCTGCTTCATCTGCTCGGTGCGGCGCTTCTCGGCCGCCTCCCTGTACTCAGGGGCAACGGCGGTCGGATCCACCAGCTTTTCGGCGAGCGCGGGCGTGGTCAGAGTCAGTGACAGGACTACAGCTCGAAGCAATGACCGCAAAATCGCCTCCTGAAACACACGGGTGAAAAAATCGAAACTTGAAAAAACGCCGCCGGTTGCGGACCCATCGCGATCGGACCGTTGCCGGGCGATCCACTGGGGTCCGGTCAAAAACTAGGGCACTGCAAGCCCTCATAGCAGCATCCGGCGGCCGCCGCATCACCCGGCCTTGCTCGCGCCCGACTGTAGAAGGCTTGCGGCAATGGCGATGGCGATCAACAGGGCTCCGGAAATCGCAAGCCTGCAGATCTGGCCGTCCGACAAATGCAGCTCCTCATGGGCCAGGCACTCCAGGATCATCGCGACATAGCTCGCGACCCCGAGCGCAACCGAGGCAAACCAGAGGTCCATCTTTCCAACCATCGCCCCACCAAATCCCCACGCCCGGAGAACCCGGGACCCGGGCCATTCAAGCGCAAATCCGGCCCGCGCGCTGTGAGCGGGTTCACACTTGATTGATGGAAGGCCGCTCGGCGGAGCCGCTATCGTGCCCTGCGGCATCGTTCCGCCAAATTGGTTGGGGCAGGATGCAGCGGGGGAATGGTTTTTGGAGCATCGTTTTTGGAGCAAAGCGTGGCCGTCGCATCGCCATCATCGATTGGACCGAGGTTGCTGGCGCAATTGCTCATGCTGGCGGGCCTTGCCGTTGCCGGCACCGGGGCACGGGCCGGAGACGATCTTGCCGCCGCGCCGGACAGGCTGACGCTGCAGATCCCGAATGACATGCCCGGCAAGCACTGCATGCAGATCGGGCCGTCGGACCTCGGCAAGCCCGTGGCGGTGTCGCTGCATCGAACCTTCCACGACGATTTCGACCAGCACCCGCTCAAGAGCGGACGATGGGTGCCGCATTACGCCGGCCCCGTGGTGATGCCGGAATCCTTCTATACCAGCGGAGATGCGTCGGAGCTGCGGCGCAAGACCAAATGGAATGGCGAGCAGCAGATCTATGTCGACCCCGGCTACGAGGGCCATGGCACGACCCCGCTCGGTCTCGATCCTTTCAAGGTGCAGGACGGCACGCTGTCGATCGTCGCAAGCCGCACGCCCTCTGATTTGAAGGACGTCTTGTTCGGCAACCCCTACATTTCGGGCATCCTGACCACCCAGCAGTCGTTC
This sequence comes from Bradyrhizobium sp., assembly GCA_035293585.1. Taxonomy (GTDB): domain Bacteria; phylum Pseudomonadota; class Alphaproteobacteria; order Rhizobiales; family Xanthobacteraceae; genus Bradyrhizobium. Next base: position 82,450 of record DATGMN010000029.1, on the reverse strand, counting down.
TCGCAGAAGTACGGCTACTTCGAGATCCGGTCCAAGATTCCGCTCGGCGTCGGCGTATGGCCGGCGTTCTGGATGCTCGCCAATGACGGCGGCTGGCCGCCGGAGATCGATGTGCTGGAGGGGCGGGGACAGCACCCCGGCGATCTCGCGATGACCACGCATTGGCGGCTGCCGAACGGCATCATCCAGCGCTGCACCATCGACTTCTCGGAGCCGAACGCCTGGAGCAACTTCCACGACTATGGCGTGCTGTGGGAGCGCGACCGGCTGGTCTATTTCATCGATCGCAGGCCGGTCTCCGACATCAAGGTGCCCATGAGCTTCGACGATCCCATGTACATGATCATCAATCTCGCCATGGGCTCGAAAGTGTTCGGCGGTGTCGGTTTCGTCGATGCGCAATCGCCGCCGGTGGTCGAATTCCAGATCGATCGCGTCTCGGCCTACCAGATCGACGCGCAGGATGCGGCAGATCCGCCGGAAGCGACGGCGGCACGGTAGGGCGCGATGAGATCAGGCTGAACTGGCTGCCGCTGTTCACCTCTCCCGATAGGAGAGGTGAACAGCGTCCGTCGCTTGAGAGTCATTCCCAAGACCTCATCGCATTCCGGCCGCCCGCTTACAGATTGATCACGCCGCGGCGCGCGGCGTGGGCAACGGCGTCGGTTCGGCCGGTGGCGTCGAGCTTGTCCAGGATCGAGCCGACGTGGAATTTCGCTGTGTGAACGGAGATGCCGAGCTGGCGCGCGATGGTCTTGTTCGATGCGCCTTCGGCGAGCAGCGTCAACACATCGAGCTCGCGCGGGGTCAGCTCGATCTCGCCGCCGTCACGCAATTGACGTTGATCCCGCGAGACGATCGCGACATTGGCGGCCTCGCCCGGGGCGGCAAGGCGCAGGCCGGCGACGCCGCCGAGCAAGGACGCCAGCCGGTCTGCGAGCTCCGGGTCGTCGATCTCGATGCCGATGACGATCGGCGGTGAGGTTGTCTCGGTCACGCCTCCGGCCTCTCGCCGATCACAAGCTTGACGTTGACGGGCGCGCCGGCGCGCTGCATGGCGAGATCGACGGTCGCCCCGACGCTGTCGGGCCCGAGCGAGCGGACGAGGGCGCGCACGCCGGCGATCTTTTCGTTGTTGATGCCGACGATCACGTCACCCTGCCGGACCCCGGCGCTCGCGGCCGGTCCCTGCTTGTCGACGCTCATCACCATGGCGCCGACGCCGTCGTCGAGCCTGACCGGCTGCAGGCCGACCCCGAGATAGCCGCGCGCAATGCGCCCGTGGCTCTCGAGCCTGGCCGCGACCCGCTCGATGGTGGCAGCGGGGATGGTCAGCACGCGCCGCGGGCCGAGCACGGCCATGCCGAACGCGCGGCCTGATGCATCGAGCGCCAGTCCGCCTTCATGGCTGCGACGCAGCCGGACGTCGAGCTCGATCCTGGCATCGATGTCGCCGCCGCGCAGGCTCCGCCAGCGCTCGCCGACCAGCGAGACCATGCCAAGCGAAGCGGTAGGGACGCCGCCTTCGGCGGCCACGACCACCGCAAGCGAGCCGAGCGTCGGCACGCCGGGGGACAGCGCGACGGGCGCAACAGTCTTGGCTTGCGTCCCTGCCCCGAAGCGCAGCAGCGCGATGTCGGTGGTGTGGTCGCGGCCGGCAATGCTCGCGGCATGCTCGCTGCCATCGGCAAGCCGGATCGTGACCTCGCCTTCCTCGGCGAGGGCTTCGTCGGCCGTCACCACCAGGCCCGACTTCCAGATAAAGCCGGATGCCCGCGACCGGTGCGAATGGACGGAGACGATGGCCGGCGAGACGCGCGCGACGACGTCGGCAAGCGACGATGACACTGCGGCTAGAGGACTCGTGGTGGGATCGGTCATGGGAGGCTCCCGTTGGTTTCTTCCAATGTGGGAGCTGCATGGGGCGAAGGGAACTAGCCTGGTGGGCAGGAACGAAAATTCCAGGCCTTTGGGCTGCGGGTGCAAGAAGGATGTGGGGGATCCTGGAGGTGGGAAGCTGTCTTCGTCGAACCAAGTGCGAGGCCCGGATTCCCCCGAGAGCCCGGGCCTCGCAACTTTCCCCCGCCCGACGTAAGCCAATGCGCGTGTCATAAGGGGAAATGCAGCGACGGCCTAGACCGGGAGATTACGGACGACAATCAAGCTCTCGCTCCGGCCGTAGCCAGCCGCGCCGCCCCACTGTGATGGCGGCGACGTCGATTGTCTTCATCCCCATCATCTGTGGCGATCCGGAACGAGAAGGCGTCGACAGGTCCGAACCCGGGACCGCCGTCGAGGCCGACAGTGTACGCAGGCGGGCAAGGTCTCTACCCGAGCGCGAGGGTTGCCGGCGTTCAAGCGCCAGTAACCACAATCGGACTTTCGCGCCTTCCGAGCCAGCCGATAGTGGCCTAGTTCACACATGAAAAACCGAACTTGACGTAACCATGACAGGCATTTGCCGTGGAGGGTCATCCCCATGCTTGCCGAAAAATTCTTTTTGACCTTGGAAACGCTCATTAGTCGCATCGCCGATGCAGGTTTAGCCCGCTATCCGGATGGAAGTCCGAAGGTGCTCAGCAGCGCGGGTTTCGTTCCGATCAAATTGCCGATTGCCCATAGCTGAGCCGGAGTGCGGGAGCGCGACGGACGGCGAGCGCGGCGCAGCCCGCACGCTTGCCTTTCGCGCTGACAGAATCCGATTCGGGTGGTCGCATCGGACCACCCGTCCGGCGCAATGGCCGGGAACAAAACCACGACGTCCTGAGTTTCCGGTGGCGACTCCAGAAACGGTGGTTTGCCATGCCCTACACAAGACCATACAGGCGCTTTTATCTGACGCCACCGGCGGTCCCGACATTTGTCATTTCCGTCTTGCTGGCGATCGTGGCGGTTCTCGCGGTGTACGGTCACTTCACGGTGCTGCACGGCGTGAGTGCCTTCCTGATCCTGCTCATTGCCTATGTCGTCCTGCTGTTGGGCAACTTGCTTCGCGGTGTTTAGCGGGTCTGCCGGTCGCTGGCTACAAGACGACTCGTCGATGCGCCGTAGCCGGCGGTAACTCCGCGAGCGCCCGGAGACCTCGCGCGCATTTCATTCTCTCGTGCGTTCAAATCTCCGTCTGACTTCCCAGCTCGATGACGCGGTTCGGCGGGATCCGGAAGAAGTCGGTCGCGGCGAGCGCATTGCGATGCATGATCTCGAAGATCCGGCAGCGGAAGCGGCCGATCGTGGATTGCTTGGCCGGCACGATCTTGACTCGTCCGACGAAGAACGACGTGTCCATCAGGTTGAACTTAAGCGCATGGTCCTCGCAGCGCCGCAGCACCCGCGGCACGTTCGGATATTGCATGAAGCCGTATTCGGCAACGATGGTGTAGAAATTGTCGCCGAGGTCGGCGAATTTGAGCCGCTGCTCCGCCGCGACGCGCGGGATGTTGGCGGTGACGACATGGAGCAGCACGATGCGCTGGTGCAGCACCTTGTTGTGCTTGAGATTGTGCAACAGCGGCACCGGCACCATGTCGAGCCGGCTGGTCATGTAGACAGCGGTGCCGGGGATGCGTTCCTTCTTGCGCATCTGGGCAATGAAGGTCGCAAGCGGCAGCGTGTCGCGCTCGAGCTGCTCGCCCAGCGCAACGCGGCCGCGGTGCCACGTCGACATCAGGAAGAACAGCACCGAGCCGACCAGAAGCGGCACCCAGCCGCCCTCGACCACCTTCATCATGTTGGCGGTGACGAAGGAGAGGTCGACCACCACGAACACGCCGGCGACCAGCACGCTGAGCCACAGGCTCCAGCCCCAGACCTCGCGCATGGCCAGGAACATCAGCATCGAGGTCAGCAGCATGGTCAGCGCGACCGCAATGCCGAAGGCGGAGGCGAGATTGTCGGAGGAGCGGAAGCCGAGCGTCAGCGCCAGCGTCAGCAGCATCAAGGTCCAGTTGACAAAGCCGACATAGATCTGGCCGTAGCCCTGCGCCGAGGTCTGGGTGATGTGCAGGCGCGGGCAAAGGCCGAGCTGAATGGCCTGCCGGGTCATCGAGAAGGTGCCGGATATGATCGACTGGCTCGCAATGATGGTGGCCACGGTTGCCAGCGCGACCAGCGGAAGCTGCAGGCGCGATGGACAGAGGACGAAGAACGGGTTCGACCCCCTGGCAACCTCGCCGCCGACCAGGACGGCGGTCTGGCCGGCGTAGTTCAGGACCAGGGTCGGCAGCACGAGGCCGTACCAGCTCAGGCGGATCGGCGTTGCGCCGAAATGGCCCATGTCAGCATAGAGCGCTTCGGCGCCAGTGGCGCACAGGAACACGCCGCCGAGGACCAGAAAGCCGGTAAACCCGTGGCTGAACAGGTAGCTGAGGCCGACGCGCGGGTCGAGCGCGGCCAGCACCGCCGGATGCTCCGCGATGCCGGCAATTCCCAGCATGCCAATGGTGACAAACCAGATCGCCATGACCGGGCCGAACAGCGCGCCGATGCGCGCGGTGCCCTGGGGTTGCAGCGCAAACAGGCCAAGCAGCACCACCACCGAGAGCGGCAACACGTAGGGGGTAAAGGAGGGCAGCGGATCCTTGATGCCTTCGAGGGCGCTGAGCACCGAGATCGCCGGCGTGATGGCACCGTCGCCATAGAGCATCGCCGCGCCGACGATTCCGAGCGAGATCACGAAGGCGCGCTCGCCATGCTTGATGCCGAGCAGCGACATCAGCGCGAGGATGCCGCCTTCGCCGTCATTGTCGGCGCGCATCACGATGGCGACGTATTTGATCGAGGTGGTGATGATGAGCGTCCAGACCACCAGCGACAGGATGCCCAGCGCAACGGTGGCGGTCGCTTCGCCGCCCGCCCAATCGATCGCCGTCTTGAAGGTGTAAAGCGGGCTGGTGCCGATATCGCCATAGACGACGCCGAGAGCCCCGACGGCCATGGTGCCGAGCGCGCCGTGTTGCGGGCCGGTCTCCGCCGGCGTCGCTTCGGCGTGAGATAGGTGGTCGAGGCCGGTCATGCTTCACTCCGCGTTCGGCAGCGGAGCCAAGAATGCCGTCTCGGGATCGAAAAGCAAGGGAAGGGGCGAGCCGGCGGTCGATCGGATTACAGACTGCCGCCGATTCCGATGATCAACCCGACCGCAAGGAGCAATGATACGCAGAACAGCGGCGAATAGGGGCTGTTGCCATTGTCCGGCCAGTCGCGGATCCGCTCGAGGACGCGGCGTGCGCGATGGCGGAACGTGTCCGATTCGGAGGCGACGGCAAGTGAGGTCATGAGAAAGCCTGGAGTCGTTGCGACCCCGCGAATCTGCGCCTGCTCGCATTCGAATTCCAGATCAGGGTGAGCTCCGCGATATAAGCGCGGCATAAGTGGATGGCCCGGATCGGGCCGGTCTGTCACCGGGCACAAAAGAGAAGCCCCGGCCTCGCCATGCCGGGGCTTCGCGCGACCGGTCGTCAGGGAGAGATCAGTATTTCGCGACCACCGGTCCGTCCCAATGGAATTTGTAGTTCACGCCGACCATGGCCGAGATGATGCGCTGGCGGTCGTTGATGACTTCGATGGGCGTGCCGGCAGGCGATTTGTAGTCGTGCGCGGCGCTGTCGTCCTCGCTCCAGACGTAGTTGGCTTCGGCGAACACCGACCAATTGGGCATGAACATATATTCGAAACCGATACCGGCCGTGATGCCCGGATCGGTGAATTTGGCGCTGTCGGACACGGCGCCGCTCGGCAGGAATACGCTGTTCTTGTTGGTCTGGAAGGCGGCGCCAACCTTCACATAGCCGAGCAGTTGCGGGGTCCAGAGATATCCCATCCTGCCGGTGATCAGATAGAGCTCCTTCAGACTGTTGGACTCGGTGAAGCCGGGGAGCGCCGGAATCGGGTGCGTGCCCTTGATATTGCCGAAGTCGAACTGGCCTTCGACGCCGAACACCAGGTTGGTGGTCTGGAAATCGCAGCCCACCTGGCCGCCGCCCAGGAAGCCCGAGTCCTTTTCGCTGCCGAAATTGGCCTGGGTCGGCGTCGGCGGCGCGGTGTCGAGCTGGGCCTGCGTCGTATCCATCTTGCTCCAGCCGCCGCCGGCATTGCCGCCGATGTAGCAACCGGTCCAGTTGTAGAGCGGAACTACAGCACGCGGCGCCTTCACCGCAAGATCAGCCGCGGAGGCGACGCCACTCGCACCGGTCCCCAACATGGCAATGGCAGCAACAATCAGTTTCATCTGTCGACGCATCTAGTCCCCCTGCACGGCAGCCAAATCCTGGCCGGCCTCGAGTCAAGCCTTGGCCGCAATTATGTATGAAGCGCAGGATAATGCGATGCAGAACGACGCGCTTAACCAGTTGGAGATGCATTTTCCGAGAGCGCGTTGCACCGTCGTGACATCGGAAAGCGCCGAAAAAAATATCCGGCAAATATCTTTTGTTGGTTGCTCGTCACGTTCGACGACGTCGCACGCAGCGTGTCGCTGCACAATTCCTGATCGCGTTCGATGCGTCTATGCGTTTGAATGTCGGAGCGTTGCCGATTTTGTCGTCAGCCGACGCGACGTCTCTCCGGAAATGATGTTCGGCGCGCAGATCGCCGCCGGCATATCTGCTGCTCCAGCATCACAAGGCGCATCTCGAGATGATTGCAGAGATTGCCGTAACCAGCCAATCTTGCGCAGGAAAGGGACCTCAGTTGCGGTTGCGCGTGGCGAGGCCAAAGGCGACGAAGACGGCAATGACGGCCGCCGCGATCAGCATCCAGTTCTGGCCCTGGATACCGAAAATCGTGAAGTGTCCCGTCAGAAAGTCCACGTCGCCCATCCCGCTTCTTGTGCAACCCGCGCGCTTCGCCAAGGAAAATATATTATTTCTATATCTCGTTTTGGCGAGCTGTCGAGGACGGCAATCGACACTCTCCTCGGCTGCCTGATCGGGAGACGACGGGCGAAGACTTAAGTCCGGGATCGCCGGGCGGGGCAACGATCGCGCGCCGCCGGGCGCCGCGTTGCAAGGCTGCGCACATTCTGCGCCGGACAGGGTTGCTCGAGCGGGAGCGCTCAAAGCCGCGAGCGGAGGTGCTGCAGCCGTTCGAACCCACGGCGCGGCGAGGAGCGGCGCATGCCGCTAGCCCTCGGCCGCGGCTGCCTCAATCCGGCTCTGTAGCCGATAGCCGACGCCGGATTCGGTGATCAGGAGGCGCGGGTGATTGGGATCGGTCTCGATCTTCTGCCGCAGCTTGCGCACGAGGATGCGCAGATATTGGATGTTGTCGCGCTGATTGCCGGTCCAGATCTCCTTGAGCAGCTGGTCATGCGTGACGACGAGGCCGACATGGGTCGCCAGGATATGGAGCAGGCGATACTCCTTGCGCGTCAGCCTGATGGGATTCTGGTTCAGTGAGACCGTCCGGGTGACGAGATCGACCGACAGCGGGCCGGCCACGACGACGGGGTTTTCCGTTGCGGTCTTGAAGTAGCGCCGCAACGCCGCTTCGCTGCGCGCGAGCAGCTCGGCCATGCCGAACGGCTTGACCACATAGTCGTCGGCGCCCGACTGCAGCAGCCGAACCTTGTCGTCCTCGCCGGCGACGACGGAGAGGATGATCACCGGAACGTTCGACCAGGAGCGGATGCGCTCGAGCACCTCGATGCCGTGGAGGTCCGGCAGGTTCAGATCGAGAATGATGATGTCGGGCGGGCTGAAGGTCGCCATCTTCAGCGCGTCGGCGGCGTTCTCCGCCTCCAGCACCACATATCCGTTCAGCTCGAAGCCGGCGCGCAGGAAGCGCCGGATCTTGGGCTCGTCGTCGATCAGCAGGACGACGTTGGCAGGTTTACTCATTGTCCAGCTCGGCCATGTCGGAAAAGGAGGATTGGGAAGCGGGAAGGGCGATGGACACGGTGGTCCCCATGCCTTGCCCGCGGCTCGAAACGGTGACGGTGCCGCCATTGGACTTGACGAAGGTCGAGGCGATCCAGAAGCCAAGTCCCGATCCGGGGACGCTGGCCTGCAGACGCTCGCTGCGGAACGAGCGGCGCCCGAGCTCTCGCTGCTCGTCGGGCGTGATGCCCACGCCCTCGTCGGTGACGGAGAGGATCATCCAGCCCGGATCGGCATGGGCCCTGATCGATATGGTCGATCCGGACGGCGAGTATTTGGCGGCGTTTTGCAGCAGCTGTCCGCAGGCTTCCTCGATCAGGCCGGCATCGACCTTGACCAGCGGCAGCTCGTCGTCGAGCTCGGTGACCACCTTGTGGGCGGCAAGCCGCCGCGCGGTACGCCTGACCGCGACATCGACGATATCGCGCGGATCGGTCCATTGCAGCCGGGGTTTGAGGCCGCCCGCGCTGACCCGTGTCGCCTGCAGGAGATTCCTGATGTAGCCGTCGAGCTGCGCAACCTCCTCCGAGATCCCCTCGACCAGCGGGCGCGCCTGCGCGTCCTGCCTGACGGCCGGGACCGAGGCCAGCACGCTTGCCGAGCCCTGGATCGCCGCAAGCGGCGAGCACAATTCGTGCGACAGCGTGCCGTGGAAAGCGTCGCGCAGGAGCTGGGCCTGCAGGTGCAGCCGGGCGTCCTCCATCGCCTTGCCGATGTCGAGGCGCTGCAGGGTCAGCGCGACCTCCTCGACAATCGCCTCGACGCCCGCCGTCTTGGCCTGGAGCGCCGTCCGGGAGCCGGTGCCGATATTGATGGCGATGACGCCATGCACGACGGTTTCCGAGGAGACCGCGCGCAGCAGCCAGACCTCGTGGGTTTCGGCATCGACGATGGTCCGGCCCGCCGCACCGGCCGATGCCGCCATCGACACCACGCTGTCGAGCACAGCGTTCGGCACTTTCTGCGAGTCCGGCGGCTCGAAATGGCTGTCGGGGGTGGCGACGAAAAAAGCGGCCTGCGGCCCGAGATTGCGCGACAGGTAGCTCCGGATCGCGGCAATCAGGTCGTCGATGGTGAAGCAGGCGGCCAGCCGCCGCGAGAATTCGTAGAGCTTCTGCATTTCCCGCTCCCGCCGCCGCAGCGTGTCGGTCTCGCGTTTCAGGCGGGCGGCGAGATTGCTGCTGACCAGCGAGATCACGAGGAAGAGCAGGAGATCGATGATCTCCTCCGGGCTTTCCATCTGCAGGCTGTAGTAGGGCGGAAAGAAGAAGAAGTCGGCAGCCGCCATGCTGGCGATGGAGGCGAGGGTGGCGGGCCATATTCCCCATTGCGTCGCCGCGACCATGACGGGGACCAGATAGGTGACAGGCACCAGCGCGACCGCAATCTTGCGATCGAGCATCAGCAGGGGCGCGGTGACGAGCGCGACACCGAGCAACGCCATGATGGAGGGCAAAATATCCGCACGAAAGAACGATTCGGATTCTTCCGTGTACGACTTCGGCCGATTGCCGCTGTTGGCTGGCGTCGTCCGCTTCCTTGCGAACACTGCAGCCAGAGCCAGATAAGAGTTCAAGTAACCCGCTTTCGTAGCAAAAGACACCTGACGACGACACCCGGCTCCGCAGGGCGGCAATGTCGGACTGCCTGCGGCGAACCCTCGCTCCCCCTTGAGAGACAGTCCAAATCGGCCGCCGCTGCCGCATGTCTTGGCAGCGTCGCGCCAACCGTCGTCCAATGTCACCAACTACCCGGCGACGTCAGAATTGTTCAAAAACCAGTAGAAAATCTATGTCGTTTGCCGGTTCCGGAAATATAAAAGTCATAGCCTTTGCTCCCGTGTCTACGGAGCCGGCTGACCCGGCGTCCCGCCGGGACAATGGACGCCAACGCAGCCGCTCCGGATGTTGGGCTGGCGCCGCGTCCTAGCTGGCGGAAAGCTGTACGGTCGAAGGCGATCTCCCGTCGACCGTGTCGTGAATAGTATTGACGTAGTTGAGCGCCTGCTTTTCGCCGGCGAACTCCCGGCTCGACCTACGATAGATATCGGCGTCCCAGGCCCGGCGGTCGGAAGGCGGCGCAAGCGTCGCGATCGCAGCCGAGCTGATATATTTGGGCGGATAGAGATAGAACTCCATCAGAGGCATATGCTGGCCATTGCCGTTACGCCGGAGGAGGTCGCGGGCAAGCTCGGCTGCCGCCGGATAGATGGCTCCCCAGCCGGCAAAACTCGAGGCCAGTATCTCGAGCGACAATATCGTCGTGGCTATGCAGACGAATCCTTCGTGGGCTTTCTTTGCGCTTCGCGTCGTCGACGCCTTGCGCAGGGATTGTCGCAGCTCGCGATGCTTCTCGATGAAAGGACCAAGCCTCGACTTCCAGAGCACGTCCGGCAGGCACGCAAAGCCGTGCACCTCATGATAGCTCTCAATCAGGCTCCGGCATTGTTTGGCGAGATCGCCAGGCAGGAAGTTGAAATCGAAATTGTCCAGCCGATCGGCTGCACCTGATTCGACCGCAACCGCTTTCCTGTCGTCCATTGCTGTGCCTCGTCGGGAGCGAATTGGCTCCGCAACAAAGCTTATCGGTTCACGACATATATCTTCGATCTATAAGCGCCCGAAATTTCATAGCAAAAAAATAGTTGGCGTCATCAGCGCTATGGCAAAAAGACCACATGCATCGAAAAACGATTGCGGTGCATCGTGCGTCATTGCCAAAACGTCACGTTTTTCGCCGCGCGCTTGTGCAATTCGCAAGGCAGTTGCTGGTTATCGATGCAAACGGCATCGATCGCGCCGTTCCGGCTATTTTATTTTTACGAAAGCGTCCGGCAAACCGTATCGATTTTTCCCGGGTCCAAAACGAAAGATTGTTCCCAAGCTCAATCGGGGCGCGCGCATCTGTGGCGCACTTTAAAAACAGCTTGGGGCAACACTATGAAGAAAGTTTTGTTGGCGGGCGTATCGTTGGTCGCGATCGGAACGATCGGCGGCGCATACGCGGATACTCTTCCGCCAATGGGGAAGACGTTCTGCGATCCCTACAAGAATTATGCCTGCCTCGACTCCTATCTGGGCGATGATTTCATCACCCGCTTCATCAACTACTATCGCCTCGAATGGGGCCATGAGTCCGCACCGTCCGATCCGAAGGCGCCGCCATCCCGCCGCGACTACTGGCCGACGACCCCACAATCCACGCCGCCGATGCCGTTCACCGAATGGCCCTATGGCGGCACCACCACCATCGGCGTGACGCGCCCGAGTTCGATCGACAGCCCCCTGATGGCGGCGCTCGGCAACACCTCGCTCGGGCAGGCGATGAACGAAAACCACATCCAGATCTACGGCTGGATCAATGCGGGCGGCAACCTCTCCAACAACACCGTGCGCGGCGGCAACGCGCCGGCGGCCTATGACTACAATCCCAACACGGTGCAGCTCGACCAGGCGGTGCTCTACATCGAGCGCCTGCCGGACACCGTGCAGAAGGACCATGTCGATTGGGGCTTCCGCCTCGCGCCGATCTACGGCGAGAACTATCGCTACACGACGGCTTTCGGTCTCTGGAGCAACCAGCTGCTGAACCAGAACAAGAACTACGGCTACGACATGCCGATGGCCTATGGCGAGGTCTTCATCCCGCAGGTCGCCGAAGGGCTGCTCGTGCGATTCGGCCGCTACATCTCGATCCCCGATATCGAGGCGCAGCTGGCGCCGAACAACTACATGTACACGCACTCGATGACCTATACTTTCGACAACTACACCAACACCGGTATCCAGAGCACGCTCGCTCTGACCAAGAACTGGATGTTCCAGCTGGGTGTGTCAGTCGGCACCGAGGCGATGCCCTGGCACTGGGGCGCAACCATCGCAAATCCGTTTCCGAACCCGCTCTATCCCGACAACACCATGCTGAAGGATCCGGGCGCCAAGCCCAGCATCGCGGCCGGCGTGCGTTGGACCAGCGATTCCGGCAACGACAACGTCTACGTTGTCGCCGACGGCATCAATGGCGGCAATTGGGGGTACAACAACCTGCAATGGTACGGCATCACCTACTATCACAAGTTCAACGATCAGTGGCATATCTCGGTCGAATCCTACGACGTTCATCAGAACAACGTGCTCAATGCCAACAACCCCGCGGCGCTGGCCGCATGGGCTGCCGGCGGCACGCCGTTCTCGCCGCAATACATGCCGTTCAACGCGCCTGGCCTCGCCCTATGCAGCAATCCGGGCCTGTTCTCCTGCACGGCTGAGTCGCGGTCCTTCCTGTGGTACTTGAACTATAGCCCGACCAAGCTCGACAACATCTCGTGGCGCATGGAGTGGTTCGACGACGTCGAGGGACAGCGCACCGGAACCAAGACCAACTATCTCGAGACGGGTATCGGTTGGCAGCATTGGTTCTCGCCGCAGATCGAGATCCGGCCGGAGTTCTCCTTCTATCGCTCGCTGAATGGCATGGCCTTCAACGGCAACGCGAACCTCGGCATCGCGCCGAACAAGAACACCGCCCTGATCGGGTCGGCGGACATCATCATCCACTTTTAAGTCTGACACGCGCGGCTCGAGCCGCCCGGGCAAACAATTCGACAGGGGCTGACAATGAAGCGTATTCTTCTCACCACAGTGGCGCTGGGCGCGCTGGCTCTGGGGACGCCGGCGTTCGCCGCCGACCTCGCGGTCAAGGCGCCGCCGCTGGCGCCAGCGGTCTATGACTGGAGCGGGCTCTATATCGGCGGCTTCGGCGGCTATGGGTTCGGTAACCAGAACATCAACAACACCAGTGGACCGGCGGGCTTTGCGCCGTTCACCGCAAACTTCGAGACCCATGGTCCGCTGGCCGGCGGGGAGATCGGCTACAATTGGATGGTTGGCCAGATCCTGTTCGGTCTCGAAGGTGACGGCGCCTGGACCAACATCCGCGGCAACGACAATTTCGCCCTGGGCTGGAATGACGAAAATCACCTGAAATGGGTCGGCTCTCTGCGGGTCCGCAGCGGCATCACGGTTGATCGGCTGCTGCTGTTCTTCACGGCGGGCTGGGCGGTCGGTGATATCGACCACACCAACACCAATCCCGGCGTCGGTGTGGACGCGTTCTCAGCCCATCGAAGCGGTCTCGCCGCCGGTGGCGGCATCGCATACGCAATCACCAACAACCTGATCGGCAAGATCGAGTATCGCTATTACGACCTGGGTACCTATCACCGCGACACGCCGACCAATGGCGCGCTGCCCTATAACGTCGCCAACACCTATTCGACCGTGCTGCTCGGCCTCGACTTCAAGTTCGGCGGCGGGCCTGTCGTCGCCAAGTACTGACGCAGCAAATTGAGCACGTCCGCCAAGAGGTGGCGCGGAGAGCAAATCGCGGGCCGCAGCCGATGCCCCGGCGGCGGCCGTCGAAGAGGGGGGCTGACATGATTGCAGGCTCATTCGCACGGACAATCGCCGTGCTTCTGGCAGTCGGCGCGCTCTGCGCAGCGGCGGCGGGGTGCGTCAGCGATCTCGGAGCAGACACGACAAGCCGGCCAGGCGGGGAGCTTCGCTACCAGGGCGGTCCGAAATATCCGATGTGGCGCAGTCAGGAATAGGATTCGGCGAATGGACAGGCTTGCACGCGGCTTCAGCGTGGCGCGTATTGGCTTGGTGTTGATGGCGTCGGTCCTTGCCGTAGCGATCTCACCGGGCGAGGCTGCCGCAGGCCATGTCAGGCACCTCAGGCATCATCGTCATCATCAGATATCGTGCGGTCAGGTGCAGGCCACGCAGGCCTCGTTGACCGAGGGCGCGCATCTCGGCGCCATGCGCTACTACGGCGGACCGAAGTCGCCGATGTGGCGCGACGTGCGATGAGCGCATCGCTCACCGCTTTGGTCGGTTGAGGCGGACCCACGGTCGGTGTGGCCGACCATGTCTTCGCAGGTTATTCTTTACAGAAAAAATATGTCGGCGCGACGTTGCGCATGCGACAGGCCGCCCGGGAAACATTGGCCTGATCGTTGCAGTAAAAATTGTGCGGGCGCGAATGCTGATCGATCATCTGTAAGGTAGGTGTAAGCGCAGTGCACTAAGAGCAACGTGTTTCACCACGCGTAGCAAAAGTCCTTCAGCGCTGCGCTGTCGGTCGAACGTCGTGTGACGCTGGAGCCAAGTGAAGTGAAGTCGTTTGCGGAGCTGTCAGGACGCCAGAGGGTTGCGTTTGTTGCTTTGGTTCTGCTTGCCGGATCGGCGCTGATCTGGGGCAAGGGCCTCGTCGGGCGCACCGAGGGGCAGGTAGCCAAGACGGACGCTGAGCAGCTGCCGGGCGCCCCCGACACAACTCTTGCGTCGGGTGGCGCGAGGGATTCCATGGTCGAGCTCTCGCCGAAACAGGCGGGCACACTGCTGAAGTTCGGACCGGTCGGCGTCCACGAATTTCAGGTCTTGAAGACCGCGGTCGGCACCATCGATTTCAACGAGAACATGCTCGTGCAGGTGTTTTCCCAATATCCGGGAAAAATCCTCAAGGCGTTCTACAATATCGGCGACGACGTAAAGCAGGGCGACATCCTGTTCACGATCGACAGTCCTGATCTCCTGCAGGCCGAATCCAACCTGCTCGCCGCGGCAGGCGTGCTCGAGCTGCAAAAGAAGACGCTGGCGCGCGTCACCGGGTTGTTGAAGATGGGCGGTAGCGCGCAGAAGGATGTCGACCAGTCGACGTCGGACGAGCAGACCGCGGAAGGCAATTTCAAGGCCGCCAAGGACGCGGTCCGCATCTTCGGAAAGAGCGATGCGGACATCGATCAGATCGTCACCAACCGCAAGGTGGAATCGACGCTCGTCGTGCCGAGCCCGATTGCGGGCAGGGTGGTTGCGCGCAACGCCGCGCCCGGCTTCCTGACCCAGCCCGGCAATGGGCCGGCGCCGTTCCAGGTCGCGGACATCTCGACGATGTGGATGATTGCCAATGTCATCGAGACCGACGCGCCGGCCTACAAGCTTGGCCAGGCGGTCGAAGTCACCGTGCCCGCCTATCCCGACAGGATATTCAAGGGGCGTGTCACCAATGTCGGATCGATCATCGATCCGAACTCCCATCGCCAACTCGTTCGCTCCGAAATCGACGATCCCGAGCATCTGTTGCGGTCGGGGATGTATGCGAGCTTTGTCATCCGTGTCGGCGATGCGGCGCGCTCGCTGGCGGTGCCGTCGGAAGGCGTTGCCAGGGAAGGGGACGGCACCATGTCGGTGTGGGTGACCGCGGACAACCGGCATTTTGTCAAGCGGACCGTAACGACCGGCATCCGGCAGGATGACTGGGTCCAGATCATCGACGGGCTTCGCGAGGGCGAGACGGTCGTGACCGAGGGCGCGGTCTTCCTCAGCAACAAGCTGCTGCTGGGCGACGCCGGCTGATGCCCGGCGGCGCTCGAAGACCAGATCAACAATAGGCAGGGCACGTGATCAAGTCTCTCCTCGTTTTCGGCCTGACGCGCAGCGCGATCATCGTGCTGGGGCTGATGGTGTTCTGCGCGGCCGGGCTCGTCGCCTTCACCAAGCTCAACATCGAGGCCTATCCCAATCCGGCGCCCGTCATTCTCGAGATCACGGCGCAGGCCGCGGGCCTGTCCGCCGAGGAGATGGAGAAGTACTACACGATTCCGATGGAGGTCGGCCTCTATCCGACGCCGGGCGTGGTGAATGTGCGTTCGACCTCTTTCTACGGCCTGTCCTTCGTCCGCGTGACCTTCGCCTATGGCGTCGACTATTACTTCGCGCTCACGCAGGCCTCGATCAGCCTGCAGCAGAATGTGACGCTGCCGGGCAATCTGGTGCCGACCATCCAGGCCTCGAGCCTGGTCGGCGAAATCTACCGCTATCAAGTCGTCGGTCCCCCGCATTTCGGGTTGACCAACCTGCGCACGCTGCAGGATTACGTCATCACGCGCCGGCTGCTGACCATTCCGGGCGTGGCGCAGATCAACAGCTGGGGCGGCACCACCAAGCAGTTCAACGTCGAGGCCGACCTGCAGAAGCTCGAGGCCTACAATATCACCGTGCCGCAGGTGATCACCGCGCTCGGCAACGCCAACATCAATGTCGGGGGCCGCGAGATCACGATCGGCCAGCAATCGGTCAATATCCGCGGCGTCGGCCTGATCGACAGCGGCGGCGCCGACGATGTGACCAACGGCTACCATGTGCAGGACATCGAAAACGTCGTCCTGACCCAGTCCAACGGCCTGCCGATCCAGGTCAAGAACGTCGCCAAAGTCACTGTCGGCTATGTTCCACGCCTCGGCATCGCGGGCAGGGACAATGACGACGACGTCGTGGCCGCGATCGTGGTGATGCGGCGACCCGAGCATACCAACGACGTCATCCCCAAGGTCCAGGCGGAGGTTCAGCGCATCAATTCCGACGGCAGCCTGCCGCCCGGGGTGAAGATCATCTCGTATTACGATCGCTCCTCGCTGGTCGGCGTGACCACCCATACGGTCTTGCACAACCTGATCTTCGGCTGCCTGCTCGTCTTTGTCATCCAGTGGGTCTTCCTCGGCGATCTGCGCAGCGCGATCATCGTCGGCATCAACATTCCCTTCGCGCTGTTCTTCTCCATCATCATCCTGGTGCTGCGCGGCGAGGACGCCAACCTGCTCTCGCTGGGCGCGGTCGATTTCGGCATCATCGTCGACTCCGCCGTCATCATGATGGAAAACATCTATCGCAATTTCCAGTCGAGCAGAGAGCACCGGCAGAGCCTGCTGCATCATCTGTCGGAAGGCTATTGGGGGTCGGATCCGACCTCGGTTACCGGGCAGACGACCGCAAGCCAGCGCTGGAGCGAGCGGCTGCGCATCATTTTCGTCAGCGCGCTGCAGGTCGACAAGGCGGTGTTCTTCACCGCCGCCATCACGGTGACCGCATTCCTGCCGCTGTTCACCATGCAGGGCGTCGAAGGCCAGATCTTCGGGCCGATGGCGCGCACCTACGGCTATGCGCTGGCCGGCGCGCTGATCGCCACTTTCACCGTCACGCCGGTGCTGGCCGCGCTGCTGCTGCCGGCTCATATCGAGGAAGTCGAAACCATCATCGTGCGCGGCCTGCGCGCCGGCTACACGCCGGTGCTGCGCTGGGCGCTCGGCAATTTGAAGGCGGCGGTCGTCGTGGGCGTGGTGTTCATGGGGCTCAGTGTCCTGGCCGCGGCCCGGCTCGGCAGCGAATTCCTTCCCGCGCTCGAGGAGGGCAATTTCTGGATTCGCGCGGCGATGCCGCCGACGCTGTCGCTCGACGCCGGCACCATGGCGACGCGCAAGATGCGCGAGATCCTGTTGCGACACCCCGAAGTGCTGACGGTGGTTTCGCAACATGGACGGCCCGACAACGGCAGCGACGCCTCGCCGTTCTCGAACGTCGAGCTGTTCGCGCCGCTGAAGCCCTTTGACGAGTGGCCTCCGAATCTCACCAAGGAGCAGTTGACGGAGGAGCTGCAGAAGGAATTTGCGGACGAGCTGCCCGGCATCGGGTTCAACTTCTCCCAATACATCCAGGACAATGTCGAGGAAGCGCTGTCCGGGGTGAAGGGCGCCAATTCGATCAAGATCGTCGGGCCGAATCTGGAGACGCTGGAGCAGCTCGCCTCCCGGGCGATGGAGGAGATGGCCAAGGTGCCGGGCGTGGCCGATCTCGGCATCTTCCATCTGGTCGGCCAGCCCAATCTCAACATCAGGATCGATCGCGACAAGGCGGCCCGCTACGGTCTCAATACCGGCGACGTCAACACGGTGGTGCAGGCCGCGCTCGGCGGCACCAATGCCACGACCGTGCTCGAGGCCGACCGGCAGTTTGCGGTGTCGCTCAGGCTGGATGCCAAATACCGCTCGGACGTCGACACCATCCGCACGATCAAGGTCGCCTATCAGACGCCGTCGGGCAGCAATGGTTATGTGCCGCTGTCGGAGATTGCCGCCATCACGCTCGATACCGGCGCCTCCTTCATCTATCGCGAGCGCAGCCAGCGCTACATCCCGATCAAGTTCAGCGTCCGCGGCCGTGACCTCGGCTCGACGGTCGCCGAGGCGCAGGAACGGATCGCCAAAACGATCAAGCTGCCGCAGGGCTATCAGATCCTGTGGGCCGGCGAGTTCGACAATCTGCAGGAGGCGAAGAAGCGGCTGATGGTGGTGGTGCCGATCACGCTGATGCTGATCATGGTGCTGCTCTACGGCCTGTTCAATTCGCTGCGCGACAGCCTGCTGGCGGTCGCCGGCATTCCCTTCGCGATCGGCGGCGGGCTGATCGCGCTCTATCTCGCAGGCCTCGATTTCAGCGTGTCGGCGGCGATCGGCTTCATCTCGCTGTTCGGCGTCGCCGTCATGGACGGCATTCTCAACATCACCTATTTCCGCGAGCTCCGCATCCAGGGCGTGTCGGTGGCGGAAGCCGTGTTCCGTGGCGCCGAGCAGCGGATGCGGCCGATGCTGATGACCGCGCTGTCCGCCGGCGTCGGGCTGTTTCCGGCGGCGATCTCGCACGGCATCGGCAGCCAGGTGCAACGGCCGCTCGCGACCGTCGTGGTCGGCGGCATGTTCATCGGCCCGCTGCTCCTGCTCATCGTCGCGCCGGCGTTGCGGCGGATCTTCCTCGCCCATGATGCAGAGGACGGAGCTGCCGAAGCCGCCGATGGGAACGGGATGGCAGCGGCCGCGGGCGGGGAACAGCCGCAATGATTGGAATTTGTCTCAGCCGCCAGGCACCGCCGTCGTGTGCGCGGACGCGGCACGCGATTGGGCTCCGGCGCCGGGCGAACGCAAGAGCCGGCATCGCCGCGTGGCTCGCGATCTCGCTGTCGGGTTGCGTCGGGCCGAACTTCGTGCGCCCGGCGGCGCCTGCGGTGGACGGCTATCTGCCCGGGACGCTGCAATCGGCGAATGCGGGGCCGGGCGCGCCGAAGGTCGCCAGCCAGCATTTCATCACGGGGCAGGACGTCTCGGCGCGCTGGTGGGCGGCTTTCCGCTCGCAGCCGCTGAACGATCTCGTGCGCATGTCGGTCGACCACAGCCCGACGCTGCAGGCGGCCGAGGCTGCGATCAAGGTCGCCAATTACAACGCGCTGGCCCAGCGCGGCGTCTGGCTGCCGCAGATATCAGGCTCCTCGACGTCGTCGCAGCTCTTGCTCAGCAATGCAGGCACGGTGTTCGGCGGCGACCTCGGCGCCACGCCCCAGACCGAATATTCGCTGATCACCCATGCGCTCAATGTGAGCTTTGTGCCGGATATCTGGGGCGGCAATTTCCGCGCGGTCGAAAATCTCGATGCCGTCACCGAGCAGCAGCTGTTTCAGCTCGAGGCGGCCTATCTCACGCTCGCCGGCAACGTCGTCACCGCCGCCATTCAGGAAGCCTCGTTGCGCGGCCAGCTTGAGGCGACCAGGCGCGTCATCGCCATCGAGCGCCATTTGCTCGACATTCTCAAGCGGCAGTTCGACCTCGGCCAGGCCGCGCAGGCCGATGTGCTGCAGCAGGACGCCGCGCTTGCGGCTGCGGAGCAGATGCTTCCGCCGCTGGAGAAGCAGCTCGACCAGCAGCGGACTCTGCTCACGGCGCTCGCCGGCCAATTGGCGCCGGACGAGATCCTGCAGAAATTCGACCTTGCCCATCTGAAGCTGCCGGCAAATCTGCCGATCAGCCTGCCGAGCAAGCTGGTCGACCAGCGGCCGGACGTGCGCGCTGCAGAGGCCAACATGCATGCCGCCAGCGCCCAGGTCGGGGTCGCGATTGCGGCGCGACTGCCGAATATCCAGATCTCCGCCAATGGCGGCAGCGGCGGCTACAATTTCGCGCAGAGCTTTGCGCCGGGCACCGGCTTCTACACGGTCGCTGCCGGCGTGACCGCGCCGATCTTCGACGGCTTCACGCTCTACAACAAGCAGAAGGCCGCCGAGGCCGCACTCGACCAGGCGGAGGCGCAATATCGTGCCACCGTCATCACGGCGTTCCAGAACGTCGCCGATGCGCTGCGCGCGCTGCAGGCGGATGCGCGCGGGATGAAGGCGGCCGTACATTCCGAGGAGACCGCCAAGGCCAGCCTGGATATCGTCGAGAAGCAGCTCTCGGCGGGCCAGGTCAACCAGCAGGCCCTGCTGAACGCGCAGCAGACCTATCTCACTGCGACGGTTGCGCGCGTTCAGGCCGAGGCCAACCGGCTGTCCGATACGGCGGCGCTCTTCATTGCGCTTGGCGGGGGGTGGCCGACAAGCTGCACGTCGCCGGTCTGGCGTGACTGTGCGATGGGAGAAGGAGCGGGCGCGCCTGAACTCGGGAACTCAGAGCTTGCAAAACCGGAGTCTAGGATCTGAGCATCGGCCGGCTCGAGCGGCCGACGCCAGACCGAAGCGCAACTCACCAGACCACAGGCGCTGAGACGGCAAGCCTTCTGAGGCGGCGCGCCGCTGTCTGGATATGCACGGCGATATACGCGAGCGAGCAAAAGCTATTTTTATGTAACGTCGCGGCGCTCATGTGACGTCGAATCGCATTGCCCTCGTCTTTTGCGCCGATCTTGGAAGCAAGATTCGCGCCGCTTGAGCCTTTCCTAACCGGTGCCGAGATGAAGGCGTGAAACATAGACCGCCATGCGCAGAGCAATCACGGCAGCGAGCGCGGCGCCGGAGAGCAGGAGCGTCAGGGCGCCGAGGGCGAAACTCTTCAGCCTGGTGATCTCGAGAATGCTGCGCTGGCTTTGCGTCAGGCCGGTTCGACGCGGCTGGCGATCTGCGGATGAATCAGGCCGGCGCTCAAGGTCGTGCGATAGCATGGTCATGGTCAGACTCTCGAGCAGTCATGGCCGCTGTTGATGCAGCCTGGCCTGCCGGCATGCGCGCACCAGCGGCCCGATCAGGCCGGCCAGCCGGTTGCCGTCGTTTTCGATGTCGAGCTCGAAACCGTCCGCTGGAAAGATCGTCGCACAAGCAGAATCGCCGGCATGGCGGTGTGCGAAGGCGACCGCCGAGCTCTTCAGAATGAAGATGCCGCCGATCCGCCCGGAGCGCTCGCGCGCAACCCAGAGCCCGTCGGCGTTGCGGCCGATGAAGAAGGCCGCGATGCTCTCGCTGATGATGTCCGGATCCAAGGCGCCAAAGCTCGCATGCCGCACGGCTTGCAAGTCCCGGTCAACCATCGAACAACGCGGCTGGTCGGCTTCTGTTGCCAGGGGAGGCAGGTTCCGCAACAGGGCGTCGCGCATGGACGGCGCCGTGCGTCCGCGGCGATCGGCTGCACTGAAGTTGGTTGCGGCCATGACGGGGTCCTTACGTGTTCAACGCAAGGTGCGCCGGGCCGCCGTAGGAATGCCAGAGGGCCACGGGTGACATGATATAAGCGTGGCATAAGGACAGCCACAGGCCGGTCGTGAGCGACGTCTCGCCGATCGCCGCGGGCGATCATGCATATGATCAGCTCGTCTCCGAGGCCTGCACGACGAGGCGCCAGATGCGGTCGATCTCCGCAATGCGCTTGCTCTCCTCCAGGGCGGTCGGGCGGTGCCGCGGCCCTGCATTCGACTTTGCACCCGACCCGCCGCTTGCCGGCCTGACCGATGTTCGATCAATCCTCGGATAGGGAGAGATGTGGCCTATCGGCTCTGCATTGCGTGCGATCATGTGTGGAATGTGGGCATGCGAGCGAGGCTTGGAGGGTTTGTTCAAGTGCATGTGTTCAACCGTGATCGGCGCAGGCATCCGTCCCTGTGGAGAGAACGACCGCTTGCGGACAAGGGTCACGCGCGTCGGCCGACCATGAGCAGTATTCCGCCAATCTGGGGCAGCAGCGCCAGCAGGACCAGCCGGAGCATGGCGAAATCTTCGGCTGCTGGCCGCAGCAAGCCACCGGACACCCATGCGACCAGCTTGATGGCGGCGTCGGTTTGAGGATCGGCTGTCTGCCCAACCGATGTCATCGCCGTATCGAGGATCTGACGACGCTCCACGACCGCCGCCTCGCGTTCGCGGCAGAACTTCCCGACGCCGCTTTTGCACTCGCGATCACGAGCCGCCCTGGCGTCCGCGAGCGCGGCCTGTGCATCCGTGACGGCCGGCGTGACGCGTGACGCACGCGCCAGCGTCACGTCGCTGATATTGGTGGACGCGAAACCGATGCCCGCCGTCACCGCGAAGACGAACGTCGTCAGCCAGATCGCCCAGCCCACAATTGCAGTCGGACGCTGCCCGGCCTGCCACAGACCGGCGGCGCAGGACGGCATGACAAGCGCGACCAGATCCGCGGCGACGCCTACGGCGAGGAAAAGCCATCCTGCGACGTTGCTCGATCCCAAGGACCGGGCAAACCAGCCGTTGATCGTGATACCGACGGCGGCAAGGACGAGCGCAGCGGCAGACAGAAGAGCCGGCGCAAGCTGGCGCCGCGATGGCGCGACGGGCTGAGCAACATCAGGTGTCACCGCCGGCGGCTGCGTGACGGGAGCTTCGGCAGTTTCGCCAGCTACCGGGAGGAATTCGGCCGGTATCAATGATTCATCCGGCGGGATCGACGATGCGGACGATGGTGACTCTGCGTCTGCGAGGCCGGCGACCTTCACCTTCTTTTTGCGCGGACGGCTGGTCTTCGCGTTTTCGGATCTGGCGCGCTCAGTCGCCGTCTTATCCCTTTGCTTTTTCGCCAGCGGGACTTGATGAAGGGGAATAACATAGGCAGTAGTGTCGTCAGCCATTGGAACCGCTCCTGTCGGTTGTGATGGTTAGACGCGGCGGCGTGGTGCAAACACGTCGTCCGCGTCGACGCCTGGATGCCTAGATCAAGCGGGATTCGCCGTCTAGGAACGGCGCGCAACACTCGCGGATTGATTTTCGCCGTGTCTCAGCTGCGCGAATTCAATGGCGAAGACAACAAAGCGGTGGAAAACCCGATCGGCGACACAGATCCGTGCAACGCCATCTGCTTGTGGCACGCAGGCTCCCTGGACAAGTTGCCGTCGGCCGCTCCGAGACGGAGCAGGAATTCGGCTCATCGAGCACCAGCTCGTCAGTCGCGATGCGCCGCCAGAGCCGCGCTGTGGGCGAGGAATACGAACTTGTTGGCCTCGGTCTTCGCCTTTGGATTGGCCTTGATGCGCGCGCCGTGGAGGCTCACGCTGCCGTTGGGCAGGACCGGGAAGTAGAACAGGTGCCCCTCCTTGAGGTGGGTCACGATGATCATTCCCTCGGCGATGATGGCCTTGAAATCTGAATCGGGCATCTGAGCGAGCGGCGCGGGCGCTGATTTCCAGGATTTCCCGTCTTTGGCAGAAGGGCTGTCAGTCAACCCTCGTCGAAAAACAATAAGTTTTTGCGACCAGAAAGGCGCGGCATGTGGCGGGGAGGGGCCGCGTCCCCGGCGGATGGCGGACCGGCTCATCCCAACCCATGAAGGTGTCAGCTCGGCAGGCTGAATTCGTTCAACGATAGCGGGCGCGGGACCGAAGCCGCGCGCCCGTCTCTTCGCGGTCGTGACTTAGCCTTCCGGGCTCTGTGACGGACCCTGTACCGATGCAGGCGCTATCGTCAGCGGCGCGCCGCCAATCGAAACGGGTGTGACCGGCTTGGGTGCTCGCGCCATGCTCTTGCGCGCCGCGCCGGAAAGCCGGGTGTGCGCGCGGCCCTTTGGAATGGAGGAGGTCAGCTCCGGCGCCATTGCGTTCTTTAGCGAGTCGACCTTCGCTATCAGCGTGGAAATCTGGGCCGACATCTTCTTCACGTCGGCATGTTCATCCGTTATCTCTGTGGATATCTTCTTTACATCGACATGCTCGTCCGTGATGCTCTCTCTCAGAGAAGCGAGCGTGGTCGAATCCTGCTGCAGCAGCGTCATGTTTTGCTGCAATGCGGAGCTGGTCTCCTGCAGCGAGGCGACGTGCTGCTGCTGGGCCGACTGGATGTCCTTCAATGCGGCGACCACCGGGTCCGGCATTGAATCGGAAGGCTTCTGGTGCGGAAGCAGCTCGGCCAGGGCGCCGACATTCGGCAGGGCAAAATCGGCCGGCGACATCGTATAGACGGCCGCAGTGGCGTTCAGCCCAAGAGCGAACACCGACAGCGCCAGGATCGACTTCTGCCTGGACTTCTTGCTCGCCGCTGCGGGCTCGATTTGCTTCGCGTCGATCGACGCCTCTGTTGTCTTGTTCACCTGCGTTGTCCCCCGATTGATGAAATGAAAAAAGCCGTCGCGCGACCGATCCGGCGACGGCTCTTACGCGTGACTGCCCACTGAAGCTGCTATCGACTATGCGCTTGCTGGATTAATTCCGGGTTAGCGGCGGAACCGCTGGCCTGCGTGGCCAGCTGCGCGCTCCTGACGAGCGCGAGCGCGATTCAGATCCTGCCTGGTTAGTTGCATGAACAACGCGGGGGACGACGGGCGCGCTCCACCATCGGCTTACCGGTCTTACCGGGTTCGCTACAGCGTCCCGATCACCCCTCGGCGGCAGCCCATCTTCGGACACTGACATCCGCCAGCGCCTCGAATATGGCCGGCGTGCGTTCCAGGCGGGCGATCGTTCGCGCGCCTTCGAGGGCGGCGACCAGGGCGGCTGCGGTGGAGGATGCGCGCGCGGGGGCGAAACCGCACCCCCTGAAATGCTCTGCGATGATCTCGGTCGAATCGACAAATCCGCGCGCGACCCGTTTGGTCAGCTCGGCGTCGAGCGCGGGCAGTTCGTTCGCCAGATTCTGCATGAGGCATCCATACTGGAAATCAGAAGCGACCATTTCGGCCGCGAATGTTCGGAAAATCTGGTCAACAAAATTCAGAGCATCGCCCGTCGTATTCGCCGAGATCTCCCGCAACACGGCAATCCTCGAAGCAACGTAATGATCGATGGCTTCTTCGGCGAGCTGTGCCTTGCCGCGCGGAAAGTGAAAGTAGAACGATCCTTTGGGCGCACCGCTCTCTTCGATGATCTGGGTCAATCCAGTCGCAGTATAGCCCTGGATGCGAAACAGTCGTTCGGCCGTGGCAATCGCGCGAGCGCGGGCGTCAGTCTTACGTGGCATGCCGCGACCATAACAGCTTTCGCTTGACGCCGCTATGGTGATCGCCATACTATGGCGATCACCATAGAAGGAGCCCGGCGATGCCCCTGCACCCAATCAAGCCATCGGCGTCGCGACGAGCCGTCTTGGCGATGGGCGCGGCCAGCCTGGTTGCGGCTTCACTTCGACCGGCCCGCGCAAACCCCAGAGGAGAAGCTGATTTGACCACATCAACCTATGGCGACGGAACGCTTCCAAAGGGGGTCCGCTCGCGCATGATCCATGGGGTCAACGGCCTCGACGTCCATATTCTCGAAGCCGGTTACGAGAGCCCCGGCCGGCCGCTCGCGCTGCTGCTACACGGCTTTCCGGATCTGGCTTACGGCTGGCGGCACCTGATCCCGATGCTGGCTGACGCCGGATACCGCGTGGTGGCGCCCGATCAGCGGGGGTTTGGCCGTACCACCGGCTGGGTGAACGGCTATGACGCCCCGCTCGCGCCCTTCAGCTACCTGAACATGACGCGTGACGCGCTCGCATTGGTTTCGGCGTTGGGATATCGGCGGACGGCCATGCTCGTCGGCCACGACCTCGGCTCGCCCGTGGCGGCCTATTGTGCGCTGGCCCGGCCCGACGTCTTTCCCTCGGTGGTGCTGATGAGCGCACCGTTCCCCGGTCCGCCGGCGTTTCCGTTCGACACTGCGGAAAGCGAGGTATCGTCGGCTCAAACGAACACTGACAATCAAAGGCTGGCGGCCGCGCTGGCGGCGCTCGATCCGCCGCGAGCGTATTACCAGCAATATCTGAGCACACGGCAGGCGAACGATGACATGTGGCACCCGCCCCAAGGGTTACACGCGTTTCTTCGTGCATTTTTCTACGTCAAGAGCGCTGACTGGCCGGGAAACAAGCCGCATCCGTTGAAGGCGCGGACGGCCACGGAGCTTGCACAGATGCCGACCTATTACGTCATGGATCTCGGCAGGACGATGCCCGAGACCGTCGCTCCATTCCAACCGTCCGCCGCCGAGGTCGCGGCCTGCAAATGGCTCACCGAGCCGGAGCTTGCCGTGTACACGCAGGAGTATGGCCGCACGGGGTTTCAAGGCGCGCTGCAGGCCTATCGTGTCTATTCCGATCCTGGCCTAAACGCCGAGCTGCGCCTGTTTTCCGGCAAGACGATCGATGTCCCCTCGCTCTTTATCGGCGGGACCAGCGATTGGGGCACCTATTCGGCGCCAGGCGCGCTCGATCTGATGAGGACGAAGGCGGCGACCCGGATGGGCGGTATCGAACTGATCGACGGCGCCGGTCACTGGATCCAACAGGAGCAGCCTGACCGGCTCGGCACGCTGTTGCTCGCCTTCATCAAGGAGGCCGGTGGGGCGGATCACGCCGGCCGTTAGGCCGGCCAAGGCCTGTCGTCGCCGTTGGCGATATGAGCCACGGTCTTTCTCTTGCCCACGAAAGAATAGGCGAGGCCGTAAACGGGGATGAACGCCGACAAGATCGCGTTCAGTATTTCACCTGCCAGCGTATTCGTCGCCGGTCTCCGAGGCCGTAGCCGGCCTGTTCTCGTTCGGCTCTTCGCGACATGAGGAGTGCCGGCTCCGGCAATGACGCGTGATGCGAGCAGGCCGGACACACGGCGCCGTCACATCCCATCGTCAAACCGTAATAATTCGCCCATTCATCGTTTTATTTCATTCATGGAACTGTTGGGTTCCTTGAGTAAGGAGCGTTCGCGATCCCGTTGACGACTGCAGCAAATTCTTTTCCGCACGATCTCAAGCACGGGCCAATTACAGGAAGAAGATATGAAGGATTTTGATCGGCGTAAGTTTTTGCAATTTGCAGGCACAGGCGCGATGGCCGGCGCGTTCACGGCCGGAACATTTGACGCGCAGATCGCAAAGGCGCTCGCCATCCCGGCAAACCGTCGGACCGGCACCATCGAGGACGTTGAGCACATCATCGTCCTGATGCAGGAGAATCGTCCGTTCGATCATCATTTCGGCACGCTGCGCGGTGTGCGCGGCTTCAACGACCCCCGTGCAGTCAAGATCCACTTGCCGCTCGCCAGCGGAGTTGGCACGACCCCGGCTTCGGTGTTCTTGCAGCCGGCGGGCCCGGCCTATACCGCGGCCGGTTACAGCTTCCCGCCCAATTACGGCACGCTCGGCGGTCCGGCGGACGGCGCGCCTGTCTTTCCACCGTTCCGCGTCAATCCGCAAAGCGTGAGCCCGGGCGGGACGAGTCTCGGGGGCGTCGCCTTCGGGGGCACCGATCATAGCTGGTCGGCCGTGCATGCTTGCTGGAATCAGGGTCAGTACGACAATTTCGTGATCCAGCAGGGCCCGATGGCGATGACCTACATGACGCGCGCCGACATGCCGCTGCTCTACGCGCTGGCTGACGCGTTCACCGTGGGCGACGCGTATCACTGCTCGATCATGGGACCGACCAGTCCCAACCGGCACTACCTGATGACGGGCTGCGTCGGCAATGTGAACTATCTGGGTGTCGGCGGCACCGACGGCCGGGGCGCGGGACCGGTCACGGGCAACGGGTTGAGCCCGCAAAATGCCTATTACGTCTGGGAAACTTTCCCCGAGGTTCTGCAGGCCGCGGGCGTGAGCTGGAAGGTCTACCAGGATCTCGCGGGGGCGACGTTCAAGCCCGACTTCGGCAACGGTTCGAACAACATCTTTGCCGGCAATTACACCGACAACCCGCTCCTGTACTACAACCAGTACGCCACCGCCCCGACCTCGTCCCCGCTGTTCCAGCGCGCTGCCACGGGGACGGACATCATGAAGCTGATCCCGGCTTCATCGGCACCGGCGAAGGATTGGGCGAACTGGGCGGAGCACCTGTTCGACCAGTTCCGCGCGGACGTGCAGGACGACAAGCTTCCGCAGGTTTCGTGGATCGTGGCACCCGCGGCCTACAGCGGCGAGGCCTACTATCTGGAAGACCACGCAGCTTGGTACGTCGGGCAGATTTTCGACATCCTGGTGTCAAACCCGGCGGTGTTCGCCAAGACCGTCTTCATCATCTGCTTTGACGAAGCCGATGGCAGCTTCGACCACATGGTACCACCCACGCCCCCGCAGTCGGCGACGTATGGCCAATCGACAGTCAACATCAAGAACGAGATCCTGACCACGTCGGATCCGGCCGGGCCCGTCGGTCTCGGCACCCGGGTGCCGTTTCTGGCGATCTCGCCTTGGAGCAAGGGCGGCTACGTCAATTCGCAGGTGTTCGACCACACCTCGATCATCCAGTTCATCGAGAAGCGGTTTGGCGTGCACGAGCGCAATCTCTCGCCTTGGCGTCGTGCCGTGGTGGGCGACCTGACCTCCGTGTTCAACTTCGCCACGCCGGACGACGGCCCGGTGGAACGGCACAACGTCGCAAAATACCTGCCCACGGTCGCGGAATTCTCGACCGGAAAAGTGCCGGAGTTCCAGCCTACGCTCGACACCGTTCTGATCGGGATTCCGGCGCAGGAGAACGGGATCCGTCGGGCGCGCCCCTTGCCGTACAAGCTGGACGTCGACTGCTTGGTGTACGCGGCGCATGCGACGGTGGTGCTTGAATTCCACAACATCGGCGCGGCCGCGGCCGTGTTTCAGGTCCGATCGGGCAACCCGGCCGATGCTGTGCGCTCGTACACGGTCGAGGCGGGCAGGTCGCTCCTGGGCGAATGGAGCGTCAGCGGCGGCACCTACGATCTCACCGTCTACGGTCCCAACGGCTTCACCCGGTATTTCAAGGGCAGCCTCGGGGTCGACAAGGGACAGCTCGCGGTAGACGTGGAGGAAGGTTACGATACGCGGCGCGGCAGCTTCATCGGATTGCAGGTTCGCAACCTGTCCCGACGCGGCGCGACGGTGAATATACTGGATGCCTATACGGGCACCAGTATGAACCGTCAGCTCGCGGCCAACGCGTTGCTGCAGCACGAATGGTCGCTCGACGCCTTTCACAGCTGGTACGACCTGATCCTGACAGTCGCACAGGATGCAACCTTCGAGCAGCGACTGGCCGGGCACGTCGAAACCGGTCAGGACAGCTTCTCGGACCCCGCGATGGGCGGACTGGTCCAGCTCAAGGCCTGACCCGAAAGGGCAGGCGTTCGACCTGTCTGGCGGGCGCGTCGCCCGTCAGACAGGTATGTCCAGACCAGAGGGTGCAAAGCTCAAGCTCTGTCTGCGCCTCGACCTGCTTGGTCGCGCACCGCGGGTGTGCCGTTGCGATGCAATGGATTCCGAGCGGTGATAAACAACGGATATTGGCGGAAGGGGTGGGATTCGAACCCACGGTACCCTTGCGGGCACGCCGGTTTTCAAGACCGGTGCCTTAAACCACTCGGCCACCCTTCCAAGCGTTGAAATCTTCGGTTTTCGGCTCTTCCGCAGCGCATAGCGAAAGACGCGCCTGCCGAATTGCTACCGAATGTCGCCCGGAGCCCTGTTTATGGTGAGCCGGCGCGCGCCGTCAACCGGGGAATGCTGGGCGGGAGCAGGGGTGACTGCGCGCGACTTCGCGCGAGGCATTGCCGATCTGTCCAGGCCGATTGGGGCCGCCCGATTTCAGGGAATAAGGCGGCCCCGCCTCCAAGCGAACATCGAACCGGGAGCATGAGACTCGAACGGGGCTGGCAAGTTCAAGCCTCGGGCCGGTCCAATCAACGCCGCACCGGTTGCGCGGCGTCGGCTCGAGGAACTCGACATTGGCTTTTGAAGCGACGGCAGCCGGCAACACATGCCGCCCAGACTGAGGGTACGTGCTGACCGTCAAAAAAATTACGCCGTCGGGCTCGAAATGTTTGTCCCGGCGGCGCACGCTGCTGGGCCCCTGAAATCCCCCAGCGCCGTCGGTTTAGCCGGCTTCATGCCTTGGAAATATGAACCAGTTCACAAATCGCGATCATTCTTGCGCAACCGCGCGGGGCTTCGGTTCGGCGCGGCCGACAAACCGAGCGTCCGGCCAAGCCGCGCGTCCTGCCGATCGGAGATCCGCGCCGCTGTCTCGGCCCGTCCGCACGACGCAAAGCAAGTCGATGCCGGCACATTCTCCGGCCTCGGGCGCGCCTCACAGGAGACGCGGTTCAGGCAAGGGCGTGATCAGCTTTCCCCTGAAACCCTTGGCGCGCAGCTTGGGCGCGAGTTCGGCCGCAATGTGCCAGGAGAAGATGATGTGCCGGAAGCTGATGGCGCAGTCGGGCTGAGCCGCAAACATGCTGTTCTCCTCGACCACGCGTATCAGTGCAGCCTGCACATGCGCGACGCTGATGCCATACGTGTCGAGGCTTGCGGATCCCTGGGCGACCCCGGCTTATCTCATCGCTCACCGGCGCGACAGCTGATGACGGACGCGCCAGTTCGAACCATGGGCTGCAGTCGGAGAGTTTTGCCGCACTCGCGGAGCCTGCCGGGACGCGGATATCCCGACCGGCCGACGGCCCCGGCAGAGGCGATGCGCGGTCAGCCCTGTTTGGGCTCGGGCAGCTTGACCGGGACGTGCGGCGAGGTGCTCACGACGCGCGGGGCGCCGTCGGCGAAGACGCGGCCTCTGAGCATGGACTCCAACATCAAAAAGAATTTTTCAGCAAGCATGGCAGGTCTCATTTCAAGGCAACATGGTCAAATTCAAATTCCGCGCCGGAAGGCTGTCGCCCGGGTTCACCAGGCCGTGGCTGCAAAGCTCCGCTTTCGCATTTCCATCAGGCGGGCCCGGCATGAGAGGCGGTAGATCAGGCTAAGGAACGTCCACATGATTCAACTCCGTTGTTGACCACTGACAGGGAGATGATGTCCCCGCCGCGTTTCCGGCCGTCTTCGTGCGCTTGCAAAAATGATGTCGTCGCAGCTCCCGCTTGTTTCGCGTCATTGGCGGCCGCGAAACCAGTTCACGGACGCGCGAGCGGCTTGGCGGCCACCCAAGCGGCGGGTCAAACGGCAGGAGAGGAGGGCGGTCGCCTCGGAGTCGAGTCGTTGACCAAGCGACGCCTCAGGGCGCGCGGCGCGCGTGCACGTCAACTCCGACACAGCAGTCCGGCTGTATGGCTTTCAAATGCAGCGACGGCCGACAAAGCGGTCGATGCCGCGGCCTTCCAGCAAAGAACGGCGCCGGCGATCCGTCTTATGTAAAGGCGAAAGCCAACAGGCTCGAGCAAAGCAGCGCCAAACCAGCCGCAGTCAGAGCCAGGAAGCCGTCGGAGACAAGGTCATGATTGCGCATGATGCACCCTCCGAATTCGATGCTCGTCCGAATTGATTAAAACTTTCCGAACGGGCCTCTTTAATGGTCCAATGATAATGGTCTAATGATCGGCCTAAGGATCGTCTTGAAGAAGATCGTCAGACCGAATCAATGGGAGGCCTGGGCCGTCAGGCCCAGCGCACGCCCTCAAACGCATGAGCCAGGAAGATCCCGGCGCCAAGCAGACCCATTACCGCAGCAACTGTTTCGAACATCGCGAATATCCTTCCCGGCCCAGCTGCGAGAAAACACAGCACCCCCCTACACAGTCAAAAAGATTCAAAGGCCTCCGAGCACATTGCCGGTGGAGTGCGGATTTCGCGCAACAGATGTCTCAAAAGGAGGCAATCAAACCGGCGGCTGGCCCCGCAATTCGACGGTTGATACGCACAACGATTGATTTACCAAGCCGAAAGCCTCCCCATTTCCGCCGCGATCCGGTTGCGATATCGTCCATTAGGGGCGCGAGGGTGGTCGCCACCGACGCGGCGTTCACGGATAGCGCCCGGACAGGCGGCAATCCGGCAGGGTGGTATTTGGGGAGCATGGGGAATCGGCAGACAGAACCCGGGGGCGGGGTCTTGCGCGGCGCTATTGCCGCAGCACTCTGCCTCACGCTCGCCAACTGCGCCTCGTCGAGCAAGTTCGCAGGCCGTGTCGACCCGAAATACGGGGTCTCCTCGAGCCCGCGCGTGGTCGAATATGGCGAGGCCGTGCCGAAAGGCGGGGGCACGTATCGCGTCGGCAAACCCTATATGGTTGCGGGGCGCATGTATGTGCCGCAGGAGGACGTCAATTACCGCGAGGAGGGGCTGGCCTCCTGGTATGGCGATGATTTCCACGGCCGGCTGACCGCCAATGGCGAAGTCTTCGACATGGACGCGCTGACGGCAGCTCATCCGACGCTGCCGATGCCGTGCTACGCGCGGGTCACCAATCTCTCCAACGGCAAGTCGCTGGTCGTGCGCGTCAACGACCGCGGTCCCTATGCCGCCAACCGCCTGATCGACCTGTCGCACAAGGCGGCCGAGCTGCTCGACTTCAAGGGCAACGGGGTGGCGCGGGTCCGGGTCGAATATGTCGGTCGCGCCCCGCTGGAAGGCTCCGACGATCGCCAGCTGGAGGCGACCTTGCGCACCGGCGTGCCGGCACCGGCGCCTTCGCTGGTGCGGGTGGCGTCTGCCCGTCCGTTCGTCCCGGAGGGGTCGTCCTCGGGCCGGCCGATTCGCGGCGACATCCCGATGCCGCAGGATCGGCCCTATGATCTCGGCAACACTTCGGCCGATTACGCCTCGATCAACGCGACCTCGGACATGTCGGCCGCAAGCCGGTCACGCGCGCGCGGGCGCCCGCTCGACAATCCGCGCGCTGTCTCCTACGAGGACAACCAGCGTTACGCGGCGCCAAGCCAGGTCTCGGTGCAAAGCCAAGTCTCGGCCTATGCGCCGGTCGACCCGCACGGGCCGGCCGATATGCTCGCCGGGCGTGGGCTCTACTGAACGGAAGCCGGTCGGGACGACGCGAGCGTCCGTCTTGGTTACCCGCGTCACCATGGCCATGCGTCCTGCGGTGCGCTGCTCTCTGCGCGGCACGTAGTCCATCAGGACGACGATCAATGCTGCGTTGACCTGCTGCGGCCGTTCCCGCTGGAGACGGCAATCATGTGTGAGGGCGCCCGCGAGTCAGCCTTGTTTTTGCAGGCTTTGTGGGACACGCGATAGGTCGCTTCGCAAGCGCCGCAAGCGCAGCCGCGCCAAAAGCCGTGTTGTTCGCCCGCGGGCCAGCTGTTAGAACGCATCTCTGCTCAAGGACTTCGCGATGGCGCCGCCGATGTTACCGTTCCGCCCGTGCAGGGTTTCACGTGGTGGGTTTTTGCGCGGCTTGGTGGCCTGTCTGATTGCGGTCTCGGTCGGCTGGGGCAGCGCGCTGCTCGCCGCGAACCAGAGCGTCACCGGCGTCAAGAAGGAGGAGGGCGGCTTCGACGGCGACGCGCCGACCGCGATCCTGATGGAGGCCTCCACCGGCAGCATTCTGTTCGAGAAGAACGCCGACGAGATGCGCGCGCCCTCCAGCATGATGAAGCTGATGACGGCAGAAGTGGTGTTCCACGCCATCAAGGAGGGCCAGGTCAAGCTGACCGACGAATACCGCATCAGCGAGAATGCCTGGCGCCGGGGCGGGGCGCCGTCGGGAACCTCGACCATGTTCGCGGCGATCAACAGCAAGGTCTCGGTCGACGACCTCCTGCACGGCGCCCTGATCGACAGCGGCAACGACGCCTGCATCGCGCTCGCCGAGGGCATCGCCGGCAGCGAGAAGATCTTCGCCTCCGACTTCATGACCAAGCGGGCGCGCGAGCTCGGGCTCGTCAAGTCGACCTTTGCCAACTCCAATGGCCTGCCAGACCCCGGCAACAAGATGACGGTGCGGGAGCTTGCGATGCTCGCCCGCCACATCATCCTGGAGTATCCCGAGTTCTACAAACTGTTCGGGGAGAAGGAGTTCACCTGGAACAAGATCCGGCAGCAGAACCGCAATCCGCTGCTCAATTCGATGGAAGGCGCCGACGGCCTCAAGACCGGCTACACCAAGGAGGGCGGCTACGGCATGGTCGGCTCCGCGGTGCAGAACGGCATCCGCCTGATCGTCGTGGTCAACGGTTTGGAAGATTCGGAAGACCGCGCCAGCGAAGCCAAGAAGATGCTGGAATGGGGGTATCGCAATTTCGAGTGGCGCAACCTGTTCGCAGCCCAGCAGCCGCTCGGCTATGCACGCGTGTTCGGCGGCGAGAGCCGGTCGGTGGCGCTGACGAGCCCCGAGCCGGTCAAGGTGATGGTGCAGAAGAACGGCAACGAGAAGCTGATCGCGCGCGTGATCTATAACGGCCCGGTGCGGGCGCCGATCAAGCAGGGACAGCCGGTCGGTGTCGTCAGGGTTTGGCGCGGCGCCAATGTCGCCGTCGAGCAGCCGGTCTATGCCGCCGAAGCCGTCGGCGTCGGATCCACCATGCGCCGCGCGCTCGATGGGGCGAGCGAGCTGGTCATCGGCATGTTCCGGGCCGGCGTCGAGAAGCTCTGACCATGGCAGTCGAGGTCATCAGGCGCATCCCGGGACGCGGGCGCTTCATCACATTCGAGGGCGGAGAGGGGAGCGGAAAATCGACGCAAATCAAAAGGTTGTCGGAACGTCTTGAGAGAGCGCATCTGCATACGATCGTGACCCGCGAGCCTGGCGGGTCGCCGGGGGCGGAGATCATCCGCCATCTCGTGCTGTCGGGCATGGGCAAGCTGCTCGGCGCAGAGGCTGAGACCTTGCTGTTTGCGGCCGCACGCGACGACCACGTCCGTTCCGTGATCCTGCCGGCGCTGGCCCAGGGCAGCTGGGTGTTGTGCGACCGCTTCTACGATTCGACGCGGGCCTATCAGAGCCGGGTCGGCCATGTCGCGCCGGCGCTGGTCAACGCCATGACGCGGGTGACCATCGGCGATCTCAAGCCGGACCTCACCATCATCCTGGACGTGCCGGTCGAGGTCGGCCTGAAGCGTGCGGCCGCCCGCCGCGGCAGCGGCGCACCAGATCGCTTCGAATCGGAGGACGTCAAATTTCACCAGGCGCTGCGCGACGCCTATCGCGAGATCGCCCACGCCGAGCCCGAACGCTGCATCGTGATCGACGCCGATGCCGACGTCGACACCGTGGCCGGCAAGGTCTGGACCGCCTTGCGCGACCGCTTCTTTGTCAATGTGACCAACAGCGCGCCGAGCCCCGCATGAGCCCGCGCCAGACCGAATCCGAGGCGACGGTCGCGCATCCGCGCGAAACCACCGCGCTGTTCGGCCATCGCGAGGCGGAAGCGGCGCTGCTCAACGCCTATCGCAGCGGACGCATTGCGCATGCCTGGCTGCTCGGCGGCGCGCAGGGCATCGGCAAGGCGACGCTCGCCTATCGTATGGCGCGGTTCGTGCTCGCCCATCGCAATCCTCTCGCGGACGACGTGCAGGGCGCGACCACGCTCGCGGTCGATGCCGACGATCCGGTGGCGCGCCAGATCGCGGCCGGCGCGCATGGCGGGCTATTGACGCTCGAGCGCTCGCTCAACGACAAGGGCGTGATGCGCACCGTCATCACCGTCGACGAGACCCGCGAGACCATCTCCTTCTTCGGCTCGACGGCGGCGGTCGAGGGCTGGCGGGTCTGCATCGTCGATACCGTCGACGAGCTCAATCCGAACGCGGCCAATGCCCTGCTCAAGATTCTCGAGGAGCCGCCGCAGCAATCGCTGTTTCTCCTGATCAGCCATGCCCCGGCGCGGGTGCTGCCGACCATCCTGTCGCGCTGCCGGAAACTCGCGCTGCGGCCGTTGTCGCAGGCCGACGTGGTCGGCGCGGCGGCGCTGGCGGCGGGTCTTCCGGCTGACGATCCCGCGCTGGTCGAGGCGGCGGCGGCTGCCGAGGGCAGCGTGGCGCGGGCGCTGACGCTGCTCGGCGGCGATAATCTGAAGCTGCAGCAGCGCATGGCGGCGCTGCTGGCCAGCCTGCCCAGTGTCGACCCGCGCGAACTACATGCGCTTGGCGATTCGCTCGGCCTGTCCGACCGGGTGGCGCTTGCGGCCTTCGTCGACAGCATCGAGGCCTGGATCGCCGAGCGGCTGCGCGCCCCGGATCTGGATGCCAATGCCAGCCTGCCCCGCCTTGCACGGCTGGCGGAGGTGTGGGAAAAGATCGCCCGCGCCGCGCGCGACACCCAGGACTATAATCTGGAACGAAAGCCCCTGGTTTTCTCGGTGTTCGGCATGCTTGCGGAAGCAACGCGGTAGGGGTCTGCGATTCCGCGCCTGATCCCGGCGATCATCACGATTCGAGCTGAACACAAGGATATTGGCGGTGGCCACGCGTACGAAGACGATTGCCAAGAAAAAGAAGACCAAGAAAGCCGCGAAGAAGGCGGCGCGCGCGGGCAAATCCGCCGCGACGGCGAAGACGCGCGCCAAGGCCAAGGGTGCAGCGAAGAAGGCGGGCAAGACCAAGGCGTCCAAGTCAACGTCCACCACAAAAAAGGGTGCCAAGAAAGGCGCCAAGTCCCGCCCGAAGGCAGGCGCGAAGAAGGCGGCTAACAAGGCCAACAAGCGCACGTCGGCGCCGAAGGCGGCCGCCCCCAAAGCCAAAGCTCCAAAGGCTGCGCCTCCAAAGTCCACCGCACCGAAAGCACCGCGCAAGGCGGCAGCGAAACCAGCACCCGCGGCCGCTGCAGCGGCACCTGCGGCACCCGCACGCGGCAACCGCTTCTACATCACGACCGCGATCGCATACCCCAATGGCACGCCGCATATCGGCCACGCCTATGAGGCGATCGCGACCGACGCGCTGGCGCGCTTCCAGCGCCTCGACGGCAAGGACGTGTTCTTCCTGACCGGCACCGACGAGCACGGCTTGAAGATGGTTCAGACCGCCCAGACCGAGGGCTTGCAGACCCACGAGCTGGCCGCGCGGAACTCGGCCCGCTTCAAGGAAATGGACGAGCGCCTCAATGTCTCCTTCGACCGCTTCATTCGCACCACGGAGGAGCAGCATCATCGGTCCAGCCAGGAGATCTGGCGGCGGATGGAGAAGAACGGCGACATCTATCTCGACAGCTATTCCGGCTGGTACTCGGTGCGCGACGAGGCCTACTACGCCGAGGAGGAGACGACACTCGGTGCGGACGGCGTGCGTCTTGGCGGCCAGGGAACGCCGGTGGAGTGGGTGGAGGAGAAGACCTATTTCTTCCGCCTCTCGGCCTACCAGGACAAGCTGCTGGCGCTCTATGAGCAGCAGCCGGATTTCATCGGGCCCGACACGCGCAGGAACGAGGTCATCAGCTTCGTCAAGAGCGGCTTGCGCGATCTCTCGATCTCGCGCACCACCTTCGACTGGGGCATCAAGGTTCCCGGCTCGCCCGAGCATGTGATGTATGTCTGGGTCGACGCGCTCACCAATTACATCACCGGCGTCGGCTTCCCCGACGAGAGTGACCCGAACTGGGCCTTTTGGCCGGCCGATCTGCACATCATCGGCAAGGACATTATCCGCTTCCACGCCGTGTACTGGCCGGCCTTCCTGATGTCGGCAGGTTTGCCCGTGCAGAGGCGCGTCTACGCCCACGGCTTCCTGTTCAACAAGGGCGAGAAGATGTCGAAATCGGTCGGCAACGTCGTCGATCCCTTCAACCTCGCCGACCAGTATGGCGTCGACCAGATCCGGCATTTCTTCCTGCGCGAGGTTCCGTTCGGCCAGGACGGCAGCTACAGCCACGAGGCCATCGTCGCGCGCATCAATGCCGATCTGGCCAACGGCCTCGGCAATCTCGCGCAGCGCTCGCTGTCGATGATCGCAAAGCAGCTCGGCGGCGTGCTGCCCGAGCCCGGTCCGTTCAGCGACAACGACAGGGCGATGCTGGCGGAGGCGGACGCAATGATCGGCGCGGCGCGGACTGCAATGGCGACGCAGCAGATCCATCAATTGCTCAACACGGTGTGGAGCGTGATCGCCGAAGGCGACCGCTACTTCGCGGGCGAGGCGCCCTGGGCGCTGGCCAAGACCGATCCGGCACGACAGAAGACCGTGCTCTACGTGACGGCGGAAGTGGTGCGGCAGATCGCCATCCTGACCCAGCCGGTGATGCCGACGGCATCGGCGAAGCTGCTCGACAGCCTCGGCGTGCCCGAGGATGAGCGCAACTTTGCCGCACTCGGCGGAGCCAAGC
Source organism: Bradyrhizobium sp. (assembly GCA_035293585.1). Classification (GTDB taxonomy): domain Bacteria; phylum Pseudomonadota; class Alphaproteobacteria; order Rhizobiales; family Xanthobacteraceae; genus Bradyrhizobium. The sequence continues at coordinate 44,546 of DATGMN010000029.1, read as the reverse complement.
GCATCGCGCCGGGCACGGTGTTGCCGGCACCCCAGGCGGTGTTCCCGCGTTATATCGAGCCGACCGCCGACTGAAAGATCTGATCCATGCTCGTCGACAGCCATTGCCATCTGGATTTTCCGGACTTTGCCGGCGATCTCGACGGTATCGTCGCGCGTGCCGCGTCCGCCGGCGTCGGCCGCATGGTCACGATCTCGACCCGGGTGCGGCGTCTTTCCGAATTGATCGCCATCGCCGAGCGCTTTCCCAACGTCTATTGCTCGGTCGGCACCCATCCGCATCACGCCGACGAAGAGGACGGCATCACGGCGGATGAACTGGTTACGCTGACCAGCCATCCCAAGGTGGTCGCATTGGGCGAGGCGGGGCTCGACTATTTCTACGACAACGGCTCGCCCGAAGCGCAGGCCCGCGGCTTTCGCGCCCATATCGCGGCCGCGCGCACGACGGGACTGCCGCTCGTCATCCACACCCGCGAAGCGGACGAGGATTGCCGCCGTATCCTGGAGGAGGAGGTGGCGAAGGGGCCGTTCCGTGCGGTTTTGCATTGCTACACCGGCGGCCGCGAGCTTGCGATGCGGGCAATCGAGCTCGGCCTTTCGATCTCGTTCACGGGGATCCTGACGTTCAAGAAGTCGGAAGCCTTGCGGGCGCTCGCGGCCGAGCTGCCGGCCGACCGCATCATGGTGGAGACGGATTCGCCCTATCTCGCGCCCGGCAAATTCCGCGGCAAGCGCAACGAGCCGGCCTATGTGGTGGAAGTCGCAAAGGTGCTGGCGGAGACCCGCGGGGTCTCGCTCGAGGAGATATCCCGTCAGACCACCGACAACTTCTTCCGCCTGTTCTCCAAAGTCCCGGCGCCGCAGCCCGCATGACACTGACGCTCACCATTCTCGGCTGCGGCTCCTCGGCAGGCGTGCCGCGGCCGGCGCTCGGCTGGGGCAAATGCGATCCTGCCAATCCGAAGAACCGCCGCCGCCGCTGCTCGCTCATGGCCGAGCGCAGCACCCATCAGGGCACCACGCGCATCGTCATCGATACTGCGCCCGACTTGCGCGAGCAGCTGATCGATGCCCGTGTCGATCATCTCGATGCGGTGTTCCTGACCCATGAGCATGCCGACCAGACCCATGGCATCGACGATCTGCGCTCGGTGGTGCTGCACCAGCGCCGGCGCATCCCGACCTATTTCAACATGTCGACCGCCAAGGACGTGATGGCGCGGTTCTCCTACTGCTTCATTTCGCCGGAGGGCAGCGACTACCCGCCGATCCTGGAGCGCCATTCCATCGAGGGCGGGGAGACCCGCGGCATTCACGGCAAGGGCGGCGAGGTGAAGGTCACCGCGTTCGACGTCCAGCATGGCAACATCCCCGCGCTCGGCTACCGCATCGGCAGCGTCGCCTATTCGCCCGATCTCAGCGACATTCCGGAGCGCAGCTGGCCGCTGCTCGACGGCCTCGATCTCTGGATCGTCGATGGCCTGCGCTACGCGCCCCATCCCAGCCACTTCAGCGTTGATGATGCGCTGTCGTGGATCGAGCGCATCAAGCCGCGGCGCGCCGTAATCACCAACATGCATTCCGACCTCGACTACGAGGTGCTGCGAAAACAGCTGACCGACAATGTCGTGCCGGCCTATGACGGAATGCGGATAGAGCTGGCGTGACTGCCTTCCACGTTCGCGCAAAGGGGTGATCCGTCATCCTGAGGTGCTCGCGAAAGCGAGCCTCGAAGGATGACGGCCCGACTGCAGCAGCGGGGCCTTTCATCCTTCGAGGCCTTCGCTCCGCCACGGCGCCTCAGGATGACGGTTCGAAAGGCTCAGCGTTCGTCAAGCCGAAATCGCCTTCGCCGACTGCATCTGGTTGCGCAGCAAGAACTTCTGGATCTTGCCGGTCGAGGTCTTCGGGATCGGCCCGAACACCACCACCTTCGGGGTCTTGAAGCCCGACATGTGGCTGCGGCAATAGGCGATGATGTCGGCTTCGGTGGCGTTGGCGCCGTCCTTCAATTCGATGAAGGCGCAGGGCACCTCGCCCCATTTCGGATCGGGCTTGGCGACGACGGCGGCGAACAGCACCGCCGGATGCTTGTAGAGGATGTCCTCGACCTCGACGGAGGAGACGTTCTCGCCGCCGGAGATGATGATGTCCTTGGAGCGGTCCTTGATGATGACATAGCCGTGCTCATCCAGCACACCGAGGTCGCCGGTGTGAAACCAGCCGCCCGCGAAGGCTTCCTGGGTGGCCTTCTCGTTCTTCAGGTAACCCTTCATCACGATATTGCCGCGGAACATCACCTCGCCAATGGTCTCGCCGTCGCGCGGCACCTCCTGCATGGTATTGGGGTCGAGCACCGTGACCGCTTCCTCGAGCGGGTAGGGCACGCCCTGACGCCGCTTCATCTGCGCGCGCGCGGCGGCATCGAGCTCGTCCCAGCCCGGCTGCTCGGCGCAGACCGAGGCCGGACCGTAGACTTCGGTCAACCCGTAGACATGGGTGAGCTTGACGCCGATGCTCTCGGCGCCTTCCAGCACCGCAACCGGCGGAGCTGCGCCCGCAATCAGCCCGGCCACGCGCCGCGCGGCGCCGCCCTTGGGCGCATCGGGGGCATGGATCAGCGTGTTGTAGACGATCGGCGCGCCGCACATATGGGTGACGCCGTACTCCTTGATCAGCGCAAAGATCTTCGTCGGCTCGACCTTGCGCAGGCAGACATTGACCCCGGCGGCCGCCGCGATGGTCCAGGGGAAGCACCAGCCGTTGCAGTGAAACATCGGCAGGGTCCAGAGATAGACCGGATGCTGGCCGAGCTGGCCCGCGAGGATGTTGCTGACCGCGTTGAGATACGCGCCGCGGTGATGAGTGACGACGCCCTTGGGATTGCCCGTCGTCCCCGACGTATAGCCCAGCGCAATCGCATCCCACTCATCGTCGGGATAGCGGGGCGCGAAGGCGGGGTCGCCCAGCGCCACCGCCGCCTCATATTCGATCTCGCCGATGCGGCTGCCGCCGGCAAAGGCTGCGTCGTCGACGTCGATGACGAACGGCTTGGGCCCGCTCATCAGCTTGAGGGCCTCCGCGATCACGCCCGAGAATTCCGGATCGACCAGGATGATCCGGGCGCCGCCATGGTCGAGCTGGAAGGCGATCGAGGACGCATCGAGGCGGATGTTGAGCGCATTGAGCACCGCGCCCAGCATCGGCACCGCGAAATGCACCTCGTTCATCGCGGGAATGTTCGGCAGCATCGCAGCGACGGTGTCGCCGACGCCGATGCCCCTGCTCGAGAGATAGGAGGCAAAGCGCCGGCAGCGCGCATAGGTCTCGCTCCAGGTGAAGCGGCGGCCCTCGTAGACGGCGCTGGTGTGGTTCGGATAGACGGCGGCGCTGCGCGCGAGGAAGCTGAGCGGCGTCAGCGGCACGTAATTGGCCGGGGTCTTGTCCAGACCGATATTGTACTGGTTCTGTCGTGCGTCCATCGGTCACCTCCCGCTTTTGATTGCTTACAGGAATCCGATCGAAATCCAGGGCACCGCCGCGACGATAACAAGTCCGATCAGAAGCGCCAGCATATAGCCCCAGATCGGCCTGATGCCTTGCGCCGGGTCAACACGCCCGATCGCGCAAGCCGCATAATAACCGACGCCGAAGGGCGGGGCGAACAATCCGATGCCCATGGCCAGGATGATGATCATGGCATAGTGCACCTCGTGGACGCCGACGGCCTTGGCGATCGGAAACAGCAGCGGGCCGAACAGCACGATGGCCGGAATACCTTCGAGCACGCTGCCCAGGATGGTGAAGGCCGCGATCGACACCGCGATGAAGCTAGCCGCACCGCCCGGCAGCCCGGTCATGGCGGTCGCCAGCGCCCGGGAAAACCCCGATTGCGTCAGCCCCCATGCCATGCCGGTGGCCGAGCCGATGATCAGCAGGATGGCGCCGGACAGCGAGGCGGTCTCGATCAGCATCGGCAACAGCCGCCGCCAGTCGAAGCGGCGATAGATCAGAAGCCCCACGACGAAGCCATAGACGATGCCGATGGTGGAGACTTCGGTCGCGGTGGCCACGCCCTCGACGACCGCGGCGCGGATCACGAAGGGCAGCGCCAGCGCGGGCAGGGCGACGATGAAGGCCTTGCCCGCCTCGCCCAGGCTCGCGCGGCGGACATGGCTCAGATCTTCCTTGCGGTAACGCCACCACACCAGCGCCGACAGCGTGATCGCGAGCACCACGCCCGGCAGCAGCCCGCCGGTGAACAGCGCCGAGATCGAGACGCCGGTGACCGAGCCGATGGTGATCAGGACAAGGCTCGGCGGAATGGTCTCGGTCTGCGCACCGGTGGCCGCAAGCAGCGCCACCAGGTCGCCGGGGCGGGCGCCGCGCTGCTTCATTTCCGGAAACAGCACCGGCGCGACCGCCGCCATGTCGGCCGCCTTGGAACCGGAGATGCCCGAGACCAGGTACATCGCGCCGACCAACACATAGTGCAGCCCGCCGCGGACATGGCCGAGCAGGCTGGCCAGGAACGCGACCATGGCGCGCGCCATGCCGGTCATCTCGATCAGGAGCCCCAGGAACACGAACAGCGGCACCGAGAGCAGGATCAGATGGCTCATGCCTTCGTCCATCCGCCCGACCAGCACCATCAGCGGCGTGCGCGTGGTCAGCGCGAGATAGCCGAAGATGGCGAGGCCAAACCCAAACGCAATCGGCACGCCCGCAAAGACGCAGAAGCCGGCGACGCCGACAAAGAAGATCACGAGGTTGAGATTGCCGAGCGGCTTGAACACCGGCTGCGCCAGCCAGAACAGGCCGATCACCACTGCAACCGACAGCACCGCCGCCGCGAGCACCTTGATGTCGCCGGCCCGCGCCAGCCTGAGCAGCGCGAACAGCGCCATCAGGCAGGTGCCGACCGGCAGCGCCAGCGCCCGCCAGATGTTCTGGATCTGCAGCGCCGGCGTGGTGATGAAGCTTTCCTCGTAGGCGTAGTCATAGGCCGGCCAGACGATCATGAGCAGGAACGCCAGCGCCGCGCAGGTCGCGACCATGTCGAGATAGGCCCGCATGCGCGGACCCGCGCGCCCGACCACAGCGGTCATCCGCATGTGCTCGGAGCGGCGGAATGCGACCGCCGCCCCCAGCATGGCGAGCCACAGGAACAGGATCGAGGCCAGCTCGTCCGACCAGATCAGCGGCTGCCGCAAGCCGTAACGCGCCACGACACCCGCAAACAGGATCACGATCTCGGCGACAACCAGAAGCGCCGCCGGGATCTCGACCATCAGCCCCAGCACCTGATCGATCGTCGCGATCAGGGAAGGGCGGCGAGGGGATTTCAGGACCACCTCGCCCACCGTGACTTGCGTGAACTCTACGTGGGCCATGACGAACGCCTCGGCTTGGGACTGCGGGCTTATGAAAGCTTGCCGACGGCTTTCTCCAACAGCTCCCAGGCCTGGTCGCCATATTTGCCTTTCCACTCGGCGTAGAAGCCGGCGGCTTTGAGCTTGTCGCGGAACGGCGCGGTGGTGGGCTGGTTGAACGTGAGGCCCTTGGCCGCGAGGTCCTGCTGCAGGCCGGCATTGAGCTTGGCGACGTCAGCGCGCTCGTTCACGGCAGCGGCGTTGATGTGTTTGGCCACAATGGCCTGCACATCGGCCGGCAGCGCGCCCCAGGCGCGGCGGTTCGCCAGGAACCAGAAGCCGTCCCACATGTGGTTGGTCAGCGAGCAGTACTTCTGCACCTCGTAGAGCTTGGCAGTCGAGATGATCGCCAGCGGGTTCTCCTGGCCCTCGACCACCTTGGTCTGCAGCGCCGAATAGACCTCGCTGAAATTGATCGAGGCGGGCGCCGCATCGAAGGCCTTGAACATCGACGTCCACAGCGGCGAGACCGGCACGCGGATCTTGAAGCCCTTGAAGTCGTCCGGCCCGTTGATCGGCTTGGTCGACGACGTGGTCTGGCGGAAACCGTTGTCCCAGATCTTGTCCATGACCTCGAGGCCGGCCTTCTTGATCTCGCCGCGCACATAGGCGCCGAGATCGCCGTCCATGGCCTTCCAGACCGTGTCGTAGTCCGGGAACGCAAAGCCGATGCCGTTGATCGAGGCGGCCGGCACCAGGGTCGCCAGGATCAGGCCGGACAGCGTGAAGAACTCGACCCCGCCGGACCGGATCTGGCTCAGCATGTCCGTATCCGAGCCGAGCTGGTTGTTGGGGAAGATCTGCAGGTCGAACCGGCCATTGGTCTCGGCCTTGATCGCGGCGGCCATTTCCTTGGCGCGCGCGTTCATGGGATGCGAATCCGGGAGGTTGTTGGCGTATTTGTAGGAAAACTCGGCCGCCTGAGCCCGCGCCACCATGGGGGCCGAAATGCCGCCCATGACCGCCGATGCGGCGGTAGCCTTGAGTAGCGCGCGTCGTGAAAAGCTCATCGATCTCTCCCTGGAAACTTCTTGTTGTCGTGAGCCGCGAAGGAGCCGCGGCTCAGCAAGCGACGTCCGCTTATTGCAGCGTGCGCCGCCGGCGGCAATATCGGCTTTCAGCCGAAGCTTGAATCCGCAGGGAGCACCAACGCTCCAGATCGGCGAAATCGGACCCGGCCAAGTCTCGAACTTCAAGAAAATCTTATAAGATATTGATATGTTGAGATATAATTCACTTCCGATCCGCCGGCTGCGCAAATCCATGCATAGCGCTCAATTGGCAAGGACCAACCTGGCCGGCGGGCGCTTGATCACCTCGGACGATCGCGATCGTCCGTCGTCGCGCCATCGCGCACTTCAGAACCTCACGCTCAGGTTCGCCTTGACCGACTGGTCCGACAGGCGGGTATCGAACTGACCGTCATAGGAGAGGCCAAGCACCGCCGTGCGGGACAGTTTCACGTCGAGGCCGGCCTCGACGACGGCCATGTCGGGCCCAATTGGCAGGCCGGCGACGCTGAACGCTGAACCGCCGACGAGGGCCAGGCTCGCGAACGGCGTCGTGTCGCCGAAAGCGTGCCGCCAGCCAAGGCTGCCGCGGGCGGTCAGGCTCGGGCCGGTGGCGAAGGCGAAGTCACGCGCGGCCCGCAAGCCAAGCGTGGTGAAGGTCACGTCGGTGCTGTCGCCGCGGACCGCGAGCGCTGCCGCGCCGCCGCTCTCGGTGAAGCCGTCGGTGGACAGGTTCACGTGGGCGGCGTTGGCAAACGGCTCGAGCGCGAGACGTCCCGCCTGCACGCGATAACCCAGCTCGCTGAAAACCTGCGCCGTGCGGGCCTGCCGGTCGCTTTTGAGGGCGTCGCCGAAGCCCGCGAAGCTCACCGAGCGGCTGGTCGCGATGTCGTGCCATGTGAAGGCCGCGCCCGAGCGGAAGGCGAGGTTGCCCCACTGCGTGCCGGCATAGACGGCGACATGGTAGTTGTCGCTCGTGCCCGATGACGAACGGTCGCCGATCCAGAAGCTGGAGTGGCTGTAGCCCGTCAGCGCGCCGACCCGCCAGGTGTCGGCGACGCGGGCATCGCCGCCGGCGAACAGCCCGCCGGTGTCGCGCGAGAGCTCGGCGGCATTGCCGTCGCCGGAGGCCGAGCCCCAGGCGCCGAAGGCGCGAGCCCACAGCGCGATGCGCTCGTCGGCCGGCGCTGACGGATCGACAGATGCGTAGGCCAGCATCGGGGAGGGCGCCGCACCGACGCCGTCGAAGGCTGCGCGCAGCCGGTCGATCGCGGCCTCGCGCACGAAGCGGCTGTCCTCGATCATGACCGTTTTGGCGGAGGCCTGCACTTCGCCCGAGAGCGCGTCGAAGGCCTGCCGCGCGCCGGCGGCGCTCGGCTGCTGCACGACGGCGTCATAGAGCGTGCCGCTGCCGAGGCTCTGCAGCGCCGCGGCGGTCGTGGTCTGGTTCGGCGTGACGGCGACTGAGGGAAACGACGCCTGGTTGCGCGTGACGTTGAGATAGACGTCGTTGGCATCGTAGCTCAGGGCCAGCTGCATGAATGGGAAGCTTTGCGCGAGGGAGGCGAAAGTGCCCGTCACTCCGCCATTGGCGGTCAGAATGGTGTAGCGCGTGCCGGTCTGGTAGCTGCCGGTGGGCGCGTTCACCGTCACCGTGGCGCCCGACAGCGTCGCCGTGCCGGTGGCGACGATCCGGTCGCTCTGGCCGGCCGCGTTGATGTCGACATCGTAGAACGAGCCGCTGGCGAACGAGACATTGCCGGCGACGTTCAGCGTACCGATGGAGTTGCCCGGCGCGACATGGGCGCCGCTGCCGACCACGATGCCGCCCACGGTGCCGATGCCGCCGAGCGTGCCGCCGACGAGCGTCACCGTGCCGGCGATGCTCGCGGCCGGATGGCCGTCGTCGCCGATCACGAGCTTGCCGGCATCGATCGTGGTGGTCCCGCTGTACGTGTTCTGGCCGTTTAGCACCTGGGTGCCGGCGCCGGTCTTGACGATGGAGAGTGGGGCGAGGCCGTCCGTGATGGCGCCGGAGAAAACCCCGCTGTCGCCGTTGGCACCAAGCGTCAGGGTTGCGTATCCCTCGCCGCTGTTCTGCACCACGCCGGCGCCATTGAGCGCGCCGATGGTCTGGGACCAGCCGCCGACGTCGAGCGTAGCGCCGCTCGCGACGGTGAAGGAGCTGTTGGGAGACAGCACATTCAGATAGCCCGCGTATAAGTTCCCTTCGGAGATGATCGTTGGGCCGTAATAGGTGCTGTCGGCCTGGATCACCAGCGCGCCGCTGCCGATCTTGGTCAGGCCGCCGGCGCCGCTGAGCGTCCCGCCAAGGCTGCTGAATCCCGACCCGGTATCGATGGTGCCGCCGGCGGCATTCAGGGTGATGTCGCGCCCGACATAGAGGTGGGACAGGAAGCGCAGCGTGCCGCCGTTGAACACGAGGCTGCCGTCGCCGCCGAGATTGCTGTCGTCGCTGATCGCGAGCGTACCGCCATTGATCGTGGTGTTGCCGTTGTAGGAATTCGAATTGGTGAGCGTCAGCGTGCCGGCGCCGGTCTTGACCAGGCCGCCGGCGCCGCCGATCGCGCCGTCGAACTGCACGCTGTTGCCATTGGTGTCGAATGTCCCGTCGCCGGCATTGAGCGTGATGGTGCGGCTCGAGCTGAAGCTCGACAGCGCCTGCAACGTGCCGCCGCCGAGGGTCAGGCCGCCGCCGGCGGCGCCGAGGCTCGCGTCGCTCGTCACCGCCAGCGTGCCGCCATTGATGGTGGTGCCGCCGGTATAGGTGTTGGTCCCGGCAAGCGTCAGCGTGCCGGTGCCGACCTTGATCAGGCTCCCGCCGGTGGAGGGATAGGCGCAACTGGCGCCGCAGTCGCTGATCACGCCACTGACCGTCGTGCTGAGGTTGTTGCTCCCGACGGTGAGCTGGTTCCCGCCGAGTGCAAAGCGGCCCGCGCCCTCGATCGAGCCGGCGGTGACCGCTTTGTCGCCCAGCGGGCCGGTATCGGCGGAGAAGTCGATCAGTCCGCTATTGGCAATCAGCCGCGCATTGCCGGCCGTGGCGTTATCGCCGAACAAGGTCGTGCCGAGATTGTTGATCACCGTCGCGTTACCGGCGGTCGAGCTGTTCAGAAAGGCGAGGCTGCCGCTGTTGTTCGTGATGGTGGCATTGGCCGCCGTCGCGGTGCCGGTCAACGCGACCCCTCCGGCAGTACTGGTGATCGTGGCGTTGCCCGCCGTCGCGGAGCCGCTGAACGTGACCTGTCCGTTGTTAGAAGTAATCGTGGCATTGCCGGCGGAACTGGTATCGGAGAAGCTCAGCCCGGCTTGCGAGCTGAGCACGTAGCTTGCGCTGCCGGCGCTGCTGCTGCCGGTGAAACTCATGGAGCCGTTGGAAGCCGGACCAGTGCCGGTCAGATTGAAGGTCGCGCTGCCGCCGTTCACCACCACGCCGGCGCCTGTGAACGTCAATGTGCCGGTCGATTGGGTGAAGCTGTAGGCCGCAGCGCTCGTCGCGAAGGTGACGCCGCCGATGGAGAGGGTGTCGGCCGGCGCGACGGAGATGGCGGTCTGCGTCGAGGCCGCAAATGTCGCGGTCCCGGTCGGCACGGCGCCGCCGGACCAGTTCGTGGCGTCGCCGAAATTGCCGGTGGCGGGATTGGCCAGCCATTGCGCGTCGGCAGCGGCGGCCGGACGCGGGGTGGCGAGCAGGGCGAGCAGTACGGTGAACGAGACACCGCTGGCGTACGGCGTCGTCGAAGTCAATCTTGCCAAGATCCGTGTACTCCTAAAGTCAGGCGCGCCGTCGTGACGCCGCGGCGGCCGACATCGCCCGGCCGGGCGATCTCCGGCCGGCCGTTGCCTCGTCATTGTCATTGCTCGTTATGGCCGAGACGTGCGGTCGGGAGGCGTGGCCTTCCGGGACCGCTGCCCGGCTCCGATTCCAGGTGCTTCGATATCAACCTGAGCAGCGCAGTTCACGCGCCGTCAGCGCGGTGCCATGAAATGTTGCCCGCTCTGCAAAATGGGTCACGTTTCCTGCAAACCGCCGGACTGCTCAGGGCAGCCGGGGGCGGCGACCTATCGCAGCTCCTGAATCCAGGTCCACCATTCATCCGCCTCCGACCACGCGGAGGTCCCGCCGAGGCCTTGACCCGCGAGGCCGCGCACCTCGCGCGCGGTCATGCCGACATGACGACGAAATGCGCGGCTGAAACTCTTGGAATTGGTAAAGCCATAGGCCGCGGCGATCTCGGCGACACTGAGATGCCGCTGCGCCGGATCTGACAATGCCCGGCGGCATGCCGCAAGCCTCTGCTTCTGGACGTAGCTGGCAAATCCATCCCACGGCTCGAACAGATAGTACAGCTTGCGCTGCGAGATGCCGAACGCCGCCGCAACGCTGTCGACCGAGAGCATCGGATCGGCGATATGCCGCTCGATATGCCGGGCGATCGCGCCGAACAATGAGGAGACCACGCCCTGCCGACTCTCCTCGCGGACGCCGCCGTTGATAGCGGCGGCGGCGAGCTGCAGCGTCGGCCGGAGCAGGGCGGCCGCGTCCTGTGCCGCAAGCTGCGTCGCGCTTTGAAACATGGCGGCCAGGTGATTGTGAAGCAAGCGGACCAGCGGGCTCGAACCGCGCAGCACCCGCATGTTGTTGTCGTCGGGCGCGGTGAGCAGCGGCGCCAGCGCGCGACGCGGCACCACGACGGTCAAATTGGTGAAGCTGGTCACGCTGGTGGCAAGCGGTTGCGCGAGGTCCGAAATCCAGAGATCGCCAGGTTGCGTGCGCTCGTCAGAGCTGCCGTCGCGACGACCGCAGGAGCCTTCGGTGTAGAACTGCAGCAGCAGATGGTCCAGATTGTCGCGGCTGATGCGCCGCGGCGAGCGATCGAACGCCTGAGCAGCCGAGCGGCAGGTACCGAGCAGCAGCTCCCCAAGCTGGAAGCCCTCGACACGGGCATGGAAGCCGTCATCCGGCCCGCTGCGCAAACGCGTGTCGAACATCACCCCGATACTGTCATGCCAGGCCGCGGCAGCCTCGGCGGGATCGAGGCCTTTGGTATCGAGTACGGAATGCGGCAGCATGGACAACAAAGCGGATCACGCAACAAATCTGGATGGGCGCCGGCGCCTAAAGCGCGGACGTTATATTGGGCCTTGGCCGCCGATGCATGTCCAATTCACTTGAATCTGCTCAACTTTTTATATTCCATAATATACCTTATGCGAATCGGAGATGGAGCGTTGGGGCCATGCCCTCCGATTGCCGGGCTCTTCGAAATAGTGCCGGAATCGCGCCCGGCTGCGGTTTGCGTTCCAGGTCTGTCGTATGGGACGAGCCGTCCGCACACACCGCTGCAAGCAGCTTGCAGGTCTCCCAGGGCGCGGTCTTGGCGCATAGGCTCAGCGCATCATTCGGAAGCGCCGGCGCTCACGGCGCGAAAGAAATCACTTGCTACGCTGATCGAATTGGCCGGCAGGGCCCTCCGGGACAATACGTAGGTAGGTCTCCCTAAGAGATCGCGCGAAATTTCCCGGCGCGACGGATCGGGGTACTCGAATGCCATCAACAAGGAGATGGCCCATGCTCACCGCAGCGCTCAAGACCACGCAGGTTTCCGGCAACACCATTGCTCCCGCCCCTCGCCCCATCTCCGACCAGTTTGGCGCAATCGGCGGCCTGGTGGCCAGCGAGTTCACCTATGGCAGGGACGAAGAGATATTCGGCGAGGACGAGCCGGCGGAGTATGTGTACCAGGTCATTTCCGGCGGCGTTCGCAGCTACAAGCTGCTCTCGGACGGACGCCGACAGATCGGCGCATTCCACCTGCCCGGCGACGTTTTCGGGCTGGAGTCCGGATCGACCCATCGGCTTGCCGCTGAAGCCATCGTCGACACCACCGTGCGCCTCGTGAAACGCTCCAGCCTGGAAAAGGCAGCCGGCGTGGACGTTCAGGTTGCGCGCAAGCTCTGGATGATGACGGCCGGCGAACTCAAGCACGCCGAGGACCACATGCTGCTGCTCGGTCGCAAGAGCGCCATGGAGCGGGTTGCGACCTTCCTGCTTGAAATGGATCGCCGTCTCGCCGTCGCCGGCATGATGGCGCTGCCGATGTGCCGCCGCGACATCGGCGACTATCTCGGCCTGACACTCGAGACTGTCTCCCGTGCGCTCTCCGAGCTTCATGCCAAGGGCGTCCTCGGCTTCTCCGGTGCGCGTCAGATCGTGCTGCGCAACCGTCAGCATCTGCACAGCATGGATGCGTGAGACGCCGGCATCGAGCTCTCCTGCACGATTTCTCCTGTGACCCGGACTGGCCGGACGATGTTCGGCCGGTCACTTTTTTGCGACGTCCAGGCTGCATTGCAAGTGTAACCATTCCGCACAGCGCCGAAATGGCCCCGTAACGCGGTCCGTCCATTCCTGAGCGCTGCCGAACAGCCGCCCAAACCGGAGCTGCCGTTCGGCGATCAGAGGAATGGACCCATGAAAATTATCATCGCTTCCACGCCGGCGAATGGTCACGTCAATCCGATGCTCGCGATCACGCGCATCCTGCTGGCTGAAGACCATCAGGTCGGTTTCTATACGGGCTCGGCTTTTCGCGGCCGGGTCGAAGCGGCCGGTGCCCAGTTCTTTCCCCTGCCCGCCGATGCGGATCTCGATCCGAAGGATCCGTTCGCACGCGTTCCGGAGCTGAAAATGATGCCGCCGGGATTCGAGTGGATGCGCCTCGCCATGGAGCGCCTCTTCGTCGACAAGATTGCGCTTCAGCATGAAGGGCTGCAGAAGCTGCTGGGTGACTTTGGGCCCGATGTCATTATCGGCGACGACATGTTCTTCGGCGCCCTGCCGATGCTGCTCGGCGCGGGATCGAAGCGGCCGCCTGTCATTCTCTGCGGCACATCGGTCCTGCATTGGCCGCGCCAAGACGGCGCGCCGGCATTCCTGGGGTTGCAGCCGGCCACGACGCCCGAACAAGCTGCCGGGCACGCTGCGATCGGACGGGACTTTCACGAGGCTGTCGACCGTCCTGTGGGACTTCGCCTGAACCAGGTGCTGAAGGAGTTGGGAGCCGCGCCGACGTCGATGGCTCTGTTCAGCTCGAGTGTCGGACTTGCGGACGCCTATCTGCAATTGTCGGTTCCGAGCTTCGAGTTTCCGAGGGATATCCCGCGCTCGGTGCATTTCGTCGGCACGCCCCCGATCATTCCAGGCCAGGTGCCGCTGCCGCCCTGGGCGCACGAGCTCGACGGTTCGCGAAAGGTCGTGCTGGTCACCCAGGGAACCGTCGCCAATCATAATTTCAACCTGCTGGTCGCACCGGCGCTGGCGGCTCTTGCCGACGAGCCGGACATCCTCGTGGTCGCGACCGCGGGTGGCCGCCCGGTCGACGCCATTCCGGGGCCCGTCCCGGGCAATGCGCGTCTTGCGAGCTATCTGCCGTTCGAATGGCTGCTGCCGAAGGTCGACGTGCTCGTCACCAATGGCGGCTATGGCAGCGTCAACCAGGCCATGAGTTCGGGGATTCCGCTCGTGACGGCGGGCCTCACCGAGGACAAGGCCGACGTGAACGCACGCGTGGCCTGGTCCGGCGTCGGCATCGACCTCGCAACCAACGAGCCGACACGCGAGGCGCTGCGCGAGGCGGTGCGAGCGGTGCTCGACCAGCCGCGCTTTCGCTTGCGTGCCCGTGAAATGGCCAGCGAGTTCGCGGCCATCGATACCCGCGCGGCGATCCTGAAGGTGATCGGAGAGCTGGTTGCCGGCCGGCAGGACGCGTCCGAACTGGGCAGGCCGGCTGCGGACCGGCCGCGCCGCGCCGGCCAGCGAGGCTAGGTCGCGGGCCTTCCTTCGATTCACCACGAGAGTCTCCACGGCGGAGCCGGGTCTGATGGCCCCCTCCGCCGCCCTCGACGGGTCATGCCATGCCGATCAAGCCGACATCCTTTGCCTTTACGCTGCTGCTCGGTTTTCTTGCAGCCGTGCCGTATTCCGGCATCGACATCAACCTGCCGGCGCTTGCCGCGACCGGCGCCACGCTCGGCGTCAGCGCATCCGACGTCGGGCTCACCATGAGCGCCTTCGTGCTCAGCCTGGCCGTGATGCCGCTGATCTGGGGCCCCGCCTCCGACCGGTTTGGCCGCAGGCCGATCGTCCTGCTCGGCATCCTGCTGTTTGTCGCGGCAAGTCTCGGCTGCGCGCTGGCACCGACGCTGCCGGCACTGTTGGCATTCCGCGTGTTGCAGGGCATCGGCGCCGCCGCAACGGCAACGACATTGGCGATCATCCGCGACCTCTTCGACGATGACGCCGCACGGACGAAGATCGGCAACATCATGGTCGCGGTGAATGTGACGACCATGATCGCGCCCACGGCCGGCGCCGCGCTGCTGGCGCTCGGCAATTGGCGCTCGATCTATGCGGTGCAGGCCGGGATTGGTCTCGTGCTGCTGATGGCCGTGTTTTTCGGCTTTGCGGAGAGCGCACGAATCGGCGCCGCTGTCGGCGCGACCCCGACTGCGGCATCCAGCTATCGGCGCGTGCTGACCCATCCGATTTCAGCCGGCTACATCCTCGTTGGCGCCGCGGCTGGCGCGACCGTGTTTGCCTATGTCAGCGGCGCTCCGCTGTTCTTCATCGGCGTCGCAGGATTGAGCCCGCAGCAATATGGCCTGATCTTCAGCGCCTGTTCCGCCGCCGTGATGTGCGGCGCCATCCTCGACGGCCGCCTTGGCCGCCGCGGAATCACATCGGCCGGCGTGCTCACCATCGGCCTCAAGCTGATGGCGTTCGGCTCCCTCGCGCTGCTGGCAACGACGATCACCGGCTGGAGCACGCCGGCTTTGGTCGCCGCGCTCCTGATCGTGGTCGCGCTCGCCTTCGGCCTCGGCATACCGAACCTGATGAACGCGACCATGGCGCCGCTGCCCGACATTGCCGGCGCAGTCAGCGCCACCGCAACAAGCATACAGCTCACGGCAGGCGCGGCCTCGAGCGGGCTCGTTTCGGTGCTGTTCGATGGACGATCGGCCCTGTCGATGAGCGCAATCATGACGCTCTGCTCGCTGCTCGGACTGGGCGCCTATCTCCTGATCGCCCGCCCCGCCGAACTGTCACGCCAAGCGATCTCGCTGGAAAGCGGACGCTGACCGTCCCGGCGTTTACGCCCGCGCCTACGCGCCGTAGAAGGCCCCGGTAGCGGGGCTGCCCCCGAGGCCTTCTTGCCGGTCCCCCGTAAAGGGATTAAGCGGCGGGGCTCTGAGTACTCGACCCTACGCAAACACATCACAGAGCGGAGCGAAGATTGAACGCGGCCTCGTGCGAAAAGATGGCGCCGGCGAGGAGATTTCAGGTCGACACAGTCACCGAAAGATGGAAGCACGGCTTGTCCCTGCCCGCATGATCTGCTCGGCGGATGGCCCGGCTGACGCTACGCCGCGGTCGGACCGGTTTCATCGGCGGCCGCAGCCGGTTCGGCGGAAACGAGCGGCGGCGCCGTGGCCTGGTCGGCGAGCAGGACCGCGCTCAGCGCCTTCACCGGGTCGTCGCCCGACCTGTAGCCGGCCTGGCGGAGCACCTCGTCGATCATGGGCTTGAGCGCATGAACCTTCAGGAGCTGGCCGGCGAGGCCTTCGCCGAAACCGACCCCGCCCTCGCCTGCCCCGTCGTTGCCACCGCCGAACACGCCGCCGGTGTGCAGGATTCGCACGTCCTTGATCGAGGCGACCGGCCTGACGATCTCGGCGAGCGCCTGCGGCAGGTTCTGGATGCGTTGCCTGGCGAGCTCGAAGGAGATGACGTTGTCGCCCTTCTTCTTCTCCGCCTCGTTCTTCAGCGCGATCACCTCGGCCTCGAGCCCAGTCTGAAGGAAGTGAGACCTTGCCCGCTCAAATTGCGGGAAAGAGAGACGATCTGCCGCAGATCGCGCAAAGGAAAAGCGCGCGCTCGATGACGAGCGCGCTCTCTCGACGGCAGAAAGCTGTGCTGCGACGCCCTCGCGGCTAGGCCGCGGTGAGATGCGTCTCGATCTCGCTGACCGGATGCTTGGTCAGGTCCTTGTTGATCTCGGCGATGACAAGCGCCTTGACGTCGGCGTGGAAGGCTTCGCGCAGGTCGGCCAGCGTCTTCGGCGGCGCAACGATGACCAGTGCCGGCACGTTGCGGCTGCGCACCACCTCCTCCATCGCCGCCGCGACCTTGCGGGTGAAGCGGTGCTCTTCGAGATGGTGCCAGTCGACCGGCTCGACGGCGCTGCGCCGGCTGCTATCGAGGCCTTTGGCGACATGGCCGGGCCGTTCGCTGCCCTGATCATGGGTCAGCGGGTTTTCGTCCTGGAAAACACGCTCGGTCTTCAGGAAAGGATATTTCTCATCGCCCTCATTGCGCAGGAACAGCGCTTTGCGACCGTCGCCGACGAATACGAATGCATTATGGGGAATCCTGAGTTTGCTCATCTTGACGCTCCAAATTGTACAACAAGATTATGATCGGCAGCGGCCGGCGAGTTGATGCGGGTCAAGCTCTGCCGGGAATTAGGGCATGGATGCTTTCCAATTGATCCGGCGCAATGCAATCCAAAAGCCGGTATCGACAATGGCACCTGTCCCTACATGAGGAGTCGGCAGATGCTGCTCCAGACCAACTCCGGCGAGATCCGGAAACAAGCACCGAAGGGTGAGCCGCACGTCTTCCGCGGCGCAGTTCCTCCGCATGAAAAGCTGCTGCTGCTTGCCATTCTCACTGTCGTGGCGGCGTGGATCATGTTCCGCGTCGCATTGATGCTGCCCGCCCCGCTCGGCTGAAGGTCGCCTGCGCTCCGCCCTTTGCAAGCCCGCGAAGGGCGAAGGCGATGGTGGTCAGCGATCCGGTGCGCGCCGGGCTGATCGGACCTTCACGACACCGCCGCCTGCACCCGCGTGCGCACCTTGGCGCCTTCGGCGAGGTCGACGGCGGGGTTGAGGATGACCTGGTCGCCCTGCTTCACCCCGCTATTGACCAGGACTTCGCGGCCGAGGTCGCGCACCACACCGATCTTGCGCAGGTGCACGACGCCATTTTCGACCACGGCGACCTGCAGGCCGCCCTGGTTGAAGATCACCGCATCCGCCGACACCTTGAAGCTCGGCGTCTTGCGCGGGATGTGCAGCTCGATGGTGCAATAGATGCCGGGGGTGAGCGCACCGTCCGGATTGGGGATATCGATCTCGGTCAGCAGCGTTCGCGAGCCCGGCTGGATCGCGTCCGCGATCCGCGTCACCTGGCCCGGGAAGGTGCGGTCCGGGATTTCGGGCACGTGCACGACCGCGTCGATGCCTGGCCTCAGTCCAAAGGCCTGATCCTGCGGCACGAACACCTGGGTGCGGATGACATTGCCCTGCATCAGGTTGAACATGAAGGTCCCGGAGGTCGCATCCGCCTGCACCAGGCTGCCGACGTCGATATTGCGCTGGGTGATGACGCCGTCGAACGGGGCCACCACGTGCTGATAGATCTTCTGCTGATGCAGCACCTGCACCTGCGCCTCTTCGGCAGAGACGTTGGCCTGCGCGACCTGGACCGCAGCCTCCTGCGCCTTCAGCGTCTGTTCGTCGATGGTGCCCTGCTGCGCGGTCACCCAGCCCTTGTCGACCAGCGGCCGGTCGCGGTCCCAGGTGATCTTGGCGAGCACGCGGTTGGCCTCGGCCTGCTGCAGCGCGGATTTGAGCTGGGCCAGGGTCGCCTCGGCCTGTGCGATCTGGTGGTCGAGCTCGGGCGCCACGATCTCCGCCAGCAGCTGTCCGGCCTTGACGCGGTCGCCAATATCGACCTCGCGCTTGGCGACATAGCCGGAGGCGCGGGCGAAGATGTTGGCACTGGCAAAGGCCGAGGTGGTTGCGGGCAGGCTGACGACATCGGTGTCGCTGCTCGGCTCGACCGCGGCAATCCTGACCTGCGGAACGAGGTCGTGCTCCGCCTCGGCGGCGGCCGCGGTCTGGCGATACTGGGTGAGATGATTCCATGCCCCCGACGTCAGCGCGCCCGCAAACACCACGACGACACCGAGCAGGATGAGGCGCCCTCGCCGCCCCCGCTTGGGCACGACGGGCGCCGGCGTTTCCGTCACGCGTTCGGTTTCGGTCACGTCGTCCCTGTTGATAGGACCGTTGAAGTTCATTCCAGCACCTCGTCGAATACCCCGTGATGTGTTTTGCCGTCATTGCCCTTGCGCAGCATGGCGAAGAGATAGGGCACGACCAGCAATGTCGTTGGCGTCGCAAACAACAGCCCGCCGATGACGGCGCGGGCGAGCGCCGCGTTCTGTTCCTCGCCGGCGCCGCCGATCGCCATCGGGATCATGCCGACGATCATGGCGGCGGCGGTCATCAGCACCGGCCGGATACGGGTGTGGCCGGCCTCGATCGCGGCCTCGAAGGCGCTCTTGCCCGCAAGCTGCTGCTCGCGCGCGAACGTCACGAGCAGGATGGAGTTCGCGGAGGCAACGCCGACCGCCATGATCGCACCCATCAGCGACGGCACGTTCAATGTCGTGCCGGTGATGAAGAGCATGGTGATGATGCCGCAGAGCGTTGCCGGCAGCGCCAGGATGACGACGAAGGGATCGCCGAAATTCTGGTAGTTCACGACCATCAGCATGTAGACAAAGACCGCCGCGAACAGCAGCCCGATGGCGAGATCGACGAAGGCGGAGTTCATGCTCTCGATCTGTCCGATCACCTGGATGGTGTTGCCGGGCTTCAATTGCTTCTGCGCATCGGCAACGATCTTCTTGATCTCGCCGGCGACGCCGCCGAGGTCGCGGCCCTGCACGCTGGCATAGACCTCGTAGACGGGCTGGACATTGGCCTGGTTGGCGTTGGTCGGAACGCTGGTGCGTTTGAAGGTTGCGACATTGCTGAGCAGGCCCGGGATCGGCGCGTCGGTCTGCACCGAGGCCAGCGTGGTCGAGACCGGGGTGTTGGCGAGGTCGTTCAGGGACGCAATCTTGCTTTCCGGCGTCTGCACCGCGAAATAATAGGGAATGCCGGATTTCGGATCGGTCCAGAAATTCGGCGTCACCTGCTCCGACGAGCTCAAGGATACGTTGAGATTGGTGGCAATGGTGTTGGCGTTGAGTCCGAGCTGCGCCGCGCGGGTGCGATCGATGTCGGCGAGGAACGCCGGCGCGTCGACCTCCTGCTGCAGATGGACATCGGCAACGCCCGTGATCGCGGCAATGCGCTGGCGCAAGTCCTTTGCCACGCGCAGATTGTTGGCCCGGTCGTAGCCGACGGTGCGGACGTCGATCTGTGCCGGCAGCCCGAAATTGAGGATCTGGGTGACGATGTCGGCGGCCTGGAAATAGAACGTCACGTCGGGGAACTCGGCCGGGAGCATCAGGCGCAGCTGGCGGATGTAATCGGCGGTCGGCCGGTGGCCCTCCTTCAGCGACACAAGAATGACGCCGTCATTGACACCGATGGTCGAGCCGTCGCTGAAGGCGAGGTTGTAGGCGCGCGCCGGCAGGCCGATATTGTCGACAATGAGCTCGCGGTCGCTGTCCGGGATCACCTCGCGGATCTTGTTCTCGACCTCCTGGAAAATGCGCTCGGTGTTCTCGATGCGGCTGCCGGCGGGCGCGCGAACGTGGAGCTGGATCTGGCCGCCGTCGATGACGGGGAAGAAGTCGCGGCCGACCATGGGATAGAGCACCACGCCGAGGCCCAGCACCGCCACCATGCCGACGGGCAAGATCAGGCGATGGGTCACGAGCTCGCGCAGCGCGCGCGAATAGGAATGCCGCATCGCATCGAAATGACGCTCGAAGCCGGCATGGAAACGGGCAAAGAAGCCTTTCGGCGCGCCGTCCGACGGGCCGTGATGCTCGCCCTTGAGCAAGAGGCCAATGATGATCGGCGTCAGCGTTCGCGACAGGCCGTAGGAGGCCAGCATGGCAAACACCACGGCGAGCCCCAGCGGCGTAAACAGAAATTTCGCCGGCCCCTCCAGGAACACCACCGACGTGAACACGCAGGAGATCGCGAGCGTCGAGACCAGGGTCGGCACAGCAATCCCGGCTGCGCCATGCAGGGTGGCCTGCGGCAGCGGCTGTCCCTCCTCGGTCAATAGCCGATGGGTGTTCTCGATGGTGACGGTGGAATCGTCGACCAGGATACCGACCGCGAGCGCCAACCCGCCAAGGGTCATGGTGTTGAGCGTCTCGCCGAGAAAATAGAGCACGATCAGCGAGGCCAGGATCGAAAGCGGGATCGAGACCATCACCACCACCGTCGACCGCCAGGAGCCCAGGAACAGCAGGATCATCAGCGCCGTCAGCGCGGCGGCGATGGCGCCCTCGCGCAGCACGCCCTCGACCGAATTCTTGACGAACACCGACTGGTCGAACAGCTCGTTGATCTCCATGCCCGGAGGTGCCGCGGCACGCGCGGTCTGCAGCGCCTTGTGCACGGCGTTGACGACGCTGACCGTCGAGGCATTGCCGTTCTTGATGATCGAGAGCAGCACCGAGCGGCGGCCGTTCTCGCGCACGACGTTCTGCTGCACCAGCCAGCCGTCATGCACCTGGCCGACGTCCTTGACGAAGACAGTCGCGCCGTTCACGAGCTTGATCGGGATATTGTTGAGGTCGTCGATCGAGGGCGGCGTCGCATTGGTGCGCACGACGTATTGCCTGTCGCCGAACTTGGCCGTGCCCGCCGGCAAGGTGAGGTTCTGGGCATTGACGGCATTGACCACGTCAAGCGGCGTCAGTCCCTTGGCCGTCAGCTTGTTGGGGTCGATGTCCACCATGATCTGGCGGTACTTGCCTCCCGCAGGCGTCGGCAGCGTGATGCCGGGAATGGGAGCGAGCTGCTGGCGCATCCGGTAGATGCCGTAGTCATAGAGCTGCTGCTCGCTCAGCGTATCGGAGCTCAGGCTGATCTGCAGCACCGGCACGCTAGAGGCGTTGAATTGCACGACGACCGGCGCCTGGATGCCGGGCGGCATCAGGGCGCGGATCGAATTGGTTGCCGAGACGATCTGCGCGATGGCGAGGTCGAGATTGACGTCGGGCTGGAAGTAGATCTTCTGCACCGAGAGGCCGGCCAGCGTCTGCGCCTCGATATTCTTGATGCCGTTGACGCTCGAGCTGATCGAATACTGGCTGTAGGTGGAGACGCGCTGCTCCATCTCGGGCGTCGACAGGCCGGTGTAGCTCCAGATCACCGTCACCACGGGAATGTTGATCTCGGGAAAGATATCGGTCGGCATCTGCCGCACGCTGACCACGCCCAGAAACAGGATGAGCGCCGCGACCACGTAGAACGTGTGCGGAAACCTCAGTGCAAAACGAACAATACCCATCGTATTTCCCAGATCAGCGGCAACAACCGAGGCAGAGCTTTTCCAATGAAGCCGACGGGGGATGGCCGGCCGCGGACGCAGAACACCCTCGCGCGGATCGCTCCGCGGCCCGCCTCCTGCATCCCCCTCCACAGTCTGTGATTGGGAGGCCGCTCGAGGGTCTCCTGCTTGGCGCCGGCGCAGCGGCTACGCCTGCGAACAGTTGGCGGTCCGCGACGTCACCCGCAAATCACAACCGATTTAGCGATCGATGATTGCAATGGAATGCTGCGCCGATCGATTTCGCTGCAACAAACGTGCCTTTTCCGGCCAAAACTCGGTGATGTCAGGCGCGAGGTCGCTCAAGATCATTTGAACGACGTCGACACGGAGCGAGCCGCAGGGCTACGGCCAGATCGCATTGAGGATCTCGGCAAGGCGCGCGCCGCCCTTGGCGAGCTGCTCACGCTTGATCGCGTCCATCGACCGCAAATAGGTCGTGTGATCGTCGAAGCTGACGCTCCATTTGGAGTTGGACCCGCTCAGGGGCACAAATTTCAGGCCCTGAAAGGCGTCGTGAGCGGCATGCAGCGTGTCCGTGGCCCAGCCCTTCGGCCATTCCTCGATCGGTCCCTGGCTCGCAGGCACGGCTTGAGCTGCTTTCAGCAGTTCACTCGTCGCCGCCTCTCCGATATCGGTCGGGATGTCGTCCCATTCACGGTGAAGGTTCAGGTTCTCGTCCTGGATGATGTTGCCGCCGGCCGTATCGGTCGCGGGATCGATGAGGTGTGCAACGTCCGGATCGACCGGCCTGCCCTCGGCATCAAGATAGACCGCGCCGACATGGAGCGGCTGGTGCAGGTCGCCGACGAAATGGGCGAGCAGCAGCAGAGCCTCTTTCTTGTCGGCGATCTTGAACGGCGCTGGCGCCTCCTTGCCGCGGAGCACGGCGATCGCCGCCTCGATCGCGGCCACTAGGTCGTGCGGATTGGTGCCCTGCTCGTTGCGGTCGAAATAGCCGCGCTGGACCGCGACATCGTCGAAATGATAGGTGTTGTGGCAGCCGATCTCGACGCCCCTGGGGCGATAGGAGCAGTCGTCCCAATTGCGCTTTGCGTAGTCCGCCATGCGGGCCCTGTCCTCCGCCGAGCTGAAGGGAACGCAGGGCACTTCGTACTCCAGGTGCAGCGGATCGACCTCATAGTGGAAGCTGCCGTCATCATGCCGCACGACGCTCTTCACGCAATCGGCCCAGGGACCGGCCTGTTGCAGCTTCAACTCCCTGGGGGCGGCGAGCTTGACCGGCGCATTGGGATCTGGCGGAGCCTCCGGCTCGTTGAGGATCTGCTTCACCTGCTGCCTGGCATTGGCGTGGAGCCGCTGGTCGGCGATCGAGCCGACCACCTCGTGGCCCTGGTAGCCCCAGGCCAAGGCCGATGTCGAAGTCGAGCAGGCCGCAGCAACACAGATCAGGCCGAGCAATGCGAGAGCAACAAGGCGCGACATTGGCAATTCCCCGCGCGGAAAACTATGCCCCTATTTTTAGTTGCTCTTGATTCCGTTCGCAACTGAAGACGTCGCGTCCCGCGGCTGTTCTCATCGCCCGCGAAAGCGCGGCTTGCGCCGCTCCAGGAATGCCGCGACCCCCTCCTTGTGGTCGTCGGTCTGGCTGGCCAGCGCGAACTGGTCGACATCCATATGGCTGGCGAGATCGTCGAGCGCGCAGGCAAGCCGGTTGACGGTCTGCTTTGTCATCGCGGCCGACAATGGCGGCTGGCGCGCGAACTTCTCGGCAAAGGCCATCGCGGTTTCGAATGCCCTGCCCGGCTCGGCCAGCTGCTCCACGAGGCCCCATTGATGCGCCTCTTTGGCGCCGATGCGCTCATCGGCGAGGATCACCGCCTGCTTGGTGCGGGCCGGGCCGATCAGATGCAGCATGCGCGGCACGCTCTGCCAGCTCATGTTCATGCCGAGCCCGATCTCCGGCACACGCAGATGCGCGTCCCGCGCCATCACCCGGAAATCCAGCGCCACCGCAAGCGCAACGCCGCCGCCGATGCAAAAGCCTTCGATGACCGCAATCGTCACCTGCTCCATCTCATGCCAGGCGCGCGTCAGCCGCGGCCCGAGCTTCAGATGCCGCCGCAGGCTGCCGATATCCATGTTGCGGCGCGAACGCCCCTCGGGATCCTTCAGATCGAAGCCGGCGCTGAACGCCTTGGCACTGCCGGTCAGCACCACCACCGAGGTCTCCGCATCGTCCTCGAATGACCGCGCAGCCGTCGTGAGTTGGCGCAATGCCTCCGGCGACAGCGCGTTGATGCCGTCGCCACGGTCGAACCGCACCACCGCGATCCGCCCATCGGGGCCGAGGCCCTTTTCGATTGTCACAAAATCCGTCATCAAATGATCCTCCCGGCGTCGTTTTTGCACAGCCTACCCCACAACGCCGAAACAGAATACGTGCCCCGCGCTCACGCGAGCCATCTCGACATGGACGGGGGCTAGCGCCTATCTTTGCGCCATGACCAGCCAAAACCACGATCATGACCACGACCATTCGGAACTGTCCGAGACCGAGCTGCGGGTGCGCGCGCTCGAGACCATCCTGACTGAAAAGGGCTATGTCGAGCCAGGCGCGCTCGACGCCATCATCCAGGCCTATGAAACCAAGATCGGTCCGCACAACGGCGCCCGCGTCGTCGCCCGGGCCTGGAGCGATCCCGCCTTCAGGCAGGCGCTGCTTGCGGACGCCACCAAGGCGGTCGCAACGCTCGGCCATGTCAGCCGTACCGGCGATCATCTGGTCGCGGTCGAGAACACGCCTACGCGCCATAACATGGTCGTGTGCACGCTGTGCTCCTGCTACCCGTGGGAGCTGCTCGGCCTGCCGCCGGTCTGGTACAAAGCCGCGCCCTATCGCTCCCGCGCAGTCAAGGACCCGCGCGGCGTGCTCGCCGATTTCGGCGTGAGCCTGCCGAAAGACATGGAAATCAGGGTCTGGGATTCCACGGCCGAGACGCGCTTTCTGGTGCTGCCGATGCGTCCCCAAGGCACGGAGGGCTACAGCGAGGAGCAGCTCGCCGAGCTCGTCACGCGCGATTCCATGATCGGCACCGGATTTCCGAGAACGCCGGGAGCGCCCTCATGAACGGCGTACACGACATGGGCGGCATGGACGGGTTCGGCAAGGTCGAGCCCGAGCCGAACGAGCCGATGTTTCATGCCGACTGGGAAGCGCGGGTGATGGCGATGGTGCGCGCCATGGGCGCAGCCGGCGCGTTCAACATCGACACCTCCCGCTACTATCGCGAGACCCTGCCCCCCGCGACCTATCTCGCGAGCTCCTATTACAAGAAATGGTTCTTGGGGCTGGAAAACCTCCTGGTCGACAAAGGCTACCTGGTCGAGGCCGACATCGCTGCGGGGCACGCGGTGCAGCCGGCGAAAGCGCTCAAGCGCGGCCGCTTCGCGCTCACCGATGTCGAGCGCATCATGGTGCGCGGCAAGTTCGATCGCGAGGCCCCTGCACCCGCCAAGTTCAAGCCGGGCGATCGCGTGCGCGCGAAGAACATGCACCCGGCGACGCATACGCGGCTGCCGCGCTACGTGCGCGGCCATGTCGGGCTGATCGAGTGCGACCATGGCTGCCATGTGTTTCCCGATACGGCCGCGATGGAACGCGGCGAGAACCCGCAATGGCTCTACACCGTCGTGTTCGACGGCACCGAGTTGTGGGGTGCGGATTCTGATCCGACACTGAAGGTCTCGATCGATGCGTTCGAGCCCTATCTGGAGCCGGCATGATGGACGTCGCCGCCGCAGCGCGCGCCGCCGCGGACGTGCCGGGCATTCCGCGCGATGAGACCGGGCCCGTATTCCGGGAGCCTTGGGAAGCCCATGCGTTTGCGATGGCGCTGACGCTGCACGCGCGCGGCGTTTTCACCTGGCCGGAATGGGCGTCTGCGCTCGCCAGCGAGATCAAACGCGCGCAGGCCGCGGGCGATCCCGATACCGGCGAGACCTATTACCGGCACTGGCTCAACACGCTGGAGCGGCTGGTCGCCGAGAAGGGCGTGACCACCTCGGACGCGCTGCATCGCTATCGGGACGCCTGGGATAACGCCGCCGACCGCACGCCGCACGGCAAGCCGATCGAGCTCAGGCCGGAGGATTTTCGTTAGCGGTTCTCACCCCTGCGCGACATACGCCCGCCAGCCCTTGGCCCGCAGCGCGCAGGCCGGACATTCGCCGCAGCCAAAGCCCCAATCGTGGCGGGTGCCGCGTTCGCCGAGATAGCAGGTGTGGGAGTGCTCGCGGATCAGGTCGACCAGGGCCGTACCGCCGAGCGAGGCCGCAAGCGTCCAGGTCGCGGCCTTGTCCAGCCACATCAGCGGCGTGTGCAGCGTAAAGCGCCTCGCCATGCCGAGGCTGAGCGCGGCCTGCATCGCGCGGATGGTCTCGTCGCGGCAATCCGGATAGCCGGAATAGTCGGTCTCGCACATGCCGCCGACGATATGTGTGATGCCGCGCCGGTAGGCGAGCGCGGCGGCAAAGGTCAGGAAGATCAGGTTGCGGCCGGGCACGAAGGTGTTGGGCAGGCCGTCCTCGCTTATTTCGATCGCGACCTCCCGCGTCAGGGCGGTCTCGGAGATGGCGGCGAGCGTCGGAATCTCCAGCGTATGGGTGTCACCGAGCCTGGCCGCCCAGTCCGGATCGATGGTCTTGATGTCCTCGAGCAGCCTGCCCCGGCAATCGAGCTCGATCAGATGGCGCTGCCCATAGGCAAATCCCAGCGTTTCCACCTTTTCAAAGCGCGACAGCGCCCAGGCGAGGCAGGTGGTGGAATCCTGACCGCCGGAAAACAGCACCAGGGCGGTCCGGGTCGAAAAATCGGGTTCTGTGGAAAGGTCGCTCATGGCGTCCGCTTAGCACTCCCGGCGAAAGAGTGGAAATCAGCGGTGTTTGACTGGGATCGCCCCGCGTCTTGCGGCATACAGGGACGTCACCCCAGAGGATCAGGCCCGCATGACCCCCTCCCGCGATATCAAGACCCTGCTCGACATCATGGCGAGGCTGCGCACCCCCGTAACCGGCTGTCCCTGGGATCTCGAACAGAATTTTGCGACCATCGCGCCCTACAGCATCGAGGAGGCCTACGAGGTTGCCGACGCCATCGCGCGCAATGATCTCGACGATCTCCGCGAGGAGCTCGGCGATCTCCTGCTACAGGTGGTGTTCCACGCCCGCATGGCCGAGGAACAAAATGCCTTTGCCTTCGGCGACGTGGTCGAGGCCATCACGAGGAAGATGATCCGCCGCCACCCCCATGTGTTCGGCGACGAGACCGGCAAGCTGACGCCCGGCCACGTCAAAGGCAATTGGGATCGCATCAAGGCCGAGGAGAAGGCCGAGCGCGCCGCGCGCCGGCCACCGGAGGAGCGCACGCACACATCGCTGCTCGCGGGCGTCAAGGCCGGCCAGCCGGCACTGACGCGGGCGCTCGCTTTGCAGAACAAGGCTTCCACCGTCGGCTTCGACTGGAACGATCCGCGCGCAGTCTTGAACAAGATCCGCGAGGAGGCCGACGAGATCGAGGCCGCGCTTGACGGCAAGGACAAGAGCGAGCTGGAAGCCGAGACCGGCGACCTCCTGTTCGCCGTCGTCAACCTCGCCCGCCATGTCGGCGCCGACCCCGACATGGCCCTGCGCGCATCCAACGCAAAGTTCGAGCGACGCTTTGCCTATATCGAGCGGGCGCTGGAGGCGTGCGGGCGGTCGCTCGACGAGGCAACACTCGAAGAGATGGACGCCTTGTGGAACGAGGCGAAGCGAAACGAAAAAACTCCGTCATCCCGGCCAAGCGAAGCGCGAGTCGGGACCCAGACCGCTGAATCGATAGATTAGACCGTCTCAGGTGCAACGCGGGCGCAGCTCGCTCCGTCATCCTGAGGCGCCGCAGCGCAGCGGAGGCCTCGAAGGATGAACGGCCCCGGTCAGCGAGAGCGGGGCCGTCGCCCTTCGAGACGGGGCCGCTATCGCGGCCTCCTCAGGGTAACGGTGAGCGTTACGAGCCTGTCGTCGCGGCGACGACAATCATGCCCCGTGAACAACCGCATCGAACCGCGACACCACGATGTCGCGCTTTGACTCGTCCACCCGCACGGTCATGTCGAAGCGGCCGTCGTGCAGCTGCTTGTCGAGCACCTCGGAATTGCGGTGCAGCCAGGAGATGCCGGCGCCGTCGGCGGCGTCGATGGACAGATCGAGTGTGATACGGGCCGCAGCCAGCCGGTCCTCGATCGCCGCAAGCAGCGCTTCGACGCCCTCCCCGGTTTCGGCCGAAACCAGGAGGCAAGGATGCTCGCCCGGGCGGCGGGCGGCAATGTTCGCGAGCTTTTCGCGCTCCTCCACGCTGAAGCGGTCGATCTTGTTCCAGACCTCCAGAATCCGGCCGCTGGACGGATCGATGCCGAGCTGGAGCAGAACGGCGTCGACATCGCGCTGCTGGGCTTCGGCGTCCTCATGCGAGATGTCGCGGACATGGAGAATGACGTCGGCCTCCAGCACCTCTTCGAGCGTGGCGCGGAACGCCGCCACCAGCTGGGTCGGCAGGTTGGAGATGAAGCCGACGGTGTCGGACAGCATCGCCTTGCCGCCATGCGGCAGCTGGATCGCGCGCAGGGTCGGATCGAGGGTGGCGAACAGCATGTCGGCGGCCTGCACATCGGCTCGGGTCAGGCGGTTGAACAGCGTGGACTTGCCGGCATTGGTGTAGCCGACCAGTGCCACCACGCGGTAGGGCACTCGCCTGCGGCCCTCGCGATGCAGCCGCCGCGTCGCCTGCACCTTCTTCAATTCATTCTCGAGCCGCGTGATGCGGTCGCCGATCAGGCGGCGGTCGGCCTCGATCTGGGTCTCGCCGGGACCGCCCATGAAGCCGAAGCCGCCGCGCTGGCGCTCGAGGTGGGTCCATGACCGCACCAGGCGGCTGCGCTGGTAGTTGAGATGGGCAAGCTCGACCTGCAGCGCGCCCTCCTTGGTCTTGGCACGGCGGCCGAAGATTTCCAGAATGAGCCCGGTGCGGTCGAGCACCTTGGTGTTCCAGGCCTTCTCCAGGTTGCGCTGCTGGATCGGCGACAGCGCGCAATCCATCACCACGAGCTCGGCTTTCTCGGCGGTGACGAGGCCGGCGATCTCGTCGACCTTGCCCTTGCCGAGATAGGTCGCAGGCCGGATCTCGCTGATCTGGGCGATCAGGCTGTCGACAACGTGGAGGTCGATGGCGCGTGCAAGGCCTGCGGCTTCGTCAAGCCGCGCCTCGAAATCGCGCAAAGCATGATCATCCGGCTGCGCCTCGGCTCCCCCGCGGCGCATTCGCAGATAGGGGCCGATGACAAGCACCCGCCCGGTCTCTTTGGCCCCGACTGACCGCGCGCGGTCAGCTCCCCGTTCCCGTTCTCGGGGTTCCAATCAAGTCACTCTCAAGCAGGCGCATCCTCGCCGCCTTCGAACAGCTGGATGGGAGCGCCCGGCATGATGGTCGAGATCGCGTGCTTGTATACAAGCTGCGAGTGACCGTCGCGCCGGAGCAGCAAACAGAAATTGTCGAACCAGGTCACAATCCCCTGCAGCTTCACTCCGTTGACCAGGAATATCGTCAGTGGCGTTTTTGTCTTACGTACGTGATTAAGGAAGGTATCTTGTAGGTTTTGTGCGCGGTCTGCCGCCATTGTTGTTATCCCGCTCTTGTAGCGTCTTTTTATTGAACATTATTCAGCCGGTTAGTGCCCTCTGATGGGGCCCTTTCCCGACCGCCCGCGCCACGTGAGTCCCCCTCCAGTGACGCGAACCGAACGATTAGAGGGCAGGCGCGCTTTTTAGGCAAGCTGCTTGAGCCGGCAAGGCCGCCCCAAGTGATGCATTTCTCTGCAAAAGTCGCGATAAGAGATGAATTTTCCCAAGCAAATGCATGAAAGCGCGGCCTTTTTAAGGATTAGCCGACCCCCAGCGCCTTCAGCTTCCGATGCAGCGCCGAGCGCTCCATCCCCACGAATTCCGCCGTCCGCGAAATATTCCCGGAGAATCGGCTGATCTGGGCGATCAGATAGTCGCGCTCGAACACCTCGCGCGCCTCGCGCAAAGGTAGGCCCATGATGTGCTCACCATTGTTGCTGGTGGGCATGGCCGGCACCATGGAGCCGACGTCCTGCGGCAGCATGTCGGCGGTGATGATGGTCTCCGGCCCGCCGGCAGCGAGAATCATCACCCGCTCGACATTGTTGCGGAGCTGCCGGACGTTGCCCGGCCAGACATGCGATTGCAGCACCGCCATGGCGTCCTGGCCGATCTGGCGCTTCGGCAGGCCGGTCGTGGCCGAGATCTGGTCCATGAAATAGTCGATCAGCTCCGGAATGTCCTCGCGCCGCTCCGACAGCGGCGGCACGCGGATCGGCACCACCGACAGCCGGTGATAGAGGTCCTCGCGGAAACGGCCCTGCGCGATCTCCTCTTCGAGGTTGCGCGCGGTCGAGGAGATGATGCGGACGTCGACCGCGACCTTGTTGGTGCCGCCCTGGCGCTGGAAGGTCTGTTCGACCAGCACGCGCAGGATCTTGTTCTGGGTCTCGCGCGGCATGTCGCCGATCTCGTCGACGAACAGCGTGCCGCCATGGGCTTCTTCCAACGCGCCGGTCTTGCGGGGCTGCTCGCCATTGGACTGCTCGACGCCGAACAGCTCGATCTCCATCCGCTCCGGCGTGATGGCGGCGGCATTGATGACCACGAACGGCCCCTCGGCGCGGTTGGAGGCGGCGTGCAGCGTGCGCGCCACGAGCTCCTTGCCCGAGCCTGCGGGACCGACGATCAGGATGCGGCTGTTGGCCTTGGCGGCCCGCTCGATGGTCTGGCGCAGCTGGTTCATGCAGGGCGAGTGGCCGGTCAGGGTGCTCGCAGTCGGCGCCAGCTGTTTCAGCTCGCGCACCTCGCGCTTAAGCCTCGAGTTTTCCAGCGCGCGTGTCGCCACCAGGATCAGGCGATCGGCCTTGAACGGCTTCTCGATGAAGTCATAGGCGCCGCGCTTGATGGCAGCGACCGCGGTTTCGATGTTGCCATGGCCGGAGATCATCACGACAGGCAGGTCGGGATGGTCGCGCTTGATCTGCTCCAGGAGCTGCAACCCGTCGAGCTTGGAGCCCTGCAGCCAGATGTCGAGAAACACCAGATGCGGCCGGCGGTTGGCGATCTCGGCGAGCGCGCTGTCGCTGTCGCGCGCGGTGCGGGTGGAAAACCCCTCGTCGTCGAGAATGCCCGCCACCAGTTCGCGAATATCGGCTTCGTCATCGACGATCAGAATATCACTTGCCATCGGTCCGCCCTGCCTCAGTTGCCTGTTGCGGCTTTGGTTTTTGTGTCTTGGTTGGTTGTGCCTGGAGTTCTTGTGTCATTGTTGGTCGTCTGAGCCGTGTCGGGGGTCGGCCCCGCCGGCGATTGTCTCGCCTCGCCTGCCGCGTTTGTCTCGCCTGCGGCTTTCGCGGCGTGTCCGGAGATCGCAAAACGCAGGCGCATCCAGGCGCCGCGCTGGCCGGTGCGGAAATCGGAGGCGTCCTTCAGCTCGATGCGGCCGCCATGGTCCTCGAGCACGCGCCCGACGATGGCCAGGCCGAGGCCGGTGCCCTTGGCGCGCGTGGTCACATAGGGTTCGAGCAGCCGCTGGCGGGCGACCTTCGGCAAGCCGATGCCGTTATCGACGACGTCGATGACGATCTCCTCGTTCTCGCGCTGGGCGACGACATCGATGCGACCTTTGCCGCCTTCCTTGCCGAGCTCCTCCGCCGGCACCGCCTCGATGGCCTCGGTGGCGTTCTTGATGATGTTGGTCAGCGCCTGCGAGATCAGGCGGCGGTCGAACTGCGCCCGCAGCGGATCCTGCTTGATGTCGGTCTCGATATCGATCTCGGGATGGGCGACCTTCATCAGGAACACCGCCTGCCGCACGGTGTCGGCGACGTCCTCGCCTTCGATCACGGGCTTGGGCATGCGGGCAAAACGCGAGAACTCGTCGACCATCCGTCTGATATCGTCGACCTGGCGCACGATGGTGTCGGTGCACTGGTCGAATACCGCCTTGTCCTCGGTGATGACCTTGCCGAATTTGCGGCGGATGCGCTCGGCCGAAAGCTGAATCGGGGTCAGCGGATTCTTGATCTCGTGCGCAATGCGGCGCGCGACGTCGCCCCAGGCCGAGGTGCGCTGCGCCGACACGAGCTCGGTGATGTCGTCGAGGGTGATGATGTAGCTGTCGCGCCCGGCCTCGCCGGTCTTCTCGGCACTGACGCGCACCGACAGGTTGCGCTCATTGCCGTCGCGCAGGATGGTCACCTGCCCCTGCACCAGCCGCTGATTGCCCTCGCGGGCGCTCTTCATCATCTCGTCGAGCTCGGGCAGCACGTCGGAGAGCGGATGATCCAGCGTCTCGGATTCGGCGTGGCCGATCAGCTTTTCCGCCGAGCGGTTGAGAATGCCGATCGAGCCGGAGCCGTCGACCCCGATGATGCCGGCGGAGGCCGATGACAGCACGGCCTCGATGAAACGGCGGCGGCTGTCGATCAATTCGGAGGCGCTGACCAGCTCGTTGCGCTGGGTGCGCAATTCCTGCGTCATCTTGTTGAAGGTCTCGCCGAGCTGGGCGAGGTCGCCCTCCGACCTCATGACGGGCACCTGCACCTGCAGATCGCCGGTGGAGACGAGGTTCGCGGCATTCATCAGGCGGCGGATCGGCGCCACCAGGCGGTTGGCGAAATTCAGGCCGAGCAGCACCGAAGCCATCAGGATGGTGAGCGCGATCACCGCGAACATCAGCGCAAACGCCACCTGGATGCCGAGCCGCTGCGACTCCATCTGGGAATAGCCGGCAACGCTGGCCTCGGTCTGCTTGAGCTGGTCGACCACCCGCGGATCGAGCGCACGCTCCACATAGAGGAAGGTGTCGGTGAAAGCCCGCAGCCGGATCACGGCCGCGACGGAATTCGAATCCGGCAGCACCGCGATTTCAGGCTCGTCCTCGTTGACGTTCTTCAGGAAGTCCGGCGACGGCGGCGAGTAGGATGCCTGGGCGCCGGTGTCCGCAGTCTCCAGCGGCTTGGCGTCCTTGTCCATGATCATGGCGCCCGGCAGGTTGCGGGCGGCGGCACTGGCGGTCAGCAGCTGCTTGAACGAGCCGCGGTCCTGGTAGTAGAGCGGTTGGGCGTGGCTGATATCGATGGCCATGCCCAGAATGTCGCCGCGGATCAGTTGCGCGTGCTCCTGCACATAGGCGCGCGAGATCGTCAGCGAGTTCTGGATCACCTCGCGCGTCGGCCCCGAGAACAGCCGGTCGAGGCCGCGGTCGAGGGTGACGTTGGCGATGATCGCGACCAGCACCGCCGGCAGCACCGCGATCACCGAGAACAGGCCGACAACCTGGATGTGCAGGCGCGCCGCCGCCCGGCCCCGCCGCCGCGCCAGCACCATCTGCCAGACTTCGCGGACGATGATGCCGACCAGCAGCAGGATGGTTGCGACGTTGATCAGGTAGAAGGATTGCACCACGGACGGCCGGGGCTCGATCCGCGTCAGCCCGGTCAGCACGATGAAGGTCAGGAAGGCCGACAACAGCGCAATGCCGACGGCAAACGGCGCCAATAGCCGCGGCAAGCCCCTGCCTTTGGGCTCGGCCAGTGACGGGTCGAACGGTGCTTGTGCTGCCTCTGCGCTGGTCATTCCGGCATGGTGTGATGCTGAATCGGGTCGAGTCCGGCGTTGCGGACTGATGCATTCATATCACATTGTTGCCGAATTGCGACATTTCCGCGGCGTCTCTGCCCGGGAAATACGCATCAACAGGCTGGTATCCAAAGACCTGCAACTGCAGCGCAACGCACAGTTCGGACGCGGCCTGAAAGCATCAACCGCGAATCCGCGGCTGATTCGGTGCGCGCTTAGAGGTCGCGGGCCATCAGAGCCGTGTCAAAGCCCTTCCAGTCGGTGCGGTCCAGCAATGCCCAACCGAGCTTCGCATAGAACCCGGCTGCCGCCGTCGTATAGAGGTAGAGCCGCGAGGCGCCGCGTTCCCGCGCCTGGTCCTCGATAGCGTGGACAAGTACGGCCCCTGCCCCTCTGCGCCGGTGACCAGGCACGACGAATAGGCCGGCCAGCCATGGCGACACATCGTGATTGGGGTCGATCTCCGATTCGACCAGGAGACAGGTGCCGATCGGCTCGCCGCCGAGCTTGGCGATCAGCGCGACTCCATGGGCCCGATCGGAGGTGAACAGCTCCAGCGACTTCAATTCCTGCTCGAAGGACGCTTCCAGGACTGAAAATGTCTCGACCCGCCAACGGGCGCAGGTGGCCAGTTCCGGCGTCCCGGGCTCGACGACAAAGGTCTGGATGTCGGCCATGCAATCCCCCGGCGCAAACTGGGCTGTGCCTGTGCGCATCTCCGGCCGGCTCGATCACGTTGCGCCGGCATTCGAACGGAGCTGCTATAGCCCGTCACGGGATTTGATGGCCAGAACCGTTAAGGTCGCGGCCTCGGAACGCGCACTTGGTCAGAATGTCATAAAGCCGAACCAGGTGGTCGCACCGATCAAGACCAAGAAGCTCGTCGCCGCGGCGACGATGAAACAGCGTTCCAAGCTGTCCATGGGAGCGTCCCTCCATGCCCATCGGTAGCCTCGCGGGTGATTCGGACCTTGCCCGTATCAAATGATAAATTCCAAAAATATTTTTGCCGCAGGCCGAAAATTCTGAGCAGTGCGACACGATCAACTGCGGACTGCCTGCAACTGCGGACTACCTGCAAGTTAGGAACAATTGCCAGCCTCATCCGATTGAGCCGAAACCCTCGAACGAAAGACCATGACGATGAAGCTCACAACGATCATCCTGGCGGCCCTGACGGTCGCCGTCACAGCCGCACCCGCCGGCGCCACCTACCGGCATCACCATCACCACCGGATGTATCATTCCTCGGCCGCGACCAACAATCCGAATGGTACGGCCGGCGGTCCCACGACCTTGAGCGGGACCGGTTCGTCCCAATATGGCGGATCGACGCCGGGCGTTACCGGGCACAATTAGGCGGCGTGCGCCGAACACGCCGCCGCACAGTCTAGCTGCCGCTGCGATAGACCTGGATGTCCAGGTCGCGGATCTTCTTGCGCAGCGTGTTCCGGTTCAATCCAAGCAGGTCGGCGGCCCGGATCTGGTTGCCGCGGGTGGCGGCGAGCGCGGCCGTGAGCAACGGCACCTCGATCTCCTTGAGAATGCGGTGATAGAGACCGGGCGGCGGCACGCCGTTCGGGAAGCCCTGGAAGTGCGAGGACAGATAGGCCTCGACCGCGCCACCGAGATTGTCGATGCCGTGATGCACGGCCCCGCCAGGAGCAACCGCCGGCGGCGCCAGCTCGCCGTCGATGACGGACGCCGTGATGACGTCCTGCGGATAGAGCGCGGCGAGACGCCGGGCGAGGTTTTCCAGCTCGCGAACGTTGCCGGGCCAGCGGTGCTGCTTCAGCCGCTCCAGCGCCATGGCATCGAGCTTCTTGGGCGGCAGGCCGTCCTTCTCGGCGAGCGCGAAGAAATGCCTGACCAGGTCCGGCAGGTCCTCGATGCGCTCGCGCAACGGCGGCAGCCGCAGCGGCACCACGTTGAGGCGGAAGAACAGGTCCTCGCGGAACAGGCCCTGCTGGATCAGGATGCGCAGGTCCTTGTTGGAGGCGGCGACGATGCGCACGTCGGTCTTGATCGGGGTGCGGCCGCCGACGGTGGTGTATTCGCCCTGCTGCAGCACGCGGAGCAGCCGCGTCTGCGCCTCCATCGGCATGTCGCCGATCTCGTCCAGGAACAGCGTGCCGCCCTCGGCCTGCTCGAACCGGCCGGAGGCGCGGGTGTTGGCGCCGGTGAACGCCCCGCGCTCATGGCCGAACAGCTCGGATTCAATGAGGTCGCGCGGGATCGCGGCCATGTTGACCGCGACGAACGGGCCGTTGCGGCGCTTGCCGTAATCGTGCAGCGCGCGCGCCACCAGCTCCTTGCCGGTGCCGGACTCGCCCGAGATCATTACGGTGAGATCGGTCTGCATCAGCCGCGCCAGCACGCGGTAGATTTCCTGCATCGCCGGCGAGCGGCCGACCAGCGGGATCGATTCGAACTCCTGCTCGTCGGGCACAGCTGCCGTGCGTTCCTTCGGCTCGGCCAGGGCGCGGCCGACGATCGCGATCAATTCCTTGAGGTCGAAGGGCTTGGGCAGGTATTCATACGCCCCGCGTTCGGAGGCGCGGATCGCCGTCATGAACGTGTTCTGCGCGCTCATGACGATGACGGGCAGATTGGGCCGCATCTTCTTGATGCGCGGCAGCAGGTCGAAGGCATTCTCGTCGGGCATCACCACGTCGGTGATGACGAGGTCGCCCTCGCCCTGGCTGACCCAGCGCCACAGGGTCGCGGCATTGCCGGTGAGGCGCACCTCGTAGCCGGCGCGCGAGAGAGCCTGATTGAGTACCGTCCGGATCGCGGTATCGTCATCGGCGACTAGAATGCTACCTGCAGGCATATTTATTCCTCATCGTTCCTGTGAGGCATGCAACGGCGTCCCGGAAACGTCATCGCGATGGCTTGGGTCTGATTGGTTGGCGTCCGGATGGGCTGCGTCCCTATTCTTGGCGCTGTTGAACATCGGCATCAGCACCCGGAAGGTGGTCTTGCGCGGTTGTGACTCGCATTCGATGATGCCGCCGTGATCGCCGACAATCTTTGCAACGAGCGCGAGCCCCAGGCCGCTGCCCGTCTGTTTCGTCGTCACGAACGGATCGAACAGGTTCGGCATCAGATCCTCAGGGACACCGGGACCGTTGTCCTTGACACAGAATTCCAACGGCAAGGAGACACGCGACTTCTTGCCGGGCACCGAGAGCCGCACGCCCGGTCGGAACGCCGTGGTGAGCTGGATCTCCGCATCGGTGCCGAGATCGACCACGGCTTCCGCGGCGTTCTTCACCAGGTTCAAGAACACCTGGATCAGCTGATCCTGGTTGGCCAGCACCGGCGGCAGCGAGGGATCGTAATCCTCGACAAAGCGCACGTTGCGGGCAAAGCCCGATTGCGCCAGCCGTTTGACGTGGTCGAGCACGGAATGGATGTTGACGGGGCCGCGCGCCACCGGACGGTCGTCGCCGAACACCTCCATGCGATCGACCAGCGTGACGATGCGGTCGGCCTCGTCGCAGATCAGTCGCGTCAGCATGCGGTCCTCGGACGAGGCCTGCTGTTCCAGCAGCTGGGCTGCACCGCGAATGCCCGACAGCGGGTTCTTGATCTCATGCGCCAGCATCGCAGCGAGCGCGATCACGCTGCGTGCGGCGCTGCGATGGGTGAGCTGGCGGTCCATCTTGTCGGCGATGGTGCGCTCCTGCAGCATCACCACGATATGGCCGGGCCGCTCGGTGAGCGGGGCGACATGCAGGTCGACCTGGCGGTCGCCGCCCATGCGCGGCGTGCCGAGATCGACCTTGTATTCATTGACCGGCGAGTTCGTGGTGCGCACCTGGTCGATCAGTGCGAGCAACGGGCTGCCGAACGGCACCAGCTCCTTGAGCTGCTGGCGCTGCAGGAACTGGGTGGAGATGTCAAAGAACGCCTCCGCCGCGTTGTTGGCATCGACGATCTTGCCGTCGGGGCCGATCAGGATCACGGGGTTGGGCAGCGCGTTGAGGATGGCATCGGCTTCCGATGGCCGTGTCTTGCGATGTTCGGCGGCTGACGTCATGCAGCAGCACTCCATGCAAAGTCGTCGAATGCGTCGGTCAGGGCGCTGTGCACCTGCCGCGGGTCTTCCGAAGTCAGGATCTTCGCCCGCCAGGCCTTCAGTTTCTCGGCCGGCGTCCGCGCGCCGGCGCTTGCGACATCGAGCGCCCACGCGAGATGCTTGCGCGCATGGCGCAGCCCCACGCGCAATCCATAGTGCCGGCACACCTCGTCATAGAGCGCCCGCAGATAGTCGAGCTGCTGGGCGAGCGAGGGCGCCGGCTCAGCCGCCCCGCCCGCGAGCTGTCGCCCGATCTGGCCGGGCAGCCAGGGTTGTCCCTGCGCGCCGCGGCCGATCATCACGGCGTCCGCGCCCGAGGCTTGCAGCGCCGTCACCGCGGTTTCGAACGAAGCGATGTCGCCAT
The DNA here is from genome assembly GCA_035293585.1 of Bradyrhizobium sp. Taxonomy (GTDB): domain Bacteria; phylum Pseudomonadota; class Alphaproteobacteria; order Rhizobiales; family Xanthobacteraceae; genus Bradyrhizobium. The sequence goes on along the minus strand of DATGMN010000029.1, from coordinate 6,557 downwards.
TGACGACGAGCGGGATCGAGATCGCCTCGCGCACGTCGCGCACTGCGGTCCAGTCGGCTTCGCCCTTGTAGAACTGCTGACGCGTGCGGCCATGCACGGTGATCATTGCAACACCCGCAGCCTCGGCGCGGCGGGCGAGCTCGGGCGCGTTGCGCGAGCGGTCGTCCCAGCCGAGCCGCATCTTCAGCGTCACCGGCACATGCGCGATTTCAACCGTCGCCTCGATCAGGCTGAGGGCATGGTCGAGATCGCGCATCAGGGCCGAGCCCGACTGTCCTCCGGTGACATGGCGGGCCGGACAGCCCATATTGATATCGATGATGTCGGCGCCCGCTTCCTCGGCAACCCGCACGCCTTCGCGCATCCAGCGCGCCTGGCAGCCCGCAAGCTGCACCACGTGGGGACCGACGCCGGTCGCTTCGCAGCGCAACCGGGAGATCGGGCGTCCCTGGGCCAAATCGTCGCTGGCGGTCATTTCCGAGACCACCAGCCCTGCTCCAAGGCTCGCCGCCAGACGGCGGAACGGTGCGTCGGTAATCCCCGACATGGGCGCAAGGAGGACCCGGTTGGCGAGCTGAATGTCGCCTATCTTCAGGGATTTAACGCTGGGAGCGTCCGGGCCGTTCACGGATGTCTCGTCTGTTGGGAAGCCGCCGCTTCGTCGCGACTGCCAGTCAATCCCATTTTGCGCACAAATCTTGTGCAGTCAAGTTGCATGCCTACAGTTTAGACAGTTCTTGTTATGATGCAAGTGCAGTGCAGCAATAGCAGCACTGCTGGTTAATCCTAAAGCTCCGGGATTTCCTCTCTTTTTTGTTCCGGCCGTGATAAGGGCTGCCGGCCTGATCAGGCGTCAGGCGCCCCACTTGTCCACCGCAATCACCGTTATTTGAGTCGCATGGCAAAATCTGAACGGACCGCCGCCATCCTCGTCGCAGCCGGTCGCGGCCTTCGTGCCGGAACTGGCGGACCGAAACAATACCGTACAATCGGCGGGCAGACCGTGATCTACCGCGCCATGCAGCCGTTCTGCACGCATCCGCAAGTGTCGGTGGTGCAGCCCGTGCTGCATCCCGACGATGCAGCGATGTTCAACGCGGCCTGCGCCGGGCTGCGCCACCAAGCTCCCGCCAACGGCGGCGCGACGCGGCAGGCCTCCGTCCATGCCGGGCTCGAGGCTATCACGGGCGAGAAACCGGACATCGTGCTGATCCACGATGCCGCGCGGCCGTTCGTCTCGGACGGCGTGATCTCGCGCGCGATCGAGGCCGCAAGCCGCACCGGCGCGGCGATCCCCACCATTCCGGTCGCCGACACCATCAAGCTGATCGACGCCGACGGCAACGTCGCCGATACGCCGGAGCGCGCGCGGCTGCGGATCGCGCAGACGCCGCAGGCCTTTCGCTACGACGTCATTCTCGAGGCCCATCGCCGCGCCGCGCGCGAAGGCCGGTCGGATTTCACAGATGATGCAGCGCTCGCCGAATGGGCGGGATTGACGGTTGCGACCTTTGAAGGCGATGCTCTGAACATGAAGCTCACGACTCCGGAAGATTTTCTTCGCGAGGAAGCGCGCCTTGCGAGCCTGCTCGGCGATATCAGGACCGGCACGGGCTACGACGTGCACGCCTTCGGCGAAGGCGATCACGTGATGATCTGCGGCGTGCGCGTGCCGCACAGCAAGGGCTTTCTCGCCCATTCCGACGGCGATGTCGGCCTGCATGCGCTGGTCGATGCCATCCTCGGCGCGCTCGCCGACGGCGACATCGGCTCGCACTTCCCGCCGAGCGACGCCAAGTGGAAGGGCGCCTCCTCCGACCGGTTCCTGAAATATGCGGTGGAGCGCGTCACCGCGCGCGGCGGCCGCATCGCCAATCTCGAGGTCACCCTGATCTGCGAGCGGCCGAAGATCGGCCCCTTGCGCGACACCATGCGGGCGCGCATTGCCGAGATATCCGGCGTCGACATCTCGCGCGTCGCCGTGAAGGCGACGACAAGCGAGCGGCTCGGCTTCACCGGCCGCGAGGAAGGCATCGCCGCGACCGCCAGCGCCACCATCCGCCTGCCATGGATCGATCAAGGCCGGAGTGTCTAGAGATGAGCGGCAGCGACGCCCGCGCCCTGGCCCGATCGCTGCTCGACCTGTGCCGGATGCGCAAGCTGACCATTGCCACCGCGGAATCCTGCACCGGCGGTCTGGTCGCCGGCGCCTTGACCGACATCCCGGGCTCGTCCGACGTCATCGACCGCGGCTATGTCACCTATTCCAATGAAGCCAAGCGCGCGATGCTCGGCGTCGAGGCCTCCACGCTTGCAACCTTCGGCGCGGTGAGCAAGGAGACCGCGACCCAAATGGCGGTCGGCGCCCTCGAACGTGCCGACGTCGACCTCGCGGTCGCCATCACCGGCATCGCCGGCCCGGGCGGCGCCGTCCCAGGCAAGCCGGTCGGCCTCGTCCATTTCGCCGTCGCCGCGCGCGACGGCCGAATCGCCCATCGCGAGCACCGTTTCGGCGCCATCGGCCGTACCGCCGTGCGCCAGCGCAGCGTGGTCGAGGCGCTACGGATGCTGATGGAGCTCGCCCGCGGGCCGCAGGCAAGCAAGCCGCCGCGGCGCGAGGCCGCCAGCCGCGTGCGGTTGCGCGTGGCGAGAACGCCGCGCCGGCATGCGGCGAAACGGAGGCGACCGCCGCGGGGGTAAATTGCGTTCGACGGTTCCCCGACACCGTAATCATCCGGCGTTGGCAAGGCCGCGCCCATCTCGTATCGATATCCACGCATCACAGATACCGCCACTTGGTACCTGTCAGTTGGTTCACTTGGCCAATGCGGCAGGGGGACAATCGCAAGGCCCGGTCTCCTAGGCACACCGGGCCTTGCGCATTTGGCCCGTCGATCCCAAGAATCCGGTCAGGGAATCCAATCAGCGCGGCGCAAGCGAGCGACACTGACGCCGCTTCGTTCAAGCGTTTCGCGTCTCCGCTCGGAGGCGCGCCAGAACGGCCTCAGCGGCCAGCACAGATGTGCACATCACGGCCCGCAACCTCAACATGTCGTGCCTCGGGACGCCGATCCACGCGGCTTAGCCCATATGGGTGATGCGTCCTTCCGGATGGTCTGCTTCCTAGATTCTGCAGAAAGCACGGGAAGGAAAGCCAATGGGACATCCGACCAGGATGGCCTCGATCGACCAGGGCCAGGTGCTGCTTGAGGTCCTCGACGGCTATTTCGCGCGGCTGCGCAGCGTCGCCTGCGTCACCATCGTCGACGAGCTGATGCGATCGCTCGCCGAGTTCTATGATGCGGCAGCGGCTTCAGATCGCCGGTCCGAGTTCCAGGCCCATTGCCAAAGCCATCCGCTGCACGGTCTTCTGCTGGAGGACCCCTTTACCGCCCGCGGCTTCCTCAAGCCGCGGGGACAGGCCGCCGACGGGGTGATGCTGGACTATATCTACCGCCCGCGTTACCTCGCCTTGAGCGAGGTCGGCGAAGCCGTCCATTTCGTCACGACCAATCTCGGAGCGGCGCAAAGCATCATGCGGCGGCGCGATCGCTTCGCCAAGGCGCTCGCGCAGACGGTGCGCGCGACCCGCAAGGCTCGGATCCTGTCGATCGCGAACGGCCATCTGCGCGAGCTCGATACCGCACGGCGATTGCTCGACCGGCGCGATTTCCAGATTTTTGCTCTCGATGCAGACGGCGCCTCGCTGCGCGAGGCGGTGAACGCCAATCCGGACGTCAACATCGTCCCGCTGGAGCAGCCGATCTGGCACTTCCTCCGCCAGGAGAGCGATCTCGCCTTCGATCTGATCTATTCGGCCAACCCGTTCGATCAGCTGGCCGATCCGGACGCCTCCGACCTGCTCGGCCGGCTTGCCGCAAGGCTCGCGCCCGGCGGCCGGCTCGTCGTCGCGAGCCATGCGCCGGAGAACAAGGCCCGCGGCTATATGGAGGGCGTGATGGGCTGGAGCGTTATGTACCGCTCCGAATTGGACTTGGAACGGCTGGCGGATTCGAGCAGACTGAAGCGGTTCAGGACCAACCGGGATGCGCCCGGCAACATCGTCTACCTTGAGGTCTCCTCCGCCGGGAAATAGCTTTGGATCATGACAAGCTGGGACCTTCAGGCCGTCGAGGAGATTTTCGCAAGCGCTGCGACCGACGCGTCGCTCTGGTCCAAGGCGATCCAGACGATTTCCGAGCAGACCGAAAGCGTCGGTGCGCTGATCCTGCCCGTGACCGGCCAGGGCTTCCCGTATGTTCCCGCCAGCGACGGCATCGCGCGCGCCACCGAAGTCTATTTCCGCGATGGCTGGTCCGAACGCGACATCCGGTATTCGCCGCTCAAGATGCTGCTGGAGGGCAATGTCATCGACGATCTCGATTTCATCTCCCCCGAGGAGATGAGACGGACCCCCTACTACCAGGAGTTCCTGGAACCGACGGGCTTGCGCTGGTTCGGCGGGATACCGATCAGGGTCGACGATCAGGTCTGGTGCCTGTCGATCCAGCGCGGCGTCACCCAGGACCCGTTCTCGCCGGAACAGAAGCAGAAGCTCAAGCAGCTGTCGCGCCGCCTGAACTCGGCTGCGGCACTGGCCCGCGCGCTCGGCTTTGCCGCCTCCTCCGCAGCGCTGGAGGCATTCGACCTCAGCCACACCGCGGTCGCGCTGCTCAACGGCAAAGGCGAGATCGCCCGCACCAACCGCGCCGCCGACCGGCTGCTGGCGGGCGACCTGCAGGTTCGGCAGGGGCGCATCAGCTCGCACGACCAGGCCGCCAATGACCATCTGAGCCGGACGCTGCGCGAGCTGTTTTGGAAGGCTTCCGGCGCCTCGCTGCTGCCGCCGGTGATGCTGCCGCGGAAAGACAGGCGGCCGGTGCTCGCCTATCCCGTCAAGATGTCGCAGCTCAGCGCCAGCTACTTCAGCGAATGCCAGGCTGCGATCGTGCTGGTCGACACCGACGCCCGCCGCAGGACGCCCGAGGCGACCCTGCGCGGCGCGTTTCATCTGACCCAGGCCGAGGCGCGCCTCGCCTCCCAGCTTGCGAGCGGCGATCCGCTCGATGCGGTCTGCGACCGGCTCGGCATCGCGAAAGAGACCGGCCGCAACCAGCTCAAGAGCGTCTTCGCCAAGACCGGCACCAGCCGGCAGGCCGAGCTCGTGCTGCTGATCGCGTCCATGCTGTGAGGGCGCGGCTAGGTCGGTGCCGCCACGGGCCTCTTGCCGTAGATCACATCCGCCCGTTTCTCGAACGCGGCGGAGAATCGGGCGAAGGCGGTGTCGAACATGGCGCCCATCAGCGCCGCAAGCATCCGGCTCTTGAACTCATAGGCGAGATAGAAGCCGACGTCGCAGGCCTCCTCGTCCTTCTCCGTTCCCTTGGGTTCGAAGGTCCAGCGATTTTCCAGGTTCTTGAACGGGCCGCGCAGATACTCGACCAGGATCTTCAGGTTCGGCCGGTCCAGCGTCACCTGGCTGGTGAAGGACTCCCGCACCAGCTTGAACGATACGGTCATGTCGGCGACGATGACCTCGGTGCCGTCGGGGCGTGGCGTGCGCTGGCGGATTTTCAACGCCTGGCACAGCGGAACGAATTCCGGGTAGCGCTCGACATCGGCGACCAGATCGAACATCTGCGCGGCGCTATGGGGTACGCGGCGCTTGCTGGAAAATCTCGGCATCTGTCTTCAAGCTGCTGCATGGCGCCGGTGGCGGACACTCCCGCTCCGCCCCGGCGCCAGGTTTGTCTTAAGCTTCGTCAGGTCTTCAACGCGCGACCGCCGCCCGCGCCGCTTTCAGTTTCGCAAAATCCTCGCCGGCATGATGCGAGGACCGGGTCAAGGGGCTCGCCGACACCATCAAGAAGCCCTTGGCATAGGCGACCTTTTCGTAAGCCTTGAACTCGTCGGGCGTCACATAGCCCATGACCGCATGATGCTTGCGAGTCGGCTGCAGATACTGCCCGATGGTGAGGAAGTCGACATCGGCCGAGCGCAGGTCGTCCATCACCTGCAGCACTTCCTGCCGTTCCTCGCCGAGGCCCACCATGATCCCGGACTTGGTGAAGATGGTGGGATCGAGTTCCTTGACCCGCTGCAGCAGCCGCACCGAATGGAAGTAGCGCGCGCCGGGCCGCACGTTGAGATAGCGCGACGGCACCGTCTCGAGATTGTGGTTGAAGACGTCGGGCTTGGCGGCGACGACGACCTCGAGCGCGCCATCCTTGCGCAGGAAGTCCGGCGTCAGCACCTCGATTGTCGTGGTCGGGCAGCGCGCGCGGATGGCACGGATGGTTTCGGCAAAATGCGCTGCGCCGCCGTCCGCGAGATCGTCGCGGTCGACCGAAGTGACGACGACATGGGTCAGACCGAGTTTCGCGGTCGCATCCGCCACATGCTCCGGTTCTGACGCATCAAGCGCCTCCGGCAGACCGGTCCTGACATTGCAGAAGGCGCAGGCCCGGGTGCAGGTGTCGCCCATGATCATGAAAGTGGCGTGCTTCTTGTCCCAGCACTCGCCGATATTGGGGCAGCCCGCCTCCTCGCAGACGGTG